>DASYDM010000029.1:0-287527 GCA_036499585.1 Steroidobacteraceae bacterium
GCCGTGATGATCTCGATGAGTTCCGATTTCGTCATGGTTGTCGTCATAAGGTTTCTTCACGCGTGGCACGCGGGATGATTACGAGGCCCGCCGTGAAGCGGGCCTCGTCCGGATGGCGGCGCGCCGAAGCGCGCCGGAAGACAAGACCGTGATCGAAACTCAACTGGACCCCTGCTAGGCGTCAGCCACGATCCCCCGAGCCGATCTGCTCTTTGAGTAGGTCGCCCAGGCTCGTGCCCCCCGAGGAGGAGCCCGAATCGGAGCGGTAGCTCTGTACGGCTTCGGCTTCTTCGTGAATTTCCTTGGCCTTGATCGACAGCGAGATGGTGCGCGACTTACGGTCGACACCGGTGAACTTCGCCTCGATCTCCTCGCCAGGCTTGAGCACCGAACGCGCATCCTCGACGCGGTCGCGTCCGAGCTCGGAAGCCCGCAGCTGACCTTCGATCCCGTTGCCGAGGTCGATGATCGCGCCGCGCGCATCCACGTCCTTTACCACGCCCCTGACGATCGTTCCCTTGGGGTTTTCCGCGATGTAGGCGGAGAACGGATCCTTGGCGAGCTGCTTGATGCCGAGGCTGATGCGCTCGCGCTCCGGATCGATGGACAGCACCATGGCCTCGAGCTGCTGGCTCTTCTGGTAGTTGCGCACCGCTTCTTCTCCGGGCATATCCCAGGAGATGTCCGACAGGTGCACCAGGCCGTCGATGTTGCCGGGCAGACCGATGAAGATACCGAAGTCGGTGATCGACTTGATCTGGCCGCTGACCTTGTCGCCGCGGTTGTAGTTCTCGGCGAACTCCTTCCACGGGTTGGCCTTGCACTGCTTCAGGCCGAGCGAAATGCGACGACGCTCCTCGTCCACGTCGAGCACCATGACTTCGACTTCCTGTCCGGTGTGCACGACCTTGGCGGGATTGACGTTCTTGTTGGTCCAATCCATTTCCGAGACGTGGACCAGGCCTTCGACGCCGTCCTCGATCTCGACGAACGCACCGTAGTCGGCAATGTTGGTGACCTTGCCGAACACGCGCGTGTGCGGCGGGTAACGCCGCGAAATGTTCTCCCACGGATCCGCACCCAACTGCTTCAAGCCGAGGCTGACGCGCGAGCGCTCGCGATCGAACTTGAGGATGCGAACATCGATCTCGTCGCCGACCTTGACGACTTCAGACGGATGCTTGACGCGCTTCCACGCCATGTCCGTGATGTGCAGCAATCCGTCGATACCACCGAGGTCGACGAATGCGCCGTAGTCTGTGAGGTTCTTGACCGCGCCCTTGACGACTGCGCCTTCCTGGAGGTTGTCCATGAGGGCACTACGCTCGGCCGAGAACTCCTGCTCCACCACCGCACGCCGCGAAACAACGACGTTATTGCGCTTCTGATCGAGCTTGATGACCTTGAATTCGAGAGGCTTGCCTTCCAGGTACGAGGTGTCGCGCACCGGGCGCACGTCGACCAGCGAACCGGGGAGGAACGCACGGACGTTCTCGATCTCGACCGTGAAACCACCCTTGACGCGTCCCGTGATGACGCCGCTGACGATCTCGGACTTGTTGAATGCTTCTTCGAGGCGCGTCCACGTCCGTGCACGCTTGGCCTTCTCACGCGAAAGGCGCGTCTCGCCGGTACCGTCTTCAACGGAGTCGAGAGCGACTTCTACGTTGTCGCCGGCCTTGACCTCGATCTCCCCACGCTCGTTCTTGAACTGCTCGAGGGGGATGACGGCTTCGGATTTCAGACCGACATTGACGATGACGACGTCAGGAGTGACGTCCACGACGAACCCGGTGAGGATCATCCCGGGACGGATACGTTGATTGGCGAGGCTTTGCTCGAAGAGTTCGGCGAAACTTTCTGTCATAAATGCCTGTGCTTCTGGATCCTCAATCCTGTGAGGCCCAGGTTATTAACAAAGTGCGTGCGTCCTGCTCGCACCAACCCAAAAAATCGTTTCTCCGCGCGCGACTGGCGCCCGCACTCAGCCCATGGACCACAGCCCGCGACTCGCGCCCAGCGCGAGCACGCGATCGACTACTTCTTCGATCGTCAGACCGGTCGAGTCGATCACTGCGGCGTCGGGCGCGGGCTTCAGAGGCGCGACCGCACGGGTCGAATCCCTCTTGTCCCGTTCGGCGATCTCGCGCGAAAGGCCGGGAAGGCTAACATCGGATCCCTTGTCTTTCAACTGCTTATAGCGGCGCTGAGCCCTCTCCTCGGCACTGGCCGTCAGGAAGACTTTCAGCTCGGCCGTCGGGAATATGACCGTGCCCATGTCCCGCCCGTCCGCCACCAGTCCCGGCGCCCGGGCAAAGGCCCGCTGACGCTCCACCAGGGCCGCCCGAACCGCTGGCCAGGCCGCCACGCGGGAGGCTCCCTGGCCCCCCTTCTCCGAACGGACCTCGGCCGTGACCTCCCGGCCTTCCAGAAGGACTCGCTCGCCTCCGTCCGGAGCCGAGGCAAAGGACACGTTCATCCGCAAGGCCAGCTGGGCATGCCCCTCGGCATCGTCCGCCCCGAGCCCGCCCAGCTGACCCGCCAGGGCAACCAATCGGTACAGGGCCCCGCTGTCGAGAAGATGCCATCCCAGATGGTCCGCCACGCGACGGGAGATGGTGCCTTTGCCTGAGCCGCTCGGGCCATCGATGGTCAATACGGGAGCGGTCGCGGGGGGACTGGGGGTCGGTGCTGAAGGCATCACCGTGCAGTCTATGCTAAGCGACGTCGATGCTCAGCCCCGCCTGACGCGCCAGCTCCACGAAGCCGGGGAAGGACGTTGCCACGTTCGCGACGTCGAGGATTTCGATGGGGGCCTTGGCCCTGAGGCTGGCTACGGCAAAGGACATCGCGATGCGGTGGTCCCCGTGGCTATCGATGGCGCCACCCTCGAACACCGGTGCCACACCGCCGGCCTTGCCCACTCCCGGGCGCGCGCCATCGGCCCGTGAGCCCCGCCCCTGAATACGAATGCCATCGTGCAGGAGCTCGTTGCGCACCCCGAGGGCCGTGAGCCCGTCGGCCATGACGGCCAGCCGATCGCTTTCCTTGACCCGCAACTCATGGGCGCCGCGGACCACGGTTTCACCGTCAGCGCAGGCGGCAGCAATGAAGAAAACCGGAAATTCGTCGATGGACAGAGGGACCAGATCGAGGGGCACCTCGACACCCCTCAGGGCGCTGCGACGAACTTCGATATCGGCAATCGGCTCGCCTACGGTGCGCGTCGCCGCCGGACCCCCGACAGCCCCGCCCCCGCGCGCGTGCACGCGAATATCCGCTCCCATCAGCCTCAGCATGTCGAGCAAGCCCGTTCGCGTCGGGTTGATCCCGACATTGCGCAGCAGCAGTCCTTCGTCCGCCCCCAGCGCCCCCGCGACCAGGAAAAACGCTGCGGATGAGAAGTCTGCCGGCACCACGACGTCCGTCGCTTTCAGAGCCTGGCCTCCCGCCAGGGACGCTTTGGCTCCCTGCCGGCTCACCTTCACACCGAAGGCTTCCAACATCCGCTCCGTATGATCTCGGGTCGGGGCCGGCTCGGTCACCGAGGTGACGCCAGCCGCGCCGAGTCCAGCCAGCAGCACGGCGGACTTTACCTGCGCACTGGCAACCGGAAGGGGGTAGTCGATGCCATTCAGGGCCTGGCTACCGTGGATCTTCACGGGAGGCCGGCCCTCCACCGTGTCGATCCGCGCACCCATGAGCCGCAGAGGCTTGGCCACGCGCTCCATGGGCCGGCGCATCAGGGATTCATCCCCGATCAGCGTGGAATCGAACTTCTGCGGGGCTAACAACCCCATGTACAGCCGAATTGCCGTGCCCGCGTTACCCATGTCGAGTGCCGCCGAGGTGCCGTGCAGGCCGTCTTTGCCAACACCGTGAACGATGACGTGTTGGTCGGCGGGACGCTCGACGCGGACACCCATCGCCTGCATCGCTCGCATCGTCGACAGACAGTCTTCGCCTGCGAGGAATCCCGTGATATCGGTGGTGCCGCTGGCGATGCCGCCAAACATCAAGGCGCGGTGGGAAATGGACTTGTCGCCGGGGACAGTGATCTCACCGGCGACGCGGGTGCTTGGCAAAACCTTGTAGCGCGGCTTCACGGCTGAACGGCACGGGGGTAGGACCCCAGCACGCGGAACAGGGATGCGCGCTTTTTCAGCGCATCGAGCGCCTTCTTGACGTGGGTATCCTCGCAGTGACCCTCGATGTCCACGAAGAACACGTAGTCCCACTTCTTCTTGTGCGAAGGCCGGGACTCGATGCGGGTCAGGCTGATCCGATGCTTCGCCAGCGGCTCGAGCAGGCGGTGCAGCGCACCGGGCGAGTCCGTGTGGCCGACCGACAGCAGCAGCGTCGTCCGGTCATCGCCACTGGGGGTGAACAGCTTGCGCCCGAGCACCAGGAACCGAGTCGAATTGTCCGGCCGGTCCTCGATCTGCGCGGCCAACACCCGCAATCCGTACACCTCGGCGGCCGTGTCGCCGGCGATGGCCGCCGTCCCTTTCTCATCCCGAGCGCGTCGGGCACCCTCGGCATTGCTCGAAACCGGCACGCGCTCGATCTCGGGCAGATGGTCGTCCAGCCACCCACGGCACTGCGCCAATGCCTGGGGATGCGAGCAGATGCGCAAGATCCGGTTCGTCGAGGTCATCAAACCCATCAGAGAGTGATGGATCCGCAGCTCCACCTCGCCGCAGATCGTCAACGACGAGGCGATCAGCCGGTCGAGAGTATGGTTGACGGTCCCCTCGGTGGAGTTTTCGATCGGCACGACCCCGAAGTCGGCATTGGCCGCCTCGACTTCCTGGAACACATCGTCGATGGAGGGCAGCGCCAGAGCCCGGACCGAATGGCCGAAATGGGTCAGCACCGCCGACTGCGTAAAGGTCCCTTCGGGACCCAGGAACGCCACCTTGAGCGCCTCCTGCTGCGCCAGACACGCAGACATGATCTCGCGGAACAGCCGCAGAATCTCCTCATCCCGCAGCGGGCCCTTGTTGCGCTCGCGGGCCATGCGAAGGACCTGGGCTTCGCGCTCGGGCTTGTAGAAATCGACGGTGTGGCCGTCTTTGGCCTTGGAAATACCGACCCGTTGCGCCAGACGCGCGCGGTCGTTGAGCAGGCCGTGGATTTTCTCATCGACCGCGTCGATGCGCTGTCGCACCTCGGCGAGGTCCACTGAAGGCGGTTTGGAAGGTCGTTTAGTTCGAGCCATTGGTGTGCCGGCTGTTGATCGCGCCGTCACACAATGCGTGCCGAAAGGACCCCTTCGATGGCGCGAATCTGCTGCAGGAGATCATCGCCGATTGTGCCGTCCGCGTCGATGATCGTGTAGGCGAACTCCCCGCGCGACTTGTTCAGCAGGTCGGCGATGTTCACCCGGGCGCTCGCCAGACGGGTGGAGATCTGTCCGACCATGTTCGGGACGTTGCTGTTCGCCACTATGACGCGGGTCGTATTCTGCGCCCGGGGCATGACGGCTTCGGGAAAATTGACGCTGTTGCGGACGTTGCCGTTCTCGAGGAACTCTCGCAGCTGATCGGCGACCATCACGGCGCAGTTCTCCTCGGCCTCGCCGGTGGAGGCGCCCAAGTGCGGCAGCGTAACGATCTTCGGATGGTCCTTCAGGGCGTTGCTCGGGAAGTCGCAGACGTACGAGTGCAAACGCCCGGACTCCAAGGCCGCGATCACGGACGTATCGTCGACAATCGGCGCACGCGCGAAGTTGAGAATGATGCCGCCCTTCTTCATCAGGTTCAGCCGCGGCTCGTTGACGAGCTTGCGGGTCTGATCGTTCAGCGGAACGTGGACGCTGATCGCATCGGCGCGTGCAAACAGATCGTCCAGCGAGAGAGCCTGTTCGACGTTCGAGGAGAGCTGCCAGGCGCGCTGGACGGTAATCTGCGGGTCGTAGCCCAGCACCTTCATTCCGAGTGCGATGGCAGAGTTGGCAACCTCGACGCCGATGGCGCCCAGGCCCACGACACCCAGGACGCGACCGGGAAGCTCGAAGCCGACGAACTTCTTCTTGCCCTTCTCGACGGCCTCGTCGATCGCGTGGTCGTCGCCGGTGAGCGACTTGGAGAAGGCCCAGGCCGGGCAGATGTTGCGGGCCGCGAGCAGCAACCCCGCCAACACGAGCTCCTTGACGGCATTCGCGTTCGCGCCGGGGGCGTTGAAGACCGGGATGCCTTTTTGACTGAGATCTTTGACGGGGATGTTGTTGACCCCGGCGCCGGCCCGGCCTACCGCCCTGACCGTCGCGGGGAGCACCATGCCGTGCATGTCCGCGGAGCGCAGCAGAATGGCATCCGGCTCCTGCAGATCGGAGGCGACCTCGTACCGCTCACGGGGCAGGCGCTCGAGGCCGCGGGCACTGATGTTGTTCAGGGTCTGAATCTTGAAGCGAGCCATACTGTTCTATCCTCGTTCGTCGCTTCGCGACTCACGCATTCTTCCTCTGAAATTCCTTCATGAACGCGATCAACGCATCGACACCCTCGACGGGCATCGCGTTGTAGAGACTCGCGCGCATGCCGCCCACCGAGCGGTGCCCCTCGAGGTTGGTGAGCCCGGCCGCATTCGCTTCCGACAGGAATGTCTTGTCGAGCTCGGGCCTGGCGAGCGTGAACGGGACGTTCATCCACGAGCGGGCGTTCTTCGCCACCGGATTCTCATAGAAGCCGGACTCGTCGATGGTCCGATACAGCCGCTCGGCCTTGGTCCGGTTGCGAGCGGCGAACTCGGTGAGTCCGCCCTGCTGCTTCATCCACTTGAAGACCAGCCCGGCGAGATACCACCCGAGCGTCGGCGGGGTGTTGAGCATCGAGCCCTCGCCCGCCATCGCCTTGTAGTCCCAGATCGATGGAGTGCCGGGGCGCGGCTTGCCGATCAGGTCCTCGCGCACGATCACGAGGCAGATCCCCGCAGGGCCCATGTTCTTCTGGGCACCCGCGTAGATGAGACCAAACTTCGACACGTCGATGGGACGCGAGAGGATCGTCGAAGACATGTCGGCCACCAGCGGCACGGAGCCGGTCTGGGGCACGTACGGGAATTCCACTCCACCGATCGTCTCGTTCGGAGTGTAGTGAACATACGCGGCCGCCGCGGTGAGCTGCAGCGAGCCCTGCTCGGGCACCGTGTTATATCCGGAGGGTGCCTCGTCGGCGGCAACATTGACCTTGGCGAATCGCTTCGCTTCGCCGATCGCCTTCTTGGACCACGCGCCGGTATTGACGTAGTCCACCGTCGAGTCCGCGGCAGCCAGATTCAGCGGAATGCCGGCAAACTGGCCGGTGGCGCCGCCCTGCAGAAACAGCACTTTGTAGTTGGCAGGCACACCGAGCAGCTCACGCAGATCCGCTTCCGCTGCCTGCGCGACAGCGATGAAGGCCTTGCTGCGATGGCTGACCTCCATGACCGACATACCCGAGCCGCGCCAGTCGAGGAGTTCCTCGCGAGCCTGTTGCAGGACATCCAGGGGCATCGTGGCCGGCCCCGCCGAGAAATTGAATACGCGCACAGGCACCTCGCCGCGACCTTATAACCAGATTAAGACCGCGGCGATATTAGCAACCGCGACTTGGCGCGGTCAGAACTTTTGGCGATGAGCTTTGAGCTTCGCCTGTGTGGCTCAAGCCGGTGGGCTCTGCGGCGGAGGCTCGCCTTCCGGCTCGATCACCGGCGGCTCCTCGCCCTCGGCAGGCACGGCACCATTCTCGAGCACCTCGACGCGCTCGATGCCCACCAGCCTCTCACCTTCAGCCAGACGGATCAGCCGCACGCCCTGCGTGTTGCGTCCGAGTACGGAAATCTGATCGACCGACGTGCGCACCAGGGTGCCCGTGGAGCTGATCAACATGATCTCGTGCCCGGCCATGACCTGCAGAGCAGCGACCGTCGTGCCGTTGCGATCCGAGGTCTGCAGGGCGATTACACCCTGGCCACCGCGACCGTGTTGGGGAAACTCCTCGAGCGGAGTTAGTTTGCCGTAGCCGGTGGCCGAAGCGGTCAGCACGTGTCCTTCGCCGACGACGATCAATGCGATCAACTCCTGGCCGTCTTCGCTCAGCTTGATGCCGCGCACACCTGCGGCCTCGCGGCCCATTGCCCGCACTTCCTCTTCATGGAAGCGGATGGCCTTGCCGCCGCTGCTCACCAGAATGACTTCCCGCTGCCCGTCCGTCAGCGCAACGCCGACCAGGCGATCGTTGTCATGGAGGTCGACGGCGATGATGCCGCTCGCACGCGGCCGCGAGAACGACGACAGCGGCGTCTTCTTCACGGTGCCCTGGCTGGTCGCCATGAACACGAAGTGCTGCTCGTCGAACTGCTTGATCGGCAGCAGCGCGTTGATCTTCTCGCCCTCTTCCAAGGGCAACAGATTGACCATCGGCTTGCCGCGCGAGATGCGCCCGGCCTGGGGCAATTCGTAAACCTTCAGCCAGTACACCTTGCCGCGGTTGGAGAAGCACAACACCGTGTCGTGCGTGTGGGCGACGAACAGCTTCTCGACGAAATCCTCGTCCTTGACGGCGGTGGCCGCCTTGCCGCGCCCGCCGCGCCGCTGAGTCTGATACTCGGTCAGCGGCTGGCTCTTGGCATAGCCGGCATGCGACAACGTCACCACGAGGTCCTGCGGCTCGATCAGGTCTTCGGTCGTCAGGTTCAGATGGTCGCGATTGATCTCGGTGCGGCGCTTGTCGCCGTAGGCTTCGCGGATCTCGATCAGCTCGTCCCGCACGACCTGCGTCAGACGCTCGGGACGGGACAGGATGTCATCCAGATCGCGAATCCTCTCCAACAGATCCTTGTACTCGGCGATGATCTTGTCCTGCTCGAGACCGGTCAGGCGGTGCAGGCGCATGTCGAGGATCGCTTGAGCTTGCGTCTCCGACAACACGTACGCGCCGTCGACCATCCCGAGGTCATCGGCCAGCCCAGTCGGGCGCGTCGAGATCGCTCCGGCGCGCTCGAGCAATTGCGGCACGACGCCGGAGGTCCAGCGGCGGCTCATCAGTCCTTCCCGGGCCTCGGCCGGGGAAGGAGCCGCCTTGATCAAGGCGATGATCTCGTCGATGTTGGCGAGCGCGATGGCCAGGCCTTCCAACACGTGCGCCCGCTCGCGAGCCTTGGCAAGATCGTAAATCGTGCGGCGGGTGACGATTTCGCGGCGATGCCGGATGAACGCATCCAGCATCTCCTTCAGACCCATCAGCTTCGGCTGGCCGTCCTGCAGGGCGACCATGTTGATGCCGAAGACAGTCTCCATCGGCGTCTGCGCGTAGAGATTATTGAGGACGATCTCCGTGACTTCGCCGCGCTTGAGCTCGATGACGACACGCATGCCGTCCTTGTCGGACTCATCGCGCAGGCCGTCGGAGGAAATGCCCTCGATCAGCTTTTCACGCACCAGCTGAGCGATACGCTCGATCAGCCGCGCCTTGTTCACCTGGAAAGGCAGTTCGGTGACGATGATCGCCTGCCGATCGCCCTTCCCGATATCTTCAATCTCTACCTTCGCGCGCACCGAGAGGCGCCCGCGCCCCGTGCGATACGCAGTGGCAATCTCCTGCGCGCCATTGATGATGCCGCCGGTCGGGAAATCCGGGCCCGGCACGTGCTCCATCAGCGCGGCAAGCGGCAACGCCGGATCATCCAGCAGCGCCAGGCACGCATTGATGATCTCGGTCAGATTGTGAGGCGGGATGTTCGTCGCCATGCCCACCGCGATTCCGGTCTGCCCGTTGACGAGCAGGTTCGGAATTCGGGTCGGCAGGACGGACGGCTCGGACTCGGATTCGTCGTAGTTCGGGACGAAGTCGACCGTTTCCTTGTCGATATCCGCCAGCAGCTCGTGCGCGATCTTCGACATGCGCACTTCGGTGTAACGCATGGCCGCCGGCGCATCGCCGTCGACGGAGCCGAAATTACCCTGCCCGTCGACGAGCAGATAGCGCATCGAGAACGGCTGCGCCATACGCACGATTGTGTCGTATACAGCGCTATCGCCGTGCGGGTGGTACTTACCGATGACGTCGCCGACGACGCGTGCTGACTTCTTGTAAGCCTTGTTCCACTCATTGCCGAGCTCGCGCATCGCGAACAGAACACGCCGGTGTACCGGCTTGAGTCCGTCCCGAACGTCGGGCAATGCACGCCCGACGATGACGCTCATTGCGTAGTCGAGATACGACTGACGCATCTCCTCTTCGAGACTCACCGTCAAAATTTCGCGTGCGATTTCGGCCATTCAGGATGCAGGAGCTCGCGGCTAGTTAAAGGGTGAATTTTAGCATACGAGTGTCCACAGACCCCACTTTGGGGCACACTTTGTCTTTGAGATCCCATCACCCCGAAACGGAGCCCTTTGCCCGCAACGGGGCGCAGTTTCACCCGCAAAATGCCGCCCGAAACCGTCGACCTCCTGATTGATGCCCGCTGGGTGCTGCCGATCGCCCCCGACAACAGCGTCCTGGCGAAACACGCCGTCGCGGTTGCGGACGGCCGCGTGGTCGCCGTCGGTCCTGCGAACCAAATGGCCGCTCGTTTTCAGGCTCGCGAGCATATTTCGCGTCCGAATCACGCGCTCCTGCCGGGCTTTGTAAACGCTCACACCCGTGCGGCTACGACGTTGCTGCGTGGAGCGCCGGTTCATGGGCCGCGATCCCGGTGGATGCGCGAAACGCTCTCGCCTCTCGAACAGCGGTTTGCGAGTCCCGACCTGGTGCGGGATGGCACGCGGCTCGCGATCGCCGAAATGCTGCGGGCCGGCATCACTTGTTTCGCCGCCACCGACCTGTTCCCTGAAGAAGCCGCGCGGGTTGCCTCGTCGGCGCGCATTCGCACGGCCATAGGCCTACCTGTGGGCGACAGTCCGACGGTCTGGGCCGAGAGCGCCAACGAGTACTTTTCCAAGGCCGAGGGGTTGTGGGATGCGTACAGGACTGACCCTTGGGTCGGGCTGTATTTCGGGCTCGGCGATTCTTTGTCAGTCGCCGATTCGACACTCTCTCGGCTGCGCCGCGTTGCCGATGAGCTCGATGCTCGCGTGGCGATGCCTGTGCATGAGTCGGCTGCGGAAATTCACGACAGCCTCGCGCGCTTCGGAAAGCGCCCGCTCCAAAGACTGCAGTCCCTTGGCCTGCTTCGGCCTGGCTTCACCGCCATTCATGCGACACAGCTCGATACCGCGGATCTGGATGCCCTGTCGCGGACTGGCGTCTGCGTGGTGACTTGCCCCCAATCGAGCCTTCGGTTGGGCGGCGGAATGAGCCCCGTCGCGCTGCTGGAATCGCACGGTGTGCCAGTGGGCCTCGGTACAGACAGTGCTGCCTGCACCGGGGCACTGGATGTACTCGCCGAGGCGCGGGCTGTCGCACTGTTCGGCGCCGCTGCAGGTGCTGATGGCAACGACCCAGCTGCTGCCGCACTGCGCATGGCCACCCTCGGTGGCGCGATGTCCCTTGGTATGGGCTCCCTCGTGGGCTCTATCGAGGCCGGCAAGGCCGCCGACTTCGTTTGCTTCGATCTCGACTCGCTGGCGTTTCAACCTAAGGTACGTGTTGCGGACGCCGTCCTGTACTCTGCAACTCGTGCAAACGCCTGCGACGTCTGGACGTCGGGTCGCCGGGCGGTGAGCGATGGGCGCCTGTTGGCGTTCGACGAAGAGGAGATTTCAGTGCTCGCTCGGCAATGGGCAGAGCGACTGCGGCTGGAGACACCACTATGACCGCCACGGCCAATGCGGACCCCAGCGAGCTGGGCAAGTTCGATGCGTTATCGCACCGTTTCTGGGACCCGCTGGGCGAATTTCGGCCGCTGCACGTTCTAAATCCCTTGCGTGCCCGGTTTGCGGCGGACCGAGCGCAGCTAGCTGGCGCTCGCGTGCTTGATGTCGGATGCGGGGGTGGTCTGCTGTGCGAGGCGTTCGCGCGCGCCGGCGCCAACGTCACCGGTATTGATCTGGCACCCGGGATGGTTGAAGTCGCGAAACTTCACGCGATGGAACAAGGTCTCGCGATCGACTATCGCGTGGTGGATGCGGACGCGCTGGCGGGTGAGCTGGGAAGTGCGACAGCGGCGAAGTTCGATGTGGTCACATCGATGGAGATGCTCGAGCACGTCCCCGACCCGTCGCGCATGATGGCCACGCTTACTCGCCTCGTACGGCCCGGTGGCAATGTTTTCGTCTCGACGGTCAACCGCAACCTGAAATCATTTCTATCCGCGATTGTCGGCGCTGAATACCTCCTTCGACTGATACCTCGCGGTACCCACGAGTATGAGCGGCTGATTCAACCCGCTGAGCTCGCCCGGTGGGGTCGCACTGTAGGCCTTGAGCTCGCTGAGCTTGCAGGGATCGACTACAACCCCGTGAGTCACACTGCCACCCTCACGCGAGATCCGTCAGTGAACTATCTCGCCCACTTTGTGCGTCACTGAGGGGCACTCGGGATGGACTCCCTCTTTCTTCCCTTTGTCGCGGTCGTCGCGGCGCTGTTCGTCGGCGTGCTTTTGGGGTTCGCCTGGGCGCACATCAGAGCCTCGCGTCGTGTCGAGGAGCTCCGTCTCGAACTTGAAGGCGCCAGGGTTCGCCTTGAGTCGGTCGCGCGCCAAGACGCGGACAGAATTGCACTGCTCGAGCAATCCGAGTCGCGACTGCGGGGGGCGTTCGAGTCGATGGCCGGCGAGACCATGCGGACCAACAGCGAAACGTTTCTCCGCCTGGCGAAGGAATCTCTGGGTAAGGATCAGCAGATTGCGCAAAGCGCACTGAAGGAGCGCGAGACCGCCATCGCGCAGCTCGTAGAGCCCCTGCGGGCCGCTATCGAAAGAACCGACGTCCAGGCGCAGGCTTTGGAGCGCGAACGTCGCGACGCCTATTCGACACTACGAACCCAGATCGAAACTTTAGCGCTCGGGCAAACCCAGCTTCAGCGCGAGACGCGCAATCTGGTGACTGCGCTCCGGCGCCCCGAGGTCCGGGGCCGCTGGGGCGAACTCACGCTGCGGCGGCTCGTAGAGCTGGCCGGTATGGCCGAGCACTGCGATTTCACCGAGCAGGTTCACGTTCCCGGTGAAGACGGGGCAATTCGCCCGGATCTTGTGGTGCACATGCCAGATGCGCGAGACATCGTGGTTGACGTCAAAACGCCGCTTGATGCATTCCTTGACGCTCTGGACGCAGAAAGCGAAGAGGCTCGTTCGACGGCGCTGAAGCGCCATGCGCAGCAAGTCGAGACTCGCGTGCGCCAGTTGGCATCCAAGAACTATTGGATGCAGTTCGAACACAGCCCCGAGTTCGCCGTGTTGTTCTTGCCGGGTGATCAGTTCCTCGGGACCGCCCTCGCAGAACGCCCGGAACTGCTCGACAACGCTCTTAAACAGAGTGTGATCATCGCTACGCCCTCCACGCTCATCGCGCTGTTGAAGGTCGTGGCGCACGGGTGGCGACAGTCCGCCGTCGCTCAGAACGCGGCCACTATTCGGGAGCTCGGGCAGGAGCTGTATCGACGGCTGGGAAGCTTCAACGGCCATCTGGGGCGACTGGGTCAGCGCCTGACAGGAGCCGTCGAGGCCTATAACTCCGCGGTCGGCTCGCTCGAACGCCAGGTCATGCCCCAAGCACGCCGGTTCACCGACTTGGGTGTCACGGCAGACGCGCCGTTGCCTGAACTCGAGCCGGTTACCCAGTTGGTGCGAAACAGCAGCGGCCCGGCCCCGGTTGACACGCCTGCACCTACCGAGAAGCCGGTGACCGGCGCGAGACCGACGCAGGCGCCCTCCGAGAAACCGCTCACCAACGCGCGACCCACACTCGTCGACAAGTCGACGTCTCCGGGCGATCGCTCCGGGTCGAGAACGCTGCCCTTGAGCTTCGAAGACCCACCCACCACTCAGTCCGACGGGGTCGGCGCAGTTCGCGGTAGCTCTGATGGCCGAAACGCCTGATTGGCATCCCGCCCGGTATCTCGCCCCACTGTACTCGCCGCCAAGCGAACGTCCCGTACTGGAAGCACTGTTCGGAGTTGAGAGCGAAGTTGTCGCAAGCGTCCGCGGTGGGCTCGAGCACCAGGTCGCACACATCCGGTTGCAGTGGTGGCGCGAGGAGTGCGAGCGCGCAGCGAAAGGTCAGGCGGTGCATCCGTTCACAAAGACGCTGGTCGAAGCGTTTGGATCGAGCGCCGGGGCCGGCACACCCTCGCCCCTGGCGGGTCTCGCCGGCTTCCTTGATACCGCCGTCTGGGACCTTGCCGCCTCCACATTCGAAACCCGTCGCGAGGTCACGGCCTACTGTGAGCGCTGGGCTACTGCGATGATAGTCATCGCCGCCCGTCACGCGACCGAGGCGCGCGCCGACAACAACGCGCGCGCGGCAGGGGACGCCATCGCCAACCGCACCCCCGGGTCGTTTAACCAAGCCGCCTGGTTGAGCCTCGGCGCGGCGATGCACGAAATCGAGATGCTCGCGAATCTAGCGTCCGAGGCACGCGCAGGCAGGCTGCGCGTGCCATTGGACGAACTTGAGAGCGCTGGCATCGACCCGGACTGCGTCGCGAGGCCACCGTGGCCTGCGGCGCTGAATTCCCTTCTCTTATTGCGCCATCAGACATTGAGGGTGCAGGTTGCGGGCGCGGTGGCGGAGATTGAACGTGATCATCAGCCTAACGCGCGTGGCCTGCTTGTATGGGCCGCGCTAGCGCGGCAGAGATCTGTGCGCGCCGAACGTGCCCTGCCCGAGCCGCTATCTATATCGCGGTTCGAAGCGATTGCCGACGGTTGGCTGGCGTGGCGGAGTGCGCGACATGCGACGAATGGCACTTTCACGATTTGAGGTTCTGCCAAATTGAATGCTGGTTTTGACCCCCGCCACTACACCCCGGCCCCCACCGAACTGACCGGTCGCGTCGTCGCGATCACCGGAGCCAGCGATGGCATCGGACGCGCCGTGGCGCTCGCGTGTGCGCGAGCGGGTGCTAACGTCATTCTTATCGGCCGCAATGCTCGGAAACTCGAGGTCGTGCACGGTGAGATTGAGGCAGCCGGCTCGCCTGAGCCCATCATCGCGATTCTCGATCTCGAGAAATCCCTCGCACCTGACTACGACGCCATCGCGAGCGCCGTGCTTGAGCGGTATGGCCGTCTCGACGGACTTGTCCACAACGCCGGAATCCTGGGCGCCATCTCACCCATCGAGCATTACGATGTGCCGACTTGGGTCCGCGTAATGCACGTGAACGTCACTGCGGCGTTCGCGCTAACTCACGTGCTGCTGCCGGCCCTACGGCGATCTCAGGATGCGTCGGTGATATTTACGTCAAGCGCCGTCGGGCGCCGTGGCCGTGCGTATTGGGGCGCGTACGCGGCGTCGAAGTTCGCGATCGAAGGACTATCGCAAGTATTGGCCTCAGAGTTGGAAGGCAACTCTGCCGTGCGGGTCAACACGCTGAATCCCGGCAAGGCGCGAACACAGATGAGGCGCCAAGCGTATCCCGCTGAGAACGCCGACACCTTGCCGTTACCGGAGACGCTGACGACACCGTACGTCGCGCTGCTGGGGCCCGGGAGTGTGGGAGTCACCGGACAGGCGTTCAACTGTCAGTCAGCGCCAACCTCGTAAAGTCGTCGCGGCAACCGCCGCCTGTCACTGGCGTATCAGTCCGCGCCGAACTTATACGGCCACCGACGGCAGGACCAAACCGTGCGCCGTCGGCGCTGCCGACGGCCGCCCGTCACTGGTCTTCCGACCAGCCTGAATGGTCGTTTGATCCTGCGTCAGTGAGTGCAGTGAGTTCGTCCTGGGTGAGTTCACGGAAGCGCCCGCGGGCCAACGCACGCTCCAAGCTCAGCGGCCCCAGGCTAGTCCTGAGGACACGACTCACCAGGGCACCCTGTCTTTCAAACAGCTGCCTGACTTCCTTGCCGCTGGCACCACGCGCACCGAGCACGTACCACTTGTTGGCGCCCTCACCCCCCGAGGGCTCGCAGTGTTCGATGCGAAGCGTCTCGCCACTATCCAGGGTCCCCTGAAGGATGCTCGCAATCTGGTCTTCGCCCAGTTCGCCTTTTACGCGGACGCTGAACTCGCTGGTCAGGTTCCGAACGCTCCGCTGAAGTCGGGCTGCGAGTTCGCCATCCGCGGTTACCAGTTCAAGGCCACCATCAATACGTGGCATCGGACTGATCGGGATAAACCGACGGCCAGCACGCTTGGGCAAACGTGACGTCATCGCCTCACCCGACCACGTCGTCACCGCAGCTGTGAAGCCGCGCTCAGACGGGACGCTGGGCGCATGTGGGTGAGCCGCGCCGAGGTGAGTTTGTGCGCCCGCTTCGTCGGCGCTAACAGGATGGGCGTGTTCGTCGTCCGCGCGCGAGTCCCCCTCGTCGCCGTCATCAGCCGCACCAGACTCAACACCCTCCCCGGCCGGCGGCTGTAGATTCTCACCAGGCGATCGATGACAAATAAACGCAGCTGAGTCGCGGGGAGCAGGTCGCTGGCGGATCAGTCGCCCATCGAGCCGCACGAGATCACGAGGGCCGACACGCACCCCTAGTGTCGCGATCTCACCGTTGACCGTGAGGCGCGCGGCGCGAATCCAGTCCTCAGCCTCGCGACGAGAGGCAAGACCGACACGGGCCAACATCTTCTGTAGACGCTCGGGTTCACCCTGGACGTTGGCGGGCGATTGATGCTTTCCACGGGTGCGGCGCGCAGCGCCGCTGTTGGGGCCTCGACGCGAATCGCCGGTGGGCTTTCGGCGCGAATCCCTGTTTGGCCCGCGGGCCGGGGCACCGGCACCACGTCCCCGACGCCCGTCGCCGGATCTGGGTGCACCGCGGGAACCCTCACCGTCGCGTCCAGGACGCGCGTCGCCGCGGTGGCGCGCTCCACGCGAATCGCCTTCGCCAGGCGAACCTCCGGCGCGGCGTGAACCGCCGCCGTGGCGCGCACCGCGCGAATCGCCCGCGCCAGACGAACCGGGGGCGCGGCGTGAACCGTTGCCGGAGCGTGCACCGCGCGAATCGCGCGCTCCTTGCGCCGCCCCATCGCGGCTCGGCCTACCGCCGCTGCGTGGACTACGAGCACCGCCTGACTCGCCACTCCTGCGTGAGCCACCGCCATCGCGTGAGTCGCCTCCGCTGCGAGGTCCGCGCTCGTGCGACGGCGACGTCGAAGAGCCCCTACGCGGCTGTGCGCGACGGGGGCCGCGAGGTTTCCCAGAACGCATTGGTACTGCTCAGCGCCTCAGTCGTCGTGATCGGGCGGCGCAGCCACTAACTCGCGTGAGTTATGGCCGTCGGCGGACAGTTCGTCGTCCTCGTTCTGATCTTCGTCAGCATCGACTTTCGAGTCGACGGACGATTCGATGGACGTGTCGGTCAGGACATCTTCAGCATCAGCTTCGACATCTTCGTCGCCTTCCTCTGAGCCCAACGCGCCGAGTTCGTCAGATTCGTCCACGGCGGGAGGAAGCTCGAGATTCGCGGCTGCGGCGACGGCCGTCGCTTCGCCGACCGCGACGGCATCGCTGCCCGAAGTGACGGCAGCGTCAACATCCACGTCTGCCGCAGCACTGGCTTCGGCACCCACAGACTGGTCAGCCGCAGTCTCGGCCACGACAACAGCCGTCGCGGCGCCTTCCGCCTCTCCATTCCCTGCCACTTCTGCGGTGCCCTCGGCACCCGCGACCTGAGCCTCAGGCAACTCAAGCTGCAAATTAAGCTCGCCCATCGCCTTCAACTGAGCCAACGGCGGCAGCTCGTCCAGACTCCGCAGACCGAAGTACTCGAGGAACTCACGAGTGGTTCCCAGAAGCTCGGGGCGACCCGGCACATCGCGATGACCGACCACGCGGATCCAGTTGCGTTCCATCATCGTCTTGAGGATGTTGGGATTTACCGCAACGCCACGCACACTCTCGATCTCGGCGCGCGTGATCGGCTGCCGATAGGCTATGAGCGCCAGCGTCTCCAACATCGCGCGGGAATACTTGGCCGGACGCTCCGGCCACAGGCGCGAGATCTCGTTGGCAAACTCACGGCGAACCTGAATTCGGAAACCGCCGCCGGTCTCCTTCACCTCAATCGCTCGTCCCTCGAGTTCCTTTGTGAGCGTCTCGAGGGCTGCCCGAATCTCCTCGACTGAGGGCCGCGCATTCTCGTCAAAGAGCTGCGCCAGTTCGAGCGGTTGGAGTGATTTGCCCGCTGCCAGCAACGCGGCCTCAACGACATTTTTGATGTAAGTCTCGTTCATGAGCTGGCCTCATCAGGCGTATCTGTCTTGGGCGCATCGGGAGATGCACCGTGGTGCTCGGACGCGTTCGCTTCCACGGCCGCGCGCGGTAGGTCATCTGCCGCTGGCGCCTCGGGCTGCGCCAGTGCCTCGGGCTGCGCCGGTGCCTCAGGCTGGGCCAGCGCCTCGGGTTGTGTCGGTGCCTCGGATTGCGAGAGCGCCTCGCTAACTGGCGCCACGTCATCCACACCGGGCAGCGGCTCGTCTCCCTCGTCCCCCTCGTCGCTATCGTCAACAAAATCGTCTGCCAGCGCGATATGCCCGGCCTCGATGGTCTCCACCACGATCCTGCTGGCTTCCATCGCGACCGCGGCGGTCTCCACTGCTTCCTCGTTCGCCGCTTCCTGTCCAGTCACCAGCCGCAGATTCCGGTTGGGCCCGGCAGCGCGAACATGCAACGGAGCGAAGGGCTCAGCCTGAACGATGTCGATCAAGCCCTCGCGCACCAACTCGAGAATCGCGACGAACGTCACGGTGATACCCATGCGTCCTTCTTCGGCACGAAACAGGTTCCCGAACTCGACGAAGCTGGACCGTTCGAGGCTGCTGAGAATGTCACCCATACGCGCGCGAACCGACAGCCGTTCACGCTGAATATGGTGGTGCGCAAACATCTCCGACCGAACGACCACATCCCGAAATGCCGCGAGCATTTCCTGAAGCGTGACCTGGGGGAGTAACCGCACCACTTTGCGGTCCTTGAGCTCCGCGGATGCGACCCAGGTGTCGCGCTCGAGCCGGGGAATCGTGTCGATGTCTTCGGCAGCGCGTTTGAATCGTTCGTATTCCTGCAGGCGGCGAACGAGCTCGGCGCGCGGATCCTCTTCCGTTCCGTCGCTCAGCACCGGTGGCCGCGGCAACAACATGCGCGACTTGATCTCCGCGAGCGTCGCGGCCATCACCATGTACTCGCCGGCGAGCTCGAGCTGCAGGTCCTGCATGAGCTCGATGTACTGCATGTACTGCTTCGTGATCTCGGCCAGCGGAATATCGAGGATGTCGAGATTCTGGCGGCGAATCAGGTACAGCAGCAAATCGAGCGGGCCCTCGAACGCCTCGAGGAAAACCTCGAGCGCCTGCGGAGGGATATACAGGTCGCGCGGCATCTGCGTGACCGGCTCGCCATTGACGATGGCGAACGGCATTTCAACTTGCTCAGGTGTCGGCACCGGCAGCTCTGCGGCTGGCGGATTCGACACCACGACCCTTAGTTCAGGCTTTACGGAATCAGGCTTCATGGGCCCCCTACTCAGCCCGAAGATGCATCGCTCGGCGCACCTCGTCCAGTGTTTGACGCGCGGCCTCGCGCGCCTTCTCCGCACCCTCGGCAACGATATTACGCACGAGGTCCGGATTCTCCTCGAATTCCTGCGCCCGTTTGCGCATGGTGGTGATCTCCTCGACCACCTTCGCGATCACTTTGGCCTTGCAGTCGAGACAGCCGATACCCGCCGACTTGCAGCCTTCGATGACCCATTCCCGGGTCGCGTCATCCGAGTAGATCTTGTGCAGGTCCCACACAGGACACTTCTCCGGATCGCCCGGGTCGGTACGTCGAACGCGGGCCGGGTCCGTCTGCATGGCCTTGAGCTTTTTGACGACCTCATCAGGCTCTTCCCGCAGGCCGATGGTGTTGCCGTAGGACTTCGACATCTTGCGGCCATCAGTCCCCGGCACTTTTGGGGCGGCCGTGAGCAACACCTGAGGCTCGGGCAGGATCGTCACGCCGGTGCCTTCGAGAAACCCGAGGAGGCGATCGCGGTCGGCCACAGTAATCCGGTTATTGCTGGTGACCAGCGCGCGGGCGCGCTCGAGCGACTGGACATCGCCCGCTTCCTGAAATTTCCGCCGTAACTGCTTGTAATTGGCGCTGTTACGCCCCCCAAGGCCCTTGACGGCTCGTTCTGCCTTTTCTTCGAAGTCGGGCTCACGGCCATAAAGGTGATTGAAACGCCGCGCCGTCTCTCGCGTTAGCTCGACGTGGGCAACCTGGTCCTCACCCACCGGCACGTAGGACGCGCGGTAGATCAGAATGTCCGCGCTCTGCAGCAGCGGGTAGCCCAGAAATCCGTAGGTCGCGAGGTCCTTTTCCTTCAGCTGCTCCTGCTGGTCCTTGTACGTGGGCACGCGCTCTAGCCAGCCAAGCGGCGTGACCATCGACAGCAGAAGGTGCAGCTCCGCGTGCTCCGGAACGTGTGACTGGATGAACAGCGTCGACACCCCCGGATTCAGGCCGGCGGACAGCCAGTCGATCAGCACGTCCTTGATGTATTCCTGCAGACGCGAGGTGTCCTCGTAGCCGGTGGTGAGCATGTGCCAGTCGGCGACGAAGAAGAAGCACTCGTACTGGTACTGCAGGTCGACCCAGTTGCGCAGCGCTCCGTGGTAGTTGCCGAGGTGCAATCGGCCGGTGGGGCGCATGCCGGAGAGCACGCGCCGGGTCGGGGCATTGGCACTCAAGCCGTCACCGTCGAGGCAGCGGCAAGCCGACCGGGGGGAACGGGCCCAAGGGAAATGGAAAACTCGCGCGGAGCTGGCAGCAGCGGCGCGCGGCGCACGGAAATACTCGGCACGGTTGGCTCGTAAGACCCTTTGGCCCTTGGAGTCGGGCCCATGGTGAATTATAGCCCATCGGGAGCAACCATCCGCGGGTCGGTCCCGGGGGTGGTCATCCGATCAGGAGCTTCAGGTCCCCCTTCCCCTCTCTCACCACCTCCGGCGGCGAGACCGACAGGTCCACGACCGTGGTGGGCTCGATGCCGCAGCTCCCGCCATCCAGTACCGCGTCGACCTCGCCATTGAGACGCGCGCGGATCTCCCTGCCGTCGGTCATTGGCTGAGGGTCATCGGGCATGATGAGGGTCGAGCTCAACAGCGGCTCGCCGAGCTCCTGCAGCAGCATGTGCGGCACCGCATGGTCAGGAATGCGCACGCCTATTGTCCGTCTCCGCTCGTGCTGCAGATGACGCGGGGTCTCGCGTGTCGCCAGAAGGATGAAGGTGTAGGGGCCCGGGATACAGGCCTTCAAAAGCCGAAACTGCCAGGTGTCCAGGCGGGCGTGCCGACCTACCTGGTGCAGATCGCCGCAAACCAGAGTGAAGTGGTGGTGGCGGTCGGCCCGACGGATCCGCCTGAGCCGTTCCAAGGCATTCTTGTCGTTGATATGGCAGCCCAGGGCGTAGCAGGAGTCCGTGGGATATGCGATCACGCCCCCGGCGCGGACGATCTCAGCTGCCCGGCGGACGGCCCGCCACTGCGGGTTGACCGGGTGAAGCTCGAAATACTCAGTTGAAGGGCGAGAAGTAGACAGGGCGGCACCCGCGGGAAATTTTAGTATCATACGCGGCCATTTTTGCCAGCTGGCCCTTTCAGCCCCATGCAGGCTCTGCTCGAATTCGCTCCCCTCGCGGCCTTCCTCGTGGCCTATTACCTCGGCGGCGTCTACGTCGCTACCGGGGTCCTGATGGTCGGGATGGCCGTGCTGCTCATCGTCGACTACGCCATTCACCGCAAGATCCCGGCAATGCACAGTCTCAGCGCCGTGCTCGTCTGGATCTTCGGCAGCGCAACGCTCGTCCTGCACAACCAGCGCTTCATTCAGTGGAAGCCCACCGTGTTCTTCTGGCTCGCCGCCGCGGCGTTCCTGGGCAGCTTCTGGATCGGCAAGCGAACCCTTGCCGAGCAGTTGATGGGCGGGGCTTTGGAAGCCCAGATCCCTCGGTCTGCGTGGCGCCGGCTGAACGTCGCGTGGGTGATATTCAGCCTGTTGATGGGCGCACTCAACCTGGTGGTGATGTTCAACTTCAGCGAGAGGGTCTGGGTCAACGTCCACTCCTTCGGGTTCATTGCGCTGACCATCGCCTTCGCCATGGGACAGGCACTTTGGATTTACAAGCGCGTCGAGGCGGCACAGGACCCGCACGAGGTGTCCACTTGAGTGTGAGCGAACAGATCCGCGCCGCCCTCGAGCGCGAGTTCGCGCCAACCTCCCTGGACATCATCGACGACAGCGCAAAACACATCGGCCATGCGGGAGCCCGCGAGGGTGGCCACTACCGCGTGGCGCTCGTTGCCAAGGCTTTTGCCGGTCGGCCGCAACTCGAACGGCATCGCCTGGTCTATGCAGCGGTCGCACCGCTGATGGGCCGGGGCGTCCACGCTCTGAGCATCGTGGCGCACTCACCTGACGAAGTTGCCCCTGATAAAGTTAGTTAAGCTTCAAACACAAACTACTGAGAAATCAGCATGAAATATTCTTGCATCCTGCTCCTCGCCGCCCTCTTGGGGCTGGCCGCGTGTCAGCAACAGGGAGGTGGCGGAGCGGGCCCTGGCGACGGTGAAGGCGCCAAACCCGTCGCTACCGTCAACGGCACGGTGATTTCCCGCGACATGTACGACTTCTTTGCCCGCAATTCCTTGGGCAAGCCGGCGAGCGATCTGACCGAGCAGCAGCACGACCAGCTTCTCGACAATCTGGTCCGCGCCGAAGTCATCGCTCAGCAGGCAGGGAAGGACGGCCTCGACAAGAACAAGGACACGGTCGCCCTCCTGGAACTGACCCGACTGAACGTGCTTCAGCAGGCTGTCACGACCAACTATCTCAAGGACCGCAAGTCCAGCGACGCGGAGCTGCGGACCGAGTACGAGGCGGAAGTACAGAACCTTCCCAAGCTCGAATACCACGCCAAGCACATTCTGGTCGCCACCGACGCCTTTGCGCAGAAGGTGATCGACAGGTTGCAGAAAGGCGAGAAGTTCGACGAGATCGCGCGCCGCGAGTCGATGGATCCTTCGAAGGAGAGCGGTGGCGACCTGGGCTGGTTCACGCCCGACCGGATGGACAAGGACTTCGCCGCTGCGGTTCTGGCACTGAAGCCGGGCGAATACACCAAGATGCCCGTGCACACCCAGTTCGGCTATCACGTGATCCAGTTGGTCGAGACGCGGGATGTGCAGGCCCCGGCGTTCGACAACAACATCCGTCAGCGCGTCGACCAGGTCGTACAGGCCAAGAAGTTCCGCTCGTACGTGGACGAACTGATGCGCGGCGCCAAGGTCGACAAGGTCGCGGACAAGAAGGCGGATGCGCCCGCCGCGCCCGCCGCCGCCACGGACAAGGATAAGAAGTAACGATCGGAAAGGCGCCGGACGCCTAAAGCTCCGGCGCCTCTCTCTTCTCGAGAACGGCCAGAAGCGCTTTCTCATCGAGCACGCGAACCCCGAGCTCGGCGGCTTTCTTCAGCTTCGAACCCGCATCGGCACCGGCCACTACGAAGCGGGTTTTCTTCGACACACTGCCCGACACCTTCGCGCCCAGGGCCTGAAGGGCCTCTTGTGCCGCGTCACGGCTCATCGTCTCGAGACTTCCGGTGATGACGAAGGTCAGTCCCGCCAACGGCGCGTTCTCGGCCGTCACGCGCTCGATGACCGGCCAAGTGATACCAGCGCCGCCGGCATCGTGAGATTGCGTAAGCCGGCGGATGACCGCCTGATGCCGCTCTGAGCCGAAGAACGCCGCGACCTCCGCAGCCACGATCGGCCCGATGTCCGGCACCTGCTGCACTTCATCTGCGTTGGCGTTCTGCAGCTTGCCGAGATCCCGAAAGTGCTGGGCAAGCGCCAGCGCCGTCGCCTCGCCCACATCGGGAATACCGAGCGCGTAGAGAAAACGCGGCAACGTCGTCTGCCGGCTGCGGTCGATGGATTCGATGAGGTTCTCGGCCGACTTCTCCCCCATGCGCTCGAGCTCGCTCAGCTGCGAGGCGCTCAGCCCATAAAGGTCGGCGGGCGTCTCTACCAGCTTCTGCTCGATGAGTTGCTCGACGAGCTTGTCGCCGAGCCCTTCGATGTCCATCGCGCGACGGCTTGCGAAGTGCCGGATCGCCTCCTGGCGCTGCGCACGGCAGGTGAACCCACCGGTACACCGGGCAGCCGCCTCTCCTTCGACCTGGACGACGGGAGATGCGCAAACGGGACACACCCGCGGGAGCACGACCTCGTCCGCCAGCGGACGCGCGGCGTCGCCAGCCCCGGCATCCGTCATGGGCCGCCGCTCCAACACAACCTTCACAACCTCGGGAATGACATCGCCCGCACGGCGCACGATGACTGTGTCGCCAACCCGCACGTCCTTGCGATGCACCTCGCCGATGTTATGGAGTGTCACGTTGGTGACCGTTACTCCGCCCACGAACACCGGCTCCAATCGCGCGACGGGCGTCAGCGTGCCCGTGCGACCGACCTGGAAGGAGATGTCGCGAACGATGGATGTCGCCTCCTCCGCCGGAAACTTATGCGCCGTAGCCCACCGGGGCGCCCGGGAGACGAACCCGAGCTTCTCCTGGTCCGGCCGGCTGTCGAGTTTGTAGACCACTCCGTCGATCTGATGAGGCAGGCTCTTGCGACGCTCGCCGATGTCACGGTAGTAAGCGAGGCAGCCTGCAACACCGTGCACGAGTTTGGACTCGCCGCTGACCGGCAGGCCCCAGCCCCTGAAGGCATCCAACAGGGCGCTCTGCTTGTCCGGCATCACGCCCCCTTCGACTTGACCGAGGGCGTAGAAGAACATGCTCAAGGGCCGGCTGGCCGTGACCCGAGGATCCAACACCCTGAGACTGCCTGCCGCGGCGTTGCGAGGATTGACGAACACCTTCTCGCCCTTCCCCCGGGCGGTCTGATTCATCTTCTCGAAACCCTTCAGCGGCATGAACACTTCACCGCGGACCTCGAGGACAGCGGGTGCTTTGCCTTTCAACACGTGCGGCACGGACCGAATGGTGCGGACGTTGGCGGTGACGTCTTCACCGTTTACACCGTCGCCCCGAGTGGCGGCCCGGTCGTAACGGCCGTCCCGGTAGATCACGGTGATCGCAAGTCCGTCGAGTTTGGGCTCGGCGATATAGTCCAGGTCGCCCTCGACGCCCAGCCGCTCGTGGATGCGGCGATCGAAAGCCTGGACGTCCTCGTCGCTGAACGCGTTGTCCAGAGACAGCATCGGCACCCTGTGGACGACGGTGCCGAACTCCTCGAGCGGAGCGCCGGCGACGCGTTGGGTCGGAGAATCGGGAGTGATGAGATCCGGGTGCTCGGCCTCGAGCGCCCGCAACTCGATCATCAGCTTGTCGTACTCGGCGTCCGGGATCTCCGGATCGTCGTTCTCGTAATACCGCTTGTCGTGGTACGCGATCTGCGACCGCAACTGCGCGATCCGGCTTTCGACGCCCCGCTTCAAGTGCGGTCGGCGACAGTCGCGCCCATGGCGTCGTCGTTCAGACCCTCCCGCAGACTGGCGATCCGGGTCGGGGTCAGGGGTCCGCCGCGCTCGTCCTGCAGGCCGCCCTGCAGCCGTTCGTTGAGATTACGCGCGGTCGCCAGGAGCTCTTCGAAGGCCTCCCGAGGCGTCCTGGGGCCCGGCAGCACGGCAAACAGGCTCAAGCCCGTAAAGCGTTGGGCATCGATGGTGTCGAGATCGAACACGCCGGGCTTGCTGAGGCTCGCCGCACTCAACACGGCGCGATTGTCGGCATCCGGCTTGTGGAAGATCTGGTACTTGCCCAGCATGAATCCTTCGGCAACCAGCGCAGTGCGCACCACGCGACCGGCGAAACGCTCCGGGGCGGTGGAGACGATGCGCAGGGCCACGATTTTCCGGCTTTGCTCGGGCGGCCACTCGACGATCGGCTCCTCTCCCCTGGGCAACTCGGGAAGCGGCGCAGCGGCCACGACGCGCGGCGCGGAGGTGACGCCTTCGGCGCCCCCGAAGGCATCGGCCGGCCCGATGGGCCGCCCGGCAGCGTGAGGCGTCTCGGCCAGCGTTTCGTCGACCACTTCCGGCGCCGGGTCTATCGGCTCCAACGCCTCCACGGATCCGACTTCTTCGCTCAGCAACTGACTCTCGTCGTCGGAGGTCTCGACGTGAAGGCCGGCGAATGTGTCGTCGCCCTCGATCTCCACGATCGGCAATTCCTGGCCAACGATCGGCTCACGGGCGCGCATCTCGGGCAGGATGAGCGGCGGTTCACGGGGCGTGCGCGCAGAAGGCGCGTCCGATATGTGCGGATCCTCGGAGGCGCGGTGCGGAGGCGCAGCCTGGTGTGACTTGCGTCGCTCCCAAACGACCAGTCCCACCAGAAACAACACTCCGACGATCAGCAACGTGACGCGCAGCTCAGGCATTACTGTGTCTCATCGGAAAAATCGCCTGCGGCGCTTTTTCACACATCCCCGACTAAACGGCCGCGAGACGCAACGCTTCGTCGACGTCCACCGCGACCAGACGCGAGACGCCGGGCTCATTCATCGTCACGCCCAGGAGCTGCGACGCAAGCTCCATCGTCGTCTTGTTGTGCGTGATGAAGATGAACTGCACACGTTGCGACATTTCCCGAACGATATCGCAGAAACGGCCGACGTTGTGCTCGTCCAGCGGGGCGTCGACCTCATCCAGCAGACAGAACGGCGCCGGGTTGAGATCGAAGATCGAGAACACGAGCGCGACGGCGGTGAGGGCCTTCTCGCCACCCGACAGCAGGTGGATCGTGCTGTTCTTCTTGCCCGGCGGGCGAGCCATCACCGCCACACCGGCCTGCAGGGGGTCTTCGCCAACCAACTCGAGGTAAGCGTGGCCGCCGCCGAAGAGGCGCGGAAACTTCTCCTTCATCCCCGTGTTGATGCGCTCGAAGGTCTCCTCGAAGCGACCGCGGGTCTCCTTGTCGATCCGCTTCATCGCCTGCTCGAGAGTGTCCAGCGCCGAAGTGAGGTCCGTGAACTGACGGTCCAGGTACTCCTTGCGCTCCGACTGCTCCTTCAACTCATCGATCGCGGCCAGGTTCACCTGACCGAGCTTCTCGAGATCCAACCGAACCTGATTGAGGGACTGTTCCCACTCGAGCACGTTCGCCTGCGCAGTCAGTCCGGCATGAATTTCCGCAAGCTCGAAACGAGTCTGGGCGAACTGCTCGGCGAGCGCCTCGCGGCGTACGCGGGTCTCCTGGGCGGCCATCCGGGCGGCTTCCATTGCGTCGCGGGCCTGGTTGACCAGCTGCTCGGCACTCAGCCGCTTCTCATCCAGAGTGCGCAGCTCGACGTCCGCGTCCTCGAGCTGACCCCGCGACGCGGACAACTCCGACTCGATGTCGAGCCGGCGGGCCAGTGCATCGTGCAGGCGCGCTTCGAGCTGCAGGATGGGCTCATCGCCCCCCGCCAACTCCTGCTCCAACTCATCCCGTCTGCGGTCGAGCTGGCCGCGCTGCTCGGTCATCCGGTTGAGCCCCACGGTCATGGAGCTTTCGGTCGAGCGTCGCGACTCGATCCGAATCAACAGATCGCGGCCGGTGAGCTGAGTGCTCTGGGCGCGGGCCCGCGCGGACGTCACGCCTTCCCGGCGTTCCTCACGCTCGCCTTCGAGATCGTGCCGCCGCGAGTCCAACTCGCCCAGCAACAACAACCCTCGATCGAGCTCGGCCCGGGCGCGTTCGAGCGATTCTTGCGTAACACCCTTCTCGTGCGCGACGTCGGCGGCTTCTTCATCCAACCGTTCGCGGCGTGCCGACGATTCCTGGACGCGCGCCCGGGCGCCCTCGAGCTGACTCAACAGGTCGGCATGACGTCGATGCGCGCTTTGGATTCCGGACTGCGCCTGGTCGCGCTCGGCCTCGGCACCGGCCAGGGAGTCCCGCACGTCGGACAGACTCGATTGAGCCTGGGCGACGCGTTCCTCGGCCATTCCAACCGACTGACGCAGAGCTTTGAGGCGGTGCTCGCGCTCGATGACACCCGCGTGATGATCGGCACCGCGGTTGATGCGCAACCAACCCCGCCCGACCCACTCCCCCCCTCGGGTCATGATGGACTGTCCGGCCTGCAGCGCGCCCCGGTTCGCGAGCGCCTCCGACAGATTCTCTGCCGTCAACACGTGAGCCAGTTGGGCGACGACCGGTCCCGGGCCGTTGATCTTGGAAGCCAGTGTCTCGGTGGCGCTCCCACCCGTGGCGGTGGCCGCCTCGATCAGGGTCACCCGGCCCTTCGAAAACCCCTCGAAGCTTCCGGCGTGCTCATCGAGCCGATCGACACAGACCGCCTCGAGGTAATCACCCAGAGCGGTTTCGACCGCTCGCTCCCACCCGCTCTCGACCTCCAGTGCTTCGGCAACCCGTTGGCGCTGACTCAGGCCGGCGCCGTGCAGCCATTCGGTGCCTTTCCCGGCATCCTGCGTCAGTGCTGCCTTTTGCAGCGCCTCGAGGGATGTCTGTTCGGCGCGGGTCCGCTCGCGCTCGGCGCGGGCGCTCTCCAATCTCTTCTCGACCTGCAGCTGCTCGGACCGAAACGACTGCACGCGCTCGAGCGCTGCGGACAGGGCCTTGGACAGCTCCTCGCTGGCTGTCCGCGCCTGCGCCTCCTGTTCGCCCAAGGCGCTCAGGTGTTCGTTGAATTCCTGCGCGGCGAGGGAGTCCCGCTCGAGCGAGAGTCGATCGGACTGCGCGGTCAGCCGCCGCAGCTGGTTTTCGAGCTGCTCGATACGGGCTTTCTCGACCTGGGTGGTCTGGTCGGCCGCACCCAGGGCGCGATTGAATTCTTCCCAGCGCTTTTGGTAGTCCTGCAGGGCTTCCTCGGCAAGACCCAGGGACTCGGTCGCCGAGCTTTCAGCGAGCTGGGACCTTTCCAGCTCCGGCTCGAGGCGGCCGATTTCCTCGCGCAGCGCCGCGACCTGACGCTCGTCCCGGTCGATGTGAGACGCGAGATCGTTGAGAGTCGCCACCGCCTGGCCAAGGTCCGTCTTCTGCCGCTCGCGCAGTTCGCGAGTGTGCTGGATGGTCTGCTCCATCCGCGAAATGTCGCCGCCCACCTCGTAGTAGCGGCCCTGAACCGCCGATACCCGGTCGCTCTGTTCCTGGTGGAACGTGCGCTGCTTTTCGATCGCGGCCTCGGCGGA
Organism: Steroidobacteraceae bacterium; assembly: GCA_036499585.1. Taxonomy (GTDB): domain Bacteria; phylum Pseudomonadota; class Gammaproteobacteria; order Steroidobacterales; family Steroidobacteraceae; genus 13-2-20CM-66-19. The sequence goes on from DASYDM010000029.1 coordinate 29,238, forward strand.
CCGCTGATCGGCCAGCGCAGCCTGCATGGCCATCTCGCGTTCGCGCATCGCGCTGTCATGGACCTCGACACCGCTGTCGAGATCGCGCATGCGCAAGGCCAGCACCTCGGCCGTCAGCTTGCGCTCGTTTTCCTTGTAGGCCTGGTAGCGACGCGCTGTCGCAGCCTGGCGCTGCAGATGACGGATCTGCTTATCTATCTCGTCCCGCACGTCCTGCAGACGCTCGAGATTCTCCCGCGTGTCCTTGATGCGGCTCTCGGTCTCCTTGCGGCGCTCCTTGTACTTGGAGATGCCGGCGGCCTCCTCGACGAACGCGCGCATGTCTTCGGTCTTGGCCTCGATGACGCGCGAGATCATGCCTTGCTCGATGATCGCGTAGCTGCGCGAGCCGAGGCCGGTGCCCAGGAAGAGGTTCGTGATGTCCTTGCGGCGGCAGCGGGCGCCGTTGATGAAGTAGCCCGAGGAGCCGTCGCGCGAGACCTGGCGCTTGAGCGAGATCTCGTTGTAGCTCGCGTAAGGACCGCTGATTTTCCCGTCCGAGTTGTCGAACACCAGCTCGACTGAAGCCGTGCCGACAGGTTTGCGGGCCGCGGAGCCGTTGAACACGACGTCTGCCATGTTGTCGCCACGCAAATGCTTGGCGGATAGCTCACCCATCACCCAACGAACGGCATCGATGACGTTCGACTTGCCGCAGCCGTTGGGGCCGACGACGCCGGTGAGATTGCTGGGGAAGCTGACCTGGGTGGGATCGACGAAGGTTTTGAAGCCGGCGAGCTTGATCTTGGTCAGCCTCATTTCTTATAAAACCCTCCCGAAAACGCGATGACTCTCGCGCCCATACAGTGCCTGGGACGCGAGCCGACTGAATGTCTTAGTCTATATGTAATGACCACCTCACCACAGACTTCCCTGGAGACTTTCTCCAATCCCTCCGCGGATCGCGACTACACCATTCGCATCACCATCCCGGAGTTCACCTGCCTGTGCCCGAAGACCGGCCAGCCGGATTTCGCCGTCCTCGATCTCGAGTACGTTCCGGACCGTACGTGTGTGGAACTCAAGGCCCTGAAGCTGTACATCTGGTCGTTCCGCGACCGGGGTTGCTTCCACGAGGCCGTGACGAACGAGATCGCCGACAAGCTGGCTGCCGTCACCTCGCCGCGATTCCTGCGCCTGACGGCGAAATTCAATGTCCGCGGAGGGATCTATACCTCGGTCGTCGTCGAGCGCAGACAGCCCGGGTGGCGGCCCGAGCCGGCCGTGACGCTGCCGTAGCCACACGAGCTAGCGGACGCGCCCCTTAACGATCAAGACTGCCGCAGCCTTCCGCACGGTCCCTGGTGGCCGAGACTGCCATAGGCTCGCTCCTCAGCGCACACGCGGGGCCCCCACTGACGTCAAGGCGCTCCGGAACCTTGCCCCCGGCGGGGCGTTTACCCCGCCTGCCCTCGAGGGGACTCCTAAAGGACGCTGTTTCGGTTAAATCGCTCCGCTTCGCCGCCGTATAGGCCCCGTTAGGTCTGTACAGCGTGGGGTCGGCCGGTATAATCCCGCGTCCTTCAGGAGGCACCTGCCTTGACGAGGAGCAACTGATGCCGGCCAAAAAACCCGCGCCCAAAACTGCGAAGGGTAAGAAGGCGGCAAGCCGACCGATTACTCCGGCGGCGGTTCGCAAGACCGCAGCGCCTGCGCGCAAGCCCGTCGAGCGCGTCAAGGCTGCAGTCGCAACGGTGCACGAGCGCAAGAGCGCCGCGCCCCCACCCGTCCCGAAGAAGGCACCGGCTCCACGTTCAAACCCTACGACTACGGAAGAAACGATCCAGATGCGCAAGGCTGCACAGCCGGCGCCGGAAGCCTCCGCCCCCGAGTCTCCGAGCGCAACCAATCAGATTCTGGTCCCGCCCCGCGCGAGTACCGCGCACAACGCTGCGTTGAGCGGCTCGCAGGGTGCGGCCGATAACGACGATTCCGAAGCTGCCGAACCGGGAAGCCTGCTAGCAGGCCCACGCAATGTTCAGCCCTACGTCGCCAAGCGCGGCGAGCTGTACATGAACAAGGAGCAGCTCGAGCACTTTCGCAACATCCTCAACAGCTGGAAACGCGATCTGATGGTCGAAGTCGACCGTACGGTCTCGCACATGAAGGATGAGGCGGCGAATTTCCCGGACCCCAACGATCGAGCGACCCAGGAAGAGGAATTCAGCCTGGAGCTGCGCACGCGGGATCGCGAGCGCAAGCTGATCCGCAAGATCGATGAGGCCATCAAACGGATCGACGACGGCTCTTACGGGTACTGTCTCGAGACCGGCGAGGAAATCGGCGTCAAGCGGCTCGAGGCTCGCCCCGTGGCAACGCTCAGCATCGAGGCGCAGGAGCGTCGCGAACGTCGTGAGCGTCAATACGGCGACCGGGACGACCGCTACCGCTGACCGAGGCGGCGGGTCTGCCCGCCCCTCCTACGTCGGCCGCTTCGCCCCGTCGCCGACGGGATCCCTCCATCTCGGCTCGTTGGTGGCCGCCGTCGGCAGCTACCTCGACGCCCGCCGCAACGGCGGCCGTTGGCTCGTGCGCATGGAGGACCTCGACACCCCGCGAGTCAAGCGGGGTAGCGATGCCGAGATCCTGCGCACCCTCGAGCTCTTCGGGCTCACCTGGGACGGCCAGGTCGAATACCAGAGCCGCCGTACCGACCGGTATGTCTCGGCCCTGGAAACGCTGCACGCCGCGGGTCTGACATACGAGTGCAGCTGCTCGCGCCGGGAACTGGCCAACACCGTGGATCGCGGCTATCCGGGAACGTGCCGTGCCGGTCCGACCCGCAAGGGAACGACCGCCACGCGCTTTCGACTGCCTGATGAACCTGACAATTGGATCGCGTTCGACGACGCAGTCCGGGGAACATGCCAGTTTGACTTGATCAAACTAGGCGACGTGGTCGTCCGCCGGCGCGATCACATCGTCTCATACCAACTCGCGGTCGTCGTCGACGACGCCTGTCAGGAAGTCACCCACGTCGTTCGCGGTGCGGACCTTCTCGACAGCACGGCCTGGCAGATCGCCTTGCAACGTTCACTTTGCCTGCCTGCCGTTCAGTATGCACACTTGCCGCTGATTCTCGATCGCAAACACGGAAAACTCTCGAAATCCAGGGGTTCCGTAGCCCTCGAGCCCGCCCTGGCGGCCTCACAACTCGCCACCGCCCTGCGGCTTCTCCAACATCCACCCCCGGCCGAGTTGGAGCACGAGTCCACGCATCGGTTGCTTCAGTGGGCACGCGACGCGTGGGATCCCAAACAGATTCGTGGCTTGTCTGCTGTGACTTCCACCACGAGTTGAAATGTCGGACTTGGGGTAAGACCAAGGTTGTACTATTGTGTACGCCGTAAGGCCGATCCTGACGCCCTGGGACTGGGAAGGTCCTGACTGGAACAATGAGGGCCCAAGATGAGCGAACTGCGTACGATCAAGAAATATCCGAACCGGCGGCTGTACGACACCGTCGAGAGTCGTTACATCACGCTTGCCGACATTCGGAAGTTGGTTATCGATCGCATCGATTTCGTAGTCATCGACAAGAAATCACAGGAGGATATAACGCGCTCGATTCTGTTGCAGGTCATAGCCGAGCAGGAGCATGGCGGGGAGCCGCTGATGAGTCGCGATTTTCTCTCGCAGGTGATCCGCTCTTACGGCGGCAACCAGCAGGGGATGATCGGAAGCTACCTCGAACAGAGCCTGAAACTTTTCGTGGGCCAACAGCGCGACGCGCGCCTGAACGTAAAGGGCGTTGCGGAGACGGGTCCCACGGAGAATGTCAGTGGACTGGCACAGAAGAACTTCCAGCGCTGGCGAGCAGTGCAGGACGAGATCTACCGCACGCTGATGAATGCAGCGGCCCGCGGCAGGTCGGAGTTCAAGGACGACGAGAACGTATCGCATTCACTGCACGACTGAGCGACACGGACGAACGGAAGATCGGGCGCGGAGTGAGGATGGTGGGCGGTAACCATCTTCACTCCGTGCGGTCGAGGAGGGAAAAACACGGCAAGCGGAATGCCGCGCGGACACTCAACCGCGCGGCACTTGTCGATGGGTTGGCCCCGTAGGGCCAATCTTTGACGGGTTGGCCGTTGGGGCCAATCCTCAGGCTGCGTCGACGTCCCGCATGGACAGGCGGATGCGCCCCTGGCGGTCGACTTCCAACACCTTCACTCGAATCACATCGCCTTCCTTGAGCTTGTCGCTCACGCGCTCCACACGCTCGTTGGAGATCTGCGAGATGTGGACGAGGCCGTCGCGACCCGGAAGGATCGTTACGAACGCGCCGAAGTCCATCAGCCTTGCGACCTTGCCTTCGTATATGTGGCCGACTTCGACGTCGGCGGTGATGAGCTCAATGCGACGCAACGCTTCGCGGCCAGCGGCGCCGCTGACAGACGCGATTTTGACAGTGCCGTCACTCTCGATGTCGATCGTGGTACCGGTCTCTTCCGTGATCTGACGGATGACCGCGCCACCCTTGCCGATGACGTCGCGAATCTTCTCGGGGTCGATCTTCAAGGTGATGATCGACGGAGCCCACTCGGACATCTTCGTGCGGGACTCTTGGATGACCTTGTTCATCTCATCGAGGATGTAAAGCCGGCCGTCGCGGGCCTGATCCAATGCGACCTTCATGATCTCCGGCGTAACGCCCTCGACCTTGATGTCCATCTGCAGCGCCGTGACGCCATCCTTCGTTCCGGCGACCTTGAAGTCCATATCGCCCAGGTGATCCTCGTCACCCAGGATGTCCGTCAGCACCTTGAACCGGCCGCCTTCGAGCACCAGGCCCATCGCCACACCGGCGACCGGAGCCTTGAGAGGAACGCCCGCATCCATCAGGGACAACGAGGTGCCGCACACGCTCGCCATGGAGCTGGAGCCGTTCGACTCGAGGATCTCCGAGACGACGCGAATTACGTACGGGAAGGTCTGCATATCCGGCATCACAGCGCTGACGCCACGACGCGCGAGATTGCCATGGCCGATTTCGCGGCGCTTCGGCGACCCCATCATTCCGGTCTCACCTACCGAGAAGGGCGGGAAGTTGTAGTGGAGCATGAACGGCTCACGACGCTCGCCTTCGAGGCCGTCGATGATCTGAGCGTCACGACCGGTACCGAGAGTCGTCACGACAAGAGCCTGGGTTTCACCACGCGTGAATAGCGCGGAACCGTGAGTGCGCGGCAGAACGCCAACCTTGATCGAGATCGGGCGGACGGTCTTCGTGTCACGTCCGTCGATGCGCGGCTCGCCATTCAGAATGCGCTGGCGAACGATATTGCTTTCGAGCTTGAACAGCGCACCGTCAACCTGATCTTCGTTGAACTTCGGGCTGTCGCCGCTGACCAGGGTCGCAGTCGTCTGCGCCTTGATCTCTTTAACGCGGGCGTAGCGCTGCTGCTTCTCGGTAATCGTATACGCCTGCGAAAGAGCCGCCTGCGCGTGAAGTGCCACTGCGCTGGTGAGCTCCGGAGCGTCCACCGGCGCCTCCCACTTCCAGCGCGGCTTGCCGACTTCGGCAGCCAGTTCCTTGATCACCTTGATGGCGGCCTGCATCTGCTGGTGGCCGAAGACGACCGAGCCCAGCATCACCTCTTCGGAAAGCCCCTTGGCTTCGGACTCGACCATGAGGACGGCCTGCTCGGTGCCGGCCACGACCAGGTGCAGATCGGACTCCGCGAGCTGCTTGGCGCCCGGGTTCAAAATGTATTCGCCGTTCTTCCAGCCGACCCGGGCCGCGCCGATGGGGCCGCCGAAGGGGATGCCGGAGATCGCCAGTGCCGCAGAAGCGCCGAGCAGCGCGGGAATGTCGGCATCGATGTCCGGATCGATGGACAGCACGATCGCGACTACCTGCACGTCGTTGTAGAAGCCGTCCGGGAACAGCGGGCGAATCGGCCGGTCGATGAGACGCGAGGTCAGCGTCTCCTTTTCGGTCGGTCGGCCTTCACGCTTGAAAAAGCCGCCCGGAATGCGTCCGGCGGCATAGGTCTTCTCGACGTAGTTGACGGTCAGAGGGAAGAAGTCCCGGCCGGCAATTGCGGATTTGGCTGCGCACGCCGTGACCAACACGACGGTATCGCCCATCGACACGCGGACGGCACCTTCTGCCTGACGCGCCTGCTCGCCTGTCTCGATCGTGACTGTATGCGAGCCGTACGGAAATGACTTAGTAACAGCACTCACTGTTGGAGTCCTCGGAAAATCGGAAAAAAGAAGGGGCTAAAGAAACGAGGGCCGCTCAATGCAGCGGCCCTCATGGGTTCTTTAGCGACGCAGTCCCAGTCGCTCGACGAGCTCCTGGTACTTTTGCGGTTGCGTCGACTTCAGGTAATCGAGGAGCTTGCGACGCTGGTTGACGAGCTTCACGAGCCCGCGTCGCGAGGAGTGATCGCGCTTATGCGCGGTGAAGTGCTCACCCAGTCCGTTGATGCGCTCCGACAGAAGTGCGACCTGCACTTCGGGCGAGCCCGTATCTGCCGGGTCGCGGCGGAACTGCGCGAGGATTCCGCCTTTTTTCTCACTGGTTAAAGCCATTGGGGCCCTTGTCCTGCTGCGTTCATTAGAACGCGTTGATAGTAATCGCCTTTTGGGAAGCCGGGAATTGTAGCCGCGAGGCGGCTCGGGGACAAGTTTCTGTGTGTGCCGCAGCGTCGCCGAACGCGGGAGCGCCTGTTGCGGCGACGCCCTGGAACTGGCCGGCGGCGCCCGAATCTAATGAGCAGACTGGTCCATTATCGTGGATCACGGGGCCGAAGCCCCCCTTGGGAGCACTGCCATGATGAAAGCCCTCCTCACCAGCCTCGCCACAGCCATGGCGGCCACGGCGCTGCTTGCCGGTTGCGCTACTCAGCCCAGCCGCACTGCCGCGGCCGCGGCGGCGCCAAACTGCGTCAAGGACACCGGCAGCCGGATCCAGGCGCGGGATGACAAGTGCGCCAATGTGCCGGGTTCCGCGTACTCGCAGACCGATCTCGAGCGCACGGGCGAGATCGACACCGCTGCGGCCCTGCGGAAGCTGGACCCAAGGATTCACTGAGCTGATCGGGCAAAAGTCGGCGATGCCGCTTTTGCCGGACATCAGCTTCGTTGCCGGCAGCAAAAAGCGTGGTTTTTGCCGCCTGCGGTCATCGCATGAGCCGCTTAGGGCGGATCGCCCCCAGCCCGTCGGATTCGCCGATTCCCAGAAACGCGCCGTCGGCTGCATAGAGCCGCACCCTGCCCTCGGGCCCTTCCACTCGCGCAAATACCGACTGACCGTGCAATAGCCTCGCGGTCGCCGCAGGATCCAGCTGGACCCTTCCCAGATGACCCAGCGGAACGTCCGCCGCCATCAGCGGGGGTGGGTGGTCCGCCAGGCTTTCCAGCGTCGCCATCGGTTGGCCCTCGAACGGCTCGACGTACTCGCGGCGCAGCCGAATGACATGGCCGCAGGTACCTAGCACTTTGGCGATGTCTTCCGCCAAGGTCCGAATGTAGGTTCCTTTGGAGCAGATCGCCTCCAGCTCGAGAGTATCGGCAGTCGCAGCAAGACGCCGCAGGGCGAAGATCTCGATCTCCCGCGCCTCGCGCTCGACCTCCACACCCTGACGCGCCAGCTTGTACAACGGCTGACCGTCACGCTTTAGTGCCGAGTACATCGGGGGTATCTGACGCTGCTTGCCGAGAAAGCCGCTCACTACCGCCGCGAGCTGCGCATCGCTGAACGCAGGAACGGGCAGTGTTTCGGTCACCTGGCCTTCGGTGTCGCCGGTCGCCGTGCGCGAACCCAACTTCACCGTGAAGTGATAGCACTTTCGTCCGGACAGGATGTCGCCGGCCACCTTGGTGGCCTCACCCAGGCAGATAGGCAACATGCCGGTAGCCAGCGGATCGAGACTGCCCACGTGTCCGGCCTTCTCGGCCCCGAGCATTCGTCGAACGCGCTGCAGCGCACTGTTGGAAGACAAGCCGAGAGGCTTATCCAGCAGAAGGATCCCGCTTGTCACTCTTCACGGCTCGATCAATGGTCGCGGTGAGCTCAGCAGCCCGCTCAGGAGTTTCGTCGTACACGAACTCCAACCGGGGAGCGTGGCGCATCTGCAGGCGACGGCCTACCTCACCTCTAAGGAAACCACCCGCGCGGGTCAACCCTACTCTCACGTCCTCGGGTGGATTCTTGGAGGCAAAGGGGGTGAAGAACACACGAGCAGTCCCGAGATCTCCCGCAAGGCTCACGGCCGTGATGGTGACATTACCAACACGGGGATCCTTAACCTCGCGAGAGATTAGCTCAGCTAATACGCGCTGAATTTCCGACTCTATGCGTCTGCGTCGTGAGTCTGCCACTGTTACTGAAGCGTACGCGCCACTTCCACTCGAGAGAAGCACTCGATCTGGTCGCCCGCACGTACATCCTGGTAGTTCTTCACGCCAATACCGCACTCCGTTCCGGCACGGACCTCGCCCACGTCATCCTTAAAGCGACGCAGGGACTCCAACGCGCCTTCGAAGATGACCACGTTGTCTCGAAGCACGCGGATCGGATTGTTGCGACGGACGAAGCCCTCGGTAATGAGGCATCCGGCAACCACACCGAACTTGCTCGAGCGGAACACGTCCCGCACCTGAGCAACGCCGACGATCGTTTCTTTGATTTCCGGCCGCAACATGCCGGACATCATCTGTCGCACGTCGTCAATGGCCTCATAGATGATGCTGTAGTAGCGCACCTCGACACCGGTCTCCTTGACCGCATCACGGGCACCCGAATCGGCTCGTACGTTGAAACCAATGATCAACGCCCTCGAAGCCGCAGCGAGCTGTACATCTGAAACGGTGATACCGCCCAGGCCGCTCGCAATGATCTTCACCTGCACCTCGTCGGTGGAAAGCTTGGTCAGCGCCTCGCGCAGCGCCTCCGCGCTTCCCTGCACATCCGACTTCAGCAGGACCGTCACCACACCGGCCTTGGCCTCGCCCATTTGCGAGAACACGTCCTCGGCACGCTTCGCCGTGCCGGCAAGTTTGACGTCGCGGAACTTGCCTTGCCGGTACAAAGCCACTTCTCGGGCTTTGCGCTCGCTTTCCAACGCGAGGAACTCGTCTCCGGCGTTGGGCGGGCTCGATAGCCCCAATACCACGACGGGCATGGAGGGCGGCGCCTCCTGAACCTGCTTGCCGTTTTCGTCGAACATCGCTCGAACACGGCCGAACTCGGAACCTGCAATGATGGGATCGCCCATCTTCAGAGTGCCCTTCTTGACGAGCACCGTAGCCACGGCACCACGGCCCTTCTCAACGCTGGACTCGATAACGAGGCCCCACGCAAGCCCATCCCGTTGAGCACGCAACTCGAGCACTTCCGCCTGCAGCAGGATGGCATCGAGGAGTTGATCCACACCGGCGCCCGTGCGCGCGGAGACATTGACGAACATGTTCTGTCCGCCCCAGTCCTCGGGGATGACTTCCTGCTTCGACAGCTCGGTTTTGACGCGCTCCGGATCGGCGTCGCTCTTGTCGATTTTGTTGATGGCAACCACGATCGGCACGTTCGCGGCACGCGCGTGTTGGATCGCCTCAATTGTCTGAGGCATCACGCCGTCGTCTGCAGCAACGACCAGCACTACAACGTCCGTCGCCTTCGCTCCGCGCGCTCGCATCGCGGTAAACGCCGCGTGGCCCGGGGTGTCGAGGAACGTGATGACGCCGTTGGCCGTCTCGACGTGGTAGGCACCGATGTGCTGAGTAATGCCACCGGCTTCGCCCGCCGCAACCTTAGTACGGCGGATGTAGTCCAGCAGTGATGTCTTGCCGTGGTCGACGTGGCCCATGACAGTGACCACCGGAGGACGCGGCTGCAACGCATCGTCCGCGTCGGGAGATACGCCTTGCAGGTCCACTTCGATCTGATTCTCTTTGAGCACCTTCGCGGTGTGACCCATCTCTTCGACCACGAGCACGGCAGTGTCTTGGTCGATGGGCTGGTTGATCGTCGCCATCACACCCATGTTCATGAGCACCTTGATGACTTCGGTCGCCTTCACGGCCATCTTCTGTGCCAACTCGGCAACCGTGACCGTCTCGCCGACGCCTACTTCGCGAACGACAGGTGCGGTCGGCATCTCAAAGCCGTGCCGCCCGTCCCCGCCGCCGGAAACAGGCCTTGCCTTACTGCCGGGCCGACGCTTTTTCTTGTAGCGTGAGCTGACATCACCAGCGACGTGCAGCTCCTGCCGCCCGTAACGGGTCTGCGAATCGCCCGGCGGGCCAGAAGGAGCCTGCCCCGGCGCGCGTTGCCCACCTTGAGGTCCACGCTGGTTTTGCGCAGGCGCCTGGGGTCCACGTCCCGGAGGCTGGGGTCCACGTCCCGGAGGCTGAGGTCCGCGTCCCGGAGCCTGCGGTGCGCGTCCCGGAGGCGGCGCCTGTCTCTCGCGGTCCGCCTGACGTTGCGCGGGAGCGGGTGCCTGCTGAGGAACCCGAGCAGGCTGGACCGCCGCCGGCGCAGGTGTCTGCACCGGAGCGCCGGACGGCTGAGAAGGCTTCGCTTGAACGCCTTCCGTCTTCTCGCGGGCCGCCTCTTCTGCGCGGCGTTGCTGCTCTTCCTTCTCGCGGACGCGTGTCTCGGCCTCTTCGCGAGCCTGCTCTTCGGCCAGTCGACGCGCGTCTTCCTGTGCCTGCTTGCGAGCCTGCTCTTCTTCAACGCGGCGACGACTCTCCGCCTCGACGCGCTCGCGTTCGCGACGCTCCGCCTCGACGCGGTCATTCTCGCGCTGTACGGCTTCTTCAGCCTCACGGCGCTTCGCGTCGATCTCGTCCTGATGTTGGCGAGCTCGCTCTTCCAGTACATCGCGCTTGATGTAGGTGGCCTTACGCCGCACCTCAACGTTGACGGTACGGGCACGACCTTGCGTGCTGGCGAGCTTCAACTCGCTCTGCGTTTTTCGCCTGAGCGTGATCTTGCTCGGCGCCGCATCACCGCTGTCGTCACTGCTCCCGTGAGTCCGCCGAAGGTGCGTGAGCAGCTCGAGCTTCGCATCATCGCTGATGCGATCGTCTGGGCCGGAGACCTTGATGCCTGCCTGATCCAGCTGCACGAGCAACCGATCGACGGGCACCTTCAGGACCTCGGCGAATTGTGTAACTGTAACTTCTGCCATGAGTTCGCTTCCCCTCCGCCTCAGTGGCCCGCTTCGAACCAGTGAGCGCGTGCCGTCATGATGAGCTTGCCGGCCTCGTCAGCCCCCAGCCCATCGATATCCGCGAGATCATCGACCGCCTGCTCGGCCAGATCCTCCCGCGTACGCACTCCGCGTCGCGCCAATGCGAGCGCCAGATCCGGACTCATTCCGTCGAGCAGCAGAAGGTCATCCGCCGGCATCGACTGATCCAGACTCTCTTCGCTCGCAATCGCCTGCGTCAGCAGTACGTCGCGCGCGCGGTTGCGGAGCTCCTTGACGATGTCCTCGTCGAACTCCTCGATCCCCGCAAGCTCGGCCTGCGGCACGTAGGCAATTTCCTCGATCGTCGAAAATCCTTCCTGCGCCAGAATCGTGGCGACGTCCTCGTCGACGTCCAGTTGCTTCATGAAGTTCTGAACCAGTCCCTTCGCCTCGGTCTCGTTCTTCGCCTCGGCGTCCGACTCGGTCATGACGTTGAGGTCCCAGCCCGTGAGCTGGCTGGCAAGGCGGATGTTCTGTCCGCCGCGGCCGATGGCCTGCGACAGCTTCTCCTCGCCCACGGCGATGTCCATGCTGTGCGAGTCTTCGTCGACGACGATCGACATGACCTCGGCCGGCGACATTGCGTTGATCACGAACTGGGCCGAATTGTCGTCGAAGGGAATGATGTCCACGCGCTCGCCGGCGATCTCGTTGGAGACAGCCTGAACACGTGAGCCGCGCATACCGACACAGGCACCGACCGGATCGATGCGCGGATCGTTGCTACGGACCGCGATCTTGGCGCGCACGCCTGCATCCCGGGCCGCGCCCAGGATCTGGATCAGCCCTTGGCCTACTTCCGGGACCTCGAGCTTGAACAGCTCGATGAGGAACTCGGGCGCCGTGCGTGTCAGGAACAGCTGCGGGCCGCGTGGCTCGGAGCGCACTTCCTTCAGGAAGGCCTTGATACGGTCCTGCGGCTTCACCTGCTCGCGCGGAATCATGTCCGTACGCGGTATGAAACCCTCGGCGTTGCTACCGAGATCCACGTAAATGCCGTTGCGGTCGACGCGTTTCACAACGCCGCTGACAAGTGTCGAAACACGCTCCTGATAGGCGTCGACGACCTGCTTACGCTCGGCCTCGCGCACCTTCTGCACGATGACCTGCTTCGCCTGCTGAGCGGCGATGCGGCCGAAACCCACGGATTCCATCGGCTGCTCGACGAAACCACCGATCTCGACGTTCGCGTCGATATCGCGCGCATCCTCGAGACGCAGCTCGTGCTCGGGAACCTCCAACTCGTTCGAATCGTCGGCGAACGCCTTCCAGCGGCGGAAGGTCTCGTAGTCCCCGTTCTTGCGGTCGATGGAGACGCGCACATCCCACTCTTCCCCGTGCTTCTTCCGGGTCGCGGACGCGAGGGCGGCTTCGAGAGCCTCGAATATGACTTCTTTGTCGACGCCTTTCTCGTTGGAAACGGCATCGACAACCATCAGGATTTCCTTGTTCACTTACCGTACCTCGCTCACGGAAATCACGGTGCCAACCTGGCTTTGGCCAGTTCGGCAAACGGCACATCAACTTTTTGTTTGTCGACCTCGAGCGCGAACCCCACCTCGTCCACCGACAGCAAAGTGCCGGTGTAGCGGCGGCGTCCGTCTCGCGGCGCCTTCAACTCAACTAAAATACGCGACCCGAGGAAGCGCCCGAAGTGCGCCTGGGTCCGCAGCACCCGGTCGAAGCCTGGGGATGAAACCTCCAAGGTATAGGACATCGGGATCGGGTCTTCGACATCCAGGAGGGCGGACACCTCGCGGCTCACCCGCTCGCAATCGTCCAGTCCGATGCCGCCCTCGGTCGGCTCGTCGCCGGCATCGAGATCCACGGTCACGGGCGCAGCCGGAGGCGCGACAGAGCTGGAAACCTTATCGATGAAGAGGCGCACGGTAGCGTTCGTGCGCCCAGCGGAATACTCGAGATCGACGAGCTCGTAGCCCAGTCTCCCGAGGAGGGGCTCAATGAGGGCGATGAGTCGCTCACGCAAGGTCGCCGTCACCGCTCAAATGCCTCCTGAAATAAAAATGGGCCCGCCAGGCCCATCGGACAAAAACACCTCAAAAAAGAAAAAGCCCCTCGGGGGGCTTTTAAGGGCACATCAGACCCCGCTCCGGCGAAGCCTGTCCCTGACGGCCGAGGCCCGTCGGGCCGCGCATTCTACCCAAAGAGGCGGGCCAGTGGAATGAAATTTAGCAATGGCGCCTCCGACGCCCCGGTGCCACCATCCCTGGGTGAGCCCCACGGCTGCCATCCGCGCCCCCCGCGGCGGGACCCTCACCTGCCGCAGCTGGCTGACCGAAGCCGCGCTTCGCATGCTCATGAACAACCTGGACCCCGAGGTCGCCGAACGGCCCCACGATCTGGTGGTTTACGGTGGCATCGGCAAGGCCGCCCGCAACTGGCAGTGCTACGAGCAGATCGTCCGGGCGCTGCGCGCACTGGGCGACGATGAGTCTCTGCTGATCCAGTCCGGTAAGCCGGTCGGGGTCTTCCGGACCCACCCCGATGCGCCCCGGGTCCTGATTGCCAACTCCAACCTGGTCGCCCGCTGGGCGGACTGGGAGCATTTCAATGCCCTCGACCGCCAGGGCCTGATGATGTTCGGGCAAATGACCGCCGGCTCGTGGATCTACATCGGCAGTCAGGGGATCGTTCAGGGGACCTACGAAACCTTCGTCGAGCTCGGCCGCCAGCACTTCGGCGGCAACCTCGCGGGGCGTTGGATCTTGACCGCGGGACTCGGCGGCATGGGAGGAGCGCAGCCGCTGGCCGCCACCCTCGCAGGCGCCTCGCTGCTAGCGATCGAGTGCCGGCCGGAGCGCATCGCCAAACGGCTCGAGACCGGCTATCTGGATCAACGAGCCGAGACCCTCGAGGCCGCCCTCGAGATCCTGGACCGCGCGAAGGCCGCGGGCCGGGCGGTGTCGGTCGGCCTCCTGGGCAACGCCTGCGAGATACTGCCCGAGCTGTTGCGACGGGGTGTCCGCCCGGATGCCGTCACGGACCAGACTTCAGCGCACGACCCGGTGAATGGCTATCTCCCCGCCGGCTGGAGCGTCGAGCAATGGGACCGGGAACGGGCAGCCGATCCCACGCGAGTCGCCTCTGAAGCGAAGACATCCATCGCCCGCCACGTCGAATCGATGTTGGCGTTTCAGCGTGCCGGAATTCCTGTTTTCGACTACGGCAACAACATCCGGCAGGTCGCCCTGGATGCCGGCGTCAAGGAAGCCTTCAGCTTTCCCGGCTTCGTGCCTGCGTACATTCGTCCCCTGTTCTGTCGGGGTATCGGCCCGTTTCGCTGGGTGGCGCTGTCCGGTGATCCCGAGGACATCTATCGCACCGACGCCAAGGTCCGCGAGTTGTTGCCGCAGGACGGGCACCTGCATCACTGGCTCGACATGGCCCGCGAGCGCATTCACTTCCAGGGTTTGCCCGCCCGAATCTGTTGGGTCGGTCTGGGGGATCGCCACCGGCTGGGCCTGGCGTTCAACGAGATGGTGGCCCGCGGAGAGCTGCGTGCGCCGATCGTGATTGGCCGCGATCACCTGGATTCGGGGTCGGTCGCCAGCCCGAACCGGGAGACGGAGGCGATGCGCGACGGCTCCGATGCCGTGGCGGACTGGCCCTTGTTGAATGCCTTGTTGAATACGGCCGGCGGCGCCACCTGGGTATCGATTCATCACGGCGGTGGTGTTGGGATGGGTTACTCGCAACACGCAGGCCTGGTGATTGTTTGCGATGGATCCGCGGCCGCGGCGCGGCGCATCCAGAGAGTCTTGTGGAACGACCCGGCCTCGGGGGTCATGCGCCATGCGGACGCCGGTTACGAAGACGCCGTGAACTGCGCGCAGGAGCATGGATTGAATCTTCCCTTCCTGGACACCTGAGACGGGGTATGTCGGGCACGACGTTGTGGCGCAATGCCCGGTTGGCTACGTGCGACGCTGGTATGGCCGTGGTGGAGCACGGCGCACTCGTGACCCGCGCCGGTTCCATAGATTGGATTGGAGAGGAAGCTTCCGCGCCGGCCGCGGACCAGACAGTCGATCTGGCCGGAGCCTGGGTGACTCCTGGCCTCATCGATTGTCACACGCACCTCGTGTTTGCCGGCAACCGCGCCGGCGAATATGCCGAGCGCCTGCAAGGCGCGTCCTACGAGGACATCGCCCGCCTTGGCGGCGGAATCTTGTCGACAATGCGTGCAGTGCGCGTCGCATCCGAACAGCAGCTGTTTGACGAGAGCGCACCTCGGCTCGAGGCGTTGCTGGCTGAAGGGGTTACCACCGTCGAGATCAAATCCGGCTATGGGCTGACGCTCGCGGGCGAAGCGAAGATGCTGCGCGTCGCCCGAGCGTTAGGTCGCGAGTATCCCGTCACCATCAAGACCACCCTCCTCGCCGCGCATACGGTCCCGCCAGAGTTCAGCGACCGCGCACACGACTACATCGCCACAATCGCCGACGAATGGCTTCCCGCCCTGCACTCGGACAGCCTCGTCGACGCCGTGGATGTGTTCTGCGAAGGGATCGGCTTCAACATCGCGCAGGCGGAACGGCTCTTTGCCGCAGCGAAAGAGCTTGGGGTGCCCGTAAAGATGCATGCTGAGCAGCTGTCGAGAACGGGCGGCACACAGCTGGCAACGCGGTTTGACGCGTTGTCGTGCGATCACCTGGAATACGCAACTGCAGAAGACGCGGTGGCGCTGGCGCGCGCGCGAACGATGCCCGTGTTGCTACCCATCGCCCACTACTGTCTGGGTGGCAAACAGATCCCGCCGATTGCGGCGTTCAGATCCTGCGGCGGCGGGATGGCCGTCGCAACGGACTGCAATCCGGGCTCGGCGCCCGGGACCTCGCTGCTGCTGGCGATGAGCATGGCCACACGCCTGTTTGGGTTGACCGCCGCAGAAGCGTTGGCCGGCGTCACGCGACACGCGGCGCGCGCGCTCGGGCTGGGGGTCGAAACCGGCGCGGTGGGCTCTAGTGCCCAGGCCGGTCGCGCGGCCAACGCCCGCCGCGCACGCTGCGGCGAGCTCGCAGTCGGCGCAGCCGCAGACTTCGTGGTTTGGAATGTCAGCGCCATCGAGGAACTCGGCTATTGGATCGGCTTCAATCCGTGTCGGCAGGTGATTCGGGCCGGACGGGTGGTTTCATGATGGGCCGCCACCCGATCGAGCTCGGCTCGGAGCCCTTGACGCTGCGGCAACTGCGCAGGGTCTACTCGGATCCAACGCCGATTCAAATCCATCCGCACGCAATGGAGCGCGTGGCAAGCTCCCACAAAACAACCCTGGACCTCGCAGCGGGAGACGCGCCAGCCTACGGAATCAACACCGGCTTCGGCCTGCTCGCCCAGACACGAATTCCCACCTCGCAGCGCTCTCTTCTGCAGAGGAACATCGTCCTCTCGCACAGCGCAGGGGTAGGTCCCCTCCTCGACGACGGCGTCGTGCGCCTCGTGTTGGTCCTGAAGCTCGCCAGCCTGCTGCGTGGATTCTCGGGAGTCAGTCCCGAGTTGGTCCGATTCCTCGAGCGCCTCAACAACGCAGGGCTCCATCCCTGCATCCCTGCGCAAGGGTCCGTCGGCGCCTCCGGAGACCTGGCCCCGCTGGCCCATCTGTCCTTGGCGGTCCTCGGGCTCGGCAATGTGCGCCGGCACGCAGAAGTCAGGCCCTCGGCCGAGGCGCTCGCGCAGGAAGGTCTCGCGCCGCTCGAGCTGGGACCCAAGGAAGGATTGGCTTTGTTGAATGGGACTCAGGTGTCGACGGCCCTCGCCCTGGCCGGGTTGTTCGAAATCGAGGAGGTGTTCGCGGGCGCTCTGGTCAGCGGCTCCCTCTCACTGGATGCCCTGCAGGGGAGCGATGTGCCGTTCGATCCCCGTATTCATGCGCTTCGGGGTCATCCGGGACAGGCGAGCGTGGCCGGCGCCTACCGCTCGCTGCTGGCCGGAAGCGCGATCCGCGAATCACATCGAACCTGCACTCGGGTCCAGGACCCCTACTCGCTGCGGTGCCAGCCGCAGGTCATGGGGGCATGCCTCGACATCCTCCACAACGTAGCGACGACCCTCGTCATCGAGTCGAATTCGGTCACCGACAATCCGCTCATCTTCGCGGACACGGGAGAAGTCCTGTCGGGCGGTAACTTTCACGCCGAGCCGGTAGCTTTCGCAGCCGACATGCTGTCACTGGCGTGTGCCGAGATCGGCTCGATCGCGGAGCGTCGCATTGCGTTATTGGTTGATCCCAAGATGAGCGGCCTGCCTGCGTTCCTCGCCCTCGACAGCGGCGTGAACTCGGGATTCATGCTGGCTCAGGTGACGGCTGCCGCGCTGGTCGCCGAAAACCGTATGCTGTGCCATCCCGCCAGCGTCGACAGTATTCCAACGTCGGCGAATCAAGAAGACCACGTCAGCATGGCCACTCACGGCGCGCGACGCGTGCTGTCCATGGCCGGCAATGCGCTCAACATCATCGCGATCGAGTTGCTTACGGCGTCCCAGGGGATCGATCTGCGCAGACCACTGCTGACCTCGGCGCCCCTGCGTGGAGCACACGAGGCCCTGAGAATGAAGGTGCCGTTCGCCACCCATGATCGCCTGCTCGCGCTCGACATCGAGGCCGCCGCCGAGGTCGTCCGCCTGCCGGCGGTGCAGTCGCTGACGGCTCACGTGCTGCCGAGCTTTCACCCAGCCGTTCGGTAGTCGTACGACCTGCCTTTTGGGCCCCTCGCGCCGGTCGCTATAATTCGCGGCCTTCATAGGAGACCCATCATTAGCAAGCACGTTGTCATGCGCGAGATCGCGCGCCCGGACCCGGCAGCCGTTACGGCGCTGGGCGAATACGGTGTCGCCACCGTTCACGAAGCGCAGGGCCGAACCGGCCTGCTCGCGTCCTACATGCGGCCGATTTATAGCGGCGCCATGGTGTCCGGCCCTGCCGTGACGGTCCTGGTGCCACCCGGGGATAACTGGATGCTCCATGTCGCCGTCGAGGTGTGCAAACCCGGTGACGTGCTGCTGGTTGCGCCTAGCTCGCCGTGCTCGGATGGCTATTTCGGCGACCTTCTCGCGACGTCGCTTCAGGCTCGCGGCGTGAAGGCATTGATCATCGATGCCGGCGTCCGCGACGTCGCTACGCTCACCCAGATGAAGTTCCCGGTGTGGAGCAAGTGCATCTGGGCTCAGGGCACCGTCAAAGCCAGCCTGGGCTCTGTCAACGTACCGGTGATCTGCGCAGGACAGCGCGTTGAGCCGGGCGATGTCATCGTCGCGGACGACGATGGAGTCGTTTGCGTCAATCGCGCTGACGCTGCGAAGGTCGCTGAAGCCTCGAAGAAGCGCGTCGCCAACGAGGAAGAGAAGCGCAAGCGCCTCGCCTCCGGCGAGTTGGGCATGGACATCTACAAGTTCCGCGAGAAGCTCGCGGCGCTGGGACTGGAGTACAAGTAACCGTAGCGGCCGCCGCGGGCACCACGCTCGCGGCGGAGCGCGTCTCAACCCTTGCCGCGGAGCCCCACCTGCGCCCGCAGTTTCGGCTCGTCGACGGCGCCTTCCCACTTCGACACAACGATGGTGGCGACGGAGTTACCCACCAGATTCACGAAGGTCAGCGCCTCGGCCATGAGGCGATGAATCCCCAGCACCAGCGCGATGCTGGCGACAGGCACCGTATTCAGGGAGCCGAGAGTCGCCGCAAGAACGATGAACGCGGCGCCGGCCACGCCCGCTGCGCCCTTCGACGCGATCAACAGCACGGCCAACAGAGTCAGCTGCTGCGCAAGATCCAACGGTGTGTTGGTCGCCTGAGCCAGGAACACAACGACCGTTGCGAGATACAGGCACGTGCCGTCAAGGTTGAACGAGTAGCCAGTGGGGACCACCAGGCCGACTACCGACTCCTCGCATCCCAGGTCGCGGAGCTTCTGCATCAGTCGAGGCAGAACGGTTTCGGTCGAAGTCGTTGCCGCGACGATCACGATCTCGTCGCGGATGAATCGCATGAGCCGCAGGAGACTGACTCCCGCCCACCACGCCACCGCGCCGAGCACCCCGAACGCGAACACCAGCGAGACGGCATAGAACTCGAGAATCAACTTGCCGAGTGAAAGCAGCGAGTCGGCCCCGAACCGGCCCACGGTGAAGGCGATGGAGCCGAACGCGCCGAGCGGTGCGGTCCACATGATGAAGCCGACGATCCGATAGAAGATTCCGGACAGACCGTCGACGAGGTTCAGCACTGGTTTGCCGCGCTCGCCAGCCAACGTGAGCGCGAATGCGAACACCAATGACACCAGCACCACCTGCAGGACGTTGGGCTGGGTAAACGCTCCGACGAATGTGTTCGGGATGACGTTCAGTACGAATTGAGTGACCGTCTGGTCCCTGGCCTGCGTGGTGTAGCCGGCGACCTCACGAGCATCGATCGTCGTGACGTCGATGTTCATCCCTGCGCCGGGGCGCCACAGATTCACGGCGAGCAGGGCGAGTGCCAAGGCGATGATCGTGATGACCAGGAAATATCCGAGAGCCTTCAGCGCCACCCGACCGACACGCTTCATGTCGTTCATCCCCGCGACGCCGTGCACGACGCTGCAGAAGATGATCGGGCCGATCATCATGCGAACCAGGTTCACGAAGCCATCCCCGAACGGCTTCATCTTCACGGCCAGCGCCGGCTTCCACAGTCCGAGGAGGATGCCCGCCGCGGTCGCGACGAGCACCTGGAACCAGAGTTGGGTGATCAGCCGCGAGCGGCGCGGCACGACGACGGCAGCGGATGCGGCGGTGCTCATCGGTCGCGGCGCGAGAGTCGCCCGTGCGGAAACGACATGCCCGCCCCTGGCGTCAGCCCGCCTTCGCCAGCCGCTGTTTCAGTCGCGGGTACACCCGATAGGCATTCTCTTCGAACACCTTCTTCTTGTCGGCCGCCGGGATCGGGAGCGCGTCGAGGTAACGCTTCGTGTCGTCGTAGTACTGACCCGTGCGCGGATCGATTCCACGCACCGCGCCGACCATCTCCGACCCGAACAGGACGTTCTCCACCGGCACCACCTTCAACAGCAACTCGATGCCGGGAAGATGATAGACACAGGTGTCGAAGAACACGTTCTTCAACAACGACTCCTCGAGCGGCGGACGCTTCATGTCCTGGGCCAGGCCGCGATAGCGACCCCAGTGGAACGGCACCGCGCCGCCGCCGTGCGGGATGATGAATCGCAGCGTCGGAAAGTCCTTGAACAGGTCGGAGGTCAGGAACTGCATGAACGCCGTGGTGTCGGCGTTGATGTAGTGCGCGCCCGTCGCATGGAAGTTCGGGTTGCAGGAGGAGCTGACATGTACCATCGCCGGCACATCCAGCTCGACCATCTTTTCATACAGCGGATACCAGTGCTTATCGGTCAGCGGTGGGGAGTTCCACAGGCCGCCGGACGGGTCCGGG
Organism: Steroidobacteraceae bacterium; assembly: GCA_036499585.1. Taxonomy (GTDB): domain Bacteria; phylum Pseudomonadota; class Gammaproteobacteria; order Steroidobacterales; family Steroidobacteraceae; genus 13-2-20CM-66-19. Next base: position 49,929 of record DASYDM010000029.1, read on the forward strand.
TTCAGGTTGCAGCCGATGAAGCCAAGCTCTTTCACACAGCGCTCGAGCTCCGCCGCACTGTTGCCCGGTGCAACGCCCGGAGACTGCGGCAACTGACAGACGCCGACGAAGTTCTCGGGATAGAGCCCGCAGACCCGTTGAATCAGATCGTTGCATATCCGGGTCCACTCGAGACTCGTCGTCTCGGTGCCGATGTGATGCGCCATCGCGGAAGCGCGCGGCGAGAAGATGGTCACGTCCGTTCCGCGTTCACGCTGCAGTTTCAGCTGCGCCTTCTCCAGGCTCTCGCGAATCTGATCGTCGGAAATCTTCGGCTTCTGCACTGCCGCGTTCGTGGGGCTCTTCAGAGCTGCGATCTGGCCGTCGCGGAAGGTCTGCAGCTCGGCGGGAGCGGTCGTGTAGTGGCCGTGGCAATCGATGATCATGAGCGTGGGGTCTCACACGATGGGGTTGCTGATCTTGCAGCGAAGCATGATAACGTGGCCGTCTCCCCAGTTCACGCCCAGTTCACACGGCCAGCTCAAACGGAGAGACGCCATGCAATCACGACCTCTAGGCAGGAGTGACGTTCGGATTTCCTCCATCGGATTCGGCTGCATGGGATTGGTCGGGTGGTACGGAACCCGCAATGACGACGAGTCCCGAGCCACGGTGTCCGAGGCTCTCGAGCGCGGCATGAATCACTTCGACACGGCCGCCTCCTATCAGAACGGGGAGAACGAGCGTTTCGTCGGCGGCCTCCTCCAGGACCGTCGTAGCAAGGTGTTTCTCGCGACGAAGTACGGCATCACGCGAACCGCAGAGGGCGCGCTGAAGATCGATAACCGCCCGCAGGCCGTACGCACCTCGCTCGAAGCGAGCCTGCAGAGACTCGGGACAGATTATGTCGACCTGTTCTACCTGCACCGGATCGATCCGTCGGTGCCGATCGAGGAGTCGGTTGGCGGGCTGCGGGAACTGGTCGAGGCGGGAAAGATTCGCCACATCGGCTTGTCCGAGTGCGGCATTCAAACACTACGGCGCGCCTGTGCCGTGCATCCGGTCTGCGCCGTGCAGACGGAGTATTCCATCTGGGCACGCGAGCCCGAAGAGGGAATGTTGGACGCCTGCCGGGAGCTCGGCGTTACGTTCGTGGCCTACAGTCCTCTGGGGAGAGGCTTTCTCGCCGGCAACTTCCGCACGTTGTCGGACCTTCCCAAGGATGACCACCGCCGGCCGCTGCCGCGCTACCAAGAAGCCAACCTCGAGCACAACTCACGCGTCGCCGATCTGGTCCGCGATGCCGCTCAGCGAAAAGGGTGTACACCCGCGCAGCTCGCACTCGCCTGGGTGCTGGCGCAGGGGCAGGAAGTCGTCGCGATTCCGGGAATGAAAACCCGCGCCCACCTGAGTCAGAATCTCGGTGCGCTGGACGTGAAGCTGTCGGAGGCGGAGCAGCAGGAGTTGCGCACCGCAATAGCCGCTTTGACTGTGCACGGCGATCGACATACCGTGCCAATGATGAAGGCCATCGAGCGCTGAGCCGCTGCGGATATCACGGGCTCCCAGACCCGTCAATTCTCGTTTGCCGGGTTGAGACTCAGTTGGCAATTTGCGTGGCGCCGTCCCCAAAACGCGGGCGCGCAACTAAGGTTAGACGTTCCAAGTCTTCCTTTTCAGTCGAACATGGCTTTCAATAGCCTTACAAAGCGAAGATCCTAATAGCCTTTTGCCCTCCATGCATCGATTTCCTGCTTCATGGCTACGCTGACATTGGTTTCCGCCGGGAATCTCAACGCGCGCAACGATTTGTTGAAGCCTACGCTTAGAATCCAGCAGATCACCGAAACGGATTTCGGTGGCTCACTGCAGTCCGAATGGCAGGCGCTCGAGAGCCGGCTCTCTCCCCGCACCCCGTTCACTTCCTCGCTCTGGAATAACCTGTGGTGGAAGCACCTGCGGTCCCGACGGCTGATGGCGGACCAGGACCTGCTGGTCCACGCCGTGCGCGACTCGAACGGCACGTTGTTGGCAGTGGCCCCCATGACCTGCACGCGGCGTCCCTCCGTCGGGCCCCTCAAGCTGCGTGTGTTATGTCCATTCGGTACGGACCCGAACCTCACTGAGCTGCGATCCGTGGTGTGCGCACCGCAGGACGAAGTGAGGGTCATCCAGGCACTGCGCGAACAGATCACTCGCAACCACTCGTTCGACTGGATCGAGTGGGGTGACCTCCGCGAGCCCAATTGGGGCGGGGCCGCCAGGCTGCTGCCTGCCCCGAGGGTCTATACCCGCGGCACCAATACGGACTTCCATCTCGAGCTGCCCTCGAGCTGGGAGGAATTTCGAGCCTCGCGTCCGCGCAACGTGAAGGAAGCGATTCGCAAGTGCTACAACTCCCTCAAGCGCGCCGGGCACGTCGCGCACCTGACGGTCGTCGACTCGGCCGCAGGGTGCGAGGAAGCGCTGCAAGTGTTCTTCACCCTGCATTCCATGCGCAGCCGCGCCTCGGACACGATCTCCCATGCCGACGTCTGCGCGTCACCGGCGGCCCGAGAGTTCCTCTCAGCGTACAGTCATGAGATGGCACAACGCGGGCAGCTGCGTATCTTCCAACTCCGTGTCGGCGGCGCCGTGGTTGCAACCCGCATCGGCTTTCTCTTCGGCGATGAGCTGTATCTCTACTATTCCGGTTACGACACCGGCTGGGGACAGTTCAGCGTCATGACGACCTTGCTGGTCGAAGTCATCCGCTGGGCGATCGATCAGAAGCTGCGGATCGTCAATCTTTCAACGGGGGCCGATGTATCCAAACAGCGCTGGCGCCCCGTCGCGACCGAGTACCGGAGCCTCGTAGAGGTCATGCCCGGCGCTCGCTCGCGGCTCGCCTTTCACGCCTTCCATGTCCTCAAGCGTTGGGTGTCCCCCAGGAACGCGCGCCAGCCGGTCGCCTGCCGACCCGAGGCGACCTGACTGGGTTCACCGGCGAAAGTCGCCTGCGGCGCTTTCGCGGACAGTGGCTCCGTTCACGGTGGCAAAAAGCGTGGTTTTTGCCACCTGCGCATCAGTTCGCGAGGGCCGATTTCTCCAACCGGTCCAACGTGCGCATCGTGGGCAGGACCTGCTGCACGCTCGCGTTCGGCTCCCGCTTCTCACGGATTGCCGCCAGAAACTCGCGATCCTGCAGCTCGATGCCGTTCATCGACACGTCGACCTTGCTGACGTCGATCGCCTTGTTGTTGCCGTCGACCAGTTCGTCATAGCGCGCGATGTACGTCCCGTTGTCGCAGATATAACGGAAGAACGTGCCCAGCGGACCATCGTTGTTGAACGACAGCGACAGCGTGCAGATCGCCCCCGAGGCGGTCTTCAGGCCGATGCTCATGTCCATCGCGATGCCCAGCTGCGGGTGATACGGGCCCTGCAGCGCGAATGCGTGCGCCGCGGGCTCACCGGTCTGATGCGCAAACAGATCGACCGTGTGGCACGCGTGATGCCACAGCAAATGATCCGTCCAGCTGCGCGGCTTGCCGAGCGCATTCATGTTGGTGCGCCGGAAGAAGTACGTCTGCACGTCCATCTGCAGGACCTTGAGCTCGCCGGCCTGGATGCGCTTGTGGATCCACTGGTGGCTGGGATTGAAGCGCCGCGTGTGACCGCCCATGGCGATGAGGCCGGTCTGCTTCTGAACCTGCGCCAGTTCCTCGGCATCCTTCAGGGTGTCCGCAATCGGAATCTCGATCTGCACGTGCTTGCCGGCACGCATGCACTGAATGCCCTGACGCGCGTGCATCTGCGTCGGCGTCGCGAGAATCGCGGCCTGCACGCCGGGTTGGGCGAGAGACTCGCCCAGATCGGTCGAGAAGTGCGGAATCTTGAACCGCTGCGCCACCTCACGGGTGGTGTCGACGCTCCCGCCGGCGAGCGAGACGACCTGCACGTCGGGAATCTTCTGCAGCGCCTCGAGGTGCTTGATTCCGAACGCGCCCTGACCGGCTACGACCAGCTTGATAGTCATTTCTGAAAGCTCTTGTTTTCGAGGATCAAATGGCCCAGCGCCGTGTTGGACGCGGGGACGTGATAGAAGCGATAGACCTCACGGACGTCCTGCTCGAGTGCACCGCGCGAGATGAGCCACATGACCATCTCGATGCCTTCGGAGCCGGCTTCGCGTACATACTCGATGAACGGAATCTTCCGGGCCACTTCTGCATCCGTCGACAGGCTATCGAGGAAGCGCTTGTCCCACTGCGGATTGATCAGGCCCGCGCGCATGCCCTGCAGCTGGTGCGACATGCCACCGGTGCCGAAGATCACGACCCGCAGATCCTCTTTCCAGGACTCCACGGCCCGCTTGATCGCCTTACCCAGGTTGTAACAACGATTGCCGGTCGGGGGCGGGAACTGCACGACGTTCACGGGCAGCGGGATGATCCGGCAGGGCCAGGCCTCGGGCTGTCCGAACATCAGGGTGAGCGGCACGGTCAGACCGTGATCGACGTCCATCTCGTTGATGATGGTCATGTCGAACTCATCGAGGATCAGCGACTGCGCGAGGTGACTGGCCATCGTCGGATGACCCACCACGGTCGGTACCGGTCGCGGGCCCCAGCCCTCGTCCGCCGGCGGGAACTCCGAGGCACACCCGAGCGCGAACGTCGGGATGATGCTGGCATCGAACGCCGAGGCGTGATCGTTGTAGACCAGGATGATCAGATCCGGCTTGAGGTCCGCGATCCACTTCTTGGAGAAGTCGAAGCCGTCGAAGACCGGCTTCCAGTACGAGTCCTGTGATTTCTTGTTGTCCCAGGCGGCGCCGATGGCGGGCACGTGCGAGACATTGACGCTTGCTACGATCTTGGCCACTTACTTCTTCCCAAAAGCCGGTCCGCCCGTTCGGGCCCATTCCTGCTTGCTGCGGTTGAGGTCGATGGTACGACCCCCGTGCAACATCATTGCGGCGTACTGTTCCTGCGTCAGACCGGTCATGGTCGCGGCGACGTACTGGAACGACTTGCCGTCCGTCGAGAAGAGCTTCGACAGATAGTAGATGTTGCCGCCGAGCTCGATCATCCGGGCCCAGTTGCGCTTGAGGATCGCCTCGCGCTGCTCATCCGACATCTTCCACTTGCGCAGGTACTTGTCTTCGTCCGCCTTGAATTCCTCGCGGTTTGCCGCCTTCATGAGCGACATGCAGAACTGGTTGACCCAGTAACCCTGCCGCGCGCGCTGCGCGTCGAACAAAGTGGTGCCCGGGATGTCGTCGAAGCCATCGATGGGCTCGCGCCGGACGCTGTCATCGGCCATTTACTCGTTCCCTCGCGCGTGTACTACGCGCCAAACTGATAAAGACGATGCGGATTATCGACGAGGATCTGCTTCTGTGTCGCGGCATCGGGCGCGAACGCAGGCACGAGATCGACCAGGTCGCCGTCGTTGGGCATGTGCTTGGAGATGTTCGGGTGCGGCCAGTCCGTGCCCCACAGGAGCCGATCCGCCGCCACCTCGATCAGCGCCCTCTGGAACGGCACGGCATCGGTGAACGGCGGCCCGCTGCTCGAGATTCGCTCCGCGCCGCTGATCTTCACCCAGCACTTCTCGTTGTGCCTGGCGAGATCGAGCAACGCCTGAAACGGCGGCTGCTCGAGGCCGTTCTTCGTCGGCACGCGGCCCATGTGATCGATGATGAACGGGATCGACAGACTGTTGATGAAGTCCTTCGACGACGGGATGTCCACCGCGTCGAAGTGCAGGTCGACGTGCCAGCCCAGCGGCTTGACGCGTGCGACGACTCTTTCAAACTCGCTCATGTCGGGCACGCCACCGAGATGCTTCACGAAATTGAAGCGGACCCCGCGAAAGCCCGCATCGTGCAGCTTCTGAAAATCGCGCTCGGTAAAGGAGTCGTCGGCGTTGGCGACGCCCCGATACTTCCCGCCGCTTTGTGCGATCGCATCCACGATCACGGTGTTGTCGACCCCGTGGCAACTGGCGTTCACCAGGACAGCCCGCTCGAGTCCCAGGATCGCCTGCAGCTCCTTGAACCGCGACAGCGGTGCATCCGGCGGCGTGTAGGTCCGGTCCGGGGCGTACGGATAACGGTCACCCGGCCCGAATATGTGGCAATGAGCATCGCAGGCACCCGGCGGCGCGCGATATCCGGGTTTGTGCGTATCGGGGTCGGGAGCCTTGCAGGTAGGGATGGTCGCCATGCGGTTTAGCGGTCGGTCCGTGCGGGTTTTTAAGGGGAATCGGGAGGCCGCCGGTGCAGTGCCGGGGCGCTCGACGTTTGTTATCGTAGCGGCTGACCCAGGCGGGCACAAATCAATGCCCGTGATAGGGACGATAAACGCCCTGGATGCGGCAAGGACACATGGCGGCACTACCCGATACGGCAGCGATGGGCTTGCAAACCGATTTCTCCTTGCTCATCGACGGCGAGCTCGTGCGCTCGACGCCCTCCTCGCTCGATGTCATCAATCCGGCCACCGGCAAGGTCTTCGCCCGCTGTCCCGCAGCCGGTCAGCCGGAACTGGATCGCGCGGTGGCCGCGGCGCGCAAGGCCTTTCCGAAGTGGAGCGCGCTGTCTTATGAGGAACGCGCCGGCTACATCAAACGGATGTCGGCGGCCCTCAAGACTCATCAGAACTCCCTGGCCGAGCTGCTGACCCGCGAGCAGGGCAAGCCCGTCGGCCAGTCCCGCGATGAGATCGGCCGCGCCGGAATTCAGTCGGAAGGCATGGCTGCGATAACGATCCCGGTCGAGAAGCTTGCGGACGATGGCGAGCGGCGCATCGAGCTGCGGTATCGGCCGTTGGGTGTCGTCGGGATCATCACGCCGTGGAATGCCCCGATCAACCTGGCCGCCGGGCCGCTAACGGCAGCGCTTTATACCGGCAACACGGTCGTGCTCAAGCCCTCCCCCTATACTCCGCTGGCCACATTGAAGATGGGCGAGTTGCTGCGCGAGGTCTTTCCGCAGGGTGTCATCAACTTCATCGCTGGCGGCGATGCAGTGGGTCAGGGGATGACCGAGCACAGTGGAATCGACAAGATCTCGTTCACCGGATCGGTCGCAACGGGCAAGAAGGTCATGGCGAGCGCAGCGGGCACGCTCAAACGCGTCACGCTCGAGCTCGGCGGCAACGATGCTGCGATCGTTTTGGACGACGTCGATCCCAAGACCGTCGCCCCCAAGTTGTTCTTCGCTGCCTGCGTCAACAGCGGGCAGGTGTGCATGGCCATCAAGCGCATCTATGCGCATGAAAAAGTCTATGACGCTCTGTGCGACGCGCTCGCCGAAGAGGCGCGCAAGGCCCGTGTCGGGGACGGCCTCGATCCGCAGACGCAATACGGCCCCATTCAGAATCGGATGCAGTACGACAAGGTCGTCGGCATCCTGAATGACACCAAGCGCGCGGGGGCCCGCATCCTCGCTGGCGGCGACGTACCCGCTGGTGAGGGCTATTTCGTGCCCCCGACCATCGTCACCGATGTAGCGGAGACGAGTCGGATTGTGCGCGAAGAGCAGTTTGGGCCCGTGGTGCCGGTGCTCAAGTACAGCGATGTCGATGATGCCGTTCGCCGCGCCAACGACACGCGCTTTGGCCTTGCCGGTTCGGTTTGGAGCCGCGATCCCGAGCGGGCGGCTGCCATCGCGGCGAAGCTCGAAGTCGGAACGGCGTGGGTGAACCAACACCGCGCGACGTCGGCAACGGTGCCGTTCGGCGGGGCGAAGGAATCGGGAATCGGCCGTCACTACTCGATCCTGGGACTCAAGGAGAACATGGAAGCCCAGGTCATCAGTGTGAACAAGCAACCGATGTAGGGCTGCTGGCGGCTACTCCAACAGCCCGTCCAGGTGGTCGAGGTCATTGATCACGCGCCAATGCCCTCCTCCCTTCTCCACCCTGGCCTTCCAGGAATCCAACCTGCCCAGGTACTCGCGGGGGTCGAAGTTGTCCGAGCGCAGCTTGGTGACATTGAGCGCGATCACGTCGAACCCCTGCAGGGGCAAGGGAATGTCCCGCACGTAGCCTTTCGCCAGGTCCTCCTTCATGTCCGAGAAGATGAGGATTTCCTTGCGCGTGGTGTGCTTCTCGTTCAGAAACTCGATCGCCTGCAGCAGGCCCCCGGTGATGTCGGTGTAGGGAGCGGGGTTGGAGCCGTCGATGAAGTTCTCGATGCGGCTGGCGAAGGCCCGCTTCTGCTGGTTCAGGGTCGTCGGGCGATCGTCGAAAGTCGTCTTCGCGATGATATTGCGCTCGGTGAAGCTCGCCGTGTCGATCCGGGCGACGGCCAGCGAGTCCTGGGGCTGCAGGCGCGACAGCGCAAACAGGGTGATCTGCTCGGCCTTGTGGACCTGACGGTTGTAGGTGCCGGAGGTGTCCACCAGCAGATAGACGCCGGTGGTCTGCGGACCCGTCTGGGCGCAGGCGGTCAGGACTGCCGCGGCGACAGCCATGCCCAGCAGCCTGCCCGGGCCACAGCGCCTACCGCGCGTGCCGGAAACCTTGCGCATCATTGCTGTGCCTCCTGCCACTCCCGCGGCTCCTCGACCTGCGTGGCCATTCGCACGAACTCGCTGTGCCCGCGGTCAGGCGACGCAGAGTCGGCGGCCATCTTCGCCTCGACCCACAACGGCACGAACAACGGCAGATCGTAGAGCTTCCGGGCCAGCTTCCCGACATGCCGCATGCCATTGCCGCCGACACGCAAGATCAACGAGGCCGCCCGCAGAATGCCGCTGCCGCACAGCCCCAACACAGAGCGCATGGAGTGCACGAAGGTTTCGAGCGGAATGGCCACGAACACCAGCGCAAACGGCAGAATGAAGCCCATCCCCATTTGCGCGGCGGTGGTGATCCAAAGGTGCTCGTTGACCACCGAGCCGGTGTTGTCGCCGCGCAGGAGAGCACTGGTAGCCAGCTCGTCCTGCAGCAGCACCTCGCGCATATAGGCAAGCCCTGCCTCGATACTGGCCATCAGCAGCAGAATCGCAAACGTGACCCCGATCATCCTGACGCGCATGCGATCGGACAATGCGCCGATGACCGGAAACAGCCGTGTGATCCGCAGGGACTCCATGAGAAACAACCCCATGGAGATCTCGACCATGATGATCACGAGCGCCGCAATGTCCGCCGTACGGAAGGCACCGATGAAGCGCGTGCCGCCCACCATCTCCGCCATCGGCCGGGCGATCAGGGTGAAGTTGATGGCGGCGCCGGCCGTAGCTACGGCGAGCACCACAGCGGAGACGAAGAAATAAACCAACGAGGAGGAGGACAGGACGGCGACCGCCCGATCCTCGCCCCGGACCAACTGGCCGTATTCATCCATGTGCCGATCGATGAGCTGCGCTCGCTCGAGCACCGAGGACACGCTCCGACCAACCCCACCGAGCACCTCCTGAATGAGCCGCCAGTTCGGCATCATCTTTCGCAGCAGAGAGTGACGCTCGCCGCTCGCCTTGCGGTAAGCATCCATCGCCTCCGCATGAGCCTTGACCATCGACTTGTGGATGTCCGCGAGGATGTCGGCGCCAGCATTGCGCGCGTCGAGGTTGGCAACCACCTCTACCGCCTCAACCCAACCCGGCGCGGCCGGCGGAACCTCCGCCGCTTTCTGGTGATCCTCCTCTATGCGCAGGATCGCCTCACTCAGAGCCCGATGCAGCCCGGGGTAGTTGGATAGATCCTTGCGAACCGCGTCGCCGACCCGAACGAACTCGCGCTCGATCACGCGCTCCTTCGCTTCACGGCCCGCAGCGAGCAGCACGTCCCGATTGCGCGCACCGAGCCGTTGCTCAGCGTGCGACACGGAGTGCGCCGCCAGGCGCAGACCTGTCGCCAGCGCCCCGGCAACGGCTTCGATAGCCTGATGAGCGGTGCGCCTTGCAAGGTACAGCGCACCGACTGACAGGATGACCAGGAGTGTGGCCGAGACGGCGGGCCACGGAGTGATTCCCAACAGAGTCGTCATGCGAAGGACCCACCGTCGTGAGCCTCGTACAGGCTGATGCGAAGTAGCCTGAGCGCCGCGACGTCTCGAAGTCAAACAATGACGATATACAGCGTCGCCAATTGACGCCGCTGTTATGTCACTTCTGCGCTAACTTCCCGCGATCCAGGGGGCCAAAGCTCAATGGGAAGTCGTCGAGCGCGACTGTGGACGCCAGCGCGAGCATTCGCTCGGTGACCCGCGCGACGCTGGTCGCGGAGCCCGCTGAGGAGTCTGTGCTGCTGACCAGGAGGGTACTGTCGGCGATCATCTTGCTGCGCGCGAACCGTCGCAACATGAAGGACTCGAGAACCTGACTGACGGTGGCTTGTCTTGCGAACAGCTCACTCAACACGACTCCATCCTCGACGGCCTGCACGGCTCCTTGAGCCATGTGCGCAGTCATCGAGTGACTCGCGTCCCCGATGAGAAGAACACGCCCCCGATACCAGGGCGCCGGCATGAACAGAGTCTCGATGGGCCGGCAAACGACAGCGGCGGAATCCACGATCTGTTCGCGCAACTCGGCAAGCCTGCCCGTACAGCCTGCCAGCCGCGCCCGAACGAGTTGCGCGCGCATTCTGGGGGGACAGGCAGGGTCGACCGGCTCGCGATCCATCAGCATGACGCATCCCAGGCGGGCGCTGATTGGCAGGTAGCCGTAAAAGGTTCCGTCATCCTTGATGCGGACGAACGACGGGTCCGGACCCTTCGGGCGCCGCACCATGCAGCGCCAACGATATTGACCGGTGAATTGTGGTTTGAACTGTGTGCCAAACACAGCCGCGCGAACCTTCGAATGAACGCCGTCGGCGCCAATCACGAGGTCGTAGCTGGTGACCGAACCATCGCTGAGCGTGACGATCGCGTGATTGCCGGACTGAACGATTTCGGTGAACGTCACGCCGAGGCGAACGTTGGCGCCGGAGGAGAACACGGCGCCGGCGAGGAGCTTGTGGAGCGGGCGGCGCGAGATGCCAAGCGTCCCGGGAAACTGGCGCGGCTCATCCGCAGATGCGCTCTTAGGCGGTGGTTCAGAGTTAGCTGGCGGCCCTCGAGAGTCGTCAGATGTCGCCAGCAGCTCGTTCGCCTCGGCGGGGCTGATCACGTCGGGGGGCAGGCGTACGTCTTGTTGCTGCCGCGCCAGCTCGACGCTGAGCTGCGGGAGCGGATTGCCGTCAAAGTCCTCTATGGACGCCTCGTCACAGGGGACTCCGAGGGCCATCGCGTCGTCGGCTAGATCAAGATAGGACAGGGCTTTCAGGAAATTCGCGTGAACGATCATCCCGATGTCGTCCACTGCCCATCTGCGGTCAGCCTCCACGACATCCACGTCAACGTTTGCCCGCCGCAACCCGATCGCGGCCGACAATCCGGCGATCCCTCCTCCGACTATCAACACGCGGCTGGCCACAGCCTATCCGCCCCTTATCTGATCCTCACCCCGACGCGTAGGCAGGCTTGCATCTTTACCACACAGCAGCAAGCACTTACGCAGCAAACTGTGCCTGCTATCGCAACTCCATTTAGCGCATGGTTAGCCAGTGGACGGTTCCGTCTCACATCCGGGACTTTTGTACGGGGCATCTAAAAGGGTGGGGCGCGGTCTGATGCGAAGCAGCGGCAGCAGCGGCCCCGCTTGGGTCACCCCAGGATCTGGCGGGGCGACTTATTTTTCCTGCGATTGAAAGCCGCCTGCGCGGTACGTAAGCACGAGCGTGTCGCGTACTCCCACTCCACCGTCCGGCTGGATGGGAGTGGTTTCGTGAATCACCTTGGCGTCATCCATGAGCAACGCGGACCACGGGTCGGCCATGGTGAAGCGCTGCCCTGAGGTTCCGTGGGCGTCGAATACTCGTGTTTCGCCGCCTCGCACCTGTTGTCGGTTTACCAGAATGACTGCAACGAAATCGACGCCATCGCGGTGCGCGCCTTCGGGCGTGGGCCGCCCGATGCCGTTTGCGGTGTCGATCCGGAACTGATGAGCCTCGATATGCCAACGGTCAGCAGCGCGGGCGCGATGAAATAGCCGGCCGAGCGCTGTCACTACGTTGAGCCATGCGCTCGCTGTTGCGACGCGGGGTTCGACTGGCTCAAACCACCGTTCAATGCCGCCGTGCAGCGCGTTATAGGTTGTTGGCTGCCAGTGCGCGCGGTGGTCTACCTGGCGAAGCGCGTCCTGGGGAGCTGTTGCAGGGGCCTGTGCGGAGTCTCCGCGGAGACCTCCCTGACGCATCAGCTCCTGCACGAAGCAGCTGTGTCGGCGTGACCGGTAGTGTCCTCCGTCGCGCAGGTACTCATCAGGCGGCAAGCCCGTCCAAGACCCGCTCAACGCGTTCAAATCAGAGAGTGGGACACCCACCACGCGACTGAACTGCGTCGGCGAAAGCAGCGAGTAACCCGCGGCGACCAGCGCAGCCACAGCTCCGTCGAAGCCCGAGTCGTCTTTCATTCGCCGGTTTTACCACAGCGCGGACGGGGCCGCTCAGGGCCCGCTACTTGCTGGCTGAGCGTCACCGCGCAGACCGCGGAAAGTCGCACCGGAGGAGTCCCATGAGTCACTTGTCGCAGCTTGACCAGATTCGCAAGCGCGCCCGTCAGAAAATCACCGAAGGCGCGGTCACGGCGGACTACGCGCTGGATCGCGACCAGGCGATCGGCATTCTCAACGAGGCGCTCGCCACCGAGTGGGTTTGTGTCCTTCGCTATCAGTTTCACTACTTCATGGCCACGGGCATCCATTCTCAGGCCGTGAAGAACGAGTTCAAGGAGCACGCTGCGGAGGAGCAGGAGCACGCCAACAGGATTGCTGAGCGCATCAAGCAACTGGGCGGCAAACCGCAGATGAACCCGGCCACTCTCTCAGCGCTCTCGCACAGCGAGTACAACGAGGGTTCGTCGCTGACCGATATGATTCGCGAGGATCTGATAGCTGAGCGGATCGCCGTCGAAACCTATCGCGAAATCATCAAGTACTTCGGAGACAAGGATCCGACGTCGCGGGTGATGATGGAGGAGATTCTCGCGAAGGAAGAGGAGCATGCGGACGAGCTGGCTGACCTGCTGCAGGCCGTGAATCCCGTCGAGGCGAGCACAAAATCCGCCCCGTCGGGGAAGCCCGCGCAGGGCTCGAAACCGAGCTAACGGCGCGCGGCCGCGGTGAGTTTGATCACCGTCGGCCAGCTAGCCGCCTGCCCTGCTCCGCAGCCCGAGGCACCGAGTGACGACTTCCATCAAGGTGTCGACGGTGTCCTCGGGACTGACCACGCTCATAGGCCCCTTATGGTTGTAACCATAGCTGACGGCGACGGCCTGAGCTCCGGCGGCGTGCGCGGCAACTATGTCGCCGTAAGTGTCGCCCACATAGAGAAACTCGTCCGGCTCGACCTCAAGCTTTCGACACGCTGCAGATAACATCGTCGGGTTCGGTTTACGGTCGGCCGTAGTCTGCGGGCACAAAGTGAACGCGAGGAGCTTGTTCAGCCCGGCGACCTCGAGCAGCGGAAGCGCAAATCGCGCGTCCTTGTTCGTAATGCAGCTGACGGTGAGTCCCGCATCGAGCAACGCGCGAAGCGCCACCGGCACGCCGGGATACACGCGGCTGTCATGAAACAGGCGCTGGTCGTACCGCTCCGAGAAAATGGCCAGTGCCTGGGTGTCACGAGCGGGGTCGTTTGGCTGGGACCTGAAGCTCTCCGCCACGGCTCGCAACACGAGCTTATCCGCGCCGTCACCGACGTATGTGAGAATCTGTTGCGGTGGGAGTGGCGGCGCCCCTAGCTCCGTGAGCGTCTCATTCACGGCGCCCGCCAGATCTGGCAGCGTATCAATCAGCGTCCCATCGAGATCAAAGGACACTGAGCGTACCTGTTCAGCCGCAATAGCCATCTACGAACCTTTCGATACCCTGGTGAATTCAGGAACGGTACCATGAAACGGTTATTGACCCGCGGCGTCGCTCAAGCCGTCGACATCGAGCGTAGAATGCGCCAATGGTTCGTGCACGGATGATTCGCGTCGCACTCGCACTGGCCGCTTCGGCGTGTTGCGCGCTGGGCATGCTTGGTGCGTCAGCATCAGAAAACGAGGACGCGCCAGCGCGCACGCAGGACACGCCATCACGCGACTCCGGTGCTTCGTCACGCACCCTTCACATCGATGGCATCGACATGCGCCTCGATCTGGTGCCCAGCGAGTTCTCGGGCGGCCCCGACGCACTCCTCGCCTGGATTCAGCGCTCCGCTGATATCGTCACACACTATTACGGACGATTTCCGACGCGTGCATTGCACATCGCCGTAGCCCCTACCGGGGGCAGCGGCGTTCACGGCGGAACAACCTGGGGACGCGAAGGGGGATTCATCCGCGTGAGAGTCGGCCGCGACACCACGGCGCAGCAGTTTCGTGACGATTGGGTGTTGGTACACGAGATGATTCACCTCGCGCTACCGGACGTCAGTGACGCCCACTCGTGGTTGTCAGAGGGAATCTCCACGTACGTCGAGGGCGTCGCACGCGCTCAGATGGGGAACCGTACAATCGAAGACGTCTGGACAGAACAGACGAGATCAATGCCGAAGGGCCTTCCTCAGTCGGGCGATCGCGGACTGGACAACACTCATACGTGGGGGCGGACGTATTGGGGCGGCGCGTTGTTTTGCTTGCAGGCTGATGTCGAGATTCGCCAGCGAACACACAATAGGTTCGGACTCCAGGATGCTCTGCGCGCCGTCACGCGTGAAAGCGGGGGAATCGTTTCGGACTGGCCGATTGAGCGCATATTCCGCACGGGTGACGAAGCCGTGGGAGTGAACGTCCTCGAGGAGCTCTACGCGAAATCGAAGGACTCACCGGCGAGTCCGGATCTTGATGGGCTATGGAAGCAGCTGGGCGTTGAGCCCACCGCGGACGGCGTACGCCTTCACGACGACGCGCCCATGGCCGGCATACGCAAGGCGATCATTCAGCAATAGGCGAGTAGAACTCCGTCAGCCACGCCGTGATGGTGAGCACGGCGCAGATCAAGACGAGTTCCGCCACAACAACCCGCCGAAATCGGGCGGTCGCTGTCGCGTCATCGCTGGCGAGTGCCGGTCCCAACCGCAGCCTATTTAATGCCGCCAGCCCCATCAGGAGCGCGAACAGAGACGCTTTGGCGATGAGAATCTCGCCGTAGGGCTGAGTGAAGGTCCTCAAGTCCGGAACGAGCACAGCGGTCATGACGAGACCCGCCAGGAAGATGCACGGCACGAGCCACGCCGCCTTCGATGAGAAAGACTCAACAACTTGCGCAGCAAGTGCGCCACGCTCACGGGCCGTGACCAAGCACAAAGGCAATAGAGACCCGAACCAGAACATGCCGATGACTACGTGCACCACCATCAGCACTGTCAACGCGAACCGGTGCGCGTCGGTGGCCAGATGGCCCGTCAGGACAAATGACGCCACCACTAACGCGACCCCAAGGGACGCAATCGGGGCCACGGCGCTCCCCCGAGGGGCTGAAGGACTGGCCTTCTGCCCCGCGGCGGACCCATGCGCCCCGGCCTTGCCCATCCCTGCGGCGATGAGCGCGAGCCCACCGACGCGACACCCTAGGGCGAGTCCGGTCGACGATACCAACGCCACGCGTTGCATCGAGGGGTCGAAGACTCCTGACATCTCGCCAGTCATCCGCGCAGCTTCCAATAAATAGTAGATAGCGGAGCACAAGATCGCCGACAGCGCGCTGATCAACCCAAGGCGACGGATGGTCGGCAGGGCCCCTTCCGCGCCCCTGCCGAACACCGCGAGGAACATAGCAGCGCCGGCTGACTGGAACAGCAACACGAAGCTCGCCGCCCGAAAGATGACGGAGAGAAGATCTGCCGAAGATGTCACGGGCTGTTACGACACCTGGCGGGACGTCGTCTCACGACACCTGAAAGTGCAACTGTCCCGACATCACGTGTTTGTCAGGGCTGACCGCGCGCCAGGTCACGACGTATTTCCCAGATTTCAGTCCGGGTGACGGGACCGTAAGCGTCTTGGACGCCTCCGTCGGTAGCGGGCCCAGCTTCTGCTGCGCACCACCATCCTGTTGGATCGTCAGCGCCGTGACCAGAGCGGCCTCCGAGAAGGTCAACACAATCTGCGTCGGTGCCGCCGTCACCGTGGCGCCTTCAGCAGGAACTGACTGCTTCAGGTGCACGTGCGCCATCGAAACAGACGCGAAGAGCCCAAATGCGAGGGGCGTGAGCAGCTTCACGAGCCGAGAAGATCGATTCATCGTCATAAAGTCATCCTCCAATTTCAAATCGCGCTTCGATCAGAACCAAAACTTGAGTCCTGCCACGAACTGCAGATCGCTGGCTGAACTGCCGACCGCCCGGCGCAGCTCCGACGTGGACCCCGCCAGCCGCAGCCAATCCAGCCCTACGTACGGCGCAAACTCACGGCGGAACTCATATCGCATGCGGATGCCGATCTCCGCGTCCGAGAGCCCTGCGCCGAGACGCCGCTCTGGATCTGCACTACTGTAGACATTCAGCTCCACCTTCGGCTGAAGGATCCACCGCTGGGTCAGGTAGAGATCGTACTCAAGTTTAAGGCGGGCTGAGGTGCGCCCCTCCTCCCCGATATACACGGTGGCCTGTGTCGCAATGCCATAAGGAGCCGTGCCTTCTATTCCCAAGGCGGCCCAAGTGCGACCCGGCCCGTCACCTAAGTCGTGACGGGCTCCCAACTGAAGGCTCCACCACCGGGCGACGATGCAGTCCCACAGCAACTCAACGCTAGCATCGGACGTTACGCCATCGAGGCGCTCACCTTCTGATCTGAGCCGGACCTTGTTGTAGTCACCGCCGTACCATCCCTCAAGGTCCCAGACGGCAGCTGTTCCGCTGTGAGTATCGCGAGCCTCGAGTTGGTCGAACGAGAGAGTGGCGAAAGGACGGGCATCGTCCATCTGCATCATGTCGGCCATCGCGCGAGGTGACATGGGCCCCATGGGTTGCGGAGGTGCCGCCGAAGACGCAAGTGCTGCGGCCACGAGAACCGCCGACGTGGCGGCGCTCACGACGCATCCTCCACGATCACCTCGCGAAACATCCCGGCCTCCATGTGATACAGGAGGTGACAGTGGAACGCCCACGTCCCTAACGCATCCGCGGTAACACGGTACGCCAGTCGCTGTCCCGGCTGAACGGTGATGGTGTGCTTACGAGCGAGGAACTGACCCTCGGGTGTGTAGATCTCACCCCACATTCCGTGGAGATGGATCGGATGCAGCATCATGCTGTCGTTGACGAGCACGAGCGTCAGCCGCTCGCCATGGCGAAACCGAAGGGGCTCGGCTTCCGAGAACTTCTGACCGTCGAACGACCAAACGAACCGGGCCATGTGGCCGGTGAGGTGCAGAACGATCTCGCGGCCGGGTTCGCGTGAGTCGAGCGGGCCCCCGATGGTGTGAAGGTCGGCGTACGTAAGGGCACGGCGGTCGTCATCGCGAAGGCCGACGCCGGGATCGTCGAGGCGACTCTCGGGCTGAGCCGCAATGGAGTCCACGATAGGGCTGTGGAGAGCTGCCGGAGCGGCACCCTCCATACCCATCGCCATATCAGTCATCGTCAGCAACGGCCGGGCATCCAGCGAAGGCACCTCCGCTTTCATCCCAGACTTCGGGGCCAGCGTGCCCACGGCGTACCCGGAGCGGTCGACGGATTGCGCGAAAATCGCATATGCGCGCTCCTCTTTCGGCTCGACAATGACGTCGTAGACCTCGGCGGCGCCGATGCGAAACTCATCGACCGATACAGGCTCGACATCCTGGCCATCCGCAGCGACCACACTCATCTTCAAGCCCGGAATCCGGACGTCGAAGTACGTCATCGATGAACCATTGATGATACGAAGCCGAACCCGTTCACCTCGCTCAAACAAGCCGGTCCAGTTTCCGGACGGTGTGACACCGTTCATGAGAAACGTGTAGGCGTACGCGGATACATCAGCGAGATCGGTCGGGTCCATCCGCATCTCGCCCCACATGCGTCGTTCCGAGAGGGTGTTACTCAACCCGCGTGCACGAGCATCGGAGACAAAGTCGCTCACAGTCCGCCGGCCGAAGTTGAAGTACCCGCTCCGGACCTTCAACGTCCGATACAGGTGTTCAGGATCGATGTCGGTCCAGTCCGAAAGCAGTATCACGTGCTCGCGATCGGCGGCATGCCGCTCGCCGTTTCGCGGTGTGATGAGTAGGGGCCCGTAGAGGCCGATCTGCTCTTGGAACCTGGAGTGGCTGTGGTACCAGTAGGTGCCAGACTGTTTTGCCCGGAATCGATACGCGAAGGTTTCTCCCGGGGCGATTCCCTTGAAGCTCACGCCTGGCACGCCGTCCATATCGGCCGGCACGATCACACCGTGCCAGTGGATCGAGGTCGGTGCCGACAATCGGTTGGTAACGCGAACGACTACGTCATCGCCCTCACGCCAGCGAAGGAGCGGACCGGGCACGCCACCGTTCACTGCCGTCGCTACGCGACGAACGCCTGTCAGATTAATCGGGAGCTCTGCGATCGAGAGATCGATCTCGGGCCCGTGCAGAACTCGGCCGCCATCGTCGGCAGGCGCAGCACGCAAAGTAGACGGAGCGCCCAAGGCCGCAAGGGCACCGGCGCCCGCGAGGCGAACGCCAGCCGCAGCTGCCGCTGTCGTTGCGACGCCTTGCACAAACCGGCGACGCGAAATGGGCGCGCTCGTTGCGGGCCCGTGCACGAACCGACGTCGTGACTTGTCGAACATGACTAAATCCCATCGCAATCGAATCGCAAATCGCGAGGAAGCCGCGGCGCGCGCCGCAGCCACAACCCAATGGATTGAGTTAGGCGATGGGAGGTCGGAAGAACAGATCGGCTCGCGTGGCGACCGGCGCCAGACGGACCACACCTGAAATGACGGACGCCTTGGAGAACGAAATCGTTACTGTCGGGGCGAGCGCGGCAAACGCGGGAGCGGCGCACTGACAGCTGTCGTCAGCGCAGCAGTTGTGCTTGCTGCTCGCCGGCGCACCGTTCGAACCCGAAGGGGCGTGGCCGGAAGAAGGGGCATCGCTGGAATGAGAGTGCAATGCACAGTGAACTGCGGTGGCAGTGGCGGCGACGGGGGTGGTCGGGCCGGCGGCATTGCCTTGGCTATGGGTGGCCATCGTCGCGTGCGCCAATGGGGCAGCGAAGCCGGCAACCAGGTGCCAGATGAGTAGCGCGAGAACCCAGACGCGTGATGGCTTACGAGTCACGCTGAGAGGATAGCAGAGAGGCGGCGCCCACACGGGCGCCGCGCCTCAAGCCTTACTCAGCCACCCATTCGGGTGAAACGCGTGCCCTGACCCTGCGGCTGGCCGCTTGAGCGGTCATCGCGGCGGCTAGGCGAACCGGCGTGACGGGAGCGGTCACCACGCGGGCCACGAGCATCGTTGCTGTGCGGCCGATTGCCACCGGGGCCGCGAGCATCATTGCCCTGCGGTCGATCACCACGCGGGGCGCGAGCCTCATTGCCGTTCGGCGGCCGGTCGCCACCCGGGCCACGAGCGTCGTTGCCGTGCGGCCGGTCACCGCTGCCAGGACCACGCGTGTTGCCGTGATGCGGGCGGTCGCCCGCACTACGAGGAGCACCACCACGAGACGCACCATTGCGTCCACCATCGCGGGGCGCGCCACGATAGCCACCACCACTACGGCGTGCGCCATGACGCTCACCGCCGCCTCGGGGTGACCCACGACGCTCGCCATCGCGAGGCTGCTGCTGTCCACGGTCGTGCTGCACCGGGGCCTCCGCAGGCGTCGCAAACGTCGGCAACGCCACAACCGGCAGGGACTTACGGAGCAACCGCTCAATATCCCTCAGCAGCGGACCCTCATCGGGCGCCACTAGCGAAACTGCAGCCCCACTACCGCCAGCGCGGGCGGTACGTCCGATTCGGTGAACGTAGTCTTCAGGGACGTTAGGCAGTTCGTAGTTGACGACGTGCGGGAGCTCTTTGATGTCGAGACCGCGAGCCGCGACCTCGGTCGCAACAAGCGCCACGACCTTATTCGCTTTGAAGTCCGCCAGGGCGCGCACGCGCGCTGCCTGACTCTTGTTGCCGTGAATAGCAGCCGAGGGAATTCCGCGTCCCTGCAACTGCTGCGCGAGGCGGTTAGCCCCGTGTTTCGTACGCGTGAAGACCAGCACCTGGTGCCAGTTACTGTCCTGAATCAGATGAGCCAACAGATGGCGCTTCTGGTCCTTCGCGACGCGATACACGACCTGGTCGACGCGGTCGGCGGTTGCATTTCGCGGCGCGACTTCGATCGCCACGGGGTCACGCAGGAAACGGCTGGCCAGCTCGCGGATTTCTTCCGAGTAAGTGGCCGAGAACATCAGGTTCTGGCGCTGCGGAGGCAACAGCTTCAGCACCCGGCGGATGGCATGAATGAATCCCATGTCGAGCATGCGATCGGCTTCATCCAACACGACACAGCGGACGCCGCTCAGATCGAGCACGCGTTGCTCCACGAGATCCAACAGCCGGCCCGGAGTCGCAACCAGCACGTCGCAACCGCGGCGCAGGCCATCGATCTGGGGGTTGATGCCGACGCCGCCGAAGACGACGAGCGTGCGCAGGCTGGTGTGCTTACCGTAGCTGGCGGCACTCTCGGCAACCTGAGCAGCCAGCTCACGGGTCGGAGTCAGAACCAGCGCCCGGGGCAGCCTGCCCTCGGCGCCTGCGAGCTTGTGAAGGATCGGCAGCACGAAGGCGGCCGTCTTGCCGGTACCGGTCTGGGCACCAGCAAGGACATCGCGGCCCTCGAGAATGGCGGGAATGGCGCGAGCCTGAATGGGAGTGGGATCCGTGTAGCCCTTTTCGGCCACGGCACGAGACAACTCGGGATCGAGCCCGAGATCAGCAAATGACATGTAGAGAAAAACCTCTGTGCGGAAGGACCCAATGGGTGCGCTTGCCGCAAAAGTGAGAGAACTCGCAAGGCCGGCCCGATCTGGGCCTGCTGCGGTCAGAAGCGAGGGGAGTGGTGTTGTCGATTTGCCGGCAAGGAGGCCGGAACTGACAGACTGCGAACTGTGCGGGCGCTGACCGCGCGCCAGGATTGATCCATTTCGCGGGGCGCACTGTATAGGCTTTCCACGGCCGCGTCCAATCCGGACAATCACCCCATGTCATTGATCACACTTCTGGATGCCCACCTCGCCTACGGCGACCGCCCCCTGCTGGACGGTGCCCAGCTCACTGTCAGGGCGGGCGAACGGCTCGGGCTGATCGGGCGCAACGGCACCGGGAAATCGACTCTGCTCCGGGTCATCGCGCGTGAAGCGCACCTCGATGAGGGCGAGCTGCAGCGTCGCGATGGATTGCGGCTGGCATTCGTCGAACAGGAGCCACAGCTGCCGGCGGCCGATACGGTCCGGGAAAGTCTCATGGCCCGCGCCCGAGCGGAACCCGCTCTGCAACATGCGGACGATCGCGAGCTCTGGAGGTTGGAATCCCGGCTGAGCGAATTCCTGCACCGCTTCGAGTTGGATGGCGAGCGCTCGCCGGCAACGACCTCCGGAGGCGAGCGCAAACGGGCGGCCCTCGCCCTTGCGCTGACGTTGCAACCGGAGTTGCTGCTGCTCGATGAGCCGACGAATCACCTCGACATCGAGGGCATCGAGTTGCTCGAGGAGATGTTGCTCAAGGGTCCGGCGGCGATCGTCATCACTCACGACCGCGCCTTCCTGGACAAGGTCGCCACCCGCATCGTCGAGCTCGACCGGGGGGTCCTGCGCTCGTATCCGGGCAACTTCGCGACGTATGAGGAGCGTAAGGACCAGGAGATCGCGGCAGAGGACATCGCGCGACGCCGCTTCGAGAAATTCTGGGCCCAGGAAGAAGTCTGGATCCGCAGGGGCGTCGAAGCCCGCCGGACCCGCAACGAGGGGCGCGTGAAGCGGCTCGAACACCTGCGCGTCGAGCGCGCCGAGAGGTTGGATCGCCTCGGCCACGTCAAACTGACACTGGATGCGGGTGAGCGCTCCGGCCAGTTGGTGGCAGAGCTCGAGGGAGTCGGCAAGCGCTTCGGCGACCGCACGGTCATCGACAACCTCTCGATGCGCATCATGCGCGGGGATCGCATCGGTCTCATCGGGCCCAACGGCGCCGGCAAGTCGACGCTCATCCGGGTGTTGCTGGGGACGCTGGCCCCCGATAGCGGCAAGGTTCGCCTGGGTACGAACGTGCAGGTGGCCTACTTCGATCAGCTGCGCGAGCAACTCGACCTCGAAGCCACAGTGGCGCAGACCATCAGCCCGGGCTCCGACTGGGTCGAGATCGGCGCCGAGCGCAAGCACGTCGTGACCTATCTCGGGGATTTCCTGTTTCCGTCCCAGAGGGCGAAGTCGCCCGTGAAAATGCTCTCCGGCGGTGAGCGTAACCGCCTGCTGCTCGCACGACTGTTCGCCCGCCCCGCCAATCTGGTGGTGCTCGATGAGCCCACGAACGACCTGGACATCGATTCGCTGGAGCTGCTCGAGGAGCGTCTGCAGGACTACCCCGGGACCCTGCTCCTGGTGAGCCACGACCGCCGGTTCCTGGACAATGTCGTCACGCAGACCCTGTCGGCCGAGGGCGATGGCCTCTGGCGCGAAAACGTCGGTGGCTACAGCGACTGGCTGCGGGACCGCCAGTCCCGGGGTACGGCAGCCGGTAAGGAGGCTGCGACCAGCAAGGGCCCTGCGGCGGGTAAGGGCCTGCGCGAGGGCAAAAGCACCCCGAATGCCGCACCGCCTGTCGTCGTCACGACCCCGTCACCCACCGGACTGCGGGCGGTCACTAAACTTAGTTACAAGGAAAAACGAGAGCTGGCCGCGCTTCCTGATGAAATAGAGGCACTCGAGCGCGAGCAAAGCGATCTCACGGCACGGATGGGTGAACCGGACTATCATCGGCGCGGCGCAGATGGGATTCGGGAGGACCGCCGCCGGCTTGGGGAGATCGAGGCCCTGCTGACTGAGAAATATGGTCGCTGGGAGAGGCTCGAAGGACGCCAGACCGGGCCTGCGTGATGCGCGCCCAGGGGCGCGATGTGACAGGGCGCGGCCGCCGCGGTAAGTGAACGACGCAGGGAACTTCCTCCCCCGAATGAGATTCTTAGTTCGAGCCATGACCAGTTCAAGACCGAGTTTGCGCGCCCCGAGTGGCGCAGCGCGTGGGACGCGTGTGGGACACGGCCGTTTCCGATCAGCCGGGACGGCAGCCCGGTGGGCCACTGGCATTCTTGTCTCCGGCCTCGCGCTCGCCGGATGCTCCACCCAGACCAACGTTTCAGCGTGTTCCAGCGTGCAGCAGAAGTACACCCACGTGTACCTGACAGTGCAGGAGGTCTGGTTCAATACGAGCGCGACTGCGACCGCGGAAGACACGAGCTGGTCCAAGTTCCCCCTCGCCACACCCGTTACAGTCGATCTCGCGTCACTGAACGCGGGCACGCTCACCCAGATCGCGACTTCGCTGAAGGTGTCTGCGGGCACCTACTCTCAGATCAGATTGATTCCGGTCGATGCGTCCGCTGCTCTGACCGCGTCCGCCCAGTCGGCCGGCGCGCAATTCAACTCCGAGGCCGACTACACCGACTCGGCCGGCACGGCTCATCAGTCGCCCCTCGAGTTGCTCAACCCGGACAAGGGCATCGCGATCGCGACGACGATCAACATCAAGGCCAATCTCAGCGCCTTCCTGGGCACTTCGACCACGACCACCACCACGACGGACCCAACCACCGGTGAGGTCATCACGACTCCCACCACCACGGACGCGTCGACGGGCACGTCAACGACCTCGACCCCCATTTCGCTGGCCATTTCGATCGACGGCCAGCACGATCTGGTGCTCTTCAACTACGGCACCGAGACCGGAGCGCTACTGAGTCCCCACACGGCCGCTTACGATGTATCGACCACCGGAACGATCAAGGGTCAGATCGACACGAGCAACATCGCCGGCAGTGTTGACACCAGCGGCCAGGTCGATGTCCAGGTGACTGCAGAGAGCGTCAGTGCCGACGGCTCGCGCCACACGGCGGTGAAGACCGTCAACGTGGCAAGCGATGGCTCCTTCGTGCTGTACCCGCTGCTGGCGAGCTCGAGTACGACCGATTCAACCGGCGTGACGACCTCGTCGACGACCACGACCAACTACGATCTGGTCATTCACGGACCTGCGATCTCGACGATGATCATCAAGTCGGTCCCGGTCAGCGCCGGTGATCCGAATTCGACGACGCTGACCTCGATCGGCACGGTCATTCCCCGAAGCGCGAGCACGTATACCTACAACCTCGCTTCCGGAACTCAGATTGTGACGCCGGGCGCCCTCGTGGGTCTTTATCAGACGATTCCGGTGTCCGGCGAAGTACCGTATCTCATCTACCAGACGCCGATGGATCCGTTCAGCCGGACGCTTTACGAAGACCAGTCGCTGTCGGAGGGGACGATCGACTACGGCACCTATTCGAGCGGCTCGGTTACGCTGCAGACTGTGACCCCCGTGGAAGGCGCCGGGATCTACCTCCTGGCCGCCACGGCCCCGATGTTCGCGGACGGCGTGTTCGGCGCAACGGTGGCCCCGCCTCAAAGCGGAACGGTGCTCGTGACGGTGCCCGAACTGCTGCCAGCAGGGGGTACCGGCTCCGCGACGGTTGCGGTCACGATCTCACCGGCTACGAACGGCAAGTACGACAAGGGCGAGTTGATCGTGTCCCACGACGGTGCGGTGGTCCAAACCGTGGCAATCGACTCGGCACTGACGCAAAATAGCGGGGCGACGTTGCAGGTTGCCGGCCTTCCCGCCGGCGGGGGATCATTCGATAACTCTATCTATTACCTGTCCGTGCGGGCCTGGAGATCGACGGACCCCGCGGGCACCCTGTCGCGACAGTCGTATTCGACTCCGGTGGATCTCAGCACGGGAAGCGCCGTAGCACAGACGTTGACCGTGCAGTAGTGATCAGAAAACACATTACAGGGCCGCGCCGGCCACCGCGGACCCGTTAGCGAAAGGTTTCTTGCATGACAGAAGTCAGCCGTCGTTCCCGAAACGGCGCCTCGCCCGCTTTGCGTACCCTTCTCTCGAGCATCCTGGGAGCCCTCGCGCTCCTTGCGATCGGCTGCGGAAACGGGGGCAACCAGAACGGAACGCCGGTCGTCACCGTCTCCTCCACGAACACCCACTTCGTGAGTTTCGGCATCGCGATCTCGTCCATTCAGATCAATAAGGACGACGGGACCATCTACAACCTGCTCGGGGTCGAGGAGGCGGCCGACCTGGCCCGCGTGGACCGGCTGACGGAATTGCTGGACTCTCCTGCCATTCCGAACGGCACGTACACGAGTGCGACGATCAGCTTCGACTACTCGACTGCGCAGATCTACGCCGACGTCAACGGTCAGTCCGTGTTCGTCTCACCCGTTGATACCTCCGGCACTGTTCTGACCAGCGCGGCGATCACGGTCAACTTCGACAAGAACAAGCCGTTGATCATCAATAGCGGTCAGTCCGTCCGGCTCGAGCTGAGCTTCAACCTCCCGGCCTCGGTATCGAATCTCGACACGAGCGTCTCCCCGGCCACGGCGCAACTCTATCCCGTGGTCACGGCCAGCCTCACCCCCATCAACTCGAACCCGATCCGGGCCAAGGGCTCCTACCTGACGGCGGACGTGAAGGCCGGCACGTTCATCATCAACGGCCGCCCGTTCTATGACCTGCAGGACAGCCTGGGCGCGCTCAACATTACGACGACCTCCGCGACGACTTACGACATCAACGGCACGACCTACAGCGGCTCGACGGGGTTGGATGCGCTCTCCAAGCAACCGCTGAACCAATACGTATATGTGGTGGGCACGTTGACCGACTTGGGCAAGATCACGCCGGGCATCACTGCGACCCAGGTGTATGTCGGGAACTCAGTGGAAGGCATCGACAACACCACCGCCCATATGAGCGGCACCGTCAGCGCGCGCAGCGGTAACACCTTCACCCTGAAGGGCATCACCCTGGTGGCCATCGGCGCGACCGTATTCGAGGACAGTGCGACACTCACGGTCGGCAGCGGAACGAAGATAACCGCCGATGGCCGGGCCGGCGCTTTGACCGCCGATGCCATTTCGGTCGGTGAATTCATCGAGGGCGTCGGTGCATCCGACACCGACAGTACGGGTACGATCATTACGCTGGATACCACGGCGGGCGAAGTGCGGGTGTCCTCGAGCCGCCTGTGGGGTACGCTCAATTCCGCCACCGCGGGCAACATCAACCTCAACCTGCTGTCGATCAACGGCTACGAGCCGAGCACCTCATTCAACTTCGCGGGCACGGGTAGCGCTACGGCGAATGACGCGACTCCCGCGAATTACTACGTCAATGCGCCTTCCACCGACCTGAGCGCGGCCGCCCTCAATTCGCTGATCCGGATCGACGGAGACGCGAACGCGTTCGGATCGATCGCATCGCCGACTTCTGCGGCATTCACGGCCACGAACGTTACGACAGCCGATAACACCGACGTCGTGCTCGAGATCGAATGGAGCCCACCCGGCACCGCCGCGCCGTTCAGCGTCTCCTCGAGCAGCGGAATCGTCCCGAATCTGACGGGCACATCGGTCCACGCGATTCAGGCAGGGCCCACGAGCCTCGATCTGACCACCTTGGCGACCCCGCCGACGATCGTCCCCAGCTCGGACGCCACGAACTTCTCTGCTGGCGGAGGCACGAGCTTCGTCACCAACGTCTACTCGTCCGTTTCGGACCTCCTGACCGGAGTGAACGCGGCGATCGCCGGCACCAGCCCGTTTACCACCCCCTTCGCGGTGCGAAAACTGGTGGCGGTCGGCCGATACAATGCCGGCAGCAATGTGTTCTCAGCCTCGAGAATCGACGTAGTCAACTACTGATCGGCAGCGGGAAATGCCCTGGCGTCGTCGTCCGTTCAGCAGTCGTGATCTTTCGCGGGTCATCAATATCTCGGACCTGCGGGAGATCGCGCGGCGGACGATTCCCGGATTCGTGTTCGAGTATGTCGAGGGCGGCGCGGAAGACGAGCGCACGCTGAACTGCAACCGCAGCGCCTTCGACTCCATCCGCTTCGTGCCCAACACGCTGGTCGATACGACCGAGCGCCATCACAAGACCGAGATATTCGGCAAGCCGGCAGCGGCCCCGCTGGTCATCGCGCCCACCGGCATGAACGGAATGCTGCATCCGAATGCAGATCTCGCTCTCGCCAAAGCCGCCGCCGCCGCAGGCATTCCGTTCTGCCTGAGCACGGTTTCGACGACCCGCCTGGAGGACGTCGCCACCACTGCCGGCGGTCGGCTGTGGATGCAGCTCTACGTGATGAAGAATCGGGCCGTGGCCGAGGACATCATGAAGCGGGCCGATGCAGCCGGCTACGAGGCGCTGGTCTTCACCACCGACGCCAATGTCTTCGGCAGCCGCGAATGGGATCGCAGAAACTATCTGGCTCCGGGAAAGCCCACACTGCGCGCAAGGCTCGACATCCTGCGTCACCCGCGTTGGCTGATGGAGGTCGTCATTCGCGATGGCATCCCGCGGTTCCGCAACTTCGAGTCGTTCCTGCCTCCGGGTGCGTCCACGGCCATCGGGGGCAGCACGATCATTCCGAAGTTGTTTGCTCCCTCGATCACTTGGGACGACATTGATTGGATCCGTCACCACTGGCCGCGCAAGCTCATCATCAAAGGTGTGCTGAGCGTCTCCGACGCACAGCGTGCGGCGAACCTTGGATGCGACGGCATCGTGCTGACCAATCATGGCGGGCGCCAACTCGACAGCTGTGTCGCGCCGATCCAGGTACTGCCCGAAATCGCAGCCGCGGTCGGGCAGCGAATGACGATCATCGTGGACAGCGGCTTTCGCCGCGGGACGGATATCGTCAAGGCACTCGCCGCCGGCGCCCACGCCGTGATGCTTGGCCGCGCGACGCTCTACGGACTGATTGCGGCCGGTGAGCCTGGCGTGAGCAAGGCACTGGAAGTGCTGCTGGCCGAAACGGACCGGGTGTTAGGTCAGCTCGGGGTGCGATCGATCAGCGAATTGGGACCGCATCTGCTACGGCGAAGCTGAACGCCCGCCTGCGCGGTCACTGCGACGGCTGACTGTCGCGTCACGCAGGCTTCACTTGGATTCGGTTTTCGACATCCTGGACGCCCGGGCATGCCTCAACTAGTTCCTCGATGACGTACCGCGCCTTCGAGTCGTGGACAGAGCCGGTGAGGGTTACCTTGCAGGACTGAACGTGAACGGCCACGTGAGCGCAATCGAAATCAGAGACTTGCGTCAGTCTCGCACGAACTTCTCGGAGGAGGTCGTCATCGGTATAGACGATGCCTTCGGGATGGTGGTGGACGGGAGTGTTGCCGTTCATCCCCACGGTTTAGCAACGGCTGTGCCTGCCGTCAACTCCGAGCCGGCGGCAAAAGGGCCGTCAGGCCGCGCTGCGTCCGCAGCGCCCTTTTGCCGCCGGCAACGGAGCCTCTATCCGCAAAAGCGCCGATAGGCGACTTTTGCGCCTGTCCGTCCCTGGACGGCGCCCTGCGGGACGACCTCCGGTCGGCCAAACGCGCTCCCGGCGCGTTTGTGCCAGTCGAAAAACTACGCCGCGAGGGTGCCTTTCGCCTTCGCAGTATGCGTCGCAATCGCGTCCATCAGACCCGGGTTCAGGCAGTCGTACGGCTCGAGGCCCAGCTCCTTCAAGCGGGAGCGCACTTCGCCCATCTTCGCCGGCGGGTAGCCGGACTCGATGATCGACGAGACGAACGCCGCGAACTCGGGAGCGGACCAGCCACTGTCCTTCGACAGCTCCGTGTGCACGAAGTCAAAGCCGTAGAACGGGTGATTCTTGTTCTCGATGCGGCCGTACATGTGCACGCCACAGCCTGTGCAGGCATAGCGCTGAATCGCGGCGCTCGGGTCGACGATCTTCAGCTTCTGCGCGTTCGAGGTGACGCTCACATTGTCACGTCCGATGACAGCCACCATCGAAAAGTTCGAGCCGCTCGGTTTCCAGCACTTGGTGCAGCCGCAGACGTGGTTGTAAGCCGTGTTCCCTTTGAGGCTTACGGTCACCGGCGATGAGGCGCACTTGCACGTGAGCGTCCCACCAGCAAAGTTGGAGGCGCCTTGCTTGACGCCGCCGTCGACGGAGGGATGAATTGAGATAGCCATGGTTCTTCCTTTCTCGAGTTTATGTATTTAGACGAGCCGTAATCAGAAGGTCACTACCGAGCGGATCGACTCGCCTTTGTGCATCAGGTCGAACGTGTCGTTGATCTTCTCGACAGGCAGTACGTGCGTGATCAGATCGTCGATATTGATCTTGCCGTCCATGTACCAATCGACGATCTTCGGCACATCAGTCCGGCCGCGTGCACCGCCAAAAGCGGTCCCCTTCCACACCCGTCCGGTCACCAATTGGAACGGCCGGGTCTTGATCTCCTGACCGGAGCCGGCGACACCGATCACCACCGAGACTCCCCAGCCACGATGGCAGCATTCGAGCGCCTGCCGCATCAGGTCGACGCTCCCGACGCACTCGAAGCTGTAGTCCGCACCACCGTCGGTCAGGGCCACCAGGTGCTGCACGAGGTCCCCACCGACTTCCTTCGGATTCACGAAGTGCGTCATGCCGAACTTCTCGGCCAGGGCCTTGCGGCCCGGGTTGATGTCGACACCGACGATCTTGTTGGCGCCGACCATGCGGGCGCCCTGAATGACGTTCAGACCGATTCCACCCAGACCGAAGACGACGACGTTGGCGCCAGCCTCGACCTTGGCAGTATTGATGACGGCGCCGATACCGGTGGTCACGCCGCAGCCGATGTAGCAGACCTTCTCAAAGGGCGCGTCCTCGCGAATCTTGGCAACGGCGATCTCGGGAAGCACCGTGTAGTTCGAGAACGTCGAGCAGCCCATGTAGTGGTGGACCATGTCCTTGCCGATCGAAAACCGGCTGGTTCCATCGGGCATCACACCCTTGCCCTGGGTGGCGCGGATGGCCGTGCAGAGGTTCGTCTTGTGCGAGGTGCACGACTTGCACTGGCGGCATTCCGGCGTATAGAGCGGAATCACGTGGTCGCCCTTTTTGAGGGAAGTGACCCCGGGACCCACATCGACGACGATGCCGGCCCCCTCGTGACCGAAAATCACCGGGAACAGCCCCTCCGGGTCGGCACCGGAGCGGGTGAATTCGTCCGTATGGCAAACCCCGCTCGCCTTGATCTCGATCAGCACCTCGCCCGCCTTCGGCCCCGCAAGGTCCACGGTGACCACCTCCAATGGCTTGCCGGCGGCGTACGCAACTGCTGCTTTCGTTTTCATCGTGTCATTCTCGTTCCAGGCCTTGTTAAGTAAGGGATCGGCGGGTGGTGGCAAAGTCTACCCGCCTGCCCCGCGCAATTTATAGCGAGGAAGGGAGCGCTAACCGAAAAACGCAGCGACGCCTCTGCCGCATGCCGGTCACTGTTCCAAAAGTGACCAGTCATTGGGGCACGTTGTGCCGGATCTGATCGTAAGAAATGTCATGACCACGCCGTGGCATAATCGAACCGTCGGGAAGCACGGCTTACAGAGGGGGAGGCTATGCTCCAGCCGATCGGTAGTCATACCCGTTACATCCAGTCGGTGCTGCGCGGGACCTCGCGAGAGGACAGTGCGAGCACGCCCGACTACGTCAAGCGATCGTGGCTGCGCTGCCTGAACCAGTATCGGCTCGATCCACAATCGCAGCGGGAGCCCTATGTGCTGCCCCGCGAGGAGCGCCTCGCCCGCAAGGAACAGAACCTCGAGTTGGTGTCGTTCGCGGATGCCGAGATGGCGCATCTGTACCACCAGCTTGCCGGCTCCGGGTATTCGATCATCCTCACGGACCGCGACGGGGTACTCCTGGACTACTACGGGGACCTGAGCTTCCGCAACGCGGCGTTCCGGACCGGCCTGGTGCTCGGGGCGGTGTGGAGCGAGGAATACGGCGGCACGAACGGGATGGGGACGTGCCTCATCGAGCGGGCGCCGCTGGTCATCCATCGCGATCAGCACTTCTTCTCACGTAACACCGGCCTCACCTGCTGCGCTGCGCCGATCTTCGATTACCGCGGCGAGCTGGTTGCCGTCCTCGATGCGTCCGGGGAATCCGACCGCGCTCAGCAGCACACCCTGGTGCTGGTCAACATGTCGGCGCAGATGATCGAGAACCGGCTGTTCCTCAACCGCTTCAAGGACGCGTTCGTGGTGCGCTTCCACAGCCGCCCCGAACTGGTCGGAACCTGGGGCGAAGGCATCCTGGCGCTGGACGCGGGCGGCACGATCGCGGCGCTGGACCGCAATGCCCTGTTTCAACTCGGCTTCAAGAGCGCGACGGACCTGATCGGTGCGCCGCTCGAGAGGGTTTTCAACATCTCGCTGTCGGCCCTGGTCGGCCGCAGCCAGAAGAAATCCTTCCACGCCCTGCCCATCTACGAGACCCGTCACGGTGGGCGCTTCTTCGCGATCGCCCAAGCGCCGCAGTCCAAGCGCAACCAGGCGGGACGCGTTCGTGTGAACACCGGTGAGGACCGGGCCACCCCCTCCGTCGGCCGCAGTGTGCTCGAGGAGCTCGATCTCGGCGACCCGACGATGGGTCGCAACATCCAGGCCGCCAAGCGGCTGGAATCGCGCGATATCCCCATACTCCTGATCGGAGAATCCGGGAGCGGCAAGGAATACTTCGCCCGCGCCCTGCACTCCTCGGGAGATCGCGCCGACAAGCCTTTCATCGCCGTCAATTGCGGATCCCTGCCCGAAGGACTGATGCAGACGGAGCTCTTCGGCCGTCCCGCACCGCATCCTGTCGCGGGCTCCCCCGAGGCCGATCGCGGCCGGATCGTTCAAGCCAACGGCGGCACCCTCTTCCTGGACGACATCGGTGATCTGGCACTGGAGTCGCAGGCACAGCTTCTGCACGTAATCGAAGAGCGCGAGGTCATGCCTCACGGCAGCGATACGCCGATCAAAGTGGACGTTCGGCTGATCAGCGCGGCTCGCAGCGGACTGCACGAGAAGGTGCGCCGCGGCGAGTTCCGCGAAGACCTCTTCTACAGGCTCCAAAGCCTGGTTCTAGCCCTCCCGCCCCTGAGGGAGCGTCGCGACAAAGCCGCCCTCATCCGGCACATCTTCAGCCAGGAATCCGCTGCCACCCCGACGGTGACTCTCAGCGAGGAGTTGACTGAGGCTCTGTGCGCGTACTCATGGCCGGGCAACATCCGGCAACTCCGGAACGTTCTGCGCGGAATGATCGCCATGCGCACCAGCGACCGGTTGGACGTAACCAACCTGCCGTCGGACTACGGCATCGGACTGCCCCTTCAGGGCACCGATAGTCGGGAGGCTGTGCCGGAGGGACAGTCGTTGAATCCGCTGGAAAAGGCCGAGCGCGGCGCGCTACTGCGCGAGATCGACCTGCAGCACGGCAACATCAGCCGCGTTGCCCAGAAGCTCGGGATCGGACGCAACACGCTGTATCGCAAGATGCGACGCTTGGGCATCGCTTTCCCGGCACGGAAGCACTAGCACTGCGCGGCACTGAGCGTAGGTGGCCAAAACCACGCCCTGGTTTGATTGTCGAAACAGGGCCGCCGGCAACGAATCTGATGTGCGGCCGCAGGCCGCCGCAGGCGACTTTACGCCAATCAACTTAGTAGTCGTGGCTCGTCAGGTAAACGTAGACGTACGCCGTCACGGATAGCACGCAAATACCGCATGCGATGAAAGTGGCGCAGGCGGCAGCCAGCAATACGAAGATATCCAACCCGGAGGCTGATGCGGAGGCTCCGTCGCTCAAGGTATCGCAGACCGAAGTCAGCGCGATCGCCACGCCGCAGCTGATGATCCACCGGCGCATGCAAGCTGAAAGGTGCCCGCGCAGGCTGCGGTTGTGTCGGTAGGCAGCCATTCTCTGTTCCACGGTGCCACGACTGACATCCTTCATCATTCGGAACGGCGAAAAGAAGTTCAGCAGAGCCTCGATCACGTCTGTCCTCGCATTCGTTCACGTCCGCGCGGGGAGCCACCAGCTCCTGGCCTTGCACCGTTATGGCGCGGCCTCATGGGTGAGTTCACTCTCAAGGTAGACGGTCGGGACTGGAATCTGTTCCACCCCTCGAGCGTCCGGACCCATCCGGGATGAGGGACAATGAGGCAGCACCGTAAGCGTTGAGGCGAGTATGGCGGACACGATATTCGGGAAAATCATCAGCGGTCACATTCCCTGCTTCAAACTTTACGAGGATGAGAAGGTTCTGGCCTTTCTCGACATCAATCCTCTGAGCCGGGGACACGCCCTGCTCATTCCGAAGGAACCCGCCGAGACTCTCGACAAATTGTCAGACGAGTCTGCGGCGGCGCTTGGACGTGTCATGCCTCGCTTGTGCCGCGCAGTGATCGCGGCAACAGGGGTGAGCGAATACAACGTGCTCGAGAACAATGGCGCGGACGCGCACCAGGAGATCAAGCACGTTCACTTCCACATCATCCCCAAGCCCAATGCAGCGGCGGGACTGGGAGTCGGATGGCCGGCACGACCCGTGGATCGCGCGGAAGCCGGCAAGCTCGCGGAGGCGATTCGCGCTGCCTTGACGGCTATGTAAGTCACCGCTTACAGTAAGTGCTGACGCACATAACCAAAAAGGGGCCGAGCGATGAGCGACCTGACCGTCTATGGAGTTCCGGGAAGTCCCTACTATCGTGGCGCCCTGCTCGCCCTCGAGGAGAAAAGCATCCCGTATCGGCTGTCATTCCTGCAGCCGGGTGCAGGGCGCAGCCCGGAGCATCTGAGCCGACATCCCTTCGGGCGGATTCCGGTCCTGGACCATGGCGATTTCCGCCTGTACGAGACGCAGGCGATCCTGCGCTACGTCGATGGCCTGTCTTCCAACAACCCGCTGCAACCGACGGACGCCCGGGCCACGGCGCGCATGAATCAGATCCTCGGCATCGTCGATTGGTACTTCTTTCCGACGATCACCGTGAAGATCACCGCCGAGCGCATCATGTCCCAGTTTTTCTGGCAGCGTGGCCCCAACGAAGAGACGATCGCAAAGGCGTTGCCTGAGGCGCGAGTGTGCATCCAGGAGTTGGATCGGCTGAAGGGCTCGGGCCCCTATCTCAACGGCTCGGCGGTGACCCTCGCCGACCTGATGCTCGTACCCCAGCTTGAATTTTTCTCCCACACCCCCGAAGCCGCGGACCTGCTCCGAGGCACCGGGCTCACCGAGTGGATGGAACGAATGCAGACACGGCCGAGCATGAAGGCGACCGAGCGCGATCGACTCGTGCAGGCGGCGGCGTAGTTGCGCAAGAGCGGCGCCGCAGCCCCGCTCGCCGCGCTCGCTGATCCGACGCGCCGTCATCTCTTCGAACTCCTGAAATCCGGTCCGCGCGCCGTCAACGAGTTAGCCCACGGCGTGACGGTCTCACGGCCCGCCGTGTCCCAACACCTTGCTGTGTTAAAAGCGGCCGGTCTCGTGCGCGACAGTGCGGTGGGCACACGACGCGTGTACGAGATCGACCCCAAGGGTCTGGGTGAGATCAGGGCGTGGCTGGATGACATGTGGGGCAGCGCCCTGCATGATTTTGGTGAGGAAGTCGGGAGGGACACCCAGAAGTGACCGCACCCACGATCCAGCCGGCGCCGGTGCGCAAATCCATCGTCGTCAATGCGGACACCCAGCGCTCATTCATGTCGTTTACGGCCGGCATGGGTCGCTGGTGGCCCCGCTCGAAGTCGATCGGCTCGGCCCCGCAGACCGACGTGATTCTCGAGCCGCGGGTCGGGGGCCGATGGTACGAGCGAGGCCAGGACGGCTCGGAAACCGAATGGGGGAAAGTCCTGTCCTGGGATCCACCGACCCGTGTGCTGCTCGCCTGGCAGATCGACGCCGAGTTCAAGTATGACCCGGCCCTCATCACCGAGGTCGAGGTGACGTTCACGGCGCTTGGACCCGAAGAGACCCGCGTTGATATCGAGCACCGCAAGCTCGAACGCCTCGGCGAGAAAGCGGCCAAGCTGCGCGAAGCCTTCGATTCGGACAACGGCTGGTCGGGGGTGCTGCGAGATTTTCGGGATCGCGTGCCCCAATAGCAGGCGGCGGCACGATGAATACTAAAACGTAACAAAGCCGCAACGCATGGGTGGTCTCCTTCGCGGTAACAAGAAACCGCGGGAGGCTCCATGACCGATCGTCGTTCGTTCCTTCGACTTCTGGGCGCTGGTGCCGCGGGCGCTAGCCTGACACCCAGCATCACCCGGGCGCTGGAAATTCCCGCGCACAATCGGACCGGCTCGATCAATGACATCGCGCACATCGTCGTTCTGATGCAGGAGAACCGTTCGTTCGATCACTATTTCGGGACGCTGCGCGGGGTTCGTGGCTTCGGCGACCCGCGTGCCGTGACGTTGCCTTCCGGCAAGCCCGTCTGGAACCAACCCAACGGCGGCGGTCAGGTTCTGCCCTTCCATCCGACGGCCGCGCATCTCGGCCTCACGTTCATCGAAGATCTCGCGCACGACTGGGCGACCACGCACGGCGCATGGAACGGTGGACGCTACGATCAGTGGGTTCCGCAAAAAGGCACGACCACGATGGCGTACCTGACGCGCAACGACATTCCGTTCCATTACGCACTCGCCGACGCCTTCACGGTCTGCGACGCGTACTACTGCTCTTTGCTCGGCCCGACGGATCCGAACCGTTATCACATGTGGACGGGCTGGGTCGGCAACGATGGCAAAGGCGGCGGCCCGGTCCTGGACAACGCGGAGGCCGGGTACGGCTGGTCGACGTATCCGGAGCGCCTCACGAAGGCCGGTGTGAGCTGGAAGATTTATCAGGACACCGGCGAAGGCCTCGATGCGCCGCACTTCTGGGGCTGGACGGGCGACAACGCCTACATCGGCAACTACGGCGACAACTCGTTGCTGTACTTCCACCAGTATCAGAACGCCACGGCCGGAAGCCCTCTCTACCAGGCTGCGCTCACCGGCACAACGCTCACCGCCGGCGGCACGTTGTTCGATGTCTTCAAGTCCGACGTGCTGGCCGGAAACCTCCCCAAGGTGTCGTGGATCGTCGCCCCGGAGGCGTACACCGAGCATCCGAACTGGCCGGCCAACTACGGCGCCTGGTACGTGTCGCAGATTCTCGACGCGCTGACCGCCAACCCCGCCGTATGGTCCAAGACCGCGTTCTTCCTCATGTACGACGAGAACGATGGCTTCTTCGATCACATGGTGCCCCCGACGCCTCCGCAGTCACGCGCTGAAGGTCTCTCGACGGTTGCCACGACCCACGAAGTGTTTGCCGGTAACAGCGGCTTCGCCGCGGGCCCGATCGGCTTGGGCGTCCGGGTGCCGATGGTCGTCATCTCTCCCTGGAGCAAGGGTGGCTGGGTCAACTCTCAGGTGTTCGACCACACCTCGCTGATCCGCTTCATCGAGCAACGCTTCGGCCCACACTATTCCGGATTGACCGAAACCAACATCACCCCGTGGCGCCGGGCTGTCTGCGGAGATCTGACCTCAGCGTTCAATTTCCAAAAGCCGAACGCCGCCGTGGTCTCGCTGCCGAGCACCGTCAGCTACGTTCCACCGGACAACGTCACGCATCCGGACTACAGGCCGACGGTCCCGACGGTTCAGTCGGTCCCCTCGCAGGAGCCCGGAGTTCGACCGGCTCGTGCCCTTCCATACGAGTTACACGCGCATGCGTTCGCGGATTCCACCAGCGGCATCGTGACCCTGCAGTTTCGCAACACCGGCAAAGCCACCGCAGTGTTTCAGGTCCGAGCCGGAGGGACGACCTTCGCTCCGCGCACCTACACCGTCGGTCCGCGCTCGGAGCTGTCGGACACCTGGAACTACGGATCGGCCGGTACGTCCGACTACGACCTCACGGTATACGGCCCGAATGGCTTCATGCGCGCGTTCAGCGGCAGCATCGCCGGCCGCCACAGCGTGAACCTCAGCACTCGGGTGTTCTACGATTCCCTGTTCAATGGCTTGACGCTCGAGATTCGCAATGACTCCGCGGCGAACGTCCATCTCAACATCACCGACGCGTATTCGAAGGTCGTGCACACGCCGGAGCTGCGGCCGGGGCAGGTCGCGCTGCGCTTCTGGCAACTCGGCGGCTCCTTCGGTTGGTATGACCTGACGATCACCTCGCGCGACGACGCCGCCTTCGAGCAACAGTTTGCCGGACACCTCGAGACGGGGGTGGACAGCTATAGCGATCCGCAGCTGGGCAAGCACGCCTGAGGCGGGAAGATCATCTTGGGGAGCGGGAAAGACTGACGCCGGCAAGGACGCTGGCGTCAGTTGTTCAGCAACTTCTCATAGAGAGCGTGGTCGTCTTTCGAGAAGCAGCAGAAGACGATCTCGCGAATCACCGGAAGAGTCGCGGAGACATTCCGGACAGTGTCGATGGCGATGGGAGCCGCGAGCTCTTTCGGAAAAGCGTAGACGCCGGTGCTGATCGAAGGAAAGGCAATCGATGCCAGATCGTGCTCCGCGGCGAGTTGGAGTGACCGGCGATAGCACGAGGCCAGCGCCTCTCGCTCTCCATACGTGCCGCCGTGCCACACCGGCCCTACCGCGTGAATCACATGGCGAGCGGTCAGCCGAAACCCTGAAGTGATCTTCGCGTCGCCCGTCTCGCAGCCGCCCAGTTTCCGACACGCTTCGAGCAGTTCGGGACCCGCAGCGCGGTGAATCGCGCCGTCCACTCCCCCGCCCCCAAGAAGCGATGAGTTGGCTGCATTCACGATCGCATCGACGTCCAGACTCGTGATGTCGGCGTGGACGGCGCGAAGCGATGCGTTCCCATGAGGTTGGCTGGCCATGATAGCTCCCAAGTGTATGATGCCCTCCACAACAGGGGTATCCCGGGGGCTTTCGATGAAGATGCAATCCACTCAGGCGTCACCGATCATCGTCCGTGGTCTGTTGGGGCGCGCCCCCACGTTAGCGGCGGCGGCAGTCCTGGCATTGGCCACGACGGTTGCGGCACCGGGCGCGGCCAGTGCAGCACAGCAAGGCGGCGCCGCCTCATCCTGCTCTCCGGTCGGGGATCTGCGCTTCGTGTGCGGGCTGACCAACGTCGAGGACTTCCTGCCGGTGGACGGCGGTCGCTGGCTGGTCGGTGGCTCCTTCAAGGAAGGGTCGGCCGGGTTGTATCTGATCGACCCCGCCACCAAAACGGCGACGGCGGTCGCGCTGTCGATGGCGGCCAAGCCCGATCCGATCTATGCCGGTTGCAAGGCGCCGGACCTGAAGGGGCTGGCGACGCATGGCCTGGACGTCAAGCCGGGTCCCGGCGGATCGGCCACCGTTTATGCCGTCAATCACGGCGGCCACGAATCCGTCGAAGTGTTCAGGCTCAGGGCAACGAAGGGTACGGCCGAGTGGATCGGCTGCGTGGCGCTCCCCCCCAACACCAGCGGCAACTCCGTGGCAGCGCTATCCGGGGGCGGGTTCGTGGTCACGAAGTTCCTGGATACCTCGGACAAGGCGGCCTTCCAGACGATCCTCGCCGGCAAGGTCAACGGCACGGTGTACCGGTGGACGCCCGGAAAGGGACTCACTGAAGTGCCCGGCAGCCAGCTCTCCGGCGACAACGGGATCGCCGTCTCCGACGATGACAAGTGGGTCTACGTGAATGCCTACGGGACCGACGAGATCTACAAGCTGCCGCTGTCGGGCAGCGGCCAGAAGTCGGTCGCCAAGGTCGATTTCCATCCCGACAACCTGCGCTGGACACCCGATGGAAAGTTGTTCGTCACCGGACAATTCCTCAACGCGCCCAACGCACCCGCCGGCAAGCACACGGATTGGGCGACAGTGCGCCTGGATCCGGTGACGATGACCGTAACACCGGTCGTCAAGGAGGCCGGTCTGGCGGAGTTCGAGGGGGCCACAAGCTGCGTCCAGATCGGCAAGACGCTGTGGTTCGGCACGTTCCGCGGGGACCGGGTCGCGTACCGCGCGGCGCCGTAGTCGCCGCGGCGTCCTAACGCGTCTGGTTATCCGTCGTGACCGCGACGATCGGCCCTACGGGCACATGCTGATCGTTGCGGCCTAGCGTGGGCGCGAAAAGGCTCGACACGTTGCCGTCGAAGTACAGTGCTTCCGCGCAGCGCAGCTTGTCGCGAAACAGGCTGGCAAACTCGTAGAAGCTCACGGGATCGTCACTAATCGCAAACACCACCTCGTTGGCGCTGACGATCCCCACGCCATTGCGGATCAGGCGCGAACTGCCTTGCGGGTTGAGGTTGGAGTTGACCTGCCCCTGGTGGACCAGCAGCGGCCCGGACTGAGTGGCAAACGTCGCGGGCTCCGCCAACGCCCGATACTCCGTGGTCTCCAGGATCTTCGCGCCGGACGCGCCGAGCACGAAGACGCCGTTGGGCTTCAGATAGAAGTTACCGTAGCCCGTCGCCAGGTTCAGGCGATGGATCTGCTGTCCGTCCAACACCAGCAGACCCACGGGCGTGTAGTCCTCGCGAAACATCCCAGCATTCATGGCGAACAACAATCGCTGCCCGACGCCGGCCAGGGATTGCTCGACCCGCCGGAAGAAGTTGTAGGGCATCCCTGCCGAGTCCTTCAGAAACAGCTTCAGCCGGTCCTGACGCAGATCGACCCGGCAGATGGTCGAATGGATGCCCTGATACTCCAACGGTGCGCACT
This sequence comes from Steroidobacteraceae bacterium, assembly GCA_036499585.1. Taxonomy (GTDB): domain Bacteria; phylum Pseudomonadota; class Gammaproteobacteria; order Steroidobacterales; family Steroidobacteraceae; genus 13-2-20CM-66-19. Next base: position 89,714 of record DASYDM010000029.1, read on the forward strand.
GCAAGGCGGAAGCGAACTTCGGCGTCAGGAGTGCCGAGACGGCCGCCACGGCCGCAACGATCCGTTGCCTGCCGCGCGCTGTCGGGAGCCATTGCCGGGCCCACTGGCGACCCAACGCGCCCCGGGGTCGTTGCCAGCCCCATTGGCCGCCCTTACCTGTTCTGTCCATCGAGCTTCCGTTTACGTCCGAATGACCCTTGCCCTCTAGTTTTCGCCGTCCGGCCGTGGCAGTCCAGTCGCCGTGCCACGGAACCAGGTTCCAGGCGGATTGTCCGTTCTGGGAGCCCCACCGCTTGTAAGGAATTGCGGCGCATGCGCATCCGGCCGAGCCGAGTCATCGCATTGATCGCGATCCTCCTGGCCCACGTTCTGATCCTGCGCCTGCTGCGCCTCGTGGAGGTCCGTCCGGGTGGGTCGGCGGAATCCGAGCCGGCGATGGTGCTATTGCTGTTACCCGCGCTGCGCACCGCTCCGGCTCGCCCCCCGACAGTGCAGCTCGATGACCTCAAGTCCACGAGACCGGCCGTCGAACCACCCGAAGCCTCGGTACCGGCCCCCGTTGAAGTGGCACCTGAGTCGAGCCCGGAAGCGGTTGAGCCGCCCGCCCCGATCGATTGGGCGAACGAAGCGGCGATCGTGGCCAGGAGGCGCCTGGAGGATGCGGCGAAGGCCGCCGAACAGGCGGCGGCGCTGTCGAACTGGCGCTCGCACGTGATGCCGGGCCCGCTGAAACCCGGCCCGCAGTTTCGCTGGGACTACGCCAACACCCATCGCGTTGAGTCGATACCGCGAGGCGGCATCGTCATCAACATCACCGATCGCTGCGCAATCGTCTTCACCGGCCTGTTCGTCCTGGGCGGGTGCAGGATCGGACACCAGGAGGTGCATGGCGACCTGTTCGAGCACATGCGAGACCCGCAGGCCGCCACCAACTAGGCCGCGGTGGTCTGGGCTCCGAGGAGCGCATGGATCTGCGCGACGACCGCGGCCCCCTCGCCAACGGCCGAGGCGACCCGCTTCGTCGAGCCCGCGCGAACGTCACCGATCGCGAAGACTCGCGGCAGACTCGTCTGCAGCGGCAACGTCGCGGCGAGATGCGCATCTGATGAGGCCTGCAGGCCCGTCAGCACGTACCCCTTGTCATCCAGTGCCAGGCATCCCGACAACCACCTCGTGTTGGGTTCGGCGCCGATGAACATGAAGAGATGGCGGATGGGCAGGTACGAGGTCTCGCCGGACTTGCGGTTGCGGACCGTAGCGCCCTCGAGAATGCCCAACCGCTCGCCGTGCAGTTCGGCGACTTCCGTTTGCACGAGCACATCCACATTGCGCAGCATGCGGATGCGATCGATCAGATAGCGAGACATCGAGGCTTCCAATCCGGCGCCTCGGACGATCAGCGTCAACCGCTTGACCTGCGGCGCGAGAAAAACCGTCGCCTGGCCCGCCGAGTTGCCGGCCCCCACGAGCGCCACCTCCTGGCCGGAGCAGATTTTGGCTTCGGCGGCAGAGGCCCAATAGTGAACGCTCTCACCTTCGAAAGGCTCGAGACCCGCGATGTCGGGGCGCTTGTATCGAGCGCCCGACGCAACCACCACGGTGCGAGCCTGTATGGATCCCTGCTCGGAGAGTGTTAGCTCGACCCTGTTGGTGTCGGATCCGCTGTCGGCCTGACATTGGAGACGGGTGGCGACCAGCGGGATGGCCACCTGGGCCCCGAATTTCTGCGCCTGGTTCAGCGCACGGCCCGTCAGTGCCTGTCCGGAGATGCCCGTGGGAAATCCGAGGTAGTTCTCGATGCGAGCGGACGCGCCCGCCTGTCCGCCCAGCACTTCGCCATCGAGGACGAGCACCGACAGTCCCTCGGAAGCCGCGTAAACCGCTGTTGCCAGTCCTGCGGGGCCTGCGCCGATCACCGCCACGTCATAAAGCCGATCCGTGTGCAGTGTCGGGGTAATGCCCAGCCACACGCCCGCAGCTTCGTTCGTGGGCTTCTTCAGGACACGGCCGCAAGCACAGATGAGCAAAGGCAGGTCAGTCGAGGGCAGCGCGAGAGCATCGATGAGTTGCCGTCCCCGCTCGCTCGCGCAGTCGATCGCCAGATGCGGGTAGGTATTGCGCGTCAGGAATGCCTGAAGCCGCAACAGATCGGCCGACCCGGCCCTCCCGAGAAGAACAGGTCCGACGCCCTGCTCCAGCAGACCTACACGCCTGAGGATGTAGGCACGCATGATGAGTTCACCCAACTCGGCAGAACCAACGATCAGCGCGCGCAGACGCTCGGCATCCAGAGGCAACGCAAGACAACCCTCAGCACCGGCTTTCGCCCCCGCCAGCGTCGGCCGTTCGGTCAGCTGGTGCAATTCGCCGCTGAACTGCCCCACCACGAGGCTGCGCAGAGCGTTGGTTTGCTCGAGGCCATCCTTGCTGAAGAGATCGATGCCCCCTTCGAACACGAACCATGCAGGCACGCCCCGTTGCCCGACGTCGTACAACGATTCGCCGGGCGCGAAGCGGCGTGCCTCGGCGTTGGCAAAGAGCTTGACGACTTCCAGCTGCGCATCCCGCAGCACCGGGAAACGCTGAGCGCTGCGGTCGGAGGCCGGCACCATTGCTTCGATCTGCTCGGGTGTTCTCATGGCGGGTACTGACAGTTTTAAGAAATCAAATACTTAGGGTGCTTTCCTGATACAGCAGGGAGGTGCGGAAGCACCTCCCGCGCTGCATCCTAGTAGAGAATCTGCTTGTTCGGATAGAACGAAACGCTCTGCCACGGCAACCGCCTCGTTGTCGGTTATGCTCAGGAGCTTCGGCACCGAAGAAACACAATGAATCTGCTGGTCCGACTGAATCTCCTGTTGGGCGTTGCACTGGGGCTCGTGTGCCTCCTCGGCGCCTACGGCTGCTGGGTCGCCATGCAGAATAGCGCCCAATACGAGATGGAACGCGAGGCCGGGCTGATCGTCGACAGCGCCCTCGCGACCCATTCCTACACCGCGGCAGAGGTTTCTCCATTGCTGTCCGAGCAGATGCGGACCCAGTTCCTGCCGCAGTCCATCCCCTTCTATGCGGCGACGCAGAACTTCCTGAAGCTGCGCGAGCAGCACCCGGAGTACTCCTACAAGGAAGCCGCCTTGAATCCCACCAACCCGCGCGATCGCGCGACGGATTGGGAAGCCGATCTGATCCAGAAATTCCGCAACGATCCGGACACGCGGGAAATTGTTGGCGAGCGCGACACGCCGGTCGGCCGATCGCTCTATCTGGCGCGCCCGGTTCGCACCGAGGATGAGTGCCTCGCCTGCCACAGCAGCCCCTCCTCCGCCCCCGCGAGCCTGGTGGCCCGCTATGGCCGCGACAACGGGTTCGGGTGGCAGTCCAAAGAGATCGTGGGCGCCCATATCGTCTCCGTCCCCCTCTCGGGCGCCATAGCTCGAGCCCGGAGCGATTTTCGTCTCTCGCTCATCGCAATCCTCGGTGCCGCTGCGATCGTGCTCTTGATGGTCAATACCATCGTGTACTTCCTGGTCGTCAGACCCGTGCGACGCATTGCTCAGATCGCGGAACGAGTGAGCGTCGGCGATGAGAGCTCTGGCGAATTCCCGCAAGTGGGTACTGCCGAGATCAGTGGCCTGGCACTCTCGTTTGGGCGAATGCGGGTGAGCCTCGAGAAGGCTATGCTGCTGTTGGAGAAGTGACGTGACTCAACGTGACGTCTTCGTCAGTTACTCACATCCGGATCGCGATTGTGCGCACCATCTGGTCGCGCAGCTCGAGAAAGACGGGATCAGCACCTGGATTGCACCTAGGGACATCACCCCGGCCGCCGAGTGGGCGGCGGAGATCATCAACGCCATCTCGGAAGCCAGGCTCATGGTGCTGGTGTTTTCCGAGCACTGCAACGACTCGCCGCAGGTGTTGCGGGAAGTCGAGCGGGCCACCCACAAGCACATCCCCGTGCTGCCCTTCCGAGTGCAGCACGTCCTGCCGACCAACAGCCTGGAATACTTTCTGAGCGCCCGACATTGGTTCGACGCGTTGCCGACGCCACTCCCGTCGCACTACGTCAGGCTGAGTAGACACATCACCGCGCTCCTGAATGGTTCGGTGACCATCCGAACGGCGTTGTCCACACGAACAGATCTCTCTCAGTCTTCTACGGGAGCGAACCCGCGTCTGGTCGTTCCGAACACCTTCACCGACGCGGAGCTGGCGGCCGTTCGTCGGCACCTCGCTCAGCACGTGGGTCCGATCGCAAAGCACCTGGTTCAGCGCGCCGCGGTCAAAGCCAGCGACCTGGCCGAGCTCGCACGGCTGTTGGCAGATGAGATAGGCCCGGCCGCCGAGCGGCAGAAGTTCCTCGACGTGTGTGGGAGATCGCCGGGGCCCGACGGCCGCGCCGGATCAGGTCGCGACGGTCCCGTCGCTCACCCCTGACTCTTTCGGCGCGGGTGCCGGGATCTGCGGAGTGGGCCGTTGGTTCTGCAACGGCGGTGGGGTCCGTGCCGGAGGTTGCGGCGCCGACTGGGGAGCCGGAGCCGGCTGCTGCGCAGACTGCCTCTGCTTGAGCTGCTCCTGCTCCTTCTTCTTCGCAAGGTGATGTCCAACCACGCAACCGGCCGCGGCCCCTACGACCGCATGATGTCCGGCGACGTGCCCAGCCACCGCGCCGACTGCCGCTCCCTTCAGGCAACCCTTCGCCTCGACTGCGCTCGAAAGCGCGAACGCGAGCACCGCGATGCTTACGACGGTCAAGCGGTTTGGCGTCAATCGGTATGGGAGCATGGCCTCACTCCTGCGAAAACACCCGGGTGCGAATCACTCGGGTTGGGTCCGGTATACACCCGCCCGGCGACCGCGGCAAAGGGCTGGCTGGCCCCCTGCGACGGCTGGTGAGATAGACCCGACGAACTGCTTTCGCCGATACTTCGTGGACACGGTCTTCAGGGAGGTCGGCTTACATCATGCGCGCGCGACTGTTCGTATTGTTGCTGGGTATCTCCCTGGCGGTGTCTGCCAAGACGGCGCTGCTGGAGCACGTACCGCTGCGTTGGACCCCCACGTCGGACCTGCAGCTGGGCGCCGCGCAGATGCCGGACGCTTCGATCCAGTTCCAGGTCTTCCAGGATGCCCGGGACAACAAGGACGCGATCGGCGAGAACGACGAGGACGACAAGCCCAAGCCAGTGACGAGCACCGACGACGTCGGCGCATTCGTCGGCACCCACATGCGTGCGCTGTTCGAGAAAGCCGGGCTCAAGACTGTCGACAGCGACGGTACGGTCACGATCCAGGGCGAGGTCAAACAGTTCTTCGTCCGAGAGACCGCCACCTACAAATCGGAAGTGGCCGTACACCTGACGCTCGTGGGTAAGGGAGGAGCGAAGCTGTGGAGCGGTATCGCATCAGGAGACGCCACGCGCTTCGGTCGGTCCTACAAGCTCGAGAACTACAACGAAGTACTGTCGGACGCTGTCGTGAATACGGTCAGCTCGCTGTTGCAAAGCACCGAGTTCAGAAAAGCGCTGGCCGGAAAATGAGGTAGGGTAAGACACCCCTGCTGCGTCTCACCTTGCGGAAGTACAGCCGCACCCGCGCGGGTCTCGCCGGGTGCTCCAACTCCTCGAGGCAAGCACAATGTCGGGACGCAGATTGCTCCAACGGCCGCTTCGCGCGCTGATCATTCTCATCTGCGGCGCTTCCGCCGCCCACGCCGATACAGTCGACCTGTCGAACGCCACCATCGCGCAGATCGATGCTGCCTTCGCCAAAGGCACACTGACCTCCGAGAGCCTGGTAAAGATGTATTTGAAACGGATCGAGGCCTACGACAAGCACGGACCGGGCATCAACGCCGTGATCACGCTCAATCCGAAGGCTTTGGAGACCGCGAAGGCCCTTGATGCCGAGCGCAAGAAGAAAGGCCCGCGATCGCCCATTCACGGCATCCCGGTGATCCTGAAAGACAACTATGACACGCTCGACCTGCCCACGACCGCCGGCTCGCAGCTCCTGGCCGGCTCGATCCCCCCGGACGATGCGTACGTCGTCAAGAAGCTCCGCGATGCCGGCGCCGTGTTCGTCGCAAAGGTCAACCTGAGCGAGTTCGCTGGAAGCGGCGGAAGTGTCAGCGGCGCGACCGATGCTGCCGTGCTGGCGGCGGGCGCGGTACCCAACGGCTTCAGTTCGATGGGGCTGCAGACACACAACCCGCATGACCTGACACGTGGTCCCTCCGGCTCGAGTGGTGGAACCGGAGCGGGCATCGCCGCCTGGTTCGGGCAGTTCGGACTCGGCACCGATACGGGCGGCTCCGTCCGCGGCCCCTCCTCCGCCAACGGAATCGTGGGCCTCAAACCGACACTCGGCCTCCTGAGCCGCAACGGTATCGTCCCGTTGGCACTCAGCTTCGATACCGGCGGACCGATGGCACGCAGCGTCTCCGACCTTGCCGTCGCCCTCGGCGTCATGACGGGAGTTGATGCCGGTGACCCCGCAACAGCTGCGAGCGCAGGCAAATCCGAGACGGACTACACGAAGTATCTGAAGAAGGGCTCGCTCAAGGGCGCGCGAATCGGCATCGCTCGAGACTTCATGGGTCGAGATCCCGAAGTAGATCGGGTTGTCGAGAAGTCGGTCACGACGCTCAGGAAACTCGGCGCCGTGGTCGTGGACCCGATCAAATATCCGGATTATCTGCTGCAGGCCAAGCAGCCGATCTACAACCTGCTGGTGAGCAGCGAGTTCAAGGCGCAGATCACGCAGTATCTGCAACGCACGAAGGCGGGCTATCCCAAGAGCTTCGATGAGATCGTCGCGCGCGCCAATGACCCCGCGACCGGATACCGCAGCCCCGAAAAGGCCTACGCCCTGAAGTACACCGCGGGCCTCGCGCTGGATCTCGACGATCCAGTCTACATCGCCCTCAAACAGCAACAGCTCGCCGCGGTCAAAGCCGGCATGGTCGCGCTGTTTGCCAAATACCACCTGGATGCCATTGTGTATCCCACCTCGCCCCGGCCCGCGACGCTCATCAAGCCGACCGAGCCACCGAAGCCGACCGCCGGCACGGAGTCGCCGACGAATCTCGCCAACGAATCCGGCTTCCCGGATCTCATCGTGCCGGCGGGCGTCACTTCCGGCGGGCTGCCGGTGACGATCTCGTTCTTCGGTCCGGCCTTCAGCGAGCCGAAACTCATCGGGTACGGCTACGACTTCGAGCAGGCGACCCATGCGATCGTCCATCCCAAGAGCACTCCGGCGTTGGCGGACGAGCACATCAGGTTCTAACCGGCATCCGCGAGAGCAAGAAGAGTCACTAGCCGTCGCACAAAGGCCCCGGCGAGATCGAAGGTCGACCACCCTTTATGGTTCTATTAGGTGCGTGGAACCTTGGGGGGGCTCTGTGGCGAGAGCGCGAGTGCAATATAAGACAGCCGTCGGGGTCGCTGAGCACGGCAACTCGGCGATCCTTGTGACCATCGGGCCCGACCATGGTCTCCTCGATCGCCGGAGGGTCGATCTCACGCAGGGCCTTCCTACGCAGCCGTATCATCACGAGGGATCCTGGGCCATCGGTCGTTACGTAGACAGTCCGTGGGCTCGAAAGATTTCCTTGCCTGATGCACTGGCTCTCGTTGAGCGAGTGCGCCAAGCCGCTGCGGCCGGTGCTCGCGAGTGCCTCGACGCCCTCGCTTCGACAGTTCCGTCAGCGATAGCGGCCATCTCCCTGCGCATATGCCCTCAGCTCCCGCCGACGACGGAAGAGCGGATCAGGGACACTCGCGCCGCGAGTACTGCCGACTCAGTCATGTATCGCGAGGCCCTCGCCGCTGCCGCCGAGGCGCGGGGTTGGTCTGTGTATTGGTACGATCGCGAGGGAGTGTTTGATGAGGCGGAAGCGGCCATCGAGGGCAAGAAGATAGACACTTTCCTGCAGGCCTTGGGCAAGACGATCGGCCCGCCTTGGCAGGCGAAACACAAGCTGGCGGCAGCGGCGGCCCTGGCGGCAACGGCGCGGCGGTAACCTGCGGCTACCCCCGGCGTAACCTTGCGTCCGCGCCGCAACCTGGGGCTACCGCCGCCTGACCTTACGCCCCCACCGTAACCTGCGGCCACGTCGCCATAACTTGCCACCCGCAGCCGTCGGCCCAGGCCGTTCAACACTGAATGTTGCCGGTGTTGCGGAACACTCCGACACGGGATTTACTAGAGGCATGGACCTACCGGCGGACAACGTGATCCGACGCCCCTGGCGGGTGTCCGTGTCACTTCCTGCTGGCGCGCGTTTGTGGAACGTCAGGGGCGTGCCGGTGGCGGAGATTCCAACAGCCGATGGCAAGTCGGTCGTTCAGGCGTTCGACGCACCCGTACCCCGTCCGTTCGCCCGCCACTCCCTCGTTCGCTACGGGGCTCCGATCTCTCGTGAGGGTTGGGATCACCTGGTCAATACACGCCGATCGCAACGGCCGCCTTCGCGGCCGCCCGCTGGTGACACGGGGCCTACCGAGGCCACCTGACTCAGCCATTCGCCGCTAAATCGCATTAAATATCAGTGCGATACGGTATCTTCGGACGCCCTGGTCAAATATATCCCACAAAGTGCACTCCTGTGGGATATGGCCTGCGACTGACGCCGCTAGTCGCATCTGACTCGGATCGTTGGTTGTCGAGGGCACGATGGCGCAGCAACAACCTCCTCCTTCCATTGGACGTATTGCTTGAAGGCGCGCCCTTGGAAGACGGTCACCGGCATGCCTTCAGTTCTCGGCCGCGTGGCCGGCTGCGGGTGCAAACGATCCATCCGACCAGCGACTCACCGGAACCAGAAAGATGATTTGCTGTTCGGGTATCTTGCGGTGCTCGTCGTCCACGACGACGGGCGAGCCCGGTAGGTTTGCGCCCCAGCTCGATGTGTCCGTCCCGGCGATGTAGAACATGAGGTGCGAATGCCAATGACCGGCGTCGTCACTGAGGTAGCCATCCTTGGACATCATGAACGACATTGCGCCAGGTTCCAGCGCCGGTAGCTCTTTCCGTGCAATCGCAACTCGTATCTCATCGAACATCCGCATCTTGGGTGTGCCCGCCTGTGCGAGTTTGGTGCGGTAGCGCGTGATCGGCAGAATGGAGCGCGTTGCGGCCGGGTTGTAGCAAACCGGGCCTCTCAACTTTGGATTCCAGAACTCCGGACTGTCAAACGGCGACATCCAAGCTCTCTCGACGAGACACGTGAATCCGTTCGTACCCTTGACCGCCGTCTCGTATCCTTTGGACGACAGGACCAGGACGGTAGCGCTTTCAGAAATTGCGGCGGGGGCCGCACTACGCGCTAGAGAGATCTCGGCAGCGCGGCTCGGCATCAGGTATTCCGCGCCCGGGCGCATCTGCGGATACGCCACCCCGGACGGCTGAGACCCCGCCGATGCGGTTTGGGCGGCTCCCAGCACGACCAGCGCCAAAATCGCCGCCCGAGTGTGTCTTGCGATTTGCTGTCCAGGTATTGGCATATCCATGCTGCTCCCCTCGACTCTGTCTGTCCCGCGCCACGGACGTACATAACGAATGTACCTTAAATCGCCCAACGTCCAACGCTGTTGGGTCGCTCGGAGCGACGGTGCAGCGTTGCCGGTCCACAGCCGGAGTCGCAACGCGCAGTTATGGGGGTTGATGTCCCGACAGCACGTATCGCTGTCATTTCATGCAGTCAATTCGACAGCGCCGCGTCGTGCTTGCGCCACGGCGGTGTGAAGAAATCGCAACCCTGCAGCATCCGCGCAGTGGATCTAAGTGATTGTGCTGACTCTCTTTTCCTTCTTGGCCGCGAGTTATCCGTTTACACTCCCCCGGCGATGGTATGGGGGAGGCCGATGCGAGTTTTGCTGATGAGCCTGATGTTGTTGGTGGCCGCTGTGGTGCACGCGCAGGAAGGGTTTCCGCTCGACGGAACCTGGCGCGGGCAGCGTCAGGATGGCACGGGCACTCCGGTCACGATCGTGATGGTCCTCTCATGGGACGGCAAAAACATCTCCGGGATCATTGACCCGGGGCCCGACTCCATCCAGATCGCGAAAGCCGAACTCGTCCCGGACGGCTGGCGGGTCAAGATCGAGGCGCACACGAAGACCGGCGAAGCGATCTCCTTCACCGGTGCGATCGACAAGCTCGGCGCCTACGACCGCACGATCACCGGAACCTGGACCGAGGGCGCACGCAGTTATAGCGTTCGCATGACCCGTGAGTAAGCGATCAAGATCCCTGGTGCTCGCCTGCGCCGGACTCGGCGTGGCGATCGTTGCATCCTTCGGTGCGTCGCGGTGGGCTCCGTCGGCTGCGGCAGCCGCGCACGGGGACGCCCCGCCGCCGCGCTTCTCCGACGGTATGGTGCGGTTCGACCGTGCCCCGGATGAGAAAGGTTTCTGGAGCCTCCCTTCCGCAAACAGCCTCATCGAGGAAGGGAAGAGCGCAAAAATGGATGCGCAGGGTCGGCTAGCGAACCTCGCCGACGCTTCACACGTCGCGCCTTTCCAGCCCTGGGCGCTCGCGCTCTACGAATACCGGCAGAAGAACAACTTCGCCGACGACCCCATGCACGCCTGCGTCGGGCCTGGCAGTCCCCGAGCGATGATGACGCCCGGAGGCATCCGCATCATCCAGGACCGCAACCTCAACCGCGTCTACATCCTCTACGGCGGCGGCAATCACGGCTGGCGAGTGGTCTTCCTGGATGGCCGCAAGCCCCCCGATCCGGAGGAGGTCGTCGGGACCTTCTACGGCAACGCCGTCGGGCACTGGGAAAAGGACACTCTCGTCGTCGAGTCCATTGGATTCAACACTCGATTCTGGTTTTCCAACGGTGGTTTGCCGCACACGGAGGGGCTGCACTTGACCGAGCGTTTCTCCCGGCCGTCGCACGATGTGCTGCGGTACGAGGTAACCGTCGACGATCCCCGCGCCTATACGCGTCCCTGGAAGAGCGCCTGGACTTTGCGCTGGGTGCCCGGAGACGTCCCAGAATACTATTGTGAAACCGGCCGCCCTTAAGGGAGACCCACCATGTCGATTCCCAAAATCTCGCATTTCATCCCTTCGATCCTCGCGGTGCTGCTTGCCACAGCCGCCGTGCCGACCGAGGCCCATCACTCCTTTGCCGCGGAATTCGACTCGAACAAGCCCATGACGGTCACCGGGGTCGTCACGCGCGTCGAGTGGACCAACCCCCATGCCTACATCTTTGTCGACGTGAAGGACAAGGATGGCAAGGTCGAGAACTGGGGCTTCGAGATGGGTCCTCCGCACATGCTTCAGAACGCGGGTTGGAAAAAGAACAGCCTCACGATCGGCGAGCAAGTCACAGTCGACGGGTGGATGGCCCGGAACAGAAGTCAGTACGCGAACGCGCGCAGGGTGACACGTGTGAGCACCGGTCAGGTGCTCGGCGCGGCCTCCTCGGTAGGCCAGACGACAGGTAGCACTGGCGGCGCTGGCGGCGTGACGACTCCGGGCGTCCAATAAGGGCTGCGAGTCCGACACAGCATGAGAACGCTCGCACTGTTCGTCCTTGGGCTCGGCGTGCTGCTTCCTGCTGCTACGCCGGGACAGCAAGCCAGGCGTCAGGGTTCTAAGGGCCCTGATCTCACACGTCCCGCGCCGCGGGGGCCGGATGGGCGGATCAGTTTTGCCGGCACTCCAAACGAGGTCGGCAACTGGGAAGGTCCGGCAGGTGCCACGATGATCGTCAATAAGGGCCCCGTCGCCTTCCCGGGCGTGGCCCTGCCGACGAACCTGAGCATCGATGAGGTACCGTTTCAGCCTTGGGCGCGCAAGCAATATATAGAGCGCCGGGCGAATCTGACGGCCGATGATCCCCACACGCGGTGCAAGCCCTCCGGAGGGCCGCGGCTCTGGCATACGCCCTACGGCATCGAAGTGCTCGATATGCCCGAAACGAAGGAGATCATTTTCGTGGGCGTCGGCGCACCCCACAGCTGGCGGATCGTCTACCTCGACGGCCGTCCGCATCCGCAGAACCTGCAGCCTTCCTGGTACGGGCACTCGATCGGTCACTGGGAGGGCGACACGCTCGTGATCGACACGGTCGGCTTCAACGAGCGCTTCTGGCTCACCCGCGACGGGGTCCCTCACACCGCGAAGGCGCATCTCATCGAGCACATCTCGCGCCCGAATTTCTATCAGCTCAAGTACGAAGCGACGATCGATGATCCCGGCGCGTACACGAAGACCTGGTCTGGAGGCTGGTACCTGCGCTGGTCCGCGGGCAACGAGCCCTTCGACTACCTCTGCCAGGAAAACAACCGCGATCCGGCGCGGATGATCGGCCCGCAGGGCCAGCACTGAGGGCCGCGGAACAAGTCAGCTATTGCGGCTAGCAAGTCACTCGGAAGCACGACTTGCAAGGGGCGGTTTTCCGCGCGGGACGCGCAAGGGATACCCGCCCTCGACGCTCGGTGTTGTGCCGCCTTCACTTCGGTGTAGAGCCACCAGACGAAGCGCTCAGCGGTCTGTGCACTCTGCGGGACGTGCGCATCAAAGGACGCCGTCGGCTTTGCGGCTATCACTTCCTCGAGTGATTTACCCTGCGAGACCAGTGCCGCCACTCGGTCACGCACCGCAAGCACCATGTCGCGTTGCGCTACTAAGGCTGCCCGGCCGACGATGGGGCCATGCCCCGGAATGATCTTGGTCGTCGGGCCAGCGAGAGCGATAGTCTCGCCGAGCCCAGCGAGCAGTCCTTCAAGCGACCCACCGTTGTCCAGATCGACAAAAGGGTAACCCGTGCTGCGAAAGTAATCCCCTACCGCCAGGATGTCGTGCCCGGGAAAGCTGACGAGGGTGTCGCCATCAGTATGCGCGCTGCGGATCGGGATCAGGTGTACGTCTTCTCCATTCACATGGATGGCCACTGGCCCATCATAGGTCACCATCGGCCAGGCTCCCGCCGGTGAGGGCTTTCCCGGGGATCCATCCGGCCCAGGAGCGGGGTGCTGCAGGCGAGCCCGCAGCTGATCGCGGCCAAAGATCAACACTCCGAGCTTTGCGAAGTTCTCGTTTCCTCCGGTGTGATCCGCGTGGACATGGGTGTTGATGAGAAAGCGAATCGGCTTGCTCGAGATCTTCTCGATCGCCGCAACCAGTCGCCCGGTCAGCGGCGCGAACTGCGCATCGACGAGTAACACGCCGTCGGGGCCTATGAGCACACTAACTGTCCCGCCCTCCCTCGTGCCGCCCAGCCCTTCCAGGGTGTAGAAGTCATCACTCAGGCGTGTGGTCTTGATTTCCACCTTGCTGAAATCTGGCACCGAAGCCCGCTCAACGAAAGTGGGCGATTGCTGAGCTTGAACACCAACAACTGCCATCAGCAGGACCATGATCAGGAGCGCGCGAGTAGATGCTCGCAATTTACGGCCTCGCTGCGCGCCCGCTTCAGGGCTTCGTTCCCTGCAGCCGAAGGCGCTCGGATGAAGAAATGACCATCGATCCGGTGGGAGCACCACTGGGTGGGTAACCCCCTCGATATGAATGTCCAATGCTCTACTGTATGATAATATGCATACAGTCATACAACCACGCATCTTTGTCAAACTTTTCTGTGCCGTGTGGTGCGAAACATCGCCTCTGGACCAGGCCTCGCGCCGGAGGTTGCGTCGAAGCACCGAACGCACAAAAGGGAGCACACGATGAGTTTGCGGCTACCGCGCTCATGGCTCACAAAGGCCATCATGGTTCTGGCAGTCGTCAGTTGCCACGTCGTTGTGTTCTACGGCATCTCGCAGACTCGTGCTTCGAGGTCCAGCACTGACGGTCCCCCTATGTTCGGGCCAGTTATCTTGGATAAGTGGCGGGACCTGCATCAACGCTCGCTGACCTCCAAACCCTGGTCGGCACCGATGCAGCAAAGTCAGTCGACACCACCGTCACGCCGTTGGAAATTTCCTTCCGTCGATATCTGGCCGATCTCGGCGAGCCGGCCTGCCACCCCCTCTGGGTTTACGCCGGTAACAGACGCACAACCAGATCCAACCGACACGCAGACTCCGCGGGACGAAAGAGCTAACACACCACCCGTGCGGCTCTCGAAGCTGCGGATGGTTCGCTGGCTCCGACCGGAGTATTCCATGGAGTGGGCCTTGGCAGGCATGGACGGCTCAGTGCTGCTCGATCAGCGCATTGACGCGCACGGCCAACCCGTCAAGACCACTGTCGCACGAGGCTCCGGATCACCGCAGCTCGATGAGGCAGCCTTGCGCGCCGCCAATGCCTGGAGATTTGTACCGCCGCTGTGGAAGTCACAGCCTGTGGAGGTGTCGAGCCAGATCGAGGTCCGGTTCAACTTCTTCAGCTTTCAATTCTCGCGTATCGATGAGTCCAGAATGAATACTTCACCTGGGGAGGCTGACAGCACAGATCGAGCCGCCCCGGTGAGCAGCCGGGAAAGGTCGGTCCGTCGCCTTGTCGGGCGACTGCAATCGCCTCAGGCTCGAGGCGCATCCGATCTGCCCACTGCATCCGAGTTCCAGTCACTCACCGCGGCCGTTCGTGACTGGGGCCCCGTGAGGAGTGTCAGGTACGTTGGTCTCGTGGGCCAGCCCGAGTGGAGAGCGTACGCGATCAAGCCCGACTATCTTTCGGACTCCCCGTCCGAATCAGTCACCGTGCGCTGGGAGCTCTATCGAGTCGAGCACGAGCGCAGTACCTCGCTTTGGAAGATCGCATTTGATCGCCAGGGCCGGATCTGGGGGATGAAGGCCGACGTGATCCCGCCGCCCTCGGGCGAACCCTAACCGTCAACGCCAACGACCGCGAGCGCACGGAGTTGGAGTCTCGTTCCAACCAGGCTGAGCGTAAGGCCACCGCAGACGTTATCCGAATGCTTCCCGACAGCGCCCGGCTCACCGTGCAGCGGTGCAAAGCCTCAGCGCGACGCTGACAAAGCCCTCTGGCACAGTCGGTGCGCTTGAAGTGAGCGTGCCTGTTGCGCACCGGTAGCGGGTCAATCAGGCCATTCAGAGAACGCCAACAGTGCTGCCTCGGGAGTTCTCCGGCGTACAAGCGTCGTGCGAAGGCAAGGCGTCGCTCTTTCCGGGTGAGGTTGGCTGGCAGCGAAGACTCAACGATTTGACGCGCCGTTTCGAACATCGATGAGGCGATGCGCATGCGCTCGTCGGGCGTCATTCGCTGATAGCGCTCCGCGACAATCCTTTCCATTTCCGGTGAGGTATCGTTCATTTTGCGATCTCTTCCAGTAGGTCGCTTACACCCAACTTCCCAACTTCGGCACCCATTCCCTCAGGTAGGTCCAGTCAACCGTGTCGTCAAGCAGCGTCCGCACATCGCGCTTTTGCAACTCTGAATCCGCATCGTGAGCCCAGACGAGCTTTGATAGCATGAGATCCGCTCGCGCCGTAATCCATGTCGATACACCGGCGAGATTAACCGATTTCCGCCGTGCGAACTCGACGTGTCGGTACTCCGAGTCCTTTCGCACGATGAGATCGACCTTGATACCGCTGGCCAGATGCATCAGATGAACGTTCGCTGGGACCTTACGGCCGAACGTGCGTCGTCCTCGTCGATGTAAAAGTCTGAGGAGAATGCCGCGACCAGACTAGGTACGTGCTGCTCCATGAGAGCCACGACGAAATCCAGATCGCGGGTCATACGGGGCTTGCTGTAATAGCCCAGCGCGAACGAACCAGTCAACATGAACGGAACCTGCGCGGACTCCAGCCGCTCACTGATCGTCCTCAAGACATCGAGTTCTTCGGTCATTCGAAGCTTATAGTTCGCGAGACTTGAGGAATCAATCCACGTTGCCGCAATCGGATCGTGTCGAAGTACGCCTTGGCGTCGGAGGCCACCCTGCTGACCAGACGTGCTCCGCCGACTGTCATCTCAAATCATGGAAGCCCCGAATCGAATCATCATGGATCGGGCGATCCACCACGGCAGGCCGGTCATTTACGGTACACGCGTGCCGGTGACGACGATCGTTGGGAGCCTGGCCGGTGGCATGAGCTTGGAGGAAGTCCAGCGGGAGTACGATTTGTCTGCCGACGACATTCGCGCCGCACTGAAGTTCGTCGTTGAACTGGCCAACCGGGGATTCTCGACACCCCAGCTATAAGGCGTCGTTCGGAAGGCGTGCGTTGCCGAGCCCCACTGTGAGAGCTGCTCGGACGCAGTGGGCCTGGACAAATGCCGACGCTACTCTCGAACGCGTTGCACCGGCTGCAATTGGTAGCGGGGCACGACGGCTAACTCGCTGTTTCAATTGCTCTTTTGTGAGATTGGTAGGGGGGGCAGGATATGGGCTGGTCCTAGCGTTCCGCGGTCGGCCCGCGTGAAGTGAACCTTTAACGCTCTGGGCTGACAACTGGCATCTGCAGTCTGCTGTGGCTGATGCTTGATCTGTAAGGGAATATGGCTTTGCATCCATATGACTTAAATGCCATAATTGCTGCCCATGACGTGGGATGTCGAGTTTGCCGATGAGTTCGAGCCTGAATTCGACGAGCTTCCCGAATCTGTGCAGGAAGAACTGCTGGCGCAAGCAAAGCTTCTTGAACAATTCGGCCCGCGGCTAGGACGCCCACGTGTCGATACGCTAAAGGGTTCGGCACACAGCAACATGAAGGAGCTAAGGTTCGATGCCGATGGCGGAGTATGGCGGGTGGCGCTCGCTTTCGACCCTCGACGTCATGCGATTTTGCTTGTTGCCGGGGACAAATCTGGCGGAAGCCAGAAGCGGTTTTATCGGAAGTTAATCGAGAAGGCTGACGAGCGATTCGATGCTCATCTTGCTCGAATCAGCGCGGCCAGAGGTAGGTAAGCTATGGGACGCAAATTGAGCGAAAAATTGGCAACTCTGTCACCAGAGCGCCGACAGAGGATTGAGAGCCGTGCGAACGAGTTGATTGCGGAGGAGATGTCCCTACGGGAGCTGCGTCGGGCGCTCGGGCGCACTCAGGTCAAGGTCGCCTCGGACCTGGGCGTGGGACAAGACACCGTATCTCGCTACGAGAAGCGCGCGGACATGCTGCTCTCCACCCTGCAGCACTACGTCTCGAAGATGGGCGGTGAACTGGTGCTCATCGCTGAGTTCCCGAATCGCAAGCCCGTCAAGATCAAGGGACTTGGCGAGATCGCAGAGCACTCCGGCGGGCGCCGATCGCGAACGCGGGTTGCCGCGTAACCTCTACAGCACAAGCCGCTGCGTGGCGGTCACCCGCAGACATGATCGTCGCCCGGTCGTCCCCACCCCGAGCTGTTTAGGTACCTTGTGTGAAACCGTCCAAAGCTCTGATGCTCCATCGCGATGAGGTTCGCCGTCTCGTCGAGCAATGCCGTGCTCGCAATCCGCGTGTGTTCGGCTCTGTCCTGAGCGGGAGAGACACAGAGAAGAGCGATCTGGACATCCTGGTTGACCCGTTGCCGGGAACCGCGGAACCCGGCCGCCGGTAACGGTGGTGGTTGGCAGCGTGGCCGGCCATTTGAAGAAGCTACGCGCCCTATTCGGGGGACAGGTCGAGCTTGAGAAGGGAGCTGCCCGCGGCAGCCTATTTGCCGTGTACCGAACGCGTCGGGAGGCACCCATAGACGGCCGCAAGGAAGTGGTAGCGGGGGGCTGCTTCGAGCTTTGTAGCACCTCTCGCCTTAGAGTTCCGGCAGTTAGCGCAAGTCTTGCGGCGGCCACATAGGCAATTCCCCGCCAAATCCGACCCCGACCGCCGCCCTGCTCGCCCGCCGACTGCTGCAGCCGGGCAGAATACGAGTGTCAACCCAGCGAATTGCTTTGCGAAGGGACTTCGATGAGCAGCAACCGGCGTCGAGCTAAGCCATCCATGAAGCAGTTTCTTTGGAAGCCCGGCGATGGCGTCGACTACGCAGCGTTGGAGCGAATCCGCGTGCATTTCGGCAGGCCATCAGAGCCAATGGGAGAGGCATGGTTTCTGGGGACTGAGCGACGGATGTTCCATGAACTTCTCGGAGACCTCGTCACGCTCACCATGACTGAGCTACAGCAGCCGCTTGTGGAAATCGCGAACGGCACGAGTTGCTTCGGCCCCCGGCAGGAGTGGAATACCTGGTACCACTTCCTCCTTGGAGCCATTCTGCCGCGAAACCACGAGGCTTTTGTCAGCTATCTCCTCGAGGATCTGCTTGTCGCCTTTATGGCGCTGTATCCAAACGGCGTACATCGAGAACCCTACAAAGGATTTCGCAATGACGCGCTGTTGACGCTTGGCCGCTGCATGATGGATCAAGAATGTTGGGAGGGTTCAAACATTGCCATCGGCAGGATCTTGTGCCCCTCAGACAACAACCCCAATCGTGTGTGGGGGTGGTGGGACGCCAGCGGCGATTTTTCGGCATCTATGTTCTTTTGCCTGAAATACTTGCCGGAATCGTTGATCGAGCCCTGGCTGCGCTCCGTCCTTGGAATCCCATCGCCGCACTGGCGCGCGCAGGTCATCGTCTGGATGGTGGGAGCCAACGACGTGTTGAACGGCGCCGTGAAATGGCCCTCAGAGTTTCCAGAAGGTGCTCGTCCCTCCGTCACTTGGGACTGGTCGCATTGCGTAAGGCCGGAGCTAGCTGCCGGCGACGACAGCGGGGCACCGCCATCAGTCACGTTCATTCCGAAGAGCTCGCGCTTACAGGCACTCCGGATATTTCAATCGTACTTCTCGGAGGAGACCTACCACGACTGGCACACGAGCATTTCGACGGTCCCCTACCTGGAGGCGGAGTTGGCCGAAATTCCGGCTACGTTTGAGAAATTGTACGTTCGCAAGGGGTCACCTGGAGTCATCTTTCCTGCCTAAAGCGGTGCTCGCCGAGGTCGCCAGTGGGCGAGGCTGAAAGGCCGGCGAGCTGAACACTCGCGCTAGTCAGCGTGCTCCGCCAGTTCCTTGGCCAGCCGACAACGTTGACCTGCTCGCGCGGGGACCGGTCGCCGATCACAAGCGACAGAATGCAATAGTGCTGTCAGACGATGAGGAGTACTTACGTCCGTGTCGGCATTCCAGAAGCCGTGGTCCCAAGACACTTGGACCTCAAGCGGCTAAAATGAGCGAAATCGAACACCGACCAACTGGACGGTCGCCCGCCTGTGATCAATAAACGCACGGTCTTCGTCCTCGGCGCAGGAGCTAACGTCCCTTATGGCTTCTCGACGGGCGGCGGCCTCATCGACAAGGCCCGTGGTATTGATCCTCGCGAGCTGATGGGGAACGCAGGGGACCAGATTCGACGGATCGAATCGGACGCATTCCGACGGGCCGCCTTCGACAACCTACTCCCATCGATTGACTCGATGCTCGAGCACCGCCCCGATTTGGCGAAGGTCGGAAAGTGGGTGATGGCGACCTTGTTGTATCGCCAAGAAGCTACTGCCGCTCCCCGTTCTTTTGAAGAAGACTGGATGTCACTGGTATTCGCGTACATGTCGGAGGACGCCTCTACCCTCGAAGAGTTCGCACAGAATCCCGTCTCCTTCATTACGTTCAACTACGATCGATACCTGGAGCATCGGTTCATACGCGGGCTGGTTGCCCGATATTCAGTCAGCCCACGCGAAGCCTGGGCGAAAATTGCGACCATGTTTATCCACCTCTACGGTTCACTCGGCGATCTTCCCGAGCAAGTTCCAGAGGGTCAGGAAACGCACGCTGTACCGCTCGGTGCGCCTGACACCGATGACGTCTACACTCTGGGTCTGGCGCTCCCGAAAGCCGAAAACTCAATCCGAATTGTGTACGATAGCGAGCAGCCTCCAGACTCGTTTACAGATGCCTGGAAACGCTTCCAAACATCGCAACAGGTTCTTTTTTTGGGGTTCGGGTTTGGCAAAAAGAACGTCGCCCGCCTTCGCACGAACGCCATACCAAACTCTGTAACCATCGATTGCACGACCTATGAAATGACTAAGGCCGAAGTGCTCGACCTGGTGTTGTCGTCATTCCCCGGCCGCGATCTCGGAGCTGTGCGCCGCAGGGACAAGCCAGACACCACGTCTGTTAGAATATTCCTTCGGGAGCGCGTCGACTGGTTTCGGTAAATCGCATGACCCAACTTAAGAATTTCGCCACCCAATACGACGAGCGAATTAGGCAGCTCGAGAACGAACTCGACGATGCTCGACGCGCCATCATTCGGCTGATGCCCGAGACAGTCCAGGAGATCCTGGACAGCTATTATCAATGCACATCCCGAATAGAGTTTCACCACTGGAAAAGCAAGGTCATCGACGAGCTCGTCGAGCTCGCCAGCCCCCTGCCCCGCCATACCCCCTACGACACCGACCGCGCCCTGTGTCCGCTCTGCGGCGGAAGCGCTGAGAACTTCTATCAGTCCACGCAGGGTTTCAGTCTCCCTCTCGGGCTCCACAGGCACTTGGAGGGATGGGGTCGCACTCACCAATGTGACGTCACGGCGGCCGCCTTCGCATTGGGACGCGAGTGGGCCCGCGACAAATTTCACGAAAGCGAACAGCAACAGCGCACCGAAGCAGCTGCCAACTTAGCTACCCGAAAAGCTACGGAGACCCTCTACCAGATTGGCCCCCACAGCGAGCCGGAGCTCATGGGAGGCGAATATCAATGGCGACCTGTGCGGACTCACGAAAGTCTGTTGTGGGCGGAAGGACGGCTCGAGGAGTTGGGATTCAAGAAGACAGTCCAGGGTCGCGTGACGTCCTACACTCAGGAGCACACTGGCGTCATCGTCTATGCGGATCCGAGAGAGGACGGCAGGATCGAATTTCTAGTCTACAGATTCCCAACACTGGCTCCCCCGCGCAAGTCTCGACGAACACCAAGTTTCGAATCGCGCCCACAATTCACCTTGATGGATTCCTGGAAGCACGACCTCCAAGGAAAATACTCCGCGCGACTCGCGCAAGCGATAACCGCACTGGACACTCGATGACGCTACGCTCTCGCCCGCCCGAAGTTTCTCGATGCAGCGCCTCCCGGCGCGCTCCTTGAGTTTCTATTCTTGTTGCCCTTCTAAGCTATTGAAAAATTTGCTAGCGGGGACTGCTTTGAGATTTCCTGCAGGTACCAGTGCTCCCGCGCGCAGTGCCGGCGGGCAGTGTCCCGCGGGGGCCCATTTTACCGAATACCGTATAGTCCCAGCTTCTGGTCTCGCTTTCGATCAATGGATTTGACAAACGCAAAACCATAACCATAATGGTTACCCAGTGGATGGAAACTCGAGACAGACGAGAGTGCGCTCTCGACCATATAAGGGAATTGGCTGCTGCCGAGGCCGTCCATTTCGCAAGTTCAAGAGTGCAAAGAGACACGGCTAATCTGAAGTACAGCTTGCAGGCTGTGTGCAAATGTTTGGCAACGCTTACGGACGGCAACTTCAAGCATTCTGTGCGCTATTCCGAGTCCGGTCCTTGGATGGATGTCTATCTGGTGCGCTACCGCGGACCCACGGATCAAGACGATCCCCTGTACATCAAGTTCAGCATGACTCGCAATTGTCTTTGCGTAGTTCTTCATTCTTTTCATTTGGAGGGTGCCCTATGAACAACCTCTCTGCAGCAGTGTGCCCGGTCTGCGAAATGGGAACCCTGACGCCCGAAGTCTATTCGGACGAGATCCAACACAACGGGAAGGTTATTGTTGTGGAGGATCTTGAGCGCTCTCGCTGCGACTCTTGCGGCGCGGACCCCGTTTTGACAGATCAGATCAAGCGTAATCAGGTGCGGATTTGCGACGCGAAGCGCAGGGGGGATGGTTATCTGACGAGCCAGGAGATTCTGAATCTCCGTAACCGCCTGCAACTGTCTCAGCCCGACGCATCGGCACTCTTTGGAGGCGGCCCCAATGCCTTCTCAAAATACGAACGGGGTGAGGTCGTTCAAAGCCTGCCTATGGATCGCCTGCTCCGGCTCGTATCGACTTTCCCTTGGATAGCTGAATTCCTCCGGCCGTTGGCAGGGCTGGAGAGTCGAGTCGCAAACTCGCATTGCTACGCGAACGCGCAGGACACCGTATCGCTCAATGACCCTCAATACACTTCGAAGCGGGTGAGAGGTACGCGAGTCGTCGTCACGTCCGAAGACAGAAAGCAGGAGGGCGGTATTACTTCGCTCGCCGATTGGCGCAAGAAGAAGGTTGCATGAGCGAAGAGCTAACACTGATTGAGCAAGCGATCGGCGCACTGCAGTTGCGCGACGTAATGCTAAATGAATGTAATTTCAGACGACCAACTGCGCCGCCAGAATCGGACAAGATCCAGGTGCAGCAACTGACGAAGCGCAACGTCACATATGTCCTGGGTAGCGCAGACACCGAAGATCGCGGGCCGATAAGATTACTTCAAGTCTTTGTAGCACTCGGGATTCGAGTAGCTGATGCTGCAGACGATGGCAATGATCTTACCGTGTACTTCCAAATTGAAGCAGATTTCATGGTCGAATACGAGGTGACCTCTGAGCTGAGCGAGGCGGCAATCAAAGCGTTTGCAGATGTCAATTCGGTTCACAACGTGTGGCCGTTTTGGCGGCAACACGTGTTTGACACCGTAACTCGAGCCAGAATGCCGCATCTGAATGTTCCACTGTTCGGCGGCGGAGTCCGAGTTCGAAAGCAGGTTGCACGGCAGAAGTTGGGAGTCACCGCCGTTCCGGCGAAGAAGTCCCGGGAGCCGAAGAAACAGAAATCCTTGCCTCGCTCGAAAGGGTGAATGCACTCGGATAAGCGTATTGTCCTGTTGCCTTCGAGAGCGCTTTATCGCTGTTAACGCTTCCTTGCAACAACGTGGCGTGCCGCGGCACGGCACGCAGCATAGAGGAATTCGATGGCAGAATTACCATATCTCGGTTCCTATAAGAATGTCGGCACACTATTTGAGCGCATTGCCTCTGCGAAGGCCCCGGACACAGGCTTTTCCACCCGCTACCTGGCTGACACACTCGGTCTGAAGTCTACTGGTGATCGACAACTGATCACTTTGCTGAAGACGTTGGGCTTTCTTGACCTCAGCGGGAAACCGAATCCCGACTACTTGACGCTCAAGAATCCGACGCTCGGGCCGAAGGCAATCGCGCAGGGAGTTCGCCGCGCCTATGGCCCCCTCTTTGCGGCCAACGAACGCGCAAACGAACTCAGTCCAAGTGAAATGCGTGGATTGATCGCACAGGTTACTGGCGCGGACACTGGAATGGTAGCGAAGATCAGCGGCACGCTCCAGGCTTTGTTGAGAGCCGCGGACTTCAGTGGCGTGGAGCAAGAGGAGCAACAGCAGGGTGCCGCCCAGGAGAACAGCCAGCGAACACAGTCAGCAGACCAACCCAGCGCGAACTCGAGCGCACAGCGCTCACAAAATGGCGGCATGAGGCCCGAATTTCACTACAACATTCAGGTCCATCTACCAGCGAACGGCACCGAAGAGACATATCTGCATATCTTTAACGCAATGCGCAAAGCATTCAGCTCATGAATGACGCGCAGCTCGCTCTGTTTCTACTGGTTGGTCAGACAGCGACGAAGGCGGTTGGGACACTGCCGACGACCGTACCACCACAGTCGCTCCCGCTTTCCGCTAGCCTCGATTTAGCAGCCCTGGTGCCTCAGGAGGTTAGATTGGCGGTCGCCACGTCCGAACCGTACCAGCTCTTTTTTGTGTTCGAACGATATATGCGGGAATTTGTGGTGGAGGCTCTCTCGAAAGATGGGCAGGAAGACTGGTGGGCGAAAGTCCCTAAAGACGTCCAGGACGAGGTTGAGAAGCTCAAAGATGCGGAAGAATCAAAACAATGGATGGCGCTAGGATCCCGCGACAAATCCATGCTGCTCACATACCCGCAACTACTCCGGATTATAGAGGCGAACTGGAAGGACTCTTTTGACGATCTTCTGCGGGACCGCGGACTGATTCAGGAGGCTCGCGTGATTGCGCACATACGGAACGCCGTTTGCCACATGACACCGATCCCGGAGGAGGAATTGCAGCGCGTCAGAATGGTAATGCGAGACTGGTTTCGCATCTTGCCGCCCTGATGCGCGGCTGCCGGCGCCGAGGATGCCTAGAGTTACGTTGATAGAACTCAGAGTCGTAACATCGACACAGTATGCGGAAGTTCTTCCGTGCGACCTCTTCATGATGGTCGACTGACTGATCGTAAAGAACTAGGTTTCAATAACGGCCACGACAACACTCGGTACGGGCACAAAATCCAAATCATGATGGTGTTGGATAGTTATTGCTGTCTACCGTTTTCGTACCCACGGGAGGCGCAGGGTGCGCAAGACTACTCAACAAGCTAACGACCCCCCTGACATCCTGCCCTTCTATAACGCGCAAGGAATTGCGATCTGCTACCTTTATGGAGGGACTCATTTCTACCTATATGACGGTCGCCCGGTCGGTTACTTGCACGCCAATGAACACGCCTACGGGTACAACGGGCGGTGGCTTGGGTGGGTCATGAATGGCTGGCTCTGGGATAGGCAGGGAGCCTCTGCGCTCTTCAGCAGATTCGCATCTGGTGGCCCCGTGCGCCCGCTTCGGAAGGTCTTGCCTACGAGGGCCGTCCGAAAGGTCAGACCCATGCGCTCGATGCGGGAGACGCGGCCGGTTCGCCCGCTGCGCCGGTCCGTTTGGTCCACCGTCAGCGGCGAATCATATTTCCATCAATGAGGCTGGCGCGGCCTTTGCCTTTGCTCAGGTGTGCCCCAGGAGACGACGGTAGAAGAATCAAGGAGATAGCCGCCCTACTTCCCTTCCACCACGCGCCTCAGCAGTTCGAGCGGTTCTACGTCGACTGCTCGAGCAATATCCACGAACTCAAGCACGTCTACCCGGTGCTCTTGGGACTCCAGTTTCCAGACGAAGCTGCCCGACCGCTTCAGCTTCGCGGCCAATGCCCTTTGGCTAAGGCCAGCTGCCTCGCGTGCCTGGACGATCACATCGACCAGCCGGCGGTGTCTTGCGCTTCGAAGATGCTTCATAGCTGCCCCCGTTTAGGAGGCAGCGGTATACAGGTAGACCCGGCTTGCACCCGATTACGATGCAGGCTTAGGATGGCTGTAATGCATCGTAAAAGGGTGCAGAAAGCGGACCCCGGCCGGGCTGCAACCCGACCGGAGTCCTACCACGCCACACCTGGGTAAGAGGTGCAACATGGATTCACATGCCGACAATTCTATCCGCGCACGAGCGCGTTCGGCCAAACGGCATCCCCACCCCCCGGACGGGAAGCCTGCAACCGAGAGTCCGCGACCAGGGTCGACTGATCTCCTGCTCCAGCTCAATGAGACCAGGTCGATGCTAGCCGTCGCGACGCTAGCGCTCGATGAAATCGCTGATCCACATCGGACAGACGTATCAGAGACGTGCGGGACGGGAGACGTTGCAACCGTCCTGCGGCTCGGCATCAGCCTTCTCAAGCAGGCGTCGGACACGCTGGACGCATGCGGCAGGGGCGACGCGCCATGAGCGAGCAAATGCCGGCAAAAGCGGGGGCAGCGTCGGCACGTCGTCGGGCTGCCCTCGCCTTCGGCGCCGTCCTCAAAGCAGCTCGCGCAGAGCGTGGACTCACTCAGGAAGCACTTGCGGGTCTTGGAGGCTTCGACCGGACCTACCCGTCGCTGCTGGAGCGGGGACTGCGTACGCCGACGTTGGGTGTCGTTTTTCGCCTTGCGGACGTGCTCAACATCCCGGCGGAGTGCCTTGTTGCAGACGCACATGGGCGTCTCCGCAACGGGTCACAGGACTGGCTCGATCGAATCGAACAATAGCAGGCTCGGATAGGCAAAGTCGTGAGTGGTCGCCGCGGAGCGCAGCGCGTCCTCGAACCACAGAACCTGCAACATGCGATCGTGGGGGTGTTTCGAACGAATGCAGGATAGGCAGCCGGCCGCTGTTTGGTTCAAATGTGCTCCATATGGACAGCAGGACACACTTGTCGACTTGGGTGAGTGCCGAAACGAAGCAGCGTTTCGGCGCGTTGGCGCAGCAGACAGGACTCTCGGAATCCTCGCTGTTGAGGCGCTTGGTTGAATTGACGCTCCAAGGCACGCGACTCGCCGACACGGCACTGACATCATCGCCGGCCAGGGTGAACCGTGATGCGCGCCTCTACGTGCGGCTCCGCGCAGAGGATCACTTGCTCCTCCGGGAACGTGCTGCAGGTCGTGGCACCGCGGCGGCGACGTACGTCTCGATGCTAGTCCGGACTCATTTGCGCGGAGTCGCACCGATCCCTGACCGGGAATTGGCGGGGCTCAAGAATTCCGTCGTCGCCCTGGGAAGCATCGGGCGCAACCTTAACCAGATTGCTCGGGCGGCAAATCAGACCGGGACCGTCACTGGACTGAAGGTCGCCAATCTCTGGGACATACTCAGAGCCTGCGAAGCACTGCGCGTGCATACGAAGGGGCTCATCAAAGCGAACATTGCTTCATGGGAGTCCGGCGATGCCGAAACGCCTCGTTGACCTGCGGGGGCAGACTCCGCTCCTCGACATCGCGAGCTACGGGCGTCGCGGGCCCTGGCGCGCGCATTCTTTGACGACCAGCCAGATCCACCACATAGCTCGGACGGTCCACCGCGTTCCGGAAGTCATGGTCAAGGTATCAGGTGGCGCGCGGACGGTTCGAGGAGTCGGTGAACACCTCAACTACATCGGCCGTGACGGTGAAGGGGTCGTCGAGGGCGACGACGGCCGGTTGCACCAAGAGAAGGGTTTCGAAAACCGGCTGCTGGAGGACTGGGACCTCGACCTCGAGGAGCATCGGCGCCACTCTGATCGAGCCATCGCGGCTGGTCGGAAACCGCCGAAGCTGGTCCAGAATCTCGTGTTTTCGATGCCGAAAGGCACGCCGCCCGACAAGTTGTACGCCGCCGTGAAGAAATTCACGATGGAGAACTTTGCCCTCCAGCACCGGTATGCGATGGCGCTGCACACGGACCAGGGCCACCCACACGTGCACGTTGTAGTAAAGGCGCTAGGTGATAACGGCAAGCGATTGAACATACGGAAAGCGACTTTGCGCGCTTGGCGTCGGGACTTCGCCGGGTATTTGCGAGACTTCGGCGTCGAAGCAAATGCAACAGAGCGCGCGGTCCGCGGCGAGATCACGCCACGAAAGACGGACGGAATCTACCGGACAATGATGCGAAGGGATTCAAGGCACGCCCGCGAGCGCGCCGAGGGCGTTGTACGGGAATTGGCCGCCGGCAAGCTGAGGAGCGAACCGGGCACGGAGGTACTAAAAGCTACCCGCCGGGCCGTGCTAGAAGGTTGGCACGGAGTCGCGGACGTTCTCGATCGAGAACGGAGGCCGGGCCTCGCAGCTGCGGTCCGGCAATTTGCGGAATCCATGCGTCCGCCCTGGACGGAGCGGGAACTGATTGCCAATCGCATTCAGCCGCCCGCAAAGTCGCGCGAAATCGAAGATCGCTCGGTGACCCGATGATTACCAGAATCGGCCGGCGTTACCAGCGTTGCGTGCTGCCGCGCCCGGGGGCACAACGTTGCAATCTGATGCAGGCCGTTGCAGATGCAACCTTCATGCGGGCGGCCTGCAACATGCGAGACGTCGCTGTTTCGCACGAATGGCGAGTGGCCGATTCCATTGCGGGCGCAGACGCTCTACACCATGAGAGAGCGTCGTCAGCGTGCCTCGACAATCACCACCCGTGCGAGAGCAAGACGTGACCCTGCCATTAATGGATTCTCGATGTTCGTCGACATCCTCGCGCGCGATGCAATCGATTCTCTGGCACGATTTCGGGCACCGAATATCGTTGAGCGCGCCTGTAAGACACGACGCGACCCAGACGAGACCAGCGGGCACGATCCTTCTCCGGAACGCAAGCCCGACCGCACCGGTTGAAAGGAACCGGTGATGAGCGCTAGGAAACTGCGTGCCGCGTACTACGCGCGTTACAGCACAGACGGCCAAGAGGCCGACAGCATCGATCGGCAATTCATGGTCTGCGATGCGATTTCGAAGCGCGAGGGTTTCGCTCACGCGATGAGGCATCGATTCTCCGACCCCGAGACCAGCGGCGGAACACCACAGCGCATCGGATACTCTGCGATGCTGGCTGCCGCGATACGCGGCGAGTTCGACGTCCTGGTCGCTGAGGATATCTCTCGTCTCTGGCGCAACATGGAAATGCAGACGCGAGATATCAACGAACTGCTGGAGCTGCGAATCGCGATCGTTACTCAGGCCGAGGACACGCGCCGCGAGAACGACCTGATCATGCTGAATCTCAAAGGTGCCATCAATGAGAACAACCGCAAGGAGATTGGCCGCCGGGTACGAAACAAGATGGAGTTGCTGGCGAGGAGCGGTCGCCCCGCCGGCGGACGAGCATACGGCTACACACCAGCCAGTCAGAGTGGAACCGGCCAGATCGAGATTAACGAAGAGCAGGCAGCAGTCGTTCGTCAGATCTTCGAGTGGCGAGCAATCGCATGGAGCGGCAAACGCATTGCGCAAGAGTTGAATGCTCGCGGCGCCCCTGCCCCGGGAGCGGCCTGGAAGCGCAACACATCATGCCGACGACCGAAGCGCACGGACGGAGAGTGGGTGCGAAGCGCGATCATCGGCGACGTTCGGCGAGGCACTGGAATACTGAACAACCCCGTCTACAAGGGCGAAGTCGTCTGGGGTCGAAGTCGCTGGATACGTAGTCCCCGTGATAGCGCGATTCGTCGCTGCGAAATGGTGGAGGATACGGAAGACCTCATCACGCATCACTCTGAACAGCTCCGCATCGTTTCCGACGAGCTATGGAACAGGGTTGCGGTAGTGCAGAGCGCTCGCACTCCTCGCTCTGAGGCGATCCGCGCTGCGCGGCGACACCAAGGCCGTGGCCCCGCCCTGTGGCTCAGTAGCCTCCTGGTGTGCTCAGAGTGCGGCAGCAGCTACGTGCAGTACGGGCGGACGGACTACGTGTGCGGCGGCTTCCATAACGGCAGCACCTGCTCGAACCGTACTCGCTTCCGAATTGCCGATATCGAGCGAGAAGTGCTCAATGTTCTTGAGATCGACTTCCTGAGTCCCGAGGCGCTTCGCAGAGCCGCCGACGTGGCGATGGATTACTTCGACAAGCAGCAGAGTGCGGAGCCGCAGACGGCCCCAGCCCTTGCCGATGCGCTCGCTGAAATCGACGCGCGAGAAGCGGACGTCAGAACACAGTTCAAAGCCGGCACGCTGCCGCCGGCCGTCTTCAAATGCTGGCTCACCGAATTCGGGAAGGAACGTGCGGCCCTGAATCGGCACGCACCGCCGAAACCTGCGCCGATCTCGCGATCGGAATTCCTTCAGGAGTACAGGGCAGCGGTCGCGCGCAAGCTTCGGGTCTTCACGAAGCGCGAGAACGTGGCGATGGCGCGCGAGGCTCTACGCAGCGTGCTGGCAGAAGGGAAATTGGTTCTGCGACCGGATGTCGCAAATGCTCGTTTCGAGGGGACATTGACCCTCAATCACGAGGAATTTCTTGAGGAAAAACAGATAGATATAAAGTTGGTAGCGGGGGCAGGATTTGAACCTGCGACCTTCGGGTTATGAGCCCGACGAGCTGCCAGACTGCTCCACCCCGCACCAGGAGGCCGCGAACTATACACGCCGCCCCCGGGGGCAGCAAATAAAACGCCACTTGATTGAGACAAGGCCGGGAAGTCGCGAACGCCCTGGCTCGGAACGCGACGCGAGCACAGACGTTGCGTAGGAATCCGATACTTGCCCCAGCGGCAGCGCCAACCGCATGGCAAAGTCGCGAAAGCCACGCGCGGGTGAAAGGACCATTGATGCGGAGCCGACGAACGAGTGTCACCTCCGAAGCCGCGAATGCGCCACGCGTCAGAGCGTCACGCATCACTGCCGTGCGCGTCAGCAAGGCGCGCGCGCGCGTATCTGCCACAGCATCAATCTTCGCGGTGGGAATGCTGGCAGCAGTCGAGCCTGCGGGATCAGCAGAGACAGCGTCCCGGCCGCCGATCACGGGCATTGCGAGAGTCACTGTCCTGATGACGGACGCAGTTCCTTCGATGGCCTTCTACGCGAGGACCCTTGGCCTAACTGCGGCCGACGCCGGATGTGGAAAGGCAGTCATCGCATGTCTAAGCGTCAATGAGCGCCAGCGCATCGAGCTTCGCGCGATGAATGAAACCCCCAGTACCCTGCCCGGCGCCAAACCGTCACCGACCGCTACCGCCGCGGCGTCCAAGGACTCACGCGTTGCCGGCATCGCATTCGCGACGACAAACGTGGCGCAGATGCGGCGCTATCTGACTGCGAAGGGCCTGAAGGCAGACGACGTCGCCGCCGACGCGAATCACATCAAGTCCTTCAGCGTCGTCGACCCTGAAGGTCACTTGATCACCTTTATCGAGCAGACCCCCTCCCCCGCCGCGACAGGCCCGTCCCCGCCCGCGACGCCAGGTGCGGCGCCGACCGTCTCTACCGCCCGCGCAGTGCCAACACCCGGTGCGGTGACTGCCGCTGCCATCCCCGCAGCGCCGACGTCCGTTGGGGCGACAGCTGCTGCCAGCTCCGCGCCGGCGACACCTGCCCCTGGGGCCGACACCTCAAAGCAAACTGCGAAGAACTCCGCTCAAGTCGGCACAAAGCTGCTCCACGCGGGGTTGATCGTCCGTGACCGAGCAGCCGAGGACCGCTTCTACAAGGACATCCTGGGCTTCCACCTGTACTGGCAAGGCGGCATGAAAGACGACGAGGTCAGTTGGGTCAGCATGCAGGTCCCGGACGGCAGCGACTGGCTGGAATACATGTTGAACGTGGCCCCCAATGCGGACGCCCACACCGAAGGGGTGATGAATCACATTGCTCTGGGAGTCCCGAGCGTGGCTGCCGCGAAAGACAAGCTTGTCGCGAATGGTTGGCAGCCGGGTGAGGCACCGAAAGTCGGGCGAGACGGGAAGTGGCAGCTGAACGTTTACGACCCGGACGGCACTCGCGTGGAATTCATGGAGTTCACCCCGGTCGAGAAGCCCTGCTGCGCTAGCTTCACGGGCACCCACCCGAAACCCTAAGCCGAGGCGCACGCCAGCTGCGAGCGGCCGAGACGACGAAACAGCCTCCGCGCTCGGCGCCGAGCGTCATACGGCGGGCACCACACGCCGAGCATTGCGCACCGGCCACTATGCACAGTGCCCTTACTGCGCGAGCTCTGCTTGCTGCTTGCGCGTGAGGCTAGCGCAAACCAACTCATAAGACCGCGAGATCAAGCGCCTGACCTGGCCGACAGGGACGTCTGCATCGAGACTCACGCTGATCCAGAAACGCTGGTCGAGATGCGAGCGATGCCCCACGCCGGAGTACTGATCCTTGAGAGCGGGTACCACTTCCGGGTCGCACTTCAAGATCACGTTCTCGCCGCCGCGAACCGCCACGATGGCGAACATTTTGCCCTTCACCTTGTAGATGGCAGCGATGGGTAAGGAGCCCCGGTTGGCGAAGAACAAGGTGCCGACCGCGCCTGGTTTAGATTCAACCCACGCGATCACGGCAGTGGTGCGCTTACTGAGAGTGAGCTCGGGGGGACGTTTCAGATCAGGCGCCTGGGGCTTGGCGACCCTCTTGCCTCGTCGTGCGGCCATATGACTCGCTGCGGTGCCTGCTGCAGATGGCCTCCATTGTGCCACGCCGGCAAGAAGATGCTTGTGCAGGCACGACCCCTTGCTTCGCAAACCCGCCAATTCGACGGTGGGACGATCCCGTCCTTGGGATCGCCCACCGCTCATGGAAATGCGAACGCCCGGTCGATCGCCCGTTACGGCGCAGGCACATCGATCCGACCGTACTCCCCATTGACCTCGTTGTTGGTGCCGGCCGCGAAGTACAGCGTGTTGTGGGGTTGGTTCTGCACATCGTTGCCGAACGCGATGCCCCACAGACCGGGCACGGCAAAGGCCGCTCCACCGGCGGTAGTGACCGAGCCCATGAAGGCTCCGCTGGCCGGATCGTAGCCATTGATCTTGCCGTCGCCAAAATTGCCGACCAGCAAGGTCTTGCTGAGAGTCCCGAAGTCGGCAGGCGCCAACGCCAGCCCCCACGGAGCGTTCAGCGCTGCGCCGGGGGAGATCAACCGCTTCACGAACACGCCGGAAGTATCGTAGATGTCCACAACCCCGAGACCCGCACCGTTGGTGTTGTCGTGGTTGTCAGGACCTTGCTGCTTGGCATACGTCACGTAGATCTGACTGGCACCGCTCGCGCCGGTCGGCAAGGTCTGGATGCCGAAGGGAGCGTAACCCGCCGGCAGTTGCGGATCGACGAACGGGAAACTTGTGGCCGAGATCGTCTGCTTCTGCCAGGTGCCGTTGAAGACGTCGATCTTGTTGTTGTGGAAGTCGGTGGCGTACAGATAGTTCGCCGTCCCGACGCTTGCGATCGCCAACCCCTTGTAGCTTGCGCCGCCAGTGTCCGTATACGTCGCGACCGCCGCGGTCCCCGCATTCCAACCGGCCAGCATCCCGTCTTCACCGGAGAAGATGAACACAGCCGGGCCGGTCTTGGTCGTGGACGTGACGACGAAATCGGTGGTCGCGTTGACGATGATTCCCGTGCCGTCAAAGTCGTTCCCGCCCGTATCCTTCGGCAGCGCGACGGTCAATGCGAGCTTGGTCCCGTTCCCGTCATAGAGCGTGGAGGTCTGACTACCGTTGTTGGCGGTCCAGACGGGCTTCCCGGTGCCAAACACGATGCCCCAGGGATTCGTCAGGTTGGGGTCGACGACCGCCCCTCCTCCGCCTGCCGTGTCGGTCACGAGATTCTTGACGGCAAAAGCCGTCGCAGCGTTGACTGTGACTGTGGCGGACTGAGAGGCCGACCCACCACCGCCTCCGGAATAAGCGGACCCCGTCGGAGCAACGCACATGAGCGTGTACATCACCGGGCCGGCGGCCGTCGGCGTCACCGACTGAGTGCCGGATCCGTTCTGCGTTCCGCTCCAACCGCCGCTCGCAGTGCAGGTCGACGCGTTGCTCGAACTCCATGTCAGCGTTGCAGACTGGCCGACCGTTATCGTGGTCGGCGCGACCTGAATGGTGATCGTAGGCGCCAGCTGCGGCCCCATGCTGCTACTGCTGCCACCGCCGTACCCGCTGCCACCACATGCAGCCAGACCAAGCCCCACCAGGAGCGTTCCCGAACGCAGTAACTGACCGCTCACCCAAGAGCGAGCATGCATTGACGACATACGACCTCCCCTCTTTGTTGATGCGAGACCGCCAGGCAATCCCGCCTAGAAACATGAGTTCGGAAGATCGAGGTGTTGGTTCTACGAGGAACGCGGATGTCTGCTCGATGACAGGCGGCGCGGCCGCTGCACGCTAGGCGGCGCAGCAGGGCTGTCTCGTTCGCGCTGTCAGGTCGGGACGCGACGTAAGCCCGTGCGGGCGAGATAAACCGCTGCGGCGACCGCGATGACGCCGGCTATAGCGAGGATCTCCCCAGAGCTCGAGTAGGACAGCATCCAGAACTGTCCCACCACAGCGAGAACGGGAACGGCGGTGCCAACGAAGCCCGTGCTGCGCCCCGCAGCGCGAGCTTCAGTGTGGCTGAGTCTCCAGGCGGCTGCACAACACGCTATATAAAGAACCACCGAGGAGATGCTCGCCAGGATGGCGAACACCCGGAACGTTCCCGTGAGCGCAAGGGAACACGCCACGATGGCGTGCGCAATGATCGAGACGTGAGGGACATGAAACCGGGGATGCACTTTGGCAAAAGGGCTTGGAAGCAGGCCGTCGCGCGCGAACGCGAACAGAATCCGTGGCGATCCCAAGAGATCCCCGGTGATCCACCCGCACATCGAAATCAAGGCGACGATCGAAATCAGCAGTCCACCCGACAACCCGCGCCGCGTGAGCGCCTCCGCCAGAGGTGCAGCGGACTGCGCAAGTTGCGGCCCCAGGGCGCCCTGCGCGACCACTTGAACCGCAACGTACAGGAACACGATCACCGTCATTCCAACGGCCAGCGCCAGAGGAATCGTCCGCCGCGGATTGCGAACTTCGCCGCTCACACCGAGCGCGACCTCCATCCCCGACAGACCGAAGACCGCCAGGAGCGCGCTGCGTCCAAGCGCTGCCGCAGATGGAGCCTGACTCCAGACCAGGTTCTCCGGTCTGACCAGCGTCACCCCCACCACGAGAAACACGAGCAACGCGGTGAATTTGATTGCCGCAGCCGCACTGGCGGTGCGAGAGCCCGCTCTCACGCCACGAAGGTTGACGATCGTGAATGCGCCGTAGAGTGCGACGAGAACGGCGCCTTTCAGCCACGGGCTTGAAAAAACAGGAGAGATCGTGACCAGTGTGTCCGTGACCGCCGATGCGACACCGGCGCTCGCAAACACATTCGAGAGCCAACACACCACCCCAGTCAGGAAGCCGACGAACGGTCCGAAGGCAACTTCGGCATAGGCGTACATGCCACCGCTGCGTGCGACCTGGCGTCCGGCGAGCGCCATGCACACGGTGACCAGACCGATACACGCTGCCGATAGCAGTAGCGCCAACGGCGCCGCCGCGCCGACCTCCGCGGCCAGTGCGCCTGGCAACGCGAAGATTCCGGCGCCTACGACGACGTTGACGATACTGGCGGCAAGAGCGAAGGGCCCTATGACCCGCAGCAGCCCTTCATCGGCCCTCTGACTCAACGCCGGACTCGACGCATCAGGCGCCGAAGAAGCGCACGATCGTCTCGTAGATCTCCGGCAGGTTGATGTCGGAGTGCTGGCCGCCGAAGCTGTCCGACACTCCCGGCATCCCCTGGCGTGACTGGTGCAGCGGAGTCAGATCCGCAACCCCCAGCTTGCCGGTGAAGGTCGGAGCGGATCCGGGAGCCACGGAGACCTTCTGATCGACCGGAATCGACAGATCGCCGGTCGGCCCGGCAGTGCCCATAGCTGCGATCGGATCGGAGAACAGGTGAGCCAGCTTCTGCGCGGCGGGATACCAGGTGCCGAGAGCCTTGTCGTTCTGGGAGACGGTCGCGAGGATTCGCAGGTTCGGCACGGTCTTCAGCACATCGCCGTACAAGCGGCCACTCGCCAACGAGTCGGTGTCGGCCGCGGCCTGCAGGAGCACGACGTTGAATTGCGTCTGCATGGCTTTCACCTTCGCGAGGGTGCCGGGATCTTTGGCCAGCGCCTGCAGAGCCGCCAGAACCACCCGGCAGCCGAAGCTGTGGCCGATCAGATTGAAGCGCAGAGGCGCCTTGCCGGCTCGCGCCTCGATCAGCAGCCGCAGAAGCGAGTAGCCGCCATTGCTGCCCACGCCGTCGGCGCGATGCTCCATGGTGAAAAAGGAAGTCGCCTCGAGGAAGTTCACCACCGACTTCTGATCTTCGGAGATCATCGAGGGCCAGTGGATGGCCAACGCCAAAGGCGAGAACAGATTGCCGAAGCTCGGGTAGTCCTTCGGCGTCGCGCCGCACAGGCGCTGCAGCACCTGGGAAAACCCGATGGAGAAAATATTGTACTCGGACACGGCGCTGGACGCGGTATTCCACCAGCCGTGCGAGTACAGGAACACATCGGTGAACGCGAAGGGGGCGCTTGCGGCCCAGTTCAGTTCGGTGTCGATGTTCTGGTCGAAGATGATGCCGTTTTCGTTGATCGGGACCGTCAGAAAGTGACTCACTCAGGATCTCCCCTGTGTTGAATTGACAGGCGCCGCGTGGGCGAACTCCCGTGTCAGCCAATCGATGAACACACGCACCCTGCTCGACAGCTGACGATTGTGAGGATACAGCAGCGACACAGGCGAAGGCGACGGCCGATACTGGCTGAGCACTTCCACGAGTCGCCCCGCGGCGACATCCGCACGCGT
Source organism: Steroidobacteraceae bacterium (assembly GCA_036499585.1). Classification (GTDB taxonomy): domain Bacteria; phylum Pseudomonadota; class Gammaproteobacteria; order Steroidobacterales; family Steroidobacteraceae; genus 13-2-20CM-66-19. The sequence continues at coordinate 125,571 of DASYDM010000029.1, forward strand.
GTGATACGCCGGCACCTGGATCAAACCGATTCCGAGCTTCGCGGCGGCGACCATGGTTTCGGCGGCGGTCACGGTCAATCCCAGCGGTGCGACGAGTTGGCGTAGCGCACCGTTCACGGTGAACTCCAAGGGGACTACGTTTCCGGTCGCCGAGGACACGAAGCCGATCATCCGGTGCCGGTCCAGATCCTCCGGGGACCGCGGCTCACCGTAGCGCCGCAAGTACTCCGGGCTGGCGAATGTCGACTCCTCCAACATCCCGACACGGCGTGCAACCATCGCGCTGTCATGCAACTCGCCGACACGTAGTACACAGTCGATACCCTCCTTGATCAGATCCACGAGGCGATCGCCCTCGCCGATGTGCAGGCGCAGACCGGGATACGTTTCCAGAAAAGCCGGCAGACCTGGCAACACGAAATGCCTCGCCAGGGTGCCGTGCACGTCGATTTTGAGCAGACCGGTCGGCTGGGCGCCGGTGAAGGCGGACTCGGACTCCTCGATCTCCGAGAGAATCGTGAGGCACCTTCGGTAGTACGCCTCCCCGTCGAGGGTCGGGGACACCTGGCGGGTGGTCCGCTGCAGCAGGCGAACGCCCAGGCGCCCCTCGAGGGTCTTCATCGCCTCGGTAGCGCTCGACCTCGGCAGTTCGAGATCCTGAGCCGCGAGGGTGAAGCTGCGGCGCTCCACGATTCGGGTGAACAGGCGCATGGCGCTCAATCGGTCCATTGTTCGTAATTTCCGAATTCTATTCCTGATTTTACCCAGATTATCCGTGAATTCGAAAGCTCTACTCTCACTCCCGCGCCATCCATTCCACCGGCGCGGGAGGACGGACAATGAGCTCGCAGACCAAAGTGGCCCTCGTCACGGGGGCGTCAAAGGGGATCGGGGCGGCTGTGGCAGCGCGCCTGGCTGCCGACGGCTTTGCCGTGATCGTCAATTACTCTGGCAGCGCCGCAGAGGCCGACACGGTCGTCAACGCGATCACGGCTAAGGGTGGGCGGGCGGTTTCCGCCAAGGCCGATGTCAGCGACGCGGCGGCGGTACGCAAGATGTTCGACTCCGCCGAGACTGCCTTCGGCGGCGTGGATGTTCTGGTCAACAACGCCGGAATCATGACTCTGGCGAACATCGCTGATACCGAAGACGGCGCCTTCGACCGATTGATTTCCGTGAACCTCAAGGGGACGTTCAACACCCTTCGCGAGGCTGCGCGCCGGTTGCGCGGCGGAGGCCGCATCATCAACTTCTCATCGAGCGTCGCCGGTCTGTACCCGCCGAGTTACGCCGTCTATGCGGCAACCAAGAGCGCGGTAGAGGCCATGACGCACGTCCTGTCGAAGGAGCTTCGCGGACGCAACATCACCGTCAACGCAATCGCGCCCGGACCTACTGCCACAGATCTGTTCCTCAAGGGCAAATCGCAGGACACGATCGACCATCTGGCCAAACAGGCACCCCTCGAAAGACTCGGCAAGCCCGAAGACATCGCTCAGTCGGTGTCGTTTCTGGCCGGGCCCGATGGCGGCTGGGTAAACGGTCAGGTCCTGCGGGTCAACGGTGGGATTATTTGAGTGTTGCGGCCGCGAGTCAGGGAATAATTACATCGCCGTCATGCACCGCACGAAGGTGGAACGCTCTCCATCTTCGTGCGTTGCAGGTCCGACCGTGGCGACACCCGAAAAAATCCATCTCGGTTGTGGGAATGAGATTCTGAAGGGCTGGATCAACGTCGACAGTGCGGCGATTCCCGGCGTCGATGTCGTACACGACCTGACCTCATTTCCCTGGCCATTTGAAACCAGCCGATTCGGCGAGGTGCGGATGGTCCACGTGTTGGAGCACCTACCCGACACGGTAAAAACGCTCGAGGAGATCCACCGGATCTGCGCGCCCGGAGCGCGGGTGGTCATCCACGTCCCGTACTGGAACTCACGCGACATGATGACGGACCCGACTCACAAGCGGTCCTTCAGCGAGTACTCGTTCGACTACTTCGACCCGACCAAAGCGTATTGCCGTGAGCGTCCGTACTACTCGACCGCCCGATTCCGGGTATCCAACAAGGACTATTTCGTGAAGTTCGGGTCTTACAAGCGGGTAAAGTCCCCCGTGCTCAAGACCGCGCTGGAGGTGGCCGCGAGGCACTTCTGCGGCGTGATCTGGGCAATGGACGTCGAGCTGAGCACGCTTAAAGAAGCGTAGCGCCGCGATTGCGGCGCTCCCGCAAGGATCAGAACTTCCCGGACTGGAAGTCCTGAAACGCCTGCATCAGCTCCTCACGCGTGTTCATCACGAACGGCCCGTATTTGGCTACCGGCTCGCGAAGCGGCCGCCCGGCAACCAAGATCGCGCGAGCACCACCCGCGGCGGGCGCTGTGACGCCTTCGATGCGGATCTCCTCGCCGTCACCCAACACGCCTAGCTCCTGCGACTTCAACACACTGGACTCGCCGCCGGAGCCGACTCGCACCGAACCTTCAAACACGTACAAGAACGCCGAGTGACTCCGCGGCAGCGTGTACAGGAAGCTGGCGCCCGGCGCCACCTCCACATCGAGGTATGTCGGGTCAGTCGCGGGCTGTGAGATCGGCCCACGCGTTTCGCCAACCTGGCCGGCAATGACCTTGACCTGCACGCCTGCACCAGGCGAAACACTGGGCACACGCTCGGGCCCAAACTCCTGATACCGAGGAGCGACCATCTTCTCCTTGGCCGGCAGATTCAGCCAAAGCTGGAAGCCGCGCATGCGCCCCTCTTCCTGCTCGGGCATTTCGGAATGCACCAGTCCACGGCCCGCAGTCATCCACTGGACGCTTCCCGGCACGAGAACACCCTCGTGTCCGTGGTTGTCGCGATGACGCATGCGGCCGTCGAGCATGTAGGTAACCGTTTCGAAGCCTCGGTGCGGATGATCGGGAAACCCCGCGATGTAGTCTTCCGCGCGGTCCGTACCGAACTCATCCAGCATGAGGAACGGGTCCAAGTCCGGCAGTTGCGGCTGCCCGATTACTCGGGTGAGCTTCACGCCAGCGCCATCCGATGTAGGCATGCCGCGAACGACGCGCCCCACCGTGCGACTCGTCACCGTACCAGTACTCATCTAAGTCCTCCTCGTATGTCGATCCACGGCTAGGTCTTGCCGCCTGGGCCTATGCGGCCTTCGGGAGCGTCTCCTCGATGACCGCCAATGCAGAATTCATCGCAGCCTGCCGGTGGTCGGCCGAGAGCGCCAGACCCTCGGCACGAACGAACGTCAGATCCTTGATCCCCACAAACCCGAAGATCTGCTTCAGATAGGGAACCACAAAGTCGGCGGCGCCATTGGCTCCGTACACGCCGCCACGCGAAACAGCCACGATCACGCGCTTTCCGCCTGCAAGGCCTTCGGGGCCCGCCGCCGTGTACCGGAAGGTCTGCCCGGCCACCACCACTCTGTCGATCCAGGCCTTTAATTGGGACGGAATCCCAAAGTTGTACATCGGGGCACCGACAACGATGACGTCGGCCGCCTTGAACTCCTCGAGCGCGCGCACATTCCGCGCGGTCTCCTCGGCGTTCTGTTGCGCGAGTGATCGTCCCGAAAAGTGGGGCAGTTCCTCGGCAGCCAAATCCACATGCGTGACCTCTGCGTCCGGACGGTCCTTACGCAGGCGACCGACGATCGCGCGCGTCAGGGCACGGCTGGCCGAGTTGTCGCCAAGGATGCTCGAATCAATCTGCAGTAGCTTCATGGGTCTTCTCCGTTCAAGTCCCTACTGGCGGATAAGACTAATCCATGGAACAATACTCGATAATCCGGGTGAATCAGAACGTATTGTCCTATTTTTGGAACGAATAGCATGCAGCCCCTCGAGGCCTTCTATTACTTCTCCAAGGTGGTCGACCACGGCGGCTATGCAAAGGCGGCCAGGGCCCTGGGCATCCCCAAGTCCCGCCTATCGCGCCATGTGTCCGATCTCGAGTCCCGGCTCAACGTGCGCCTGCTGCAGCGTTCGACGCGGAAGTTCGTAGTCACGGAAGTTGGCCATGAGGTCTATCGACACGCCGCGGCCATGCTCGCGGAGGCAGACGCGGCGGTAGAGGCTGTAGAGTTCGCACGCGCTGAGCCGCGTGGAGTGATCCGAGTCTCCTGCCCTGTCGCGATCGCGCAGACATGGTTCGCTTCGATAGTTCCCGACTTCCTGGCCAAGTACCCCTCTGTGAGGTTGCTCCTGCACGTCAGCAACAGACGTGTTGATCTGTTGAACGAGGGGTTTGACGTCGCATTCCGTGTCCGCACGCACCCGACCGGAGAAGATGGTGTGGTGATGCGCAGTTTCGGTGAGGCCTCCGAGCAGCTGGTTGCGACGCCGACGTATCTCGACCGAGTTGGGCGCCCAAGTGACCCAAAGCAGCTTGCGGATCTTGCGACGCTGGCTTACGACCCCGAATCAGAACGGCAGACGTGGGAACTGCGCGGTCCCAACGGAGCGGTGGTTCAGGTGGATCACAGTCCCCGCATGGTGAGCCACGATTTCATACTCCTGCGAGCTGCGGCGCTCGCAGGTCTCGGGATAGCGAGACTGCCAGAGACCGTCGTGCGCGAGGACTTGGAAAAGGGAGCCCTTGAACGCGTTCTGCCGCAGTGGAATACGCCACAGGGGACAATGCATCTGGTGTTCGCGAGCCGCCGAGGGTTACTCCCCGCCGTCAGGGTATTCATCGATTTTGTGGCCGAGACCTTCCCTCGGTTCCATGAACAGTGCCGCGGACCTGCCGTCAACTCACGGTAACCTGCCGCGGCGCACGCGGACCCTCAATTCACGCTAAATACCGCGCGCTGCCGGATGTCGGCGCTTGAGGCCCCAACCTCCACTTCATACTTGCCAGGGTCCACCACGTAGGTCTTCTTCGCGTCGTCGTACCGGGTCGCATCACGCTCGGGCTTCACAGTGAACTCAACCTGCTTCGACTCCCCCGCCGCGAGCGATATCCGATCAAACCCACGCAGCGCGCGAAAAGGCCGCGGGTACGCCATTCCAGGCTGCCGTACATACCACTGCACGACTTCATCCCCCGGCCGGGAACCAACATTCTTCACAGTCACACTGACTCGTAGCTCCCCGTTTGCCGCCACGGCCCTGCGATCAAGGCGCAGGTTCGAATACTGAAATCGCGTGTACGACAGCCCATACCCGAACGGATAAAGGGGGCGACCGGTGAAGTACCGGTAGGTTCGGCCCCGCATGGAGTAGTCATCGAACGCCGGCAGCTTCTCGTCCCCCCGATAGAACGTTATGGGCAATCGCCCCGCCGGGTTCACGTCCCCGAACAGAACATCGGCCACGGCATTCCCCCCTCGCTGTCCGGGATACCAGGCAACCAGAATGGCCGGGACATTGTGCTGCGCCCAATCGATTGCCAGAGCGGACCCCGTCGTGAGCACCAACACCACAGGCTTGCCGGTCTTGACCAGGGCTTCGAGCAATTTCTCCTGACTCGCGGGCAGGTGCAAGTCCGTGCGATCACCACCGGAGAACCCGGGGAAGCTCACACGCATCTCCTCTCCTTCGACGTCTCCGGTCAGCCCACCGACGAACACGACAGCATCGCAGGCACGCGCGGCATCGACAGCCTCTTCGAACGGAGGCTTGTAACCCGGAAGCCGCCAGGCCAGGCGCACTTCGGCATCGCGGATGTCTTCGAAGTATTCGAGACGGATGTCGACTGGCTTGCCCGCTTCAAGGTCCAGCGTGGCGCTGTCTCCCTGGATCCGCGATGTGGTGTGCCACTGGTCGAGGACCTTCCGGCCATCGACAAAGAGCCGGAAGCCGTCGTCGGCACTGACGCTGAGCTCGTACTTCCCCGAGACAGGCGGCAGCAACTGACCGGTCCACCGCACACTGAAGTCGTCAGGACCGATTGCGTGATCGGCTGCCGACTCGCCACGAGCGATGATGTCATCGGTCGGCGATCCGCGGTCCCATCGAAACGAGACACGCGAATCGACCCGAGTGAGCGAGGGCGGGCCGCTGAAATCGCGGCCGCGAAAGTATTCACCCTTCAGCCCCTGCGTCGCGCTTCCGGCCTCGGGACGCAGGTACGCCGGCTCGATCGCCGGTGCGGCGCGAGGCTCCGCACGCCCCTCCACCAGATCGGCCCCCCGCGCATAGAGCACTCGAGTGCCGGGCGCGACCGCCTGTTTGATTCCCTGCAGAATCGTGATCGGCGCCGCAGGCGTGCCGTAGTAATTCCCCAACAGCGACATGATCTCGTCAGCTGTTGGCCCCACCACCGCGAGCGTCTTCAACCGGGTACGCGAAAGGGGCAAGAGGCCGTTGTTCTTGAGCAGCACGATCGACGACTGCGCAGCCTTGCGGGCGAGCGCATCGTGTTGCGCAGACTGGTTGACGGAATACGGAATCTGCGCCCACCGCACCCGCTCCGGAGGATCGAACATCCCCAACTCGAACCGCGCAACCATGAGCCTTCGCAAGGAGACGTCGAGGTCGGCTTCGGTCACCAACCCCTTGCGGACCGCGTTGGTGAGCGCAGCGTAGGTGACACCGCAGTCCAGATCGAGTCCGCTCTTGATCCCCAGCGCCGAGGCCTCTTCGGCGGTGGCTACGATCTTGTGCTGCTTGTAGATGTCCTCGACGGCGTCACAGTCCGAGACGACATAACCCTTGAAGCCCCACTGCCTGCGCAGAATCTCTCCGAGCAGCCGGGAGCTTGCCGAAGCCGACTCGCCGTTCACCCGGTTGTAGGCGCCCATGACCGAGGCTACGTGACCTTCCTCCACCAGCGCCCGAAACGCCGGCAGATAGGTCTCATGGAGGTCGATCTCGCTCGGGTGCACATCGAAGTGATGTCGGTCGGCTTCCGGCCCGCTGTGTACGGCGTAGTGCTTCGCCGTCGCAACGAGCTTGAGGTAACGCGGATCGTCGCCCTGCATTCCTTCGACAAAGGCAACGCCCATCCGACTCGTGAGGTAAGGATCCTCGCCGTAGGTCTCCTGGCCGCGGCCCCAACGAGGATCCCGGAAGATGTTGATGTTGGGGGACCAGAACGTCAGACCCTGATACCGGCCGTGCTGGTTTCTGCGCAGAGCCTCATGATATTTGGCCCGCGCTTCATCGCTGATCGCCGTTGCCTCGGCGTGAAGGAGCTTGGGGTCGAACGTGGCGGCCAGGCCGATTGCCTGTGGGAATACGGTGGCCTGGCCTGCTCTGGCGACTCCGTGCAGCGCTTCGTTCCACCAGTCGTAGGCTGGGATCCCGAGTCTCGCCACGGCCGGCGCACTGTTCTGCAGCTGCGCGACCTTCTCCTCCAGCGTCAGACGCGAGACCAGGTCCTGCGCCCGTTCGTCGTAGCTACGGGTCGGATCGAGGTAGATCGGAGAGGATTCCGAGGCCGTCAGGAATGCCGGAGCGAGCCCGAGTGCGGCAACCCCCAATAGCGCAGCCCCCGGTAGCTGCCACAGCCGCGATCGTCTCCCTGGGATGCCGCTGCGGGCACTCATCACGGATTTCACTGTTCCCTGCTCCCCTCGTTCCCGACAAATCCGCTACGTATGCTAACGTAGGCAATACCGCGCTGCTGGTAAGCGCGCGAGGGACAGACCCGCATGAGTCGCCCCGTTGGCGTGTTTGGTCTTGGATGGATCGTCGCGTGCTTCCTGGTTGTTGGAGCTTCCTCCGCACGTGCCGACAATCCCGAGACGCCTGCGCCCGCCGTAACCGCGGCTCCCCCGACTATCGACCAGCTAACTGAAGTCGTCATCGAAGCTCCCGAGCCGGTCTACGTCGCCCCGACACTCCGCGACAAGATCGGCCGCATCTGGGCGCCCGTCTCCATCAACGGCAAAGGCCCGTTCCGCCTGGTTCTGGATACCGGGGCCAGCCGCTCTGCCGTGGTCAACCATGTTGCCCAACGCCTGGCCCTGAAGACCGACACGCCGCTGACCATGATCGTCCATGGAGTTACGGGCTCGGCCACCGTACCAGGCGTGAAGGTGAATCGAATGGAGGTCGGTGAGCTGCTGATGATGGACCCATCGAACATTCCGGTGGTGCCCGACGCGTTTGGCGGTGCCGAAGGCGTTCTCGGTCATGAAGGGCTCGCTGACAAGCGCATCTCCGCCGACTTCATCCACGACAAGCTGGTCATCTCGCGCTCCCACGGCGAGCGCGCCAAGGACGGGTTCGTGACCATTCCCCTGAAGCTGACCAACGGCGGTCTGCTGTATGCCGACGTCTATGTCGGAAGCGTCAGGTGCAAGGCCATCATCGACACCGGCGGCCAGCAAAGTGTCGCCAACATGGCCCTCCGTGATGCCCTGATGCGGCACCCGCCGATGGATGCACGCCGGGATGAGATTATTGGAGTGACGCTGGACATTCAGCAGGGCACGACCGTCCGGATTCCCCCGATCCGGTTCACCCAGGGCCTGAACATCCACAACGCCCACCTGACCTTCGGCAACCTGTTCCTGTTCGAGCACTGGAATCTCGAGGATCAGCCGATCCTGCTGGTCGGCATGGACGTGCTGGGGCTGTTCGACACGCTGATCATCGACTACAAGATGCGCGAGCTGCAGGTCCGCACCCGCCACGACGGTGACGACGGGATCCGGATCCGCACCGACACCAACAACATGAGCTTCCTGGGTCGCTGACCGCCCACGCTGGCGTTCCCCGGGGTGCTCCAGGTGTACCCCGTGGTTTCATAAATAGTTCACGCCGGGATTGAACCGTACCCCTGCCCTTGCCGCACTCACCGTCCGCAAGGCATACCGCACCGCCTCGAGGGCGGGCTGTTGCCGGACGGCATCCAAACAACAGGGGAGTTCACCATGCTCAAGCGCATTCTCACCGCGGCTGCCATGGCCGCCGCGGCGTTGACGGTCCAACCCGCCTTCAGCAATCGAGTCGAGGAATTCAGCACGACGTTGTCCGGATTCAACGAAGTCGGCGGCCTCGGCGCCGGCGAGACGGGAGCCGTGATGTCCGAGGGGACCGGCCATCTCAAGCTCGTTCTGGATCGATCGACCCAAAGCATCCGGTACACGCTGACCTTTTCGGGCCTGAGCTCACCGGTCCTCCAGTCGCATATCCACTTCGGGAAAGTGCATGTCGCCGGAGGCGTGATGGTGTTCTTCTGCAGCAACCTCGCGACGGCACCGGCCGGCGTGCAACCCTGTCCGGCCGGTGGGGGCACGATCACAGGGACGATCATGGCCAATAACGTGCTGGCCCTCCCCGGTCAGAACGTCACGGCCGGCGACTTCGATGCCATCACCGATGCACTTGAATCGGAGACCGCCTACGCGAACGTGCACACGCAGAACTTCCCCGCCGGCGAAATCCGGGGCGACATCGCGCGCGACGGTCGGGAAGGTCGAGACCACGACAGGGACTGATGGGTTGACGGACTGATTGGGGGGCAAGCCGGTTAAACGGCTTGCGTCCCTCTACAGCGGAGGATCGCGGCCGTCCAGCTCGCCGACTCGCTCGATCGAGTAGTCCGCCGGTGGATACGCGGCAATCTCCGCCGGATCGAGAGCATAGTGGCCCTGGCGCGGAAAGATCGTCGTGAGCTTTCCGCCCCAGGCCTTCTTCATGGAAGACAGGATCCTCAGCTTGTCGTCGACCATGACGTAGTGCTCTGAGGGGTAACGCCGCGCGACCGACTCGAGCATCTGCTCCTTGTGCAGATAGATCAGCACCCTTCCCTCCACCGCATCCCAGATCCCCGAGCGCTGAATCTTGCGAGGCTGAAACACAACATCGCCATCCGACAGGATGACGGTGGGGCCCCACTGGCTGCAGTGCGCGATGACTTCCAACGCCCGTGGATAAAGTCTGCTCGCAAACGGGTAGTCGACCAGGAATGACGACATCCGCAGCAGTGCCGGATCGTCCAGGTTCTCGAGGCGATACCGTTGCAGCGCGCCCAGGTAGTCGGCGTATCCCAGCTCGCGCCGCAAGTCCTCGAAGAGCATCCAGTACCGATCACGGCTGGCTGAGCCGAACTGACGCTCGAGGTGATCGCTGAGATCGGCCTGGACCCCGTCGTTGTCGAGCAGGGTATTGTCGACGTCGAAGAAGGTCGTGATTTTGGGCGTCATGGCGGGCGGCTCGTTCGGGCCAGACTAGCACGGCGCCCGGATACGGCGATGGCCACACGCCCGCACAGCAACGATAGATACCCGTGCCGGTGAGCGCCCCCGCCCGCGACGGGGGTACCGGCAGTGCTCTCGCTGTCCAGCTCTGGTCGCCGTAGAATCCGCCCACCCTTTTTACTCCGGAGCGACCGCGGCGATGTTCGAAAAATTCCCGGCGAAACGACTTCTGATCCTGGCCGCCTTGTTCGCGGTTCCCTTCATCGCCGATGCGCAGATCAAGAAGGACACTCCGACGGTGCTGATCACCGGCGCGAACCGAGGTATCGGTCTGGAGCTGGCGAAGCAATATGCCGCCCGCGGCTGGAACGTCATCGCTACCTCGCGTCACCCGAGTGGCGACCCGGGGGCCAAGGAGCTCGATGAGCTGCACGCCAAACATCCGCAAGTCGCCGTCGAGCGTCTCGACGTAACGGACACGCCGATGATTCGCGGACTCGCCGCGAAGTACAAGGATCAGCCGATCGACGTTTTGATCAACAACGCCGCGAATGTCACCGCCACGTTCGCCAGCGATATGGAGGTGTCGAACCTGCCCTACGACAAGATCGACTTCGATGCGGCGCGGCGGGACTTCGACGTCAACTCGCTCGGCGCCATGCGGGTGTCGCAGGCGTTCATGCCGAACGTCGAGCACTCGAAGACCAAGAAGGTCATCAACGTCACCTCGCTGGCCGGTTCGTTCGGCATGCCTCTGCCGGGTGCGATCGCGATGAACTACGCTGCGAGCAAGGCCGCGCTGAATAAGTACAGTGTACTGCTGTCGATCGCGGTCAAGCCGAAGGGCATCATCGTCGGGCTGGTTCAGCCGCTGTTCGTGGCCAGCAAGAGCGACCAGGCGAACATGAAGGGCGCCGCACCGTTGGACAAGACGGTCGCCCACCTGATCAAGATCATCGACGACATGACGATGGCGAACGGGTCAGGGAAGATCACCAACTTCCAGACAGGGAAGACCGACCCGTTCTAGCTCACTCTTGCGGGAGGGCGTTGCGCCCTCCCGCGTTAGTGCATCACTGGGTGCTGTAGCCGCGAGCGTCGAGGCAAGCCTTCATCGCGCGCTGGTAGTCGCCAACATTCCCCTGCTGCGCGCTGGCATGAGTCGGGTCGTAGCCGGTCTGTGAGCGAGCCCAGCTGTGACACTCGTAGCGATCGTTCGACTGCTGCTCCTCGCTCTGCCCGTTCTGAGGGTAGGCGTACACGTCGTTCGACTGCGCGGGCTGACTGCTGTTGTCAGCCCCGCTCGAGTCCTCAACTGTGCCGGCAACCGGAGGCGGATCCGTCACGACGTAGCCGTTCTGGCCCCCATCCCACGTGTAATACGCGTCGTTCGCGTAGTAGTAGGGGATACCGCCCCAGTAGTACGTGGAATACGCGAGCGGGAGCGCGGCCAGGAACAGCGGGAACCCCCAGCCGTACGAGACTCGCGGCCAGTAGGAGCCGCCCCAAACGCCGCCCGCCCAATGGTGACCGGAGTAGCCGGGACGACCCCAGCCCGGGCGCCCATTCCAGCCAGAACGCCCCGTCCAGCCGCCTGAGTGGCCAGTCCAGCTACCGGGATGACCTGTCCAGTTCGCCCGCGGTACTCCGTGGATGCCCGCCGCGACGCCGACGTGAGGAGCAATATGTTGAGCGACCCCCACATGCCCGCGGCCGGCGAAGGCGCGGGGTGCCGTGAAGGCCCGGGGTCCTGCGAAGCTATGGGCCCCGCCCGAAAACCCGCGGGGTGCTCCGCCAAAGTGGCCGCCACCCATGGCGTGGCCGCCACCCATGTGACCGCCACCCGAGAAGTGAGCCCCGCCTCCGCCGCCCATGTGACCACCACCGCCGCCGCCGTGTCCCTGTGCGAACACGGGCGCGACTGCCATCACGGCAGACAGCACGCCCGCGGCCAAGGCCCGCGTCGTTTTGCTGAATAAGTGGCTGTTCATGGTCGTTCTCCGAAAGCTCTATGTCAGATTAGACTCCCGCCCATCCGCGGCGTTCAAGCCTTTTCCACATTAAAAAACGCTTAGAAACCGGTGAATTCTGTCAACCTCTCGAGTGTTCCCGCGTTTGCGCTTCACGACGCCTTAGGTCCCTCCTGGCGTGCCCGCAGATAGCGCCGCCGCTCGTTCCACTGATGACGAGCATGGAGCTTTTCCGACTGATTTAAAGACTCCTGAGGTAACGCCTGAAGGCTCCTCACGGCGCCCGCGTGCGCAATGGTCACCGCGGGGTCCGCCTGCAGAAGCGCCCGGTAGTGGTCTAGAAACGGTTGCTCCGCTGGCGCGGCCGAACCGCTCACCAATTCCTTCGCGTGCGCGCCAATCGCCGCAGCCTCGGTCTCCGGCAGATCGTCTGCGTAGGCCAGGGCGTGATCGATGTCGGCGATCAACCGATACAGCGGCTGAAGCCACTCCCACTCGGGACTCGTAGTAATCGCGCGCAAGCGCTCCAAGGGAGAGGACGGTGGAGCGAACCGCTTCTCGGCTTCAAGAATTGCTCCCAACACGTTCTGCAGCGCGGCGCTGCTGGCCCGTAGGGCACCCAACCAAGGATGTTCTGCGTTCATGGACCGATCTCGACGACTTAAGGGTAGACGACGGAACCTGAGGAGAGACTGAACCGTATTACGTAGGAGCCTGTGCCCGGCCACTGTGGCAGCCAGACTCCCCATCCTCTCAAGGACGCCATCATGACTCTGACATTCTCTGCGGGCCCGGTGCTCGCGCTGATCGCAGGCATTCTGATCCTGATCATGCCTCGCCTGCTGAACTACATCGTGGCGATATACCTGATCGTGCTTGGCCTGCTGGGGCTGTTCGGCACGGGGCACCACTTCTAGCTGGCGACGATTGTTCCGCTGACTTGGCCGAACCCGATGCGTACGTGCGTGGGGCTCTCGCACACTGCGCGAAAAGTAACGCGGTCGCCGTCGGCCAGGAACGTTCGGGTCTCGCCGGTCGGCATATCGAGCGCCCGCTTTCCGCCCTGGGTGAGCTCGAGCAGCGAGCCACCCTCTTCCGGGCGCGGACCTGATTGAGTGCCGGTCCCGAGCAGGTCACCGGAAACGAGGTTGCATCCGTTCACTGTGTGATGCGCGACCATCTGGGCGACAGTCCAGTACGCGTGCCGATAGTTGGATCGTGAGATCCTGACAGCCTGGATCCCGCGTTCTCTCATCAGAGCGGTCTCAAGATAGACCTCTAGCTCGATGTCCACTGCGCCGCGCTCGCGCAGGAACGGTGCGTCCAGATAAGGCAAAGGTTGCGGGTCCGTCCCGGGACGACTCCAGCCAACCCGATACGGCGCCAGCGCCTCGAACGTGACGACCCACGGTGAAATCGTGGTGGCGAAGTTTTTGGCGAGAAACGGCCCGAGCGGCTGATACTCCCAAGCCTGCACGTCGCGTGCGGACCAGTCGTTCAGCAGGCACATCCCGAACACGTGCTCTTCCGACTCTCCCACCTCAATCGCACGGCCCGATGCGTTTCCTGACCCAACAAACACACCGAGCTCCAACTCATAGTCGAGACGGCGACTGGGCATCACTTCAGGCGCCGAAGCACCCGCGGGCAAGACCTGGCCACAAGGCCTGCGGATGTTCTGCCCCGACACACCGATAGACGACGCCCTACCGTGATAGGCGATCGGTATCCACTTGTAGTTCGGCAGCAAAGGATTGTCAGGCCTGAATAGCGCACCGACCGTCGTAGCGTGGTGAATGGAGGTGTAGAAATCCGTGTAGTCGCCAATCTGTGCCGGCAGCGAGAATTCGGCCGCGGCCATGGGCACTAACATCGGTTGCAACCGCTCGGCCTCCCGCGCACCCAATCGCAGTAGCTCCGACAGACGGGCGCGCAGACCCGAGGAGGCAGCGGGGCCGGCCGCCATCAATGCATTCAGGGTCGGCCCGGCCCAAGGGGTCTCGAACCCGTCCCCGAGCAATTTCAGCCCGACCGTCGCAGGCAGATCGAGGATCCGGTCTCCGATGGCCACGCCGACCCGGAAGCTCTCGTGGCCGCCGGCGCGGCGGAACACTCCAAAAGGAAGGTTCTGGATGGGGAAGTCGCAGCCGGCCTGGTTCGCGGAATCGACCCAACTGCGCAGCGCGGGGTCGTGGGTCGCATTGATAGCCCGCCGGGTCGAGCTCATGGCCGCGTTGGATCGAAGCGCTTCGGCAGGTCGCGCCAGATCCGGCCGTAATCCGGCTGCAGCTGCGGCGACTCGAGCGCGAACCGCGTCGGCCGCAGCAACGAACGCGTCTCAAACATGAACGCAAGGGTGTCGGAGATCCGTTGTGGCTTGGAGGTATCCGCAGCGATGGCCTTCGCGAACGTCGCCGCGTCAGGTCCGTGGCCGATCATGCTGTTGTGGAGCGAGGCGCCTCCGGGCGCGAAGCCCTCAGCCTTGGCGTCATACACGCCTGTGATGAGCCCCATGAACTCACTCGCGATGTTGCGGTGAAACCAGGGTGGACGAAACGTGTCCTCCATGGCGAGCCAACGCGGCGGGAAAATGACGAAATCGACGCAGTCGACTCCGGGGGTATCGCTGATGGACTGCAGGACGAGGAAGATCGACGGATCGGGATGGTCGTAGCTCACCGATCCCAGGGTGTTGAAATGCCTGAGATCATATTTGTAGGGCACGCAGTTGCCGTGCCAGGCCACTACATCCAGCGGCGAGTGATCGATCGGAGCCCCCCACAAGCGCCCGCCGAACTTGGCGAGCAGTTGGAACGCACCCTCGCGGTTCTCGTAAGCCGCCACCGGCGTCAGGAAGTCTCGCGGGTTGGCCAGACCATTGGAGCCGATCGGACCGAGGTCGGGCAGCCTGAACGGCGCCCCGAAGTTCTCGCAAACATAGCCTCGCGCTTGCGGGTCGAGCAGCTCGACATGGAAGCGCAGGCCGCGTGGAATCACCGCGATCTCCTGCGGGTCGACCTCCATGACACCCAACTCGGTGAGGAGGCGCAACCGCCCGAGCTGAGGCACGATCAACAGCTCCCCGTCCGCATCGTAAAAGAACCGCTCGCCCATCGGCCGATTGGCGACATACCCGTACACCGCGCAACCAGCGTGCAGCTCCGGTGAGCCGCTGCGGGCCATGAGCCGCAAGCCCGACACGAAATCAGTCGCCTCGACAGGGACCGGCAGCGGATCCCAACGCAGCGGGTTCGGCGCTGCCGGCATCTCCTCGAAGCGATCCCACGGCAACCCATCGACGACGAGCACGAACTCGCCGTGCACCGCCGCCGGTTGAATCCGATACAGCCAGCTGCGGCGGTTGGAGTGTCGCGGCGCGGTGAACGCCGTCCCGGAGAACTGTTCGGCGTAGAGACCGTACGGGCACTGCTGTGGTGAGTTGCGCCCTTGCGGTAGCGCGTGCGGGATGGCCTCGGTCGAGAAATGATTGCCGAAGCCGGCCTGATAGCGCAGCCCGCCCTGGGAGTGCGGCGCTTGAAAATCAGCCCCTTGCCAATGAGCCATTCGTCAATGTAAATAGTTGCGCCCGCAACTGTCAATCGGAGTGGCCTTGAACGCTCGCCCCGCCCCGACCCCGACTCTGCACCTGCCTGCCTTTGTCCCCTTCCGCTTGAACCGGCTCGCCGTGGCGGTCAGCAACCACCTGTCAGTCATCTACCGCGAGCGCTTCGGGCTCGACATCCCGGAGTGGCGGGTGCTCGTAACCGTCGGCTGCGAACGCGGCTGCACGGCGCAATCGATCGCCGACAGTACACGGATGCACAAGACGCGGGTCAGTCGGGCAATCGCTCATCTGGAAACGCGTGGATTGCTGGAGAGGGCCTCGCACAACGAGGATCGCCGCGCACTCGAACTGCAGCTGACCAAGGCCGGTCGCAAGATGTACCAGGACCTGGTCCCGCTGGCACTGGAACGCGAACGCACCCTGCTCTCCCAGCTCGGCAAGGATGAGCTGAAGGGCCTGCTGGCAGGGCTGACACGCCTCGAACAGGTTCTGGAACTATAATGCGCGCATGACACTGCGAACGGTTGACGATTCAATGATGGACCGCTTTGGGATGATTGATCGATTTGGGATCTGGGTCGCGCTGCTGTGCCTGGCAGCGGCCTGCTTCGCGTTCACGGACGCGAATGCGGCAGACAAGCCCGCCGAGACGCCTCGGATCGAGATCGGGCGTTCGTCCCAGGTGATCGTCGACATGCAGCCCGCCGAGGATGTCGCGCTGTTGAGGTTTCGTCGCACCTCGGATCAGAGTCTCGTCGACACCAAAGACGTCACCGCCACGGTGGACGACAAACCGCAGACCCTGAAGCTGCGGCCCGACGGGTACTACACGATACCCATGGATGATCTGCAGGGAACTGGCGATCGCACCGTAGAGCTGACTTTCACGCATGACGGCTTCCGCGAAATCCTGACGGGGAAGGTCCCCGCCATCGACAAGCAGAGTACCGCCGCTGGCTTGCTGGGCGATCACAAGCAGCTGGCGTGGTGGATCCTCAACGCACTCATTCTCCTGGCAGGCGTGTGGGCTCTGTCGCGCAGGAAGCAGTACTGACCTGACGCCCGGGGGCGGACGGTCCGCCCTCAACGCAGCTTGCTGCGTGTCGTATTCACTGCCTCCAGCGCATGCGCGAGATCCTGTCGGGCCTCCTCATTGCGCGCATCCGCATCGGCCAGCGACTGAAGCAGGCCGACAGCCTCCGTCTGCCGATCGAGCGCCGCCTGGAATCGGCTTTGTTTGTACAGCGCGTCGCCGATCCCCAGCAGCGCGTACGCTCTGATCTCCGTCAGATCCGTGTTGTGCGTATCCGTTGCAGCCAGCGCCGCGACGATCTCGAGCGTCTTGGCGTGCATGCGCGCGGCCTCATCGTACCGGTCGGTGTGGTCCAGAAGCGCTTCGCCTTCGCGGCCATAGGCCAGCGCGAGATTGCGGCGTGACGTGAGATCCCCCGGATCCGCCTCCAGCAGCGACTCGTAGATCCCTGCGCCTCGGGCCATGAAGTCGAGGCCCTGCTGGACCTCTCCCGCCTTGGCGAGTTGCATTCCCAATCCCAGGTAGGCATTGCCGAGATTGCGACGATTGGCAATCCGGATCGCCGGGGTGATATCGGCCCGAGCGGCCAGGCCTTCGGCTAACGACACGACGTGTCGCGAGGTGTCGACGGCACCGGCCACGTCCCCCGCGGTGGTCAACACGTCGCTCAGCTTGCCGTAGGTCCGCAACAACTCGCGGCGCAGGTCGAGATCGTTCGGGGCGGCGGCGACCAGCGCGGAGCGGATGGCCAGCGCCTTGCGGTAGCTCCCCAGAGCGCCTTGGGTTTCCCCGAGATTGGCGGTGCGGAATCCGCCTTGAACGTCAGCAACCTTCTCGTACGCCATCGCGAGCTCTCGTTTGAGGGCCGGGTTGTCGGCCGCCTCCGCTGCCAGTGCGTCCAGGTAGTGCAACGAGTTGGTGACCAACACTCTGCGGGCCGGCGTCGAGCCGGGCAGCTTCTCGATGGCAGTCTCGACATCCATCATGAACGAGTTGGCGAGGCGCCGGACCTCCTCGAAGTGGCGCTCCGCGCGCGCCCGCTGCACCTGCGCTACATGAGCCTCCCACGCCGTCGCCACGATCCCGGTGACCAGTGTCAGTACGAAGAGCGTCGCCACAGTGAACGAGACCGTATGTCGGCCTATGAACCGGCCAAGTTGGTACCCCAGCGTTGCGGGGCGCGCGAGGACGGGAAACCCCTCCAGATGGCGGCGGATGTCCGCGTCGAGTTGCTCGACCGAGGAATAGCGGTCTGCGGGCGCTGCCTGCAGGGCCTTGCGCAGGATCGCATCCAGATCGGGGTTGGTCCCATCGAGAATCCGGGAGAGCACCATTGCGAGGGAGTACACATCGCTCGCTGTGCTGATCGGCTCGCCGCGAGCCTGTTCGGGACTGGCGTACTCGGGCGTCAGGGCAAAGATGTGCGGCAACCGTTCGCTCTGATTGAGCAGACGCGTAATGCCGAAGTCCAGCAGGCGTGGACTACCCCCCTCCGTCACCAACACGTTGCCGCACTTCAGGTCGCCGTGAACCATCAGGTTCTGGTGCACGTACTGCACGGCGGAGCACAGCGCGCGAAACAACTCGAGCCGCGGGCGAAGCGTCAGTTGGTGCTGGCGGCAGAAGTCGTCGATCGGCAGCCCCCGGATGTAATCCATCACCAGGTACGGCAACCCCTCGGAAGTCCCTCCGTCGAGCAGCCGGGCGATGTGCGGATGGTCGAGGTTCGCCAGGATCTGCATCTCGACGCGCAACCGCTGTTGCAGCGAGGCGGTGGCATATCCCGTTCGCAGGACCTTGACGGCCACCTCCTTCTGGTACTCCTCGTCGTCGCGGAAAGCCTTGTAGACCTCGCTCATTCCGCCGCGTCCGACTTCTTCCACGATCCGGTAGACACCGACGCGGCGACCGATCCAGGAAGCCCGTTCGGCCAAGGGCAGGCCCGGTGTACGCTCTACCGCGGGCTCCTCGATGAACCCTTCCGCCGAGTCGTGAGCTTCGAGGAGGGAATCGACTTCCGCGCGCAACTCCGCATCCGTGCCACAGGCCTGGTCGAGATGCGCACCGCGCCGAGCGGCCTCCTGCTCGAGAGCGGTCGCAAAAATCTCCTTGATGGCTTGCCAGCGCGCAGCGTCCAACTTTCGACCTCTACGAGCCGCGGGATAGCTCGCGCCGCAGCCATGCGCGGGCGGCCGTCCACTCGCGCTTTACCGTCGCATCCGAGATTCCCAACGCCTGCGCGGTCTCCTCGATCGTGAGTCCCCCGAAGTAACGCATCTCTACGATCTGGGCCTGGCGCGGATCGAGCGCGGCCAGGTGCGTCAGGGCGCCGTCGATCGCCTCGATGTCGTCACCCTCTCCGTCCGGGTTGGGAATATCGACCCCGGCGTCAGGTCGTGACGGTGTGGGGTTGTCGGGATCCGTCGGGCCGGTGACTTCCTCGAAACTCAGCATCACCGCCCCTCCTCCGCGCTTGGAAGCGAGCCGGGCACGCGCGTGGTCCACCAGGATGCGGCGCATGACATTGGATGCGAGGGCAAAGAAATGCGACCGGTCGCGCCAGTCGATGGAGCGCTGATCCACCAGCCTGACGAAAGCCTCGTGAACCAGCGCGGTCCGCTGAATGGTGTGGTTGGGTCGCTCCCGCCGGAGGTGTCGCGCGGCCATCGCCCGCAACTCGTTGTAAAGGAGCGTAGTCAGCTCGGCGAGGGCTGCCTCATTGCCACCGCTCCATTGCAGGAGGAGTTGTGTGACGGGACGATCCGGCTCCATAAGGCCCGAATCTTAACCGAGGCAGCCCGGGGGGGCTGCGGTCAGTGTTCTGGCGGCAGCGCGAACGTCAGCAACGAGCGCCCGGCCGCGATCGTGACCATCTGCTCGCCCTTCAGCGCATAGGTCACCGGGGCTGACATAATGGTACCGCCGGTCTCCACCGACCAAAGCTGTTGGCCAGTACGCGAGTCGAGGGCGAAGAACCGCGTCTGGTCGCTGCCAAACACAACCCCGCCGCGGGTGGACAGAAGACCGCCGGTGTCGTTGCCCACGCGTCGGGTAGCCTGTCGGTGCTCCCAGATTCGCTCGCCCGTGGAAGCATCGAGGGCCCGGATACCGGTATAGAACGACCGGCCGGCGGTGGTCGGGAGGGTCTGCGCGGTGGGGAAGAACACCATCCCCTGCTCCAGGAACGGGATGTAGACCCGGTTGAGGACCGGATCGTAGGTGGGCGGCCACCAGTTCGTTCCCCCCTTGGCGCCGGGGAAGACCGGGCGGCCCCGAGCGCTAGTGTCGACATCCCCGCCCCCGCCTGCCCTGGCACCTGAGCTGCCTGTCGGCGCGTCCCTCAGAATCGGGCGGCCATGGGAGTCGAGGCGCTCGGCCCAGTTCTGCTCGACGAACGGGACGCCCCGGATGAACGCACCGGTCTTCGCATTCAGCACGTAGTAGAACCCGTTGCGATTGGCCCAGAGAACGTGTTTCTCCGGACCTCGCGGACCGTCGGCCGTCACCAGCATGGGCACCTGGTTGGAGTCCCAGTCGTGGGTGTCCCCCGGGGTGAACTGGAAATGCCACAGCAGCTCGCCGGTGGCGCCGCGCAGGGCCAGGATCGAATCGGAGTACAGGTTGTCACCCGAGCGGCTGCTCGAATCGAAATCGGGCTTCGCGCCCCCGACACCCCAATAAAGGGTATCGGTCTGGACGTCGTACGTGCCGGTCATCCAGGTGCCGGCCCCGCCGACCTTCCACGAATCCCCTTTCCAGGTGTCGTGCCCGGGCTGTCCGGGCTCCGGAATGGACTCCACCCGCCAACGCTGTGCGCCCGTCTTTGCGTCGAACGCCGAGATGAATCCTCTGCTGTCACGCGGGGCAGTCCCGACGCCCGTGACGATCAGCCCATCCAACGCCAGGGGCGCCGCGCTGATGTAGGAGGCGGGATAGTTTCGGTCCACGACCGTTTCCCACACCACCTTGCCCGTCGAAGCGCTCAGCGCTGTCAGCTTCGCGTCCCAGGTCCCGACGTACACCTTGTCATCCAACAGGGCAACACCGCGGTTCTGGCCGATCGGCCCCTCTCCTCCACCGATGCGTTCATACGGATGCTCGTGCACCCAGATGCGATGTCCGTCAACGCCATCGAGCGCCATCACACGTGCAGGAGGAACCGTCACGAACAGCACGCCGTCCCGCACCACTGGTGAAGATTCGATCTTGTCCGCCTCGCTGTCGAGCTGAACGACCCAGCGCAGGGCGAGGTTGCCGACGTTCTGGGCGTTGATCTGGGTCAGCGAACTGTGCCGCACCGAGGCGTAGGAGCCGGAAAAGTTCGGCCAATCGGCTCCGGGCTCGGCCGCCGCAGCGAGCTCGGCATAAGGGAGTTTGATGCCGTCCAGTCGAGTCTGGATCTTCGGGTCGACGGCGTCCACGCCCGCGGCGACGTCGAGTGATCGAATATACGCAACGACCTGCCAGATGCGCCCCCACTCCAAGGGATGCGGCATCATCGCAGTCTTCTCGATTCCATACCGGACCGTCCGGTACAAAGACCATTCGCTCTCGCCGTGCTTGAACTCACGCCCCACCAGCGCCGGAGCTCCCGGACCACCGCCGGCGTCCGCGCCGTGACACGCGGAGCATTCGGTCTGGAAGGTCTTCGCCCCCGCGGCGATGTAGTCGGGCTCGGAGCTAGGTACCCGCACCACCGCGTAAGGGTTGCGGGTCGCCAGGAGGCGCGAGATGTTAGGTTGGCCCGCCCCCGGCGTGATCAGCCGCAACAGCTCTCCCAACCGCATGTCAGGGATGTGACCCGTCAATTGCAAGCCGACGACCTCGACTCGCCAGCGAAGACTGGGGACGGCGACTGCCGCGACGGCCAACAACAGCAGCGCGATGCCTATCCAGAATGACGGTCCGCGGCGCGGGGTCTCGAGGCGATCGTAGTCGACCCGAACCTCGGTGATCGCGGCCTGAGTGCCCTGCCCGACGGCAACCGGGCCACTCGCACCACGCTGGTCGCGACGCTCGAGGCGGCTAGGCTCCATTCGGAGCCGCCGCGGTCACGTTCCTGTTGCGGCCTGCCGCCCTGGCAGCGGCAATCACGTCAGCATAGGCGGCATCGCGAGCAGTCGAACTGCAGTAGCTCGCCACCACCTGCGTAGCCTCCGTGAGTGTCCTCGCGACTCGTTCGGGATCAGTCAGGGCCGCGATCACTCCCTCGGCGAGTCCCGCAGCGTCGGGCGGAGTGAGAATCGCGCAGCGCTCTGTCAGGATCTGGTTGTGGACCAGTGTGTCGGTCGCGACCACCGGCTTGCCGGAGGCGAGATACGGCAGCAGCTTACCGGGCGGGTTGATTCCCCGGACCCGGGGCGAAACCAACACATCGGCAGCGGCTAGATACGCAGGTATCGCGCGCTGGGGCTGCATCCGCTCGAACAGGACGCTGCTCGCGACCCCGAGCTTTTCCGCCTGGGCACGCAGCTGCGCGATCTCCGCGTCCGATCCGCCAACCAGAAGGAACACGGCCTCCGGCACCTTGGCCAGCACTTTGGGGACCGACTCGAGCAGCAGGTCCAGAGCCTGCAGAGCGACGAAGGAACCGGTGTAGAGCACCAGCTTGTGCTGCGCCCCGATGCCGTACTTTGCTCGCAGATTGGCGGCGTCGGCGGCAGACACGTCGTTGGAGGTTTCGAAGTGATTGACAATCACGACGCACCGGGCTGTCGGACACACACTGCGCGCCGCCCGCTCCACGGCCGGTGAAATGGCGACCACTGCACACGCTCCCTGCACGCTCTGGCGCTCTACCCAGCGAAATACGCTGATGACCGAGCGACGCTTGCTGAATTTCCAGTCGGTGATCTGCAGCGGCAAACTCGAGTGCATGTCGTAGACATAGGGAATGCGGAAGATCGCGCCGGCGAGCTTCGCCAACAGAGCTCCCTCTTCGTGCGCGTACAGCAGGTCATAACGTCGCAGACACAGCCGCAGAAGCAGGTTCATGAACAACAGGCAGTCGAACCAGATCTTCAGTCGCGAGGGACCTGCGGGAATGGAGCGTTTGAAGTGCGGACCGATGGAGCGGAACACGCGCGCCTTCAGATCGGGTGCGTCCTCTCCCACTCCGTAGGTGAGGATGTCGACCTCGTGTCCGCGAGCCTCGAGCTCCTTCGCGCGGTGATAGGCGCTAAGCGGCGTGCCACGCGAGGTGTAAAAAGCCTGTGGAATGATCTTCAGTATGCGCATGCGTCACACATCCCAATAAGTGACCAACCGCGAGTGGCTACGCCTCAAGAGCTCTTGGAAATCCGCTGACAACAGATATTCGAGTTCGCCGGAGCGGTGATGACTTCCGGGCTTGTCCCTATCCGCAGCCTCCGTGCCCGGGTGACAGCACAGTTCCAGCGGGCCGGCGGGATCCACCAACACGGCCGGTGCACGGCCTGTTGCGGTGCGGCCGGCGTCCAACAGGCCCTTGAGATCCACTGTTCGGACAGGAGACCGCAGCCGTGCCTGGCGAAACTTTCGGGACGCTTTCATGGCGAGCAGCTCGCGTACCAGCTCCGGAGCGCTTCGCGTCCGAGCCACACTTCCGAGCCGTGTAATTCTCACTCGTTCGATCCCGAACTTTGGCAAAACCTTCGCGACAGCCGCGCACACGGCGGGAAGTTGGTGCAGGTGTTTGTGACCATCGAGGTGGGAAATCACGACGCCCGCGTCGCGGACGATGGCGATCTGAGCGGCGATCTCGGCTTCCAACTCCCGCATCGACAAACGACCCGACACGGAGCGCAGAAACAGCGCGCGTTTGCGATGCAAGCGACCTTCGCCGTCGACCAACGAGGCGCCACCGGTCAGCGGCCGACCCTCGCACAGATTGAGGTGGACTCCGAAGCTCGCCCGCCGACTGAGCACCGGCGCCCGGGTCAGCGCGAACTCAGTCCCGGGCATGTTGGCCATGATCGAAGTGCTGGTCACGACCCCGGCCTCGATGCCGGCGATGATGCCGCGCGTGATTTCGATGGTCTCGCCGAAATCATCCGCATGGACGATCAGCATGAAGGTCAGCACCTCCCCCGGTGCTTGAAAGAGACTTGGTTGAGGTTATGCGCAGACGTAGCAGGAAGCGTGCCGGCTACTCGGGCGCGAGCTTGGCAATGCAACCGGCCCGCGGATGACCCGTAGGTGTCGTGGCAGCGCCGAGCGCGCGGGCTCTAGGCCGCACCGGGTCTGCATATTGCATGTCCCTGGGTCTGCAGCATGTCGACCCAAACAAAATGAACACCGGTGCGGATCCGCTTCTCACCCGCGCGCGACGTGTCGTGCGCAGTGTCCGCGGTGCGCTGCGCACACACTATCCGGGCTTCATCTTTGGATTGCCGTTGGCACGCGCTGCCATACCGGTGTTTGTCTACCATGACGTGGACGCGACGGCTTTCGCCGGCGATCTCAGCTTCCTGCGCCGTAACGGCTACCGAACGCTCGGCCTGGAAGAATTCTTCTCACTGAGCCTGCGCAAGTCTGGGACACCGGATCGCTGCGTCCTGCTGACATTCGACGACGCGCGCAGAAATTTCTTCGAGACCGCCCTTCCGGTTCTGCAGGACTTCGAGGCCCGGGCCACCTTGTTTGCCCCCACGTACTGGATGCGCGACACCCACCAGTTCATGAGCTGGGACCAGATTCGCACGAGCCTGAACTCCGGGCTGGTCGACATCCAGTCCCACGGCCACCGGCACGCACTGGTACTCAGCTCTCATCGGCTGCTGGGCTTTGCGACCCCCCGAACACTCGCCCGTTACGACATCTATGACTGGCCGCTGCGCAACACGCTTGCCGGGGATGTCTCGGGGCGACCGTTGCTCGGAACGCCCATCTACACCGCGACACCTTTGTTGTCCGCCGCTCAGCGATACGTCGAGGATCCAGGCGTTACAGCCGAGTGCATCAGTTATGTCGAGCGCTCCGGCGGGGCCCGCTACTTCGATCAGCGCGACGCCGTACCGCGCCTGCGGCGGTTGCAAGCTCATTGGGCATCCGGGAGCCCCGGGCGCTTTGCCTCACCCGAGGCGTTGCGCGCTCTGGTGGCCTCCGAGTTCGAGCTCAGCCGGGAACAATTCCGGCGCCATCTGGGTTATGCACCCACTCATTTTGCATATCCGTGGATGATGGGCTCCTCTTTGTCGCTCGACCTCGCGAAGCAGTTCGGAATCCAGACGGTATTCGGTGTAGCCCTGGACTATCGGCGCGCACGCAACCCGCAGCTGCCGGTCCAGGCGTTCGGCCGGCTGAAGGCAGACTGGTTGCCGCTGTTGCCGGGCGAGGGTCGCGCTCACTTCCTGAGGATCGCCGCCGGCAAAGTCACGGGAATTTCAAGGACGCAGCATCTTGCGCACTAGAACCATTGGAGTCATGGCACGGCTCCTGGACCAGCAGGACGGTCTCGGTGTCTATTCACGCCACGTGTTGGAACAGCTCCTCACGTTGGACCCCAATACCCACTACGTCATCTTTCTAGCCAGCACCGCAGCTTCGGATCGATTCGCGAGATTCCCGAACGCCACGCTTCACGTCATGCCCAGCGCCAGCAAGCTGTGGTGGGATCAGGTGCTGGTACCGCGCGCGGCACGCCAATTCAACGTCGATCTGCTGTTCAATCCGAAGTTCTCGTTGCCGCTGTTCACGCGGATTCCAGGGGTGTTCGTATTGCAGAGCTGCGATTGGTATGTGAACCCGGGCAACTATCCGTGGTGGGACAATCTTTATATCCGCCTGACATTGCCACTCTACTGCCGCAAGGCGAGCGGCCTGCTTTGCATCTCCCAGTCGACGCTGAATGAGTTGCGGACGCGCGGAAGACTACGGCTGGCGGATATGCCGATCACGTACGCAGGCGTCGGTCCGAACTTCACAACCAAGCGTGACGTCCCGCGACGCGACCTCCCTGAGCGCTTCATATTCACGGTTGCGCGTGTACTGCATACAGGGCTCAAGAAGCAGCCACTGTATCCAGGCGGCAACAACGAGCGTCTGATGCGGGCTTACCGCAGATACCGGCAGTCGACCGCCAACCCACTTGCGCTGGTTGTAGCCGGCCGCGGCGTGCGTGAGTATTTGGAGGCGCAGGGGTTCTGCGCCGAGGACCTGCAGGGCGTGCACTTTCTTGGATTCGTGCCCAACGACTCCCTTCACGAGCTCTACCAACGGGCGGACGTCTTCGTGCTGGCCACGCTCTGCGAGAGCTTTGGCATCCCGATCCTGGAAGCCCTCTCGACGGGCTGCCCCGCGATCGTCCCCAACACCGGAGCCGCGCCCGAAGTCGCCGGCGGTGCCGCCCGACTGATCGACCCCTATGACGAGCAGGACATCGCGACGGCGCTACTCGAAGTGACCTCGTCAGAAGTCCTCCGCCTGCGCCTGGCTGCGGACGCCGTTGCACGCGCCCGCGCGTTCAACTGGAACGACAGCGCCAGGCGAATTCTCGATGTCTTCGAAACGGTGCTGACATGTGCGGAATCTGCGGTTTCAATTGGGCCGACCCACAGCTGATCGAGGCGATGAAGGAGACCCTCGTTCACCGCGGCCCGGACGCCGACGGAACGTACGTCGCGCCTGGAATCTCACTCGGCCATCGGCGCCTGAGCATCGTCGACCTGAGCGAATCGGGACGGCAGCCCCTTTCCAACGAGGACGACACGATCTGGATCACCTTCAACGGGGAGATCTACAACCACGCGCAGTTACGGACCCGCCTGGAGGGCCTTGGCCACATCTTCCGCGGCCGATCCGACACCGAGGCGATCGTTCACGCCTACGAGGAGTACGGGCTGGACTGCGTGAAGCACCTGGTCGGCATGTTCGCGTTCGCGATCTGGGACTCGCGCCGGCGGCGGCTGATGCTGGCGCGGGACCGGCTCGGCATCAAGCCGCTCTACTACAGGCTGTCAGGGGGCCGAATCCGGTTTGCGTCCGAGATCAAAGCCCTGCTCGCCGATCCGAGCGTACCGCGGGAGGTCAACACCCAAGGGCTGTTCGACCTGATGGGGTACGAGTTCACTCCGGCCCCGGACACCTTGTTCGCTGGCATCTCCAAGCTGTTGCCGGGCTGTTTGCTGGTGGTCGAGGCCGACGGGTCCAGTCGAACGCAACGCTACTGGTCCTTGGAGAATCACCCAGTCGAAGCCACCGAGACCTCGCTGTGCGAGATCCTCGAGCGCTCCTGTTCGGAACACATGATGAGCGACGTTCCGGTCGGCGCATTTCTGTCCGGGGGCATCGATTCCAGCACGGTCGTCAGCTTCCTGAGCGGTGCCGTACCCACGGGCTTGCAGACGTTCGCCCTGGGCTATCGCGAAGCCTCCTTCAGTGAGTTCGACTACGCACGGCGGGTCGCCGCCCACTTCACCACTCATCATCGGGAACTGCTGATCAAACCGGTCGACGCCGCGGCGATTCAGCGCTCCGTCTGGCACCTCGACGAGCCCACGACCGACCCCTCGAACCTGCCCTTCATGCTGATCTGCGAAGAAGCGCGACGCTACGTGAAGGTCTGCCTCAGTGGCGATGGCAGTGATGAGCTGTTGATGGGGTACGACCGATTCCGCGCCAGCAAAGCCGCCGCGTGGCTGTCTCGCGTCCCCCTGCCGCTACGCCATCGCCTGTATCGGAAACTCATCGGCCGACTTGGCGATGACAACGTCAAGAAAGGCCCGCGCAACATCCTGAAGCGCTTTCTTCAGGGAGCCGTCCTGCCTTCTGACGGCGAGCACCTGCGTTGGCAACACTTCATGGATCCACGCACGGCGGCGACGATTTTCAAGCCCGAGGTCCTGCACGCCGTCGATCGCGACCCGTTCGGACCGGTCAAGCGTTGGTCCGGTGAAGCGCCCGCTGAACGCGCACTGCGTGAGCAATACATCGAGCTGAACACCGTCCTACCGGACAGCGTCCTGATGAAGGTCGACAAGATGTCGATGGCGCACAGCCTGGAAGTCCGCCCGCCCTTCCTCGATCACCGCGTAGTCGAGTACTGCTACTCGCTGCCGGAGTCCGCCAAACTTCGCGGCTTCGAGACGAAGTCGCTCCTCAAGCGCGCCATGCAGCGCCGGCTTCCCGCCGGCATCGCGCGGCGGCCCAAGCAAGGGTTCAGTATCCCGATGAAGAACTGGATCCGCGGTGAGCTGCTCGAATTGACCCGCGACGAGGTGTTCTCGTCCAAGCTGATCGACGACCACTTCCGCCATAGCGAGCTCGAGCGGATGTGGGGTGAGCATCAGGCCAGGGCTCACAACCATAGTCACTTGTTTTGGACGCTGCTCAATATCAGTCTGTGGGAGAAGGTGCTGTTGCGGGGACCCAGACCGCAGTCCCTGCGTGCTCCCGAGGCTGCCTGATGATCAGGACAGCTCTCAACTCGCCCTCTCTGCGCACGGCTCTCGCCCTGGCCCTCGGTGGTGTTGCGTTCACCGTCGGTAACCTTCTGCTGGCACGTGCTCTTGCGCCGGATCAGTACGGGTTGGTGACGCTGTTTATCGGCGTCCTCTCGGTGGCGAGCCTGGTGGCCCCGGCTGGGCTCGATCTGGTGATCGCCCGGCGAGGACTGAGCCCGGGACCTCACTTGCGGCGCGCGGTCCTGATCGCCTCCACCTGCGTCGGGCTTGCGACTGCCGTCGTTGCGGCTGCGACGTACGGACTGACGGCTCGCATGGCGACTGCGCTCTTCGTTGCCGTCGCCGCGGCCGGTGTCGTTCAAACGGTCACGGCTTACTATCAAGGACAAAAGAGGTTCGGTGTCGCGTCCTGGCTGCTCCAGACCACCAACTTCATCCTCATCCCGGTCGCGCTGTTGGCTGTCGCACCGGCAGCGATGATTGCGGCGCTGACGACCGTCGTGGCCGCCGTCGCTTGGCTAGCGACCCCGGTCCGGATGGGCTCTCTCGACTCCGGGGCTGCAGCGCCCGCAGGCGCTCCCCTGTGGCGTGAGGCGATCTCACTGGTCGCCATCACAAGTGCCGCCTCGGTCTTCATGCAGCTCGAGCGACTCGTTCTGGTTCCGACCGCCGGGATCCAGAGCCTCGCCCTGTTCGGAGTGCTTTCGGCCCTGGTGAGCTCGCCCTACCGAATGCTGCAGTCCGCTGTGCAGTTCACGCTGATTCCCGAGCTTCGCGCTGCCACCGGCGTCAGCGAGCGGCGTCAGCTGTTAGCTCGCGAGCTGCTGATCGTGACGGTGGTAGGGACTGTTGGTGCCGGAGTGCTGTGGTTTCTCGCCCCCTGGCTGTCGCGATGGTTGCTTGCTGGCCACTACGAGTTGACCGAGACGGTGATGCTGGCGGCAATCGTGTCCGGCCTGCTGAAAGTGGCCAGCGCCTTCGCTACATCGGTTGCCGTAGCCCTGGGAGACGACCGGGAGTTGCGCTGGGTCAGCCTCTCAGCCTGGCTCTCGATCGGCGTCGCAACAGCGGGCGCATTCGTGGCGGCACCCTGGGGCCTGGCTGGGGTCCTCTACGGAATAGGCGCGGGTTGGGTCGCCCGGACGGTGGTGACCGCCTGGATTGCGGCGCCCCATCTTTTTCCTCACACCCCGCGCGCTTCCAGGTCTGCCTTCAGATAGTTGGCCAACCCACCGAGCTCGAGGATTTTCCGCACGGAGTCCGGAATCTGCGGGAAGGCGTACTCCTTACCGGCGTGCACGCAGCGCCCCGCAGCCAGATCGATCCGGATGCGATCCCCTTCCTGCACTGCTGCGTAGATCTCGGGACATTCGACGATCGTCAGACCGTCGTTGATCGCGTTTCGATAAAACGTGCGCGCGAAGGACGCGGCCACCACCGCTTTGATGCCCAGCCCTTTGATGGCCGTGGAGGCCTGTTCACGCGCGCTTCCGCAACCGAAGTTGCGACCCGCGACGAGGATGTCGTACTCGCGCAGCTTCGCCGGGAAGCCTTCACCGAGCATTTCAAATGCGTGTGCGGCCAGTTCCTGGGGCTCGATATAGATCAGATAGCGCCCGGCGATGATGATGTCGGAGTTGATGTTGTCACCGAACTTGTACACACGACCTTCGATCGCCGTGTTCATCGGAGGAACTCCCGTGGATCGGCGATGCTACCCCGGATGGCGGAGGCCGCCAGCGTCGCCGGGCTAGACAGATAGATGCTGGACTTGTTACTACCCATGCGACCGATGAAGTTGCGATTGGCGGTAGACAGACTGACCTCCCCGTCGGCCATGAATCCGCCATCGCCCGCGCAAGCGCTGCAACCGGGGTTGGTCACCAGTGCGCCGCTTTCGATCAGCGTCTGCAAGACACCGCTTCGCATCGCCTCGAGCAGGATCTGCCGCGAACCCGGGGACACGATCAGTCGCACCCGGGGATCGACGCGGCGGCCTGCCAGGATCCCGGCAGCGACGGCGAGATCTTCGTACTTGCCGTTTGCGCACGATCCCAGAAACGCCTGGTCGATGCGTGTCCCGAGGACTTCGGTGACCGGCTTCGTGTTCTCGACCTGATGCGGGCAGGCCACCATCGGCTCGAGCTCGGAGAGGTCCACCGACCGCTCCTGTTCGTACTGCGCATCGGGATCCGCGTGAACCGGAGCATAGCGGGCACCGCTCGCGAGCCGTTCGGTCACATATCCTTCCGTCACCGGATCCGGAGGAACGAACACACACTTCGCTCCCATCTCCATCGCCAGATTCGCCATCGTCATGCGCTCGGAAACGCTCATGACGGGCATGGCATCACCGTAGAACTCGACGGATCGATACCCGGCGCCGTCCGCGCCCAGAGTGCCGATGAGATGGAGCATCAGGTCCTTCGCGCTGACCCCGGGCGCGAACCTGCCGGTCAGAGTGAACTTGAGCGTCGTGGGGACCTTCATCCACAGCTTGCCCGTCACCCACACCGAGGTGACTTCGGTATAGCCGATCCCGGTCCCCAAGGCGCCGAGTGCCCCGTAGATCGTGCAGTGCGAGTCGGTGCCAACGATGAGATCGCCGGGTTTGACGTGCCCATGCTCCATCAGGACCAGATGCGCGATCCCGGCATCGACGTCGTAGAATTTCTTGATCCCGTATTCCCGCGCGAAATTGCGCGAGGTCTGCTGGTCCTTCGCGTATTTTTCGGTCTTGGCCGGTGAGACGTGGTCGAGCACGATCGCGAGCCGGTCGGCGTCATAGAGCTTGGTTGCGCCGATCCGGCGCATGACGCTGACCGAACGCCATGTGGCCGTGTGACTCATTACCAGGTCCGGGTAGGCGTCCACGATCTCCCCCGGCGAAACACGCGCCGCGCCCGACTTGGTCGCAAGGATCTTTTCGGCAATCGTCATTCCCATGGGATCACGCCGTCCGATCCGCGGCGACAGGGCCTGCCGGAAGCGGCGCGGAGTCCGCCCCTACCCTGTGATAGTGGGCGTTATAGATCAATGTCACTGCGACTGACGCCACCGCACCGACTCCCAGCGGCAGGGTCGCCAGGTAAAACAGATTCTTGAGCGAGACGTGCTGGGCCGTCAGGGCCCCGACGATCAGAGGACCTACCGCGCCCCCGACGCGAGCGATCAGCACGAACCAACCCACTCCGGTGGCCCGAATGGCCGTCGGATAGACGCTGCTGACACAGGACACCTGCGCGAAGTGCAGACCGAGAATGCAGAACCCCGCGATCGGCACGAGCAACATCAGTGTGGACGGACTGCCGCTGTACCAGGCCAGACACGCCACCAGCGGCAGACTGAGCACATAAAGAGCCGTGCAGGGAACCATCCCGAACCGGTCGAGGGGACGCATGATGACCCAGCCGCCGAGAGTCCCGACGAACTGGAACATCGCCACGGTGTAGGAAGCCTGCTTGTCCGTGAGCCCGGCATCCGGCAGCAGAGTGGGCAGCCAGGTGTTGAAAGAGTGGAACACGATCATCGCGACGAAGGCTCCGAACCACAGCAGCGGCGTCAGGATCGCGAGCTTGCCGACGAACAGCCGAGTGGGTGACAGACTGGCCCCCTCCTTCGAGTCCTCTCCCAAGGTGAACGTCGCATCGGGCTCCACCCGCAGAGCCGGATCGGCACGTTGCAGGAGCTTGGCCAACTCCGCGTGCCGCGACGGACGCAGACTCAGGAACTTGGGCGACTCCGGCATGAACGCATAGAGGGCGATCGCCAGTACCAGAGGAATCGAGCCACCGAGGAAAAACAGGCTCGGCCAACCGTAGTTCGCCAGGAGCGTGGGCGCGACGAGCCCCGGGAGCCCCGAACCGATCGTGGTCCCTGAGAAAACGATCGTGACGAATGTTGCACGGACTCGCCGGGGTGCGAACTCGTTGATCGTCGCCACGGTCACCGCCAACGCGCCGGACATGCCGATGCCGGCGATGAAGCGCACAGCCACCATGGAGGTCAGCGAGTCACAAAAGCCGGAGACGATGCCGAAGCCACCTATCATCAGCGTACTGGCGATCATCGCGTTGCGACGACCGACGCGGTCGGCGAGCACACCAAACAGAAACGGCCCCACAAGGCCCGCGATCAGGCTGGAACTCAACAGCGGCCCCAGCGCGGCGCGGTTGAGATGCCACGTCTTGATGAGTGCGGGACCTGCGAAGGAGGTCACGGAGATGTTGTAGCCGTCCGCCAGCGTTACCAGCAGGCACAACGCCAGCAGACCGCACAGCAGGGATCCGACCGGCTGCCGATCGACCTGACGCGTCACATCGAGGGTCTGTGTCATAAGAGTGTCCTGGGGTCCGTGATCCGACCGTTCAGCGCCGAGGCGGCCACGGTCAACGGGGAGGCCAGAAAGTGCCTGGCCTGCGGGTGACCGTTGCGCCCCGGGAAATTCCGTGCCTGGGTGGAGATCATGACTTCGTCCTGCGCCAGCGCACCCATGTTGAACGCCTGATTCGAGCCGGCGCTGGGCGGAAAGATGTTCGCCCCCGCGGTGTGCAACGTCTCGAACAGGCCTTCGCGCAACGCGGCGAGATAGATACCCCTCGAGGCAGGCACGACCTGCAAGCGCACCCCGGGGTGCACCTTGCGGTCGGCAAAGCAACGAGCGAGTGTGCGGATGTCACTCAGCCGACCTCCGGTGCTGCCGCCCGCCTCGGCCACATTGATCGGGGTTCCGACGGCCGCGTCGATCGGTTGCACGTTCCCGACCGTCGGCGGGCAGGCTATCTGCGGCTCGATGCGGCTGACGTCGATGTCGATCACGCGTTCATAGCGCGTGTCGGGATCGTTCCGGTACAGCTCGAATCCCTCGGCACCAGGAAGCGCACGAGCGAAGTCCGCCATCTTTTCGTCGGGGTTGATGTAGCCGCACTTACCGCCGACGTCGATCGCCTGAAGCGGAAACAGGCACCGGTCGAGGATGCTCAGCTCCTCGATGTAAGAGCCCGCATATTCGATGGCCTTATAGATGGCGCCGTCCTCACCGATGTGACCGATGAAGTACTGCGACACGTCACGGGCATCCGTTCCCGGTCGAGTCTTGCCATGAAACACGACCTGGATGGTCTCGGGAATCTTGAACCAGCCGGACCCTCTGGCGAACCCGAGGGCAGCCATCGAGTTGTTACCGATGCCGGTGGCGAAGGCCCCTAACGCTCCGTGCATCGGGGTGTGCGAATCGCACCCGGTGACGACCATGCCGGGTTTGACCAGGCCGGCTTCCAGGATCACGTGGTGAATGCTTCCGCAACCGCTATCGAACAAGTGACGAATGCCGTGGCGACTGGCGAACCTGCGCACGGCCGCGAGCGCCTCCGCCGCGTCCCGCGTCGCTGGCGCGAAGTTATGGTCGAAGGCGAAGACGATCTTCGACGGATCGGCGATGCCCGCCCCCTCCATCTCGTTCTCGAAGACTTTCATCACGAAATTGGCGCTCAGGTCGTGCATGACCATGAGGTCGACTTCGCACACCACGACATCACCGGGGCTCACCGCCCGCTGGCCGCTCTTCTTTGCGAGGATCTTCTCGATGACGTTCATGACGGGTCAGCTCAGAGGATTTCGAGGTCGCCGCCGGGGCGGGTTAAACCGGTTTCGCCGAAGTACAGACGCCGCCCGCCCTGCTCGATCTCCACCTGCAGGGCCACGACCGAGCCGGTCGCGATCTCGTGATCGCGGTAGCCGGCCCAGCCACCAGCCCCCGAAAGCGTCTCCAGGTGGACCGTGTCGCTCGCGGCCACGGCCAGAGGGCTGACGACTCCGGCCAGATTCCGGGCCAGCTTCGCCCAATGGCCGTTGTACTCGACGGACACACAAACCGACGAGTGCTCGGTTACGCGCACGCCGCGGGGTGGCAGCGGCACCGTAGTGCCATCCGACACCAACAGCACAACGTCCTCGGCCCCGGCACGCCGCATCCGGCGCTCGAGCTGCCCGGCCAGCTGAAAGTCCGTGAGGCTCCCGGAATTGCGGGTCAGTCCATCCTTCAGGGCAGCGCGTGCGAGTTGCGCCGCCCGCCTGTGCATCGCAACCTCCGTGGCCGTGGCCGCGGACCGCAGCGTGCTCCGCGGGAGATCGACGATGGCAAGTGGCTGCGCACGAAGTTGCGTATACAGGTCATTCGGCAACCCCATGAGGTCGACGATTCCAACGCTGGACCAACCGCGCTCGCCGCACAGTTTGACCAGTTGAACCGGCAAGCTCGGGCTGGGGAGGATCGTCTCGTGGGTCGTCACCGATCGGATCCAGGGATAGACCCGAGGCGACAGTGAGCACAGGAGAATGGGCTTTTCCCCTCGTGGGACCACCGCGAAGGCGCGGTTCCAGTAAGGCATGAAGTTGGAGAGGTAACGGACGTCGTTCGACCTCCAGACGTCGGTATAAACCACCGCCACCGGTACATCGTGCTCAGCCATTCGCGCATGCAGCACCCGCAGGCGAGCGTCCAGGTCTGCGGGGGGCAGCTCTCCGTGGTCCCAACTGATGAGTCCGCGCTTCATGCCTGAAACAGCTTCCTGTCGGTTTTGTTGAGCGACACACAGCCGGTTGCAGTGACCTGCAAGGTGTCGCCGAACACCATGTATCCCGACAGCGGCAGGTAGGTGTTCGGATGTGCGATCACGATCATGTCCGGCTTGCAGAGGTAGTGAACGTTCTCCAGGACGTGAGGGAGCTCGTCTGGATAGAGCCCGAGGTTATGTCCACGTACACGGGTGTATTGCGGCCCGGTGTAGTCGCCGTAGCCTCTCTTGCGAAACACATCGTTCTGCACGCGCGCGACGTCCGCGATGTCTACGCCGGGCCGCAGAAGATCCTGGGCGGCCTGCTGCGCCTCGGCGAAGATTGTGTAGGCTTCGCGCTGCGGAGCGCTGGGCTCGCCGATCACGAGTGTCCGACAGATCTGCGCGTAATACCCGTTGACCTGCGGAGTCAGCTCGGTCGTGACGGAATCGCCGGGCATGAATCTGCGGGCCGTCGGGGGCTTCATCCCCGTCACTTCCGTGCCGCCGGACGCCACCAGCATGAAGTTATCTTCCGCTCCCTG
The DNA here is from genome assembly GCA_036499585.1 of Steroidobacteraceae bacterium. GTDB lineage: Bacteria > Pseudomonadota > Gammaproteobacteria > Steroidobacterales > Steroidobacteraceae > 13-2-20CM-66-19. The sequence continues at coordinate 160,727 of DASYDM010000029.1, forward strand.
CGTCTTGACGAACGCCTCGACCTCCGCGACCAGCTCGAACTCAGCCACTCCGGCTTCGCAAACGCTCACGAAGTGTTGGTACCCACGGTCGGCGAGATCGGCAGCTTTGCGAATCCACTCGAGCTCGTCCGGTGTCTTGACGCGGCGGATCTCTTCGATGTCCACGGTAGCTGACACCGGAGATGTCCCGACGGCCTCCGTCACGGCGGAGACCAGCCGTGCTTCCATGTGCTCCATACCGTTGATTGCAACGACAGCGGCGCGCTCACGGGTCAAGAGGGAGCGCAGGCCCTCAGCCGGATCGTACGCGAGTGTTACTGAGCCATTGATGGCAGCGGCGACGGGATCTATGTCCCAAGGATCCGTCACGACAGCTTGTACTTCGCCACTGCGAGCGAGCACGGCGATCCCCAGCGGACCTGAGAAGTTGACGTTGACCAGGCAGCGAAAGTGATCCTTGCGCCAGGGATCTCCGCAGAAGATCAGCAGATCCCAACCCCGCTCGGTCATCAACTCGAGAAACTGCCGGTGTCGGATCGGGTTCAGCATGGGGTTGGCCTGTGGGGCTGCTCAGGGAGAAACGGATTCCAGGAACCACTCGGTCGGCAGCTCACGACCCAACCCGAGTGAACGGGAGCGGCGCAGGACGGCAGCGCCCACGGCTGCGAACTGGATGCCGGACCCCGTGTTGTTGTTGTAGAGAGTGATCTGGTCGGCGGAGGTCCTGCCGCGCACCTTGCCTGCGACGAGTTCCTGGATCTCATGAATGTCATCCCACGCGATGACGCCGCTCTGCGCGGCCTCCCAGATGTCGGGTGACTTGTCCTGCTGAGCGACGTCCTTGGCGTGAACGATGTAGACATCCGCACGGCGAATCGTCTCGTCATCGATCTCGCGGCGCTTGTTGCTGCCGTCGGACCCTCCGATCGAGGCTACGTAGGTGCCCTTCTGCAGCCAGTGTCCGTCGAACACCGGATCCCAGGCCGCGGTGGCCGCCTGGATGAAATCACTACCGTCGACCGTATCCCGCGGCGAGGCTGCGCATTCGATGTTCCGTCCGAGCTTCTGTGTCATCTCGCGACAGAACTCCCGGCAGTGATCCGGGTTGGGACTGAAGACCTTGATGCGCTCGAAGGAGAACACCGTGCACAGGGCCTCGAGGTGCGCACCAGCCTGCCACCCGCTGCCGAACAGGCCGAGCACGCGCGGATTCTTCGGAGCCAGATGCTTCGCACCGACCGCGCTCATTGCGGCGACGCGCATCTTTTGAATGACCCCGTCCGGCATGATCGCCACGGGCTCGATCTTCTCCAGGTCGAACAAGACCACCATGCCGCACCAGCGCTTGCCGGTGGCGACCGGCAGGATGCGACGTCGCTTCACGCCGTTGGTGTAAGAGAAGCCGGCCATATCGGAGGTGATTCGCAGCGCCCAGACCCCGGCACCGACGCCGCCACCCTCCTGGGACTTGAAGCGATAGCGGAATCCGGGATTCTCCCGCGACTCCACCGGCATGTAGGTCTGGGTGCGCGGACGGTTGATCGCCTGGCCGTTGGCCAGCTCGAGGAGAATCCCTTCCGTCGCCTCCAGAGCGTGGGCGTGCGTGAGCGCCTTCTCGACATCTTCGTTACTGAGCAAAAGCGTCATCCGCCAACTCCCAGCGGCAGCGAACCCGAGCTCAGCAACGGGATCAATCCCCCCGCCTCGACCATGCGCAGCAGAAACGGTGATGGCGCCGCGCCCTGCAGCTCACGCCCGGAGGTCAGGTTACGGACCGTTCCGACCCTCACATCGACGTGCAGGCGGTCGCCGTCGGCGACCAAAGCGTGGATGCCGGTCGCCTCGAGCAGCGGCAGGCCGATCTCGTGTCCGTTTCGGTAGAAGGTCCGGGCGAAGAGCTCCGCCACGACGACTCCGATGCCGGTGGCCTTCAGCGCTTTGGCCGCGAGCGCACGACCAGAGGAGCAGCCGAAATTGCGGCCGGCGACCAGGATGTCTCCGGGCTGGACCTGCTTCGGAAAATCCGGATTGGCCCCTTCCAGGACGAACGCCGCCATTTCGCGGGCGGTCTTGAACATGATGTGGGTGGGGGTGATGAGATCGGTGGGAATGTTGTCCCCGAACTTCCAGCAGCGCCCCTCGAATACCAGCTCACTCGGCACGTTCTCCTCCCCCTGATCCATTGGCAAAAGTCGCCTGCGGCGCTTTTGCGGACAGTGGCTGCGTTTCCGGCGGCAAAAAACGTGGTTTTTGCCGCCTGCATCACCGCGCGGGCCGATTGTTGACTCGGGGGTCCTTCCTGTCTAATAGCACCTGAGCCCTCAGGCATAACCAAAGGTTACCCCCCGATGGATCTCAGCCAGCTGAAACGCTTCATTGCGACCGTCGAGGGCGGCAGCCTCGGCAAGGCCGCGGAGGTCCTCAACATCTCGCAGCCGGGCCTGAGCAAGAGCATTCACCAGCTCGAAGCCGACTTCGGCGCGAAACTCCTCGACCGCGGCCCCAAGGGGGTGACTTCGACCGCATTCGGCGACGCGGTCTATAGCCGGGCCAAGCGGATCCTCGCGGAATGGCGCCACCTGGAAAACGAACGCGTCGCCCTCTTCAATGGACTGGTCGGCCACGTCACCATCGGCGTGGCACGGGGCACCGGGTTCCTCGGACGGGTCATTCCGGCCGCCAGCGCCAAACTCACCAACGCCCGCTACGAAGTCCATCTGACGGTGGTGAGCGGCGTGGCGGAGGAACTCGTGCGGGCATTGCGACTCGGCGATCTCGACTTCGCGGTGGGAGTGTTGGATTTCGGGTCGGGAGCGGCCGACCTCGTCGAGGAGGTGCTGTTCTACGACCGGTGCGGGCTGTTCGTCGACGCCCAACACCCGCTCAGCCGCATGAAATCGGTGGGGATCGAGGATCTGGCCCGCTACTGCTGGCTGTTCTCCTCCGACGCCGCATCGCTGCGCGAGGCCCTCTTCGGCCTGGCCCGCAGCAAGAGCGTCGAGCCCCGCCGGACTTTCATCGACAGCAACTCGGTCGTCTATCTGGTCAGCACCCTGATCGGCAGCGAGTTCGTCGGTTTGCTGTCAATGGACTCCGTGGAAGATGCGGTCAATGCCGGCAATCTGGTGGAAGTGGTGTTGGACCCGGCCCAGCGGTCCGAAGTCGCCGTGGCCGCCGTGGAGCGGCCGATCGGGTTCCTGCACCGTGCCGACACGACGCTTTCGCCGCTGGCGCTCGCGCTTCGCGACGAGATCCGCGGCCTGTGCCAGAAGCTGGGGTTCCCGTTACTGCAGGCTTGAGACGACCTGCCGCACTCCGCTGGTCAGATCGACCTTCGGCTCGAAGCCGAAAGCGCTGCGCGCCGCGGCGATATCGAACGCGTTGTCGTTCTCGAAGAATGCGAGCGTCCGGCGGGACACCGGCGGCTCGACTCCCACCACCGAACTGATTCGCTCGGCGGTCCATCCGACGGCCAGCCCGAGCCAGCGAGGCGCATGGAACGAGGGTGGCCGGACATCGATCGCGTTCGCGAACTGCGCCACCATCTGCTCGACCGTCATCCAGCTCGGACCTGCAATGTTGAACGTCTTTCCCGCGACGCGGGTGTCTGCCTCGGCAGCCAGGACCAGGGCGTTCATCAGGTCGTCGATGTAGATCGGATGGCGCAGGTTGCGACCCGGCCCGATGTAGAAGAACCGTCCTTTGCGCAGCGAGCGGATCAGCTTCTGAGTTCGCGGGCATCCCATGCCGTATACCCACGACGGCCGAATGACCACCACATCCATGCCGAGTCGCTCGGCAGCGCGCCTGGCGGCTTGCTCGCCGGCCATTTTGGTGCGCTCGTAGAGGTTTTCAGGATTCAGAGGAGCATCTTCGCGTGCCGGCGGCGCGGTGACATGACCGTACACGCCGACGCTGCTGACCTGAACCAGCCGACGCACTTTCGCGGCGGAACACAGTTCCACGAGCTTCTCGAGGGCCTTGACGTTCACCGCCTCGAATTGCTCGTAACTGGCATGCACATCCAGATGCACACTCGCCAGATTGAAGACGTAGTCGACTCCTTCGAGCACCTTGGCGAGAGCCGTGGCATCGCGGATGTCGAGTACCCGGAAATCAACACCGGGAGCGAGGGGCTGCGGCGGAGCATGGATGTCGACCGCCCTCACCTGCCAGCCCAGGCGAGCCAGGTAGGGCGCAAAATGCGAGCCGATGAAGCCGCCCGCGCCGGTGACGAGAACCACCCGCCCGCGGTCCCCGCGGGCGGGACTTATGTTGACAAGGGTCATGGTTTTCGAGACGACACCGCCACGGCATATCCGCCGCGGCCGGGAATGAGTTTGTCCAGGAGGGAGAACACGTACATGAAGGGATAGATCAGCGAGTACATCCGGTACTCCTTGCGTACCGCCTCCAACTCCTTCTTCGAGGTCGGTGCGATCGTCCCCTCCATCGCCGGCGGATGCGCCTTCTTCTTCACCAGGAATTTCACGTAGGCGAAGTTGATGATCAGCTCCGCGAACTCGGTGAAGAACCGGGAATAGCCTCCCGAGCCCTGCGGCTTGAGGCCCACACTTCGGGCCATGCCCTGCAGCTCACTGACGCGATAACCCTGCACCACGTGGCCGTAGGTTTCCGGGCCCATACCCACGACGCGCTTGAGTGCCGCGACGGGCAAGCGCGTATCGCCATTCGGAGTGGTCACGATTGCCATTCCACCGCGAGCCGTGACGCGCGCGATTTCCCGGTTGAGGCCATCCAACTCGACGAAGTGCTCGTGGACGTCGATGACGATCACGAGATCGAACGCGTCAGCAGGATAGGGAAAGCGGTCGATCTGGATGTGGGCAACCGGGTCGCCGAGAAATTCCGACATCTCGGCAATCCCCTGGCTGTAAACCTGCCCCCAGTGCCAGACTCCGCCCCGGGCCCGGAATTCGTGGTTCATGGCGCCGTTGTTGTCGTGCCCGGAGATCAGCAGGCAGCGCTTACCGGCGGTGGGCCCCGCCAGGCGCATCAGCAATTCGACCTTCTGTCGCTTCTTGAGCGACTTGCGGTACATCTGCAGCTGCCACGGCTCCTCCGCGCGACCCGCCGGTGCTGGAACTTCGTATGCCATTTCGCTCCTCGCTGATTCGGAACCCGCGCAGCCGCGTTCGGGTTCTTTCGATCTGTTCCGCGATGTCGCGCTGCGTCCATCGCAATTCCCGTGCCATGATTCCGGCACAACTCTCGAGCAGACCGCCGTCGAGCTGATCGCTCAGATACAGCGGTGTCCGGCGCATGACGACGTCTTCGAGCTGGACCGCCATTTCCTCTCGGACCGCCGCGACGACTCGCTCCGAGGACAAAGGGAGATCCGGATCCAGCAGCTCGATCGGCACGGTGCCGAGGGACGCCCGTGCGCGCCGCAGGTTTCCGCGACCGAGATACCGACACACTCTGCGCACAGCCTCTTCCGCAACACTGCGCGCGGTGGTCCATTTCACGCCCACCACGGAAACCAGCCCTGGCGCGCCGTGCTCGACTATCCGGGCAGCCCGTTCGAGTTCGACATCCGCGCGCGTGTTGCCTGCCTTCTCGGGTAACAACCCACTGAACACACCGATGACATCCGAATTGGCCAACCGATACCGCCCGAGGACACGATTCAGATCGTTCAGGAAACTCTGAACGTCCTCCTGCGTGACGCTTGCGGACCGAGTCTCCGGTGGACACCGCGAATGTCGTGTGCCCACGAGGGCCCGGCCATTCCAGGGGATCACGAAATACGTCTCGCCCGGGCGTACCGGCAACCCCACGCCCTCCCGGAACGGCAGGGGCCGCGTCACCAGGTTGAACGCCTTCGACGGAACGAACAGCGGTTGCGGGGGAGCCAAGGCTCCCAACCAATCCCCAACCCACGGTCCGGCGGCATTGATCACGGCCTCGGCGCGGATTTCGAACTCCTGACCCGTCAACTCGTCGCGTGCCGTCACGCCTGCGACGGCGGTACGTCGTCGCAGCAGTCCGGTGGCCCTCACATAATTGGCGACCCGAGCGCCCGACCGGGCTGCCGCATCCACCACGGATATCAGCAGACGCTCGGTGTTTGTACAGATGCCGTCATACCAACTCGCTGCGCCGTTGCATCCAGTCACTCGAGTCCCGCTCAGGACCGCCCGCGCGAGTCTCTGCGACCAGACGTGACCCGCCGGAAGCCGATGCGTATCGGCAACACCGCGATTTCGATCCAGGCCGACCAGGTCGTTGACTGCGAGCGCGAGCCTCAGGGCCGCCGGCCCGCGCAAGCCTCGCCCCGAAGTCGGCAGCACGAATCGCATCGGCTGCGTCAGATGCGGTGCCAGTCGCAGCCAATCGCGGCGCGCACGAATGGACTCACGCATGCTCGGAAAGTCGCCTCGCTGCAGGTGCCTGAGGCCGCCGTGCAGGGTTCTGAGGCTGTTGCTCGAAGTGGCCCCCCCAAAGTCGCCGGCATCGATCAGCGCGACCTTCAGGCCGCGTAGCGATGCGTCCCAGGCTGCACAGGCGCCGTAGATCCCGCCACCCACGACAACGATGTCGTAGCGATCGAGAGCGAGCCGGGCTGGGTTACGCCGCATGCACCTGCGCCCCTGCGGATGGCGAGGCCCGGGCAGCGTGCGAAGCGCTCGCGAAACGGTCCCGCCAGAGTTGGAACACCATCAGCGCCCACAGCAGATGACTGTGATTGCGACGGCGTGACTCGTGCTCGCGCATGAGCCCGTCGATGTAACGAGCATCGAACCAACCGTCCCGACTCAGGTTCTCGGCACACAACAGCTCGTGCATGAGCGGGTTCCAGCGCCCATTGAGCCAGTTCTTCATGGGCATGCTGAAGCCTTCCTTGCCTCGCTGCAGAATGCGCGGCGGCAAACGTCCCGCGAACGCGTGCTTCAGGATCCACTTGCGGACGCCTCCGCGCAGCTTCAGTCGCGAGGGAATCGCCAGCGCGAGGTCGACGACTTCGTTGTCGAGATACGGAACCCGGGCCTCGAGCGACACGGCCATGCTCATGGCGTCGACCTTGGTCAGGATATTGTCGGCCAGATAGAGCCTCAGGTCGCAGCGCATCTGGTCCGCCAACGGATCGACTCCCCGCAGTCTGCCGGCGTTCGGCTCGAACGCCTCCCGCATGGCCGCGAACGCGCTCCCCGCCGCCTCCTGGCGGAACGGCTCCCGATACAGTTTCAGGCGATCCGTACCGGCCGCGGTCGTCATCCACCGCATGTGTTGCAACTCGGCCGGCAGCGAGGCCCCTTCGAGAAATCGCCGCAGTTGGTTCCCGAACCCGCGCTTTTCAGACTGCAAGGGGAGCCAGCGCACCGCCCGCTCCATTCCAGTTCTTAGGGATTGCGGCATCCAATCCAACGCGCGTGCGGCGTAGCGGTCCGCTTCATACGTGTCGTACCCGGCGAACAGCTCGTCGGCGCCATCCCCGCCGAGCGCGACGGTCACGTGAGAACGCGCCATTCGCGATACCAACAGCGTCGGGAAGACGGAGAAATCGGCTATGGGCTGGTCCAGCTGCGCTACCACATCCGGCAGCACGGCCAGAAAATCAGGAGTCAACAGCTCCTCGTGATGCTGCGTCCCACAGTGCTCCGCAACCACCCGCGCGTACTGCAGCTCGTTATACGAGGAGTCGCCGAACCCCACCGAGAATGTCAGGGGCGTGCGGGAGGAGGTCTCGCTCATGGCCGCGACCATGATGGAGGAATCGATGCCGCCGCTGAGGAACGCCCCCAAGGGAACATCGCTGACCAATTGGCGCCTGACGGCTGCGGTGAGCGTCTCACGCAGTCTCTCGGCAATCTCCTCGACAGGCGCCTCGAGAGGCTCGACCGGCTCGTTCAGCGACCAGAACCGGTTCACCCGCACGCTGCCGTCGCACCATGTGAGGCAACCGCCGGGGGGAAGCTTGTGGATGTCCTTGAACAGCGTCGTCGGCGCAGAGGTGCATTCGAAGGTGAGAAGCTGATCGACTCCGCCCGGATCGATTTCTCGCGAGGAGCCGCCAGCGGCGAGAATGCACTTCACCTCCGAGCCGAAATACAGGGTGTCGTTGCGCACGCTGAAGAACAGCGGCTTGATCCCCATGCGATCGCGATACAACAGAAGCTTGCGCTCCGCGCTGTCCCACAGCGCGATCGCGAACATCCCGTTCAAGCGGGTAACGAATCCCAGGCCGTATTGCTCGTACAGATGCGGAATGACTTCGCTGTCACCGGTTCCGCGCAACACGTAACCCTTGGCGACCAGCTCGCTGCGCAACTCGCGGAAGTTATAGATCTCGCCGTTGAAAACGACCTGGACGGTCCCCGAGCGGTTGCTGACGGGCTGATCGCCAGTCAGCAGATCGATGACGGCCAGACGGCGCATTCCGAGGCCGACACCCGGCCCCACATGAATGCCTTCTCCGTCGGGACCGCGATGTCGGATGACGTCGCACATCGCCCCTACCCGTTCGCGCCCCGGCGTCGCGCCCCGTGTCGCTATGCCAGCGATCCCGCACATTCACGTCGCCCAATGCTTGCGCAGCTGCATCCCGATCTGATTGCGGACAAAGCGCAGCGGCGGCTCCAGGGTCGCAAAACGCTCGAAAGACGTCGTGGGGTTGGTGAGCGCTGCGATCAGGCTCGCCGCAGGCAGTGTCTCGTCGAGCTCGACCGGCACGCAGAAGCCCATGCGGCCCACCTTGTCGACATCGTGTGAGAACGGCAGCGGGTCGGTTCCCGGCAGATCCCGGACTCCGAGACGCTGGCCGTAGGCGAAATGGGACGGGTAGTGCCAGAAGCCCGGCCGACCGCCCTCGTCGCCGAGGAACAGCGTCGGCTTGCGAAACTCGAGCAGCAGCTCGTTGAGGAGCCTGCCGCGCCTGCCAAACCATTTACCGGGCCCCCAGGGGATGACCCTCGGGACCCCCAAGGCGTCGGTCTCGCGCAGCACCTCGCGGATAGGCCGGCCATCCTCGAACTTCGCTACGGTACCCAGCACGAGGACTTCCAAGCCCTCCCGGCAGGCGATCTGCCTCCCGGCCACGATGTACATTCTGGCGCTGGCGCTCTGGACGATGACGCTGGAAACCTCGTCGGTCGCGTGTACCGACCAGCCACCCAGGTTCATTCCGCCGGCTGAGGGATCGGCGCGAGACGCGCCCATCGGGGATTCCTCAGCAAGCGCTCTCAGAGTTCCAAAGGCGTCGTCCCCACGGCACTCTGCCATGAGGAGATAGAGGGACCGCCGCGCAGGCAAGGTACTTGGCGCACGAACCTTCGACAGGTTCTGCGCGGCCCGGGTCAGCAGCTCCCCGGGTCTGTAGCAGGAATGCAGATGGACGTGGGCGTCCACCACGGCCGTGACGACACTTCGAACCCCCACAATGTGCTCCCCATTTGCCCAGCCCAAGTAGGGGGGACGGGAAGCAACTTACGGACCCGTGATCTCCAGGAGCTCGAAGTCCTTGAAGGACCGGGGGCGCGGGGGTGGTCCGCCCGCTGCCGGTGGTCCGCTCGCTGCTGGCGGGCGCGCCGGCGGCGGCCCCCCCTCCGGGGTAGCCGTAACCGAGAATGCCCGGTGCGTCGCGACGTCGAGTGCCATGGTGCGCGCCCCTGCTTTGGTCTTGACGCTCTGCACCACCGAGAAGTCGGTTGGGCTTCCTTCCTTCACAACCGTTAGCGTCCCGTCGCCGCCAGAGGCGAAAGCAAGGTGGGTCCCGGGGTCGTATGCCGCCGCATCCACGCGCCCGCCGATCGGCACGTGCGCAACGACCTTGCCCGAGGTGGAGTCCGTAACCGCCATCACCTTGTTGTCGCATACCGAAAACAGCCGGTGATTCGCGACGTCGATCGCCAGCCCTGATGGCTCCTCACAACCCGTGAGTGGCCAAACGGACAGGACCGTGAGCTTCTGCGGATCAATCACCGCAAGGCTGCTCTTGTCCTCGAGGTTTACGAACACATGCCCTGCCCCATCGGTCGCTGCGAACTCCGGTTTCGCATCCAGAGGGATGGTGCCCAAAACTGCGTTCGTCTTAGCATCGATGGCCGTCGCGTTGCGTCCGCGGCCGTTGAACGTGAAAACACGGTGTGTGGTGGGCTCGTAGAGAATCGCATCGGGATTCGCCCCGGTGACCTTGATCTCCGCAAGCCGGGCGAGCGATTTGAGGTCAAACACCACGACGCTATCGGAGCGACCGGCACTCACGAACCCATGACCAATGTCGGAGGCAATCGCAATACCGTGCACGCCCGGCGTATCGGCGATATCACCGACGACAGACAGCTTTGCCCCGTCGAGCACCTGCACATGAGAGCCATGGCTGACAAAGAGGCGCCCGGCGTCGTAGGTAAGGTAGTCCCAGCCTTCACTACCGGCGAGGGGCACCTCGCGCGCCAGCCGGTAGTGGGTAGCGTCCGCTGCGAACGCAGCAGGCACGAATGTAGCGAGCGCGATGATCAGAATTCGAAACATGGAACCCCCTCCGACTGCTTCCTAACCCATCAGACGGGTACACTGCAGGAAATCTACCGTCCACCTAGTGCTCACCATGACGCAGACCCCCAAGTCGACGCTGGAACTCCAGAGGCTGGACCGGGCGACGATCGTCCACCCCTTCACGCACCTCAAGAAGTTCGCGGCAGGCGAGCTGGGCGAACCCAGGATCATCGCCAGCGGCAACGGCATTCGCGTCCGCGACCGAGACGGGCGCGAGTTGATCGACGCATTCTCGGGACGCTACTGCGTCAACGTGGGGTACGGTCGCCGTGAGATCGCCGACGCCATCCACAAACAAGCCCTCGAACTAGCCTACTACCACGCCTATGCGGGGTACTCGAACGAGCCGGCCATCCTGCTCGCCGAGAAGATCCTGTCGATGACGCCCGGTAAGATGAAGCGCATCTGCTTCGGGCTGTCGGGTTCCGACTCCAACGAAACCCTGATGAAGATCGTCTGGTGGTACAACAACATCCTGGGCCGTTTCGAAAAGAAGAACATCATCTCGCGCTGGCGCGGCTACCACGGTGGCACGGTGATGTCGGCGAGTCTCACCGGCCTCGATCAGTTCCATCGCGCGTTCGACCTGCCGCAGGGTCCTGTCCTGCACACGATGACACCCCACTACTTCTGGCACGCCGAGCCAGGCATGACCGAGCGGGACTTCTCTCTGCAATGCGCCGAACGGTTGGAAGCGCTGATCCAAACCGAAGGGCCCGACACGATTGCGGCCTTCATCGGCGAGCCCGTGATGGGCACCGGAGGCATCATCCCACCGCCCGAGGGCTATTGGGAGGAGATACAGAAGGTTCTGCGACGCTACGACATCCTCCTCATCGCCGACGAAGTCGTGTGCGGATTTGGCCGTGTCGGCGCGCCATTCGGGTCGCACCTGTATGGCATGGAGCCCGATCTCATCACCGTCGGCAAAGGACTCACCAGCGGGTATTTGCCGCTCTCCGGCGCCATCCTCGGCGAGAAGGTCTGGAGTGTCTTGGAGGAAGGGTCCGACGAATACGGAATGTTCGACCATGGCTACACCATGTCCGCGCACCCGCTGTGCGCCACAGCGGCACTGGCCAACCTCGAGATTGTTGAACGAGAGAATCTCATCGCGCGGACTGCGACCATATCGCCCTACTTTCTCAAGCGGCTGAAGGAGACGTTCGAGAACCGCCCGTTTGTAGCTGAGGTTCGCGGCGTCGGCCTGCTCGCAGCAATCGAGTTCGCTCAGGACCCGAAACAGAAGGTCTACTTCGATTCGAGTCAGAAGGTCGCGCTGAAGATCGCGACGGCGTGCATCGACGAGGGAGTCCTCGTGCGGGCGCTGCAGCACGGCGATATCGTGGGGTTCGCGCCCCCGCTGATCGTCACCGAAGAGGAAATCGATGACATCGTCGCCCGGGTAGCCCGGGCGACAGAACGGGTCACCCAGAGTCTCTAGTGGATCAGGCTGGAGCAGAGGTCGAGCAGCCAGCTCGGCGCTATGCCCAGCACCAGGACCGCTGCCGCGTTGATCGCCAGCACGGCCCGAACGCCGCCCCGGCGTGTGGTCGGCGGCAACTCAGCCGCCGGCGGATCGAAGTACATCAGCTTGATCACGCGCAGGTAATAGAACGCTCCCACCACCGACATCGCCGCGGAGATGATCACCAGCCACAGGTGACCCGTCTCCCACAGCGCCTGGAAGATCCGCAGCTTCGCCCAGAAGCCCACGAACGGCGGCACGCCGGCCGTTGAGAACATGAGCATCATCATGATCAGGGCCAGGAACGGGTCGCGCTTGTAGAGCCCCCGATAGTCGCTCAGTTCCTCGGCCTCGAAGCCTTTGCGACCGGCCATCAGAATCACACCGAAGGAACCGAGCGCGACGAGGACGTACACCAGCGTGTAGTAGAGAGCCGCGGTGTAGCCGCTAGGCGTTCCGGCCACGAAGCCGAGAACAATGAACCCGACGTTCGAAATCGTCGAGTACGCCAGCATTCGCTTCAGATTGGTCTGAGCCAACGCGACGACGTTACCGACGACGAGCGTCAGAACCGCCAGCGCACCCAGCATCTGAGACCACTCCGCGACCGTTCCCGCGAGACCATGTGCCAACAACCGGAGCGTCAGTGCGAAGTACGCGATCTTCGGAGCTGTACCGATGAAGAGCGTCACGCTGGTCGGGGCACCCTGATACACGTCAGGTAGCCACATATGGAACGGCACCGCGCCCAGCTTGAACGCAACGCCCACAACCAGGAACACCAAACCAAAGATCACCCCAAGACTCGACGGCGAGTGCAGGCGGACAGCGATCTCTTCGAGGTTCAGCGTGCCGGTGAGACCGTAGATCATCGACATGCCGTAGAGCAGCGCGCCGGACGCGATGGCTCCCAGCACGAAGTACTTCATTGCCGACTCCGCAGCGACAGCGGAATCGCGGTCAAACGCCACCATCGCGTAGACCGACAGTGCAAGCAGTTCGACGCCGATGTAGACGGTGAGGAGGCTATTCGCCGAGATGAGCACGAAGATGCCGAGCAGCGCAGTGAGCACCAGCACGTAGTACTCCCCGCGCAGAATGCCCCGATCCTCGAGATAGCTTCGCGAGTACAGCAGCACACAGGCAACGATCAGGTATGCGGCCAGCTTCAGGAAGAAGCCCAACTCGTCCGCCACGTAGGTGCCGTCAAAGATCACCCCGTGAGTGGTGACGTGCCCGAACTTGATCTGCAGGGCCGCGCCCAACACCAGCGCGATGAGAGTCAGAGTCGAGGTCAATCCGCGGCGCTTCTCGCCGGCGAACACGTCGACCATCAGGATCACGCAGATGGCGGCTACCAGATAAATCTCGCCCACTGCCGGGGCGATGCTATGCCAGGTCATGGTCTCGAACATGGTTGCGCTCTACCTACAGCGGGATCTTCGTAGCCACCGCCTGATCGACCAGGTGATGGATGGTGGGCTCCATGACCTTCAGCAGCGGCTGCGGCCAGACGCCGAGCAGAATCACTGCGATGGCCAGAGCACCCAGGACGACGAACTCCCGTCCGTTCACATCGGTGAGATGAGCCACTTTATCGTTGGCTACGGGCCCGAACACCACCCGCTTGACGAGCCACAGCGTGTAGGCGGCACCGAGAATCAGCGTTACAGCGGCCAGCAGCGCATACCAGAAGCTGGCCTTGAAGCTCGCGATGATCACGAGAAACTCGCCAACGAACCCGGAAGTGCCCGGCAAGCCGGTGTTCGCCAGTGCGAACAACACCATGAAGGCCGCGAAGATCGGCATCTTGTTGATGACACCGCCGTAGTCGGAGATCTGTCGACTATGTACCCGGTCGTACAAGACACCCACACACAAGAACAACGCGCCTGAAACCAGTCCGTGCGAGATCATCTGGACCATCGCGCCGTCCATTCCCATTCCGGCTCCCTGGAGACCGGCGGTGTTCTTCACGATGTCGTAGACGATGAACGCGCCCAAAGTCACGAAGCCCATGTGCGCAATCGACGAGTACGCGATCAGCTTCTTCATGTCCTGCTGCACTAGCGCGACGAAGCCGATGTACACCACCGCGATCAGCGACAGCGCGATGACGAAGATTCCCAGACTGCGGCTCGCGTCCGGCGCGATTGGCAGACTGAACCGCAGGAAGCCGTAGCCACCCATCTTCAGCATAATGGCCGCCAGGATGACCGAACCGCCTGTGGGTGCTTCGACGTGTGCGTCAGGCAACCACGTGTGGACCGGCCACATCGGGACCTTCACGGCGAACGCCAGGAAGAAGGCTACGAATATCCAACGCTGCTCGCCGAGCGTAAGCGGCAGAGCGTGGAAGCTGGCAATCGAGTAGTCACCCGCTTTGACGTACATGTAGATCAGCGCGGCGAGCATGAACACCGAGCCGAGGAACGTGTACAGGAAGAACTTGATCGTCGCGTAGACGCGCCGTGGGCCGCCCCAGATACCGATGATGAGGAACATCGGAATCAGCATGGCTTCCCAGAAGAAGTAGAACAGGAGCGCGTCGGTCGCCGAAAACACCCCGATCATCAGCCCTTCCATGATCAGGAAGGCCGCGAAGTACTGCGAGGGGCGATTCTCGATGACGGTCCAGGCCGCGATGATCACCGGCACCGTCATGAACGCAGTCAGGACAACGAGGGGCATCGAGATGCCGTCCACGCCAAGGGCGTAGAACGCTTTGAAGCGTGGGATCCACTCCAGCTTCTCGACGAACTGCATCGATGCCGTATCGGTGTGGAAGCCGGTCCACAGCGGCAGCGACAGGATCAGGGTCAGGAGGGATGCGCCAAGCGCCAGCCACCGCACGGCGCTTACCTTGCTATCGCCCAGGATCAGCGCGAGCACGCCCGCAGCGATGGGCAGCCAGATCAGCGTGGACAGGAGACCTTGCATTGTTGTGTGACCGCTTATCAGCTAGGCGCGAATGAAGAACCAGCCCAGCAACACTGCGAGGCCGATGACCATCCAGAATGCGTACGCATACAGGTAACCGCTCTGAACGCGGCGGACGACACTGCCGAGCCACCCGATCGTGTGGGCCGTTCCGTTCACCAGAGCGCCGTCGATCAGAGCCTGATCTCCGACCTTCCACAGCCCCGAGCCGATGCCACGAGTCAGAGCCGATATGACGTTCTCATTGAACCAGTCGAAGTAGTACTTGTTGACCAGTATCTTCTTCACGCCGCTGAGAGCCTTCTCGAAGCTGTCGGCCAGCGAGGGCATCTTCAGGAAGAACAGCCACGCGCAGAACACACCTGCCGCAGCAAGCCAGAACGGCGGCTGCAGGAAGCCGTGCAGTGCGGTTGCAGCAGGTCCGTGGAACCCGGCGGCCATCTCGCGCAGCACGTCGTTCTTCTCGAGGACCTTGATTGCGTCGCCGAAGTAGCCGCCGTACAGCACGGCGCCCACAGTCAGGAAGCCGATCACGATGGAAGGAATGGCGAGGGCAATAAGCGGGATGGTAACGACCGCCGGACTCTCATGGGGCTCAACGGACCCGTGACCATGGCCGTGGTCATCGTGATGACCGTGGTCGTCATGCGCGTGGTCGTCATCATGGCTGGGTTCATCGTGCGCGCCATGCCCGTGCTCCACGTTCCTGAATCTCTCAGTTCCGTGGAAGGTCATGAAGAGCATGCGGAACGTGTACAGCGACGTCACGAACACGCCGCCCAACACACACCAGTAGGCGTACGTGGCTCCCCAGCGATGGGACTCCCCTACAGCCTCGATGATGGCGTCCTTCGAATAGAACCCCGCGAAGAACGGAGTTCCGATCAACGCCAGCGAGCCGATCCAGCAGGTCACGGCTGTGATGGGCATGTACTTCGCAAGACCGCCCATCTTGCGCATGTCCTGCTCGTGGTGCATTCCGATGATCACCGAGCCGGCGGCAAGGAACAGCAGCGCCTTGAAGAAGGCATGAGTCATCAGGTGGAAGATCGCCGCGCTGTAGGCCGATACGCCCAACGCGACTGTCATGTAACCGAGCTGTGAAAGCGTGGAGTACGCGACCACCCTCTTGATGTCGTTGTTCACGACACCCAGCAAACCCATGAAGAACGCGGTCGTAGCGCCGATGACCAGAACGAAGGACATCGCTGCTTCCGAGTACTCGAACAGAGGCGACATGCGGGCCACCATGAAGATGCCGGCAGTCACCATCGTCGCGGCGTGGATCAGCGCCGAGATGGGTGTAGGGCCTTCCATCGAGTCGGGCAGCCACACGTGCAGAGGCACTTGGGCCGACTTGCCCATCGCGCCGATGAACAGGCAGATACAGATCAGGGTCAGCGACGCGACACTGCTCGTGGAGGTAATCGGCAGCATCGCGTGCGCGAGCTTGGGAGCTGCCGCGAACGCGTCCGCGTACGACATCGAGTTCGTGTAATACGCCACTCCCGCGATACCGAGCACGAACCCGAAGTCACCCACCCTGTTGACCAGGAAGGCCTTCATGTTCGCGAAAATGGCACTCGGCCGGGTATACCAAAACCCGATCAGCAGATACGAAACGACGCCCACGGCCTCCCAGCCGAAGAACAACTGCATGAAGTTGTTCGACATCACGAGCATGAGCATCGAGAAGGTGAACAACGAGATGTAGCTGAAGAAGCGGGTGTAACCCTCGTCGTCGTGCATGTAGCCGATGGTGTAGATGTGGACGCACAGCGACACGAAGGTCACCACGCACATCATCAGCGCACTGAGGCGATCGACCAGAAAGCCGACGTCCATCTTGACGCCGTCGGAAACGGCCCAGGTGTAGACGGAAGCGTCGTAGACGGGCACGCCGTCCCAGACCAGTCCCTTCAGCACGTACAGCGACAGGCCGCAGGAGATCGCCACACCCAGGATGGTGAGGGTGTGCGAGCCCGCGCGACCGATGAACTTGCCGAACAGTCCCGCGGCCACGGCGGCGATCAGCGGCAGCAAAGGGATGGCGAGCAGCAGGGTCGGATTCATGTTCGCTTCAGCCCTTCAGCGTATTCAGGTCTTCGACGTTGATGCTGCGCCGCTCGCGGAACAGCACGACGAGGATCGCGAGCCCGATCGCCGACTCGGCGGCGGCCACGGTGAGCACGAAAAAGACGAACACCTGGCCGTGAATGTCCCCGAGGAAGCGCGAGAACGCGATGAAATTGAAGTTCGCGGCGAGCAGCAGCAGCTCGACGCACATCAGCAGCACGATGACGTTCTTGCGGTTCAGGAAAATCCCTGCCACGGCGAGGGCAAACAAAATGCCCGACAGCGTGAGCATCTGAGCGAGGGTAATCATGTCGGCTTCTCCGCCTGCGGCGCCGGAGCGTCGCCCGAAGTGGTTGCCGGTCGTTTTTCTGATGCCATCTTGATGATGCGGACGCGGTCCTGAGCGCGCACGGCAACCTGAGCGTTGATGTCCTGCACCTTGTAGTTCGGCCGCTTGCGCATGGTCAACGCGATGGCGGCGACGATAGCCACCAGCAACAGGACCGCGGCGAGCTCGAACGGGTAGGCGTACTTGGTGTACAGGATCTCACCCAGCTCACGGGTGTTGCTGTAATCCACCGCGGTCGGCACGGGCGCCCTGCTGACATCGACTCCCAGGCCCTTGACCCAGATGACGCCGACGATCTCGACGATCACCGCGGCCGCGGTGATCCAGCCCAACCAGGCGTATTTGACGAACCCCTCACGCAGCTCCTCGAGGTTGACGTCGAGCATCATGACGACGAAGAGGAACAGCACCATCACCGCGCCGACGTAGACCAGGATCAGCACGACCGCCAGGAACTCGGCTTCCACCAGCAACCAGATCGCCGCCGAGGTCACGAAGCACAGCACCAACGACAGCGCGCAGTAGACCGTGTTGCGCGCAATGATGACGCCCAGCGCCGCGGCCACCAGGATCGTGGAGAAAATATAGAACAGAGCCTCAACCAGCACGGCGGCACACCCCTGATTCATTGGCAAAAGGCGCCTGCGGCGCGCTGTGCCTGTCCATCCCTGGACGGCACCCTGCGGGCCGACCTCCGGTCGTCCAAACGCGCTCCTGGCGCGTTTGTGCGGACATCAGCTGCGTTTCCGGCCACAAAAAGCGTGGTTTTTGTGGCCTGCCTGGTTGGTTCATCTGTACGGCGCGTCCGCGGCCTTGTCCTGCGCGATCATCGCTTCGTAGCGCTCGCCAACGGCGAGGAGCTTGTCCTTGCTCATGATGTTCTCGCCCCGGTTCTCCATGTGGTACTCGTGGATGCGGGTGAGAACGATGGCATCGACCGGGCAGGCTTCCTCGCAGAAGCCGCAGTAGATGCACTTGAACAGGTCGATGTCGTAGCGCGTCGTCCGGCGAGTGCCGTCCGGCGCCACTTCCGAATCGATCGTGATGCAGACGGCCGGACACACCGCCTCGCACAACTTGCATGCGATACAGCGCTCCTGACCGTTGGCATAACGGCGCTGCGCGTGAAGCCCGCGGAAACGGGGCGACTGCGGCGTCTTCTCTTCCGGATAGTTCAGCGTGTACTTCGGGCTGACGAAAGTCTTGGCCGTGACGGCCAGGCCCTTCAACAACTCCGGCAGCAGAAAGGTCTTGAAAAAATTCATGAGTGCGCCCAGGGGCCGATTTTGTAGGCGGCCATCACCATTTCGACCACGATCCACACGATCGTGACCGGAATCAGCGCCTTCCATCCGAGGCGCATGATCTGGTCATAGCGATAGCGCGGGAAGGTGGCGCGGAACCACAGGAACAGGAACAGGAAGACGAAAATCTTCGCGCCCAGCCAAAAGAAGCCCGGGTGGGCCAGGAACGAGTCCGCCGGCAGATACCCGTCGAACGGCGACAGCCAGCCCCCGAAGAAGAACACGGCGGTCAGGGCCGAGATCAGGATCATGTTGGCGTATTCGGCCAGGAAGAACAGCGCGAACGCCATGCCCGAATACTCGACGTGGAAGCCGGCGACGATTTCCGACTCGCCTTCCGCCACGTCGAACGGCGCACGGTTGGTCTCAGCAACGCCGGAGATGAAATAGACGACGAACAGCGGGAACAGCCAGAACCAGTTCCAGGACAGCAGCCCGCCGGCCTGGCCGTGAACGATCTGCCCGAGATTCAAGCTACGCGAGGCCATCAGCACGCCCACCAGCGCGAAGCCCATGGCAATTTCATACGCCACCATCTGCGCTGCCGAGCGCATCGCCCCGAGGAAAGCGTACTTCGAGTTGGCCGCCCAACCGGCAATGATGACCCCGTAAACGCCCATCGACGTCAACGACAGCAAGTACAACAGCCCTGCGTCGGCCTTCGATACGACGACCTCGGGCGACAACGGGATGACCGCCCAGGCCGCGAAGGCCGGGATCAACGCGATCATGGGCGCGATCCAGAACAGGAACCGGTTGGACTTCGCCGGGATTACGATTTCCTTGGTGAGGAGCTTCACCACGTCCGCGAAGGGTTGCCCCACACCGGGGAACAAACCGAAGAGCTTCACCCGGTTAGGTCCGCGGCGTAGCTGCATCCACCCGATCACCTTGCGTTCCCACAGCGTCAGCAACGCGACGGAGATGATCAGCACGACGGTGATAGCCAGGATCCAGCCCGTCGCGATGATCGTGCTGCGCGTCACTTCAGGCAGGGCTGCCCATTGGGATGAAAGAGTATCCACCGCGGTCTTTCGTCCTTACGTCAGTACGTCGCGGCCGCAGAACGGCCTTCTCGTGTTTTTTGCAGCGACGGTGCACGGCGCACCAACGCGTCGGTCTGATACATCGGCACGTCGATCACCGAGGCCTCGCCAGTCGCGCGAAGCTGGGTGACACGATGGCCGCCCTTGTAAGAGGCCAATGCGGACTCCCCGCAGAGTTTCCTCAACTCCCCGCGCACATCCTCGGAGGAGACGTAGTCGAAGCCGGCCAGGTCCATCAGGTTGCCCAGCACGCGCAGCACCTTCCAAGCCGGGCGCGACTCGCCAACGGGCTGCGCCGCGCCTGTCTGGCTCTGCCAGGTTCCCTCGAGGTTCACGTACGTGCCTGAGGTCTCGGCGAAAGTGCCGACCGGCAGCACGACGTGAGCAACCTTCTTCAGCGCATCGTTCGCGAACGGAGTCACCGCAACGACGAACTCGGCTTTGGACAGCGCCTTCGCCGCCTCGGGATCATCCAGCCAAGGCTCGAGGCCGCCGACCAGCAAATACGCCTTCTGCGTGTGGCGCAGCATGTCCGCCGCCGAGAGTCCCGGCTCCCCGACAGCCGTGCCGCCTGCCTGGCGATGGGGCACCGCACCGGCGAGATAGGCACCCGCGGCGTTACCGCCTTCCGCCAACGTCCCGAAGGAAGCACCGGCCAGATCCGCGATGGCGGATGCCAGCGAGCGAATGTCCGCATAGGACGGATGACGCAATGCGAGAGCACCAACCCAGACAGCCCGCTTTTCGCCAGTCGTCAGAGCAGCCGCGACGGCCTTGTGCGAGTCCTCGACACGCGCATCGCGGGATGCCGTCAAAACATGATCCGGAACGGTCTTGCCGGTAGCCTCGGCCACTGCTGCCAGAATCGCTGCGAGCTCCGCGACCTGCTGGGCCGGCGGCGCCACGATGTCAGCAGCCACCGGGAACAGGTACGGAAAGCGTGCTGGGTTCAACAGCGCGACCTTCGCGCCCTTGCGAGCGGCTTTGCGCACTCGATGCGCCAGAATCGGCACCTCGCGACGCAGATTGGCGCCGACCACCAGTAACGAATTCAAGGACTCGACGGCCGCGATCTGCATGCCGAGATTCGGGAAAGCCGGATCGGCGCTCTGGTCGCGGAAGTCGCGCTGCCGCAGACGGTGATCGATGTTGTTGGTTCCGAGTCCACGCGCGAGGCGCCCGGCGAGGTACAGCTCCTCGAGGGTGCTCGTGTTGCTGGCGAGGACCCCCAGGTCCTTGGCGCGCAACTTCAACCCCGTGGCGGCCTTCGCAAGCGCCGACTCCCAATCGGTCTCGACCCACACGGAGCCTTCGCGGACCAAAGGCTTCTCGACCCGCTCGTGGCTATAAACGGCTTCGTAGCTGAAACGGTCGCGGTCGGCGATCCAGGTCTCGTTGATGGCCTCGTTCTCACGCGGAACGACACGCATCAACCTGCCGCGCAACACGTGCCCGAACAGATTCGTGCCCACCCCGTCATGCGGCGAGATCAGCGGATGGGAGCTCATCTCCCAGGCGCGGGCGCTGAAACGATACGGCTTCGACACGAGGGCGCCGACCGGGCACAGATCGATCACATTGCCCGACAGCTCGTGGTGGACGGTCTGCTCGATGTAGGTGCGCACCTTCATCTGCTCGCCCCGCCCGATCATCCCCAGCTCCTGAATGCCCGCGATCTCATCCGTGAAACGGATGCAACGCGTGCAGTGGATGCAGCGGGTCATGTCGGTGGCGATGAGCGGGCCGAGATTCTCGTCCTGCACGGACCGCTTGCGCTCGTGGTAGCGGGAAATGTCGCGGCCGAACCCCACCGCCAGATCCTGCAGCTCGCACTCTCCGCCCTGATCGCAGATCGGGCAGTCGAGTGGGTGGTTGATGAGCAGGAATTCCATGGTCGCGCGCTGGGCGCCGATGGCACGCGGGGATTTGGTGAAGATCTTCATTCCCGGCGCGACGGGAGTGGCGCAGGCCGGCAGCGGCTTGGGGGCCTTCTCCACCTCGACCAGGCACATGCGGCAGTTGGCCGCGATGGACAGCTTGTCGTGATAGCAGAACCGCGGCACGTAGGCCCCGTGCGCATCGGTCACGCGAATGATCATCTCGCCTTTCGGCGCCTTGACCGGAACCCCGTTGATCTCGATATCGACGAATTCATCAGCCATGTCAGTAGACCCGCCGCGGGGTGTTTGTCATTGCCATCACGCTGCCTTCGCGCCGAGCTGGTCCGCAACGATGCTGCGTCCACCGTGGTCGATCATGTACTCAAATTCGTGCTTGTAGTGCTTGAGGAAGCTCTGCACCGGCCAGGCCGCTGCATCCCCCAACGCGCAGATCGTGTGACCTTCGATGCGATTGGCCACATCCAACAGCAGGCCCAGCTCCTCGCGCCGCGCCTCCCCTGCCAGCACCCGCTTCAGCAGGCGATTCATCCAGCCGGTGCCTTCGCGACACGGCGTGCACTGGCCACAGGACTCGGACATGTAGAAGCGCGAGAGCCGCTCCAACACCTTCACCATGCAGGTCGTCTCGTCCATGACGATGACGGCAGCCGACCCGAGCGCGGAACCCGCTGCCTTCACCGAGTCGTAGTCCATGTTGGTGTTGATCATGATGTCGCCCGGCACGACCGGAACCGAGGAGCCCCCGGGAATCACGGCCTTCAGCTTGCGGCCGCCCTTCATGCCGCCGGCCAGCTCGAGCAGATCGCGGAACGGGATCCCAAGCGGAACCTCGAAGTTACCGCCCTTGGCCACGTGACCGGAGATCGAGAAGATCACCGTTCCACCGGAGTTCTTCGGCCCCAACTCCGCGAACCACTGCGGACCCTTGCGCAGAATCGTGGGTACGGAAGCGAAGCTCTGCGTGTTGTTGATCGTCGTCGGCGCGCCATAGAGGCCGAAGTTCGCCGGAAACGGCGGCTTGAAGCGCGGCTTGCCGGTCTGACCTTCGAGCGAATTCAGCAGCGCGGTCTCTTCGCCGCAGATGTAAGCGCCCGCGCCGACGAACGTGAGGATGTCCATGTCGACGCCGGAGCCCATGACGTTCTTGCCGAGCAGGCCGGCCTTGTAGGCTTCCTCGAGGGCGGCCTCGAAACGCGGTACGGGCTCGCCGAGGAACTCGCCGCGGATATAGTTGTAAGCCACGGTGCTGTTGGTGGCGTAGCCGCCGATTGCGAGACCTTCGATCAACGCATGCGGGTTGTACCGCAGGATGTCGCGATCGTGACAGGTGCCCGGCTCGCTCTCGTCCGAGTTGCAGACGAGATACTTCTGTACCGGGGAGTTGCGGGGCATGAAGCTCCACTTGGTCCCGGTCGGGAAGCCCGCGCCGCCGCGGCCCCTGAGTCCGGAAGCCTTGACGGCGTCGATGACCGAATCGCGCGTCGGCTTCTCGCGCAGCATCTTCTCCCAGACCTCATACCCGCCGATCTTGCGGTAGGTCTCGAGGGTCCAGGGGCGTTCGAGATGCCGGGACTCGAACAGAACCAGGTTCATCTTTTCCTGCGGGTAGCTCATGGCAGGTCATCCAGAATCTTGTCGAGCTTTTCCGGGGTCAGCCATTCGTGGAAGACATGGTCGACCATCATCATCGGTGCCCCGGTGCAGGCTGCGAGGCACTCCTCTTCCCGTTTGAGGAAGATGCGCCCGTCGGGGGTGCTCTCGTTGAGCTTGATGCCGAGCTTTTTCTCGGCGTGCGCAACGAGTTCCTCGCCACCGTTCAACATGCACGAGATGTTCGTGCAGATGCTGACGTGATGCCGGCCGCACGGGTGCGTCTCGAACATCGAATAGAACGCCGCCACCTCGTACACCTGGATCGGTGGCAACTTCAGGTATTCCGCTACCGCGTCCATGAGGTCGGATGTCAGGAAGCCGTTGTTCTGCTCCTGCGCGGCGCGCAGGGCTGAGATGCACGCCGAGCGCTGCCGCCCCGGCGGGAATTTGGCGACCCAATGCTCGATCTCGTGGCGGGTGTGCTCGGACAGCAGATGGATCTTGCTGTCTGCGCCGGGTTTGATTTCAGTGCTCAACGGTCCACTTCCCCGAAAACGATGTCCTGAGTTCCGATCACCGCCACGACGTCGGCGAGCATGTGCCCTCGCGACATCTCCTCGAGCGCCGCGAGGTGCGCAAAGCCGGGGGCCCGGACCTTGAGGCGATAGGGTTTGTTGGCGCCGTCCGAGATCAGATAGATGCCGAACTCGCCCTTGGGCGCCTCGATGGCGGCATAGGTCTCGCCTTCCGGCACTTCGTAGCCTTCGGTGAAGAACTTGAAGTGATGGATCAGCGATTCCATGTCGTCTTTCATCCGCTCGCGCCGCGGCGCGCGGACCTTGCGATCGTCGACCATGGAGGGACCGGGGTTCTTGCGCAGCCAGTCGATGCACTGGCGGATGATGCGGTTGGACTGCCGCATCTCCTCCACGCGCACCAGATACCGGTCGTAGCAATCGCCGTTGGTGCCCACCGGGATGTCGAAATCCATCCGATCGTACATCGCATAGGGTTGCTTCTTACGCAGGTCCCAGGCGATGCCCGAGCCGCGCAGCATGGCGCCGGAGAAACCCAGCTGCATCGCGCGCTCGGGACTGACGACACCGATGTTGACGGTGCGCTGCTTCCAGATGCGGTTGTCGGTCAGCAGCGTCTCGTAATCGTCGATCGCCTTCGGGAAGCGATCGGTGAACGCCTGGATGAAGTCCAGCATCGAGCCGGAGCGGGCTTCATTGAGCTTGTCGACCGCTTTCTGCGAGCGCCACTTCGAGGCCTGGTACCTCGGCATCGTGTCGGGCAGATCGCGATGGACGCCGCCCGGACGGTAGTACGTGGCATGCATGCGCGTGCCCGACACCGCCTCGTAAACATCCATCAACTCCTCACGCTCTTTGAAGCAAAGGAGAAAGACAGTCATGGCGCCGATATCGAGACCGTGAGCGCCCAACCACATGAGGTGGTTCAGCACTCGGGTGACTTCATCGAACATCGTGCGGATGTAAAGCGCGCGCTCCGGCGGCGTGATGCCGAGAAGGTTCTCGATCGCCATCACGTACGCGTGCTCGTTGCACATCATCGACACGTAGTCGAGGCGATCCATGTAGCCGATCGACTGGTTGAACGGCTTGGATTCGGCGAGCTTCTCGGTGCCCCGGTGCAGAAGGCCGATATGCGGGTCTGCTTTCTGGATCACCTCACCATCGAGCTCGAGCACCAGACGCAACACGCCGTGCGCCGCAGGGTGCTGCGGGCCGAAGTTCATCGTGTAGTTGCGGATTTCCTTCGCGGACCCGACGTCATTACCTCGCATTTCGGTGGCCATTACCGGACCTCCTTCGAGGGCGTATCGCGGAGCGCCGTGTCATAGCGGTTGTCGTGCCGGATGACCTTCGGCACCAACACACGCGGGACGATGCTCACCGGCTGATAGACGACACGCTTCTTCTGGGCGTCGTACTGCACCTCGACGTTTCCGATCAACGGGAAGTCCTTGCGGAACGGGTGCCCGATGAAGCCGTAGTCGGTGAGGATGCGCCGCAGATCCGGATGGCCGCGGAAGATGATGCCGAACAGATCGAACGCCTCGCGCTCGAACCAGTTGGCGCTCGCCCAGATCTCGATGACGGAGTCGACGACCGGATCGTTGGTGTCGGGACACTTCGTCCGCAGGCGCACCCGCTGGTTGTTGGTGATCGACAGCAGTTGATACACGACGCCAAAGCGGCCCGGCATCGTCGGATCGGGGCTGTCGCTGCGGGCGACACGGCCGCGGCTGAATCCGGTGTTGGTGGCTGACAGCGTCTGCCATTCGTCCCGGCCATAGTGGAGATAGTCCACGCCGGCCACATCGATCAGGATTTCGAACTTCAATTCCGGGGCATCACGGAGGGTCTTGCAGACCTGCAGCAGGTTGTCCGCATCGACCTCGTAAGCCACCTCGGAAGGCAGCGAGGGCAGCCGGCGCACGGAGCTTCCGAGGAGCGACTCCACCCGTTCTGACAAAGCTTGCATGGACTGTCTGGTTCTCCGACGGGGCTAGGACCTAAGTCTTCTGACGCGCGATGGTGCTGGTCCGCGCGATCTTCTTCTGCAGCTGGATGATGCCGTAGACGAGCGCCTCGGCCGTCGGGGGACAGCCAGGCACGTACACGTCGACTGGAACGATTCGGTCGCAGCCACGGACGACGGCGTACGAGTAGTGGTAGTAGCCACCGCCGTTCGCGCACGATCCCATGGAGATGACCCAGCGAGGCTCTGCCATCTGGTCGTAGACCTTACGCAGCGCGGGAGCCATTTTGTTTACCAGCGTGCCGGCGACGATCATCACGTCGGACTGACGCGGACTCGGGCGAAACACGACACCGAAGCGGTCCAGGTCATACCGCGAGGCGCCCGCGTGCATCATCTCGACCGCACAGCAGGCAAGCCCGAATGTCATCGGCCACAGGGACCCCGTTCGGGCCCAATTCACGAGGTTGTCGACCTGGGTGGTGACGAACCCCTTTTGCGAAAAGCTCTCTGCCTCGGCTGCGTCTAATCCCACTCCAGCGCCCCTTTCTTCCACTCGTAGATGAAGCCCACAACGAGGATGGCGAGGAAGATTCCCATCGCGATCAGGCCGAACAGGCCCAGCTTGTTGAGCGCGACGGCCCACGGAAACAGGAAGGCGATCTCGAGATCGAACACGATGAACAGGATCGCCACCAGGTAGTAGCGCACGTCGAACTTCATGCGCGTCTCTTCGAAGGCCTCGAAGCCGCATTCGTACGGCGAGCGCTTGGCCGGATCGTCGTGCTGGCGGGAGAAGAATTTGCCGATGCCGGTCCCTAGCGTCAGCAGCAGCAGGGCGAGCGCGGTGGCTATCCCTAGGAAAATCAGGATCGGCAGATAGTTGATCAGCATCTTTATGGACCGTCCGCGGCGGGGGAGCCTCCCACAGTCGTAAAAAAGGCAGACCTTCGTGGCCTGCCCCTCACAAAAATCGCCCTATTGTATCCCGTGAAAGCGCCATAGGCGACTTTCACCCAATCAACAATACGGTGGTGCCGACGGCGAGATTCGAACTCGCACACCTTGCGGCGCTAGCCCCTCAAGCTAGTGTGTCTACCAATTCCACCACGTCGGCGGTCAGTGAAACTCTAAAGAAAACTGTTCTGTCCGTTGCTACTTCGTGCGCCGCTGCTACTTCGCGGGGGCCGCAGGCGTCGGCGCCGCAGGTGCAGCCGGCGAACTCGAAGGCGCGACAGGAGCCGGCGCTGCATTTCCAGTCGCGGGCGAACCGGTCGCGGGTGCCTGCGCCGGAGCAGCGCCGCTTGGCGGCGGCGCGCTCGTCGTCGACGGCACGGTCGTCGTGGGAGCTGGAACTCCTCCCGCGGGATTCGCGCCCTTCTTCGTGTTTGTGTCCGGTATCACGGCCTGATCCAGCAGCCCCTTCGGCTGCTCCGCCGCGGCGCGCGTGCCCATGTAGGCCAGCGCCAGGCTGTTGACCATGAAGATCGCGGCAAAAATAGCGGTCGCCCGGGACAGTGCGGTCGTCGCGCCTTTGGCACCGAAAACGGTGCCCGAGGCGCCGGCACCGAAACCCGCTCCCGCGTCCGCGCCTTTACCGCGCTGGAGCAGAACGAGCCCGATGATCGAGATCGAGGCGACTACCTGAACGATGGTGAGAACGATGTGCATTCCAAAAACCTTGAGACCTACGCCCGGCGGGTTGCGCCGAGAATGGCCAGAAATTCATCCGCCTTGAGCGAGGCGCCGCCGATCAGACCGCCGTCGACGTCGGGCATGGCAAACAGCTCCGCCGCATTCCCGGCCTTCACGCTGCCGCCATAGAGGATCCGGGTAGCGGCGGCGATTTTAGCATCCCGGGCAGCAATCCGTTGACGGATGAAGGCATGGACGTCCTGCGCCTGCTCGGGCGTGGCATTTCGGCCCGTTCCGATCGCCCAGACAGGCTCGTACGCGACCAGTCCACTTTCCAACGAGGCTGGCCCGCACAGCTCGAGCACGGCATCCAGCTGTCGCGCGACGACCTCATGCGTCCGACCCGCATCGCGGTCCGGCAGCTGCTCGCCCACGCAGAGAATCGGGATCAGCGTTTTCGCATGGCACGCGGCAGCAAACTTCCGCGCCACTAGCTGGTCGCTCTCGCGGTACAGCATACGTCGCTCGGAGTGACCCACGATCACGTACTCGCAGCCGACGTCCTTGAGCATCGCCGCCGACACCTCGCCGGTGAAAGCACCGTGGGTCTCCGCGCAAACGTCCTGGGCACCGAGCCTGATGTCACCCTTGCCGATCGACGAGTCCCGCAGCAGCCTGCCCACCTCCTGCAGGTACACGCAGGGCGGGCAGATCACGCAATCCGCTCCCGGGTTCGCCGGGTAATTGGCGATCACAGCCTCGACCAGCCGCGCGTTTTCAGCGCGGGATCCGTGCATTTTCCAGTTTCCGGCGACGACAGGGCGGCGCATGGCGCGGGCTCCAGCAAGAGGCGCAACTGCCCATCCGGCACTTCGCCGGCAAAACTCACGCGTTTTGCCGGCCGCTGAACGAAGCTGCTGTGCTGATTTCCGGCGAAATCGGCTGCGCCGAATTTCGCCCAATGAATCAAGGGGCGCGGATCATAGCGGCGCTTCGGGGGCGGTGCAACGCACGGCCACACCGCAGGCCGCCCGGGCGACTCACCCGGTGGCGGCTGCCTTGACGACTTCGGCCAGCTCTTGGGCGGCCTTCCGTGTATTGCCCTCGTCCCGACCCTCAACCATGACCCGGATAACGGGCTCGGTGCCGGAGGCCCGCAAGACGACCCGCCCCTCCCCGGCCATTCGCTTTTCTATGCTCTTAACCGCGTCCTGGACCGAGACCACCTTTGACGGGTCGAACCGGTTGGCAACCTTCACATTCAGCAATACCTGGGGAAACCGCCGCATCCCGGAGGACAGCTCCGCGAGCGTGCGGCCGGTGCGCTTGATCACCGAAAGGACCTGCAACGCACTGACGATGCCATCGCCGGTGGTGGTTCTATCGAGACACAAAATGTGACCCGAAGTCTCGCCACCGATGATCCCACCTGTCTCGCGCATCAGCGCCAGCACGTAACGGTCGCCGACCGCAGCCCTCTGAAACTCGATCCCCTGCTCGCGCAGCGCGATTTCCAGGCCCAGGTTGCTCATCACGGTGCCGACGACGGGACCTTTCAGAGTCCCTTCATCCTTTCGCGAGCGCGCAATGACGTACAGCAACTGGTCACCGTCGACGATGCGACCGAGGTGATCGACCATCACCAACCGGTCTCCGTCGCCGTCGAGGGCCACGCCCACGTGCGCGCGCACTCCGGGGACCGTCAGTTGCAGCAAGTCGGGAGCCGTTGAGCCGCAGCCGTCGTTGATGTTGCGGCCGTTGGGCGAGCAGCCGATCGGCACGATCTCGGCGCCAAGATCGGCAAGCACTCTCGGCCCCACCTTGTAGGCAGCGCCGTTCGCGCAATCCACTACTATTTTCAAACCTGAAAGATCGACTCCGGCAGGCAGTGTCGAGGCGCAGAACTCCTGGTAGGTCGAACGGGACCTGTCCACGCGGGTCGCGCGACCGAGGCTGCGGGAAGCGGCCGTCACCGGCGGATTCTGCAGCTCGGCTTCGATGCGCTCCTCGAGCTCGTCGGACAGCTTGGCGCCCGAGCCGTCGAAGAACTTGATGCCGTTGTCGTCGAAGGGATTGTGGGAGGCGCTGATCACCACGCCGAAGTTGCAGCCGAACTTCTGCGTCATGTACGCGATGCCCGGCGTGGGCAAAGGTCCGATCAGCATGACGTTGACGCCCGCAGCGACGAACCCTGCTTCGAGCGCTGACTCAAACATATAGCCGGACACTCGCGTGTCCTTACCGATGAGCACCGTGCCGCCATTCGGAGCCAGCACTCGCGCC
Organism: Steroidobacteraceae bacterium; assembly: GCA_036499585.1. Lineage (GTDB taxonomy): Bacteria > Pseudomonadota > Gammaproteobacteria > Steroidobacterales > Steroidobacteraceae > 13-2-20CM-66-19. The sequence goes on from DASYDM010000029.1 coordinate 190,345, forward strand.
GCGGCGCTTGCCAGGTTCAGCGCAAAATCCACCGTCATGGGCGGCTCGCCCACCTTGCCTCTGAGCCCATCGGTACCAAAGAACGTCCGACCCACGTGAACCCTCACTTTGCGCAACAGCCAGCCGCGGCTACCGCCTCGGCAACCTTCAATGCATCCACCGTCGCAGCAACATCATGCGCGCGAATGATGCGCGCTCCATTCTGATAAGCAATGACGGCCAGCGCGATGCTGCCGTAGATCCGATCGCCCTCGGGCCGCCCGGTCAGCTTCCCGATCACCGATTTTCGGGACAGGCCGGCCAGTAAAGGTACGTCCCCCGAGGTCAGTTCCCTCAAGCGATGCAACAACTCGAGATTGTGATCCAGGGTCTTCCCGAATCCGAAGCCGGGATCGATCACGATTCGGTCGGCAGCGATGCCGGACGCCTTGGCGGCGAGGACCCTCTCGTCGAGGAACGCTTTGACCTCCCCCGCGACGTCACGATAGCTCGGATTGTGCTGCATCGTGCGGGGCTCGCCCCGCATGTGCATGAGGCAAATCGCACACCCCGTCCGGGCAGCAACGGCCAGTGAGCCGGGCTCGCGCAGAGCGCGTACATCGTTGATCAAACCAGCGCCTGCCGCCACGGCGGCCCGCATGACTTCGGGCTTGCTGGTGTCGATGGAGATGACAGCTCGCGTTGCCGCGCGAAGCTGCTCGATGACGGGAAGGACTCGCCTGAGCTCCTCGTCGATGCTGACGTCCGCAGCACCCGGACGGGTCGATTCGCCGCCGATATCGAGGATGGCCGCACCCTCGGCTTCGAGCTGACGACCGTGCTCGACAGCCGCCGCCGTGTCGTAGAACCGGCCGCCGTCGGAAAAGGAGTCTGGGGTGACATTGACCACCCCCATGACGTGGGGGTGGTCAAGATCGAGAGTCTTATCGCCGCAGCGTAAGTTCAGTGTTGGCCCGCGGGAGACCCGATCGGAGGACCCGCCGGGCCCTCGGCAGGCGCCTTCGGCGGCTTGTTGCCGCCCGACAGGGAGTCGTCCCAACCCGAAGGCGGCTTGGGTGTGCGGCCCGCCATGATGTCTCTCAACTGCTCTTCGTCGATGGTTTCGTACTTCATCAACGCATCAGCCATCGCGTGCAACTTGTCGTTGCCGTCGACAAGAATCTTCCGCGCGGTCTGATAGTTGTTCTCGATGACTCGGCGGACTTCCTCGTCAATCGCGTGAGCCGTGACGTCCGAGACCTGTTTGTGCTGCGTGACACTGCGGCCCAGGAATACTTCGCCCGTCTCTTCCGAATACGTGAGCGGTCCGAGTTTGTCGGACAGACCCCACTTCGTGACCATGTTGCGAGCGAGCTCGGTCGCGCGCTCGATGTCGTTGGAAGCGCCGGTCGTCACGGACTCGGGTCCGAAGATCAGCTCTTCGGCAATGCGGCCGCCGAAGAGCGAAGCGATCATGCTCTCGAGGCGACGCTTCGAATAGCTATACCGATCCTGCTCCGGCAGGAACTGCGTGACGCCGAGGGCACGGCCGCGCGGAATGATGGTGACCTTATATACGGGGTCGTGCTCGGGGACCGTCATGCCGACGATCGCATGGCCCGCCTCGTGGTAGGCCGTCATCCTCTTCTCGGCCTCGCTCATCACCATCGAGCGCCGTTCGGCGCCCATCATGATCTTGTCTTTCGCGCGCTCGAACTCGTCCATGCCGACCATTCGCTTGTTGGCACGCGCGGCGAACAACGCCGCTTCGTTGACGAGGTTCGCGAGATCCGCACCCGAGAACCCGGGAGTCCCGCGCGCGATCAACGCCGGCTTCACGTCGTCGGACAGCGGCACACGACGCATGTGAACACGGAGAATCTGTTCGCGACCGCGAACGTCCGGGAGCGGCACAACGACCTGACGGTCGAAGCGACCCGGGCGCAGCAGCGCCGGATCGAGCACGTCCGGACGGTTGGTCGCAGCGATAACGATGATGCCCTCGTTACCCTCGAAGCCGTCCATCTCGACCAGCAGCTGGTTGAGAGTCTGTTCGCGCTCGTCGTGACCACCGCCGAGGCCGGCACCACGATGGCGACCGACAGCGTCGATTTCGTCGATGAAGATGATGCAGGGCGCGTGCTTCTTGGCCTGCTCGAACATGTCGCGGACACGCGAGGCGCCCACGCCGACGAACATTTCGACGAAGTCCGAACCCGAAATGGTGAAGAACGGTACTTTGGCTTCGCCGGCGATTGCGCGCGCGAGCAGCGTCTTGCCGGTTCCGGGAGAACCGACCATGAGAACGCCCTTCGGGATCTTGCCGCCAAGTTTCTGGAACTTGCCCGGATCTTTCAGGAAGTCGACGATTTCCGCGACCTCCTGCTTGGCCTCGTCGACGCCCGCGACATCCGCGAATGTCACGTTGACCTGATCTTCACCCAGGAGTCGTGCGCGGCTCTTGCCGAACGACATGGCCCCACGGCCCCCGGATGCACCCTGCATCTGCCGCAGCATGTAGACGAAGACAACGATGAGCAGGAGCGCCGGCGCCAGCTGCAGGAAGAGCTGCACCATGAAATTGGGCTGCTTCGGGGCACGGCCCTCGATGGCGACATTCGACTTCTCGAGCGTGCCGATCAGCGCGGTGTAGTCGGTCTCGGGATTGAACGTCTCGAACTGCGTCTTGTCCTTGCGGGTGCCCTTGATGATGTCGCCCTGCAGGATCACCGAATCGACCCGGTTGGTTTTGACGTCGTCCAGGAAGGTGGAGTACTTGACCTCCTCCGGCTGTCCGACCGTGGGCATGTAGCGGCTGAATACCGCCAGCAGCACCAGTACGATCACGACCCACAGGAGGATGTTTTTAGTCAAATCGTTCAAGGGTTAACCTCGACTCCAAGGCGATGCAGGCGGGCGATGGCCGAAAAGAGCGACGGGGGGCGTGTTTCGACTCAGTCTCACTGATCGGTCTCTCTGGCCAACCTACACCATCAGGAAATCCTTAGCTAGCAAATAGATCTCGCGTTTTGGCCGTCCGGACGCGAGCGTTATCCGCCTTGATCAGGGCAAGAAAGGGTCCTTCAACCCCTCCAATGCCGCGAAAGCGCTCGTGTTCCGTCCAATAGACCGGCCGACGGCCGTAAAATGTGCGGCATGAACCTGAAACAAGAGCTGAATCTGACCGAAAAGCAGCGCAAACACCTGCGCGGCCTCGCCCACCCGCTGAAGCCGATCGTGCGCCTGGGTAACGAGGGACTGACCGAGGCGGTGGCCAAGGAAACGGATCGTGCGCTGCACGATCACGAGCTGATTAAAGTCAAAGCGCCGGGCGGGGATCGCGAGGCGCGGGATGCGGTGTTCACGGACCTCGCGCAGCGCACGGCGAGCGCTCTGGTCTACCGGATCGGGAATGTCGCGGTCCTATACAGGCCGCGAAAAGATCTTCCTAAGATCTTGATTCCGGATGCTTAATGGTTGTGCTGCGCGCCTGGGGTCCGACCGCTACTCGTAGCGGACCGAAACGATCTCATAGGATTTGATGCCACCGGGCGCGGCCACGTCCACCTCATCCCCTTCAGCCTTCCCCACCACAGCACGGGCAATCGGGGAAGTGATGGAGATGCGACGCTCGCGGATGTCCGCCTCGTCCTCACCGACTATCTGGTACGTGACGCGAGCGCCGTCCTGATCCTCGAGCTCGATCACGGCGCCGAACACAACCTTGCCGTTATTGGTGAGCTTGGTCGTGTCGATGATCTCGGCATTCGAGAGCTTGGCCTCGATCTCGTTGATCCGGCCCTCTATGAATCCCTGCTGCTCGCGAGCGGCGTGGTATTCCGCGTTCTCGGACAGATCCCCGTGGCCGCGGGCCTCGGCGATTGCCTTGATCACGGTGGGCCGCGCCTCGCTTTTGAGGCGCTTGAGCTCGGAACGCAGCGCCTCTGCGCCGCGCGTCGTCATCGGCGTCCGTTTCATGCCCTCAGGGCCTCTTTGTGCAGATCCTGCAAGCGGTTCACCTCGACCTCATCCAAGTGGTCGAGGGCTTCGCATGTGGCGAGGCCCGCAGCGAGGGTCGTGTAATACGTAACGCGACGGTGCACGGCCTCCCGCCGTATGGAATTGGATTCGCGGATCGCCTGCTTACCTTCCGTCGAATTGACGATAAGGTCGATCTCATCGTTCTTGATCATGTCCACGATGTGCGGCCGTCCTTCGCGCACTTTATTCACTCTTCGGCACGCAACGCCAGCTTCCGTCAGAACCTTCGCGGTGCCTTCCGTAGCTAAAACCTCAAATCCACGCTCGATCAGCTTACGGGCAAGGCCCACCGCCCCCGGCTTGTCTCTTTCCCGGACGCTGATGAAGCATACCCCCTTGCGCGGCAACGTCACGCCCGAGGCGGCTTGCGCCTTGGCGTACGCCTCGCCGAACGTGCGCCCCGTCCCCATGACCTCACCCGTCGACTTCATCTCCGGTCCGAGGATCGGATCGGCCTCGGGGAACTTGGTGAACGGGAAGACGGCTTCCTTCACCGAGTAGTAAACCGGCACCCGCTCTTCCGTCATCCCGAGATCTTTGAGCTTGCGGCCGGTCATCACCCGGGCAGCGACCTTCGCCAACGCCAGGCCGGTGGCCTTGGAAACGAACGGCACTGTCCGCGACGCTCGGGGATTCACCTCGAGCACGTAGATCACCCCGTTCTGGATGGCGAACTGGATGTTCATCAGGCCGATGACGTTCAGGGCCTTCGCGAGTTTGCGCGTCTGCTCCCGCAGCTCGGTCTGCATCTGCGGGGTGAGGCTGTTGGGCGGCAGCGAACACCCGGAGTCGCCGGAGTGAACACCAGCCTGCTCGACGTGCTCCATGATTCCGCCGATCAGCACATCCTCGCCGTCGCAGATCGCGTCGACGTCGACTTCGATAGCCACATCCAGGAAGCGGTCCAGCAGCACCGGGCTGTCGTTGGACACCTTTACCGCGTGGGTCATGTAGGCGCGAAGATCCTCTTCGGTGAACACGATCTCCATCGCCCGCCCCCCCAGGACGTACGACGGACGCACGACCAGCGGGAAGCCCACCTCGCGGGCGAGCAGGACCGCCTGATCCTCGTTGCGCGCGGTCGCATTGGCCGGTTGCTTGAGGCCGAGCGTCTTGACCAGTGCCTGGAAGCGCTCGCGATCTTCGGCGACGTCGATGGAGTCCGGTGAAGTCCCGATGATGGGCACGCCGGCCGCCTCGAGCGCTCGCGACAGCTTCAGCGGAGTCTGTCCGCCGAACTGCACGATCACCCCTTCCGGTTTCTCCTTGTCCATGATCTCCAACACGTCCTCGAGCGTCAGCGGCTCGAAGTACAACCGGTCGGAAGTGTCGTAGTCGGTAGAAACCGTCTCCGGGTTGCAGTTGACCATGATGGTCTCGTAGCCGTCCTCGCGCAGTTGCAGGGCGGCATGGACGCAGCAGTAGTCGAACTCGATACCCTGGCCGATACGGTTGGGACCGCCGCCGAGAATCATGATCTTCTTGCGATCGGTCGGGTTCGCTTCGCACTCCTCCTCGTAGGTGGAGTACATGTAGGCCGTCGACGTGGCGAACTCGGCCGCGCAGGTATCGACCCGCTTGTAAACCGGTCGCACGCTCAACTCGTGACGCTTGGTGCGGATGACTTTCTCGGCCACGCCCAACAGCGTCGCAAGGCGCCTGTCGGAGAAGCCCTTGCGCTTCAGGAGCCGCAGCCGGTCGGCGTTGAGTGCGCCGAGCCCGTGGCTTTTGATCAGTCCCTCTTCACGCACGAGGTCTTCCAACTGGGCGAGGAACCAGGGGTCGATGCCCGTCAGACCTGCGATCTTCTCGATGGACCAGCCGGCACGCATCGCATCGGCGGTATATAGCAACCGGTCGGCGCCGGGTGAGCGCAACTCGTACGCCAGCTTGCTCTCGGTGTCCTCGGTGAGCGGCAAAACGATCTGCTCGCTCAGGCCATCCAATCCCGTCTCGAGGCCGCGCAGCGCCTTCTGCAACGACTCCTGGAATGTGCGGCCGATCGCCATCACCTCGCCAACCGACTTCATCTGCGTGGTCAGCCGGTCGTTCGCCGCCGGGAATTTCTCGAAGGTAAAGCGCGGCACCTTCGTGACCACATAGTCGATCGAAGGCTCGAAGGAGGCAGGCGTCGCGCCACCGGTAATGTCGTTCTTCAGCTCATCGAGCGTGTAGCCGACAGCCAGCTTCGCGGCGACCTTCGCAATCGGAAACCCGGTCGCCTTGGACGCCAGCGCCGACGATCGCGAGACGCGGGGATTCATCTCGATGACCAGGAGCCGACCGTCCTTCGGGCTCACGGCGAACTGCACGTTCGACCCGCCGGTATCGACACCGATTTTGCGCAGCACCGCGATGGAGGCATCGCGCATGCGCTGGTATTCCTTGTCGGTCAGCGTCAAGGCCGGCGCGACGGTGATGGAGTCGCCGGTGTGCACGCCCATCGCGTCGAAATTCTCGATGGAGCAGACGATGATGCAGTTGTCCTTGTGGTCGCGGACCACCTCCATCTCGAACTCTTTCCAGCCGATCACCGATTCCTCGAGCAACACCTCGCACGTCGGCGAGGCATCGAGGCCGCGCAGCACGATCGTCTCGAGTTCCTCACGATTGTAGGCAATACCGCCGCCCGACCCACCCATCGTGAAGGACGGCCGGATGACGGTCGGATAGCCGACTTCACCGGCGATCTGCAGCGCCTCCTCGAGACTGCGCGCGATCTGGGACTTCGGGGTCTCGAGCCCGATCTCACGCATGGCGTTGCGGAACAACTCGCGGTCCTCGGCCATGTCGATGGCCGCGCGGGAGGCGGCGATCAGCTCGACTTCGTACTTCTCGAGCACGCCCTCACGCACGAGGTCCAGTGCCGTGTTGAGAGCCGTCTGGCCGCCCATCGTGGGCAACAGCGCATCCGGCCGCTCCTTCTCGATGATTCGCGCGACGGTCTTCCAATTCACCGGCTCGATGTAGATGGCGTCCGCCATCTCCGGGTCGGTCATGATCGTCGCCGGGTTGGAATTCACCAGCACGACGCGATAACCCTCTTCGCGCAAAGCCTTGCAGGCCTGGGCGCCGGAGTAGTCGAACTCGCACGCCTGGCCGATGACGATGGGACCGGCGCCGATGATCAGGATGGTCTGGATGTCAGTTCGCTTGGGCATGGTTCGTATCGCGCGCTTCCCGCGCAAAGGTTCAAACACATCGGGCGGGGGCGCACGCCCCCGCCGGAAACTATGGAGGCGTGACCCCTGGCGGCGTCGTCGAGCCCGGGGGCCCCGGCGGGGCTGCCCCAGACGGCGGCGGCACCGTGGGCGTCGGCGGTGGCTGCTTGGAGCGCCGCGCATTTTCTTCGGCCAACTTCAGCTGCGACTGCAACCGCCGCAACATCAAGTGATTGAAGCGTTCGAACAGCGGTTTCAGGTCGTGCGGACCGGGGCTCGCTTCGGGGTGGCCCTGGAAGCTGAACGCCGGGCGGTCCTTGAAGGCGATGCCTTGCAGCGAGCCGTCGAACAGCGAGCGGTGCGTCGTCTTGACGTTGCCCGGCAGCGTCTCCTCATCGACCGCGAAGCCATGATTCTGGCTGGTGATGAAGACGCGGCCCGAGTCCAGGTCCTGCACCGGATGATTGGCCCCGTGATGACCGAATTTCATCTTCACGGTTTTGGCACCCGCCGCCAGTCCCAGGATCTGATGCCCGAGACAGATGCCGAACACGGGCAGGTCGGTTTTCAGGAAGGATTGCGTCGCGCCAATCGCGTAATCGCACGGTTCCGGATCACCGGGACCATTGGACAGGAAAATCCCGTCTGGCTGCAGACCCAACACTTCCTCGGCACTGGTCTGCGCGGGGACGACCGTAACGCGACAACCGTAGTCGGCGAACAGACGCAGGATGTTGCGCTTCGCACCGAAGTCATAGGCAACGACGTGCAGTCGCTGATGCGGACGGATCGGGCCCCGGTTGCTGTCGGGCCAGACCGTGCCGTCGTTCCACTGATACGCACGCTTGGTGGTGACGACCTTCGCGAGGTCCATGCCCTTCAGGCCGGGAAACTTCCGCGCGAGCTTCACCGCGGCAGCCTCGTCGACCTGCTCCCCGGTCATGATGCAGCCGGCCTGCGCGCCCTTCTCACGCAACACGCGTGTCAGGCGACGCGTGTCGATTCCGGCTATCGCGACGACGCGACCACGCTCGAGAAACTCGCTTAAGGATTCGTTGGAGCGCCAGTTGCTCGCCACGATCGGCAGATCGCGGATGATCAGGCCTGCGGCGTAGATCTGGGAGGACTCGAGGTCTTCGGGAGTGGTGCCCGTGTTGCCGATGTGGGGACAGGTCAGGGTGACGATCTGTCTGGCGTAGGACGGGTCGGAGAGAATTTCCTGGTAACCCGTGAGGGCAGTATTGAAAACGACTTCGCCGGTGGTGTTGCCTTTGGCTCCGATTGACTGACCGCGGAAGATCGTCCCATCCGCCAGAGCCAGCACCGCGGTGACGCTCACTATAGAAAACCCCTTTCTCAACTCAACGGGCGGGTCCACGAAAATCTGACATGCAGATATACAAAGCGGGAGGAGTTCTTGTGAACATCCTCCCGCCTTGCATGGACTAACCCGTACTCGGATTACGGGGAAAGTTTACGGTTCCGGGCTGCGAGTGTCCACGAATAATGCGGCCGGCCATACAGTCCACAGATCCTCAAAGAACTGTACGAAATCCCCTCTAAGTAGCTGATTTCGATAGCACAACATCGCGCATCGCGTAGCGCCCGGGCGAGCGGCCCGCGAGCCAGGCGGCGCCGCGGACGGCACCTCGGGCAAAGATCCCGCGATCGGTCGCGCTGTGGCTCAAGGTAAGCCTCTCGCCAGGGCCGGCGAACAACACCGTGTGCTCCCCGACGATATCCCCAGCCCGGACAACGGCATAGCCGACATCGGCCCCCGGACGAACCGCCTCGACGGCCTTCCCCAAGGTCAGGGCGGTCCCTGAAGGGGCGTCCTTCTTCATCCTGTGGTGGGCCTCGACAATCTGCACATCGAAGATCCCGGGCATTGCCTTGGCGGCAATCGTCACGAGCTCCGCCAGCAGCGTGACGCCCACGCTCGTGTTCGACGCGATCAGCAACGGGATCTGCCTGGCGGCGGCATCGAATTCGGAGGCCAGGCCGGCCGCGTAACCGGTGGTACCGATCAGGAGGGGCTTACGAGCCTGCACACACGCGGCAAGATTGCCGGCAGTCGCAGTAGCGTTTGAGAAGTCGATTGCCACATCGGCTTGCGCGAGCGCCGCGGCGAGATCGTCGGTGACGGCAACGCCGGCGTGGCCGAGGCCAGCGAGTTCGCCGGCGTCGGCGCCGATCGTCGAACTCGTTGGGGATGCCACCGCAGCGGCAACGCAGAATTCACCTTGTGTCTCGGCGGCGGCGCGCACGATCGCACGACCCATTCGGCCGCTGATGCCGATGACAGCAGCGCGAACGACCGGGCTCGACGCCAGCGCGGGACTCAATTTCGCGCACTCGAGAAGAAGCGCTTCACACCCTCGAGGAATCCCTCCTCACGCGGCGCATGCCTGGTGGAGTTCTGCCGCAGAGTCTCTTCTAGTTTGCGGATCAATTCCTTCTGCTCCACCGACAGATTGACCGGCGTCTCGATGACCACCTTGCAGAACAGATCGCCGCGCGCCCCGCCGCGAACCGGCTTGACGCCCTTGTCGCGTAAACGGAAGACACGGCCCGACTGCGTTTCGGCTGGAATCTTCAGCGTCACATCGCCATCGAGTGTCGGGACGTCGACCTGGCCACCGAGCGAGGCCGTCGCAAAGCTGACCGGCACTTCGCAACTCAGGTGCTCACCCTCGCGCTCGAAGATCGGGTGTTCCTTGACCGCCATTTCGACGTAGAGATCGCCCGGCGGCCCACCGTTGCGGCCGGCCTCGCCCTCGCCGTTCAGGCGGATGCGATCACCGGAATCGACGCCGGGCGGGACCTTCACAGCCAGCGTCTTCGTGCGCCGCACGCGACCCTGTCCGAGGCAGGTATCGCAGGGATTCTTGATGATCGTCCCGGCTCCGCGGCAGCGGGGACAGGTTTGTTGAAGTTGGAAAAAGCCCTGCGAGATGCGCACCTGGCCCGAGCCGCCGCAGCCGTCGCAGGCGTGGCTCGTGCTGCCCTTGGCAGCGCCGCTGCCTTTGCAGGTCTCGCATTCCGAGAGTTTGGGGACTTCGATCTCGACCGCGTGACCGAACACGGCCTGACTCAGGTCGAGCTCCAATTCGTAACGCAGATCGGCGCCGCGGAAAGCCTGCGAGCGGCCGCCGGAACGCCGGGCCCCGAAGATGTCGCCGAATACGTCGCCGAAGATGTCGCTGAACGCATCGCCCGCGCCGAATCCACCGCGGCCGCGGTTGGCGGCGGCTTCCAGGCCGGCATGACCGTGCTGGTCGTAGATGGCGCGCTTTTGCTGGTCCGTCAGGACCTCGCACGCCTCCTTGGCTTCCTTGAAGCGCTCCTCCGCGTCCTTGTCGTCAGGATTGCGGTCGGGGTGATACTTCATCGCCAGGCGGCGATAAGCCTTCTTGACCTCCGCCTCGGTCGCCGTCCTTGGGACGTCCAATACCTTGTAGTAATCGCGCTTCTCAGACATACGCTCAGTAGATCAGACCCAACCCCTCGAGACCTAGGCCGAGCTTCGCATAGCAAGGAGATAAATGCGCGGGGGTCGGAAGGACTCTTCTCCCTCCGACCCGCGCGGATCTTCGAATCAGGATGCCTTCTTGTCCTTCACTTCCTCGAACTCGGCATCGACGACGTCGTCCTTGCCCGCGGCCCCACCCGGCTGCGCTCCCGCAGAGGCGCCGGCCGCTCCGGCCGCGCCCGCATCCGCCCCGCCCTGCTCGGTGTAGGCCTTCTGCGCGATCGATCCGGAAGCCTGGGCAAGCGCCTCGGTCTTCTTCTCGATCACACCCTTGTCGTCACTCTTGAGCGCCGTGCGCAGATCGGAGATGGCCGATTCGACCTTCGCGCGCTCGCCCGCATCGACCTTGTCACCGAGATCCTTCACCGACTTCTCGACGGTGTGGATCATGCCGTCCGCCTTGTTGCGGACATCCACCAGCTCGCGGAACTTCTTGTCCTCTTCCGCATGCGACTCGGCGTCGCGCACCATCCGTTTGATCTCATCCTCGGTCAGGCCGCTCGAGGCCTTGATGATGATCTTCTGCTCCTTGCCGCTGGCCTTATCCTTCGCCGACACGTTGAGGATGCCGTTCGCATCGATGTCGAAGGAGACCTCGACCTGCGGCATCCCGCGGGGAGCCGGCGGAATGTCGGAGAGATCGAACTTACCGAGGGACTTGTTGTCTCCGGCGCGATCGCGCTCACCCTGCAGCACGTGAATCGTCACGGCCGTCTGGTTGTCATCGGCAGTCGAGAACGTCTGCGACGCCTTGGTCGGGATCGTCGTGTTCTTCTCGATCAGCTTGGTCATCACGCCGCCCAAGGTCTCGATGCCCAGCGACAGCGGGGTGACATCCAGCAGCAGCACGTCCTTGACCTCACCGGCCAAGACACCGCCCTGAATCGCCGCACCGACCGCAACCGCCTCATCGGGGTTGACGTCCTTGCGCGGCTCCTTACCGAAGAAGTCCTTAACGTACTTCTGCACCATCGGCATGCGCGTCTGGCCGCCGACCAGGATGACTTCCCCAATGTCACTCGGGGACACACCGGCGTCCTTCATCGCGACGCGGCACGGTCCAATGGTCTTCTGCACCAGGTCCTCGACCAACGACTCGAGCTTCGCCCGCGTCAGTTTGATGTTCAGGTGCTTCGGACCCGCCTGGTCCGCCGTGATGTACGGCAGGTTGATATCGGTCTGCTGGCTCGAAGACAGTTCGATCTTGGCCTTCTCCGCAGCCTCCTTCAGGCGTTGCATGGCGAGAGGGTCTCTGCGCACGTCGACGCCGGATTCCTTCAGGAACTCATCGGCGAGGAAGTTGATGATGCGCAGATCGAAGTCCTCGCCACCGAGAAACGTATCGCCGTTGGTCGAGAGCACCTCGAACTGGCGCTCGCCGTCGACTTCCGCAATCTCGATCACCGAGATGTCGAACGTACCGCCACCCAGGTCGTACACCGCGATCTTGCGGTCACCGCCCGCCTTGTCGAGGCCATACGCCAGCGCGGCCGCCGTCGGCTCGTTGATGATGCGCTTGACGTTCAGCCCCGCGATGCGGCCGGCGTCCTTGGTCGCCTGGCGCTGCGAGTCGTTGAAGTACGCGGGCACAGTGACGACGGCGTCAGTGACGGTCTCACCGAGGTAGTCTTCCGCGGTCTTCTTCATCTTCATGAGGACGCGCGCCGAGACTTCCGGCGGCGCCATCTTCTTGCCGTGCGCGTCGACCCACGCGTCGCCGTTGTCGGCCTTGACGATCTTGTAAGGGACCATGTTGATGTCGCGCTGGACGACTTCGTCCTCGAACTTGCGTCCGATCAGGCGCTTGACGGCGAAGAGGGTGTTCTGCGGATTCGTGACGGCCTGGCGCTTGGCCGACTGGCCGACGACCACCTCGTCATCCTTGGTGAAGGCCACGATGGACGGGGTCGTGCGATCGCCCTCGCTGTTCTCGATCACGCGGGGCTTGCCGCCCTCGATGATGGCCACGCAGGAATTGGTGGTCCCGAGGTCGATGCCGATTACCTTTGCCATGACTGTGTCTCTCTAAAGGGAGTGCCTACTGCCCCACTTTGTGGGTATGCGTAGAGGGGGTTCAAGGAGGGTCCGGGAGAATTTTTGGGGGTTCCGGGGCAGGCCCGCCAGGGCGTCGGCCCGCTCATTCAGGAAGCCGCTTTGGCGACGATCACCCGCGCCGGCCGCAGCACCCGCCCATTGAGCTCATAGCCCCGCTGGACCACCTGCAGGACCGAGTTCGGCTCGGCCGTGCGGGACTCCTGGGCCATCATGGCTTCGTGTTTGTTCGGATCGAACCGCTCACCCGCGGGGTCCATGGGGAGGATCCCCAGCTTCTCGAAGGCCTTGGCCAGCAGCTTGAGCGTCGCTTCCTGCCCTTTCACCAAGGCCTTCGCGTCCGCGTTCTGATGGTTCTGAACGGCGAGCTCGAGACTGTCCATGACGGGGATCAGCTCTGCGGCGAACTTCTCCAGGCCATAGCGATTGGCGGACTGGATGTCCCGTTCGGCCCGCTTGCGGACGTTGTCCAGCTCGGCCACGGCGCGCAGATACTGGTCCCAATGCGTCTTCGCTCGCTCCTCCGCCTGAGCCAGTGACTGTTGCAGCTTCTCGAGTTCCACGAGCTGCGTGGCGGTCTCCGGGAGCACCGCGGTCTCATCGGGTAGGGCGTCGGCCGAGAAATCCTTGTCCCGTCCGGCTTGTTCCGCATTCATTGTCAAAAGACCTCCAGAAAAATCAAAGCCTGGCCCGCGCGGCCTTGCAGTCCGCCAGGCCTGCCTGTGCGGGGGGCGCCATCTTACTAAGTTGAAACGCCCCCGGGGCGGGGTCGTGTGGGCTCAACGTCGCGAATTCAAGGCGGCCGTGAGCAGCTTTGCGGTCAAGTCCACGATTGGAATGACACGCTCGTAGGCCATGCGCGTCGGGCCGATGACCCCCAGCACGCCCACCACCGAGTTTCCGGCCGCGTAGGGCGCCGTTACGACGCTGCAGTCGTCCAGAATCTGGTAACCCGACTCGTGACCGATGAAGATCTGCACGCCTTCGGCCTTGAGGCTGTGATCGAGCAGGTGCAGGAAGTCCCGCTTTTCGTTGAACGCCTCGAACAATCGCCGCAATTTCTCGACGCTCGTGAGCTCGGCCACGCCCATCAGGTTGGTCTGTCCCTTGATGACGTACTCCATGCGTTCGTCGCCTTCGCCGCCGGACTCGAACACATGCTGCGCCACGGAGATCGCATCGAGCATCACGTTGTTGAGATGCGCGTGGGCTTCCTTGAGCTGACTCAGGATTTCCTGCCTCACTTGCGTCAACGTGCGACCGCGGAACTGCTCGTTGAGGAAGTTGGAGGCGCGCTTCAACTCATCGGGCGAGTAGTAGCGTTCGAGTTGGATCATCCGGTTCTGCACTTCGCGGTCGTCGAACACCAGCACCACGAGGACGCGGTTTTCAGACAACGTGACGAACTCGATCTGCGACAGCGAGGCCTTCTGGGTCAGGGGCAACGTCACGACACCCGCGAGCTGGGTGACGCTCGAGAGCAATTGGGACACGGACGCGACCAGCTCCTTGGAGTTCTCGCGGCTGCTATCGACCTGGCGGCGGATCTCCGCCGCGGCCGCCTCGTCGGCGAGCTGTGGTTGGGTCCGCAGCAACGTGTCGACGAAGAAGCGGTAGCCGCGGTCGGTTGGAATCCGACCGGCCGAGGTGTGCGGCGAGGCGACGAACCCGAGCTCCTCGAGGTCGGCCATGACGTTGCGGATGGTCGCGGAGCTCAGTTGCAATCCGGACTCGCGCGAAAGTACGCGGGAACCGACCGGCTGGCCGTCCCGGATATAGCTTTCCACGAGAATCTTCAGCAGGTGCCGGGCGCGCTCGCTGAGGGACTCTTCGTGCTGGTCAGAGGGCATGGGGATCATTATTTCATCTGTCTCCCGCGCATGCTACAAAGGCGCCGCCTCGCGACCGGCGGGGCGTCGAAAGGGCCCCAGGCCACTTTCGCCCCATAGGTGACAGCGAGAGGGCCGCAGGCCCCTTTCGCCATATGACAGTAGCCGAGGCTCATGATGGCCAGTCCCACGACGGGCGCGCCCGTTCGGGTCTGCGCGCTGGTTGGCAGGTTCACCGACCCGAGTGTCGCGGAATCCGCCCACGCGTTGATTCCATTTCTGCAGTCCCGCCAGGTGGATGTGCTCATCAGCGACGACGCCCAGGTCGCCGAGGAGCCCGTTGGCATCCGGCGCGTGCCCGAGGAGGCGTTCGGCGACCAGGCGGATCTGATCATCGCCATCGGCGGTGACGGTACCCTGCTGTATGGGGCGCGTCTGGTCGCCAGACAAGGCGTTCCGCTCCTCGGCGTCAACCGGGGCCGCCTGGGCTTCCTCACCGACGTCATGCCCAATGATATGTTCCCTAGTATCGAGGCAGCCCTGCGTGGTGAGCTCGAAAGGGACGAGCGCCCTCTCCTGTCCGCGTGCCTCTACTCCGCCGACGGTAGCACGGCCGAGTCCCTGGCCTTGAACGACGTGGTTCTGCAGAAGCTCGCCACCGGTCGCATGGTGGACTTCTCGACCTTCTTGAACGGGAACTATGTAAACAAACACGCCGGTGACGGAATAGTCGTCGCGAGCGCCACGGGCTCGACGGCGTACGCACTGTCGTGCGGCGGACCCATCGTCGAGCCCAATCTGGACGTGCTGGTCCTGGCGCCCATCTGTCCCCACACCCTGTCAGATCGACCCATCGTCGTCTCCGCCCGGTCGACCATCGAGTTTCAGCTCCTCGAACGGCCTGACACCCGGGCACAGGTCACGTGCGATGGAATGGTCATCGGCGAGATGGAACCGGGGGACCGGCTGCAGGTGAGGATGGCAAAAGAGCGGATCACCCTGCTGCACCCCGTGGGACACGACTATTACCGGCTGTTGCGGTCCAAGTTGCATTGGGGCCGGGGCAGCTTTGAGCGCTGATGACACGGGCCGCGCGCGTCCCCACCACGCCCACTAACCGCCATGCTCACCTACCTGCAAATCCGCGACTTCGCGATCATCGACGCGATCGAGCTTGAGTTGCGTCCGGGACTCACGGTCCTGACGGGCGAGACCGGCGCTGGTAAATCCATCCTGGTCGACGCCCTTCAGTTGATCGCGGGCGGTCGTGCAGGCGCCGAGGTCGTTCGGCATGGAGCTGAGCGGGCGGAAATCTCGGCGACCTTTGACCTCGCGCGCACGCCTCGTGAGTTGAAGCGTTGGCTCGACGAACAGTCCATCAGCATGAGCAACGAGAGCTCACCAGGCTCAAGCGGTGAGCTTTCCGTCCGTCGCGTAATCTCCGCCGATGGCCGATCACGCGCGTACCTCAACGGTCAGGCGGTGCCCATCCAGCAGCTCCGCGAAGCCGGCAACATCCTGATCGACATTCACGGCCAGCACGAATTCCAGTCGTTGATGCGCAGCGCGTCCCAGCGCGAGTTGCTCGACGGCTACGGGAAACACGAAGCCCTCACGAGCCAGGTTGGCATCGCCCACCGTGTGTGGCTCGAGCTGCTGAACCGTGTGGTGGAGCTTGAGGGCAAGGCTCGCGATCGAGACGCGCGACTGGAGCTGCTGCGCTATCAGGTCCACGAATTGACTGCGCTACAACTGAAGGAAGGCGAAGTCGCTGAGCTGATGGAAGAGCGTGCACGCCTTGCCAACCGTGGCCGGCTCGCGGAGGCAGCAGAGTTGGCGTTGCAGCAGCTCTATGAAGGCGAGGACCACAGTGCCCACGCCGCCGTCAGCCGGGCTGCGCAGGCGTTGAAGGGCCTCACGGAAGTCGATCCCAAGCTCAGCGCCGTGCTCCCGCTCATTGACACCGCGGCCATCCAGATCCGCGAAGCGGCGCGAGAGTTGGAACACTATCGCGATGGCCTGGAAGTCGATACGACCCGGCACGATCAGGTTGAGCGACGACTCGCCGCTATCGAGGAATTGGCACGGAAGCACCGTATCGTGCCTGATGAGCTGCCCCATCGCTCGGCGCAACTGACTAAGGAGCTCGAGTCCGTCGAGCGTGCTGAGACCGATCTGGCCGTCCTGAGAAAGGAGCTCGCGACGGCACTTGATAGTTACCGCCACCAAGCGCAGCAGCTCTCCGCTCGCCGCGTGACAGCCGGGCGCGCTTTGGCAAAGGACATCACTGCGCGCATGCAGACGCTCGGTATGTCCGGTGGCCGATTTCAGGTTGATGTAAATCAGAGCGAGGCAACCGAGCCCGCCCAGCACGGCATCGACGCTATCGAATTCCGCGTGACTGCCAACCCCGGCCAGCCGCTGCGAGCCCTCGCCAAAGTCGCATCGGGGGGCGAGTTGTCTCGCCTATCGCTAGCCGTGCAGGTTTCGTGTGCGGCTCGCGAGACTCGCTGCATGGTGTTCGACGAGGTCGACTCAGGGATTGGCGGCGCGATCGCAGAGATTGTCGGGCGCGAACTTCGGGCGCTCGGCGAACGAGGTCGAACCGGGGTAGCCGACATGGTCGGCCGCGAACTTCGCGCTCTCGGTGAACGCGGGCAGGTGTTGTGTGTCACTCACCTGCCTCAGGTGGCCTCTCAGGGCCATCACCACCTGCGCGTCACCAAGTTGACCGACGGCAAGACGACTCGCACAGCTCTGACGGAATTGTCCGAATCGGACCGCGTGGAAGAAATCGCACGCATGCTCGGCGGCATCGAGGTCACTTCAAGGGCTCGCGAGCACGCTCGAGAGATGCTGGCCGTCGCCGCTGGCGCCGCGACCGGAGGGTCCTCCTCCAAAGCGGCTACCGCGGAGGAGTCCGCAAAGACCGGGATGGCAGAGGGAGGCAAGCCTCGCCCTCAGGCGGCACGCCCGGCACCGAAGCGCCGGTAGCCATGATGAGCGTCACGCCGGCCGCTGAGGCGTCGGGGGTAGTCCGGTTGCGCCACCAATTGCGAACGAGTCGCGTTCGCGCCAGGCCGGGCCGGTGTGGGCTAGCTGGCCTTCTTCTTGTTCGCGCAGTTGTTGCGCCGACAGTGGCCGTACAGGATCAGCGAGTGATCTTGGATCGAGAACCCCAGGCGTTGCGCGACGGCGTTCTGCCGCTCCTCGATGCCGGAGTCCATGAACTCTTCGACCCGGCCGCAGTCAAGACACACGATGTGATCATGGTGCGTGCCATGGTTCAGCTCGAAAACGGCCATGCCGTCCTCGAAATGGTGCCGGGTCACCAGGCCCGCCGCCTCGAATTGCGTGAGGACGCGATAGACCGTCGCGAGGCCGATGTCCTCGTTCGAGTCCAGGAGGGTCCTGTAGATGTCCTCGGCCGATAGGTGCCGCGTCTTGCTGTTCTCGAGGAGTTCGAGAATTTTCAGCCTCGGGAGCGTTACCTTCAGGCCGGCTTTACGTAGATCCTTGCCTTCCACTCGATGTTCTCTGGCTAACCGGGGGCAGGTTATGATGCGACTTACTAATAGACCCAACGGGGATCAGGCACAGAGCATGCGACCAATTTCGACGGGCGGCAACGGTTTTGCGCGCCGCATGACCGAATCGATTTCACTCACCCGGCTTCCTCGCGTTCCACGTCCATTGATGCTGCTCGCCTGTGCTCTGGCCCTGACCGGATCGTCAGGGTGCGTGTATCGCATGGCCATCCTGCAAGGTAACTTCCTCGAAGGCCGGACCGTCGATCAACTTCAGGTCGGCATGACCCGCGCACAGGTGCGCTATCTGCTCGGCACCCCGCTGGTCGCGGATCCGTTCGACAAGGACCGTTGGGATTACATGTTTTATTTCAAATTCAGCCGCACGTACCCGATCGATCAGCGGCACCTCGTCGTCTACTTCAAGGAAGACAAGGTAGAGAAGTTCGAGAAAGACAACGTGCCCGCCTCCCCGCCGGAATCGCAGCCGCAGGAAAAGACGCCCCAGGAAGAACAGGCGCCGATCGCCAAATTCCCGAAGATCTAGCGTCTCTTGCGCTCGCGCTGGACCTGCTCGCGGCGTCTTTGCCGCGGGTCGACTTTTAGCGGCCGATAGAGCTCGATGCGATCGCCGTGCTCCGGTACGTCCGTCCTCGTTCGTGCCTCACCGAAGACCCCGATAGGCGCGGTGTCCCAAGGGAGATCTGCCGCGGCCGGTTCTGCCCCCGCCGCGACTCTGCGGGCCTCAGTCAGCACATCGGCGATGGTCGCCGTGTCGGTCACGTGAACAGTCCAAAGGAATTGTCGCTCCGCGGTCGCGTAGGCGACCCGACACGTCTTCATGCGGCGGGGTGGGCGTTCATCGGCAATCACAGGCGGTCATGCAGGCCTCGTGGTCACGCCGTGGCACGGGCGCGAGCCACGAAGGCATCGACCAGCGACGTCATGGTCTCGGCAAACTTTTGCTCGAACAGCGCCGCCGTCAGCGGATTCTTGAACGCGAACTTCATTGTCAGTTCGACGCGGCACCCACTCTGCTGCCCCGCCGTCGGTGGCTCCTTCGCGATCGGTGGCCCCGCCACGGCCGCCGGCTCGCCGATCGGGGTCAGGTTCCACTCGCCCTCGAGCTGACGGAACGGACCGCTCACCAGGCGCATGACGATCCGCTTGTCGGGGTCCAGTTCATTGCGGGTCGTGAACTCGCCGTTGAGGGGGCCCTTGCGAACCCCGACCGTCGCCACCACTTCCCTGTCCGTCCTCGAGATCACTTTGGCGTGAGTGCACCACGGAAGAAACTCCGGGTACCGCTCGATGTCGTTGATGATTTCGAAAACGCGCCGTGGGGGCTGCGCAATCAGTGCCGAATGCTTGATTTCCCGCATACCGCGATTGTACGGCTACAATCGCGCCCCCGGACACCCCGACCGCCGCCCGCGGACATCCGACAGATTCAATGCCCAAGCCCCAAAAAGAGACCCCACGCGTCATTGCCGAGAATCGCAAGGCGCGCTTCGATTACTTCATCGAGGAGCGTTACGAGGCGGGTGTCATCCTGCAGGGCTGGGAAGTGAAGGCCATGCGTGCCGGGCGCGCGCAGCTCAAGGAGGCTTACGTCTTCATGCGCGCCGGCGAGGCGTTCCTGTTCGGGGCCCACATCTCGCCGTTGGCTTCCGCGTCGACACACCTCATCACGGATCCTGTGCGTACGCGCAAGCTGTTACTGAACAAGAGTGAGCTGTCGGGTCTGATTGGGGCAGTGGATCGCAAGGGCTATACGCTGGTGCCGCTCGAGCTGTATTGGAAGGACGGGCGCGCGAAACTGCAGGTCGGGCTTGCCAAGGGCAAGAAACAGCACGACAAGCGCGCGGTCGAGAAGGACCGCGACTGGCAGCGCGACAAAGCTCGGATCATGCGCGAGCGCTGATTTGATTGGCGCAAGGCGCCTGCGGCGCTTGCGCGGACATCAGCTGCGTTGCAGGCCGCAAAAGGTGCGACTGTTGCGGCCTGCCCTGCCCTAGTGCAGCGACTGGAGAGCCTGCGTCAGTGCCACCGCGCTCGGCGTCACCCTCGGGTCCTTGACCTCATACACCACGTTGGCGGTCGTCAGGGTGTCCGTAGGGCTCAACACACCCGCCGGCGGGCTGCTGTTGCGGTTCACCTGCCAGCCCAGGGCCAGGGCGAGCTTCGACCCCATCTTCACCTGCAGTGACACCGAGTTCTTGAGCAAGGTGTTGCTCTGGCCGGACTCGATCAGAAACGCTTCGATGATCTTCGTCGAAGGATTGAACGAGTGCTCGTACGACAACGCGGCATTGACCACTGCGTCCGTTGCGCTTTCACCTGGAATGCGCTCCACAACCCGTCCGGTGTCGTCGTGAACCAACTCCTCGGGCCGCAACTCGCGCACACCCGCGCCGATCTGTGCGGACAGCTTGTTGGTGTCGGTCTTCATGAAATTGTAGCCGGCGCCGCTCGAGAGGCTCGACTGGTATTGAAAGCCGCTGTAGCGGTCGTCTTCGTAGCGGACCGCACCGAACCAGAATGCGCGTTCGCTGAACTTGAGGTCCGTCTGAAAGTGGCCTTCCCAGCGCTGCGCCGTACCGACGCCATTGCTGTTTCCGTAGAGCGCGTCTGCACCCAGACTGTATTTCCACTTTCCCAGAAGTCTCGCCACATCGAACTTGGCGTTAGCCGTCTCGGTGTCCGAGTTGCCTCTCGCGAGGACCCACCCGAGTTCACTTCGCGTGGCCCATGCATCGTCGGCGTGCGCCGCGTATGAGCCTGCAATCGCCGACACTCCTGACAGAATCACCGTCAAGCTTCTCTTCATCATCAACCGCCCCGTCTTCGCTCAGCTAATTCGTAGTCAAAATTTTCGCGAAGGTACCGGAGGCTCGCGGTGACGGGAATCTTGCTTCTGACAGATGCCGCGAATCGCCCGACGAACGGCGTTCGATACACGGAATTTGTGTGGAATCGTAACGTCGAGATGTACTACGCCGCGGTGACGGGACCGTGGCGGTCGCGCACTGCGGCCCCTCAGCTCGCGGTCCAGCAGCGCGGCGCGGTTTGCGGTATGATGACAACTCCTGGATGGGGGCGACCGGTTTCGACGTGGGTTGCGAACCATCGAGGGCGTACCGAGGCGCAGTGCCCTCGTAAATAATGCTGCAATCTCATAGTTGCCAACGACGACAACTACGCTCTAGCTGCCTAAGGGCAGCTGACCTCTGACCAGGCTGTGCCTATGCAACTGAATCAGGGGACGCGTTCATAGGATCGCGCTGTGGTGTGCTACAGGCCATGGCGTTAAGAGTCACTGTCAGCTGGCGGGCCGTTTTCCCTGCTCCTTGGGTAGCGGAACGTAAGAACCAATAAGTGAGCTACGTACGTAGATCTTGATGTCTAGCGCTTACGGACGGGGGTTCGATTCCCCCCGCCTCCACCATCTGATGGCTCCCGGCAACCGGCCGGGAGCCATCGCCCTTCCGCCTCTCGCTGCCGTGACGCGACCGCGAGGCTAGCAGCCGCCGATCTTCGTCCGACCGATCGACGCGACGTTCCCGGGACGCGCGGTGCGATCCGCCAGGGTCGCGGCAAACACCTCGGCGGGCTGAGGCTCACAGCAATAGAACCCCTGCCAAAGATCGCACCCGAGCTTGCGGACGAACTCGAGCTGCTCCTCCGTCTCAACGCCTTCAGCGACGACCTGGAGAGACACGCTGTGCGCCAGAGAGATGATGGCGCGAACGATGGACTCGTCGGTGGTGCTGGTCGGCAGGTCGCGAACGAAGCTGCGATCGATCTTCAACTTGTCGATCGGAAACCGGCGCAGGTAGCTGAGACTGGAGTAGCCCACGCCAAAATCGTCGATCGCGACGGTGACGCCCATCCGGCGAAGCTGCTTGAGTACTCCGGCGGAATCCTCCGGGTTCGTCATCACTGCGCTCTCCGTGAGCTCCACTTCGAGGCAACTCGGAGACAGGCCTGAAGTTTCGAGCGACGACCGGATCACCTCGAGCAGATTCTGATGGCGGAACTGAGTTGCCGATAGATTGACGGCAACACGGGCCGGGGCCGCACCTTCGGACTGCCACTTGCTCGCGATACGGCACACCTCGCGGATCACCCACTCCCCTAGCGGGATCATCAATCCCGTCTCTTCCGCGAGAGGGATGAAGGACGCTGGGCTGATGACGCCGCGAACAGGGTGACGCCACCTGAGCATCGCTTCGGCGGCGGCAATGCGACCGGATCGGGTGGATAGCTCAGGCTGGAACCACAGCTCGAATTCACCAGCAGCGACTGCGCGGCGAAGATCATTCTCGAGCTCGAGGCGCTCCTGCATCGAGTCGGTCATCCCGCGGCGGAAGAACTCGACCGAGTTACCACCCCGCTTCTTCGCAACGGCCATAGCGGCCTCGGCGTGCGCGAGGAGATCGTCGACGCGGCGACCATCATCCGGCCACACGCTGACACCGATGCTCGGACGGACGTAAACCTCTGTGCCATTGAGCCACACAGCCTGCTCCAAGGCCTCGAGAATCCGAGTCGTCAACGCCTTGGCTTCAACCCGGGCAGCCACATGGTCGATGAGCACGACAAACTCATCACTTCCCAGCCGCGCGAAGGTGTCGTCAGGACGAATGACCATCCCGATGCGACGCGACACTTCGGTGAGCAGCCAGTCGCCGGCACCGTGCCCCAGGGAATGGTTGAAGGACCTGAACCGATCCAAGTCGATGACGACAACGGCCAGCGCGCGGCCCGGGCGTTCGGTGTCACTGACCGCCTGCGCGAGGCGCTCCTTGAACAGCATCCAGTTTGGCAGACCGGTCAGCGAGTCGTGTGTGGCGAGGTACTGTAGTCGAGCGTGAACCTCGTCGAGCTCCGTGGCACTACGCCGCGCGCGAGCCTCAAGCCGTCCTCCGTACACAGTGATAACCGACGTGACAATGAGTGCGGCAGAGCCGAGGGCCATGAGCGCCAGGGCGAGCAAGCCGACGCCATCGCACTGAGCCGTGCCGCAGAGGAGGCCAAAGCCCCCTTGCCGTCGAAAGAACGTGACAGCCGTCGGCGTCAGAACTGCAAGCGAGCCAATCAGCACAGCCGCGCAGTTGACCGTCACCCGACGACGCTCCCGCCTGCGGAAAGTAAGCGCGAGCGCCGTGGTCCACAGCAACGCGCCAACAGCGACAGCACACACAAGGTCGGTGAGCGCGAAACCTGGCGAGGTCGCCTGAAGAGCCATCGACCAGCTGAGACTGATCCCAAGCGCGGCAACGGTACCGCTGATTGCCATCCGCGCTAGCGAGGGTCGGCGAACCGTCAGAAACAAGAGCGCCGAGATCTGCGCGGCGGCGGCAACCGGAATCGCCAAGAGCAGAGCCATCATCACGGGCGGTGTGAAGACGGGCGAAGAGAACGCCAGCACGCTGATCGTGTCAGCGCACCACAAGCCGAATCCGACAGCCGTGGCGCCCGAGAACACCAACCAGATCAGATCGCGTGTGTAGGATGACGAGGCGACACGCAGGGCCAGCCGCATGGCGGTGAACGAGCACGCCACACTCAGCAAGGCAGAGGCAGTCGCCAGCCAAACATTAAACGTCAGCGTCGTCACCGCTGGGCTCCGATTTGGGGGCGCGAACGGTAGCGGCGCGGCGACGCTCAAGGCATCGCGACGAATGGGTAGCGGTACCAGGGAGACTCTGTATCGAGAGGGGGAATCGCCGGACGGCGGCAGCCGGGAGCGTCAGGCGTCGATGATCTTGTTTCTGACGGCGTACCGTATCAGATCCGAGAGCGAACCGAATTCCATTTTTCGCATGATGTTGCTGCGGTGCGTTTCAGCGGTCTTCACGCTGATTCCCAGCTCGCGTGCCACTTCCTTGTTGCTGCGACCCTCGGCGAGGAGTTGAACGATCTCGCGCTCGCGAGCTGACAAGGCCGGCATCGCATCCTCGCCGGTGGGAGCGTTGCGCAGGTACCCGTCCAGGACGAGCTGCGCGATCTTCGAAGTGAAAAAGGGTCGGCCCTCGACAAGTGCCTCCACGGCGCTGACGAGCGCACGCCCTGCGTCCGACTTCAGGACGTACCCTTGAGCACCGGCTCGCAAGACTTCACGAATGAGTTGCTCCGACTCGTGCGCCGTGAGGATGAGCACGCGGGTGTCGGGTTCGGCTGCAAGAATCTGCCGGGTGGCATCCAGCCCATTCAACTCCGGCATCGACAGATCCATGATGGCGACGTCCGGGCGGAGGCTCGCGACCAACTCAACAGCCTGACGACCGTTCGCCGCCTCGGCCACGACCGTCCAGCCACGAACCTCGGCGAGCGTTGCCGCCAGCCCCCGACGAACGAGCTCGTGATCGTCGGCGATCACAATCCGCGCAGGATGCGGCATCAGGCGCTTCGCTGGGCAGCAGCCGGCGAGCCGGAGCCGGCAGAGGAGCGCACGGGAAGAGTCGCCACGATACAAGTCCCTGAAGGCGTCGAATGGACGGCAAATGTACCCCCAACCTGGCGAATCCGCTCGCGCATCCCCGCAAGGCCGACGCCAAGTTGAATTCTGTCCTCTCCGCGCACATCCGGAACACCACGCCCGGCGTCCTCGATATCCAACTGGACTGAGTCTGATCCGGCCGTCAGCCGAATCTCCACCCACGGACTGGCGGAATGGCGATGCGCGTTGGTCAATGCCTCCTGGGCGATCCGGAAGAGTGTCAACTCTTCCTCCGGCCGCAAGCGCGGAATCGAATCCGGCAGCTCCAACCTCACCTCGATCCCACCCCGCTGCCGCAGGCCATCGGCGAGCCAACGCAGCGCGCTGACCAATCCAAGCTCATCGAGCAACGGCGGGTGCAGCAGGTACGAGGCAGTCCGGATTTCCGCCGAGCACTGACTGGCCAGCTTCGCGCATTCCTGCAGCAGGTCGCGGTCGCGCGGCGGCAGAGCATCGGCCCCGGACATCAGGCGCGCCAGATCCATCTCCAGCGCAGCCAATGTCTGGCCCGTCGAGTCGTGCAGATCGCGGCCGATGCGCCGCCGCTCTTCGTCCTGGATGCGCATCAACTCCGCCGCCAGAGCACGCAGATCCCGGAGCACCTGCTCGCGCTGGGAGTCCAGCAATCCCTGCGAGATCTGATCGGCGACGCCACCGGCGAAACTGACTTCGTCGATCTGCCACTTGCGCACTTCGTCGCAGCTCTCGAACAGCACGATGCCCGTCAGCTCGCCGGAGCTGCGGACGGCCGCGGCGATCAGCGATTTCGCGCCCGGCCAGATCATTCCGACCTGCACCAGTTCCTGCAGGCGCGAGTCACTCTCCATCTCGTCGGCGTGGATCACGCGTTCCGTGCGCACGACCGCGAGGAATTGCGGCAATCGGTTGGTTGCGATGGCGGTTCCCTCGCGACGCCGCCCGGCGCGGCGACCGCAATCGGCCGCACACCGCAGCGTCCGCGCATCGTCCTCGAACAACCAGATGCAGACCCGATCCATGACCAGCGTCTCGGCGGAGCTCTCGCAGATCCCGCGCAGAATCGTCCACAGATCTGTTCGTTCAGCCTGATTGTGACTGGCCAGTTTCAGGAGCGCATCGGACTGCCGCTGCACACGCTCGGTGCGAGCCTCATCGGCCTCACGCCGTAGCTTGCGAGCCGTGACGTCGTGCATGACGACCTGCACGGCCGGTGTACCTTCGTAGTCGATTCGCACACCCTGGATATCCACCCAGATAATGGTGCCGTCGAGTTTGCGGATTTGGGTCTCCCGCGGGTCTGTGCGGGCCCCCTCCTCCAGGATCCGGCGAGTGCGAACCGTAATGGCCTCTCGATCCGGTTCGCTCGCGAAGGACAGGATGGACAAACCCGACAGATCGTCGACCGAGCGCGCCCCGATGAGCCTCAAAGCCGCATCGTTGGCGAACAACACGCGATCCTCCCTATGAACGAAGACTGCCTCGGGTAATGCGTCGACCAGGGCCCGGTAACGTCCCTCGCTCTCGCGCAGCTTTTGCTCCGCACCCTTGCGGCTGGTCAGGTCATGAACCACCGCCAGCGCCAACGTCGTCGAGCCCGTGGACAGACTGCTCAAGTCCACCTGCGCAGGAAAGGTGGCATTGTCATCCATCCTCCGGTGCAGCCATTCGAATGAAGTCGCGCCCTGACGCAGAGCCTCCTGAATCCGCGCCCGCGCGGCCTCCTCCGAGCGGGTTCCATCTGCCTGGCGTTCGGGTGAAAGCTCCCAGGGCGTCAGTCCGATCGCCTGCTTTTCGCTTTTCAGCCCGAACATCCGCACGGCCGTGTGGTTGGTGTCTACGAAGCGCCCGCCCTCGAGCAGCATCACGCTGAAGGTGGCGTTGTTGAACAGAGACCGGTAGTGCGCCTCGCGACCGCGCAGCGCGCGCAGGTAGTAGCTGAGAAGGCCGGTCATGATGATGATCAGGACACTGGCCCCCGTGGCCACGATCAGTGTGGTGTTTCGCCGCCCGAACCATCGAGACAGAACGGCCTCGAGGGGCTCGCCCGCCACGACCGAAACGGGGAAGCCATTCACCCGATCGTAGGCAAACAGCATCTGCGCAGCGTAGCTGGGTGAGTAGCCCTCGACGACGCCCGTTCCCGGCTGTCTCAAAGACTCCTTGAACAACGGGTTGGCGGAAATATTGGTGCCGACCGCTGGGCCCTTGCCCGGACGGCCTCCGCGTGGGATCAGCATCAGAACTGTCCCGTCGCTCGCGACCAGGCCCATGATGCTCGCGTCGCCGGCAACGCGCGTATGCAGGAGATCGAATTCGTAGAAGTCGAGCAAGGCGCCCGCCCAAATGGCATGTCCATCCGGTGTCGTCGCCCGGCGCGCAACCGGAATGACGCGGTGCTCGCTGCGTTCGGGGTCGGGGATCGGAGATCCCGCCCAGGTGTCGTCGATCCCGGATGAGGTCTGAAGCGCGGTAAGCCACGCGGGGGCGTGGTCCGACACCTCACCCGCATTGGAGCGTCCGGCCCGAACGAAACGGGTCGGTGTCGCCAGAAAGAGAGCCCGCACGTAAGGATCGCCGGAGAGGAGCCGGGACAGTGCGGCAGGAGTCACCGAGCCGGTGTCCGTCTCGCCAGCCGCCGCGACCGCGGCGCCAACCCCGTCATTGATCATCGCGAGGATGCCCGTCCCGATCGCCGTGCTCACGGATCGCAGGCGGATCCGTTCGGCGTTGAGCGTCTGCTCGCGGTCGTATCGGATTTGCAGGGCCGAGTACGTCCACCCCGCAGCAAGCGCCACCGCGGCATAGACGAACAGCATCCAGCTCAGTGATGGCGGCAGCAGGAAATGCGCCAAGCCGGAGTTATCACCGGTGGAGCGCTGTGCTGAACCCGACTTCTTGTTGACCCCTGTCATCACGTGGAAGGCGGCCGTCGTTTCTGCGGGTGCGCCCCAGTGTCCTCCAAACTTCAACCGCAAGCTAGGCGGCCTTGCAGGCTACGGTACCTTTCAGGCTGCACAGCCCCGCAGTCTGCAAGGCTGTGGGAACCGCAACAGAGCGCCGAACATTACACCTGCGGGCGCAAAGACGCGGGAGAACCAATGAAGTCGGAGGACCCGGAAACGACAAGTTCCGCGCGTGCCAAAGGTGAGCGCGCGAAAGCAGATGAAGAGTCCGGGATCACGGCACGTACGCTGACGTCCATCGATGAGCTGCGCCCCGCCGTGGAGTCGTGCAGGCGCTGCACATTGTGGAGGACGGCGACGCAGGGCGTACCCGGCGAAGGAGCTGTTCCAGCGGAGATGATGTTTGTCGGCGAGGCTCCTGGGGACAACGAGGATCTCCAGGGCCATCCCTTCGTCGGGCCGGCCGGGGCGGTATTCGAGCGCGCCTTGCAGGACGCCGGGCTCAGTCGCGGCGCCGTGTATGTCACCAACGCTGTGAAACATTTCAAGTTCGAGCCCCGAGGCAAGCGGCGGCTACACATCAAGCCCTCGGCCCAGGAGCTCGAAGGCTGTCATTGGTGGCTCGATGAAGAGCTGCGCCTCGTAGCGCCCAAGCTCGTGTTGGCTTTGGGCGGAACCGCTGCACGCGCGCTGCTGGGGCACCCTGTGACCGTCTCGCAGGTTCGTGCCGCTCCGATGCGGCTCTCGGCGACGAGTCACATCTGGGTGACGATCCATCCGTCGTTTCTGCTGCGAATCCCGGACGATAACCTGCGACGCAACGAGTACGCCCGATTCGTGCAAGAGCTGAAGGATGCTCTGGCCTGGGTCCGCCGTCATGTGGACCCTGCAAAGTCCTAGAGCCCGTCAGGCGCTCGGCAGGCCATCCAACGTCATGAGCGGACCGTAGAGATCCGGCCGCCGGTCCCGGAAGACGAACCAATTGCGTCGCAGTTCGGCGCTCTCTTCGAGATCGAAGCTCGCGGTCAGCACCGCGTCGCCCTCTTCGCCGGCTTCGGCAATTTTCGCTCCCGTGGCATCCGTGATGAACGACGAACCATAGAAGCGGATGTACAGGCCGTCCGGGTCCTGGATCGAGCGTTCCGTCCCATAGCGGTTCGAGGCGATGAGCGGCATGAGATTGGCAGCGGCGTGTCCCTGCTGCGTGCGTTGCCAGTGGTCCCTTGAGTTGACGGCCAAAGCCGGTGGCGGCTCGCTCCCGATGGCCGTCGGGAACAGCAGCAGCTCGGCGCCCAGGAGGGCCAGGGCGCGCGCGGTCTCGGGGAACCATTGGTCCCAACAGATTCCGACTCCGAGTCGCCCGAAACGGGTGTCCCAGACCTTGAAGCCGGTGTCGCCGGGGCTGAAGTAGTTCTTTTCCTGGTAACCCGGGCCGTTGGGAATATGGGACTTGCGATAGACCCCGAGTCGGGTGCCGTCCGCATCCAGGATCGCGATGGAGTTGAAGAACGCCTGCCCTGCGCGCTCGAAGAAACTGATCGGCAGCACGACGCCCAGCTCACGGGCGACGCCAGCAAAATGCCGCACCGCCGGGTTTTCCGCAACCGGCGTGGCGAGCCTCAAGTGCCGCACGTCCTGCTCGATACAGAAATACGGTGTCTCGAACAACTCCGGCAACAGGATCACCTGTGCGCCGCGCGCGGCGGCCTGGCGCACCAGCGCTTCAGCCTTCGCGATGTTCACCGCCGCATCCCAGCCGCACGACATCTGCGTCGCGGCAACAGTCACCTTGCGCGGCAGGCGGTGGAAATGCTCAGGCTGACTGGACATCGAATACCTTGCCCGGATTGAGGATCCCCTGCGGATCGAGCGCCGTCTTCAGGGCGCGCATGGTCGCGATCTCGGCAGGGCTGCGGGAGATGTTGAGATGTACCTTACGCTCGAGGCCGATGCCGTGCTCCGCGGAAATCGCACCGGAAAACGCGCGTAGCGGCTCGTACACGAGGCTCTCGACCTTGTCGAAAGTCGCGTCGTGGACCGACGCGTCGCCGGCATTGACTGCGACGTGCAGGTTGCCATCGGCGATGTGGCCGAACACGAACATCCGCAACCCCGGGACCGCGTCGGCCAACGCCGCGCGAATGTGCCGCAGATACCCTGGCATCTCCGCGATGGGCACGCTGACATCGAAGTTGTGTGTCGGTCCGTAGCGGCGTGTCTGGAAGACGTCCTCGCGAGGCGCCCACATCGCGCGACGCTCCGTGTCGGATTTCGCAATTACGGCGTCGACGACCGCGCCGGCCTCCATCGCATCCGCAAGCGCCTGCTCCAGGCGCTCGTCGTCCGCGGCCTGATCTCCGCCGAGAGCCTCGATCAACGCATACACGCCGTACCCATGGGGCAAGAGGGGCGCATTGGCCGCCGGCGCCAACGTCGTGAGCTCGTAGAAGTCGGGCCACATCGCTTCGAACGCGCTGAGTTGACCGCCCAGGCGGGCATCCACGATGCCGAGTGTTTTGATCAGAGACTCGAAATCCGGGCACGCTATGAAGGCGGTGCCGTGACTCTTTGGAGCCGACACCAGGCGCAGGTCCGCGCGTGTCACGATTCCAAGGGTACCTTCCGTGCCGATGAACAGGTGCTTGAGGTCGTAGCCGGAATTGTTCTTGAGCATCCGGTTCATGGACGACAACACCGTGCCGTCAGCGAGAACCGCCTCGAGGCCCAGGACATTGTTGCGCATCATTCCGTAGCGCACGACCCGCATTCCGCCCGCGTTGGTGGAGATGTTGCCTCCAATCGTCGCGGTGGCGCGGCCGCCGAGGTCCACGGGGAACATCAGACCTGCCTCTTCCGCGGCTTCCTGAGCTCGCTGCATCGTCACGCCGGCCTGAACACGCAGGGTGCGGCCCAGAATGTCAACGTCTTCGATCCCGGTCATCGCTTCCATCGAGAGGATGACGTCCGTCGTGGAGGCCGTGGTTCCGTACACCAACCCGGTGCAGCCTCCGTGAGGAACGACGATCTGATGTCGCGAATGGCACAGTCGCATGACGTCGGACGTCTGCGCCGTATCTCTGGGGCGAACTAGAACCTCCGACGTGATGACGCCCGCGAACGCGTCCCACGAGCGCTCACGGAGCTTGTCGCCCGTCACGAGGCCCTGATCGCCTACGATCGCGCGTAGATCGGCAATGAGTCGAGCGTCAGCCACGGGGTGAACCTCCGCGGACCGCAGATTGGCGATTCGCGAGAGCTTGATGAACTTGTTCCGTAATGCGCATGGCAGTGTCCAGGGCTCTCAGTCCCGCTCTTCCACTCACCACGGGTGGCGCCCCGGAGCGAATGCATTCCAAAAATGACTCGATCTCGGCCTTCAGTGCGTCGCCCTGCTCGAGGCTCTGCTCCTCGATAGCCACCGGTAGCGCTCCGGCGACCTCGCCCGGCGGGCGCTTGCGGATCAACGTAAGGATCTTCTGTTGCAAATCCAGTGACAGATAGGCCTCGTCCTCGAAGATGCGCAGCTTCCGCTCGGTCTTGAGGCTTACCCGGCTCGCGGTCGCGTTCGCAACACACCCGTTGGTGAAGCGGATCCGCGCATTGGCGATGTCGATCTCTTCAGAGAAGACCGGAGTTCCGACTGCATCGATGCTTTCGATGGGAGCCCCTACGATCGTCTGGACGATGTCGATGTCGTGGATCATCAGATCCAGGACGACGTTCACGTCGGTGCCACGCTCGCGATAGGGAGCGAGGCGATGGCATTCGATGAAGCGCGGCGACGTCAGATGAGGGATCGCCGCCAGAATGGCTGCGTTGAAGCGCTCCAGGTGGCCGACCTGAAGGACCAGATTCTTGCTGTCGGCGAGCTCGATCAGCTGTCGCGCCTCCTCAGCCGTCTCGGTCACCGGCTTTTCGACCAGAACGTGCGCCCCCGCGGCCAGGAAATCGCGTGCGATCTGGAAATGTGCAGGCGTTGGAGTGACGACGCTCACGGCATCGACCGACCCGATCAGGTCACGATAGTCGGCGACCGAACGGGTGCGAAGCTCTTCCGCGACCTTGTCGCGGGCCTGCGCTTGGGAGTCGGCCACGGCTACCAGCTCGCAGCCGGGGAGTTGAGCGTACTTCTGGGCGTGAAAGCGGCCGAGGTACCCGACCCCGACCACTGCGGTTCTGATTTTTTGCATGGGACGGCTATTATGCCCGCCGTCGGGCGCCCCGGGCGCCGCGGTCGGTGGTCAAGCACCGCCCACCAGACGATGGACCAGTGAACGACCTGAGGAGTGATGGCTCTGCTCGAACCTTTGGCCCGCGCCGTGCGCTCATTCAATGCCCAGCCCCGCGTGCGCCGTGAGATTCTCCTCTTCGGGCCCGCCCTGCTGTTCGGACTGGTCGTCGTGCCGCTGATCGTCTGGGCCGTCGGCACCCGGATCCTGGGCCCGTACACGCGCGGGACGGAGCCTCATGACCGACCCTTGGCGCTCATGGGTGACTATTTCGCCGGCCTCGCGCACGGCTCGCTCGTTTTCTGGCTCGTGGCCCTGGGGCCTGCCCTGATACTCCTCGTCCTGCGCGTGCTGCTGCGTCTGTTGCGCCTCCCCGATCGCGTCGTGGAGGTTCCACCAGCCGGGCAGCCAAATGTGAAGCCCGTCGCAAAACCCCGACCTCGAGCGTGACCGGATTCGCAGCTGCGTAGAATTGGATCCCGTCGAGCTTCCAGACAAGAACAAGAAGTCGAGGGGATATGAAGCACTTGAAGCGTCCTGCCTGGATGGGCCCGCGCCGCACCCAGCACAACAAGCCTGTCGAGGGCCTTACGGCGGCCTCCAAGGCCGGCTCCCAGCAGGGCTACGACCCCTACGACACGGTGCGCACGCGCAAGCTGGTGCTCGACGCGTGGCAGGCTAAGCCAAAGCGGGATTGAGACGGATCACGCCCCTTGCGACCTGCACCGCCACTGCCTGCGCTCACGCCCGCGGCTTGCGGAACCCTATTTCCGCGGCCAATACATCCACACAGTGGCCCCGAACACCAAGATCGTGGCCAGATAGGCCTGGAAACGCCACTTCCTCCACTGCATGGCCCCATAAAAGCTTGCAGATGACGCTGCGGCGAATAAGGTAAACATCGTTACCGCTTTCAGCAGCGGGGCCTGTTCCGGGGCGAAGCGGACCGCATCCGCCGGCAGGAACAGCGTAACGATCCACGTAAGCAGGAGCCCGACGGCCAAAGCGACAGTGGAGCCTGTGAGGATAGCGAGTAAAGCGGCCAGCGGGCGCATAAGTCCTTTCGGAAAGTGGGATCCGCACTTGCTTTAGCCGAACCACACCCTCTACCTTTGAGTCTAAACCGGATCGAACCCGAGAGCCCCGACACGATGTCCAGAAACCTGCGCCGGTCTTCCGGCTGGATTGCCGCCTCCCTCCTCACGATCTTCGTGCTGTCGGTGGCAGGCTCCGTGCAGGCACCCGCCAGCACGTCCATTCTCCCCCCGGGCGCCATCGCTCCCACCGACGCGCACCGTGCCACGGCCCGAAAGATCGGGCGCATCCTCGAGGATGCCCACTACAGCCGGATGCCGATCGACGACAAACTGTCGGAACAGGTTTTCCAGCGCTATCTGGATTTCCTGGACAGCCAGCGCAGCTACTTCCTGGCCAGCGACATCGCCGACTTCCAGCAGTATCGGCTGAAGTTCGACGACATGATCCGCACCGGCGACGTCGATCCCGCGTTCGTGATCTTCGCGCGCTTCCAACAGCGCAACCGCGAAAGAATTCAGTACGCGCTGAATCTCCTGAAGACCGAACCGGACTGGACGGCCAACGAGACCTTCGAGTTCGACCGCCAGAAAGTGGCGTGGCCGGCGAACGCGAACGAGATGAACGAGCTGTGGCGCAAGCGGGTCAAGAACGACGCCCTCTCGCTGATGCTCACCAACAAGCAATGGCCAGAAGTGTCTGACCTGCTCACCAAGCGTTACGACCGCGTGCTGCATCGAGTCGACCAGATCACGGCGGAGGACGTGTTCGAGAACCTGATGAACGCGTACGCGCGGACCTTCGACCCGCACTCGAGCTACTTCTCGCCGCACAACTCCGAGGAATACCGCATCCAGATGAGCCTCAACTATGAGGGCATCGGTGCCTCGCTCGAGCTCGCCGACGACTACGTCACCATTCGAAACGTCATCGAAGGCGGCCCCGCTGCCGTGTCGGGAACGTTGAATCCCAACGACCGGATCACCGGCGTGGCCCAAGGCAAGGACGGCGGCATTCAGGACGTCATCGGCTGGCGCCTCGACGACGTGGTGCAGCTCATTCGCGGCAAGGCCGGAACGACGGTCCGTCTGCAGGTCCTCCCTGCCGGAGCCGCACCGGGCTCGGCCGAGAAGATGCTGCCTTTCGTGCGCAACAAGGTCACCCTGGAGGCCCAGGCGGCGCACAAGGAAGTGAAGAACATCCAGCGCAACGGGAAGATGCTGAAGATCGGCGTCATCACGGTGCCCGGCTTCTATCAGGACATCGCAGCCCAGAGCGCCGGCGACCAGAACTTCCGCAGCACCACGCGCGACGTGCTGCGACTCATCAACGAGTTGAAGACCGAGACCATCGACGGCCTGGTGCTGGATCTGCGCGGCGACGGTGGAGGTTACCTGCCCGAGGCCACGGCTCTGACCGGCCTGTTCATCGATCACGGCCCCGTGGTTCAGCTCAAGGACACCAACGGCCGGCTCGAAGTGCTCGACGATCCCGAGCCGAGCGCAGCGTATGACGGCCCGCTGGCGGTGCTCGTAGATCGTTTCAGCGCGTCGGCCTCCGAGATTTTCGCGGGCGCGATTCAGGACTATCACCGCGGTGTGATCCTGGGTCAGAGGACTTTCGGCAAAGGCACCGTGCAGAGCCTGATGCCGTTGGATCGCATGTCGCAGAAGCCCACCAGCGGTCAGCTGACCGTCACGATCGGCAAGTTCTATCGCGTCACCGGCGAGAGCACCCAACATCGCGGTGTCGAGCCCGATGTGCAGTTGCCATCCGCGATCGACATGAAGGAAGTTGGCGAGAGCGCGCTGGAAGCCGCCCTGCCATGGGATCGCATCGCGGGTGTGCCCTTCCAGGCCAGCGCCGCGGCCGGCAACACCCTCCCGGTGTCGACGCTGGCCTCGGCCGAAGACAACCGTGCGCAGCGCGATCCTGACTATCGCTGGCTGGTGTCCGACATCGCAGCGATCGACTCCATTCGCGAGCAGAAGACGGTGTCGCTGAACCTGAAGATCCGCAAGGAGGAGCGCGAGAAGGAGGACAAGGAGCGCCTCGATCGCGAAAACAGCCGGCGCGTGGCGAAGAACCTGCCGCCCGTGAAGACCATCGACGAGCTGGACAAGGCGGACAAGAGCGACAAGGAAGACACGCCGGACCAGGTGGTGCTGAATCAGGCGGCCGAGATCATGGGTGACATCGTCACCGGTGCTCGCCCTGGAGCCTCCTCACCCCCGAAGACGGCGCGGCTAACGAAGTAGGATTCGGTAGAGGTCGAACGTGTCTTCCGCGAGCACGTTCGGCACTCTCGCCGCAGCCAGGGCGCCCATCGCCTCCGAGCCCATCGCATCCCCTTCCGAGAACGCGATCGATTCCGCGGTCGGCGTGGTGTCCGGCGGATTGCGATAGCGGGCAATCGCCTTCAGACGGTCGGTGCGCAACTTCACCTCCTGCGCAATGTTGTTGCGGCTCTGGACGATCGTGTGCGCACGGTCGATCTCTCTCATCAACGCTTCGCACTCGTCCTGCGTGCCGTATTCGTCAGTCGCTTCGCGACGGCCGGTCGCCTCGCGGGCGAGCTTCACGAGCTGCGTTCCAGACAGTCGGACGCACAGCACTTCGGCAAATGAGAGCGCCGCGAGGTTGATGGCTCGCCGCGTCTCGAGCGACAGGCCGGAAAACTCGGGCACGGGCTGCCCTTCGAGAGCCTCGATCTCGGCTCGCGCGGCACCGAGCTCCTCTTGGGCAGCCGCAGCGGCAGAGCGCGCGCCGACCAGGCTGTGCTCGACGGAGCGCCGCTTGAAGTAGTGCCAGAAGCGCGTGAGACGGGCGCGAGTGGCCTCCAACTCGGTGAGGCGGCGGCCGCTGTCGTTTGCCTGTGCCTGCGCTTGCGCGAGCTGTCGTTCCAGCTCCTGGCGCAGCCCGAATTGCTTGCGATTATGTTCGGCGACGTGCTGGCGACGCTCGCGTTCGTCCTGCTGCCGGACCAGGTCGGCGATGAACGCCTCGATCAGCTCGCGACAGGACTGCCACAGACGTCGCAGCTGGTAGAAGACCAGCGCGGGATAGGCCGACTCCTGCAGGCCCAACCGCGCCTCCAAGGCCCCCAGCATCTCCTGGACGCGCTGGGTGGCGCCCTCCTGCTGCTTGATGCGGTCCTTGAGCCG
The DNA here is from genome assembly GCA_036499585.1 of Steroidobacteraceae bacterium. GTDB lineage: Bacteria > Pseudomonadota > Gammaproteobacteria > Steroidobacterales > Steroidobacteraceae > 13-2-20CM-66-19. The sequence goes on from DASYDM010000029.1 coordinate 226,281, forward strand.
GTAGATCTCTTCCTGCAACTCGCCGTAGGCCTTCTTGAGCTCGGCACGATTGCGGAACAGGGCGAGAACGCGGCCGTCCTCTTCGGGGACCTCGTCCTTGCGAAACGGAATTTTGAGGAAATTGAGCTGCTGCAACGCCTTCAAGACCTAAGACAGGCGATCAGCTCCCGGCAACCCTCGTGGCGGCCGAGAAGCGATGGCCTCGCTCCACGCAATACTCCAGCCACTTGTTTAGCATCACATTCCGGCCCCAGCGCTGATCCAGTTCACGCTCCGCCTGTGCGCGCAGTGCCTTCAGCACGCCCTGGGTATGGGACCCGGCCCATTCCTGCGCTTCGGCAAGGTGCGCGTCGTGGTAAATGCGTACGCGCATGTCCGGATATTGCACAGTGCCTTCGGGTTCTTGAAACAGATATGAAAGATTGATCGTGCTCGTGTACGGCGTGCGCTCGGTCACGCTGAGAACGAGATCACAGTCGCCTGCAACCACCGAACGATGCGCCCCAACGAGTGAGGCGATGCCACTGGTGAGCCAGTTGAGGCGGATGAAATTACTCTCGTACAGCCCCATCAACGCGACGAAGCTGCGCGGCCGCGCCCGCCACGAGACGAGCGCGTGGGAATCGTCGAGTGATGCGTTATGCAGCATTGGTCCGACTATAACTCAGGCAGGCAGTCACGCAAGATGTCAGTAACGTGTTTTTCGTGCGCTGGGGCTCAGTCCATGAGGCCTGCGCGACCCGAATTCAACCGACGCGCATGTAACGCAGGAATCGTGCCATCCACGGCCGGAAGAAGAAGATTTTTGCTTAAGGACGCAGGCGCCGCTCGATGCCCGTCGTGTTGAGAATCCGGCTCGCGATCTCCTCGATCGAGCACTCGGTCGTGTCGAGTGAGGGAATCGCATATCGGGAATACAGCGCCTGCGCGGCCCGCAGCTCGTACTGCACCTGTTGGCGCGAGGAATAACGGCTGTCGGGCCGCCGTTCGTTGCGGATCTGCTGCAACCTTTCAGGCTTGATGGTCAGGGCATAAAGCTTGCGACGGAAGGGATCGAGCCGCTGCGGCAGCCTGCCCGACTCGAGATCCTCCTCGGTGAGCGGGTAATTCGCGGCAAAGATGCCGTACTGCAGCGCCATGTAGAGACATGTCGGTGTTTTGCCGGAGCGTGAAACGCCCACCAGAACCACGTCCGCGTGCGTGTAATCCCCGCCCGTCCCGTCGTCGTTCGCCAACGCGAAGTTGGTTGCATTGATGCGCGTGGTGTAGGCGGCGAGATCCGCCATACCGTGCGCACGACCGGCGCGATGCGTCGAGCGAGTGTTGAGCTCGCGCTCGAGGGGGCCCACGAAAGCCTCGAAAAAGTCGAGAAACAAACCGTTGGCAGTCATGACAATATCACGCAGTTCGTCTTGCACGAGCGTGCTGAAGATGATCGGGCGCAGCCCTTCATCTGCCATCGCGCGATTGATGCGCGCCACCGCCTCTTGCGCCTTGTCAACGCTCGATACAAATGGCAGAGTGACCGGACGAAACTCCAGCCCCTCGAACTGTGTCATGAGGCTGTGACCCATCGTTTCCGCGGTCACCCCGGTTTGATCTGAGACGAAGAAGACAGTTCGTCGGCTCATAGCGCGCTCACAGTAACTCCCATACGTGATTCTGTGCCCGCGTGGCGAGGTTCGCCAGTACCCTCTCCCGTCAGATCGAGGCCGATACGTGAAAAAGTACGTCATTCCTTTCGAGCAGTTGGGTCGTCACGACGTCGAAACGGTCGGTGGCAAGAACTCCTCGCTGGGCGAGATGATCAGCTCGCTCGCCAAGGCCGGCGTTAAAGTACCCGGCGGCTTCGCCACCACCGCGGATGCGTACCGCGAGTTCCTCGCGCAAGGCGGCCTGGATGAGCGCATTCGCGCTGAGCTCGCGGGCCTCAACGTCGACGATGTTGTAAAGCTCGCGGCGACAGGATCCCGTATTCGCGGATGGATCCTCGCGACTGCCTTCCCGCCGGGGATTCAGGCCGCGGTACTCGATGCATTGGGCAAGATGAGCGAGGGGAAGGAGATTTCCGTGGCCGTGCGCTCGTCGGCGACGGCGGAGGATTTGCCCGAAGCTTCGTTTGCCGGCCAACAGGAGACGTTCCTGAACGTGCGCGGCGAAGCAGACGTTCTCAAAGCCATGCACGAGGTGTTCGCCTCCCTGTTCAACGACAGGGCCATCTCGTATCGGGTTCATCAAGGCTTCGATCACAGCGCCGTCGCCCTCTCGGCCGGTGTACAGCACATGGTCCGCAGCGATCTCGGCTCGAGCGGTGTCATGTTCACCCTCGACACGGACTCCGGGTTTCGGGAAGTCGTGTTCATCACGGCCTCCTATGGTCTGGGCGAGACGGTCGTCCAGGGCGCCGTCAACCCCGACGAGTTCTATGTGTACAAGGCGGCATTGCGAGCCGGGAAGCTGCCGATCGTCCGCCGCAATATCGGCGGCAAAGCCATCAAGATGATCTACGGCGCGGCGGGGTCGGGCGAACGCGTCAAGACCATAGACGTCCCGAAGCCCGAGCGCGCGAAATTTTCCATCAGCGATGCCGACGTTCTCGCGCTCGCCCGGCAAGCGCTGATCATCGAGGAACACTACGGGCAGCCGATGGACATCGAGTGGGGAAAGGATGGGTCCACCGGTGAGATCTACATTCTCCAGGCTCGTCCCGAAACGGTGCAGAGCCGCGCCGGCCGCACGATCCAACGATTCGCGCTCAAGGCCAGGTCGCGCGTGGTCGCGACCGGCCGCAGTATCGGGCAGCGAATCGGTGCCGGACCCGCACGTGTCATTCGCGGCGTGTCGGAGATGGCCCGCGTGCAAGACGGGGACGTACTCGTGGCCGACATGACCGATCCCGACTGGGAGCCGGTGATGAAGCGCGCCGCTGCCATCGTCACCAATCGCGGCGGCCGCACGTGTCATGCGGCCATCATTGCGCGCGAGCTGGGAATCCCCGCGGTCGTAGGGTGCAACGACGCTACCGATCGCATTCGCGAGGGCCAGCCGGTCACCGTGTCGTGCGCGGAGGGTGACACGGGGTACGTGTATGAGGGGATGTTGGAGTTCGAGCATAAGCAGATCGAGCTCGATTCACTGCCGAAGATTCCCGTCAAGATCATGATGAACGTCGGCAATCCCGACCGCGCGTTTTCTTTCGCGGCGATTCCCCACCGGGGGGTCGGCCTGGCGCGCCTGGAGTTCATCATCAACAAGATGATCGGCGTGCATCCGCGTGCACTGTTGGAATTCGACCGACTGGACGCCGCGACGCAGGAAGAGATCCGCAGCCAGATGGCCGGCTACAGCGACCCTATCGGGTTCTACGTGGACAAGCTCAGCGAGGGCATCGCTCAGATCGCGGCGGCCTTCGCGCCCGAACCGGTCATCGTGCGCCTGTCCGACTTCAAATCGAACGAATACGCCAATCTCATCGCCGGCCGGCGCTACGAGCCGGAGGAAGAGAACCCGATGCTGGGGTTCAGGGGTGCCTCACGCTACGTGGACGAGACTTTCCGGCCCTGCTTCGAGCTGGAGTGTCGCGCCCTGAAAAAGGTGCGCAACGACATGGGTCTGACCAACGTGCAGGTGATGGTGCCGTTCGTGCGCAGCGTGAAAGAGGCCGCCGAGGTCACCAGGCTGTTGGCCGAGAACGGGCTGAAGCGCGGCGAGAACGACCTGAAGGTCATCATGATGTGCGAGCTGCCGACCAACGCGCTGCTGGCCGATCAGTATCTCGAGCACTTCGATGGCATGTCGATCGGCTCGAACGACATGACGCAGCTCACCCTGGGACTCGATCGCGACTCCGCGATCGTGGCCAAGCTGTTCGACGAACGCGACGATGCCGTCAAGCGCTTGCTCTCGATGGCCATCTCCGCCTGCCGCCAGCGTGGCAAGTATGTCGGGATCTGCGGCCAGGGGCCCTCGGATCACCCTGACCTGGCGCGGTGGCTGGTGGATCAGGGCATCGAGAGCATGTCGCTCAACCCGGACTCCGTCGTGGAGACCTGGCTGTTTCTCGCCGGAGAAGGAAAGAAGGTCTAGCGCGCGAGCGCGTCAGGCGTGCACCTTCAGGCCTTCGGCTCCTCGGACGGGGCAGGCCCCGGGCCTGCCGCGAACGCGCTTCCGGCCAGGGGCGGGATGCCGGCTGCACCGGGGTCTGCGGTCGCATCGGCGACAGGAGCCGCCGCACCCTGCATCTGAGCCGCTGGCAGGACGTTCACCGACCGGATCGTCGACCCTTCCAGGCAACGCACGTTGACGCTGATGTTCATCGCATTCGGGTCCATGACATAGAACGACTTGACCCCGCAGCGACGGCAGAACAGGTGCCGCGCAGGGTCCGTTCCAAAGCGGTATTCCGTCAGAAACGTGTCGCCCGTCAGCAGGCGGAACTTGTCCTTGGGAATCTGCAGATGCATGTAGCCCGTCATCGCGCACATCGCGCAAGTACAGTTGACGACCTGCAGATTTTCCAGGGCGACCGCCTCGAAGGTCACGGCGCCGCAATGACAGCGACCCCGATGGGTGGCGCTCAAGGTGAGGTTGATTGGATTGATGGCCATCGTCTGACTCTCGGTGTGTCGTTCAATTCGTGACTTGAAGGTTCTGGCCGCGCAGGAACGGGCACGAGTCCAGGTCGACATTGCCGCCTGAAATCACGATCCCCACGCGTTGGCCGCCGTGGCCGAGCTTGCCAGCCAGTGCCGCTGCAACGGGCACCGCCGAGGAGGGCTCGATCAACAGTTTGAAATCCTGCAGGACGACTCGCATCGCGTTCACGATCTCGCTCTCCGTGATCGTGACGATGCCGTCGACGTACTGCCGTATGAGCTCGAAATTGCGAACGCCGATGGACGCACGCAGGCCATCGGCGATCGTCCGGGGATCTGTTACACCCTGCCGGGAGCCTGAACGCAGCGACCGATAGGCGTCGTCCGCCCCGGCCGGCTCTGCGCCGATGACGGTGCATTGCCTGGCTATCGCCTTCACTGCCAGCGCAGTGCCGCCGATCAGGCCTCCGCCACCCACGGGAGTCGACATGACGTCGAGTTCGGGCTCATCGCAGAGAAACTCGAGGGCTGCGGTCCCCTGACCTGCAATGACGCGCGAGTCATCGAACGGATGAACCAGGCTCGCACCGGTGCGCTCGACCAGCTCGGCGACCGTCGCTTCGCGCGCCGCCAGAGTTGGCTCGCAAAAGGTGATCTCGCCCCCCGCCTTTTCGATGTTCTCGATTTTCGCCTGCGCCGCACCCTTCGGAACCACGACGTACGCCTTGAACCCGCAGACCTTGGCCGCCAACGCCACGGCCGTCCCGTGATTGCCGGACGAGTGGGTCGCTACAGACCGAGTCCTTCCTTCCTGTGCCAACGTGAGTACGGCGTTCATGGCGCCGCGATACTTGAACGCACCGCCTCGTTGAAGGTTTTCGCACTTGAGGAAAACCCGGCGATTTGCGCGCGTATCGAACGCGTCAGATTGCATGACGGGCGTGTGTACGATCCGGCGTTCGATCCGGTCCGCGGCCGCTACGACGTCAGCAAACGTTGGAATGGCGGGTACGTTGTCGCTCACTGCGTTCCCGAGTAAGCCGGTGCCAGGAAACGCGCTCGATAATGGCGCAGCTCGCGAATCGATTCGTGAATGTCCGCCTGCGCGAGATGGGTCCCCTGCTTCACGAAGCTCTCTGCCAGGCCGGGCGCCCAACGACGCGCCAACTCTTTGAGGGTACTGACGTCCAGGTTCCGGTAGTGGAAGAACTTTTCGAGCTGGGGCATGTAGCGCGCCAGGAAACGTCTGTCCTGGCAGATGCTGTTGCCGCACATGGGCGACGCCCCCCCCGCCACCAACCGCGTGAGAAACTCCAAAGTGCGGGTTTCGGCCTCGGCAGTCGAAATCCGGCTCGCGCGCACGCGCTCGATGAGGCCGGATGAGCGGTGCTGCTTTTGATTCCACTCGTCCATACCGGCGAGCACGTCATCGGACTGGTGAATGGCGAAGACAGGCCCCTCCGCCACGATGACCAACTCTCTGTCGGTCACGACCGTGGCCATTTCGATGATGACGTCAGAGTCCGGCTTGAGGCCGGTCATCTCGAGGTCGATCCAGATCAGGTTGTCGGAGCTCGGCATAGGAATGCAGTTTAGCGTAATCTCCCCCGCGCAGCGCCCATGGACATTACATTCGACGCCCTCGTGATTGCCGCCTACGGGCGCCATCTGCTCGTCCGGGACAAAACCGGCACCGAGCGCAAGGCGCGTCCGTTTGGCCGCAACATGCTTCTCGTGTGCGGCGACAACGTCCGGTGCGAGGTCGATTCGCGTCACGGCGAGGTTCATGTCGTCGAGCTTCTCCCCCGCCAGAGCGCCCTGTACCGCTCGAACGCACGGGGTGGGTCCGAGGCGGTGGTCGCGAACCTTTCCATGCTGCTCGTGGTGATCGCCCCCAATCCGGTTCCCGACCTGTTCGTCGTCGACCGATACCTCGCCGCCGCAGCCTCGGGCTCGGTCGCCGCAACCATTGTGATCAACAAGCGCGACCTGGGAGTCAGTGCCGAGCTGCGTACCGAACTGGCTACGTTCCAGAAGGTCGGATACGACTCGATTCAGTGCTCGGCCCGGGCCGATGAGGGAACCGACGAGCTGCTGAACGTGTGTTCCGGGCGCGTCGCCACACTCGTGGGTCAATCAGGGGTGGGCAAGTCGTCCCTGGTTCGCCGCCTCGTGCCCCAGGCCGACGCGGAAGTCGGCGAGTTGGTGCGTGACGAGGAAGGCAGGCATACGACCACCGCCTCGAAGCTTTACGACCTGCCCCGCGGAGGACATCTGATCGACTCGCCGGGGGTCCGGGACTTCGCTCCGGCCATCGACAAGCTCGACGCCGGGAACCTGGGGTTCGTTGAAGTCTCCCAGCTGGCGCCCGGCTGCCGGTTCACGGATTGCCGGCACATCCGGGAGCCCTCCTGTGCAGTCCAGGCTGCAGCGCAGAGCGGCAGGATGTCGGCCAGAAGATACGAGAGCTACCGCAGACTGCGGCGCCTGCACGAGGAGCTGACGCAAGCCCGGGGTCCGGGGAAGAAGCCGAAGGGCTGAGCCTGCCCGACGGCGGGCTATCAGGCGACCGACTGGCGCCCCGCCAGCGCGTGCGCCAGGGTGCCGCCATCCACATATTCCAGCTCACCCCCGATGGGCACGCCGTGCGCTATACGGCTGGCACAAATGCCGCGTTTCGCGGCCAGGTCTCCCAGGAAGTGCGCCGTCGCCTCCCCTTCGACTGTTGGGTTCGTCGCCAGGATCAGCTCCCGGACGACCCCTTCATTCAGGATCGCCTCGAGCTCCCGGATCCCCAGCTGCTCGGGACCAATACCATCCAGCGGCGACAGGTGGCCCATCAGAACGAAGTACTGCCCTCGATAACTGCCCGACTGCTCGATTGCCACGACGTCGGCAGGAGACTCCACGGCGCATAGCAGCGAGGTGTCTCTCGACGGGGTAGCACAGATCGAACAAAGCTCTCCCTCAGTCAACATCCGGCAACGACGACAGCGCACGACCGTATCGAGCGCGGAACCCAACGCACCCGCCAGGACACGAGCACCCGGTCGGCCGTCCTGCAACAGGTGGAAGGCCATGCGTTGTGCTGTCTTCGGTCCAACGCCCGGCAGCGCGCGAAGCGCGTCGATCAACTGAGTGAGTCGCGGAGAGTGCTTCAAAACGGCAATTTCATCCCCGGAGGCAGCTGCAGACCCGCGGTCAACGCCGCCATCTTCTCCTGCACGCGAACATCAACCTTGGCGACGGCGTCATTGATCGCAGCCGTGATGAGGTCCTCGAGCATCTCACGATCCTCGCTGGCGACGGACGGCTCGATCTGCACGCGCTTGACGCTGTGCTTGCCGTTCATCGTCACCTTCACCATGCCGCCGCCTGACTCGCCGACGACTTCGATAGTCTCCATCTCGGCCTGGGCTTTCTGCATGTTGGCCTGCATTGCCTGGGCCTGCTTGATCATGTTGCCAAAATTGCCACGCATCGGAAATTTCCTTGAAGAATGGGGCCTTGCGAAAAACTAGGGCTTGGAGGGGCGCACCGTGTCGGGCAGCAGCGTCGCGCCAAAGCGCTCGCGCAGCCCTTGAACCCCGGGGTCAGCTTCAAACGCGCGCCGAGCCGAGTCCAGCTCCTCCTGCGAAGAACGCTGTTGCACCTGCGCAGGCGTTTCGGAGCTGCCGGGCGCCGTTTCGAACTCCAGACGCACTGCCTCGCCAAAGTAACGAGACAGAGCCTGCGCCAGCTTCTCCTCCTGGGAGGAGGTGCGCATGAACTTGTTCTTGGGATCGAGGGCCAGCTTTATCACGGCGCCTTGACGGCCCAGAAATGCGCAGTTGACGGCGAGTTGCCGGCCGGCGCCGCCGAGATCCAGTGCTGCCACGATGGAAGGCCAGGAGTCCGCGGTGACGGCCGCGGTTGGGCTGGCAACGTTTCCGCCAGCGGTGACGGCCGCAGTGGACGGAGCGGCGGAGCGAGGCGGACTACCCGCCTGCGCGGGAGCGCCAGTCGCCTGTGCATGAGCCATTGTCGGCTGTGTGGGAACTGGGCGCGACGTGCCGGCAACCGGTCCCGGGCCGACGCCGATGGCACCCCCGCTCGCGGGCCGAAACGCCACCATGCGAATGACGGTCATCTCGAAGCCCGTGCGAGGATCAGGTGCAAGCCAGAGGTCGCGACGACCGGTGACGGCCGTCTGATAAAACAACTGCACATCCTCGGGACCGATCGCCGCAGCCAGCTTTGCCAACAGCTCGGGCGAGTACAGCTCATCACCCTCGAAATCACCGATAGTCTGCTTCATCGCGACTCTGACGAGCAGCGATGCGAGCTCATCGAGCAGCTGAGCGTAGTCCGGGGCCCACTCTTCCAGTGACTGCACGAACCGCATGAGTTCCGGCACGTCCAACACGGCCAGGAGTTCCGCGAGGCGCACGACATGATCGCGGGCCACCGTACCCAACATCGCCCTTGCTTCGGCTTCGCTGGCCTTGCCACCGCCGAAGGCGATCAATTGATCCAGCAGAGACAAGCCGTCACGCATGCTGCCGTCCGCGGCCTGGGCCACGAGTCGGATTCCGGCCGGCTCGAAAGGAACGCCCTCGGCTTCCAATACCTGCCGCATGCGATCGCAGATCTGCGTCAACGGCAGACGCTTGAGGTTGAACTGCAGACACCGCGACAAGACAGTCACCGGCAACTTCTGCGGATCCGTCGTCGCGAGCAGGAACTTGACGTGCGGAGGCGGTTCCTCGAGCGTCTTCAGCAAGGCATTGAACGAGTGTGTCGACAGCATGTGCACTTCATCGATGAGGTACACCTTGTACCGACCTCGCGTCGGCGCGTACTGAACGTTGTCGAGCAACTCACGTGTGTCGTCCACCTTGGTCCGCGACGCGGCGTCGACCTCGATGAGGTCGATGAAACGTCCGGTATCGATCTCACGGCAAGCCGCGCAGGTGCCGTCCGGATCGGCGGTGACACCCTTCTCGCAGTTCAGGCACTTGGCGAAGATCCGGGCAATGGTCGTCTTGCCGACGCCGCGGGTGCCGGTGAACAAAAAGGCGTGGTGGACGCGCCCCGACTCGAGCGCGTTCACGAGGGCCCGCCGGACGTGCTCCTGGCCAACGAGCTCGTTGAACGACTTGGGGCGATATTTTCTCGCCAGAGCGGTGTAGGCGGCAGCTGTCATGCGCTAGGTGATACGCAGGTAAGCAGGGAGGCGGCCCGCATCAGCTAGAACTCCGGCACCCGACATCGCCGCTGCCGCTGCTGCCTTCCGGCTCTGACGGGATTCACGACTGGTCGTCGCGGAGAAGCCGACGCGAGCCACCATAAACCGTTGATGGATAAGGATAAAACTCCGTTCGCACCCCGCGGGTCCACCGCGGGCCGGAAATGGTATCACAGCGAGTGTCTAGCGCTTGGCGAACCCCGCAAGCACCTCGCCCGCCCAGCCCATGATCTGCTTGGAGCGGATGAGCCACACGCCATCGACCTTCGCGACGACGTCGCGGATGTGACCGCACCAGTGCAGGTGCGGCGGGGTCGGCGGATGGTTGATCGTGGCCCAGGCATACGAGCGAACGGTCCAGTGATCGGGGCGGCCGTGTACGTCGGGGTCGAAGACCAGCTGCGCCATCTGATGCTGATGGCCCGGGAACTCCGGGCGGTCGTGGAACTTCAGCACCAGCTTGCGGATCTCGGCCCTGCCCTTCCTGACTTCGAGCGTGCCGTCGCGGGTCTCCTCGGTTGCCTCCGCGTCTTCGGTGAACAGCGCTACGTACCCGTCGGTATCGCCGGTATCCAGAGCCCAGGAGTAACGGGCATATAACTCGTAGATGGCGAGACGGTCTTCGGTGCTGGGTCCCATCAAGTGGTCTCCGATGCTTGTACGACCGCCGCTGAGCGCAGGACTCCCGGTGCGGTCTCACGAATTCCCAAGGCGACGAAGGCAGCGACCAGCGCGAGCCCCGACATGATCCACAGCGGCGCCTGAAGTCCCACGAGGTCCGCGGCATAACCGGCCACTGACGTCGAGACTACGCCGCCAATCAATTCTCCGGCGCCCATGCAGACACCCAGCGCGCCGGCGATGTAGCGCTTGTCGACACTCTCCGCCGGAACGGTGGCCATGAACAGCGGAAACACGCCGGTGACCGCCCAGCCGATGGCGAAGGCCGCGCCCAGGATCCACACGGGCCCGGTGTAGTAGAGCGCTGCGAGCGGCAAGCCAACTGCCAGCAGCGGCAGGACGATCATCACACCCCGACGACCGATGCGGTCCGAGGCGCCGGGAATGAGGAACGTCGCGAGGGTCGCCGAAATGCCCAGAGTCCCCATGAGCCAACCCATGGTGCTGGCGTCGTAGCCGCGCACGTTGGTCAGGAAGAGCGGCATGAAATTCCAGCAGACGACCAGATAGGAGACCAACAGGGTCGACAGAATCGCGCACAGCAGGACGTTGCGCTCGCGGAGCACTTCGCGAAACGAGCTGAGCATGTCACGGAACGAGCCGCGTTCCGAAGCGGCACGAGCTCGCGCCTGCGAAGTCGGGGCCGCCCGCTCGCGCACTACGAAAGCCACGACGATCGCCATCAGGAGGCCCGGCGCGCCGGCCAGAAAGAACGCAGGTCGCCAGCCGTGCGCCTCCGCGAACGGCGCCAACAACACCGGAGCGACAAACGAGCCCAACAGACTCGACACCAACCCCTGCGCGACACCCATTGCCAGACCGCGGTAGCGCTCATCCACGTCGGACTCGATCAACGACTGACTGACAGGCATGATGCCGCCCTCCGCCACGCCCATCACCATGCGTGTCAGGAGCAGCACGGTGTAGCTGGCAGCAAGGCCCGAGGCGAACGAACAGAGCGAGAACGCGATGGTGGTGCCGACCAGCAGTCGCTTGCTCGAGCCCGTCCTGTCGGCGATGGCTCCGATGCCGAAGGCAGCGAGCGCCCAGGTGAGCGACAACGCGCTGGACAGGAACCCGGCCTGCGTATTGCTCAGTCCCAACTCCGGTTGGATGAACGGCAGCAGAAAACCGGTCGCGTTGCGATCGAACAGCACGAACCCGAAGTTCAGGCTGAGAACCGAGGTCAGGGCGATCTGATATCGGGCGCTCGGCTTGGAAATGGGCGATGTCATGGCGGTATGATGGCACGATCATGAAAGCAACAGTCACCCGTTCTCTGGTCATCGCGCTTGCCTTTGCGGGGGCCGCGCATGCGGCTGCCCCGACGTCGCGACAGCTCGCCGCAATCGAGAGCGAAGTGCAGCGACTCGAGGACATCAACTCGGTGCGTAAGCTCCAATCCGCGTACGGCGACTACCTGGATCGCGGATACTGGGGTCAGGCTGGCGATCTGTTCGCCGCCGACGGCCGCCTCGAGTGGGGAGTGGATGGCGTCTACATCGGCAAAGGCCGCATCCGCGAGTATCTGATCCGCCAGGGAGGGGGCCACCCGGGACCGGGACTGCCCTACGGCCAATACAATCACCACCTGCAACTGGATCCGGTGATCCACATTTCGGCCGACGGGCACAGCGCTCAGGCCCGTTGGCACGAGCTCGCGCTGCTCGGTCAGTACAAAGCCTGGGCGAGTTGGGGCGAAGGGGTTTACGAGAACACCTACATCAAGGACGGCGGCGCGTGGAAGATCCAGTCGCTGCGCTACTACCCCACGTTCATTGCCCCGTACGTCGGAGGATGGGCCAAGCTGCCTTCCGGCCCGGAAGACTGGCGAACACCGGTCAGCCGCGCCTTTGCGCCTGATCAGCCCGCGACGGCGAAATTCGCGACCTTTCCCGCAGTATTTGTAGCGCCCTTCCATTTCACGCAATCCGTGAAGGCCGACAAGAGACAGGTCGGCCAAGTTTCAATGGGAGATAGCCCGGAGGCCCGGCGCCTCGAGCTGCTGCGCTCCCGCGCCGACATCGAAAATCTGCAGACTACCTACGGGTATTACATCGACGCGGGCCAGTGGTCCAAAGCGGCAGCGCTGTTCGCATCCAATGCGACATACGAATACGGCCAGCGCGGTGTTTACGCGGGTCCCCCCAGAATCAAGCTCGCCCTGTCCCTGATGGGTCCGGAGAACCTGGCCAGCGGTATCCTCAACACCTACTTCATGCTGCAGCCGGTGATCGACATTGCGCCGGACAACAAGACGGCCAAGGCGCGCTGGCGTAGCGACGTGACATTGGCCCGGGACGGGAAGGGGCAATGGGGCGAAGGGACGTACGAAAACACGTACGTGAACGTCGGCGGCATCTGGAAGATTCAGTCGCTGCACTTCTATCCCACCGCGTTTTGGGACTACGACAAGGGCTGGGCGCAGGGCCCCATTGCGATGGACGGTCCCAGCACCCGGATGCCGCCCGATCGCGGCCCTACCGAAGTGTACGAGTCGTATCCGTCGGCTTACCTGCCGGCGTACCACTACGGTCATCCCGTCGTGGATGCTCATCCCGCCGCGGAGCCGGTGGCGACCGACGATCCGGCGCTCAGGGCGCTGCGCAACAGGCTGACTCGACTCGAGGATCACGCGGCGATCGAGAAGTTGCAGCGCTCCTATGGCTACTACGTCGACAAGCTGCAATGGAGCAAGGTCGCGGATCTGTTCGCCGCCGACGGAACGCTCGAGATCGGCGGACGCGGCGTATTCCTCGGCAGGCCGCATGTGCTCGCCTACCTGATGGGGCTGGGCGAACCGGGCCCGCAGCGCGGCTTGGTCATGAATCATCAGCAGTTGCAGGGAATCGTCGACGTCGCTCCCGATGGCCTCAATGCCGCGGGTCGCTGGACCGCATTCATCATGGCGGGCAAGGCCCCTGACGCCAACCTGGGCGACGCGACGTACGAGAATCGATATGTGAAGGAGAACGGGGTGTGGAAGATCAAGGCGCTGCACGCCCCTTTCCAGATGTACTCCCCGGTCGTGGACGGTTGGGGCAAGAATGCCTTGGCCAACACGCGTCCCGACAGCTGGGACCCGCCGCCGGACCTGCCGCCCACGGTCGTCTACAACATGTTTCCGAGCTTCTACGTGGAGCCGTACCACTACCCCAACCCGGTGACCGGCGAGCCGATGCCACCGCCGAACCCGGCCGCGGGCGGCGTGGCGCCGATGACGCGCTAGCGCAGCTCGCAGATGAGCTAGAACGGGAGGCCGACGTAGTTTTCGGCCAGCGAAGCCAACGCGTTCCGGGACGAGAACAGGTAGGCCAGTTCGGTAGCCTGCAGATGCCTGTCGAATGGGCTGCTGTCAGGAAACAAATGCAACAGCGAAGTCATCCACCAGGAGAACCGCTGTCCCTTCCACACGCGGGCCAAGGCGCGGTCGGAGTAACCCTCCAAGCCCCGCTCGTCCCGTGCGAGGTAGTGGTCGACGAGGCCGTGGTAGAGGTAGTAGACATCGGACGCGGCTGTATTGAGTCCGCGAGCGCCCGTGGGTGGCACGATGTGCGCCGCATCGCCGGCGAGGAACAGATTGCCGACACGCATCGGCTCGGCAACGAAAGAGCGCAATGGCGCGATGCTCTTCTCGATCGACGGGCCGGTCACCAGGGTGGCCGCGACGTCCTTGGGCAACCGCAAGCGCAGCTCCTCGAAGAACTCATCGTCAGACCAGTCGTCCACTGAGTCCGACAACGGCACCTGCACGTAGTAACGGCTGAGCACGGAAGATCGCATCGAACAGAGCGCAAAGCCCCTCTCGCTCGATGCGTAGATGAGCTCATGCGATACGGGCGGTGTGTGGGACAGAACGCCCAGCCACCCGAACGGATACACCCGCTCGAAGACGCTGAGCCTTTCGTTCGGGATCGACTGGCGGCTCACGCCGTGGAAACCATCGCAGCCCACGACGAAGTCACAATCGACTCTGAAGCGTTGCTCACCAACGCGGTACATCACGTAGGGCTTCGAGGTCTCGATATCGTGAGGCTTGACGTCCAGCGCTTCATGAATCACGACACCACCCGCCTCGTCGCGTGCCTCGTACAGGTCGCGAGTCAGCTCGGTCTGGCCATACACGATCACACTCTTGCCGCCGGTCAGACCCTTCAGGTCGACCCGATCCTTGACCCCGCCGTGAGCGATGAAAAAGCCGTCGTGGATCTGTCCCTCCCGATCCATTCGGGCGCCGACCTTCGCCTCGCGCATCAGTTCGGCAAAGCTGTGCTCCAGAACGCCCGCTCGGATTCTGCCGAGCACGTACTCACGGGTGTGCTTCTCGAGAACGATCGAGTCGATGCCGCGAAGGTGGAGCAGCTGCGAGAGCAGGAGTCCGGAGGGGCCACCGCCGATGACGAGGACCTGGGTTTTGAGGGAGCTTATTTCGGTTCGCACGGCGCGTGACGGTAGGCAACTGCCGCGCTATCTTCAATCCCGCTGCATCGATATCGATTATTACCAGGAGTGATACCGTGCCACGGTCGCTGGATCTCAATCTGCTGCCCACGCTGGTCAAGGTGTACGAGCTGGAGAGCGTAAGCGCCGCCGCGAACGAGCTCGGCTTGAGCCAGTCAGCCGTCAGCGCGTCCCTGGGGAAGCTGCGAACCCGGTATGACGATCCCCTCTTCCACAGAGTGGGACACGGCATGCGACCGACGACCCGCATGCGCGAGCTGATCGGCCCTCTGAGAGAGGCCCTGGCGCGCGTCGACGGAACGTTGACCACCGAGCCCGTCTTCAATCCCAGCACGACGCGGCACGCGTTCACCTTCGCGATGTCCGATCTCGGCGAGATGGTGTTCATGCCGAAGATTCTGCGTCGCATCCGGGAATTGGCGCCGCACGCCTCGGTACGATCCGTCGCCGCCAGCCCCAGCCAGATCGAACGCGATCTCGAAAGCGGCGAGATCGACCTGGCGGTCGGCTACTTTCCCGACCTGCGCGAGAAGTCATTCATGGAGCGGCACCTGTTCTTTCACCACTTCACGTGCCTGCTGCGGGCCAATCATCCCATCACGTCGAGTACGTTGACGCTGCAACAGTTTCTGAGCTTTGAGCACGCGGTCGTGTACGGTGCCGGCCGAACATACGAGATTTTCGAACGCTACCTGCGGGCGAAGAAAATCCACAGGCGGGTCGCACTGCAGACTCCTCACTTCATGAGCATTCCGTTCATCATCTCGCAGTCGGATCTGATCGTGACGGTGCCGCATGCGGTCGGTGTGTTCGTGCGCAGCGTCCACATGAACATTCGGATCGCGCAGCCTCCCGTACGCACGCCGCGGATCGATCTGAAGATGCACTGGCATCGCAACTTCCAACGGGATGCCCGGAACAGGTGGCTCCGGGAGATCGTCGCCAACCTGTTCACTGACGAGTCCGATGAGTGGCAGCTGTGACACGGAAGTGCCCGCCCACGGCGCGCGGGCACTTCAGCCGCCAGACGGAAATCAGTTTGCGGCGATTCCGTTGAGTCCCGCACCCGCCGGCAAGCCGCTCACGATACCGAGGCTCACCAACGAACCGTCGCTCGCGATTGCGAACATTCCCACCGCTCCGCTACCGCCATTGAGGGAGTAGAGGAATTTCCCATCGGAGCTGACGGCGATGTCGAGATTCGCCGACCCGGACGGATTCAACCCGACCACGGTGCTGCCGATCGGCACCAAAGAGCCACCCGCCGACAACTGGAAGCCAGAGATGGAGGATGTCCCCGCGTTGGAGGCGTAGACGAAGCGCCCGTTCGGAGTGAACGCATTCCAACAATTTGCTGCACCCAGCGTCGGGACGCTCACGCTGATCGGAACGAGGTGCCCATCGTGGCCAATCGAATAGGAAGAGATACCCGAGCTGTTCGGGCTGCTGGTCCCGGTCTCGGAGACCACGACGGTGCCGTTCGGCGCCACGTTGAGGGCGAACGCCCCAGGACCCGCGCTCGGCGTGGACACGAGCGCCGCCAAGGTTCCGTCCGGCAGGACGTTGAACACATCCAAGGCATTCGTTGCTTTTTCCGTGACCAGCAGGGACTTGCCGTCCGCCGAGAAGGCGATCGAACCCGGATTGGCAAGGTTCCCGCTCAGAAAATGCAGCGAGTGGGCGATGCGTGTCAGCTTTCCATCGCGTACCCGAAACCCGACCACACTGCTGCTACCTGCTGTATTCAATACATAGACGAGGTTGCCGTGCTGTGCGACCGCGGTGGGCTCGCTACCGCCGGACGCCTCGATGTCAGTCAACACCAAGCGAGAGCCAAAGACGCGAAACACCGAGACGGTGCCGCTCCCGGCGTTCGCGGCAAAGAGTGTCGCGCCATCCTGACTCAGATGCAGGGACCCCTGCGATGCCAAAGGGTCGACTGTCCCACCGCTCCCGCGACCGCCGGTCTGGAATTTGCGGGGACTGTGCAACGTTCCATAGGGGGTGCGCTCGTACGCAAGCACCTCGTTCGAGTCCGCATCGTTCGTCATGACGAATACGGCATGATCCGCAGCGAAGGCGCCGAGACCGAAACTGTCCGACTGGGCATCCGCGAGCGCAGGCATCGCGAAACCACCGGCGATGACGGCGAGCACGGCTGTCTGGGAGAAGACCTTCATAGAGCGATTCCTTTTTGGGTGAGAAGTTGAGACGTAGCGTGGAGGACGTCCGCACTCACATCGACTCGGCCCTGCCGATCGTTACAGCTTGCGTTCGCGGCAACCGCGGACGCCGCAAAACTTGCGAGGAACAATGCCCGCCCGGTTTACACGGAACACGGACGGCACTGGTCTGTCGCAAGGTCGCGGCCCCCGCGGGGGGAATGCCACAAATCGCAGGTGCCCCCGGTCTGTTCATCGTCCGGGCATTCCGGGGCGTTACATCGCCCCGAAGCGAAACGGCGCCATTCCGGCGTAACGCATCGCCCCGCTCGAACGATGAGAGGATATGGGCCCGTGGACTGCGCCAGTCACGAATCTCGGTGGACGATGCTCATGGAGCAGTCGCTTGCAGGCGATTCGAACGCCTATCGAGAACTCTTGGAGTTGCTGACGCCAGCGCTACGACGGTCCGTGGGGAGCCGTGCGCGCAGTGCAGGACTCGAGCCCGAGGACATCGTCCAGGAGGTTCTGCTCGCGCTGCACCTTAAGCGCGGTACCTGGATCGTCGGCACGCCCGTGGCAGCCTGGGTTACCGCGATCGCTCGCAACAAGCTGGTGGACGCCTTTCGGCGCGTCGGACGACGACAGGAAGTCTCTATCGACGGGGTACTGGAATCCCTCTGGTCGGACTCTTCGGTCGACGAAAGTTCCGCCTATGATGTCGAACGATTGCTCGGGACCCTGGGTGAGCGCCAGCGCGAGGTGCTGCAGGCTGTCTCACTACAAGGTTACTCGGCGCAGGAGGCTGCCGCGCGGTTGCAAATGACTGAAGTCTCCGTCCGAGTCACACTCCACAGGACTCTCAAAAAGCTGGCGGCCACGATCGGGAGGTCGCGAAATGCGGACTGACGATCTCATCCGGGCCCTCGCCGCTGACGCGAACCGGCCGGTCCGACCCATACGTCGATGGTTGGTGGGCGCGCTCCTCGCAGGCACTGCGCTTTCCATCGCGTTGTTTTGTCTCGTGCTGCGCCCGCGACCTGACATCGGGGATGCCTTGCACTCGAGCGCATTCCTGCTGAAGGCGCTCGTGGTGCTGTGTCTCGCAGCGACGGCGGCCACGGCGGTCATCGAGGCGGCCCTGCCGACCGCCCCGCGGCGCGGCCGGAAGGTGCTTTGGGTCGCACCGGCTGTTCTCGTTGTGATGTTGATCGCCGAGTTGATTTCAGTCCCGGCCAGCGCGTGGCCAGCGCGTTGGATCGGGCACAACGCCGTCCACTGCCTGACGCTGATTCCAATCCTGTCAGCCGCTCCCGCGATCGGTTTGCTCATCGCGATGAAGCACGGGGCTCCGTCGAGCCCAACACGGGCAGGTGCGATTGCCGGATTGATGGCAGGCGCCATCGGGGCCTGCCTCTACGCGATCACCTGTCCCGACGACAGCCCACTGTTTATTGCGTCTTGGTACACATTGGCTATCGTCGCAACCACGGCGGCCTGCGCCGCCGCCGGGCATCGAATCCTACGTTGGTGAGGGGGTCGTATGCGTAAGTTCGTGTCGCTCCTCAGCTGCGTCGGCGGTGCTCTGATATCGGTAGCCGCTGCAAGCCGTCCGATCGTCGTGGAGCTGTTCACGTCGGAGGGCTGTAGTTCCTGTCCACCGGCCGAGCAACTGATCGAAAGCCTGGCGAAGCGCCCTGACGTACTGCCCCTCGCGTTCCATGTGGACTACTGGAACTCTCTGGGTTGGATCGATCGTTTCTCGCTTCAAGAGGCCACCCAGCGGCAGGAAGCCACGGCGCGCACCTTGGGGCTGACTACCGTCGGAACGCCGCAATTCATCATCGAGGGCCGCACCTCCACCTGGGGGGCCAGCCTGAATGCGTTGCAGAAGGTGCTACGCCCGCCGTCTGACGATATTCCAGTGACAGCCGCAAAGGACGGGCAGTCACTTCTCATCCATGTCGAACGTGCCCCGACGCAAGCCTCCTTCGACGTCTACGTAGTCGGGTACCTCGGGAAGGCCGTCTCACACATCGCCAGCGGCGAGAATGCCGGCCGCACGCTCACCGAAGTCAACATCGTGCGCTATATACGACGGATCGGGCGTTCTACGGATGCCGCATCGCAGTGGGCGCTCCCGCTCGACGATCTGCCCAAAGACGCCGACCACGTCGCCATCCTTCTCCAACACCCACGTGACGGTGTTATCGTCGGAGCCTTCGTGATGGCAAGACCCTAGCATGCTGAAGCTCTATCACCACGGTTCCTCGGCCTGCGCCGCCAAGGTCCGTTTCGCCCTGGAAGAGAAGCAACTCGACTGGAGCGGACAGATCGTCGACATTTTCAGGGGCGAGCAATTCCGGCCCGAGTTCTTGAGCCTGAACCCTAAGGCGGTGGTTCCGGTTCTCGTCCACGATGAGTTCGTGATTCCTGAATCCACCCTCATCTGCGAGTATCTCGACGACGCTTTCCCGCACCATCCGCTCTATCCGGCGACTCCGCGTGCTCGCACCGAAGCCCGCCGGTGGACGAAGGCCGTGGACGAGGAGCTTCATCCGGCCTGCTCTGCGATCACGTACGTTGTCTCACACCGTCATACGATCCTTCGCAACGGAGTCGGCAGCTTCGAAGACTTCCTGAAGAGCGGTGGTTCTGAAGGCGCCGCCGCGCGGCGACTGAAGTGGGAATGGATTCAGCACGGCGTCGCAGCCCCGGGCGCTGCCGAGAAAATCCGTCTGTACGACGCTTACCTCCATAAAATGGAACAGGCGCTGAGCGACACCGAATGGTTGGTGTTCGACCGATTCTCGATCGCAGACGTCGCCATGGCCCCTTACGTAAACCGGATCGCGGCTCTGGGTATGGAAGGTTTGTGGACGGACGGTCGCCTGCCGCAGGTAGAGGCCTGGTTCGAACGAATTCGCTCACGGCCTGCTTTCCACCCGGCTTTCCTCAAGTGGATGCCCGCTGATCTCGCCGCGGAGATGCGCGATAACGGCGCGAAGTCCTGGCCTGCCATCCGCGAGTTGCTGGGACTGTCAGCCGGTCGGCGGTGACGGCACTGCAGCGGCGGTGGCGCCGGTGGCGGCGCTGTCGGCAATCGAGTCGACCTTCAATACTGCAACATTTACTGGCGTGGGGTCATCGCGCAGTTTGACGTACAGCCGTCCGTCGGAGGTCCGAGGCACCGGCAGCGAATTGCCCGGAAAGCCATCCGGCACTTTCGTTGCCTGATTGAACTGTTGATCGCTCGAGATCGACTCCACCAGGAACAGGTCGGAGCCCGTCAGCTTGCAGGCGGTCTGGGTACTCGCAGGGCATTGCAGACCGCTGAAGGTGGGCAACCGCACGATCGTCGCCAAGGGCATCCAGTCCCCGGCTATTGCGTTCACCACGACCCGCCAGCGCAGCGGGCCGAACACCGAGGGCCCGAGTGTCTTGGCCGGATCGAGCCTGGCAACGGCCACCTGGGAATTCTCGAGAGTGATACCGCCGTCCTTCAGACTCAGTGTCGTCGAGACCGCTTCATCGTTGGTCGCGATCTCTATCGTCTCATCGCGTGCAAACGTCGCCGGCGATTGCATGCGAAGCGAGAAGGTCAACCGCGCATCGAGCGGGACGTCCTTCTGATCGGCTAGTTGAATTCGGGTATCGTCACTTGCTCGCTGCGCGTCGAGCCCGATCAGAGTTGCACTCGGCCGGGCCGGTCCTATCTGCGTCTTCAGCGTGAAGATTCGGCCGTCCTTGAAGGCTACTTTCGCCTTGATGGTCTCGCCCGGCTTGAACGCTGTAGCGATCTGGGGATCGGACGTGCTCAGGGTCAGCAGATCCGAGCCTTGGGAGGTTGTCAGCGTCCCAGGTGTGAAAACGGCATCCTGCAACGTCAGGCCCGCAACCTGATCGAGGCGCGTGCCCTTGAGGGTCCCACTGGCGTCGCCGGCATGAAGGGCAAATCCGTCGAGATGCCCCGGATCGGCGAAAGCGTGTAACGCAACCGACTGAGCCTGACTCCCGCCATACTGCGTCACGAACAACGACAAGCTGCCCGGAGCCGCTTCCTGTAACGGCAACCTGACTTCGACCTCGTTGGGTTTGACCTCTTTCCACACTGTCGTGAGCATCTTGCCGGAGGCATCCTTGACCATGATGCCGTCCACGCAGGACACGCTCGGCGCGCGAAGGTGAATCGTCCCTTCCCGCCCGACGATCAGGGAAGAGTCCTCGCCGTCGCCCAGCGACCACGTCTGATCGCGCGCATTCACGAGTGCAAAAGTGGGACCCTCGTACGCATCGAAACCCCATCGCCCCCGTAGGGAGCCGTGCACGTTGTCTCCCAACACAGCAGTGCCGCCAATGCCGGAGGTGTCGACGACGAACCCTCCCAACTCCGGGTCCGCGTGCGCGGGCAACGAGACGACTGCGCCGTCCTTGCCCGACAGAGTCAGCTGAATGTCATGCGCGTATCCGGTTGCGAATACGAGCGGCGCCCCTTCGACGGGCAGGACCAGGGAGTTCTTGCGAGCGCAGTAAACCTCCTTCGGATCGATCGCATGCAGCGGCGGCAGCTGGGCCGCCTCGATCGCCGGCAACGCCGCGACCATGACTGATTTGGGATCGTGGAAGGAAGGCGGCGTGTTCAGGCTCAGGTCGAGGTGCTCGCCCCGAAACGAAGCCAGCGCTGGGATGTACACGTAGTGCGCGGTACGGAACGAATCAAAGATGCGCCCGATGTCGAGAATGGAGGCGATGTACGGGCTGTAGTAGCCGTAGCTGAGCTGTGGGGTGTAACTCGCCTCCATCACGAGGTCGCTGGCGGGCCCGGAGGTCAGTGCCTGAACGATCGAGGTGCTGTGGCCGTCGTTCAGAACCAGGGACTCACGCCCTTGCAGCAGACAGGGAGCCTGTAGTTCGGGGAGTCGCTGCATGCACTTGTCATCGAGCCTGATCGACAGGCTCCGCGCCAGCAACGGCGCCGCTTGCTGCAGCCGTTCAGGATTGGCGGCATCGAGCGACCTGACGGCAGCCAGATAGCCTTGCAGGCGCGCCAGGTCCAGGGTCGCCTGGTTCAGGTCCTGGGAGGTCCGGACGAACGCGCCAGGGCGCCCTCGCACGGCATTGACCAGGGTCTTGAAGTCGCCCGCTGTCTCCGGGGCCAGAAAGACCAGGACCTGCTGCGCCCCCTTGGGCACCGTGACAAACATTCCGTCGTGCGCACACGAGTCGGTCCACGTACGGCAGGGGTAGAACCAGCTCCCGGGCGGCGGGTTCGTGGCGCCTCGCAGGAAGGCCAGCACCAGCAGGTAATTCTCGGACTGGGACTCCGGCAGGTCGGCTTTGATCCAGAGCTTGTCGCCTTCGGCGAGACTCGGGACCTTGGCTGCGGGCAGCGTGGTGCTGCCTCGCGTCACGCGCACGTCGATGGTCGGACCAGTCAGATCGAACGGCGCCGGATCGGCGTGCGCAGCCAGCGCCAAAGTCCAGGCAAAGCAAGCCGCTAGGAGCGCGGTGGGGAGCGATCGCGATGTCATGGCGGTGAATAGTCCCGTTGCCGCCGAGCGAGCGCAAGCCCAGCGATACGCTACATATCGTAGCGTATTTAGCTGAACGGGAGGTGTGCGTAGCTCACGCAACCAGTGGTACCGCACCAAACGAAGCCATAGGTTGGTGGTGTGGGTCCGGGTGGGACCAGGACACGACCAGCGACCAGGGACACCGCTCAGTCGACGAAGATCATTTCCGCGGCGAGTTTTTCGAAGCAGAGGTTGGTCGTCCGACCGATCGCGCGAGTCCGGTGCCGCACGCCAGTTGGAATCGTCATGCACTGCCAGGGATGTAGCCGAACCTCGCGGCCCCCTTCCAGGTCAATCGCGAGACAGCCTTCCACAACGATGAACAATTCGTCGGACGTCGGATGATAGTGCCAACGATAGTCTTCCTCGAAGACCGCTAACCGCAGACAGCTGTCGTTGACGCGGTTGATCACCATGTTCCGATACGGCTCGGTAACGGCGGCGGCCTCACGCGCCAAGTCCACGACCTCGAGCGCGGCGTATCGGACGGGTTCAATGACGTAACTGTCGGCGTTGGGCTCACTCATGAACTGAGTGTGCATCAAGCATTCATTGCCAGCGTTTAGAAAAACTTTGAAAGGGTTTAGGCACACAAGTGCGTCGCACGGGCGGGCGCAGAATGGATATCCTCGTCGCACAGAACTTAAAAATTGGATTTAAGTTTTGCGCGGACAGACCATGCCTCACATGCCCGACTGGGAGGCACTCCGGGATCTCGCCTGGCAGCAGGCTGCCCTGTTCACCACGGAACAAGGAGCGCAGCTTGGCTTCTCGAGCCCGCTGCTCACTACCTCGCTGAGCTCTGGCGGAGAGAGTGGGACTGCTGCGGCCGTCCTGGCCGCAGGCCCTACGGGCCCGCCGCGCGAGGACGCGCGACGTCCAAAATTGCTCCTGGCAATTTGAAAAGGGGCCCTCGTGGGCCCCTCTTCAATTCTGGCGGAGAGAGTGGGATTCGAACCCACGTAACCCTGTGAGGAGTTAACTGGAATTCCAGTCCAGCGCCTTCGACCGCTCGGCCATCTCTCCGGCTTAGAATTCGCGCGAAATCAGCGACTTACGAGCATATCCTCATGCCATTTGTACGCCAATCCCCGGAGGGTCCGGCAGCCCGCACCGGCAATCTGCCGGTTGCGTGAGCCACCGCGGACGTCCGGGCCTCACGCGTCAGCCCGGTACCGCCTCCCCCGACGGGCCGCGAATGATACTACGAGCCTGAGGCGTCGGCTTCTTCGGAGTCGAGAACGCTGGCGGCTCGTCCAGGCAGGGGTCTTTTTCCCCGCGCTTCGGGGGCGCCGGCTCGTTCAGCCGCGGAATCTTCAGCGCACTGCCGGTCTCCGGCGCATCCATCCCAGAGGGGATCTGCAAGGGCGCTACGCCCTTGGCAGTCTGATAAGGCTTGGGTTTGACGTCGTTGCAACCGCCGCCGGTGAGCTTGGTCAGGTGGTGGCAGGCGCCGGCGCCCACCAGAAGCAGCACTAGGGCCGCGCGTGCGGCAAAGCGTGCGGACGCGTCACGCGCGCCGCTATGCAGACCCTGGCCAAGGCCTTGGGGGCCCATCAATCGAAATCCCATACGCTCCTCAGATTGCCGGTTCCGGCCTTTAGATCTTGATTCCGGCCGCCCGCAAGGCCGCCAGCACGACAGGCTGCTGCGCCGCGGACAGGTCGGTCAGCGGCAGTCGCAGCCCACCGGGCATCAGCCCCATGCGCTCGAGCGCCCACTTGGCGGGAATCGGATTCGCCTCGACGAACAGATCCCGGTGCAAAGGCACCAGCGTCCGGTCGATCCGCTCTGCTTCGGAAGCATTCCCCTTCAGCGCCGCCGCAACCATCTCGGACATCGCCTTCGGCGCAACGTTCGCTGTGACTGAAATCGTGCCCTTGGCGCCGGCGAAAATCGCCTCACGAGTCGTCGCATCGTCGCCACTGATCACTGCGAACCCGCTTGGGGTCAGAGCGACCAGCTCGCGTATGCGTGACATCTGCGCCACGCCTTCTTTGACTCCGACCACACCTCGAAGTTGCGCGAGGCGCTGCACCGTGGAGGGCAACAGATCGACAGCCGTACGTGTCGGGATGTTGTACAGAACAATCGGCACGCGAGCAGCTTCCACCGTCGCCGCAAAATGCCGATACAACCCCTCCTGAGTCGGCCGGTTATAAGCCGGCGTAACGACGAGAAGCGCATCGATGGGCAGCTCGGAAAGCCAGCGCACTCGCTCCACCGTTGTCTCGGTGCTGCTAGTACCGGCTCCGACGACTATCGGAATTCGTCCGTTGACCTGCGCGCAGGCGCGTTCTGTCAACTCGCGAAGCTCGGGTTCACGAAGCGTAGCGGACTCGCCCGTCGTCCCGCCCACCACGATGCCACTCGTGCCGTTCGAAAGATGGAATTCGAGAAGCCGCTGCCACGCGGGGAAATCAACCGCGCCATCGGCGCGCATAGGCGTCACGATGGCAACAAGACTGCCTGAAAACATAGGGCGCCATGGTACGAGCCGGTACTCGGCCTAGGCAAGTTATTGATTGCGAGGATGCCGTCTCTTTCCGAGGATCTCGGTGGCAAAAGCGCCCGCGGCCCGCTATTCCTTAGCATACGCAAAAGCCACCCGCGGCCCTTTTTGCACATCGCCAGCCGGCCCCGCTCCCGGTACACTGGCCGCTGCATTCAAGGAAACTGTACCGCCTACGCCCGATGAAGCAGCACCTGGCCGTTTCGGCGATCGGCAGCGACCGCACTGGGATGGTCCACGAGCTGACGCGTGTGATCAGTGAGTGCGGCGGGAATATCAGCGAAAGCCGCATGGCGAACCTCGGCACCGAGTTCGCGATGCTTTTGCTCGTGTCGGGAAACTGGCATGCGCTGGCGAAGCTGGAAACCGAGCTGAAGCGCCTCGCCGAGACCAGCAGTCTCAGCATTCACCTCAAACGAACGGAGCCCCGCGCCCCGCGCACGGACATGCTCCCGTACTCGATCGACGTCGTGTGCCTGGACCAGACCGGAATCGTCTCGGGCCTGTCCGGCTTTTTCGCCACACGTGGGATCGACATCGCGGAAGTTTCCACTCGAAGCTATCCGGCCGCGCACACCGGAGCGCCGATGTTTTCGGTCCAGATGATCGTCAATGTCCCGAGCCGCATCCATGTCGCCCACCTGCGAGAGGAGTTCATGGAGTTCTGCGACTCGCTGAACCTCGATGCGATTCTCGAACCCGTCAAGTCCTGAAGGAGCTTGAAGCCTTTGGCAACCCCCAAGGTTGGCAGCAAAGTCCCCGACATCGCCCTCCCCTCCACGGACGGCGACTGGCGGCTCGCCGACTCGCTGCGGTCCGAAGGAACCCAGGGGCTCGTCATCTACTTCTATCCGAAGGACATGACCACCGGCTGCACGCGCGAAAGCCAGGACTTCCGCGATCTGAACGCGAAGTTCCGCAAGGCGGGGATACACATCGTCGGGGTATCGCGCGACAGCGTGGCCTCGCACGAAAAATTCCGGAGCAAGGAAAAATTGCCGTTCGATCTGCTCAGCGATGCCGACGAGAAACTCTGCAAGCGCTTCGACGTCATCAAAGAGAAGAGTTTGTATGGCAAGAAGTATATCGGCATCGAACGCAGCACCTTCTTGCTCGACTCCACCGGAGTGCTGCGTCAGGAGTGGCGCAAGGTGAAGGTGCCCGGCCACGCGGAGGAAGTACTTGAAGCAGCGAAGTCTCTCTGATCCAGCGGCTGCCCCGGGCAGCGCACCCGACCTCAAAGACTCCCCCAAAGATTCCAGGGCCCGTCCGCGCGACGGCCGCCGATTGTTCGTGCTGGACACGAACGTGCTGATGCACGACCCGACCTCGATCTTCCGTTTCGAGGAACACGACGTTTACCTGCCGATGGTGGTGCTCGAGGAGCTCGACGCCCACAAGAAAGGCCTGTCGGAGGCCTCCCGCAACGTCCGCCAGGTCAGCCGCTTCCTCGACGAGATGATGCGGGATGCGACCAAGGAGCAGATCGATCGCGGGCTGCAGCTTCCGAGCGGCTACTCCGGCAATCACGGCAAGAAGCCTTCCACCGGCCGGCTGTACTTCCAGACACGAGAGTTGTCGACCACGCTGCCGGCAGGGCTGCCAGGAAAAGGCGGCGACAATGCCATCCTCGCGCAGACGCTCGCGTTGCAGAAGGAGCAGCCGGATGCGCGGGTGATCCTCGTTTCGAAGGACATCAACCTGCGCATCAAGGCCGCCGTTCTAGGCGTGCACGCGGAGGACTACTACAGCGACAAGACCCTCGAGGACTCGGACGTCCTGTACAGCGGGATGAGCGCCCTGCCGCCAGACTTTTGGGAAAAGCACGGCACCAACATGCGCTCCTGGAAGGAAGGGGACCGGACGTTTTATGAGGTGACCGGTCCTGAAGTGGCCCATTGGGGCATCAATGAGGGCCTGTACGAGGACACCCCGGAGGGCATTGAAGGCATCGTGCGCACACTCAACGGCACGACGGCCCGGATCGAGTTACTGCGCGACTACCGCAACGAGCGCCATAACATCTGGGGTATCACCGCCCGCAACCGCGAGCAGAACTATTGCCTCAATCTCCTGATGGATCCGGAGATCGACTTCGTGACGGTTCTCGGGCCCGCCGGAACCGGAAAGACGCTGCTGACGCTCGCGGCGGCTCTGGCCCAGACCCTGGAAAGCAATCGTTTCGTGGAGATCATCATGACCCGCGTGACGATCCCGCTCGGCGAAGACATCGGCTTTCTGCCTGGAACCGAGGAAGAGAAAATGGAGCCCTGGATGGGCGCCCTGATGGACAACCTCGAGGTACTGACGGGGACCCACGAAGGGGGCAACTGGGGCCGGGCCGCGACCAACGACCTCCTGCGCAACCGCATCAAGATCCGCTCGCTCAATTTCATGCGGGGCCGTACCTTTCTGAACCGTTTCATCATCCTGGACGAGGCGCAAAACCTCACGCCCAAGCAGATGAAAGCGCTCATCACGCGGGCGGGGCCGGGTACGAAAGTGGCATGCCTGGGCAATATTGCGCAGATTGACACCCCGTATCTGTCCGAGATGACCTCGGGGCTGACATACTCCGTCAACCGCTTCCGCGGCTGGCCGCATTCGGGGCACATCACCCTGGTGCGCGGGGAGCGGTCCAGGCTGGCCGACTTCGCCTCGGATTCCTTGTAACGGGTTGTAAGGCTGCGGAAACTTCAGCGCCGACCCTGCGGTCGAAGGTCATCATGCGTGCACTGCTCGTCATCCTCCTCACCGCCTGCACCACCGTAGCCACGGTAAGCGCGGCTGAGGCCCCCCTCGCCTCCCCGGGAGGGTGGCAGACCGCCGGTCCGGGCGTGTTCACCCCCGGCGGCGGCGACTTGCCTGACTTGGGCAGCCCCGCGGCGGCGGCGATCACCAAACAGGACGAGTACCAGTACGGGGCGATGGTGGCGAAGGATATCCGCGACCAAGGCGGGATCATCGACGACCCCGAGACCACCGAGTACCTGCAGAACATCGGCTTCCGGCTGGGCTCGCAGACTCCGGACGGCGCCCGCGGCTTCCAGTTCTTCCTGGTGAAGGATCCCACGATCAACGCGTTCGCGGTGCCCGGCGGATTCGTCTTCGTCAACTACGGGTTGCTGCTCTCGACTCGCAACGAGTCCGAGCTGGCCGGTGTGCTGGCGCACGAAATCGCTCACGACACCCAACATCACATCGCCCGTGCCATCAAGGCGCAGAGCCAACAGGCAATCACCTCGGCGGCGGCGATTCTCGCCGCCATCGTGTTGGGTGCGATCGGCGGCGGTGGCGGCGGTCAGGCCCTCGAAGGAGGCCTGGCTGCAGCGCAGGGCCTGTCGGCGCAGCAGCAGATCAACTTCACCCGCTCGAATGAAGAGGAAGCCGACCGCGTCGGTATCGGCTACCTGTATGCGGCGGGATTCAACACGCAGGGCATGGCGGACTTCTTCGAAGCGATCAGCCGCAAGGAAGGGCTCGCCGCCACCTACTTCCCGGCGATGCTGAGCGACCACCCGGTCACTTCTGATCGTATCGCGGAAGCCCGTTCGCGCGCCGCACAACTCGGCAACGCGATGAAGGTGCAGGAGTCGCAGAGCTTCGAGCTCATCCGTGAGCGCATCCGCGTGATCACCGCGCCGCCCGACACCGACGTGCTGAAGCAATACAGCGTCCGGATCAAGAACGGCGAGGACACGCTGGCGGTGCACTACGGCCAGGCACTCGCTTACATGGCGATGAACAAGCCGGTCGAGGGCGAGAAGATCCTCACCGATCTGGTGCAACAGCATCAGGGCCTCACCCTGCTATATGCGGCGCTGGGCCAGGCCGAGTTGAAGTCCAATCAACAAAACGACGCGATCGCGACCTTCAAGCACGCAGTCAACCTGTTCCCCCGGAATGTGCCGGTCACGGTCCGCTACGCCGAGGCATTGATGAGCGTCGGCAGGAACGCCGAAGCTCATACGGTCCTGCTGGACCTGTTCAACAACGTCGTCCCGACGCCCGAGCAGATCCGACTGACGGCCCTTGCTGCCGCAGCCTCCGGTAACGCCGGCGATGCCTACTACTACATGGGCGAGTATCAGATCGCCGGCGGCGAGCTACCGTTGGCCGTGCAGCAACTCCAACTCGCGCTGGCCACTCCCAACCTGAATTCCGTCCAGAAAGCCCGCTTCCAGGCCCGGCTGGCGGAAGTCCGCGAATATCTCGCTTCGGCGAAACTGCGTCGCACCTCCAACGAATAGCCCTTCTGGTGGAGGGCTTTAACGGGCCTGACTGCTACAATCTTCCCTTCCTTAGGGAGAGATTCTCAGGTCATGCCACGAACTGCCTCGTTCTTAGCCCTTCTCATCCTGTTTCTCTCTTCCCTGACCCTCACCGGTTGCGCCTCCCTCCCCCCGGGTCAAAAGCCCGACCCCCGCGACCCGTGGGAGCGGATGAACCGGGCAAGCTACAAGTTCAACAACGGCTTCGACAAGGCGATTGCGAAGCCCGTGGCGAAGGCTTACACGACCGTCACGCCCCATGTCGTCCAGACGGGTGTCTCGAATTTCTTCGACAATCTGACTTACCCGGTCACGATCGTGAACGACCTGCTGCAGGCGAAATTCAAACAGACCGCCGCGGACACGGGACGGCTGCTGGTGAACACCACGATCGGCATCGGCGGACTGTTTGACCCGGCGAGCCGGATGGGCCTCGACAAGAACGACGAGGACTTCGGTCAGACGCTGGGCAAGTGGGGTGTGAAACCCGGTCCGTACGTGGTGATTCCCTTCCTGGGTTTCTCGGACACGCGCGATTCCGTGGGGCGAGTGGGCGACTACTTCACCACTCCCACGCACTACATCGACAACAACTGGATCTCGTACTCGCTGTGGGGATTGCAGTTCCTCGACACGCGAGCGCGGCTGCTGCAGGCCGGGGATATCCTGAACCAGACGTTTGATCCGTACACGTTCTCGAAGAACGCGTACCTGCAGAGACGGCAGTATCTGGTGACGGACGGCGAGGACAGCGGCGCGATTCCGCCGCCGGATGACGACGACACCGACTCGACGACGGCCCCCCAGCCAGCCAAATAATAGCCGCCACCGCCTCCGGCTCCTGCGCGGGCAAACAGCCCCGGCAGCCGTGCTCAGGGCTGAAGCTCCGTGTTGCGGGTCGCGACCAGGAGAGTGAGATCCTCGGCGGAGACGGCCGGACTGTGCAGGTAACCCTGGGACTGCTCGCAGCCCAGGTTGTCGAGGATTTGCAGCTGCTCGATGGTCTCGACGCCCTCGGCGATTGTGTGCAGCCCATACGCCCGGGCCACGTCCATGATCGACGAGACGACCGTCTGACTCTGTGGTCGAGGGTTCAGGCCGCTGACCAGCGTGCGATCGATCTTCAGGCTATCGACTCGAAACTCGGCCAGGCGACCCGGTGAGGTGTGGGCCACACCGAAATCGTCTATCGCGACCCGCACACCCTCTTGCCTCAGGTCGCACAGAGTTCGGCGCAGGTTGGGCCTCTCACGGACCAGGGCGCCCTCGCTGATTTCGATGTCGATGCCAGGCGCTGTACGCGCGAGACGGATCGCATCGAGGAAGTATTCGGCGAACTTGTCGCGGCCGAGCTCGGCGCACGAAACGTTCACCGCAATCCGGATCCGCGGCAAGCCGATGTGCTGCCACTGGGCCAAATCCTGGACGGCCTGGGAGAGCACCCATTCTCCGACGGGGATCATGAGACCGCACTGCTCGAGTGTGGGCAGAAACACCCCGGGAGACACACGCCCACGCTCCGGATCCTCCCAGCGCAGCAACGCTTCGACGGCGACGACGCGCCCGCTCACTCGTTCGATGAGCGGTTGGTAATGAACCCGAAACTGCCGCTCTCTGAAGGCCTGGCGAAGGCGCTGCTCGAGTCCCGGATGACGCGCGTCAGTAGCGTTCGACGAATGGCCGGGTGCCGCATACCGCTCGCGTGCTTTCCAAAGAACACACTCGGCGTTTTGCAGCAGGGTATCGGCGTCTTCCCCGTGTCGCGGATATCGCGCGAGACCGGACCTGACGGTGACAGGGACCGTACGGCCTGCGATCGAAAACGGGTGACTGAAGATCGTCGCCGTTGAATCGTGCTCGGCCTCTGGCCTGCGGCGGTGTTCATCGAAGGTCGCTGCAAACACACCCTCGCCCAGATGCGCTACCCGGCCTTCTCCAAAGCGGCGCTCGAGCCTCCCGCCGAGGTCCTGAAGAAGATGATCGCCCACATGGCGCCCGTGCGTCTCGATGAGATCGCCTAGCCCCTCGATGCCGAACACGATGACGGTCGGAGCAGAACACTGTTCGGGGGACCCGCGCAGGAACCGCGCAACGTGTTCACAGAAAGCTGCCCGTTTCTGCAACCCTGTGACGGGATCGACGGGAGACAGGGCCGAAATCGTACCTTCGTCGGGCAGTGTCTGCAGAGCGAGGGAGATCTGCGTCGCAAGCTCTTCGAGGAGTTGCAATTCCTGCACGCTCATCTGAACCCGCGCCGCCGTTCCTACGGTCAATGCGCCCATCGATTGATCCCCGATGAGCAGTGGCAGCGAAATCCAGGCGCTTCCTGGCTGGGCCACACTCCTCTCCTCGGCGGCAAGCGGACCGGCGAAGCGGTCGATGTCAGGACAGACAATCGATCTGCCGGTACGCAATACGCCGCCCACCACGCTCGTGTCAGTCTCATCAGACTGACTTACGCGAAATTGCGCGTCCTTGAGGCATTCCATGCTAGCTCCCGCCCACGCAACGGCATGCGCGGTGTGCGTGTGCGGATTCGCCAGGGCGATAAACGAATACTCGTATTGGTTGGCCCCGTGGAGGATGCGACAGATGTTGGCGAGAAGCGCGGAGCGAGTGTGAGTGGTGATGCTGGCGGCACGCATGCCCGACAGCATCTGGAGCGCGCCTGTGAGACGGCGGACCCGCTCTGCGTGCGCCTCCCGAATTTCCGGCTCAACCGTCTCGTTGATGACGCGTGCAACGGCCGGGACGAGGCGAGTAAGGTCGCCTTTAGAGATGTAGTCCGTCGCACCACGAGCGAGAGCTTCGGCCGCGCGCTTCTCCCCTAGTGTCCCGGACACAAAAATGAACGGCACATCAGGAGCTTCGTGCAGGGCCAGCTCGAGGGCACTCAGCCCATCGTATTGCGGCATGCTGCAGTCGGACAGAATGAGGTGAGGTGTGAACTCACGCAACTGCTCGCGGAACCCCTCTTCCGTTTCAACACGACGCCACGTACATGGGTAGCCACCGCGCGCAATCTGCCGCGCGCTGAGTTCCGCATCAGGCTGCTGGTCATCAATGATCAGCAGACGAAGTGGTGGGTTCATATCAACGCCCCTCGACTTCCATGAGCAACCGCTTTGCTCGGTAGTGACGGTGTATCGCGACTTCAGTCGCAAGGGGCATGAACAGCGTCGCGGATTATCGCGTCACTGCGCGTGTTGCAGAGCGTAGCCGTGAATGTTGCCGTGCAGACCGGCTTTCTTCGCCACCACGTGGGCTGTGCAGTGCGGCGAATGGCGCGCTGCGGAGGCTGGTGCAGGCGGCAAAAACCACGCCCTGGATCGATTTTCGAGGGGCCGCCGAAAACGGAGCTGATGCCGGCCGCAGGCCGCCGCAGCGACTTTTGCCAATTAACTAGACCAGCAGTTCCTCGACGTTGCTGATCTTGGCCACTGCCAGGATCGGCTCGGGCAGGTTCACCAGCTTCAATGCCTTGCCGGCGCGCTTGGCGTTCGAGATCCAATCGAGCAGCACCATCAGCCCGGCGCTGTCCGAGACTGTCACGCCACTGCAGTCGACTTCGACTGCATTTCCGGAGGACGCGAGAAGCTTCAGGCCCTCCTCGCGTGCCCGGCGAGCTGTTGCGAAGGTGAGCGGGCCCCGAACCGTGAGGTGGCCGGGGCCGCTCTCAACGACACTCGTCTGCGCTACCGCGGTCGCGCTCAACTCTTCTTCCCGCCACCGGTCGTGGTCTTGCTGATCTCGGCGGGTTTCTCGCCCTTCTCGAGGCGCGCAATCACGGAATCCAATCCTTGCTGGTCGATCTGGGAGTCAAAGTCCGTCCGATAGCTATTCACATAGCTGATCCCGCTGATGACCACGTCCCACGCCTTCCAGCTGCCATCGGCCGTCTTGCGCATCGAGTAATTCACATCGATCCGGTCGCCGTTGTCGCGCTTCACTTCCGTGCGGA
Organism: Steroidobacteraceae bacterium; assembly: GCA_036499585.1. GTDB lineage: Bacteria > Pseudomonadota > Gammaproteobacteria > Steroidobacterales > Steroidobacteraceae > 13-2-20CM-66-19. The sequence goes on from DASYDM010000029.1 coordinate 259,724, forward strand.
CCGTAGCCGTCGTTGCGTTCGAGTCCATCTTCACCGGAAAGATCTTCAAACGGTCGGAGGTGAAGTCGACCAACGCGCTGCCGTAGTTATTCAACAGCGAGTGATAGAACGCGTCGATGAAACGCTTGCGCTGGTCCGGATTGGCCTGACGCCAGTGCTGTCCCAGCACCGCCTGAGCGGCCTTCTCGGTATCGAAATGCGGCAGAAGATACTTCTCCACCAGGGCGTTCACCTTGGCGGGATCCTTCTTGAAGGTGGCCCGATCCGCATCCAGCTCCTTCAGCATGCCTTGGGCGGCGGTCGTGACGACCTCGCCAGGCCCCTGCCCCGCGGCGGCGGGCGCATCGGCGGCGTACGCCTGGGCGCCTGCGACCAGCACCGCGGCGACCAAGAGGGTCTTGAACATACTCATTTCTTCGACTCCTGTGCATTGCCGCCAGTCTGGTTGCCATTCTGCGCGCCCGAACCTGAATCGCCGCTGCGATTGGCAAAGCTGGCGAATAACTTATTGATCAGGCTCTCGAGAACGATGGCCGACTGGGTCTGGTCGATGTGGCTGCCGTCTTTGAGGAACATGTCCGAGCCGCCCGGACTCAACCCGATGTACTTGCCACCCAACAGCCCCTGCGTCTGAATGCTGGCGAAGCTGTCGTCGGGGATCTCCTTGTACTGAGGGTCGATCCGCATGCTCACCACGGCTTTGTAGGACTTCGAGTCGAAACGGATACCGTCGACCTCGCCGACGCGCACTCCTGCCATGCTAACGGGCGAGCCTGTCTTGAGGTCCCCGATGTTGTCGAAGTCGGCATCCACGTGATAACCGCGTTTTGCGGCACTGCCGAGCTTGAGCCCGCTGGAAGGCAGCTGCGTGGTGAGGAACACCAACGCCGCGAAGCCCAGCAGCACGAACAGTCCGGTTCCGATTTCGATTGTCCGATTGGAGCGCATGGCACGAACCCTTGGCTTTGGCGACCGCCCTGACGGCGGTCAGTTCAAAAACGTCGCAGTCAGAATGTAGTCCAGCAACAAGGTCAGGACGGAGGACGCCACGACCGTTCGGGTGGTCGCCAGACCTACACCGGCAGCGGTCGGCTCCGCGGTATATCCCTCATGGACGGCGATCAGGCTGCAGGTCACGCCGAACACGAGGCTCTTGATGATGCCCTGGCGCACATCGGCGAAGTCAACCGAGCTCTGCATCTGGGACCAGAACGCTCCCTTGTCCACGCCCATCTGTCCCACGCCAACCAACTGCGCACCGAACAGGCCCACGAGGTTGAAGATCGCGACCAGGAAGGGCATTGCGATCACACCGCCCAGGAAGCGCGGCGCGGCAACGTAACGCAAGGGATTGACCGCCATGACTTCCATGGCCGTCAACTGATCGGTGGCCCGCATCAAGCCGATTTCCGACGTGAGCGAGGTCCCCGCACGGCCCGCGAACAACAGCGCCGTCACGACCGGACCCAACTCCCTGAGCAAGCCCAGAGCTGCCGCCGTGCCCAGCACTTCCTCGGACCCGAATCGCTGCAACAGGGTGGCACCCTGCAGGGCCAGCACGCCACCTACGAACAGGCCTGAGAGCATGACGATGATCAGCGACCGGGCGCCCGCGTTGTAAACCTGGTAGACGATCAGCCGCGGACGCGCCAACGCAGGCACACACTGCACCAGTAGCCGCAGCAGAAACAGGACTGCGGCCCCGACGCGGCGGATTCCCTCGGTCAAGAAACCGTTGTGCACTCAGGCGTCCTCTTCCGAGAGCAGCTGTGGATAGTAGTCGGGCGCGGGATAGTGGAACGGCACGGGCCCGTCCGGACTGCCTGTCATGAACTGCTTCACGACCTCCTCACCGCTGCGCGCCAACTCCTGGGGTGTGCCGGAAGCTACGACCTTGCCACCCGAAATCAGATAGCTGTCATGAGCGATGGTGGCCAGCTCATGCACGTCATGCGAGACCACGATGCTGGTAATGCCGAGCGCCTCGTTCATTTGCTTGATGAGGCGCAGGATCATCCCCAGGGAGATAGGGTCCAGGCCCACGAACGGCTCGTCGTAGAGCAGAATCTCGGGGTCCATGACGATCGCCCGGGCCAGAGCGACACGGCGTGCCATACCGCCTGACAGCTCCCCCGGCATGAGTTCCGCTGCGCCCCGAAGGCCCACGGCCTGCAGCTTGGTCAGGACGAGCTTGCGAATCAGCGGCTCAGGCAGATCGGTGTGCTCTCGAACCGGAAACGCCACGTTCTCGTAGACGTCCAGGTCCGACAACAGGGCACCGTTCTGGAACAACATGCCGGTGCGCTTGCGTAGCGCGTAGATTTCGGACGTGCCTAGCGTAGACAGCTCCTGGCCGAAGACGACGATCCGTCCGCTGGCGGGCGCAGACTGGGCCGTGATGAGCCGCAGGAGGGTCGTCTTACCGGTGCCGCTCGGCCCCATGATCGCAGTGATGCGACCCCGGCGAACTTTGACGTTCAGCCCGGAAAAGATAGGGCGCGAGCCGACGCTGTAGTGGACGTCACTGACGTCCACTACTACGTCCTGATTCGCCGCCGATGCGATGTGGGGCGAGTCGGTGTCTGTCACACGAGGGTGCTTATTACTCGAAGTTGAGTACTTGAAGAGCTTAGACCGCAGCTAGGCAGCTTTGTTCTCCATGTCAGCGGTATAGCTGCCGGTCGCAGCCAACCCATTCAACTTGGCGCGCTTGGCAAACGCCTGCTGCCCGGCACCGAAGTTGGCAGCCACGCCGCCCCAGGCCTTCAAGGCATCGTCCTGCAACGCCCGGCCGTAACTGAACGTGAGCCCCCAGGGGAGCGGCCCGAGTTTGTGCATCAGCGACAGGTGCAGCGTCGCTTCCGTCGAGGATTGACCGCCGGAGAGGAAAGCGATTCCCGGAACGGCGGGTGGCACATGACGCTTCAGCGTGCGCACGGTCGCTTCGGCGACCTGCTGCGGCGAGGCGCGGTTGGATGCCTTCTTGCCCGAGATGACCATGTTGGGCTTCAACACCATGCCTTCGAGATAGATGCGGTGGGCGGCCAACTGAGCAAACACGGCCTGCAGGGTCGCGTTCGTGACTTCCTCGCAGCGCTCGATGCTGTGATCGCCGTCCATCAGGACTTCCGGCTCAACGATCGGAACGATGTTCTGTTCCTGACAGATGGCGGCATAACGCGCCAGCGCGTGGGCATTCGCTTCGATCGCGTAGGCAGTCGGGATGTCCTTGGCGATGTCGATGACCGCACGCCACTTCGCGAAGCGGGCACCCAGTTTGTAGTACTCGATCATCCGCTCACGCAGGCCATCGAGGCCTTCGGTGATCGTCTCGTTGGGAAAGCCCGCGAGGGGCTTGGCGCCGACGTCGACCTTGATGCCGGGGACGATGCCGAGGCCTGTCAGGTAATCCGGAAACGGTTTGCCGTCTTTGGTCTTCTGACGAATCGTCTCGTCGTACAGGATCACCCCGCTGATGGACTCGGCGGCCCCGGGGGCCGTGAACAGCATTTCACGGTAGGTCCGGCGATGTTCCTCGGTCGAGTCGAGCTTGATGGAGTCGAAGCGCTTCTTGATCGTGCCGCCGCTTTCGTCGGCCGCCAGGATGCCCCGGTTCTTGGCCACCATCGCCTGGGCGATGCGCGCGAGCTCGCTAGGATTCATCTTCGTCTTCTCCGGCTGCTTCCAGTTTAGTCCCCAAGGATACCAAAGGTTTATTGCGAGGTGGCGCAATCAGTACTAAAATAGTCCTAGTTTAGGTTAAACGTCGCAGGTTCGAATCCTGCCCCCGGTACCCCAATGATTCGCATCTCCCGGTTGACCGACTACGCGACCGTGATCCTGGCCTCTCTCGCCGAGCGCCCGGACCGTGTGCAGACAGCGACAGCCCTGGCGGAACAGACCCACATCGCCGCCCCAACCGTCAGCAAGTTGTTAAAGCAGCTGCAGCGGGCGGGACTGGTGATCTCCACCCGGGGTCTGCACGGAGGCTACCAGTTGGCCCGGCCCGCGACACAGATCAGCGCTGCCGCGATCCTGGATGCGCTGGAAGGTCCGGTCGCGCTCACGGACTGCGCGGTGGGCCACGGCAATTGTGAGATCGAGGGCAGCTGTCGCGTCGGACGCGTCTGGCAGCGATTGAATCTGGCGATCCGGCGCTCACTGTATGAGGTGAGCCTGGCGCAACTCGCCGGCATTGATGCGACGCAAACCCACCTGCCCTCGTTGGAACACGAGATGAAAGCCGCAGTGCGAATCGATGACGCGGCGCTGGGACGCCGACGAATCCGCTCATGAGTGAAACCGCTAAACAATTAGAGACGCTATTCGACCGTCGGTACAAGCACGGCTTCGTCACCGACATCGATTCCGACACCGTCCCACCCGGCTTGGACGAGAGTGTCGTTCGCCTCATCTCCCGTAAGAAGAACGAGCCGTCCTTTCTGACGGAGTGGCGCCTCAAGGCCCTCCGCCATTGGCTCACCATGCCCGAGCCCCACTGGGCGCACGTCAAGATCGCGCCGATCGACTATCAAGGGATCTCGTACTACTCAGCCCCTAAGGCCAAGACCGACGGCCCCAAGAGCCTCGATGAGGTCGACCCCAAGCTGTTGGAGACCTACGAGAAGCTCGGCGTGCCTCTGCACGAACGCGCCCGCCTGGCTGGCGTCGCGGTGGATGCCGTATTCGACAGCGTGTCCGTTGCGACCACGTTCAAGGAGCGACTCGCTGCAGCGGGCGTCGTGTTCTGCCCGTTCTCGGAAGCCGTGCGGACGCACCCCGAGCTCATCGAGCAGTATCTCGGCAGCGTTGTCCCCTACACCGACAATTTCTTCGCGACGCTCAACTCTGCGGTGTTCTCCGACGGCTCCTTCGTTTACGTCCCCAAGGGCGTGCGGTGCCCGATGGAGCTATCGACCTACTTCCGCATCAACGCGGCCAAGACCGGTCAGTTCGAGCGCACGCTGATCATTGCCGATGCGGGCAGTCACGTCAGCTATCTCGAAGGCTGCACTGCGCCGATGCGCGATGAGAATCAGCTCCACGCCGCGGTGGTCGAGCTGGTCGCTCTCGATGACGCATTCATCAAATACTCGACGGTCCAGAACTGGTATCCGGGCGATGTCAACGGGATCGGCGGGATCTACAACTTCGTGACCAAGCGCGGCGACTGCCGCGGCCGCAACTCGCACATTTCCTGGACACAGGTCGAGACCGGCTCCGCGATTACCTGGAAGTACCCGAGCTGTGTGCTGCGGGGCGACGGATCGATCGGCGAGTTCTATTCCGTCGCGACGGTCAACAACTACCAGCAGGCCGACACCGGCACGAAGATGATCCACATCGGACGCAACACCCGCAGCACGATCATCTCCAAGGGGATTTCCGCCGGCCATGGCCAGAACGCGTATCGCGGCCTGGTCAAGATCCTGCCGAGCGCCCATGGGGCTCGCAACTTCACCCAGTGCGACTCGCTGTTGATGGGTACCGAATGCGGAGCCCATACCTTTCCGTACGTCGAGGTCAAGAACCCGACGGCGACCGTCGAGCATGAAGCGAGTACGTCCAAGATCAGTGACGATCAGTTGTTCTACTGTTTGCAGCGCGGCATCTCCCAAGAGGATGCCGTCAACATGATCGTCAGCGGGTTCTGTAAATCGGTGTTCAAGGAACTGCCGATGGAGTTCGCCGTGGAGGCGCAGAACCTGCTCGCCGTCAGCCTCGAAGGGGCCGTTGGATAATGCTCAGCATCGAAAACCTGCACGTGACCGTCGAGGGTAAGAAGATCCTCAACGGACTGTCTCTTGAAGTTCCCACCGGAGCGGTCCACGCCATCATGGGCCCCAACGGCTCGGGCAAGAGCACCCTCGCTCACGTCCTCGCGGGCCGGCCGGGTTACGAGATCGTTTCGGGAAAGATCACTTTCGACGGCCAGGACCTGTTGGCGCTGGCGCCGGAAGAGCGCTCCCGCGCAGGTCTGTTCTTGGGCTTTCAGTACCCGGTGGAAATTCCCGGCGTGAACAACGTGTATCTGCTGAAAGCCGCGGTCAACGCCGCGCGCAAACACCGGGGACTGCCGGAAGTCGACGCGTTCGAATTCCTCGGCCTGGTGCGCGACAAGATGAAGTTCATGCAGATGGATGAGAGCTTCCTGTCCCGGGGAGTCAACGAAGGCTTCTCCGGCGGCGAGAAGAAGCGCAACGAGATTCTGCAGATGCTGGTCCTCGAGCCGAAGCTGACGGTGCTCGATGAGACCGACTCCGGACTCGACATCGACGCGCTCAAGATCGTCGCCAACGGGGTCAACAGGCTTCGTTCCCCGCAGAGATCGGCGCTGCTGGTAACCCACTATCAGCGGCTTCTCGACTACATCGTCCCCGATGCCGTCCATGTACTCGTCAAAGGCCGAATCGCCCGCAGCGGCGACAAGACGTTGGCGTTGGAACTCGAGCGCCGCGGCTACGATTGGGTGTCCGGCGAGGCGGCTTGATGAGCGCGCGTTTCTCCGAGCAATACGCGGCGGTCGCGGACTCGCTTCCTACCGACGTGGTTAGTGCCGAGCGGCGTCGTTCCGCGGTCGAGATGCTGACTGCGCAAGGTCTGCCCACGTCCCGCGATGAGAACTGGAAGTACGTCAATCTGCGTCCGCTGGAGAAGGTCCGGTTTACACCCGCTCCACCCTCTCCCATCGACGCTTCTGCTCTTCCTCCTGCCATCCAGGGTTATGAGCGACGGGTGTTCGTCAACGGTGCCGGGGGCGCGGCGCCAACTCAGCTTTCATCGCCGGTCGGCCCTGATGCGCGCTTTGCTGCGCTGAACGACGTGTTCGCTACAGGCCAAGCGTCGATTCACGTTACATCCGGGGCTGCGTGCCTCGAATTAGTGTTCGTCGCGACGGCCGATGCGCAAGCGGGAGCCTCCTACCCTCGCGTGAACATTCACGTTGAACCGAATGCGCGCCTGACCCTGATCGAACGTCACCTCAGCGTCGGCAGCGACAGCAACTTCGTCAATTCCTTCGTAAACGTACAAGTCGATAAGGGCGCTACGGTGCAGCACTATCGCGTGCAGTCCTTGGGTGCGCGCGCGATCTGGTACGACACCCTCAACGCAACGCTCACGAGCGACGCGACTTACCGCGTGTACTCCGTCGGACTTGGCGCGCAAATCGCACGATCGACCGTTAGCGTGAAGCTGGCTGGCGAGCGAGCCGAAACCGGCATCTATGCAGCGTCAGTAGGAGACCGTCAGCAGAACCACGACACGTATGTGGTCGTCGATCACACGGTCCCCCGCGCTCGCACGGAGCAAACATTCCGTGGCATCGCCGGTGGCCGCTCCCGTGTGTCGTTTAACGGCAAGGTGGTAGTCCGGAAAGACGCGCACGGCACCGACTCGCAGCAGTCTCTCCGGGGCTTGCTCGCGGGACCCGAGGCTGAGATCGACGTCAGACCGCAGCTTGAGATCTACACAGATGACGTGCGCTGCGCTCACGGAGCGACCGCCGGCAAACTGGACGAGAACATGAAGTTTTATCTGCTGTCCCGGGGCCTGGAACCCGAGACGGTGCAGAGACTGCTCGAGTGGGCGTTCCTGGAAGACGTGGTCGCCCGGATCGAAGTCCCTGAGCTGCGCAAGCAGATCGAGCAGAGCCTCGATCAGGAGCTGAGTTGATGGCCTCCCCTCGCCCCGTCCCCCCGGCTGTCTACGACCCCGAGCGGGTACGCCTCGATTTCCCGATCCTCGAGCGGCAAATCAACGGTCGTCCGTTGATCTATCTCGATAGCGCCGCCTCCTCTCAACGCCCCAGAGCTGTGCTGCGCGCGGTCGAGGACTACGAGACTCACTCCCACGCCAACGTTCACCGCGGTGTACACGCGCTGAGTCAGGCGGCGACCGAGGCGTTCGAAGGATCGCGCGAACGCGTCCGCGGTTTCATTAACGCCAAGTCCTCACGCGAAATCATTTTCGTTCGAGGGACCACCGAGGGCGTGAACCTCGTGGCCCAGGCCTACGCGCGCCCGCGCTTCAAGCCCGGCGATGAGATTTTGATCACCGGCCTGGAGCACCACGCGAACATCGTCCCTTGGCAGATGGTGTGCCAACAGACCGGCGCCACTCTGAAGGTCGCCCCGATCAACAAGCAGGGCGAGCTGATCTACGAGGAATTCGTCAAGCTCCTGTCCCCGCGCACCCAGCTCGTTGCCGTGGCGCACGTCTCGAACGCCCTGGGCACCGTCCTGCCGGTCAAGCAGATCATCGACGCTGCCCATGCGCACGGCGCAGTGGTGTTGGTGGATGGCGCACAGGCGATACCTCATTCTGAGGTCGACGTCCGCGCGCTCGGTTGCGACTTCTATACCTTCTCGGGGCACAAGCTGTACGGACCCACTGGAATCGGTGTTCTGTATGGTCGGGAGGATCTGCTGAAAGCGATGCCGCCGTGGCAAGGCGGCGGCGACATGATCCTGACAGTGTCGTTCGAAAAAAGTACCTACAACGACCTTCCGTGGAAGTTTGAGGCGGGCACCCCGAACATTTCGGGCGCGGTGGGATTGGCTGCCGCGATGGACTACGTTCAGGGCCTGGGTCTGGACCGAATCGCGGCCCACGAGCATCGCTTGCTCGAGCTGGCGACCGCGCAGCTGCAAGAGATTCCCGGCATCCAGGTGATAGGCACCGCAGCCGAGAAGGCGGCCGTGCTCTCTTTCACCATGGAGGGCGTCCATCCGCACGACCTCGGAACGATCCTCGATCACGAGGGCGTTGCTATTCGCACCGGCCATCACTGCGCGATGCCCGTCATGACTTTCTTCGGCATCCCAGCGACAGCCAGGGCGTCCTTTGCTTGCTACAACACCGAGAAGGATGTGGCGGCACTGACCACCGCGCTGCTCAAGGCGCGCGAGGTGTTCGGCTGATGGACCTCAAGGACCTCTACCGAGACGTGATCCTCGATCACAACAGGAACCCGCGTAACTTCGGAAAGCTCAACGCGCCCGATACGCACGCCGATGGCCACAACCCTCTGTGCGGTGACCGCCTCACTGTGTCGCTCAAAATGAACGGTGATCGCGTCGAGGACATTCGGTTCGAGGGCAAGGGCTGCGCGATCTCGACCGCGTCGGCATCGCTGATGACGGAAGCCATCAAAGGGAAGGACAAGGCGGCGATCGGCGATCTGTACGAGAAGATCCACACGCTGCTGACGCAGCACGATTCGGTTCCTGACCCGTCTCTAGGAAAGCTCGCGGCGCTTTCGGGCGTGCGTGAGTTCCCAGCGCGGGTGAAGTGCGCGAGCCTATGCTGGCACACGCTAAATGCCGCCCTCGACCGGGGGTCGGCCACCGTTTCGACAGAGTAGTCGGCCATGCGCTCTCATGAGAATGAACCGTTTGTGGTCAACCGCGAGGTGCGCGGGGTGATCGTTCCCGCGGGCATGGAGGTCAAGCTCCGGCCAGGACAGGCGGGCTATATCACCCAGGCCCTCGGCGGCAGCTTTACCGTCTACATCGAAGGCAATCTTTTCCGCATTGCGGGAGAAGACGCCGACGCCATTGGCAAGGAGTCGGTCAAGCCGCCCGAGCTCCCGCCCAACGCCACCGAGGAAGACGTCAAAAAACTCGCGTGGGATCAGATGCGTACGTGCTATGACCCGGAGATCCCAATCAACATCGTTGAGTTGGGGCTGGTCTATGAGTGCGAGGTCGCCGCCAACGACGACGGAACCCGGACTGTCGAGGTGAAAATCACGCTCACGGCCCCCGGTTGCGGGATGGGCGATGTGCTTGTTGACGATGTCAAAGACAAGATCGGGCGGATCCCAACGGTGCGCGAAGCGCGGGTTTCTCTCACGTTCGATCCGCCCTGGAATCAATCGATGATGTCGGAGGCCGCTCGCCTCCAAACGGGAATGTTCTAGCTGTGAGCGACGGCGGACTCGATCCTGACTGGATTGACATAGGGTCTTCCGAAGCTGTCACAGACACTTCCTCTCTCTCCGTGGAGGTCGACTATTCACCCATACTCGTCGTACGCTGCGGCTCGAGCCTCTACGCCGTCGAAGACAAATGTACCCACGACGGGGAGGCATTGGGGTCGGCTGAAGTGGAAGATTGCCAAATCATCTGCCCGCGCCACGGCGCTCGATTTTGTCTTCGTACCGGTGAAGCACTCACGCCGCCCGCGTACGAACCGCTTCGAACGTACGAAGTCCGTGAACAGAACGGTCGGTTGCTACTGAAGAGGGTCTGAGTGAAACGCCTGACGCTAATGCGTCACGCCAACGCGAAATGGAAGGATCGCGAGGTCGCCGACTTCGAGCGGCCGTTGAACCGAAGGGGTAACAGCGAGGCTGAGGCCATGGGCCGGCGGCTCGCCGAGCTCGATCTCATTCCGGATCTGATCCTGACCAGCGCCGCGACACGCACCCGCCAGACCGCCGACATCGTCGCCAAACAACTCAAGATCGGCGCCCGTCACGTGCGCAGCGACGAGGCGCTATATCTGGCGAAAGCCAAGGACATCCTGCTGGTCATTCACGGCACCGGTCCCAAGGTCCCGCACCTCCTGGTCGTGGGGCACAACCCCGGGATTTCGAAGCTGGCCGACCAGCTCGGAGCGAAATTCGACGAAGAGGAACTCCCCACGGGGGCTCTGTGCTCCTTCACATTCGACACCCGCACCTGGTCCTCCGTTGCGAGGGACCTCATGCGGGATTCGCTCTACGAAGCCCCACCGGCGGGCCTTTTCTCTTCTCTCTTCACCTGATCTCTCTGTGATCTAGCACTCGGGGACGTTCACCGCGAGGCCTCCCTGCGAGGTCTCCTTGTAGATCGTCGACATGTCCGACCCCGTCTGGCGCATGGTCGCGATCACCTGGTCCAGCGACACCTTGTGCGTGCCATCGCCGTGCATGGCGAGCCGGGCTGCGTTGATGGCCTTGACCGCGCCCATTGCGTTGCGCTCGATGCACGGAATCTGCACGAGCCCGGCCACCGGATCGCACGTGAGGCCGAGGTTGTGCTCCATTCCGATCTCGGCCGCATTCTCTACCTGCTCGTTGGTGCCATGCAGGGCTGCCACGAGCCCCGCGGCAGCCATGGAGCACGCCACGCCGACCTCACCCTGGCAGCCCATCTCGGCGCCCGAGATCGACGCATTGCGCTTGTACAGCATGCCTATCGCGGCAGCCGTCAGCAGAAACCGGATGACACCTTCATCGTTGGCGCCGGGCTCGAACCGCCGGAAGAAGTGCAGCACCGCCGGCACGATCCCGGCAGCACCGTTGGTAGGCGCCGTCACGACACGACCACCTGCCGCATTCTCCTCGTTTACCGCCAAGGCATACGCGTTGACCCAATCCATTGCATCCAGCGGACCCGGCTGCCGCGATTCCGTCAACACTCGATACAGCTTGGGCGCGCGACGCCGCACCTTCAGGACACCGGGCAGCACACCCGTCTGCCGGAAGCCTCGCTCCACGCAGCCCTGCATGACATTCCAGATGTGCAACAGACCGCTGCGGACCTGCTCGTCGGTGCGCACTATCCGCTCGTTCGCCAACACGAGCTCGAAGATCTCCAGGCCATTCGCGCGGCACAGCTCGAGAAGGTCTTTCCCCGACGTAAACGGAAATGGATGCGCAAGACTGGCTCCGGTATCCCTCGCCTCCTCTTCATTGCCGCGGACGACGAACCCGCCACCGATCGAGTAGTAGTCCTCCTCGCGGATCCGGCTGCCGTCCGCCGCAAGCGCGGTGAAACGCATCCCGTTGGAATGGCGCGGCAGCGTTTCGTGATACATGAACAGGAGCTGCATCGGCTCATCGAAAGCGATTTCGCGCACACCCAACAGGTTGATCCGCCCCGCCGAGCGAATCCGCTTCAGCGTGGTCTCGATGCTGTCGGGATCGACAGTCTGCGGATCGGAGCCTTCCAGACCCACCAACACGGCGCGATCGGTTCCATGCCCGGCGCCGGTCAACGCCAACGAACCATACAGCCGCACGACGATCTGCTCGACCCTCTCGAGCAGTCCGTCCTGCTGCAACCCGGTCGCGAACTCCCGCGCGGCCCTCATGGGCCCCATCGTGTGCGAGCTCGATGGGCCGATTCCAACCTTGAAGATGTCAAATACACTGAGCGTCATGTTCTTCCGCGCAAGCGCCGCAACTCGCGACGCCCGTGTTTATCGGGCCTTACGTCCGGCCTGGGCCTCAGCGCATTCGCCGTTTTCATCTGTGCCACGAATTGCGTCCGTCTCGCCTGACTCTGCGGCGTTTCATCATAACACTGCACCGCTTCACTGGCCGGGCCGCGCCGGGCAGGAATGGCTTTCACCACGCACTCGAACGCAACCCCACCCCGCATGAAGGTAATGCGATCGCCAGGTCGAATGGCGTGCGACGGTTTGGTGCGCTCGCCGTTCAAGTGCACCTTACCGCCATTGACGGCGTCAGTCGCGAGCGAGCGTGATTTGCACAGGCGTACGAAAAACAGCCAGCGATCGATGCGTTCGGATTCCAAGGAGTCCTCATTCATATTCCCGGAGTATAATTCGCCTTCATGACTGAAAGCCTCATCGAGCGCCTTCGTACCGAGACCGCGGCTCTTCGGGAACAAGGCCTCTACAAAAGCGAACGCATCCTCAGCGGCCCCCAGGGCGGCCAGGTCCGCACCGGCGACCGGGATGTCATCAACCTCTGCGCCAACAACTACCTCGGGCTGGCGAATCACCCCGTCATCCGCGAGGCCGCGCATCGCGCCATCGACCGCTTCGGCTACGGCATGGCTTCGGTGCGCTTCATCTGCGGCACTCAGAGCGTGCACAAGCAACTCGAGGAAGCCCTGAGCCGCTTTCTCGGCACCGAGGATACGATCCTCTACTCGTCGTGCTTCGACGCCAACGGCGGCCTCTTCGAGACGCTGCTGGATGAGAAAGATGCGGTCATTTCCGACTCTCTCAACCATGCCAGCATCATCGATGGCATCCGTTTGTGTAAGGCGCAGCGCCATCGCTATGCCAACAACGACATGGCGGAGCTCGAGAACTGCCTGAAGCAGACGCAGGGCGCCCGGACCCGGCTGATCGCCACCGACGGTGTGTTCTCGATGGACGGCATCGTTGCTAACCTGGGCGCGATCTGCGATCTGGCGGCGAAATACGACGCCCTGGTGATGGTCGACGACTCGCACGCCACAGGGTTCATGGGTGCCCGCGGACGCGGCACTCACGAGCACCGGGGAGTCATGGATCGGGTGGACATCCTCACGGGCACGCTGGGGAAGGCCCTCGGCGGTGCCAGCGGCGGTTATATCGCCGCCAGGAAAGAGGTCGTGGAATGGCTGCGGCAGCGATCACGACCCTACCTGTTTTCCAACAGCATCCCACCGGTCGTCGCCGCCACCAGCGTGCGGGTCCTGGACCTCCTCGAGCACTCCCCGGAGCTGCGCACGAAGCTGTTCGAAAACACGAGCTTCTTCCGGGCCGGCCTTGAACGCGCCGGTTTCAGCCTCAAACCAGGAGAACACCCGATCATTCCCGTGATGCTCGGGGATGCCGCCCTGGCCAGCCGGATGGCGGACGCGCTGCTGCAACGCGGGGTGTATGTCATCGGGTTCTCGTTTCCGGTCGTCCCCAAGGGGCAGGCGCGTATCCGTACGCAAATGTCGGCGGCCCTCAATCGTGAACAGTTGGAGCGGGCCATCGAAGCGTTTGCGTCGGTGGGCCGTGAGCTGGGAGTGATCAAGTGAAGGCACTCGTCAAGAAAGAGGCGAAACCGGGCATCTGGCTGGATGAGGTGCCGGAGCCGAAGATCGGGCCCAATGACGTGCTGATCGAGATCGACAAGACGGCGATCTGTGGCACCGACATGCACATCTACAACTGGGATGCGTGGGCGCAGAAGACGATCCCCGTGCCCATGGCGGTCGGACACGAATACTGCGGCAGGATCGTCGACATGGGATCGGAGGTTCGCGGCCTCGCGGTCGGGGACCGTGTCTCGGGCGAAGGTCACATCACCTGCGGATACTGCCGCAACTGCCGGGCAGGTCAGCGTCATCTGTGCCGCAACACCGTGGGTGTCGGTGTGAACCGGCCCGGATGCTTCGCGGAGTATCTGGCGATTCCGGCGCTCAACACGTTCAAACTCAGTGAGTCCATCAGCGATGACATTGCTTCGATTCTCGATCCGTTCGGGAATGCGACGCACACCGCCCTCGCCTTCAACCTGGTCGGCGAAGACGTCCTGATCACAGGCGCAGGCCCGATCGGCGTGATGGCTACCTCGATCGCCCGATTCGTAGGGGCCCGCCACATCGTCATCACCGACGTCAACGACTATCGACTGGAACTGGCCCGCAAGATGGGGGCGACGCGCGCCATCAACGTGTCCCGCGACTCGCTGGATGCGGCCATGAAGGATCTGGGAATGCAGGAAGGCTTCGACGTCGGCCTCGAGATGTCGGGCAACTCTTCAGCCTTCCGCGAGATGCTGCGCACGATGCGCCACGGTGGCTCGGTCGCCATCCTCGGCATCCCGCCGGAGGAGACGGCGATCGACTGGAACCAGGTGATCTTCAAAGGCCTCACCCTGAAAGGGATCTACGGCCGGGAGATGTTCGAGACCTGGTACAAGATGGCCAACATGCTGCAGAGCGGCCTGAAGCTCGAGCCGATCATCACACACCATTTCGGCGTGCAGGAGTTTCAGAAGGGCTTCGAGACGATGGGATCGGGCAAGTCGGGGAAGGTCATCCTCGACTGGCAGAGTCTGTAGGGGGCGCGGGAGCGCCCCCTACGTCAATCATTCCCGCAGAAGCAGTACGCGTACACGCGGTTCGGCGTCGTGAACCGGCTGATGTGCGCCAGCTCTTTCTTCAGCGGATCAAACCGGTTCGCCATGTCGACCAGGCTCTTCGTGTCCTGGTCCGGTCCCACGACTTTGAAGACGGCCTTCACGGCCCGCATCTTCGTGTTGAGCACCAGCTCCTGGGCCCAGCTCAACTCCGGCTCGATGAAATCGACATCGTAGTCGGTCAGCTTGGCGCGCCGCGCCGCAGACTTGACCGCATCGTCGAATGAGCCCAGCTGATCGACCAGCCCGATGCGCTTGGCGTCGGCACCGGCCCAGACACGACCCTGGGCAATCTCGTTGACCTGATCGCGAGTCATCTTCCGGCCTGCCGATACGCGGGCCAGAAACTCTTCGTAGCCGCGATCGATCTGTGCCTGCAACAGCGTGCGCGCTTCCTGACCCAAGGGGCGGTCGATGCGCAGCTGGCCTGACAACGGCGTCGTGCCGACGCCATCCACGGTCAACCCGACCTTCCCCAACGTCTTGTCGACCGTCGGGATGATCGCAAAGATGCCGATAGAGCCCGTGAGCGTCGTGGGGCTCGCCCAGATCTCATCGGCGGGGGCCGAGATGTAGTAGCCGCCGGAGGCTGCCAGGTCGCTCATGGAGACGACCACGGGCTTGCCAGCGGCGCGCAGAGCCAGGATCTCGCGGTAGATCTGCTCGGAGGCCAGAACGCTGCCACCGGGGCTGTTCACGCGCAGAACCACCGCCCTCACGTCCTTGTCCAGGCGAGCCTGACGAATCAGTCGCGCCGTGGACTCCCCCCCAACGGTCCCGGAGGGCTGATCGCCATCGAGAATCTCACCCGATGCGACGATGACGCCGATCTTGGATTTGCCGGTCGCCTTGACGCTCTTCTGCGCCTTGGCGATGCGCGCGTAGTCGGATTCGGAAATCTGCTGGAACGAGCCGGTCGACTCGTCGGCGCCGACGATGTCGGCGAGGCGCTTGTCGATCTCCTGACGAGTCTTGATGCCCGTCACCAACCCGGCCTTGAGCGCAATGGCGCCGCCGTTGCCGCCAGCGCCCGGAATGGTCTTGGCGAGCGAGTTGACGTAGTCGGCGATGGCGCCGGGGGGGAGCTTGCGCGCCCGTGTCACCGCGTCCTGGTAGCCGGTCCACTGAGCGTTGAGATACGCCAGGCTTTCCTGCTTGTCCTCGGGAGACATGTCGGTGCGCGTGTACTCCTCGACCGCGCTCTTGTAGGCGCCGACCCGGAATACGTTGATGTCGACCCCGAGCTTGTCGAGTCCGCCCTTGAGGTACATGCGATACCGCTCGTACCCGTCGATCAGGACGAAGCCCAGGGGATCCAGGTAGATCTCGTCCGCCTGCGCGGCGACGTAGTACTTCTCCTGGGTGAACTCGACGCCGTAGGCAAACACCTTCTTGCCGGCGGCGCGAAACTCGCGAATGGCCCGATTGAGTTCCTCGAGAGTCGGTTGCCCGGCCCCGTCGAACTTATCCAGGTCCAGGAACATCACCGGAATTCGCTTGTCCTTGGCGGCCGCGCGAATGGCATCGGTGACGTCCCAGAGCAGTGTCTCGGCTCGCCCCTGACCCCGCGCTTCCTGGACGGCGCGCTGCAGGGGATCCCCGCTGAGCTGCTCGACCAACTGGCCTTCGGGCGCGACGACCAGTGCCGCCTTCGTGGGCACGGTCGGCACCGACACATGGAGTGCGCCGAAGAGAAAGCCGAAGATGACCAGCAGAACCAGCAGGTGCAGGAACTTGCGCAGCCCATCCAGGCCGCGCCACAGTCCCCACAGGATCGAACGCAGCAGGCGCACGCGTCAGATCTTTTCTTCGATCCTCGCCGCCTTGCCGGACAGATCGCGCAGGTAGTAGAGCTTCGCGCGACGCACGCTGCCGCGGCGCTTCACGGAGACCTCGCTGATCGCCGGGCTGTGGGTCTGGAACACGCGCTCCACGCCTTCGCCGTGCGAAATCTTGCGAACCGTGAAGGACGAGTTGAGTCCGCGATTGCTCTTCGCAATCACGACACCCTCGTACGCCTGCACGCGCTCACGGTCGCCTTCGACGACCTTTACCTGCACGACCACGGTGTCTCCCGGCTTGAATTCCGGCAGTTCGCGGGTCATGCGCTGTTTTTCGAGTTCCTGAACGATCTTGCCCATGGCTTCTTTCCTCTCAAGTCCCGGCCGCCTCCTGCGAGGCGAGGAACTCGTCTAATAACTTTCTCGCTTCGTCCGCGAGCTTCGTGTTCTCGATCAGGTCCGGCCTGCGCTGCCACGTGCGGATCACCGCTTGTTGCAACCGCCAGCGGCGAATGTCGGCATGGTTGCCAGACAACAGCACCGGCGGCACGGCCAAACCCTCATACGTCTCTGGCCGCGTGTAATGCGGCCAATCCAGCAGTCCCGCGACGAAGGATTCTTCTTCGCTGGACCTTTCATCTCCCAGTGCCCCGGGTAACAACCGGGCCACCGCATCGATCACCGTCAGCGCCGGCAACTCGCCGCCTGACAAAACATAGTCGCCCACCGACAGCTCGCGATCGACACCGAGCCGGATCACCCGCTCGTCGAGCCCTTCGTAGCGCCCTGCCACCAGCACCATTCCGGGCAGCTTCGCCAACCCGGCCGCCGTGCTCTGGGTGAACGGTTCACCCTGCGCTGACAGGTAGATCCTGGGACTACCCGCCGGCACGCGCTGGTACGAAGCGCCGATCGCCGCCAACAGCGGCTCCGCCTTCATCACCATACCGGGACCGCCGCCGTACGGCCGGTCATCCACAGTGTGATGAACGTCGGAAGTATGCGCCCGCGGGTCTTCAGTCCCCACCGAGAGCAAGCCCCGGTCCACTGCCCGGCCCAGCACACCGTAGCGCACCGCACCCGAAACCATCTCCGGGAACAGCGTCACCACTTCAATCTTCATCGCGAGCCGCCTTCGTCGGCGCTGCTGTCGCCCAGCAGGTCGGCCGGCCAATCCACGAGGATCGACCCCGCGTCCAGATCGACCTTCCGCAAGTACTCGGGAACCGCTGGCACCCAGTGTTCCTTTCCTGCCGCGTCCTGCACCACCATGGTCGAACGCCGACCGGCAGGTCCGGCTGGGGTGTCGACGAAGTGCCGTACGCGCCCTAACTCGACCCCGTCGGCATTCTTTACCGGCAGCCCCACCAGGTCCGCCTGGTAGTACTGGCGCTTACCCGGGGGCGGCAGCGCAGACCGCTCGACTTCGATCGCCGCGCCGCGAATGGCCGCAGCCGCATCACGATCCTCTTTGCCTTCCACCCGCGCGACGAACTGATCGCCGTGCGCCCGGGCTTCCGCCAACTCGCAGGGAACGCGCTGTCCGTTCGCGAGCCGCAGCGTCCACTGAGGGTAGTCAAACAATCCTTCCGGGGGATCGGTGTAGGACTCGACGTGCACCCAGCCTTTGACGCCGTAAGGAGCACCCACACGGCCCAGCTCGACCCAGGTTGTCATGGGTGTCGCCGCTTGCCCTTTTCGCTGCGCGCCGCGCTTGCCGCGCGCCTCAAATCGCCGGGCCTCAATGGGCCCAGACCGTTCAGGCCGTGGCCTGCTTCCGGAAGGAAGTGACCAGCTGGCGCACGCGATCGGACTGCTGCGCGCCCTTGGACACCCAGTAATCGATACGCGCGAGGTCGAGCTTCACCTTCGTCTCGTTCTTGCGGGCAATGGGGTTGAAGTAGCCCACATGCTCAAGGCTCAGGCCGCCCTGGCGCTTGCGGCTATCCGTCACCACCACATGATAAAAGGGTTGGTTCGTAGCGCCGCGCCGGGTCAGGCGAATGGTTACCATAGATTTCGTATAGTCCAGTTAGAGGGCCCACGCTGGACCCCAAAAAGAGGCGCGGATTCTAGGGAATACCCCTCTGTATTTCCACTAGATTTCATTTAGGCGGCATCATCCCCGGCGGCATACCCCCGCCCTTGAGGGCTCCGAGCAGCCTTTGCAGCTTCCCGCCTTTCATGCTTTTCATAACTCGTTGCATTTCAAGGAATTGTTTCAGGAGCCGGTTGACGTCCTGAACCTGGGTCCCGGACCCCTTGGCGATGCGGCGGCGCCGGGAGCCGTCGATCACTCCGGGGACCCGCCGCTCCTTGGGGGTCATGGAATTGATGATGGCGATCTGGCGGCGCAGGTCCTTGTCCCCCTGCTCGGCCGACACGGCCCCCTTCTGAGCCGCCGCGGTCGGCAGCTTATCCAGCAGGGAGGCGACCCCTCCCATCTTCTGCAGCTGCTCGAGCTGGCTCTTGAGATCGGACATATCGAAGCCCTTTCCCTTCATGACCTTTTGAGCGAGCTTCTGGGCTTCCTGGACGTCGACCTGGCGATGCACCTGCTCCACCAGGCTAACGACGTCGCCCATCCCGAGGATGCGGGACGCCATGCGCTCGGGGTCGAACGGCTCGAGAGCCTCGGTTTTTTCGCCGACGCCGATGAACACGATCGGCTTGCCAGTGATCTGCTGCACCGAGAGGGCCGCGCCACCCCGGGCGTCACCGTCCGCCTTCGTCAGGACCACGCCGGTCAGATCCAGAGCTGCACCAAACGCCTTGGCGGCGTTGACGGCGTCCTGGCCTGCCATCGCGTCCACCACGAACAATCGCTCGTTCGGGCTGACCGCAGCGTCGATCTGCTTAACCTCGTCCATCAGCTCGGTGTCGACGTGCAGGCGGCCCGCGGTGTCGACGATCAGAACGTCATAGACGCCTCGCTTCGCTTGCTCCAAAGCGGTGCGTGCGATGTTGGCCGGCGGATCGCTGGCACTGGCGGGGAAGTAGTCCGCGCCCACCTGGGCCGACAGTCTCTCCAATTGGAGCATCGCGGCGGGCCGGCGGACGTCGGTGCTGACCAGCAATACGCGCTTGCGCTCCCGCTCGATCAGCCAACGAGCCAGTTTGGCGGTCGTCGTCGTCTTGCCGGCGCCCTGAAGGCCGGCCAGGAGCACGATCACGGGGGGCTGGGCGCGTAGATTGATGCCGGCTCGGGGGCCGCCCATCAGCTCTACCAGTTCCTTGTGCAGGATGCCGATGAAGGCCTGACCGGGGGTCAGACTCTGGGCGACTTCGCTCCCCACGGCCTTCTGCTTGACCGCTTCAATGAAGGTTCGGACCACCGGAAGCGCTACATCCGCTTCGAGCAGGGCTATCCGGACCTCACGCAGAGTCTCGCCAATATTGTCTTCGGTAATACGCCCGCGGCCCCGGAGGGCATCGAGGGTCCGGCCAAGCCGCGCTGAGAGAGTGTCGAACATGAGGCGATTATAGAGGGCCCGCGCAGCCACGCGGGTCCACTAAACTCTGCGGGACCGGCCCGCTTCAGGACGCGACCCTTGAACGACGCTCCGACATCGATCCTGCTTCTCTCCCTTCTGGCCCTCCTGCTGACCATCGCCTTCTCCTCCGGGACGGAGGTCGCCATGCTGTCGGTCAACCGGTACCGACTGCGGCACAAGGCCAAGGAGGGACACGGGACCGCCAAGCTCCTCGAGAAGCTGCTGCAAACGCCCGAGGACTGGCTCGGCGCGAATCTGGTGATCCTCGCGGCCGCCAGCGTGTTCGCCTCTGCGATCGCGACCATCCTCGCCCAACGCACCGGTCACTACTACGCGGTTCCGATCGCGGGTGCGGTCCTGACCATCGTCATGATCGTGTTCTGCGAGCTCGCGCCGAAGATCTACGCGGCGGCCCGACCCGACCCGGTCGCGCTGAGCTCGGCTCGCATCTACAAGATCCTGGTGCTCGTCGCCCGGCCGGCCCTGTGGTTCACGAACAAGATGGCGTACGGAATTCTCTGGGTGTTTGGTGTCGGTCGGGGCTCGCACGCCAGTCAGTCGCTGAGCCAGGAAGAGTTGCGGACTGTCGTGGCCGAAGCGGGTCCGATGATTCCTGCCCGACACCGGCAGATGCTGCTTTCGATCCTCGATCTGGGCCAGATCACGGTGAACGACATCATGATCCCGCGGCAAGAGATCTCTGGGATCGACGTCCAGGAGAACTGGGACGACCTGCTCGACCAGTTGCGCCAGACACCCCACACCCGCTTGCCCGTGTACGACGGCCAGCTGGACAGCCTGCTCGGCATCCTGCACATGAAACGAATCGCACAGGAGCTGGCGCGGGGCACGCTGACCCGGGAGCGCCTGATCGAAATGGCGAAAGGCCGCGAGCCCTACTTCGTCCCCGAGGAGACGCCACTCAACCAGCAGCTCACGCAGTTCCAGCGCAACCGCCGGCGGCTCGCCTTCGTCGTCAACGAGTATGGCGACATCGAAGGCCTGGTGACGTTGGAGGACATCCTCGAGGAGATCGTGGGCGAGTTCACTTCAGACCCCGCCACGGTGCTTCACAAGGACATCTATGCCGAGAAGCCCGGCCTCTTCATCGTCAACGCCAGCGTCACCATCCGTGCGTTGAATCGGGCTATGCAATGGCATCTGCCGACCGACGGACCTAAGACCGTCAACGGGCTGCTCCTCGAGCACCTGGAAACCATTCCTGACGCCGGCACCGTCGTGCGGGTCGATGGGCACGAATTCGAAGTCCTGCAGCTAGGAGAGAACTCGATCAGGACGGTTCGGATCCGGACGCCAGCGCCGCCCGCGGAGTTCGTCTCGCCACCGACTTGACGCTAGCCGATGGGCGTTGCGACAAGCCCAGCCGCAAGCGCCTCGGTAATCCTCGACACCCCGATGACCTGAAGGCCTTCGAGTGGCTTTCGCGGTGCGTTGTCCTTCGGCACGATCGCCATCCGGAATCCCTGCTTCTGCGCCTCGCGCAACCTCTCTTCCCCATAGGCCACCGGCCGGACCTCCCCGGTCAGGCCCAACTCGCCGAAGGCCACCAATGAATTCGGGACCACCCGGTCCCCCAGGCTCGAGGCAAGCGCCAGCACCACAGGGACATCCCAAGCGGTCTCGTTGATTTCCAACCCGCCCACCACGTTGACGAACACGTCGTGCTCCTGAAGGGACACGTTGGCGTGGCGGTTCATGACGGCCAGGAGCATCGCCACCCGGTTGGAATCCAGCCCCTGAGCGATGCGGCGCGGCGCACCGAATCGCATGCGGTCCACCAGCGCCTGCAACTCGATCAACAGGGGCCGGCCCCCGTCACGGGTCACCGTAACGATGCTGCCGGCGGCGGGTTCCGGTGCCCGGGAGAGGAAGATGGCCGAGGGGTTGCGGACCTCTTTGAGCCCGCTCTCGAGCATCGCGAAGAAGCCGAGCTCGTTGACCGCGCCAAAACGATTTTTCGTGGCCCGAACGATCCGGTAGCGACTACCGGCTTCGCTTTCGAAGTACAGGACGGTGTCGACCAGATGCTCGAGCACCCGGGGACCGGCGATGGTCCCTTCCTTGGTGACGTGCCCGATGATCAGCACGGCCGTGCCGGTCGACTTCGCAAACCTGACCAGTTCCGCGGTGCATTCGCGCAGCTGCGAGACGGCTCCCGGGCTCGTGGCAACGGCGGCCGACTGAATCGTTTGGATCGAGTCAACGACCAGCAGACCCGCCTTGCTCTGCGACGCCAACGCCCGAATGACCTCGAGGTCGCTTTCGGCCACGATGCCCAGTCCGGACGAAGTCGCGCCCAGGCGGGCTCCGCGCAGACCGATCTGCTCGACCGACTCCTCGCCGCTCGCATAGAGCACGGGGGCGGACTGCGCCACGTGGGCTGCTACCTGAAGCAACAGGGTGGACTTGCCGATCCCGGGGTCACCCCCGATCAGCGTTACCGATCCCGGGACGATGCCGCCTCCGAGCACCCGATCGAGCTCCTGTTGGCCGCTCGACAATCTGTGCACATCCCGAGAAAGTGTGGAGTCCAGCACACGCGGGGCAGCGCCTGCGCCGATGGATGCACCGGCGGCCGCAGCCCCCTTGGCACGTGGCGCCGAGCGCTGCTCCAATGTGTTCCAGTCCCCACAAAGGGGGCACTGCCCCTGCCATTTGAGCGTCTCGCCGCCACAGGCGCTGCACAGGAAGATAGGATTTGAGCGAGCCATCGGTGCGCGTGGGATTCGACTGGTTCAGACTGAGGTCTCTGATTGCGCTACGATTCGCGCCGGGGGAGGTCCGAATAACTTGGTTTGTGACCAACCACTCTCGGACTGCACACAGGCAATGCTAGCTTATGCCGGCTCGAATCGGGGACGGGAAAGTGACGCGTATCACACTATACGGACCACGGGGCGGTAGGCGCGGAGCATGAGCTTGAGAACTAAGCTCCGCTTCGTCGGCCAGACCGATACCGGTAAGGTCCGCGAACACAACGAGGACACGATTGCCTTCGAAGCCGACATCGGACTGCTGGTCCTTGCGGATGGAATGGGCGGATACAACGCGGGCGAAGTCGCCAGCGGGATCGCCGTCAAGACCATCGTCAACCTCGTGCGCGAGCACGTGGAGCGCGAGGACATGAGCGTTCCGGACAAGGATTCGGGGATATCGCGGCCGACGATCATCATGCGCGATGCCATCAATCGCGCGAACAAGATCATCTACCAGACCGCCCGGACGCAGCCGCAGTGCGAGGGCATGGGTACGACCGTCGTCGCCGCCCTCTTCTTCGACAACACGATCACCATTGCGCACGTGGGCGACTCCCGCCTGTACCGCCAGCGCAGCGACAAGTTCGAACAGGTCACCATGGACCACTCCCTGTTGCAGGAGTTGGTCGACCGCGGGTTCTATTCGGCCGAAGAGGCGCAGCGCGCGGCCAACAAGAACTACGTCACCCGGGCCCTGGGTGTGGAGCCCAACGTGGACGTCGAGATCCAGGAGGTCGCGGTCCACAAGGGTGATGTCTACCTCCTCTGCTCCGACGGGCTGTCGGACATGGTGGAGGACGAAGATATTCATTTAACCATAAACACCTTTGGTGATAACCTAGATACGGTCGCCAAGCAGTTGATTCAACTTAGTAATGACAACGGCGGCCGGGACAATGTCTCGGTCGTGATGGCGCACATAGGCGATGCTTTTCCGGCACGGACCCGGATTTTCGACAAGATCCTGGGCTGGTTCGGCTGACACGAGGCTAATGAGATGGCAAGGTTGGTCTTGAGCCTGGATAGCCAGGTGATGGCGGAATACAACATGAACAAGGAGCGGTACACGATCGGCCGGCTCCCTGACAATGACATCCGCATCGACAACGCCGCCGTCAGCGGTCATCACTCGCTGATCATCAATATTCTCAACGACTCGTTCCTCGAGGATCTGAACAGCACCAACGGCACCTACGTCAACGGCAAGCTGATCAAGAAGCACGCCATGCAGCATGGCGATGTGATCACCGTCGGCCACCACCAGCTGCGCTTCGTCGAGGACGACGAGCAGCAGGATGAATTCGAAAAGACGATGGTCATCCAGCCGTCGGCGCGTCCGGTCGAAAAGATCCGGGCGGCAGCTGCCGCGCACGACGATGGGGCCGCTCCGGCGTCCGGGTCGAACACAGCGAAAACGCGCGCAATCGATGCTGCGGCGGCGCTGAAGAAGGCCAAACTACAGGTGCTGTCCGGCGCGTTCGCGGGTCGGGAGCTCGAGCTCAACAAGGCTTTGACGACGCTGGGCCGGCCTGGGGTGCAGGTCGCGGCCATTACCCGCCGGTCCGAGGGCTATTTCATCGTTCATGTCGATAGCGGCAAGACCGATGATTTCCCGATGGTCAACGGCGCGCCGATCGGCGGTCAGGCGCTGCGACTGAACGACAACGACGTGATTCAGCTCGCCGGCGTAAAGATGGGATTTTTCATCAGCTGATTCTCATTCGTTGAGCCTCATTCGTTGAGATAGGCGCGCGGGACGCGCGTATTGATGCTGGTCAGTATCTCGTGGGGAATGGTGTTCGCCCAGGCCGCCAAGTCCTCGATCCGAATGGCAGGCTGCTGGTCAGACTCCTGGGCCTGCGTGCCGGCGCCCAGCAGCACGACCTCATCGCCGTTGTAGGCAGTCCCCGCGCCGATATCGACCATGATCTGATCCATACAGATCTGCCCCACCACGGGCATCTGCTGGCCGCGGACGATGACTTTGGCCCGGCCGCTCATGGCGCGCATGTAGCCGTCCCCGTAACCCACGGGCAGAGTCACCACACGCGTATCCGTTGTCGGGCGCCAGGTCGACCCGTAGCTCACCGGGTTGCCCGCCTTCACCACTTTGAAGAACACGACCGCCGTCACCCAGCGCAACGCCTGCTTCACCGGCAAAGTCAGGGGCAGCTCCGCGGAGGGGCTCGACCCGAACAACAAGATTCCGGGACGCACGATGTCCAGGTAACTTTGCGGCAGCTGCAGGATGGCTCCCGAGTTCGCCGCATGCCGCAACGGCACGGGCAGCGAGCGGCGTTCGTAGAAACGGAGCACTTCCTCGAAACGCTCCAGTTGCAGCCGGGAGTCACCGGCCTCCGGCGCATCTGCGTTGGCGAAATGCGTGAAAATCCCCTCGACTTCCACATTGCGAACGCGCAATGAGGCCTCGAGCAGTCGCTCCGCGCTGTACCAGTGCGTCCCGATACGCTCCATACCGGTGTCTATCTTGAGGTGCACGCGGGCCCTGACACCTTTGGCCGTTGCACAGGCCTCGATCGCCAACAGCTTGTCGACGGACGATGCGGTGAGCGTCAGATCCCGTTCGAGGAATTGTGGGATCTGCGCGCCCACCAGCCCCCCCAGCACGAGCACCGGGACACTCAGGCCTGCTTTGCGCAGGCGCACGGCCTCTTCCAGGTATGCGACCGCGACGGCAAAGGGCCGCTCGCGCTCGAGCATTCTGGCCACCGCCACCAGACCATGACCGTAGGCGTTGGCCTTGAGTACCGGCATGACACGCGCCGGCGCAACGTGCCCGGCGATCAGGCGATAGTTGTCCCGCAGGACCGCCAGATCAACCTCGAGGTGCGTCGGCCGAAGGTCAGCCGTCGAGGCTGCTGAGTCTTTGCCTGCAGGCAGGCTCACGCCGTGCGGGCCCGAAGCAACCGGCTCACCGCAGCACGCCCTCACCATAGGAGTCCGCGGCGTAGTTGGAGAAGCGCGTGAACTGACCCTGGAAGGTCAGCGGGAATCCGCCGATCTCGCCGTTGCGGTGCTTGACGACATCGATCTCGGCAATGCCCTTGCGTGTCGTATTCTTGTCGTAGACCTCTTCGCGATAGATCAACAGGATCATGTCCGCATCCTGCTCGATCGCGCCCGACTCTCTAAGATCCGACATCACGGGCTTCTTGTTTTCGCGCTGTTCGACGGCCCGATTCAGCTGCGAGAGCGCGATGACAGGAACGCCCAACTCCTTGGCCAACACTTTCAAGCCGCGCGAAATCTCGGCAATTTCCGTCGCCCGGTTTTCCTTCGTCCCGGGTACCTGCATGAGCTGCAGGTAGTCGACGACGACGAGATCCAACCCGTGCTCGCGCTTGACGCGGCGGGCACGAGCCCGCAATTCCGTTGGCGTCAGCGCCGGGGTCTCGTCGATGAAGACCTTCGATTCCTGCAACTGACTGGTCGCGCTGGTGATGCGCACCCAGTCATCGTCACTCAGGCGACCGGTGCGCAGATTGCCGAGCGGCACGCCGCCGATGGACGACAGCATGCGCATGATCAACTGCTCGGTCGGCATTTCCATGCTGAAGATCGCGACCGACGCGCGCTTCTGGTGGTAATGCACGGCGGCATACTCGGCCATGTTGACGGCCAGAGTGGTTTTGCCCATGGAGGGTCGCGCCGCAACGATGACCAGATCACCAGGCCGCAAGCCACCGGTCATCTTGTCGAATTCGGTAAACCCCGTCGGCAGGCCGCGCAGCGCATCGGGATTGCTCTGCCAGGCGTCGATCTGATCGATGACAGTCGGGAGCATCGAGCGGACCGCAACGGCGCCCTGCCGGCCGCGGAAGCTGCCTTCCGCGATTTCGAACACCTTCTGCTCGGCCTTGTCGACGAGCTCGCGGGCGGTCTGCCCGTCGTTGTTGAAGACGGCGGAGGCGATCTCGGTGCCCGCCTGGATCAACTGGCGCAGGAGCGAACGCTCGCGCACGATCTCGGCGTAGCTGCGAACGTTGGCGGCGGTTGGCGTCTCGCGAACGACGGTGCTGATGTAAGTGAGGCCGCCCGCCGCCTCGAGGTTACCCAGGGCCTCGAGATGCTGCGAGACGGTGACCGCATCGCAGGGCTTGGCATCACCGGCCAGCGTGCCGATGGCCTCGAATATCAGCCTGTGGTCGGGACGGTAGAAATCTTCGGCTCTGACGATGTCCGCGACGTTGTCCCACGCCGAGGCATCGATGAGCAGGCCGCCTAGGACGGCCTGCTCGGCTTCGATGGAGTTGGGAGGAGTCGGCGCGTCCGCGAACGAGAGCGAAGGTCCCGAATCGCGACGCGCCTTGGATGGTCCGGCCATGCGCGTCCCTACGAGCGCAACTGGCGGATCGTCACCGCTATTCCTCAGCGACGATCGACACCGCAAGCGGCACATCCACATCGGCGTGGAGGTGCAGGTTGACGAGGTGATCGCCGACGGTCCGCAGCGGACCGTTAGGCAGGCGAACCTCGCTGCGCTCGATCTTGAAGCCCTGCTTCTGGCAAGCCTCCGCGATGTCGCTGGTGCCGACGGAGCCGAACAGCTTGCCTTCGGTACCCGCCTTCGAGTGAATCACGAGCTTGAATTCCTTCATCGCCTCGGACCGTTCCGTCGCCGAAGTCAGATGCTCGCGAGCGGCCTTCTCGAGCTCCGCACGACGCACTTCGAAACGCGCGACGTTGTCAGGAGTTGCGAGAGTCGCCTTGCCCTGCGGCAGCAGGAAGTTGCGGCCGAATCCGGAGCGCACCTTCACGCGGTCGCCGATGTTGCCCAAGTTGGCAACTTTCTGAAGAAGAATGACGTCCATCGTTCGGGCCTCAGTGCTGATCTGTGTACGGCAGCAGGGCGAGGAAGCGTGCGCGCTTGA
>DASYDM010000030.1:0-479899 GCA_036499585.1 Steroidobacteraceae bacterium
GCGGCCGAATCCGGAGCGCACCTTCACGCGGTCGCCGATGTTGCCCAAGTTGGCAACTTTCTGAAGAAGAATGACGTCCATCGTTCGGGCCTCAGTGCTGATCTGTGTACGGCAGCAGGGCGAGGAAGCGTGCGCGCTTGATCGCTACTGCGAGCTGGCGCTGATAAAACGACTTCGTGCCCGTGATGCGGCTCGGAACGATCTTGCCCGTTTCGGTGACGTACCCCTTCAACGTGGCGAGATCCTTGTAGTCAATGTACTTGACGCCTTCGGCCGTGAAGCGGCAGAACTTCTTGCGTCGGGAGAAACGACCCCCGCCGCCGCCGCCGCCTCCACCACCGCCGCTACCGCCCGATCGACCGCCTTCTCTGAATGCCATGATTGCGATTCCTGAAATCTGTGCTGTTGGGTTGTGGGCGCCCGTTCAAGGGCAGCCCCGCCGCTCAGGCGTTGTCGCTCGGTGAGTCGCCGTCGTCCGAAGTGGCCAACGGGTTGTCATCGCGCGAACGCTCACGACGGCGTCCACCACCTTCGCTCTCCTCATCGGCAGCGCGGGCCATCGGCGAGGGCTCGGTGATCGCCTCGTCCATGTTGACGACGAGGTGACGCAGCACGGCGTCGCTGAAGCGGAACCCGCCGGTCAGGTCGGCGAGCGTCTTCTGGTCGCACTCGATGTTCATCAGAACATAGTGCGCCTTGTGGACCTTGGAGATGGGATAGGTGAGCTGGCGACGGCCCCAGTCCTCGAGGCGATGAACTTTGCCTTCGCCACCGGCAATCATGCCCTTGTAGCGCTCGATCATCGCGGGCACCTGCTCGCTCTGATCGGGATGGACCAGGAATACGATCTCGTAATGCCTCATGGTTCCTCCTTACGGATTAACTAAGTGAGCCGCCCTTCGCGAGGCCTGCTTGGTGCGGCAAGGAGATCCGCACTGGCTTTGCCAGATGCGGGCCTGCGGAAACTGGCCTGAGCCACTCCCACAGGGGGCGCGAATTATACACAGTTCGGGAAGAACGAGAAGCGCCGAGGGCGCGCTGTGAGATCAATCACTTACGTTGACGCACAGCCTCGTAGAGCAGCATTCCCGCTGCAACTGAGACGTTGAGGCTCTCTACCGATCCCAGCTGGGGCAACCGCACGATCCAATCGCACGTCTGCCGCGTGAGGTGCCGTAGGCCGCTCCCCTCCGCTCCCATCACAAGGACGATCCCACCCTTCAGATCGACCTCATCGGGCCGCTTTGCCCCATCCGCATCCGCATCCGCACCCACGATCCACAACCCCCCATCCTTCAGGAGCTTGAGGGTCCGGACGAGATTGGTAACCGCGACGACGGGGGTCGTCTCGGCCGCACCGACCGCCACCTTCCGGACCGTCGCGGTCATCTGGGCAGCCCTGTCCTTCGGCACCAACACTGCCAGCGCTCCGCACGCATCTGCAGTGCGGAGACACGCACCAAGGTTGTGCGGGTCCTGCACGCCGTCCAGGGCAAGCAAGAGTGGTGACTGCGCGGTCTGGAGCGCCGTGACCAGCGTGTCCTCAGTCCACGGAGGGAGCGGCGATATCTCGGCAACGACACCTTGGTGAGCGACGTCACCTAAGAGCTGCTTGAGCGCGTTCGCGTCGATTCGTTCGAGAGGCCGACCGTGCTGTTTGGCTAGGTCCTCGATCTGTTTACTCCTGGGATCGTCCCTGCGCTCCGAGATGCGGACCGTGATCACGCGATCCGGATGCCGTTCCAGCATCGCCCTCACGGCGTGGAGACCGTAGATCGTTTCAGCGCGACCGCCGCCGCCCTCTGCCACCGTGTCCCGCGCGGACTCAGTATCGCGGGTCGACGGGCTGTGGCGCGTGGGCGGGGCATCGCGAGTCGATGGCCCGCGGCGTGCGGACGGGGCGTTGTGGGTCGACGCGGCGTGGCGCGTGGGCGGGGCATCGCGAGTCGATGGCCCGCGGCGTGCGGACGGGGCGTCGCGAGTCGACGCGGCGTGGCGCGTGGGCGGGGTCTTCCGCCCGCCGGACCACTTGGTCCGCGTTCTGGTGTCAGTTGCTCGCGGAGTCCGTTCGCGGCGCTTCACGGCTCCTCCGCAAGCTCGAGGTCCACGAGACCCTCGATCGGATTCACCGCCGTAACCACTACTCTCACGTGACTGCCAGTTCTCAGCCTGCGCTTCGTGCGCTTGCCGACCCACGCGTGGCCGTCATCTTCCATCACGTACTCATCGTCTCTAAGTTGATCCAGGTGCAGCAGGCCGTCGACCGACACGTCGAGGATCTGAACGAAACACCCAAACTCCACTACCGTGGTGATCAGCCCCTGGAAGGTCTGACCAATCCGCTCGCGGAGGTACGTGCACTTCAGGAAGGTAGATACATATCTATCCGCTTCGTCAGCGCGCTTTTCGAGCTTCGAGGTGCTCTCACCTAATGCGGACAACTCTTCGGTTTCATAGCGGACGCCTGCGCGTAGATCGTAGCGTGGGACAGACTGCCCCTCTTCGCCACGGCGTTGAGCGAGCAGCGCCTTAAGCGTGCGATGCACTACGAGATCCGGATAACGCCGAATAGGCGAGGTGAAATGCGCGTAATGCTTCAATGCGAGACCGAAGTGCCCAATGTTGGTGGGCTGATAGACGGCCTGTTGCAGCGAGCGAACGATCAACGATTCGACGAACGGCCGTTCCGCCGAGTGACCTAACCGGCGTGTAATCGCCTGTAAATCCTTCGGGGCAACGGTTTCCGGGATCTGCGCCTCGATACCCAACGCTGTGAGCGTCTGCAGAAGTCGGTCGAGCTTCAGTTCGTCGGGCTCGCCGTGTACACGGTACAGCGTGGGGACCTTCGCATTGCCGAGTTCTTGCGCGACGGCGACGTTCGCAAGAATCATGCATTCCTCTATAAGGCGATGCGCATCGTTCCTCGACCGGAGCTCAATCGCTTTGACATGCTCCGCGGCGTCGATCACGAACTCCGCCTCGGCGGCGTCGAAGTCCAGAGCTCCACGACGGTTCCGCGCTTTCTGCAACGCTCGGTAAACATCGACGAGCACCATCAACCGATCCACCACGGGGCCGATCTGACTGCGGGCCGCAGGCCGTCCTTCAAACAAAGCAGCGTGCGCGAGTGTGTAGGTCAACCGTGCGGCAGAACGCATGACCGCGGGATAGAACCGCGCTGCCTTCAGCACGCCCGTCTTCGAAATGACCATATCTGCAGCGAAGCAGAGTCGGTCGACATGCGGTGCCAACGAACACAGCTGATCAGACAACGCGTGAGGCAACATCGGAATCACACGCGTGGGGAAGTAGACCGACGTGGCCCGCTCTTTCGCTTCGTTGTCCAATGCCGTGCCCGGCCGGACGTAGTGACTGACGTCAGCGATCGCGACGATCAGCCGGAACCCCGCAGGGTGCGGCTCCGCATAGACCGCGTCGTCGAAATCCTTTGCGTCCTCACCGTCGATCGTGACAAGGGGGATCTGCCTCAGATCCTCCCGAACATCCGATTCCGCGGGATCGACCTTCTCGCCCCAGGCATGCGCATCACGCAGTGCGTTGCTTGAGAACTCGGTGGCGAGGTCGAACCGCGCAATCGCCGATTCGGTCGCCAGTTCTACCGGCCGATCCGGGTCCAGCACCTTCTCGACTTTTGCATGCGGTGGCGAGGCGTGGCTGGCATAGCGGGTAATCCGGGCGATGACCCAGTCACCTGCCCTCGCTCCATTCAGGTCAGCGTGTGAGACCGCGCACCGAAGCTGCAGGCGGCGATCGGTGGAGTTCACCCACGCGCTTCTGCCCTCCACTTCGATAGTGCCCAGGAACGCAGCGACACCCCGGTTGACGATCTGCTCGACGGAGCCAAGCCAGCGGTTGCTGGCGTCGCGTTGCAGGCGGACACGAAGGCGGTCGCCGTGCATCACCCCGCGCATCTGGTTCGGGGGCAGGAAGACGCTGTCCTTCATCCCCTCGACGCGAACGAAGCCGTAGCCGGCTCGGTTGGCGCTGACAACGCCCTCAACGGCTTTGCCAGGCTGGCCGATGCCCTGGGAGTCCGCTTTGCCTTCGGAGGAGGCCTCCCCCTTCCCTCGTGCGAGGGCGGGTCTGCCCGCGGCGCCCTGATGGCCCCCATGGGGGGCGCCCTTGGTGCGGATGGTGGGGGCGGGTCCGCCCCCCGACCTTTTGCCGTGAGCGGGCTTCTTCTCGCGCAGGCCGTACTTGCCTCGACGTGTCTTCAATTGACAGCTCCGAACCCCGTGCGTACATTTCGCGGCCTTCGCACGCCCGCCCGGGTGGCGGAATTGGTAGACGCACTAGTTTCAGGTACTAGCGGGTAACACCGTGGAGGTTCGAGTCCTCTCCCGGGCACCATCCCAGACGTATCACCCCGTCTCAAGCCGTCTCGGCCCGTCTCAGGGTTCGTTGTAAGCGGTTCATTCTTCAAGTTTTTTCTCTTCTTTCGCGGCTCACCGCGTCTCACGGCAGCTCACGGCAGCTCACGCCAGCGCAGTTCGCCGGTGGGTAACTTTGCGGGTAACTTCGCCCCCGTTTTCAGCAGGGACTCAAACTTCGGAAACGAGGCGCGGACTACCGGGATGGATCGGCTGCCCCATCAGCTCGGACGATCACCATGCTGACCGACGTTCAGGTCCGGCAGGTCCGTCCAAAGGAGAAAGTCTACAAGCTCCGGGACAGTCGCGGGCTTCTACTGTGGGTGCATCCCACAGGCTCCAAATGGTGGAGGCTGCGCTACAAGTTCCACGGCAAGGAAAACATGCTGAGCCTCGGGGCCTACCCCGACGTCTCCTTAATCTACGGCTCGCGAGCGCCGGGACGCCGCGCGCCGACTTATCGCCGACGGCAAGGACCCGAGCGCCGAGCGCCAGGCGGAAAAGGCTGCGCTGAAATTGGCGCAGTCCGCCACGTTCGAGAAGGTCGCCCGTCACTACCTTGCCGCGCTCGCTCGCAAGGTCCGCCGGGGTAAGGGCTCGATCAAGACCTATAAGAAAGCGAAGTGGATGCTGGAGACCTTCATCTTCCCGAAGCTCGGCGATAAGCCGGTCGGCGAGATCACGGCACCCGAGCTGCTCGTGGAGCTGAAGAAACTCGAAACGAAGGGCCTTCTCGAGACTGC
The DNA here is from genome assembly GCA_036499585.1 of Steroidobacteraceae bacterium. GTDB lineage: Bacteria > Pseudomonadota > Gammaproteobacteria > Steroidobacterales > Steroidobacteraceae > 13-2-20CM-66-19. Next base: position 5,135 of record DASYDM010000030.1, read on the forward strand.
CCGCCGCACGAAGCAGAGATGCGGCAAGGTCTTCCGGCACGCTATCGGACTCGGCCACCACACCGTCCGGGACATCACCACCGATTTGCGTGGGCTGCTCGAAGCACCTCAGGTCGAGCACCACGCGGCCCCCACCGATCCGCGCGCAATCGGCGAGCTGCTGCTGGACATCGACTCCTACCCAGGAAGGTTCGTCACTCGGTGCTCGCTGCGACTTCGGCCTCTCCTCTTCCTTCGGCCCTTCGAGCAACGCGCTCTCGAATGGGAATGGATCGACTTCGAGGAAGCGGAAATCCGCATTCCCCGGACCAGCATGAAAGGCGCGCGAACCTACCACGTTGTGCCGCTCTCGATTCAGGCCCTCGCGACCTTCAAGGAACTACACCCGTTGACCGGTCACGGCCGATACGTGTTCCCGCAATCGAACGATCCATCGAAGACGATCAGCTCGAACACGATCACCAAGGCCCTTCGAACGATGAGTACACCCGAGAGTGCCTTGCCATCGATGTCGCCGGCAACATTCGCTCCGCTCGTGTCATCGAAGTACTCTCCAAACTTGTCGGCGTGCATGGAGCCCCTCGATATCTGCGCAGCGACAATGGCCCGGAATTCGTATCAAGGGCCGTTCTGCGGTGGCTGACGGGAGCCAACATCGACACTGCGTTCATCGATCCGGGGAAGCCCTGCCTGAACGGGATGAACGAGTCCTTCAACGGCAAGCTCAGGGATGAGTGCCTGAGCATGCAGTGGTTCAAGAATCGGATGGATGCGAAGATCCTGATCGAGGAGTTCCGAAGCCATTTAAACCAGGTCCGTCCACACTCGAGTCTGGGTCAACTGACCCCGGCGGAGTTTAAGCGGCGATTGTTAACAACCAATCCCGAAACAGCCTTTTCCGAAGCCTAAGATGGTCCGCAGAAAGCCGGCAGGTCACTTGCCGCGTTAGTGATCGATTCGCGGGCGTTGCGGTAGTACGCAGAGACGTTCCCATTCGAAAGCGAGAAACCCCACTCGATCGTAAACGCCGTTCGTTCTTGTCCCGGCGGCCTGCCCCGCACGACCAGTCGAATCACTGCGGCATTTTTACCGGAGTCACGCCGAATCTGGTGCCGAAGACTGAGGCTACGTAAAGGCTATGGCCCCCTTTTCGCTGGCCGTACCTCTATGTTCCGTCAGCTCCGTCGAAGACAAGCATAGGAGCCATCGACCGTAAGCGAGAAGGTGGCTGGCGCTCCAGATTTACGACACCGGCGTGTGCTTGCCCGCCCGGAGTGAAGGGAGCCCCGCCCATATTTTCTATTCGATGACGGGCGCGGCTCTATTGGACCGACGGCCACGTCACTCGCACGCGCGACCGCGTCAGAATGGTCGGGAAGCATCGAACAAGTGTCAGTAGCAGAACCGGAAGCTTGTCCATCATCGGAGCGACTGATATCCGCCCAACGATCGACCCGATCACAATTCGCACTCAAGCACTCTTCGCGACCTGCCCTACGAAGCCATTCAACGATGGTGGGATGCTTTCCTCGTGGGCTCCAGGGAAAAAAGGAACGGCGTCATGACAGCATCACTCGTAGGCGAACCAGATTTCAATCGGCGCAAGGTGATGAGGACCGGCATTGCAGTGCCGCTGCCCACCGCCATCGGAACATCATCTGCGTTAGCGCAGCCGCCGGCCGCCGCCGCCGCGCCCGCCGCAGGGGCTGATGTACAACTACAGTACGAACTCGATGTGCCAACCCGGGAGACGGCACAAAGGATGTTCGACGAACTGGCGTATCAACGCGCAGTGCAAGTCTATTTGTGGGGCATTCCAGCCGTCGGGATGCAGCAGTACCGCGTCGCGAATGCGCAGGCGATGGGTGGCGGCGCGGACGACTACAAGCTGGGCTATCTTGGCGATCTGCTCAAGAGCAACATCGAGCACCTCACCGGCAACACCGACAGCATGTATATCGACTACATGTTCGATACGCACAAGGGCCCCATCGTCGCGGAGGTGCCACCAACCTTGCCCGGTTTCATCGACGACATGTGGGAGCTTCCAGTCATCGATGTCATCCCGAAGGTGTCGCCGAGCGGCGAGTACTTGATCGTGCCCCCGGACTGGGAAGGGACGGCGCCGAAAGACCACGTGATAGTGCGACCGAAAACCCACGTGAGTTGGATGCTATTGCGTGGAAATGTGGAGCAGTCCCCGCAGGGGTCGGACACGCGAGCCGCGGTCAACGAGATGAAAACGAAGCTGAAGATCTACCCGTTGAGCGCAATGGGAAACCCTTCAGCCCGGCCCAAGCTGCAGTATTTCAACGTGAGCGACATGAAGATCAACCGCATTCCGCCGGAGGGTCTTGCCTACTTCGAGCGGCTTGCCGAAGTCGTCATGAGCGAGCCGCCGACGCAAACTGACGCGTTCGCCATGGGGCTCATGAAGGCCATCGGTCTCGAGCCCGGCAAGGCGTTCAAACCCGATGCACGCATGACCGCGATCCTGCTAAGGGCGGCTGAGACCGGTAAGGCGATCGCGCGAAGCGTCGCATTCCATGGCGAAGACCCGGAACGCTGGCATTGGCCTGACCGCAGATACGCCGAGGCGTTCATGGGTGGCAGTCCCAGCTTCGTGTCGAACGGCCACACCAATCACGACGCCCGAACCACCTTCTTCTACCTAGCTTGCGGCACCAGCCAGTTGATGGCCTCCAAGACGCCCGGCGTCGGCCAGGCCTATCCATGGGTTGCCAAAGACGGATCGGGCAACATCTTGGACGGCGCCAAGAAGTACAAGATGCATCTGCCACCCAGCATTCCGGCGAAGCTGTATTGGTCGGTCATCGTCTACGACAACGGCACGCGCTCCGAACTGCAGAACGGAACCCCGTTAACACGTATCTCCACATTCACGAAGCCTCGCGTGAACGGCGACGGCAGCGTCGATCTGTTCTTCGGTCCTAGAGTTCCCGAAGGCGAAGACGCCAATTGGGTACGCACAGTTCCCGGAAAAGGTTGGTTCTTCTTGCTTCGCTTGTTCGGGCCTGAACAGGCCTACTTCGACCGCTCGTGGAAACCGGATGACGTGGTGCTGATCGGCTGAGGCCGACGACCGCGGGTCGAGCGGCTCGCCGTGCCGAAGCTGCCTCCGGGCGGCGCCGATCCGAAGCGGCGGCAGTTACCTATTTCCCGGGGTGCCGTGCGCCTGCCGAAACGGCGGCGCCGAACACGGAGAATCGGTCACACCGGATTCACGTCCATCTCACGAAGGGCGGCAATGGCGTGCTGCTGGCGAAGGGTAGGCAATCCGCCGGCTTCGCTCTCTACGTCAAGGACGGAACGCCCTGCTATCACAACAACTTCGGCGCCGACTTGGCCCTGAAGTGGTTGCCCTCAGGTCCAATCGCGCCTGGGCCTGATCGACTGAACTATCTCTCCCTCCGCAGCGCACTCGGGAGCCCACTCCATGACAGAGAAACCCGACCGGACCCAATTGCCGATTCCCGACCCGCCCTTCGGCGGCACCATCGCCAAGACCTACGAGGAGTCGAAGCAGGAGTGGCCCGAGCTGCCGAAGGCGCCGGACGGCGCTCCGAACGTCGTCATCATCCTCCTCGACGATGTGGGCTTCGGGCAGGTATCGACGTTCGGGGGCCCCGTGCCGACGCCAAATATCGACAAGCTTGCCGCCAACGGCCTGCGCTACAACCGGTTCCATACCACGGCGATCTGCGGCCCCTCGCGCGCGGCGCTCATCACCGGTCGCAACCATCACAACTGCGGGTCCGGCTTCCTCGCGGAATGGGCCACAGGATTTCCTTCATACGACTGCATGATTCCCCAGAGCACGGCGACGATCGGCCGACTCCTGAAGGACAACGGCTACAACACATCGTGGTTCGGCAAGAACCACAACACGCCGGACTGGGAGTCGAGCGTGGTCGGTCCGTTCGATCGCTGGCCCACCGGCCTCGGATTCGACTACTTCTACGGCTTCATCGGCGGCGAGACTCATCAGTACTATCCCGTCCTCTTCGAGAATACGAAGGCCGTTGAGCCTGAGAAGTCGCCCGAGGAGGGTTATCACTTCATGACCGACATGGCGGACAAGGCCATCGGCTGGCTCCGCTACAGCAAGTCGGTCAACCCGGACAAGCCCGTGCTGCTCTACTTCGCGCCCGGTGCCGCGCATGCACCTCACCACTCGCCGAAGGCGTGGCGCCAGAAGTTCAAAGGAACGTTCGACCAAGGCTGGGACAAAATCCGCGACGAGACCTACCAGCGACAACTGAAGATGGGGATCATTCCGGCCGGCGCCGGCAACACGCCGCGGCCAGAATGGGTGAAGCCGTGGGAGTCGCTCTCGGCTGACGAGAAGCGACTCTACGCACGCTTCATGGAGAATTTCGCCGGCTACCTAGCGTTCGCCGATCACGAGTGTGGCCGGCTGCTCGACGCGGTCGCGGCCCTGCCGGACGCCGACAACACGCTCATCTTTTTCATCGTCGGCGACAACGGCGCGAGCTCTGAGGGCGGATTTACCGGCACCGTCAACGAGGTGATGAATCTCAACGGCCTGCCTTCCAATCTCCAGGACAACCTGAAACTCATCGACGAGATCGGCGAGCCCCACACCGAGCCGCACTATCCGCTCGGCTGGGCGTGGGCCGGAAACGCCCCCTTCCAATGGGTGAAGCAGGTGGCCAGCCACCTTGGCGGCACCCGCAACCCGATGGTGGTGTCATGGCCGTCGAAGATCACGGACAAGGGCGGGATCCGCAGCCAGTTCACTCATCTCATCGACATCGCGCCGACGATCCTCGACGTGGCCAGGATCCCGGCGGCGAAGACTGTGAATGGTATCGAGCAGAAGCCGATGGATGGCGTTTCCATTGCATCGACCTTCGCGTCGAATGAGGCGAAGCCGGTGCGACAGCGACAGTACTTCGAAGTGTTCAGCAACCGCGCCATCTACGACGATGGGTGGATTGCCTGCGCACAGCACACCTTCCCCTGGAAGCAGGACGTCGCGCCCGGCAACTGGGAGAAGGACAAGTGGGAGCTGTACCACCTGGACGTGGACTTCAGCGAGAACAAGGACCTCGCGAAGCAACACCCCGACAAGCTCGAAGCATTGAAGAAACTCTTCGACCAGGAGTGCGAGAAGTATCACGTCTATCCGCTCGACGACCGGGGGTCGGAGCGGCTCGCCGTACCGAAGCCGCCGCCGGGCGGCGCGGATCCGAAGCGGCGGCAGTTCACCTATTTCCCGGGTGCTGTGCGCCTGGCTGAGACGGCGGCACCGAACACCAAGAATCGGTCACACCGGATTGACGTCCATCTCACGAAGGGCGGCGATGGCGTGCTGCTGGCGGAGGGCGGGCAATCCGCCGGCTTCGCTCTCTACGTCAAGGACGGAACGCCCTGCTATCACTACAACTTCTTCGAAATCGAGCGGACGAACGTCGAGTCGAGCGAGAAGCTGCCGCCCGGGAAATCGACGGTGTCCCTCGAGTTCCGCTATGACGGCGGCGGCGGCGGCAAGGGTGGCGAGGCAGTGCTGTTCGTCAACAACAAAGAAGTGGGCAAGAAGCGCATCGAGCGCACGGTCGCCGGCCGCTTTGGCATCGACACGTTCGGTGTCGGCTGCGACACCGGCTCGCCCGTAAGCCGGGACTACCGTCCACCGTTCGCGTTCGCGGGCGAGATCGAGAAGGTCGACATCCTGCTTGGGCCGCCGGGGCTCAACGAGAAGGAGGAGCGGATGATGCAGGAGAGATTCCACGCCGGCGTCAACTACTAGCGACGCGGTAAGGAGGCTACGTAAAGCTGCGGCGCTTTCTGACGCTCCCTCCCCGCGCGGCTACGTAAAGCTACAACGCTTTGAGAGAGGCGCCATATAGGTGCCACGCTCTGTTGGCCCCAACTAAGTACAAGAAAGAAAAGGCGATTCGCGGAGCGTCGGTCCAGTCCATCATTGGACGGACGCTGTTGCCGACCAAGCGACCAGGCCGTCACGGGTGGACGAGTTTCGAATTAAAATTCAATAGCTTCCGTCCGAATTGCAGACTTTACTCTAGGAACCGGCCCGGCAGGAATTGCCGGCGGTCGTGGCGGGATTATTAATCTTGTCCGACGCCACATCCTAGCACCCCCTTTCTGGGGGCACGAAAAGGCTTTTTCAACGCGGTGTGAGCTGGGATCGGTAGAGAGCCTCAATCTCACCGCCGCGTTCCAACACTCGATGACGTAGCCACAGCGCGCAACCCGAACCCCTGGAGTTCTTCTCGGTGCGGTAACGCACCGCGTCTTCGCCGCTACGGCTTCAGGAAACGAGCGCGTCGCTGACTGTCTTTTTCGCCGCGCCGATCGCGGGCGGCAACCCTCCGAGCAGGGCGAGCGCCAGCGCCCAGACCATTCCCAGGGCAACCAGGTGCCAGGAAATCTCGAGATCAAAGACGTTTCGCGCTTGGGTCACGTGTCTGCCGTCGAACAGCAGCCAGGCCGCTACCGTTCCGAGCAGCGCGCCGAGCAGTGCAAGTGCTGCGGTCTCGAGCAGCACAGAGACTGCAACGGGCAACGGCTGATAGCCGAGGGCGCGCAAGGTCCCAATCTCACGCCTACGGACGCTTACGGCTGCGAACATGAGTTTGATCGTGCCGAACACCGCGCCCGACGTCATCATCCAGGCCACCATGTAAGCGAGGGCTGTGAAGAACGCCGAAGACTGGTGCGCCGTACGTTGCGAGTAGTCGGTCAGTCGTTCCGCCGATGCCTTAATAGCCGGGTTCGTCGTAAGCCAATGCGAGAATGCACTGAATGCCTCCGGCGTCTCGAGTTTGACCAGCACGCTGCCGTAGCCCGACGTCCGTTCGGCGGCGAGTAACGTCTCGGCGTCCGCCATGAACTGACTCTCGAGAACGCTGCCGTCATCGACGAATGTGCCGACGATGGGCCAGGCACCGCCGGGCAAGGTGATCCGATCGCCTACCCGCAGCTGATAGGCACGCGCGGCCGCCACGCCGATGGTGAGTTCCTGGCGACCGGAGCGAAACTGACGACCCTCGACGATTCTGAGATTCGGGCGCAGCGCGAACCCGGTTGCGCCGATGCCGCGCAGAGTCGGGGAACCGATGAGATACGCGCCAGAGGGCGGAACCCACATCAGAACCTGGGGATCGGCCAGCGGATGTCCCTCAGCGCCCCTCGCGATCCCAGGGGCGTCGAGAATCGTGCCGATGACATTCGCGGGAATGGCATTGCCCCAATCGGTGCTGCTGTCGGGCCCCAACACGATCGCCAAGCGCGGGTCATCACCAGATGTATATGCGCGCAGCATCCCAGCCGTGACGGAGAGCATGGAGAGCAACACGCCGATCACACAGGCCACACTGCAAATCAGCACCATCGATGACCACTTGCGCTGCAGGATCCCCAGCAATCCCAGACGCGTCAGCACCAGGATTTGATTGAGCGTTCGCATGGTTAGCGGCCCGCCAAGGCATTGGCGACACTGAGTCGCCTCAAACGCTGCATCGGAATGACCGAACTGGCGAGCGCCAGCAACAGGCCACAGGCGAGCGAGATACAGACCACGCCCGCCGAGAGTGTCGGTTCGGGCAGCGATGCCAGGTTGGCGGGCAGAAAGTGCGTGGGCACCAACGAGAGAAGTCTGGCGAACATCACGCCAAGGGCGGCGCCGGCGACGCAGGGAATAGCGGCTTCCGCAAATACGAGGGCCATCAACACGGACGGGCGATAACCAATCGTCTCGAGCACGGCGAACTCGGGAGTTCGCTCGCGCACCGACTGTGCAATCCCGTTCGCAATGAGCAGCAGGATCATGAACACCCCTGCCCCCGCCACCGGCCAGGTCTTGGACGCAACGGATATGCCTGAATCTACCGCGTCGATCTCGGCGACCTTGTCAGGAATGGTGAGGGTCGGCGTACTGGAATTGGCCAAGCCACGGTCGATCCGCACGCTGATGTCATTTGCCTGCGCGCCTTCGCGCACGGCAACACGAAATTCCCAGGCGTATCCTCGGGAAGCCAGAGGCACGGAGTTGTCCACATAACTCAGGTTGCCAAGAATCAATGAATCGTGGCCTGTCATGTCAGGCACGACTCCGAGCACGTGAAACTCCCATGCTGGCGCTCCATCCGCTCGCGTCCCCGGCGCGGTGATGAGCGGCAGTTTGTCGCCGGCCTTCAGTCCCAGGGTCGCCGCCCGGGTGCGGGTCATGAAGACCCCTGCAGGCGTCGCGCGCAGCTGGTCCCACTGCGCTGCGGTGAGCGGCAACTCCGGCCATGCCGAGCGCATGTGATCGTCAACCGCCCAGACGGTCGCGCGCAGATGAGGGTCCCGGTAATAACCCCGCACGTAGTCAACCGCACTCACGGCGGAAACACCTTCTACGTGCGCGATCTGATCGCGAAGGGCAAATGGGAGGAGAATGCCTACTGGACTGGCGGCCGGAAAACGCGTGTTGACGTAGAGCCGGTCCATTCGTGAGGTTTCGATGAGGCGGTCGTATGTGGCGTGCAGGCCGACCATCAAGTCGAACAAGGTGAATGAGGTGGTGACCGCGAGCCAGATCAGAACGGCTTCGAAGGGCCTACGCCAGAGGGCCGACCAGACCAGTGGAAAATACTTCACGCATCCCCATTTGAGTCGTTGTTGTTGAAAGAGTCTGACAGCTCGGCAGGGAACAGGTTTTTGTCGTCGTTGGGCCGCGCGCCGCCATACGGTCCGACCGAGCAATCAGCGTCCGCAGATATCCTTAAGTTTTATGTAGCTCCAGCTCATTGCTATCACCGGCAACAACTGTATAATTATGTTGACTTTCAGTCACTTACATCTATTTCGGGGCGCGCAGACCCGTTTTCCGCCAATGGACAGGAGTGCATCGGATTGCTGAGTGCCGCCGCGCATTTGCATATGCTTCCTGCTGTGTTATGCGCGCCCGCAGTTCACGGGCCGGACGGAGGATGTCCATGAGTTTGAGGTCCACTGGGCGCTTTCTAACGGCACTCGCGGTCGCGGGGCTTGGGACTATTGGCGCGGGTGCTGCGCTTGCGTCCACGCCGCCGGTTTCTGCCACGCCGACGTCTGCCCCAGCGGGCGATGGCCAGACCCAGTGGAAACTGGTCGAGAACTACTGTTTCAAATGCCACAACACCGAGGACTGGGCGGGCGATGTGGCCTTCGACACCATGTCCGCGGCTGCCGTCCCCGCAGATGCCCAGATCTGGGAAACCGCCATCAAGAAGCTTCGGAGCGGTCTGATGCCGCCTCCGGGCAAACCCCAGCCCGACCACGCGGCCGTGGCAAACATGGTTTCCTGGCTGGAAACCACGCTGGATAAAGCCCAGACCACGCCCCACGCCGGCTATGTGCCGCTGCGACGCCTGAATCGCCGCGAATACGCGAATTCCGTACGTGACCTGCTGGGTCTCGACATCGACGCCGCCACCTGGTTGCCACAGGACCAGTTGAAGGACGACTTCGACAACAACGCCGAGCTGCTGCAGATGACTCCGGCGTTCATGGACCAGGCGGTCAACGCCGCACGCTCGCTGGCCCTCCAGGCAGTCGGCGATCCGAAGTCCGTGCCGCTCGAGACCACGTACGGCCTTACGGCCAACATGATCCTGTCGCTGGCCGCGGCGCCCGCGGTGGGCTCGGGCAACCAGGAGCGCTACAAAGACGGCATGCCGTTTGGTACTCGCGGCGGCATGAGCGTGGAACACAACTTCCCGGCCGACGGCGAATACGTCCTGACCATCGGCGATATGGTCCTGGCCCGCACGGTGCCGAACCTCGAGTTCGACAACACCGTCATCGCGTTGTTGGACGGCAAGGAATTCTGGCGCACTCACCTCGGCGGCGAGGAGGACCACAAGGCCGTCGACCAGACGCTCGATGACGCAGTCGCCAAGATCAACGGCCGGCTGAAGGACATCCATTTCAAAGCCACAGCCGGTCAGCACACCATAGCCGTCACCTTCCTGCGCCGCAGCTATGCCGAGGACGACGGGCGTACCCTGCAGTACAACGCCGGCGACGACCGCCGTTCAGCCAACCTGCTCGAGGGTGGCCAGCACCGCGTGCAGGCCGTGCACGCCTTCCACATCAAGGGCCCGGTGAAGATCACCGGCATGAGCGATTCGCCCACCCGCCGAAAGATCTTCATCTGCAAGCCGGAGAGTCCCGCCGAAGAAAGGCCCTGCGCCCAGAAGATCGTCAGCAACCTGGCGCAGCATGCCTTCCGCCGCCCGGTGAAGGACGAAGACATCGCCCCCCTGATGGCCTTCTACGACCGCACCAGCAAGACAGACGGCTTCGAGGCCGGGGTGCGTGAGTCGTTGGCCGCGATCCTGGCAAGCCCGTACTTCCTGTACCGCGCCGAGGCGGCCGTGGACCAAGGCGCCCGCGAACTCAACGACCTGGAGCTGGCCTCGCGTCTGTCCTTCTTCCTGTGGAGCAGCCTGCCGGACGATGAGCTGCTGGCCGTTGCGGAGAAGAACGAGCTGTCGAAACCAGACGTGTTGGCGGCACAGGTGCGCCGCATGTTGGCGGACCCGAAGGCGATCTCGCTGACCCGCGACTTCGCCTTCCAGTGGCTCAACGTCGCCAAGATGGACAGCATTGTTCCCTCGGCCGCGCTCTTCAGCTATGCCAGCGGCGTATATGACCCGCGCGCGGCGTTCAAGAAGGAACTGGAGCTGTTCATGGACAGCATCCTGCGCTCCGATCGCCCTGTGACGGACCTGCTCACGGCCAACTACACCTACATGAACGAGCAGGTCGCACTGATCTACGGCATGGAGGACGTCCGCGGCAACGGCTTCCACAAGGTGATGCTGAAGGATCCGGATCGCTTCGGTCTGCTCGGTAAGGGCGCGATTCTGATGGTCACCGCTAACCCGAACCGCACGGCCCCGGTGCTGCGCGGCGCCTGGATCATGGAACGCATCCTCGGCACGCCCCCGGCCGTCCCTCCGAAAGGTGTACCGGACCTCGCCGATGCCGCGAAGGGTAAGCCCGCCACAGTGCGTGAGCAGACGGAAATCCACCGCCGTAACCCGGCCTGCGCCAGTTGCCATGCCGTGATGGATCCGCTGGGCTTCGCGCTGGAGAACTTCAACACGGTGGGCGCATACCGCACCATCGACCCGCAGTACCACCTGCCCATCGACCCGCGGGCCACCATGCCCGATGGCACGGTGCTCAATGGACCTGCGGACCTGCACAAGGCGCTGGCCGCACGCAGCGGCCAGTTCTCACAGGTCATCACCGAGAAACTGATGGAGTATGCGGTGGGCCGGCCCGTGGACTTCAACGACATGCCGACCGTGCGCCACATCGTGCGCGACGCCAAGGCCCACAACGACACGTTCGAATCCATAGTGATGGGCGTAGTGAACAGTGATGCTTTCCGTCGGCGCGCGCCGGCAGCACCTGTACCTGCTATCAAGACTGCATCGATCGACTCGCCCTCGTCCGGAGGCCAATAGCCATGTTCCTGACCAAGAAGCATCTTTCCCGCCGCACAGTCCTGAAAGGCGCGGGTGTCGCCCTCTCGCTGCCGCTGCTGGACGCCATGATCCCGGCCAGCACGGCGTGGGCAAATACCGAGGCGGCCATCAAGCCCCGCCTCGCCTTCGTGTACATCCCGCACGGCGCGGTGGAGAAGTTCTGGGTACCCAAGGGCACGGGCAAGGATTTTGAGTTCTCGCGCATCCTGAAGCCGATGGAGAGCGTGCGTGACTACGTCACGGTGATCACCAACATCCGCAACAAGGCCGGAGAGCGCCAGAACCCCCCGCACGGCATCACCGAGCAAGCCTGGCTGACCTGCCAGGATCCGCAGATGAGCCTCTGGGGTCCCGGGGCAGGCACGTCCATCGATCAGATGGCCGCGAAACAGATCGGGCAGGACACACCGCTCACCTCGCTCGAGTTGTGCGGCGAGCCTGGCGGCGCCATCTCCTACCGCGGCCCGAACCAGAGCCTTCCGCTGGAAGGCAACCCGCGCAAGGTGTTCTACGGCATGTTCGGTCCCGGCGATTCCAACGCTGATCGCGTCGCACGCCTCAAGGCGACCGACAGCCTGCTCGATTACGCGATGGAGGCCACCCAGGGCCTGAACCGTCGGCTGGGCGCGTCCGATCGTGTGCTGGTCAGCAACTATCTCGATTCGGTGCGTGAGGTCGAGGGCCGCGTCTCCAAGCTCATGGCGAAGGCCGACTCCCTGGGCAACCTGCCGGATGCCCCGGTGGGCACGCCGGATGACTTCACCGAGTTGGTGGACGTGCAGTTCGAGATGATCGCGTTGGCCTTCCAGACCGGCCAGACGCGTATCGCGTCGATGCGCATGATCAAGGAAGCCTCGATGCGCACCTTCCCGTCGATGCAGGTGGATGAGGCCTTCCACCCGCTCTCACACCACGGCGAGAATCCCGACAAACAGGACAAGCTGGCGCGCGTGCAGACCTATCAGGTGGAGCGCCTTGCGCGCTTCGCGAAGCGCCTGGCCAGCATCAAGGAAGGCGACCACAACATCCTGGACAGCACCATCGTTATGTATGGCTCGGACCTCGGCAATTCCGACCTGCACAACTGCTCGCAGCTGCCGGTGGTGCTGCTCGGCAAGGGCGGCAATCTCAAGGGCGGCCAGCATATCTCCGCCCCGAAGGACACCCCGCTCGCCAACGTGCTGCTGACAGTCGCTCAGCGCGCGAACGTCAAGCTAGAGAAGTTCGGCGACGCCACTGGCACCTTCAGCGAGGCCTGAGTATGCGTATGAGGGGGAAGGTGGCGGCTGCCGTAGCAGTCGCTCTGCTGTACACCGGTGCGGGCAGCGCCGCTGCCGGCGCAGCGGCAACCAAAGCCGACGGGCCCCTCAAGCCGGATGGCAGCACGCCGCTGATGGTGGCTTCCTTCGAAGGCGATGTTGCCGAGGCCGGGCGCCTGCTCAAGGAAGGCGCCAACGTCAAAGCCACCAACGCCTACGGCGTCAACGCCATGCAGTTGGCCGCAGACACGGCCAACACCGAGCTCATCCGGTTGCTGCTGAAGGCAGGCGCGGATCCGGAATCCCCCAACGCTAACGGCGAAACCGCGCTGCATTTGGTCTCGCGCAGCGGCAATGTGGAGGCTGCGAAGCTACTCCTGAAGGCCGGCGCGAAGGTGAATGCCCGGGAGACTTTCGGCGATCAGACACCCCTGATGTGGGCCGCCGCCCGCCGCCATCCCGAGATGGTCGAACTTCTGCTTTCCAAGGGTGCGGACGTCAATGCCCGCGGCGCGATCCGCGACTACCAGCGCGTGGCGACCGCGGAAAGCCGCGCCGCCCCGCGTGACCGCGGCGGCTTCACGCCGCTGATGTACGCCGCGCGTGACAACTGCGGCGAGTGCGTCGAGGTGCTGCTGAAGCACAAGGCCGACGTGAATCTCTCCGACCCGTCGTTCGTGGTGCCGCTATCCATCGCAATGATGAACGACAACTGGGACATCGCGAAGCGCCTGGTCGAGGCCGGCGCCGACGTGAACCAGTGGGACATGAACGGCAGCTCGCCGCTGCATGTGGCCATCGGTAACATGAACGGCGAAGGCAGCCGTAACCCACTCGATCAGGACAAGCCCAACAAGGCCACCGGCCATGACCTGATCAAGATGCTGCTGGATCGCGGTGCGAACCCGAACCAGCAGCTCTATTGGGGCGCGGGGTTTGGTTCTTCAGCCGATCGCGACATGACGCCGTTTCTCGAAGCCTGCGGTACCGGCGACATCGAAGTCGTGAAGCTGCTGCTGGCGCACGGTGCGAATCCCAAGCTCGCCACCGCGGACGGCCGCGGCCCCATCATCATGGCCCTGAGCGGCAGTCGTGGTAGGAGCCCCTTTGCCGCTCCTGCCCGGGGCGGCGCTCGAGGCGGCGGCGCGCCAGGAGGCGCTGCACGCGGCGGAGCCCCGGGTGGCGCGGGCGCAGGCGCCTCGGGCGGCAAAGGCGGCCCGGGTGGCGCGCCGCGGACCAATCCGCAGGTGGAGCTCATCAAGCTGCTCGCCGATGCGGGTGCGGACGTGAAGTTGGTGGGTAAGATTCACCTGCTCGCGCGCACACGCGGCGGCTCAGCGCTGCACTACGCAGTGCGCGGCGGCGGCAACCATCAGGTCATCGATGAACTGCTGAGTCTCGGTCTCGACGTCAATGTGAAGGACGCGGACGGACTGACCGCGCTGGACTACGCGATGGGCCGCGGCTACGTGCCCTTCCTCGCGCAGGCCGAGCCGGTAAACAAGCCACTGTCCGATTTTCTGCGCACCAAGGGCGCGAACGTAGAGCTGGCTAAGACGCCGGACTGGCCGCCCCAGGGGCCACCCATCGCCACCGCCGTCTATGACTCCTTCATCTGGCCCGTCGATCCTGTAGGACCGTAATGACCTTTTCCCGGCGTGATTTCCTGCGCAACAGCGCGCAGACCCTTTCGGCTGCCGCACTGATGGGCGTACCCGCTCTCGCATCCGCCGCCAAGGCTCGCATCGACGTGCAGGACGTGAACGGCCTTGCGCTGATCACCGGTGGCGGTGGCAATGTCGTCGCCCTGCCCTCTGCCGACGGCGCGCTGCTCGTCGATGGCGGCCTCGCGGAACATTCCTCCGCTGTGTTGAAGGCGGTGGCATCGGCCACGAACACCAAGCGTGTGCACACGCTGATCAACACGCACTGGCACCCGGAACAGACCGGTTCCAACGAGGCCATCGGCAAGGACGGCGGCATCATCATCTCGCATGAGGTCACGCGTCTGGCGCTGGGGCGGAAGAACCCTTCCGCGCTGTACACGGGTACTTATGGCGGCCTGCCCCCAAAAGCGCTCCCGACAGTGACCACCTACAACACCGGCGCGCTCGAGTTCGCTGGCGAGCACGTTGACTACCGCTACCTGCCGGCAGCGCACACCAACGGTGACCTGTTCGTGCACTTCCCGAAGCACAACGTCATCGTCGCGGGCGGCCCGGTAGCCGGCCACAGCTGGCCTGTCATCGACTACCTGAACGGCGGCTTCTACCACGGCTTCCTGCGCTCCTACGAGATTCTCTGCGACGTGGCGAAGCCCGACACCACCGTGATCGGCGCGGAAGGTGTGCCGCTGAAGGGCAGCGACATCGTTCGCCACAAGGACGTGTACGCGGAGCTGTTCAAGCAGTTCTTCGTCCTGTTCAACAAGGGCTTCGGCCCCGAGGACGTGGCGGAGTTCAACAAGGGCAAAGAGTTTGTCGGTGTGGTGCCGGTGGTGGCCGACCGTCCGCTGAAGGGACTCATCCAGGAGATGGGCGACCCGACGCAGTTCCTGGAATACGCCTATCGCAGCCTGCAGCAGGCGACGATCCCCCACTGACCGCCCGTCGCTGCGGATCGCCCTCCCCGAGCTATGCCCACCGAGCACGCTAGCTTGCGGGCGGCAGCTCGTACAGATCGAAGATCACACCCGCCTTGCCAACGTGCGCGACGTGATGCGCTTCGAAGCCGCCCTCAGTCGCAACCGTCACGAGGTCGAGGCTAAGACACTCGTCGACCAGGAATCGCACGAGGCTTGGACCTAGGAAAGGCGCTCGCGACTACGTTGCACGGGCGGACGATCACGCCACGGCTGCGAGCGCGGTCTCCCGCGGACCGGATATGCCTGAGCGTACGCCGGAGCGAGACGGACCATCTCGGCGGTAACGCGCGGATAGGCTTTCAGGATCTCTGCTTCTGTAGAACCCTGCTCCATCGTCGACGCGATGGCGTGTACCGGGACTCGGGTGCCACGGAAGACAGGTTCGCCTCCAAGGATCTCTGAGTCAGTCACGACCAAAGAACGAGCCCGACGCAGCGCACGCAATGATGCCGCGAGGTCACGTCGCGGCTCCTGCAGATCCACTTTGACCAAGCCCTCGTCCAATGAGACCACTGCCTTTCGTGGAGAAGCTACCAGCGCATCGAAAAGGCGCCGCCGGAGTTCCGGGAAGAAGCGATTAGCCAACCGATACTCCAGTACCAAAGCCAAGAGCGCCTGCTGGTCCAGAAGGCGGCCCGATTCGCGAGTGCCAACCACCGCCGACACCATATTCTTATCAATCGCGTTGTTCACGGCCTTGATCGACAGGCCCGTAAGCACGGACGCTTCAGCCGGCGTGAATAGCGAATTGTCGGGCGGGCGCATAGCAGCGGCCTAGTAAATAGTCTCTAGATAGAGATTATATACGAGAATAACAGATAAGTGCCTCCTCTTCGGAATTCGCCGACCCTTTAAGCCCTACAACGGTACTGGTTCTATATCCAGTATGCCTCCGGCGCACCAAAGGGGCGACTGCTCGCGTCCGCCCGGCCCGCGAATAGCGATGTCGACGCCATTTCAGGGCTTAGTTCCCTGCCGTATGATCTACCGTGAAGCGGGCAGAGTGGGCCAAATGGGGGGAGCACACGTATGTCGTCAGCGAAGGTGGTCAGTTTCTTGTCCAGCACCGCGGCAATGCTGGCGCTCGCCGTTCTTGCCTATCCCGAAGCCGCTCAAGCGCATCACTCCTTCGCGATGTTCGATCACGTCCATCGCGTGACCCTTGCCGGCGTGGTAACGCGCTTCCAGTGGACAAATCCCCACGTTTTCATCGAGCTCGATGTGCCTGACGAGCACGGCGCCGCCAAGCACTTCAGCATCGAATGCGCCAGTCCAAACGTGCTGATGCGCGGTGGCTGGAAGTACACCGACGTCAAAGTGGGTGACAAGGTGTCGCTGCTGATCAATCCGCTCAAGGACGGATCGGCCGGAGGCATGCTGGAAACCGCGACACTCGCGGACGGCCGCACCCTGGGGGACAGCAACCCGCCCGGCGGCGTATTCGAGCGCTAACGGGCAAGGGGATGACCATGCGACCAACAGTTGCGTTACGGATCACGCCGGCTGCGGTCGGCCGGTTGTTGCCTCAGGTGTTGGCCTGCACCCTCCTGGCGGTGCTGCTCGCTCCCCTGGAAGGTCGAGCGCAAGCCGCGAAGAGCCCACCCGATCTCAACGGCGCTTGGAGCGTATACCCCTCCCGAGCCCAGGGCGGTCCGCCACCCGACCCGAAGCTGATCGCGCCGAAACCGACCGAGCTGAAACTCAAGCCGCAGTACGCAGGACCCTATGAGGCGATGCGCACGAAGCAGCGCGAATCCGACCAACGTGGCGAGCCTCTCGCGAATGCGAGCACGGAGTGCATCCCGAACGGCATGCCTACGATGATGTTTCCCATCTACCCGCTGGAGATTCTGCAGACTCCGGGCCAGGTGACCATCATCCAGGAAGCCATGAGCCAGGTGCGGCGGATTTACCTCAACAAGCCTCAAATGAAGATCGACGAGGTCCCACCAGGATACTTCGGCCACTCCGTCGGACACTGGGAGGGGGACACACTAGTGGTGGACACTGTAGGCATCAAAGAAGAAGTGCTCGGCTACCGGGATACACCGCACAGCAGTCGCATGCGCATCACTGAGCGCTTCCATCTCGTCGCGCCCAACGTTCTACACGATCAGATCACGGTGGAGGACCCCGCTACCTTGCAACAGCCGTGGACCTACACGTTCGCGTACAGCCGATCTCCCGGATATGAGTTGTTGGAGTACGTCTGCGATAACAATCGCGAATACGTCGACGACAAGGGCGTGACGCGGATGAAACTGCAGAAGTAACCAGCGCCTCGGCTTGGCTCTGTGACAGCGATGCGTGACGGCAAGGTCGACTTCGATACGGTACGGGAGCTCGGCGCAACGCTGCCCGGTATCAAGGCGAGTGCCTCGGCCCGGGGCATGGCCCTCAAATTGGGTCGGCAGCTGGTCGCCTGCACGGCGATCCACCCGTCCGCGGAGCCCGATTCGCTGATGGTCCGCGCCGACTTTCCCGCTCGTGATTCACTGCTCGCGAAGCACCCGAACACGTACTACATGACCGACCATTACCGAGGTTATGCGACCGTCCTGGTGCGGCTGGCAAAGATTGGCCGTCATGAGCTGCGGAACCTGCTCGAGGAGGCTGTGCAATTCGTGAGCGCGCAGCAAGCGAAGAAAGCGCCAAAGCGGACGGATACTCGTAAATCGCGGCGCCTCGCGAGCCGGTAGGCAACATCACAGCTCCGGCCGAGTCTCCGCTGAGATCCCACGTCATCGCCACTTTGTGCACCGGCGGACGCGAGATTAGTTTACGAATCCGCGATCAGCGCGCAGGATGTCGGCGGGGAGTCCTCATAACCTCGAACTAGAACAACAGTCGACGGCATTCACAGGACGCGAATGGGAGGACCGGATGAACTCATCATGGTATCGCGCACTGGCTGCGAGTCTGCTTGTTTTGACGACGCAAGCGGGATTCTCCGCTGAGCACAGACAACGGACTTACGAGTTGATCGATCTCGGAACGCTACCGGGCGCCACAGGCAGCACGGCCTCCGGTATCAACAACCTCGGCGAGGTCACCGGCGAATCGAACGCCAACGTATTCGTGTTCAGCCACGGCAGGATTGCCCCGCTCACGGCGCCGGAACTCACACTCAGGAATTCCAGTTCCGCCGCCATCAACGATGTCGGCCAAGTGCTCGGTTCCGGGTGCTGCGTGCCGGGTCCCCTTTCGTTTCTCTATGACTACCGCAACCACTCGATCAGTGTCCTGCCCCTTCCGTTTACCTTTGAATTCTTCGCCCTTAACGATCGTGGCCAAATCACCGGCCAAGGTTCCAGCTCGTCCGAGGAGGATCGCGCCTTTGTCTACGACCCGAAGGCAGGCGAATTCACGACCATCGATTCGTTGGCAGACATCGATTCCGGACAGTTCAACTCCGGTCACGGTATCAACGCCGAGGGCGACGTGACTGGCGTCTCGCACACCAACACAGGGACCGACGGTCATGCGTTTCTCTACAGGCAGGGCACAGTCACCGATCTGGGCACTCTGGGTGGAGACAACAGCACGGGCAACAGCATCAATCGCTTCGACCAGGTGACGGGATATTCGAACACCAAGAGCGGCAGCATCCACGCCTTCTTATATGAACGCGGCGAGATGATCGATATCGGCTCGCTCGGCGGGGATGACAGCGAAGGCCTCAGCATCAATGACCCGGGGGAAGTGGTTGGAGACTCCAACGAAGCGGGCAACGGTACCGTTCGTCACGCCTTTCTTTACCGGCATCACCGGTTGGTCGATCTGAACCAGCTGATCAACCAACGAAGCTCGCTTGCGCACCATGTCACGCTAAATTCCGCCGTGGGAATCAACAATCTCGGCGAGATCGCCGCCAACGGGTCGGACAGCAGTACCGGCCAAAGCCACGCATACCTGCTGAAACCTGTACGGCGAGATCGAGACGACCACGGCAGGCACGGGCAGAATCCGGGCCGCGACGAGGAGCGGCAGTACACACATTGAGGTGGCCTGACCTGTAGGGCGCGTTCAACTCACCTACGGGCGTCCGGGCAGACGCTTAGACATCGACGAACGCCACTTGGGGAACGCGCCGCGCGCAACGCGCAGCGCCTCGGCGTCCGTCTCCCCAACGACAATATGGCGTGCGATACCGAAAGCAGAAACCTCCCCGCCTTCCTTGCCAAGCCGCGCCTCGCCCAACGCCGACAAGCAACCTGCCGCCGCTCATCTGATCGAGCATGCAGATTTCTTCGGCAAGGCGCAGCGGGTGATAGAGCTGGGCGACATACACCATCGGGCCGAAACGCAAACGCCGAGTGCGCTGAGCGACGGCCGACAGATACACATTCGGTGAAGGTGCAAGACCCAGCGGCGTCCCATGATGTTCGGCGACGTGGTATGACTCGAATACCAGACTGTCGAGGGCCTCAACGAGCTTGAGGCGCGCGGCGAAGTGCTGCGCGGGCGGCAGACCGCTGTCGTCAACGTGATCGAAAATGCCGAATCTCACGGCCCTATTGTAAGGCAGCCTCGGCCCGTCGCTCCATTTCGCGGGGACTCAGATCCTCTTTCCAGGTTAGAAGCACCCAAACATGCCCGAACGGATCGCGCACGCTCGCCGAGCTCGCTCCGTAAAACATCTCGACGGGCTTCTGGATCGCCTCGCATCCCGCTTTCACAGCGCGATCCATCGCCCCCGCATTGTCGTCGACCAGCAGGTGCAGGCCCGCCGTGCAGCGGCCGACCTTGCGAGGTTCGGCATAGAGTCGATCGTCCGGATCTCCCAACATGACTGTCGAGCCATAGATCGTCAGCTCGGCGTGAAGGATCCGGCCGTCGGGCTTTGCGATCCGAAACAGCTCGGCTGCTCCAAAGGCCGTCTTGTAGAAGTCGATCGCTGCGCTCGCGCCATCGACATAGATGTGCGGCACGACGGCGTTCCGGTAGCGCTCGGGTCGCAGGGCCATGGCATTTCTCCGTCTAAGGCCATCGCTGAGGTAAACAGGCCAATGGCCGGCCTGTTCCCTGTGCGCTATTCGCGGGTAACTTTCGCCATCCTGTGCGAAAATAGCCGCCTATCAGTCACCTGCCCGCGAATCGGATCCCTCTCCCGGGCACGACAAGCTCCAATATTTTCAATCACTTAGGCTCAAGACCTCCCGGAGGCGCTGGGGCGATTCGCTCGCGCCATCTCCTGACGCACCTCCGCCGTCGCCCTTATAAATGAAGACCCCCACAGCCCTGCAGCCCCTGATCGACGACGGCGTCATCGATGAAGTCATTCGGCCCCTGAAGAGCGGGAAGGAAGCGACGGTTTACCTGGTTCGCTCGGGCGGCGAGACACGCTGCGCGAAAGTCTATCGAGACATGGCGCAGCGAAGCTTCCAGAAACGGGCGCAATACCAGGAAGGTCGCGGGGTTCGCGGTAGCCGCCAGGCGCGCGCGATGAGCAAGAGCACGCGCTTCGGTCGCCGGGAACAAGAGGCGGCCTGGAAGAACGCTGAGGTCGATGCTCTGTACCAACTGACTTCCGCCGGCGTACGCGTCCCCAAACCGTTCGGGTACTTTAACGACACGCTCATCATGGAGCTCGTAACGGATGCCGCCGGTGACCCGGCCCCGCGCCTGGGCGACCTCGACCTGTCACCCGAGACGGCACGCGACTACCACCAGTTTCTGATCCAACAGATCGTTCGCATGCTGAGCGTCGGGCTCATCCACGGAGATCTCTCGGAGTTCAACGTGCTCGTCGGCCCCGACGGGCCAGTGATCATCGACCTGCCCCAGGTTGTCAACGCGGCCGGCAACAACGGCGCGCTCGCAATGCTCGAGCGCGACGTGAACAACATTAGGGGAACGCTGGGGCGCTTCGCAGCCGAGTTGCTGGAAACGCAGTTTGCCCTCGAGATGTGGGCGCTGTTCGAGCAGGGCGAGCTGCACGCTGACACTCAGCTCACGGGCACCTTTGTGCGCGACGAAGCTGCAGCCGACGCCGAAGCTGTGCTCGCCGCGGTCGACGATGCGCGAGAAGACGCCATTCAGCGCGAGTTGGGACGCGAGTTGGAACGCACCGGCTAGGGCGGCTGCACCCGCCGCCTGCCCTCACGGCTCACAGAAAGAGGGGGCGTCTACCGCAGTTCCGCCCCCTCCTTCCACCGCTGACTCAGTTATTCAAGGCGCCGTTCGAGATCCATGACCGGATCTGGTCTATCGTGGCCTGGGGCAACGCGGGTCCCCCAAGCGGCATCCGCGACCCCGTAATGCCTGCCGCTCCTTCGACCTTGTGAATCACGTAGCTGTTGTCCGGATCGTTGGGCTTCACTCGCTGCAGGCCAGGCTGCTCGAGGCTCGCGACGCCGACAAGATTGCTGAACGTATTTCCCGCCGTCAGGTTCTGACTGCCCGGAAGCGGACCGCCTGCCGGCTGGCTACCGCTGTGGCATCCCGAGCACAGAGGCGTGAAGACCTGTGCCTGGAGTTGCGTCAGCGTGACCGGCGGACCCACAGTAACCTGCACCGGTGCTGAGGTACCCACGTTGCCATCAGCGTCGGTCGCCACGGCGGTAAGCGTAACGGTGCCCACCGGTATCGTCGTCGTATCCCACTGCACACTGAACGGTGCCGTACGGACGGTCCCGATGAGAGTGGTGCCGTTGGCGAAAAACCCGATGCTCGCTATGGCGATGTTCCCCGGACCTGCGACAGTCGCTGAGAGAGAGACGGTGCCAGTCAGGTTGCCCGATGGCGCGGCTACAGTGACGGTCGGCGGGACATTCAGGGCCGGTGCCGCACCCAGATCGATTCGCCCGTAGGCGCCGTCCGCCTGGTTGTTGATACCCGCGGCAAAGAACAGAGTGTTGTGCGGCTGATTGACTGCATCGTTGCCGAATGCAATGCCCCACAAGCCCGGCTCGGCAACAGCGGTTCCCGTATTGTCCTGTACCGCTCCCATGAACTGTCCGCTCACGGGATCAAAGGCGTTGATCTTGCCGTCTCCGAAGTTTCCCACGAGCAGCAGGTTGCTCAACGTGCCGAAATCCGCAGGCGCCATCGCCACGCCCCAGGGCGCATTCAATCGGCCCCCGGCGGGGATGAGGTGTTTCACCAGCTTGCCGTTGGTATCGAAGACATCGACGATTCCAAGGCCCGCGCCGTTGGTGTTGCTGCGATTGTCCGGGCCCTGCTGCTGCGCGTAAGTCACGTACAACTGCGGGACGCCGCCCGAGGCGGTTCCGATGGCCTGAATTCCAAAGGGTGCGTAACCGGCCGGCAGCGTGGGGTCAACGAACGAGAAGCTCGTGGCCGTCGCCGCCTGCTTGGTAAAGGTCGCATCGAACACGTCGACCTTGTTGTTGTGGAAATCGGTTGCGTAGATGAAATTCGCCTGGCCGTTGTTGGCGAGCGCCAGTCCCTTGTAGACCGCCCCGCCCGTATCGGTGTAAACGATCACCGGGTTTGCGTCGGCCGCAACGGACCAGCCCGCGATCATCCCGGACTCGCCGGCGAAGATCAGTCGTGCGACGCCGGTCCGGGTCCCCGAAGTCACCGAAAAGTCGACCGACGACACGTTGGCAACGATCCCTGTCGGATTGAACGCCACCGAGGCGGCGCCTGCGGGCAGGTGCAGCACCAGAGGACTCGCATTGGGCTGCGCTTTGCCGTTGCCGTCGTAGAAAATCGCGGTCGCCGAGCGGTTGTCCGCGATCCAGGCCGGCTTTCCCGGTGAAAAGACAATACCCCACGGGTTGATCAGATTGGCATCGGACGATACGGCGCCCACCCCTCCGGAGTCAGAAATGAGTTGGGTGGCCGAGTAGCCGCTCGCCGCGTTGACAGTCAGTGCTGCCGAGGCGGTTGTGCTCCCGCCCGCGCCGGTGCAGCTGAGCGTGTACGTGTTGGTTGCAGCAGTCGTCGGGGAGACCGACTGGCTGCCGCTAGTTGCCTGAGTACCGCTCCATGCGCCACTGGCCGTGCACGCATCGGCATTGACCGTCGACCACGTAAGCGTTGCCGATTGGCCGGCGGTGATCGCCGTCGGCTGCGCGGTCACAGTCACGGCCGGCGCAGGCGCACCGGCACCGGCGCTATCTCCGCCGCCCCCACTTCCCCCGTAGCCGCTACCGCCACCGCACCCCGCGGCGAGGAGCAACAGGATCGGACCACCGACCCGAAAAGATCCTTCACGAATTTGAGTCAACACGATTTTCTACCTCGAGATTGCAGCAGGAATAAAGGCCCAGGTCGCCGTCGCGTGAACCGCGATTTCCGGGAGTCCAGGTTCGACAAAAGTGCATTCGGCGAAAACGAGGGTCCGGCCGCGCCTGCGAACGGTGGCCGCGACGATGACGTCGCCCTCGGGAATGGCGCGCATGAAGTCCATCGCCATCGTCACGGTCGCGACGTTTCGGACCTCACCCAAATGACCCATGATCGAGACGGCCATAGCCGTGTCAGCGCAGGCCAGCAGTGCCTGGCCCGACAGTGCGTTGCCGGGCCGCAGAATTCGCGCATTACGTGGCAACCGTAGAATTGCGCCCGCCGGGGAGCATGCGTCCACGATCAGGCCGAGATCCTGGGTCCAGGGAGAGATCCGTTGCGCGAGAAATTCGCTCGCCTCCGCCGGGCCAAACAGGGTGCGCGCCCGCAGTGCGCGCGCCGGTCGGAAAGAATCCGGCCCGGCGCAGTACATCAACGCTTCCACAGACATGTCTTTCACTCCGAGTCAGTGCAGGTGCCTGTTGCCCGGCTGGGCTCGAGGCAGGCGTGCATGGTGTCGACTCGGATGGCAGAGTTCTGTCAACGCCCGGACACAAGGAGAGCTGTGGGGAGGCGAGCGGGCAGGCTCGCGGCCGTGCCGTCGCGGAGGACGCTGGCGAGCGGTGGAAGATCAAGCGCGCGCCGGGAACGCACGCAGCAGGGCAGCTATGGCTCTCGGGCGAGAGTTTCCAGGGAAGACGTGTTGACGATCGTCAGGTGACCCCGGCCTGACACGATCCAGCTTTGCCCTTTCCAGACCTGCAGGTGTTGATTGACAATCTGCCGCGAAACACCGAGGAATTGCGCCAGTTCCTCTTGGGAGATGGCGAGCCTGGTCCCCTCAGCAGTGGGGCGGCCGTGCAAGTGGGCCAGGCTCAGCAGGCGCTTCGCCATCCTGGCCGGAACGCTCAGGAGTGCCGAGTCCTCCATCAACTGTGCCGTCCAGCGAACCCGCTGGCACAGAAGACGGATCAGGTGAGCCGCTAGCTGCGGCTCGCTACTCAACAGCACGAGAAACGGCTCGCGTTTGAAAACGATCAGCTCGGTGCCAACCATTGCAGTCGCGGTGGCGGTTCGAGGTTGTCCATCGAGCAGTGCGATCTCCCCGAAGGAATCGCCGGGCTCCATGATGTTGAGGAAGACCTCTTTACCGTTGGGCAGGCTCGCGCTGATGCGCACGCGACCGCTCACCACCCCGCACAGCGAATCTCCCGGGTCGCCACGCAGAAATACGATCGCACCCTTGTCATAGGAGCGCCTGGAGCCCAGGGCTGCGATTCGGGCGAGGGTCGCCTTCGGCAGTCCGCGGAACAGGCTGTCGCGCTCGACAACGGTTTTTGCGGTGATGGGCACGCGCCGGAGTATAGTCGCGTACCCAACCTTGGGGCGGCAGTAAATGACTTCCCGGCTCGCACGCCTCATCACCTCCATCCTGTTGACTTGCTGCGTTATTTCGCGCCCCGTACACGCCCAGTACGAGGTCGAGCGGGACAGCCGCATCTGGCTGCGCGCGCTGCTGGATGTGCGCCTGGTTGGCGGAGGCCCGGCTCCGAGTTGGACGGACCGTGGGCCCGGCAAGTTGCGTTACGGGGGTAGCCCTGCTGACAGTGGCTTTGAGAGGGCGACCCGCCTGGTCCTCTCCCAGGCTGCGCTGCAAATCGGTGCGCAGCTGCCGTGGGACGTTCGAGCCCAGACGCAGTTCAATATCGAGCCCGACGTTGCCGGAAATTACCGGCCGTGGTTGATCGAGGCCCTCCTGCGCAAGGAGTGGGGTGAGGCCAACCGCGGTTGGGGCCTCCAGAGCGGCGTGATGAACGTGCCCTTTTCCCTCGAGAACACCGGCCCGGCCTGGACGCCGGCCTACACGATTTCCGCGTCAGCCCTCAACAGTTGGCTTTGGGAGGACATGAGTCTTGCGGGGGCCGAGGGCGAGGGATGGTATGTGACCTCCTCGGGGATCCGCCTCGGTGCCCTGGTCGGAGCCGGCTACGGCGGTGATCAGATCGGCCGGATCCTGGCCCTGCGCGGCTGGGTCATGGGGGACACGCTCGCGGGCATCAACGGCGATCTCGCACTACCGGGGCGCGATGACCGCACCAGCATATTCAACGACCGGGACCATCGCCCCGGAGTGTATTCCTGGCTCTCCGTCGGCGATGCCGGAGAGATCGTTTCGGCCAGACTGGGAATCATGGACAACCGGGGCGACGAGGGCAGCCCCGGCGTGTGGCACACCCACTTCACGACGGTGGGCATCGTGCTGCACCCTCTTCCCCGCATCGACGTGTTAGCGCAGTACCTGGACGGAGCAGCACGAGTGCGTTCCCCGGCAAATGACAGCGCCCTGTCTGCAGCTTATGTGCTCGTCTCGTATCATACCCTGCGACAACGCCTTAGCCTTCGGTACGACTCCTTCCGCATCCATGATCTCGACGGGGGACCCAATACGAACGAGCACGGCCACGCCCTTACAACGTCGTACTTCGTGGATCTCGGTCTGCGGAGCCGCGTAGCGTTGGAGTACATCCGGATGGACAGTCAGCGGGAGGCTACCGGGTTGGTGAACCCCACGCCCGACGGGTGGCAGGTCAGTTACCGCTTTCGTTACTGAACCGTATGGCCCGATACCTCCTCAATCGTCACTGGCTGGCCCTTCTGGGACTAGCGCTCGCACAACGGGCGGCGGGCTCTTCCGTTTCCGGAAGCATCACTCTCCCGGCAGGCGGCGCCGTCGCCAGCGCGGTCGTCTTCGTACAGGCGCCTTCACCGTCGACGGCCAGGCCGCACGCAACGGCGGTCGTCGACCAGGTCGAGAAGACCTTCGTTCCCGGGCTGTTGCCCATCGTGGTCGGCACTTATGTGCGCTTCCCCAACCACGACCAGGTGCAGCACCACGTGTATTCGTTCTCCCCAACAAAGACCTTCGAACTGCCGCTGTACCGGGGAGAAGACGCGCCGCCCGTACTCTTCGACAAGGTGGGTGTCGTCAAGATCGGCTGCAACATCCACGACTGGATGTCGGGCATCATCCTGGTCCTGCCCACCGAGCACTTCGCCGTCACGGACGCAAGCGGCCACTACGTCCTTAAGGATCTGCCGGAGGGAAGCTACACGCTAGTCGTCTGGCATGCGCTCAGTAGCCTGAAGCCCGAGAACACCGCCCGAACGATCCAGGTTCGCGATGACGTCGCGAACGTGAATTTCACCCTGGCCCTGTCCGCTGCCCGATCCCGCCCGGCCGTACACGGTTCCCGGCCGGAGCCATGATTTTCCGCGCGGGGCGCAGCCTGCGCGCGGCGATCTTCATCGCCTTTTCAGTACTCATCCTGGCAGTCCTGCTGGCGACGCTGGGTCTGACTCAGTGGGTGGTTGGCCGTGAGGCCGTCCGGACACTCAGCGGCAACCTGCGTACGACGGGCCAGGTCTTCGCGACCCAACTCGAGGAGCGGGCAGTCCGGCTGCAGACCAACTCGACGCTGTTGGCGAGCGATTTCGCGCTCAAACGCGTCTTCGCGACCCACTTTGACCCCGCGAGCTACGACGCCGAGACGCTTGTCTCGGCCGGCATCAGCTACCAGCAGCGGCTGGGGGTCCAATTGGTCTGGATGACGGACGAAAGCGGAATCCTCCTCGCGGCCTCACCCGCCGGGAAACCGCTGGGTCAGTCGCTCGCGGCCTTCTCTCCTCTGAAGGAAGCGATCGAGAGCCAGGCCGCGGTGACGGGCATCGTCGAGGTCGACGGCAAACTGTTCCAAATGGTTGCCGTGCCGGTGTTGGGTCCGGATGTGATCGGGTTTTTGATGCTGGGTCAGGTCATCGACGACGCGGTCGCCGTGCGATTGAAGCAGGATACTCATTCGGACGTCGCTTTCCTGACCACGGCGCACGTGTTCGCCTCGTCCTGGCCGACCTCCGGGCAGCACGAGCGTGCACTCTCTGCAACCTCGCAGGTAACGAGGCTGTCGGGCCGAGAGGATGTGCTCGAACCGATCTCGTTGCGCTCAAGCGGCGAAAGACTCCTGTCGCTCGCCGTCCCGATCGACGCTCACCTCTCACAGCCGCTGTATGCACTCATCCAGGGCTCCTACGACGCGGCGCTTGCACCGCTGCGTGCACTGCAATGGCGGATTGCGATAATCGGGGCGCTCGGGCTCGCGGCCGCTTTGCTGACCGGAATGGTTCTCGCCCGCGGCATCACCAGGCCGGTCGCAGTTCTCGTGCAGGCGATGCGCGAGGTGCTGCGCGGCAATCTGCGTCACCGGGCTCCCATCGAGCGCCAGGACGAACTCGGCTTTCTGGCAAGCTCCTTCAACGAGATGGTGGGCGGCCTGCAGGAGCGCGAGCAGATCAAAGACACGTTCGGCCGTTTCGTATCCCGCGATGTGGCGGCCGCCGTTCTCAGCGGCCGCGTGCCAATGGCCGGAGAACGGCTGGAAGTCAGCATCCTGTTCCAGGACATCCGCGGCTTTTCGGCGCTCGCCGAGAAGCTCGATCCCGCAGCACTCCTGCAGGTCCTGAATCGGTTTTTTACCGAAGTCGTCACGGCGGTGGAACTCGAGGGCGGCGTCGTAAAGCAATTTACGGGCGACGGCGTCATGGCGCTATTTGGCGCTCCACAGGCCAGCGTCGATCATGTCGAGCGTGCTGCGCGTGCAGGCATCGGGATGGTCGAGCGCGTGGCGCGCCTGAACGTACTGCTGCAATCCGATGGAATACCAGCGCTGCAGATCGGGGTTGGAATTCATGCCGGGGAGGTCGTGGCGGGCCTGATCGGTCCGGATGCACGAGTCGAATACGGCGTGGTCGGAGAGCCGGTCAACCTTGCCAGTCGCATCGAAGCGCTGACCAAGGAGCTGATGGCGACCATCCTCGTCTCCAAGGAAATCGCCACGCGGCTGGGGCCGCGGTTCGTGTTGGGTCGATCCGCCCTGTTACCCGTCAAGGGCAGGACGGAGCCCATAGAAGTCGTCGAGCTCCTGGCGTACGGCGGCGCCTGATGGACCTATTGGCACACCAGGCACCGCCAGCGGCTCCCTTCCTGTCGATAGACCGATAGCCGTTACTTGAGCTGCCGCAACGGACCGGCGTCATCGGGGAAATTCGAAGTGTTCAGCACCTGAATTCCCGCCTGGTGCTCACCATTGAATGGAGTCACGGTAGCCGGACATCCAGCCTTCTGAGCGTCCGTGAACGAGTTGAACCACAGCCCCAGGTGATACATCTGGAGGGGGTTCGTGGGGGGATTCACACTCGCGTCCGGGAACGGGCCACCGAAGACAAGCGGCGCAGGGTCCGTACCGGGTGCAACGGTAAACGTCTCGATACCGAAGATTCCGCGGACATGTTGAAACGCGTTGCCCTCCTCGTCCGTCTCCAGGTCCGACTGATACCAGGACATCCCAAACTGCGCCTTGGGCACCTGCAGAACAAAGAAGTCGAAGCCGGTCTTCGGTGGCAGGCCCCTCGCCGTGATGTACAGGTCCTGGGCGGTGCCGTCGTCGACCACTCTGACATCCGCTCGCGCGTGCGGGAGGCAGCCGGCCGCACCAGCCGATACGACCATGTCGAAGTCAATGCGCTTGTGCTGGGGGTGTTTGGCGAACGCCGAGCCGGTTGTCAGCAGCAGCGCCGCGACCGCAATGCCAACACGGAATGAAGTTGTACGAATTCGCGTATCCATCGGAGTGTCCTTTAGCGATTGATGCGACGAGGTTGGTCGCGGCACCGATGATGGCGATGCGCACAGGAGCGTTCTGTCAAGACGTTGACATAACCAGTGGGGGCCAACCTCTGCTGTCGGCGGTTCGTCAGCCAGCCAACACGAAAGTCACCAGCTCCTGCATCCCCGCTCCGACGCCATCCGCCCTCACCCCGAGCTCCTCGGCAGGCTGACGCGAGCGATTGAGCCAAAAGGTGCGATACCCGGACCACTTCGCGCCCGCTGCATCCCAACCGGCAGCGGCGCAGAACACGATCTCCTCCCGCCGCAACCCGAACCCTTTCGGTCCCATCGAATAGGCACGCGGGTCTGGCTTGAACGCGCGGACACGGTCCGTCGTGAGATGCGCTTCGAAGAGTCCTTCGAGACCCGAATTTTGAACGGCGGCATCGAGCATGGCCGCGGTGAAATTCGAAAGGAAGGCCATGCGAATACCGGCTTGGTGCAGCACATCGAGCGCGCCCCGGACGTCAGGCCATACCTTCAGCTCGCGGTAGGTCTGCATCAGCTCATCGCGACTCGCATCCGTCAGCGGCACCCCAAGGGAAGCTGCCGCAAACTCGAGCGCGTCGCGAGTCGTCTGCCAGAAATCGGCATAAGTCCCGCCAAGCGTCCGCAACCACGCATACTCGAACTGCCGTGTCCGCCATGCGTTCAACAGCGCATCTGCCCGAGACGGGAACATCGCCTGGACTCGCGTCGCAACGGGTGTGGGGTCGATGATCGGGAACGCATCGAATGCAATGGCCCGGATCTTCCGCGCGGGTTCTTCTTCCCTACGAGGGGAACGTTCGACCGCGAGGGCCTGCATGGTCAGTGCTGACGCAAGCGCGCCGGCGCCAGCAAGAAACGTCCTACGGTCCGTCGACATCGGATACCACACTTGACTTGGACAGCACGACCCGCCAGCCCTTCCGGGTCTTCAAGTAGACCGACGACGCAGGTTGTCCATCGCAAAGGGACCGGCTCCGCCCAGGAGCAGCGTCCCGAGGCAGGCCAGATACAGCAGATCACACTCGATGCCGGGCTTGCCGAACTGCGGACCGTCCGCGGTCACGGCCAGGAACTTGATCGAGCTGAAGCCGAACTGCAGATGGACACTGAACAGCGCGACGAGCAGCACGATGACCATCGGCACGCTGACCCATTTCAGATAGCCTCCCGCGAGTACGGCTGCTCCGCCGAGCAGTTCCACGATGACGGTGATCCAGGCCATCAGGTGCGGCGCAGGGACCCCCAGCCCAGTCAGTGCCGCGGCGAACACATCGACTCCCCGCTCGAGCTTGAGTACGCCGTGCGTAACGAACCCGTAGCCCACAATCAAGCGAAGGGGGATCGGGGCCCAGCGTGACAAAGAATGATGATTGGTGTGCATACGGTGATTCCCTTCGCCGTGAACGGGTAGTTCGTTACACCCGCCGCCAGAAACAGGCAGCGAGGACACTTGGACTCGATCGCGGTGAATCGCCGCCCGTCGCGAATCAATGAGCCGGCGGCGGTGGCAGATCGGGAGGCGGTGTCATGTCGAAGCGCTGTTTGCCGGTCCGTGGATCGACCGCCCTATCGTGATTGGCGCAGAAACTGATCTGCAGTGCCGCCGATCTGTGCACCCGGGAGTACACCCGCGTGCGTTTGTCCGGCGCGGCCAAAATGTCGGGCGCGACGGTCGTGACTTCGTGCAGCGTTTCCGGGTTGCTCAGGAAGATGCGCTCCGTGACCTGCGCATTGCGCCCGATCGCTATCGCGGCCGGAGTCAATTGGGGATAGAGGGCCTTTGGATCGATGCCGACCGTTTCGACCACGAGGGTTTGCCCTTCCCAGTGCCCCACCGACGTACCGGTGGTCGTAAAGTCAACGTCCTTCGGTAGCGAACGGCCGTCCGTATAGATTCGCCGGATCAGCCCACTTTCACTGGTCAGCGTCACCCGCGCCGGCGTGAACAGAAATTCGATGCTCTCGACAAAACCGCCGCTGTAGCCGGTGAACTCGTTCGGCCTGCAGTACAGATCCCTGAAACCGCCCACGTCGCTGGCGAGCGTCTTGTAGAAGGACTCCATCAACTGCGGCTTCAGCGGAGGCCGGACGCGCTGGAACTCCGCCGAGAGTGGCCCCTCGAGTCCCCACCAGCCGGACCAGTCCGGCAGTGTCTTGATGGATTCATAGGTCGCACCGGGCAACGCGGTTTTCTCCTGCGCGCCCGCAGTCGTAATCATCAGCCCCAGGCAGCAACATGCGCAGGCGAACCTTCGCCGACTCACTTGCGCACCGGACTTTCTCTCGGCACGACAGTGGCCGGGCCGGGCCCGCCCGCACCTGCCTCGACACGGCCGTCCACATGTGTTGCTTTCACAAAGTGTCCACCGGTGCGACCGTCCTTCAGGGGCCAGTATTCGACGGTGACCTGCTCTCCAATGGTGAACGTCGACTTCGACCAGCCCAGTCGAGACAACACTCCCGTCGAACCGTTCTCGAATGCGTAGAGGTCATAGCCGGAAGGCGCGGATGTGTTGCGGACATAGATCCAGACATACACATGTGGATTCGCCCACTCGACCTTCGCAACCGTCCCGGACACCGAGACCGTTTTCGTACCGTCGAACATCGCGTAGGAATGGTGAGCCCATGCCGCACCAGAAGGAATCATCGCGGCGGTGAACAACGCGATCGAGACGGACAGCCGTCGGCCTAACCCAAAGCAGCTGGCGATCATGCGAGACCTCGCGCGAGCAGGAGAGCTATGGGGGACACTCTGTAAGCTTTGCGAAAGGTAGCCTAGCACCGCGACAGCCGGCCGCAAATGCTTTTCGGTACCGAGGACTTCCGAATGCCCGGGGGCGCACACAGCCCCGGGCGCATACGGCCCCGAAGCGCGTACCGCCCCGGGCGCCTACCGCCCGGGGTCGTATCGCCGCGGAACCTCGCCCGTCAGAACTTGTAGTTCAACTGAACCCCGAAGCGGCGAGGCGCCTGGAAGAGCTGTGTCACGAAGGGGTTGTACGACACATAGCTCGCACAATTCGCGCTGGTCGCGGAGCACGAGCCGCGCCCGTCACTGAAGCCCGTCAGCGGCGCATTGAGCTGCTTCTCGCGATCGAGAAGGTTGAACACGAACACGTTCAAATCCAGGCCACTCTCCCAACGGGCCCCTATCCGCAGGTTCACCTGGTCCTGCGAAGGGCTGTGCCCGGTGAAATAGTTCGTACCAAACCCGGAGCTGCCGAACGTGGCGCCGGAGTCATAAGCGTTCTGGTACGTGTAGTCGAGCCGCACGTAGCTGTTGACACGGCTTCCTAACGGCAGCTCGAGCTGGCCGCCGGTGCTCGCCTGGAACGGAGGGATGTTGAACTTGTCACCTGAATTGAAGCTCGGTGTCGGACTCACGCCCGGCAGCGTAGGCACCGGGCCCTTCACTGGATCGACGTAGAACGCATCCGTGTAGCCGGCGTTGAGGTAGAAACTCAACTGGCGCAACGGCTGGAACACCAACTGGGCCTCGGCTCCCTTGCTCTCGGCGCGGCCGCCGTTCGAAGTGAACCCCTGCCCGCACGACAGCGTCGTGGTGGCCTGGATGCCGTTCCAGTTGATGCGATAGGCCGAGAGATTCAACTGCAGCTTGTCGAACAAGCGGAACTTGCCGCCCAACTCATAGCTCCACACGGTATCGGGCTTGTAGGCCGGCGGCACGTCCGAGGCCGTGATGCCGATCTGGTTGAGGGCCGTTTCGCAGATGGTCTGCGAGATCTGTGCATTGACGCCGCCTGCGCGGAAGCCACGCGCGGCCGTCGCATAGACCATGTTCCGATCGTTGATCTGGTACTCCAGGCCGTACTTCGGCGTAAACGGCGAATCCGTGCTATGGCCCTCGGTGACCGAGCCGATCGAGGACGTCAGGCGGCCGCTGAACTCCCCGTAGTTGAGTTGGTAGTAGTTCAGCTCGACGCCCGAATAGCGCGCGCCGACGATAGCTCTCAGCCGCTCAGGAATCAGCCAGATATTCCACTCCGTAAAAGCCGCGATCTCGCGGTCCTGAATGCTGGCAGCCAGTTGCGCCTGGAATCCTCCGTCGTTGACCAGGCCGTAGCGCGCAGTGCTGGCACTGGTGTTGCCGGCCGGACCCGCGAACGTAGGCCCATACAACTCCCGCATCACGAGGTCATCGTTGGCCGCGGTGCTGAGGTAGGTATAGCCGACCTGGGTGGTGGCGTTGGAAAAATAGACACCCGCGACCCAGTTGAAGCGGTTGTCGCCCACGGAGGCGAAGCGTGCCTCCTCTTCGATGCCGTTGCGCTTGTTGGCGGCGTCGAAGAGGCCGCTGTTTCCCGAGCCCGTCGCATTGTAGAACGGCGCGAAGAGAGGGAAGCCCCGGTGCGCAGGATCGGCGGTCGTGAACTGCCCGGCGCCGTTGGTCGTCGAGCTGAATTCCTCGCCGCCGGTGGTGTCGCTGTGACCCTTGTCACCGAGATACGAGCTGATCAGCTTGACGTTCATCGCCTCGAGGTCGAAGTTCAGCGTCGCGCTGACGATGTCCGACTGAGCTGTGGCCGGCAGGATGCTCTGAATGCCCGTGGCAAGAGCGATGTCCTGTCCCTGCGGGAACGGCCCATAGGTGGCGCCCGGCCGGAAATATACGGTCCCGGGTACCGCTGCCGCGCTGGTACACGCCACGTTTGTCGGGATGAAAGCTACCGCGGGCGCTCCGTTCGGCTGCGCCAAAGGCGCGGTGCGTGTGTTGTTCGTGATACACCGCCCTTGAGTCGTAAAGGTCTGCCCGGCCGGAGCAACCCCACCGTTCACATACAGAGCGGTCGTGGTACCGGGTCCGCCTTCATATTTGTTTTCGATGTGATAAGCGGAAAGCTGCGCGCTGGCGATGTCGGAGATCTTCCACAAGAGGGCGGCCCGGCCGGCCCAATCAATGCTGGTGTTGTCGTTCTTCTTGATCAGGGCGCCCGTATAGGCGCTGTACTGGTCGATCCAGCCGCCGTACTCCTGCTTGATGGCGCTGACCCGGAAGGCGAGCTTGTCTGCAATGATGGGCCCACCCAACGCGCCGCCGGCTTCATAACTGGGCGCGCTGCGGCTGCCCATCGTCGAGAACTCCCCCCGGCCCATCCCCGAATAGTCCGTGAGACTGGGCGTTGGAGTGATGAATCGAACGGTACCGCCCTCGGAGGAACCGCCGAACAGCGTGCCCTGGGGCCCCTTCAACACTTCGACACGCGCGAGGTCGTACAGAATGGGAATCAGAACGCCATTGTTCTGCGCAACGCCACCGTTCGCACGCTTGGTCAAATTCACGTCGTCGAGATAGACGCTCGTAGTCGCCGCGCCAGTGGATCCAACGATCCCGCGGATGGAAAAGGTCTGCTGCCCGCCGCTGGGGTTGGCGGCCGTATTCAACGACGGCACGATCCGTGTCAGGTCCGCCGCAGTCTTGACGCCCTCCGCATCGAGGGACTCCTGCGTCACCGCCGAGATGGTGATGGGAACCCTGTTGGCGACATCCTCCCGACGCGTTGCCGTAACGACGATCTCTTGCAGAGCATCCGACTCTGCTATTTCCGCGGCTATCCCCGCGGACGCGAAGAGCGCCGCGCACACCGCGGCTGCCACGCGATGAATGTTCTTCCCACGATGACACGTATTCATCCGTCGTCCCCCCTTAAGCTATTTTTCTAAATCATTCAGCAACGCGATGGTCGTCGGCTTGGCTACCGGTGGATGCGTCGCCAGAAACACTCCTTGTGCCCACGTCAGCGCCGTCCGTCCCTGCTTGTCGGCGGTGTCGAGAGATGCGCCCTTTTCCACCAGGAATCGGATGATGTCGTCGGAGCCGCGGTTTGCTGCACCCTGGACTGCAGACACGCCCATGGAATTGACGGCGTTCACGTCGTTACCGAGTGATTGCGCCAGCTTCACAGCTTCGAGCAGCTTCGCGGGGCCTTCGTCGAACGTCTGCGCGTAGGTCCAATTTACGCCCGCGGCCGCCATCAACGGCGTGGTACCACCGAAGGTCGCGATGTTTGGATCTGCACGATGATCGAGCAGCAGGTGCATCACTTCGATGTCACCCGAATACGCTGCGCGAAGAAATGGCGTCTGTCCGGTGAAATCCACCCACGCGAGTGAGCCGAGCCCGGTGATCCAGCGCCGCTCCGGCGGATACTCCTTGGTGCGAGCGTTTACGTCCGCGCCGCCGTCAACGAGCTGCTTGATGAGCTCGAACGCTGCAGCCCGATCCACGCCGTTGTCCGTCTGATGCGGCCCCGAAATATCGATGTCGCGCAGGTCTACGGCCGCCCACAGTGGGGTCACGCCATACCAGTCCGACGCCCTGACACTCGCACCCCTCTCGATCAGAAGGCGAGCCAGTGCCGTCTGGTTGTTCACTATGGCCATGATGAGCGGCGTCACGCCGTTCGCGTCCGCCTGCTCGATGTTCGCGCCCGAGGTCAACAGAAGGTGCGCGGTATCGAGGTAGCCCTCTCGCGCCGCATACAGGAGCGCCGTCTTCGCACCCGGGATCGCGTCACGTGACCCGCGCTCTGGCCAGCCGCCGCGCACGATACCGGCGCCCTTCGAGCCAGAGTTCGAGGCCGGGCTGCGGAATTCGGGCACCTTCCCTGTGCGCGTCTGCAGGTTCACATCGGCCCCGTGGCCGATGAGCACCTTGACGACGTCCGTATGACCGCCGCGTGCGGCGAACATCAGTGCGGTCTGTTGGTATTGCGGATCGCGCGCATCCACCGGCGCCTTCTTGTCGAGCAGCGCCTTGACGATGTCGACCTGCCCCCGCCCAGCAGCCATCATCAAGCACGTCTCGCCCGTCATATCGGCTGACGCCGGATCCGCATTAGCGTCTAGCAGCAAACGCACCATCGCGAGATCGCCGTCGGAGATCGCGATGTGAAGCGGTCTCACACCGTAGCGGTTCGAGCGGTTCGCGTCGGCGCCGGCGTGCAGGAGTTCCCGGGCGGCGTCGACATCCTGAAGGCGCACAATCCAGTGCAACGCCGGAGTGCCGTCATGCCCAGGAGCGTTGATGTCACCGTGCTGTCGGAGCATCTGCCGTACCGTCTTGACGTCTCCGTTTTCAGCGACGTCGGCAATGCTGACATCAGCTGCTCGCACCGCGCCGATCGCCGCCAACAAAGCCCAACACGCGAGTCCCGCTTTCATTGGCAAGCTCTTAAATCTCCACCACGCCGGTGCTGTCCCCAAAGGACTCTGCCGGAACATCGAGCTTGTGCAGCATCGCCAACAGCAGGTTCGACAGCGTCTGTTCTCCATCCACGTGAATGTGGCGGCCGCCACGCACCTTGCCGCGCGCCCCTCCCGCCAAAACGATGGGTAGTGGTTTGTGATCGTGTTGGTTGCTGTTGCTCATCCCGCTGCCGTACATCAGGAGAGAGTGGTCGAGCAGCGTTCCATCACCGTCCTGGACGTCCTGCAGCCTCTTCACCAGGTATGAGAAGGTCTTGGCGTGGTATTGGTTGAGCTGCGTCAGCTTGTTGATGTTTTCCGGGATGTTCGAATGATGCGAAAGGTTGTGGAACGGCTCGCGTATGCCGCTGGCCGGGTAGATCGCGTTACTGACTTCCTTCGCGAACATGAGCGTCGAGACACGCGTGATGTCCGCCTGCCAGGCGAGGACCTGCATGTCGAACATGAGCTTGATGTGCGTCTCGAAATCGTCGGGGATGCCACTCGGAGCGGCCGGCAGCTTCATTCCCGCCGGCACCTGTTGCGCAGCCAGGGCGATGCGCCGCTCGACTTCCCGCACGTCGGTGAGATAGAGATCGAGGCGTGCCCGATCGGAAGCCGGCAGAGTTTTCTGCAACGAGGACACTTCCGTGGTAATCGAATCGAGCAGGCTGCGCGCCTCGACCCGCCGCGCCGCACGCTGCTTCGCGGTCGCTCCGTCACCGAACAACCGCTCGAACACCACCTGTGGATTGTTTTCCATGGGCAGCGGCGACTTGGGCCCCTGCCAGGAGATGGTGTTGCGATAGGCGCACGACAGGCCGGCTCCGCAGCTCAGGCTGCCGTCCTCGATAGACAGTTCCAGCGAGGGAAGCGGCGAGTCCTGCCCGATGTGTCGGGCTACAACCTGGTCGACCGTGGTTCCCAACTCCGCTTCCGAGCCGGTACCGGGCGAGGCGCCTGCGAGATACACGGCGGAAGACCGGGTGTGATTCGCGCCAGCAGACGCGTCCTGCCCGTATGCCAGCGGCAGCGCGAGTCCGCTTACCACGTTCACACGATCCCGGAACGGCTCGAGGGGCTTGAGAATCTCCGGAAAATCGAAGCCCGTGCCCGCCGTCGTAGGCGTCCAATGGCTCATCACAGCGCCGTGCGGCACGTATAGACAAGCCAGGCGCGCCGGGGGTGTGGCGGCGCGGGCGTCCGCGCCCTGAGCCCTTCCCGCCGGGATCATCGATTCCAACCAGGGCAACGACAGGGCCGCTCCGGCCCCTCGCAGGAGCGCGCGTCGCGACAAGCGCTTTCGGGTGAGATAGAACATCGGTGCCTCGATTGGTGCCTGAACGTCTTAGAGGGGTTGAAGCTCGAGGGTCAGCCCGACCGGGTCGGTGAACAGCAGTCCCTTGCGTGATGCGCGGGTGACGACCGCGCCCGCTTTTTCCAACTCACGGGCGACGCTCTTGGGGTCGAAAGGCTGAACCTTGATGCCGATGCGGTCGATGCGGCCCGCCTCACCGGCGTGCGCCTGCTCCAGCCCTAAGCGGGTTTGGGCGACCCGGAACCAGGCGTCGGAGCGGTGTCCACCCTTCTCTGCGTCGCCGAGAAACTTTCGATAGAACTCGAGCGACTTCGCGAGATCGGTAGTGCGTAGCACCACGTGATCCAGGTGCACCGGCTTCACGAGTGCCTCTTCGGGGACGATACGTCCCGCCGGGATAACAGTCTTCGCAAGCCCACCGGGCACACCCAACAGCTGGAAGCCACAGCCATCGGGGTCCGGGATGATCCCGAACTTGCCAGGCGGTAGGCCTTCCGCCTTGAGCTGCTCCGCCATGCCCTGGGGGTCGTAGTTTTCGACCAACGCACAGAAGTGATCGAAGTACCCCTTCGCCGCCGGGCCGTGCGTTCCGAGCGCGAGATATCCGACACCGAGCGTTACGTAGTACCGCAGCGGCGGGTCTCTCTCCTTGTAGAGATCGGGATTGAAGAGGCGCCCATAAAACTTACCCGCGGCCTCCACGTTGGGGACGATGGTCCCCATGTGCTCGAGGCCGGTGGTTTTCAGGGGCAACTGCGACCCTCCAGTGGGGGCGGCGGTAACGGGGGACGCCGGCGGCGTTGGCAAGCCTTGCGCGTGAGTGCGCGCCGCCGTGAACGGCGCGAGCGCCGCGAATCCCATCCCCTCCAACATCGCACGACGCGAAAGCGAAGCCGGCTGCCTGCTCATTCTTTGGTCCCCTTGCCGTTGCCCAGGCCCTTCACCTTCATCTGGAAAGGTGCGCTGCGAACAATACCGAGCACGACCGCGGAGAAGCGATAGTTCTCGCCCCGCGCGTGACGCGTGATCTCGCGAATCGAAGGCTCGTCGTAGTATTCGATTCGCCTTCCGAGTGCGTAAGTCAGGAGCTTCTCGGTGAAACTCGTGACGAAGGCGTCGGAACGCGAGAGCAGCGCGGAACGCAGATCCTTCACCCCATTCAGCAACGTTCCATCAACGAGCTTGCCAGACGCATCGATCGGGGAGCCTCCTTCGACCGTGCGCCAGCGGCCGTCAAGATCGAAGTTCTCCAACGAGAAGCCGATAGGGTCCATTATCTGGTGACAGGCCGCGCATGTTGGATTCTGGCGGTGCTTCTCGAGTCGCTCGCGCACGGTCTCGGGGCGCGCGACTGCAGGGTCCTGGTTAAGGTCGGTGTTCACGCCAGGCGGCGGACGCGGCACGGGGGCGCCGAAAAGCGTCTCCATGACGAAGGCACCGCGCTGAACTGGCGAGGTTCTGTCGCCCGCGGACGTAATCGTCAAGATGCTGCCTTGGCCGAGGATCCCCAGGCGCGGCGAGTCCTTCGGCAGCGCGACGCGGCGCATGTAGCTGCCGTAGACACCCGGAATACTGTAGTGGCGCGCCAACCGCTCGTTTACGAACGTGTAGTTCGAATCCAGCAAGTCAACAACGCTACGGTCCTCATGCACAACGCTGCCGAACAGCATCTGTGTTTCCTGTCCGAGGGCCCCGCGCAAGTTGTCGTCGAATCCCGGATCGGCAGGCTGCGAGCCCCGCAGCTCGCGCAGGCGCAGCCATTGTCCCGAGAAATTCTCCACCAACTGATTCGAGTGCGGGTCCGCGAGCATGCGCCGCACTTGTTGCTCGAGTACCGCGGGCTTACTCAACTGTCCGCGGGCGGCGAGATCGAGCAAGGTGTCATCAGGGAGGCTGCTCCACAGGAAAAACGACAAGCGCGAGGCCAACTCGATATCGCTGATACGATAGAGGGCACCGTCGGCCAACTCCGGATGCCCTGCTTCGACGCGATATAGAAATTGCGGATCGGCCAGCAGCCGCGCCAGCGCTTCCTGAATACCGTCCTCGAAAGCTCCCGACTCACGCCCTGCCCGATAGAACTGCATCAACGTCTCGACGGCAGGGTCGCTTGCCGTCACAGGGCGGCGGAATCCTCTGGTGGCCAGGTGTGTCAGGATCTGGCGCGCGCAGGGTTCCTCCTGCTGCGCGTTGTTTGGATAACACACAAAAATGGCACGGCGGCTCGGCGTGTCGCCAGGCCCGGTCGCGTCGTATGGTCCGTTGATGGTGAAGTTGTCGACCGCGTCCTGACGCGGGCGTGCCTTCGCGTAGAGGTCGTCCACACCCGCGGAGTGGCGTCTGTCGACAATTGCAACGCCGACAACGCGCGGCCCCGCCTTGACCGGAATGCGGAATCTACTCGTGTCGGCCACCTTCACCTGCTGGCCGTCGATGGTGATATCGATGAGCGGCGGGCCGTCGCCGCCGAGTCCGGCGAATACGCCACTACGACCCGCGCGAACGCGGAACTCGTACTCCGCATCCAGCGGGAAGTTGTGCGTAACCAGAATGCCGCCGCGCGTGCCGAGTGGCAGACCCTCGACATGCTCGTCTTGCGATAGGCCGGAAGGTGCGGCGTACTTCGCCAGCGTGGCAGCGGTCGTACGATCGCCGACGGCCGAACGACTGATCTTCATGGCTGCCGATATGTAACTCTGGATGAGCGTAGGCGAGACGCTCAGAACGTCCGCAACGTTGTCGAACCCCTCTGCAGCGTTATCGGCGGGCAACAGGGTCGATGCGTCCACGTCGAACGACAGGAGGTCGTGAATTGCGTTCGCGTATTCGGTGCGGTTCAGGCGGTGAAGCGACTTGCCGCCCGGAAACGGATGCGGGCCGGCCGCGTCGTCGACGCGTTTCGCGAGTTCCGTCGCGAAGCCATCAAGCACGGCTCTCGGCGGACGAGGCTTCCCGGCGGGGGGCATCATCCCCGTCCGAAGCTTCCGGATCGCCTCCTCCCACGTTTGCGCCTCGGCGGGAATGTCAGCCGGGCTCAAGGCATCGAAGGCCACGCCACCGGCCCAATCCTCGGTGTTATGGCATTTGACGCAATACTGGTCTAAAACCCCCCAATGCCTGGGGGGTGGAGGCCCCTTCCCAGCTGGCATCGCGCCGCGACACACTGCCGCCACGGCTGACAGCAGGATCAGGCACATGGACATCACTGTCGCCGGAAAACCACGCTTCGACAAACAGGCCCCCTCAAACGTCCAACACGATTCGACGGGGTCCTGAGTACGACGATGGATTAGTATCCGAAAGTGCCAAACGGTTAGTGCACCGGCGGCATCTGCGTTAGTAACGTGCGCTTAACGTGCGATGAGCTTCAATGAGCGACATTGATCCCACAGAAGCCCGGACTCACCTGGAACGACTGCTCGCCTCCGAGCAGCTGGGTAAGGCTGAAACCGGCCGCAAGCTCCTGACGTATCTGTTCGAGCGCGCCCTGCGCGAGGACGCGCCGAAGGAAACGGAAATCGCTCTCGACGTTTTCGGCAAGGATGCCTCGTTCAACGGCGCCGAAGACTCCGTGGTACGCGTCGGGGTGCGCACGCTACGGCAGAAGCTCATGGAGTACTACGCGGGGGCCGGTGGCAGCGACCCATTGCAGTTCGCGATTCCCAAGGGCGGTTACCGCCTGACATTCACTAGACATCGTCCAGGCGGCGCGACAACACCCGGCACGGCGATGGCCGCACCGAGCAACGGGCCCTTGTCGACTGGCGTCGGCGCCTACTCCACAGCCAACTCGGACAGCGAAGCGTCGCGAACGACGCCACGCAGCGCCGCGACGCTCGCGTCCGCGTCCTCATCTCGTGGTAGCCGTCCCTGGATGTGGACGGCCGGCATCGCACTGACACTGCTAGCGCTTTCTGTGTGGACGAACATCCGTTCATGGAGCGTCAGCCACACTGCGACGGTCGATGCGACGACTCAGCGGGTGCGCGAGAGTCCGGTCTGGGCGGACATGGTGGACAGCCCTCGGCCCCTCACCATCGTGCTGGGCGATCTGTTCATGTTCACCCAGACCGATCCGAAGACCGGTCACACGCTCACAGTGCGGGATGCGGAAATCAACTCCAGTGAGCAGTTGCGCGCCCTCCTCGCCGACAACCCTTCGTTCGCCGCCGAACGCGGCCAGCGCTATGTCTCGATGATCCAGAAAAGCGCCGCCATCGGCATGTCCACCGTGCTGCGTATCGTCGACACCCCCGGCCGGCGCCTGGACGTCCAGGTTCGCGAAGATCTGCAGGCGGACGACATCCGTCGCAATGACATCGTCTACGTGGGTCCGATCGCGGGTTTGGGTCCGTTGGCGGGCTACTACCAACTGCGTTCGCGCTATCGGTTCGACTCGGCGGGCCCGCGCCTCATCGATCTCAACACGCAGAAAGTCTTCATCTCCGAAGGCACGCTCGGCGGGCAAAGAATGGACTACGCCCTGGTCGCCAAATTCCCGGGCCCCGCGGGTAACCACATCATGATCCTGACCGCGGGGCTCAGTAACGCGGGCCTGCTGCAGAACGTGCGCACCCTGACTTCGCCCGAGGGACTGGCGAGCCTCGCAGCGAAGGTGCGCGCCAAGACCGGTGGCGCGCTACCAGACTCGTTCGAGGCTCTCCTCACGGTGACCGGCTTCAGACAGACTGATCTGACAACCGAAATAATCGAGGTGAGCGAGCTACCGGCGATGCGGCGACAGAACGCCGCCG
Organism: Steroidobacteraceae bacterium; assembly: GCA_036499585.1. Taxonomy (GTDB): domain Bacteria; phylum Pseudomonadota; class Gammaproteobacteria; order Steroidobacterales; family Steroidobacteraceae; genus 13-2-20CM-66-19. The sequence goes on from DASYDM010000030.1 coordinate 47,819, forward strand.
CAAGCCCTGCGACAAACACGGCCCAAGCGGCCTCGACCGGGCCGGCCGCTCAGTAGCGTCACCGGCACGGCCCCCCTCAACGTTCAGCCCGCCAGGAACGGCAGCAACTGAGCCAGCGTCTCCTGGGGATGGTCCTCCTGGAAAGCGTGGCCGCCCGGCATCGCCGCGCCGGTCACCTGCGTACCCCGCTCCTTCCAGATCCCCAGCACATCGTACATTTTGCCCATCGACCCGTTCTGGGCCCAGAGCACGTGCAACGGACAGGTAATCTTCTTGTCGAGATCCGCCTGGTCGTACTCCATGTCGATGCCGGCCGAGGCGCGATAGTCCTCGCACATGCCGTGGATGTTGGCCGGATCCTTATTGACGCGCTGGTACTCCTCGCGCAACTCCGAATCTCCGCCGCCGCCTCGGCCGAAGCCACCGAGATTCTGGCTGATGACAGTCTCCGGAAAAGGCGCCGGGCGGATGTACAGGAACCAGTGAAAGTAAGCGTCGACGAACGCCTTCGTCACATGCGTGTACAGATAGTACGTGGGCACGATATCGAGCACGGACATGCGCGTGACCGCGTTTGGATGGTCGAGAGCGAGGCGATGCGCGACGCGCCCTCCCCGGTCGTGACCGACGACCGCGAAGCGGTCGAAACCGAAGTGGTGCATCAGTTCGATCTTGTCCTGAGCCATCGCGCGCTTGGAATAGTTGATGTGCTTGTCGCCGTCTTCCGGCTTGGTACTGTCCCCATATCCACGCAGGTCCGGGGCCACGACGGTGTACTTCTTCGCCAGCTCCGGCGCCACGCGATACCAGGACAAGTGCGTCAGCGGAGCGCCATGGATGAGCAGGAGCGGCGGACCACTGCCGCCGACGACGGTATGCAGCGTCGCACCGCTGGTTTTTACCTTATGCACCTTGAAGCCCGGCAGCAGCCGCGCATCGGCCGGGCTGGCATCCACCACGGCAGTGGCATCCGCTGCCTGTCCATTGCGGCTTGTCCCGAGCGCCGCCCCGACGGCAACGGCCACGCCCGCGCGTAAAACACTCCGCCTGTTGGTTGGCATGTCACAAGACTCCGGCATCGACACAGAAGTTGGCTGGCGCATGATCCCTCTCATGAGTTGTTTCGGTTATGCTAGAACGGCCAGCAAAAGAATGAAACTCCTGGTGCATTCATAACCCGCCTGCGAGCGCAGGTGCCTGGAGGGAGAGTCGAAATGGTTCGCGGTGGATGGTGGGCGGCATTTCTCGTTGCGTACGCCGCTTCACACATCGCGATGGGTGCGGAACCCGGCGCCCTGGCGGACGCCGCGATGAACGGCGACCTACCCGGCATGCAAGCGCTGTTGAAGGCCGGCGCCGACCCCAATGTGCGCGGCTCCTTTGGCACCCCGGCGCTGCATTGGCGCGTGCGGGTCGATGACCTCGAGGGCGAGAAGCGGCTGTTGAAGGCAGGAGCTGATCCCAACGGCCTGACTGAGCGCGGGGTAAGCCCGCTGAGCCTCGCCATCTCCGGCGGCGATTCGGAAATGGTCGAGGTCCTGCTGAAAGCCGGCGCTCACGCCAATGACGCAGAACCGAGCGGCGAAACCCACCTGATGATGGCCGCTCAGACTGGCGTCCTGGCAGTCGTGGAGCAGCTACTGAAGCACGGGGCCACCGTAGACGCTCGCGATGTGAATTTTGGTCAGACCGCTCTGATGTTTGCCGCGCGCGCTGGGGCACTGGATGTCGTATCGTCTCTGCTGGCGCATGGCGCGAACCCCAACGTCGGAACCACCGTGGGTGAGGCACCGGCTTTCATTGGACCGAATTCCGTACCCGGCTTCGGCTACGGGGTGGGCATTATCCGCGGTGGCGTACCGGCCGACCGCGGGCGTCGCGAGCCTGCGTCCGGCGGCATGACCCCCCTGCTTTATGCAGCGCGCCACGACCACGTGGAGGTTGCTAAGCGACTGGTTGCTGCCGGCGCGGATGTCAATGCGAAGGAGGCCAATGGCATCTGGCCGCTGCTGATGGCCACCTCCAACGACAATATGGGGATCGCGCACTATCTGTTAGAGCACGGTAGTCATGTCAACGGGCAGGACTGGTATGGCCGCAGCCCGTTGTGGGAAGCGGTCAACGTACGCAACCTCTACGTCCACAACGCGACTTTCAAGAACGGTATTGATCGCGGTCCGGTGCTCGAACTCATCCGCGCCTTGATTGCAGCTGGCGCGGACGTGAACGTTCGCACAAAAGAGTCCCCGCCCATTCGTCATCACCTGCTCGGAATCACCGGTACGCTGGAGTGGGTCGACTTCACCGGACAGACGCCGTTCCTCACAGCCGCGCTGGCAGGTGACGTTACGGTGATGAAACTGTTGCTCGACCATGGCGCGAATCCGCGCATTGACACGTTTCAGGGCACCTCGCCGCTGATGGCGGCAGCTGGCGTCAACTGGGTGCTCGCGCAAACGTGGACCGAGGAGCCCGATGAGCTGCTGCAGGCAGTCAAGCTCTGTGTCGATCTCGGCATGGACGTGAACCAAAAGAATTCTATGGGCATCACAGCGCTCCACGGCGCGGCGAACCGCGGCTCCGACGACATTATTCGGTTCTTGGTCTCACGGGGGGCCGACCTCACGGCACAGGACCATGAGCACCGCTCCACGCTGGATTGGGCAAAAGGAGTTTTCCTCGCGACCCATCCGGCTCAACCCAAGCCCAGCAGCATCGCGCTCATCACCGAGCTGCTGCAGAAACAGGGCAAAGAGGTACGCTGATGGGCCGGAGGCCGCAGTCGGTAGTAGGTTCGTGGCTGCCGCAGTCGGTCATGGCCTCATGCCTGCTGTTACCCGCGAGTCTCTGGGCCGGCGCTGCCGATGTTCCGGGTGCGATCGAGCACTATTGCTCCGACTGTCATAACACCCTCGACTGGGCGGGGAGCCTCGACCTCACCAGTCTCGATCCGGTGCACGTCGGGGACAGCGCAGAGTCGTGGGAGAAAGTGGTGCGGAAGCTGCGTGCCGGCATGATGCCGCCACCAGGCAAGAAGCGTCCGTCGCGCGCGGACGCCGAGGCGATCGCTTCAACTCTGGAGTCACGCCTCGATGAGCAGGCGGGAAAAGCCGGGGCCGGCCAGCGGGAGGCTGACGCGTTGGCGGGCACAGCGGTGCTGCATCGGTTGAATCGGACCGAGTATGCCAACTCCATCCGCGATCTTTTCGGGATGACAGTAGACATCACCGGCCTACTGCCCCCCGACGATGCCAGCTCCGGTTTCGACAACGTCGCCTCGGGTCTGGGCATCTCGCCGGCACTCATTCAAGGTTATACGTCCGCAGCGATGAAGCTGAGCCGGGCCGCAGTGGGCGATATCACCACTCCCGAGACCACGGCGATCTACCAAGCACCCGAGAAGCTGGTGCAGGATCAGCACCTGGAGGGGCTTCCGCTCGGATCGCGTGGCGGACTGCGTATCGAGCACGACTTCCCGCTCGACGCGGAATATCACTTCAGTATCCGCGGCAACTTCGCGCTGTCGGGAACCAACGCCAACTTTGCCGTCGACGTCGATCTCGATGGCCGACAGTTGAAAGTCCAGAACCTGCGTGACTTCCGCGTGCCAGTCACCGCGGGACGTCACATCCTCACGGTCGCGCTCTTCGAAACCAAGCGGCCCACCGGGGTCAACGACATTTATTCGGTCTACAAGTCGGATGCCGGGATCGATCGCGTGGAGATTGCCGGCCCATTCAACGCTACCGGCCTCGGCGACACCGATAGTCGGCGACGCATCTTCACCTGCCATCCGCAATCGACGACGGAAGAGCGCCGCTGCGCGGAAAAGATATTGGTCGACGTCGCCAGCCGTGCCTTTCGAGCCCCGCAACGCCTCGAGGACCTCGCTGACATCGTGCGCTTCTACCAACGTGGTCAGGCGGATGGCGGCTTTGAATCCGGTATCCAGCAGGGTGTGTCACGCATCCTGATCGATCCGCGCTTCCTGTTCCGTATCGAGACGGACCCCAGCGATGCCGCGCCAGGTAGACCCTATGCGATCAGCGACGTGGAGCTCGCGTCGCGACTATCGTTCTTCCTCTGGAGCAGCATCCCTGACCCCCAGCTGCTCGACCTCGCGGTAAAGAAGGAACTTCACCGGCCCGAAGTGCTCGCCGCGCAAGTGCGGCGCATGCTCGCCGATCGCAAGGCCTACGCCCTGGTGGAAAACTTCGCCGGACAGTGGCTGCATCTGCGGGAGCTCGAGAGGGTGACGCCGGAAGTCGACGGGTTCGACGAGAATCTGCGAGCCGCGTTCATCGAGGAAACCCGCTCGCTGGTGGATTGGGTGCGGACTCAGGATCGCCCGGTCACTGAGCTGTTGACCGCCGACTACACGTTTTTGAACGAGCGCCTCGCGAAGCACTACGGCATCCCGGGCGTGCACGGCTCGTACTTCCGCAAGGTGAAACTTCCGCCCGGCACTCACCGCCGCGGCCTCCTCGGCCAGGGCAGCATCCTCACGATTACTTCAACGGCGAGCCGCACGTCGCCCGTGATTCGGGGCAGCTGGATCCTCGAAAACCTGCTGAACTCACCGGTCCCGGCACCGCCGCCGGGTGTGGAGACCAATCTTGACGGTGATGGGACTCAGGTCATCAGTACCTCCGTCCGCCAACGCCTGGAAGCGCACCGGAAAAATCCGAGCTGTGCCTCGTGTCATAACGTGTTCGACCCCGTGGGCTTCGCCCTGGAGAATTTCAACCCCATTGGTGCCTGGCGCGAGCGCGATGGCGACTCGGAGATTGACGCCAGCGGCATCCTGATGGATGGAACAAAAATCATCGGGCCCGAGAGTCTGGACGCTGCGCTGATGTCGCGTTCTGACTTATTCGTCACCAACGTTGCCGAGAAGATGATGACCTACGCGCTCGGTCGCGCAGTCGACTATCACGAGATGCCGGCCGTTCGGACGGTCGTCAGGCAGGCGCAGTCCGAGAACGTCCGTTTCAGTGCGCTGGTAATGGGTATCGTACAGAGCGCGCCGTTCCTTGAGCGGGTCCGGCCACAGGCGCCGGACAGTCTGACTGCCCGGGACTGAGCCAGAGAGTAAAGGAGAGAGAGATGGCAAACTTCATCACGCGCCGACACCTTTCGCGCCGGGCACTCCTGCGCGGTGCGGGCGCATCCCTTGCGTTGCCGTTCCTTCACTCGATGGTCCCCGCATTCGGTGCGACTGTGAAGCCGCGGACCCGCTTCGGTGCGATCTACTTCCCGCACGGCGCCACCATGGCGCGCTGGACACCGAAGGACGAAGGGCGCGACTTCACCTTCAGCGAGATTCTGCAACCTCTGGCCCCTTACCGCTCGCACATCAACGTTATCTCCAACCTGGGTCAGGCGCTCGCGTATGGACCGGGAGGCGCCACTGGCAACCACAACCGCTCCTCCGCCGCGTATCTAAGCGGCGCGAAAGCGGCCGCCGGTGCTCAGCCGCGGCTGGGGACTACCATGGATCAAGTGCTGGCAAAACACGTGGGCAGCCAGACACCCCTGCCCTCTCTGGAGCTCATGATCGAGGACGCGAGTCTCAGCTGCGGCGAAGGACTGAGCTGCGCCTATCGCAACACGATCTCGTGGCAAAGCGAGACTTCGGCGCTGCCGATGCAGAACAATCCCCAGGTGTTGTTCGAGCAGCTCTTTGGCGATGGGGCGAATGACGCTCAGCGCGCGGCACGCCGCTCGCAGGCGCTGAGCCTGCTGGACTCGGTAACCGAACAGATCCGCGGGCTCAACCAGACTTTGCCTGCGGCGGACCGTGAGCGCCTCGACCGCTTCGTAACCGACGTGCGCGAGATCGAACGGCGCATCGACCAGTCTGCGAAGCGTGTGGACAGCAACGTTACGCTACCCAGCAGGCCCGCCGGCATTCCGGAAGACGTGGAAACGCACATCAAGCTGATGTACGACCTCCTGGCGCTGGCCTGGCAAACCGAGATCACCCGAACCACCACCTTCATGTTGGCGAAGGAGCTGAGCAATACCGTCTACCCAAAGAGCGGTGTTCGCGACTCCTTTCACATCCTTTCGCATCACTCCAACAACGAAAGCAACAAAGCGCGCTTTGCAGTGCTGAACCGCTATCACGTGAGCTTGCTCGCCTACTTCGTCGACAAGCTCTCCAAATTACCCGATGGCGACGGCACGCTACTGGATCACTCGCTGATCCTGTACGGCAGCGGCATGAGCGATGGCAACTCCCATAACCATGATCCCCTGCCCATCGTCCTCGCCGGGGGGGCGAGTGGCGCGATTCAGGGCAATCGGCACATTCGACAGAAGGAGCTCACTCCCATGTCGAACCTGCTGTTGGCGATTTTGAATAAACTGGGATGCCCTGAAGAGCACTTCGGCGATAGCACGGCACCGCTGGCAATGTAGCCCACAGGTGCCCGCGGACCGCCGCGACGGCTCCGGCGGCGGATCGAAGCCGCCGGCCGCAGCGACGGTCGTGACGTCGGCGGCCGCCCCCGCGGCCGTTCGTGTTAGTGTCCGGTCTCTTGGGGTTTCTCACCGATAATGAACAATTTGGTCGCGAGCTTGTGCTGCCCGGCCCGAATCGTGCGTGCCGGTCCATCCATTGCACCCGCGATACTGGCATCCGCGTTACTCGTTGGCTGCAGCAAGGCGCCTTCGGCGGCGGCGCCGGCGCCGGCGCCGGCGCCAGCCTCTCAGGCGACCGGCCAGGTCGACCAGGCTCGCCTCGACGCCCTGGACAAGGAGCCTGGTGCGTGGCTGACCACCGGGCGCGATGCCGGCCGGACGCACTATTCGCCTGCGGGCCAGATCAATCGGGATAGCACCGCACGACTGGGGTTCGCTTGGGAATTCAAGACCAACACCCAACGCGGTATGGAAGCCACGCCGATCGTTGTCGACGGGGTGATGTACACCTCGGGAGTGGCGGGACGCGTGTACGCGCTTGACGCCGTCACGGGCCGCCGAGTTTGGCAATTCGAGCCCCCACTGAAGCTGAAGAACGCTCGCGGGTCGTGCTGCGATCTCGTCAACCGCGGTGTCGCGGCTTGGAAGGGAAAAGTGTACGTCGCTTCGTTCGAGGGAATGCTGTACTCGCTGGATGCGAAGGACGGCAGCGTTCGCTGGCAGGTCGACACATTCGTCGACCACGGGCGCGCCTACTCCATCACCGGTGAACCACAGATCGCAGGCAAAGTCGTCGTGATTGGAAACGGCGGCGATGAGTTTGATTCGCGCGGCTACGTGTCAGCCTACGATCTGGACACGGGCAGGCTCGTATGGCGCTTCTACACGGTGCCGGGTGATCCTGCCAAACCCTATGAGAATAAAGCGTTGGCAATGGCGGCCACCACCTGGGATCCGCACCACGACTTCAACAACGGTGGCGGCGGAAGCGCTTGGGACGCGATTGCCTACGATCCGAAGACGAACCTCGTGTACTTCGGGACTGGCAACGGCGCACCGTGGAACCAGGCATACCGCAGTCCTTCGGGCGGCGATAATCTGTTCGTAGCCTCAATCGTCGCCGTGAAAGCCGACACCGGCGAGTACGCATGGCACTACCAGGAGACGCCGGGCGAGAAATGGGACTTCGACGCGACCGCACCCTTCATCCTGGCAACCCTGAAGATCGACGGCGCCGACCGCGATGTGCTGATGCAGGCATCGAAGAACGGATTCTTTTACGTTCTCGATCGAGCCCGGGGCGAGTTGCTGGCGGCGGATCCTTTCGTCGCGACGAACTGGGCGACTCGCGTCGACCTGAAGACGGGGCGGCCGGCGGAGAACCCCGACGCCGACTACACCAAGGCCAAGCCAGTACTCGTGTTCCCCTCGGCGGTCGGCGGCCACAATTTCAACCCCATGTCGCTGTCGGCTCGAACCGGCCTCGTCTACATCCCGACAGTCCACAGCGGAATGGCGCTCGTGGCCGCTCCCAAGGTTCCGCGGCTTCCGGAGCGCTCGAACACCGGCGTCCAGATCGCCTTCGCCATGCAACTGCTTGCGCCACCGGAAACGCTGCCGCCTTCCCTGAGAGCGGTGGCCTCGCCTGGCTACCTGAAGAAAGTGCCGAGCCTCGATATGCATGCGTCCCTGAAGGCCTGGGACCCGGTCGCGCACAAGGTGGTATGGGAGCACAAGTACGCAAGCTTCATGGATCACGGTGGCGTGCTGTCGACAGGCGGTGGCGTCGTGATTCAGGGCGGCCTCGATGGCAAGCTGCGGGTCTTCAATGACGAGACCGGCACCGTGATCAAGGAAATAGACACCGGCAGTCCGATGATTGCGGCTCCGATGACCTACACGATCAACGGAGTTCAATACGTCGCGATTCTCGCGGGCAGCGGTGGCGGCGGTTGGAACTTCTGGATGCCGGGCAACGTCGCCGCCGAGCGCGGCAACGACAACCGGATCATGACCTTCCGCCTGGATGGTGGCGCTGCGCCGATGCCGCCGGTATTGGGACCCGTTGCGCCCATTCCTGAGCCGCCAGCACAGCCGGGCACGCCGGCGGACCTTGCCGCGGGTGGCGCGCTGTTTGATCGAAATTGCGCGGGGTGCCACGGCAACGCCGATCGAGCCGCGCTGCCCGACCTGCGCCGCTCCGGTTTCCTGCGCGACGCGGCTGCATTCGAGTCGGTCGTACGCGGCGGCATCCTGGAAAAGCAGGGCATGCCGAGTTGGGATGACCTGCTGAGCGCCGCCGAGGTCGAGCAGATCCGGGCGCACCTCGTGTCGATAACCCGAGACGCGTATGCGAAGCAGCAAACGGGAGCCCCGACGACGCAAGCGCCGGCTCTGAAGCAAGGTCATCCCTAGTTCACAGCAGTGATCCGCCGGACCGCGACGCCTAAGTCACTGTGACCGTCGCTGGTCGGAAGCGCGGGTACGTGCGGCGTTCGCCGCAAGATCGTTGCGGGCCTTCTGCCTGAAGAAATGGCGCAACGAGTCCAGTTGCGCGTCACTCATCTCACTGAAGGGGGGCATGCCGCGCTCCAGAAGCGCCCCATCGCGAACAATGTGCGCGAATGCCTCCGCAGACAGTGGGACCGGTGACGCGCGCAGGTCAGGCGCAATGCCTCCGGCGATCGCGCCGGTACCGTGGCACAGGGTGCAGTGCCCATATTCACGCTCACCAGCACGCGCCTTCTGGGCATCGACGTGGAATTCGGGCCCCTCCAGTGGCACGGCGGGCTTGCGGGGTGGCGTCGGCGGTAACTTCGAATTTGCATCCAACGCAAACGTCAGCAGCCGCCGCGGATGCACGCGCGGATCCCAGCCCCAGCGCGCGGCCATGGCCCCAAAGGCCGCAGTTGAACCGCCCAATGGGCCTGACGTGATGGTCACATACTGACGCCCCTCGACGCTGTACGTGATGGGGACACCCGTGACAGCAACGCCAGCAAAGAACGACCACAGGTCCTTGCCGTCCTTCGCCGCATACGCGTGCAGGTAACCGTCCGCCAACCCCTCAAAGACGATGTTTCCCGCAGTCGCCAGTGTGCCGCCGTTGGAAATGCCGGCGGTCTCCACGTGCCATACGACACGCTTCGTGACCGGGTCCCAGGCCTTCAATACGCTATGCCCCGCATCTGGCGGAACATCCCCATCCCCGGCGATGACATCGGTCCGCTCACGTGTGTTAGGTCGGTGACTTCGATCTCCCAGGCGCAGACCGGTATCGCTGAATTCTGCGGGCATCTCGAGCGTTGGGACGTACACGTAACCGGTCAGTGGGCTATACGACTGGGGCGGCCAGTGATGCACGGCCTGAAAACTCGGCCAGAGGACGATTGTCTTCTCGTATCTCGCCCCCGGTGTGAGGATCGGCCTACCGGTCTTCATATCCACATGGTCCGCCCAGGTCACCGTGCCCAGCTTCTCGGCGGAGAGCAGATGCCCGTTCTGACGATCAATCACGTAGATGAAGCCGTTCTTCGCCGCGATCAACATCACCTTGCGCGGGCGACCATCGATCTGAAGCGTCGCTAGCGTCATATCGTTGGCGGCATCGTAGTCCCACGTGTCGCCGGGGGTGGTCTGGTAGTGCCACGCGTAGCGGCCAGTATCGGCGTCGAGCGCCACCACCGAAGCAACGAACAGATTGTCGCCGCCGCCCGGACTTCGGATCCTGGCATTCATCGGAGCCCCGTTGCCGGTGCCGATGTACACGCGATTGAACTGTGGGTCGTAGGTAATCGCGTTCCAGGCCCCGCCACCACCACCCCGCTTCCACCAGTCTCCGGTCCAGGTCTTGGCCGCCATTTCCATGACGTCATCGGATGCCGCGCCATCCTGTGAGCCGGGCTTTCCGGGTACGAGGTAGAAGCGCCAGGCCTGTCTGCCCGTCTCCGCCTCATAGGCGGTCACGTAACCTCTGAGTGGTGCGAAATCCTCACCCGAGAAGCCGATGATGATCTTGCCGTTGAAGGCGCGCGGCGCTCCCGTAATCGTGGCGCCGTCCTGGCGATCGACGGTTTGGACGCTCCATGCCAGCGTACCCTCGGCTGCATTCAGTGCAATCAGGCGGCCGTCCGTGGTGCCGGCATAAACGTGGGTCTTCCAGAACGCGATGCCGCGGATACCCCACCCCACACGCAGCTTCTGGTTCGCGACCTCCGGCGCTTTGGCGTCGTAGCGCCACAATTGACGGCCGCTCTTGGCATCGACCGCGTAGAGGATTCCGTGACCGGCGCCCAGATAGACGACACCGTTGACCGCCAGCGGCGCGGTGATCGAGTTGGTCACATCGAGGTCGAGAGACCACGCCAGACCCAGACGCTTGACGGTATCGGTCCCGATCTGATTCAACGGGCTGTAGTGCCCTTCGCTGAACGTGCGCCCGTAGGCTGGCCAGTTTGAGCCGTCCTGTTCGTTCGCAAGCGCCGCGTTGTCGATGACCTGCGCGGCGCAGGTGTTCCAAATCGCGAACAACCCGACACCCCATAGATACGCCACGGCCGCACGGCAGACACGGGTTCGATAACTCACAGACGAATCCCCCTTCGCTCGTTTTCCTTCACGTAATGCTCGTACTGAGTATATCAGTGCACCTGTCATTCGCGAGTCGGGAGAACACGGCATGGCGAAGTGGAACGAGAGCAATCGGATCTGGAAGGAAGGGCTACAACATCGCGAACGCCGCCAAGGTGGACGAAAATCCGTTGAGCCTGATGAAGCAGTGGCGTCATGACGACGAGCACGTCGCGAATGGCGGTGCGCCGGATCACACGCGCTATGGGTGGGTGCGAACGAGCTGAAAGGGGTCCAGCGCGATTGATGTCGCTCGTGATTACGGGCCGACCACCACCCTCACTTGCGTCTGGTCGTTGACCGCCCTGACGCCATCCACGCGGCTCGCGACACGGAGCGCGCCGAGTGCGTCCGAGCGCGCTGGAACGAAACCGCTCAGCAAGACCGTCCCCTGGGATGTAGCGACGGTGATCCCGGAGACGTCGATTCCTCGCGCATTGCGGATCGCGGTCTTTACCTTGGCAGTGATGTCGCCATCGACGTACCCAGTGGCCGCCCGCACCGGTTGCGCCGGAGGCGGCTTCGCCGCACAGGCCGAAACGCAGGCGAGCAGGATCCAAAGGACGGCGACTGTGGGCTTGATCGGCGGCATAAGGGGCTCCGGGACGGTCGTGCCGTGGAGGCTAGGCGGAGCTCTTGATCAGGTCTGTGCGTCCGAACACCGACCTGCCCGAGGACCGCCGGGGCCTCTCCAACGCCCCCGGTCGGGCTCGGTGCGAAGCCGCACAGACGATACCCCGCCGCTGAGGGACGCTCGCCGCTATGCGTACGGGTCGGTCAACAGTGCGCGCGAACGTCCAGCAGCGGACGCCGCTGGAGGTCTTTTGCGTCATTCAAACGAGCGACGGCGCCATAGGGGATCGCACTCACCGCGTGCGATCGCCTCTGTTCGAGGTTCTTGGCGACGCCCAATCAACCGTAGCTCGTCTGCAGAGAGCGGGAGCAGGCGGTGGCTCGTACAGTGTCTGGAGATCGACAGCCTATCTCGAACCCGCCGAGTGGCTTTACGACGTGGTGATGGCCGATGGGACCATCATCCCTTCCAGACCCCGCCTGACTGCGTGTTAGCTCGCCACTAGATGCGTCCGTCCTCGGAAACTGGTCTCCTCGGCCATGAGTTCGATGGCTTCCTCTACGCGACACTGGGTCCGGAACGCGACGGCCCCCAGCTCACGCTGGTCTCGATGCTCGCCCAGATGAATCTCGATCCCTGGCAGGTGGCTGCCGACCTCGCGGACCGGCCCGTGGCTGCTGCCGAGCGCAGACTCGCAACGATGATTCGCTCGATTCCGGATTGGACGGCAACGCATCCGGAGACAGACATCGTTACGGCGAAGCTCATCGCGTTGCTGCACCAAAAGCCGCGCACGCAGGGGCCACGCGCAGCAGATCAGTCGCCTGCCGAGGATTCGTTCGTCCCCAAGCGTCTTACGAAGAAGAGCATCCTGTTGGCGGCGTTGCTGCTGGTGATCCTGATCGCCGGCTTCGAATTGGCACATCGCATGGCAGCCGATACCGCCGCCCCTGGCCAATCGGAGCAGCAGGTCACTCGCTGACGCAGAGTTTCCCGTCCCTGCGCATGAAGGGTCCTCGTTAGTCGCTCAGGATGCGCAGCAGCTCGCTGATCCGGATCGTCGCGAAGTTCGAAAAGCTGTCCGACACCGCGTACGGAAGAATGATCTGGTCGCGATGCCGAATCGCTCCGCACGTGTAAACGACGTTGGGCACGTATCCGGCCCGCTCGGATGGCTCGGGGCGCACGAGTGGCTCCCTGGACCGCGCCAGCACTTTCGACGGATCGGCCTTATCCAGCAACACCGCTCCTATCGCATAGCGCCGTACGGCCCCGACGCCGTGTGTCAGGAGCAGCCAGCCCTCATCGAGCTCGATGGGAGAGCCGCAGTTGCCGATCTGCACGAATTCCCACGGATATTCGGGTTTGAGGATGACTTGGCCTCCATCCCACGTATAGAGGTCATCCGACTGAACGAGGTACAGGTTCTCGTTGTCCTGCCGCGCGATCATGGCGTACCGGCCATCGAGTTTGCGGGGAAACAGCGCCATGCCTTTGTTCCGGGCGGCCGCCCCGGCCAGGGGCGTCATCCGGAACGACAGGAAGTCGCGCGTCTCGATGAGCTCGGAACGGATCGCCCTGCCACTGTAGGCGGTGTAGGTGGCGTAGTAGATGTTCTCGGGGCCTTCAAATCGGGTGAACCGTGCGTCCTCGATGCCGTTCGACTGGGACGCCGTTGCCGGAAAGATCACTCGCTCACTGATGTCGAGTTCGGGTCCGAACGCGAGATCCACGATTTCTCCGTCAGGAACTTCCGTGCGGCGAACGACTCCGGGTATCGCGGCCAGCCGTGACGTCGCATCGACGGATATGGCGCCATTGGACGCAATCGAACCCGACCGGAACGTGAGCGAAGACACATGTCCTTCACCCACCGCCCGCAGGCTCAGCACGAACCGCAACCCACCAACCGGAGCTCCGGTCTGGTCCGGATGAGGGACGATGCTCGGGTTGAACAACGCGGCGGCTTCGAAGGAATACTCGTACATGAAATAGGCGCCGATCAGATAGCACTCGCCCGGCGTAAATGTCCGGTGGGCACGGAACGCTTCTTCCATCTCACGCGCCCGATTCTCGAACGCCGCGAGAAGGTTGCGGTGGCGTCCCTCGAAGTTCTCGAGCAGATCCGCGAGCTGACTTTCCACGGCCTCCGGGCCCAACGCCAGAACTCTATCTACGATACGGTTGGCGCGGGACTTGTCCGTGGTGTTGAGATCGCGAGGCTCCGTCGCAGGTTTGAAGGGTCGCACGACCACCCGGGCCGGATCGGGTGTCAGGTACAGCGCCTGCCGGTTGAGAAAGGTCAGGTCGGGCACGTCACGCTCACTCTGCCTCCGTGGTGGCGACACCAGGGGCTCCGACGTGAAGGACCCAGAGAGCCGGAGGTCTGGCCCGACCGCTCCCGGAGCGGTGAGTTTGCCGAATCTCCGCCAGTCCGAGCAGGAAGGAGACAACCGACTCCCCGCCCCTGTTCTGATTGACGCGGTCGGGATGCAGGCCGTCGCAGCAGCTTCCGGTTGCGACGTCCGCCAGCGGCATCGACAGATCGTTGTCGCCCAGAAACCAGGCGAACGCCCGCAGCGCCTCCGCTTTCCACGCGGGATCGTTGCCCACTCGCATTGCTGCGCGACACGCGGAGATCGCTGCGGCGGCTTCGACAGGCTGCTGATCGAATTCGCGCGGCGGGCCCATCTGTTCACCGAATCCCTGCGAGCCGACGGGCCGGAAGAATCCAACCGACGTGGTCTGCAGCGTCGTGAGCCAGCGAAGCGTGCGAAGGCCTGCAGTGATGTAGGAAGGCATGCCGACGGCTACGCCGGTGACGATGAGTGCCTGGGACAGCCTCGCGTTCTCGTACGAGAGCCCCCGCTCGAACCATACCCACTCGGGCGTTTCCGCCGACGACAGATTCGACATGAGCCGTTCTGCCAGCCGATGCCGGAGCTCCCGTGCAGAGGAGTCGTCAGGAAAGATCTCGCAGTAGCCGTCCAGCCCGAGAAGCGTGAAGGCCCACGCCCGGGGTGAGCTGAAGTCGCCCGCGGCCGGGGACGCCTCCGCGAAGAGGGACGCCGCCCAATTCCTGCGGGACGGGCTTGCATCACTGCGCGTGCACTCACCGAGCGCCCACAACGCACGCGCGTGACTGTCCTCCGAACCGACCTCCTCGAGCCAGCGTCGGTCGAAGCTCATGAAGTTGCGAAAACGCTTGTGCTGCGGATTCCAGGCATGTTGGATGAACGCCGCGAATCGCCCGCAAACCGCATCCGGCATGGGCCGCTCGCCAGGGGCATTCAGCGCGCTGGACAACAGGAGCGCACGGGCGTTGTCATCTACACAATAGCCGTGGCGACGATCCGGCACGCAATGGACGGCATGTTGAAACAGCCCCGTGTCGTCGCACATTGCCATGAAGTGCTCGAGCTGCATCTGCGGCGGTTGCGATGGCCCCGGAAAAGCCGAGCCCTCCGCGACAACGCTGCCCACTCGGATGGGCACTCCCGTGATCTGCTGCCGCCGCGCGCGCAGGACCTTCTCCAGGACGGTGATGTAGCCCCCCGCCGTCCGCTCCCAGGTCATGGACCGACTGCTCGCATAGGCTCGCCGCTGCATCGCTTCACGTCGCACGTCATCCGTGAGCAATCCGGAGATCTGCGCCCCGATGGCGGGCGCATCGTTGAAGGGCACCAGGATCCCCCGGCCCTCGGCCAACAGCTCCTGCGCATGCCAGTAGCGCGTGGACACCACTGCCCTGCCCATTCCGAAGCTATAGGCGAGCGTGCCCGAGGTCATCTGGTCCTCATTGTGATAAGGCGTGACGTAGACGTCACACATCGAGATGAACTCGAGCAGCGTCGGCAGATCCACGAAGCGGTCCATGAACAGGACGTGGTTCGCGACGCCTGTTGCCCGCGCGCGGGCAACGAGACTCTCGCGATAGGCTTCGCCCTGATCGCGGATCAGGTTGGGATGGGTCGAGCCCAGAACGACGTAAACGGCGTCCGGGCGCTTCTTCAGAATGGCCGGCATGGCATCGATCATCACCTCGATACCCTTGCTCCGCGACAGCAGGCCGAAGGTCAGGATGACGGCCCGACCGGAGAATCCGAGCTTCAACTTCGCCGCCCGCGAGTCTGGAAACGGCGTGTCGGGGATGCCGTGTGGAATGATTTCGATCTTCTGCAGCGGAACGCCGTAAGTGGAGCGCAGCAGTTCCCGTGCTTTCTCGGCCATGACGATGACCTTCGATGACATCGCCACGATGTCGCAGAGGACGCGGCGCTGCGCCGGATTGGGATCGGCCAGCACCGTGTGCAGTGTAGTAACGAGTGGCATCTTCAACCGCGACAGCAAGGTGAGCACGTGCTCGCCCGCCTCACCTCCGAAGATGCCGAACTCATGTTGGAGGCACACGGCGTCGAAGCGTCCCTCGTTGAGGTTCTCCGCGGCCCGCGTGTAGTCCTCGAGCTTGTCGACTTCGATCTGCGTGCGGACGATCGACGGATAGGCGTAGGTCTGGCCGTGATCGGTCATCGCCACGATCGATGTCTCGACTTCGGGTTGATACCGCGCGACGGCCTGCCGCAAGTCGCTGGTGAACGTCGCGATCCCGCAGCGTCGCGGCAGAGAATTGCCGATGAACGCCAGACGAACTGGTGGGGGCATCATCGGACCTCCGAGGTAGGTAAGCTGTGGGACCTGAGGTGCGCCAGTCAGCGCCGGAGAGTCGAACTCGCAGTCCGGGCGTGTTGCTCGGACTCGACCTCCGCGCGGGTCAAGCCCGTGGCAGTCGCGATGACGTCGACAATCGGATGCGCTGCGTCAGACGGAAGACGCAAGCCGTGGAATTGCTCCCACGCGCGGATGCGCACAGTGGGAGTCTTCGACTCCGCTCGGAGCCCTTCGCGATCGAGTTGCAGACGGGCGGCGCGCTCCTGCGCCTCCATCAAACAACGATTTCGATGCTCCCGCAGCGCAGCCTCACCCGAGCTCGCATTGCGGTTGAATTCGTCGACCACTGTCCAGGTAGGGGGGAAAGACATCTCCCCAACATGGGCCGCGGAGCCCATCCCGGTCGGTACGGTCGCGCACATTAGGCCGCAGACACTGCCCTGGACCGCTACACTCCAAGGCTCTACGCGGCCCAAAGTGCGCTTTCATGCCCCCTACCTCCCATCCCAAAGATAATCGGCTGCTGAACTCGCTCTCGGAGGCTGTGCGCGATCGCGTCTTTCCGCACCTCAAACCCGTCAAACTGCGCGCCGGCGAGGTCATCTACGAATCCGGGGCTCCGCTGCGGCACATCTATTTTCCGGCCGACTCCATCGTCGCCCTCCTCTACGCGCTCGAAAACGGTGCGTCGGCGGAAATCGCCCTGGTCGGCAACGACGGCGCCATCGGCATATCGATGGTCATGGGCGGGGAAAGTACGACGACCCGGGCCGTCGTCCAGAGTGCCGGTACTGCCTATCGGTTGAGCGGGGCACGTCTGAAGGGCGAATTCGAGCGGCACGGCGAGCTGATGCAGGTCATGCTGCGATACACGCAGTCACTGATCACGCAAATGGCGCAGACGGCCGTTTGCAATCGTCACCATTCGGTCGATCAGCAACTGTGCCGGTGGCTGCTCCTGTCGCTCGACCTGTCCAATTCAGATCAGCTGGTGATGACCCACGAGCTCATCGCAAACATGCTCGGCGTGCGTCGCGAGGGGATCACGGATGCGGCGGGCAAGCTGCAGAAGCAACGCGTGATCCGCTACAGCCGCGGTCGCATCACGGTCGTCGACCGCGACGCGCTCGAGGAGCTGAGCTGCGAGTGCTACAAGGCGGTCAAAAGGGAAACGGATCGCTTGCGATCCCTGTCAGGAGCCGCTGCGAAGCCGGGTTACTGACGCCTACTGGGCGTCCTCCGGCGCCTCCAACGATATCGGAACCTCATCGGTCTCTCGCACGAGCCGTTCCAACAGACGACGCGCTTCCTCCTCGACGGAGAGCTCCCCAATGAATGTGCAGCGTACGTGAGTGCGCGTGAACACCTCGACGCGACCTCCCGGCATCCGCCGATACCAGCCGCTGTAGAGGTTTCCGTCAACGAAGTGCATGAAGTAGATCCGACGACGCTCAATGACACCTTCAGGCGGCGTCGACGCGCAGCGCCTCCGGCGTTCAGAGCCCAGCCACACATCGGAGGCTGACGTCCGCGGGTACTGTTGAGCCTTCGTGTTAGTCTCCTGTCGGCTTGCAAACTGACAATGACCTGACTTTGCCAACAGTGTATGCGAGCACGGACAGAGGAGCGACCGCAGGCCCCGTCGTGGCGGTTACGTTGCGGGATCACGAGGTGGGCGGATGAGCTGTGCCGCGTCGGCCGGATCCAGCACAGACGGTGCTGGAGCTATACTGCACACGGACTTTCCTGCCGAGGTCCCGTGCAATGGACCGCTGAGCCGATGGACGGCCGCTGTAGCGGCTAGCTGCGGCTCACCCTTTGACGATCGTCTCGGGCCGGTCACCGCCGCGTGACTGCTCATCGTGCCATCGGCCCTTCTTGTCTTCGTAGACTATCTCGACTTCAGAGCCTGGTACACGCTGCTCGCTCGCTGCGTTTTCCGCTGCGCGCCGGGCCGCATCGTGTGTCGGAAACGGCTCGGAAAATGTCTCATCGACCTTGTAGGCCCAGCCGCCGTCGTGCTGAACGATTTGATACGTGACCTTGGGCATGAGTGACTCCCGAGTGAGCAGCCGTAGTGCTGGTGAAAATGCGCGAGAAGGAGGCATGCGGCGCGAGCTGGCGCGCGCGCCGTAGCCATCGCGGCCAAGACTGTCTACCGCTTGGCCGCCTTCTTCTCCTTCTTGGCGGCTCGCTTCTCCTCCAAGGTCTTCTGCGGTTTCTTCTTGTCCTGCTTCTTCTGATCCATACCTTTGCTCATTGGAACTCCCCGTAGCCGAACCCCCGACATAATACAAGAGTCCCAGCGTGAGCTGAACCGCACCGGCGAGTTTCGGTGAGCCAGGGGGTGCCAAACTCGGCTCCGGAGGGCGAACCAATGCACGACTCCGAGCGTTATATGCCGTTGCGAAGCCGCCGGCCGCAACGGTGTGCCCAGCCCCCGATGCAACAGTGAGGAAGCGATGACCGACGCGGAACCTATCGTGCCAACCGGCATCGCCGGCCTGGATGACATTCTTCGCGGCGGGTTTCCCCAGGATTGCCTGTTTCTGGTCACCGGTCTGCCGGGGACGGGCAAGACGACCCTCGCCATGCAATTCCTGCTGGAAGGCGTCCGACGCGGTGAGCGCTGTCTCTATATCACTCTCTCGGAAACCCAGGCGGAGATCGACAAGGTCGCCCGCAGCCACCACTGGAACATCTCGGGAATTCGCGTCGCCGAGCTCATCCCCTCCGAGCACAATCTGTCTCCGGAAGCCCAGCTCACCGTCTTCAATCCGTCCGAGGTCGAGCTGGGTGAGACGACCCAGGCGATGATCGCGGCCGTCAGCAAACATCGACCGCAGCGCCTGGTCCTGGACTCGCTCTCGGAGCTACGCCTGATCGCGCAAAACGCGCTACGTTATCGCCGTCAGGTTCTGGCCCTGAAGCACTTTTTCGGCGGCCACGATTGTACGGTGCTGATGCTGGACGACCGGACGGGCGGAATCGAGGACGATCACCTGCAAAGCATCGCGCACGGCGTCGTGCTCGTGGAGCAGTTGGCGAATCAGTATGGGGCCGAGCGCCGGCGGCTGCGTGTAACGAAGATGCGCGGCGTCTCCTTTAGAGGGGGGTACCACGACTTCGCGATTCGGCGCGGTGGATTGGATGTTTTCCCCCGCCTGGTCGCGGCCGAGCACAACAAGGAGTTCGAGGAGGGCGACGCCCCCAGCGGCAACCCTCAGCTCGACGCTCTTCTGGGGGGTGGCCTGCCCTTTGGCACGAGCACTTTGCTGCTGGGGCCCGCGGGGTCGGGCAAGTCGACGGTGGCGACTCAATTCGCTACGGCCGCGGCCGCACGCGGCGAGCGATCGGCGATGTTCGTCTTCGATGAAAACATCGGCACCTTACGCTCCCGGTCGCGCAAGCTCGGCCTGAACGTCGACGATGCGCTCGCCAAAGGGCTGATGTCGGTCCAGCAGGTCGATCCGGCGGAGCTCTCCTCCGGTGAGTTTGCGGCCATCGTACGGCGTGCCGCCGAGGGGCTCGACGACTTCGGTAAGCCGGCGAAGATCATCATCGTCGACAGCCTCAACGGCTATCTCAACGCCATGCCCGAAGAGAAATTTCTGACGGCGCAGCTGCACGAGTTGCTGTCCTATCTGGGGCTGTTGGGCGTGGTGACGATATTGTCGGTCACCCAATCCGGGATGGTCGGGACGATGTCCTCGCCCGTAGATACCACCTACCTCGCCGACAACGTGATCCTGTTCCGCTACTTTGAAGCCGGAGGCAGCGTTCGTCGCGCCATCTCCGTGGTGAAGAAAAGGAATGGCGCCCACGAACGCAGCATTCGCGAGCTCGACATGGACGGCCGAGGCATCATCATTGGAGAACCGCTCAGCGAGTTCGAAGGAATCCTGACGGGCGTCCCCAAGTACGTGGGCAAGGGCCGGCCCCTGATGAAAACGACCCCGCAATGAGCGGCGAGGACGCTCAAGACACCGCCCAATTGGCGCAGGAGATGCGCGTGATCGTCTTGCCGCCGACGCTTGCCGACGGGCAGGCGATGGGCAAGCTCTTCTCGGCAGGCCGCATTGGTTTCCTGCTGGTGAGCACGGTCTCCGAGCTCTGTCGTGAAGCCCACCACGGCGTCGGGACCGTCATCCTGTCGGAAGAGGCACTGATCGCCGATTCAGCGCCCCTCGTGCGCTACGTGGCCGACCAGCAGATGTGGTCGGATTTGCCAATCATCGTGCTCTCGAGATCGCGTAACGAACCGCTCACGCTCGCGCAGATCATGTCGCATCTCGGCAATGTCAGTGTGATCGAGCGTCCTGTTCGAACTTCAACGCTGCTCTCACTGGTGCGATCGAACTGCCGCGCACGCCAGCGGCAATATCAAGTCCGCGAATACCTGACCGAGCGCGAGGAGTTGCTGAGATCCGAGCGGTGGGCACGAGCCGATGCGCAGCGCGAGAGTCGCATCAAGGACGAGTTCCTGGCGACACTCAGTCACGAACTGCGCACTCCGCTCAACGCCGTGCTCGGGTGGACACAAGTGTTGCGGCAAACCGCAGGCTTGCCCGACAGCGTGGTCAGTGCTCTGGAAATCATCGAGCGCAATGCTCGCTCGCAAAGTCAGATCATCGCGGACCTGCTCGACATGAGCAGCATCATCTCGGGCAAGGTGCGCCTGGATGTTCAAAGGATCGACCTTGCGCCGGTCGTCAACGCGACGGTGGAAACGCTCCGACCTACCGCAGAAGCGAAAGCGATACGGCTGCAGATCGTTCTCGATCCGACCGCCGGAGCCATTCGGGGCGATCCGAATCGTCTGCAGCAGATCCTGTGGAACCTGCTCGCGAATGCCGTGAAATTCACACCCAAGGACGGGCAAGTCTGCCTCACCCTCGCCCGCACCCACTCGCACCTCGAGATCGAGGTCACTGACAACGGCGAAGGCATCGAGCCTGCATTTCTGCCGTACATCTTCGACCGGTTTCGTCAGGCCGATGCTTCGACCACCCGCCGTCACGGTGGGCTCGGGCTGGGGCTGTCTATCGTGAAGCAACTCGTCGAGCTGCACGGCGGCTCGATCACAGTCAACAGTGCCGGCCACGGTCAGGGTGCGACTTTTCGGGTCGCCTTGCCGCTGATGCCGGCCGGCCTCGATGCAGACGAAACTGACACGCCGCCGGCGCATCCGACGCAATCGGCCACTGCCCTGCCGGAGCTCAGCACATCGCAGCACATCGAGCTGAAGGGATTGACCGTACTGGTAGTGGACGATGAGTCCGATGCGCGAGCGCTGTTACAACGCGTTCTCGAAGAGCACCAGGCTCGGGTCATTACAGCGGCGTCCGTCGACGAAGCCCTGACTGCCTTGGTGCGCAACAGGCCCGACGTGCTGGTCAGTGATATCGGCATGCCCCTCGAGGACGGCTACAGTCTCATTCGGCGCGTTCGCTCGATGGGCAACGGAGTCGCCCACATTCCCGCGATCGCCCTCACCGCCTACGCGCGCGCCGAAGATCGGCTGAAGGCGATCGATGCCGGGTATCAGTTGCATCTGTCCAAGCCCGTCGAACCCATCGAGCTGGCTTCCATGATCGAGAGCGTCGCCCGAGGGCCGCATGGCCGACGCTGGCCCTAGAGGTGACTTTAGATTGCGCATGGGCTATGCCTATGTTGCAATCCCGGCAGAGGTGCGTACGTGGCCGAATCGGATGTGACAGATGGTCCGGCGACCGCGCCCTCCGCCCCCAGCGATGATGTCTCCGCTCCTGTCGACTTCACCCCTCGCGCGAAGTTGCCGTTCGCCGTAGTCGGTATCGGCGCCTCAGCCGGCGGGGTGGAAGCGTTGCGCCAATTCTTCAGTGCAACCTCCGCCGCAAGCGGCATGGCATACGTCGTCATCCAGCACCTTTCCCCGGATCACGAAAGCTTCATGGCCGAGATCCTGGGCCGCTTCGCCTCCATCCCCGTGTCCCAGATCCAGGATGGCATGCGAATCGAGCCCGATCACGCGTATGTGATCCGGCCGGGCCATACGATCACCCTGAAGGACGGCTGCCTCCACCTGGGCGAGCCGACTGAAAGGCCCGGACACCGCCGGCCGGTCGATGACTTCTTTCGTTCGCTCGCACAGGAGCAGAAAGAGAAGGCCATCGCCGTGGTGCTCTCCGGAATGGGTACCAATGGCACCGCGGGCGCCCAGGCCATCAAGGCCTCGGGGGGACTGTGTATTGCTCAAGACCCTGACAGCTGCGAATTCCCGGGAATGCCGCGCAGCCTCATCCACGCGGGGTACGCAGACCAGGTTCTGCCGGCGCAGGACATCCCGGGTCTGTTGCTGCGCTTCGTACAACAGCCCTACCTCGAACTCGATCCCAAAGGACGAACGCGGGCGGCTCAGGAGCTGGAGCGCCACCGGCAACACCTGACCGAGATCCTGAGTCTCGTGCGGGGGCGCACCGGGCACGACTTCGCACCCTACAAGCCTTCGACGGTCCTCAGACGCATTCAGCGTCGCATGGGCCTGGTCGGCATCCCGGAACTCGACGCCTACGTCGGGTTCGTTCGCGAGCACACGGGAGAAGCCGAGTCGCTGGCGAACGATCTGATGATCAACGTTACTGGATTCTTCCGAGACGCGGGGGCGTGGGAAGCGTTACGCGTTTCGGTCATACGTCCGCTCGTCGAGCAGCACGCGTCGGATGATCCAATTCGGGCCTGGGTCACCGCCTGCGCGAGTGGCGAGGAGGCCTACACCCTCGCGATGGTGATTGCGGAGGAGTCCGCCCGAGCGCGTAAGCGCATCGATGTGAAGATCTTTGCCACCGACACGGCCGACAGATCCCTCGCGCTGGCGCGGTCCGGGGTCTACCCCGGAGGCATCGAGGCCGACTTCCCTCCGGAGCGCCTGGAGCGGTTCTTCGACAAGGACGAGCACACCTACAGGATCAAGAAGGAGCTGCGCGAGCAGGTCGTGTTCGCCTCCCAGGACCTGTTGCGCGACCCGCCGTTCTCGCGCGTGGATCTGGCGACCTGCCGCAATCTGCTGATTTACCTGGAACCGGAAGCGCAGCGCAAAGCGCTGAACCTGCTGCACTTCGCGTTGCGCGACAGCGGGTACCTGCTGTTGGGCAATGCGGAGACACTCGGGGATGCGGATGAGATTTTCGAGGTAGTCAGCAAACGCTGGCGAATCTATCGGCGGGTCGGCAGCACGCAGCACCGTTTCGCAGACCTTACGCCGATTCGTTCGCCCGAACGACGCGCGCGACCCAACATCCCGGCGCCGGTGACCCTCCCACGGCCGTCGGCGACGGTGGCCATTCAAACGGCGTTGCTGGCGGAGTTCGGCCCACCCACCGCCGTGGTCGACGCGAACGAGAGGATCGTCTATTTCCACGGGAATCCCGAGCCCTACCTCACGCAACCCGCAGGAGAGCCCACTCAGAACCTGCTCGAACTGGTACGCACGCCCCTGCGCTCTGCCGTGCGTAACGTGTTGCGTCGTGCGGAGGCCGAGAAGCGCGCCATTACGATTGAGGAAACGCTGCCCGGACATGAAGGCGTGATCCAGGTGACCGCCGCGCCCTTCCGGCCAGCGAGCGCGCCCGAACACTTTCGAGTGAGCTTCGAGAGCCGCCCGTCGCAAACCGGGTCTTCCGTGAGTGCGCCCGCCCAAGTCCCAGTGCGCAGCGGCCCCGACGATGCGCTCGAAGAGGAGGCGCGCACGCTGCGACGGGAGCTGCAGACCAGTGTGGAAGCTTTCGAAGCGACCAACGAGGAATTGAAAGCCTCGAACGAAGAGGTCGTCTCCATCAACGAGGAATTGCAGAGCGCCAACGAGGAGCTCGAGACGGGCAAGGAGGAGTTGCAGGCGCTGAACGAGGAGCTCACGACCGTCAATTCGCAATTGCAGTCGAAGCTCCTCGAGCTCGAGGCGATGACGAACGACCTCGACAATCTTCTCAGCAGCACGGACATTGCCGTGGTGTTCCTCGACCCCCACCTCAAGATCCGGCGTTACACACCGGCGATCAATGACCTGCTGACGCTGATCCCCGCTGACATCGGCAGACCCCTGGAGGACTTCGCGCAGAAATTCACGGACAGCAGTCTCATTGCGGATGCGCGTGAGGTAATGGCGAGACTGATCCCGCGCGAATCTGACGTCCGCAGTCATAGTGACCGGTGGTACCTACGCCGTGCGCTTCCCTATCGCACTGATGACAATCACATCGACGGCGTCGTCATCACGTTTGTCGACATCACCGCGCTCAAGAGGGCAGAGCACGCAATCATCGCCGCGCAGGCTCGCCTACAAACGGTGATCGAGCAAATGCCAGCGGCCGTTCTCATGGCGGAGTCCCCCTCGGGTGCCCTCGTCCTGGCCAACCGCCAGGCTGCGGAGCTGTTCAACCAGCCCTACCCCCTGCCTTTCATCGGCCAGAACTGGGTCGCGACCTACTCCGCGTTCCAGGGGTTCCATCCGGATGGATTTCTGTACGAGCCACGGGAATGGCCTCTGTCGCGCGCGCTGGCCACGGGCGAGATGGTGCGGGATGAAGAGCTCGATTTCGTCCGGGCGGATGGCTCCCGTGGCACCGTGTCGATGAGCACCTCGCCGATTCGCGATGACGCAGGGCAGATCATCGCGGTCGTGGCGGCTTTCTGGGATATCACGGAACGCAAGCAAGGGCAGGCCGCACTGAGCGAGAGTGAACGCCGCTTTCGGTTGCTGGTGGAAAGCGCAAAGGACTACGCCATCTTCATGTTGGATCGAACCGGGAGCGTCATCAGTTGGAATCGGGGCGCGGAGCGTGTTACCGGCTTCAACGAAGAGGAGATTCTGGGACAGTCCGGCTCCCTGCTCTTCACACCCGAGGATCGCGCCGTCGGGATACCCGAACAGGAGTTGCGCCGGGCCGCCGACGCCGGTAGCTCTACCGATGAGCGTTGGCATGTACGGAAGGATCAAACACGGTTCTGGGCGAGCGGGGTAACCTCCGCGGCGCGCGATTCGCAAGGCAGACTGGATGGCTTCGTCAAGGTGATGCGCGACCAGACCGAGCGCAAGGCCACCGATGCCCGTCTGCACGAAGCGCTGCAATCCGCTCAGCTGCTGCGCAGCCGCGCCGAAGGCGCCAACCGCGCAAAAGACGAGTTCATCTCGACCGTAAGTCATGAGCTGCGCACGCCCCTGAATACGATCCGGTTGTGGTCGCGCATACTGGTCACAGGCAAGGTCCAGGGGCAGGAGGTCATCGAGGGCGGCAAGGTAATCGACCGCGCCGCCCTGGCCCAACAGCAACTGATCGACGATCTGCTGGACGTTTCACGCATGGCCACGGGACATCTGCGCCTGGCGCTGCGAGACACCCTGCTGACTCCCGCGATCGAAGGCGCGATCGATGCGGTGCGATCGCTGGCGGAGGCCCGCAAGATCAACCTGGTCGCCAGGCTCCCTTCCGATGTGGGCATCGTGCGTGTCGATCCCGATCGCATCCAACAGGTCGTGTGGAATCTCCTCACGAACGCGGTGAAGTTCACGCAGGAGGGCGGCCGCATCGAGGTCGGGGTCCGGCGAGTGGACGGGACGGTCGAAATAGAGGTCACGGACAACGGAGTCGGGATCAGCGCCGAGTTCCTTCCGCATGTCTTCGATCGGTTTCGCCAGGCCGACTCCAGTGCGCAGCGACAGTTCGCAGGCTTGGGCTTGGGCCTGGCCATCGCCAAGCAACTGGTGGAGTTGCACGGTGGCACGATCAGCGCACGCAGTGACGGCGAGAAACGCGGTGCGACGTTCATCGTCTACCTACCCTTGGAGGAACGCTACCGGATCACCGAATTCGCAGAGACGGGCGGCGGCTCTCCG
The DNA here is from genome assembly GCA_036499585.1 of Steroidobacteraceae bacterium. GTDB lineage: Bacteria > Pseudomonadota > Gammaproteobacteria > Steroidobacterales > Steroidobacteraceae > 13-2-20CM-66-19. Next base: position 73,987 of record DASYDM010000030.1, read on the forward strand.
GGAGCTGTCGATTTGCGGGGAGTAGAAGTGCTGCTGGTGGAGGACGATGCCATGTCACGGGAGGCGACCCAGCGCCTGCTCGAGGAGGCAGGCGCCCAGGTGCGAGCAGTCAACTCCGCATCCGCCGCGCACGAAGCATTCGAGATCAGCCGCCCGCAGATCATCGTGGCGGATGTTGGCATGCCGCACGAAAACGGCTATGCGCTACTGACGAGGCTGCGGCAACTGGAGTCGGACAGCCGCAGCGATCGCGTACCTGCCGTGGCCGTGACGGCATTCGCGCGCGATGAAGATCGACAGCGAGCCTTGGCAAGCGGCTTCGACGAGCATTTGTCGAAACCGGTCGACCCGGAGAGACTGATTGCGGTCATCGCGCAACTGGCCGGGGCAAATCCCCAGCCACCGAAGGGTTTCAGAGCGGGGGGCTGAGCCGCTGGGAGCTGTTGTCGCTGAACAGCCGCACGGACGTCAGGCTCGCGCGCCCCGTCCCGCCCTTGTTGGGAACGACCGTGAACCTCACATGCGTGACCGCCGGAAGATCGAGGCCCAGATCCTCGCGCTGATAGGTCGAGCCATGCGGACTGAAGGTGTATTCCTGCACGAAACCCGTCCGGAAGACGGCCCCTGCATCGCAGGAGTAGTCCATGGTCACCTGTTGGGTCCGGGCGGTTTGCGATTCCTCGGCATCGAAGATGATACGCAATACATGCTCGGGCCGATCGAACTCGATGACGATCAACTCGATCGTGTCCTGACGCGCGCTCAACCAGCGCGTGGCGCCCCTTCCGGAGCGGCCGTCGAGGAGGTTCTCGATCGGATAGGCGGGGTCTTCCGACGAATACAGAATGGTCGCGCGCGCCGCCAGGTCGATTTCGTTGTAGGGCAAGCGGGCCATCGCCGCTTCCGGCTCAAGCAGGCGCTTGCGGATGCGGAACGAGCTTCTGTCGATCATCGTTCCACCTTACCGCGCCGCGAGAGGCTTTACGTCGATTGCCATCGTGATGCCCATGCGCCCAAGCAACGCAGCGGCTTCGGCGAGCAACTCGATCCGAAACTCCTGGCTCGCGAAGATGTTGATTTGAATCTCGGCGGCCCCGCCAGTGGCGTGCAGCTGTTGGACGAAGTCGAATGATCTGCGCAGTGAACTCAAGGCCTGCAGCAACGCGCCTTCCACGCTGGGCGTTTCCGTCGGCAGCTCCTGTTCGCGCGCCAGTCTGCACATCCAGTAGCTCTCATGATAGGTGCCACCGGGAGACTCGCCCGTCGCCCCCTGTCGGGGCTCCCCCGCTCGCCAGGAATGCTGCGGCTGCAAGCCCAGCGTCCGGGTGATCAAGGCAGGGTCCGCGTCCGGATGGCGAATCCGCAACGACATCGTGAATTCGTAACTCGTCACCGCCTCCTTCGTTGCATCGAATGACTCGTGGACCATGCTACGAACCCGTCGGATGGACAACCGGTTGGACAGTGACCGGATACCTCAGGCAGCCTGCGCCTTCTTGCGAAACTCCAGTACGAAGCGTTGACCGTCGAAAAACGTCACGCGACCAACGAGGTCCTTGCGCGCGTGAAAACTAGTTCGGGGCGGGCGCGGGGCGGCATGCAAATTGTCGAGGGTGTTAGGCGTCTGCAACGGGAGCGCAATGATCAGGCGAATCTCGAGACTGTCTTTGACCGCCTCCGCCAGGTGAGTTCGCAACGCCGTCGCCACGACGCCGGTGTCCTCCGTCAGGTCCTCCTCGTACCTCAACACCTCCGAATCGCCGCGCTGGAATCGCCCGTAGGAACAACTCAACACCAACTCTCTATCCGCTGTCACTGCGGAACGGGCGCGCGGAGCCGGCTTCACCTTGTAAGACGAGAATGCCTCCGCGAGATTGACTTCGTTCATGGGACCTGCCTCCGAGCGCACGTGAGGTGACGACGCTGACACGGTACAGCACTTGACGCCAGCGGAGGGCTATTTCACGCTGAGAAGGCCAATGGCCCGATACTGCTGCAAACCAGGCCGGATGAGAGTAGTATCGTCCGCCAGACGCAAATCTTTCGTCTTGCCCGTCCTTGGCCACCCACTTCCACCGGCCAAAGCCTGACAGCTCAGAAGATCCTTCGCAGCGTGGCAGTAAGCTGCCGGAATGACTGCCTACCCCGCCCCTGCGAGAGCTCCCATGACAAAGTTAACTTCGGCTTGTGGTACTTCCGCTCGGAGGAAATCCCGATAGTGGCTCGCATCAACTACTCCAACATCAAACGCCAGAAAGAGGCGACCCGAAAGCAGCGGCAGCAGAGCAAGCTCGACCGGCGCGTTCGCAAGGATTCCGAAGATCCGGCTGCCACCCCCACCGGGGTTCCTGCAACTTCCACATCAGTGGGTCCGAGCGACAATGCGACTAAGTAAGGTGTCAGCCTCGAAAGGCAAGCCGGAGGCCCTGGCCCCGGTCCCGGCACTGAAGGTGTCCTTTCCCAGTGTGAGGGAGTTGCGAATCGAGCTGGCGTTCGAGCCGGAGTACGGCTGGGAGCCCTCGACGCAGGTCCACATTCTCCATCCTCCCTCGCGCGCTGCGTTTCGCTACCCCTGCCCGTTTGCCGGCTGCAGCGGCGCTTTTGACCTGGATTCCTCCGTAAAGGCCGTATTGCAGGAGGGTGCCTCCCATGTTCACTCCACCTTGGGGTGCACGGGTGTCCGGCCCTTCGATCGCAGCACCGGCAAGTCCTGTGGGGTCCGACTCCGCTACCGCGTAGATGCGGTCTACGTGCGCCCCGCGACACGTTCGTGACGACACGTTGACTGTTGGTAGACGCCCGATATTTCTGCAAATCCGGCGTAAAAGGAGTAATATCCCGTTCGGCTCGAATCTTTCGTCCTGCCCGTCCTTGGCCCCCGCGGCACTTCGCCCCCCCAGCGGCCAAAGCCAGACACCTCAGAAGCCTTTCGAACCGAGGCAGCCGGGCTGCCCCGAACTCTCTATTATCAGCTTCCGCAGGACTTCTACATGACCCCACTCTACGCAGACGACCTGTGGTCTGACATCACCCTGTCGGGTAAGACACGCTATCGCAATCCGTTTCTGGACAGAGTGGCGGCCGCGGAGCCCGTCCGGGTCCTGATCATTTCGGAGCTGAATCAATGCGTGACGATTGCCGCGCTGGTTCATTCGATCGGACGGTTCTCCACCCGCATGGCCTGCTCGGCCGAGTCGGCACTGACGCTCGCGGCCGACTTCGTGCCCGACATCGTCCTGCTGACCATCGCTCTGCCTGAACTGGCCAGTTACCGGGTTGCCGCAACCCTGCGGTGGCAGTCCGGCCGGCCCGCCCCCCGACTCATTGCGCTGACCGACGACATCGCCACCAGCGACCGCAGCCGGGCCCTGGCGGCTGGATTTGAGCAATACGTAACGGTCCCGGTCCGCCGCGCCGCGCTGGAAGGCGCGCTCCTACGCCGCGCCAGCGCAGCTGCGCCCCCCGCGCGCTTCTTCCGCTTCGCCCACAACTAGACCCGTGGCCGTCCCCATCAGGGCAGACAGCCCGCTCAGTCAGACCCGGAGTGCTCCTGTTATGCAAGTGATTGTCGACCGTAGTGAGCGACTGGCGCTCGAAGAGCAGGAAAGGGAACGCACCCGGGCGCAACACTACGAAGAGCTTCGCTCAGAATTCAATTCAGCCGCGGTGCGCCTGCGGGCGTGGGAAAAGTTGCACGGCCTGCGACTCCCGACGAGCTCGAATCATCCCATTCTCCGTGTCATCTCTGCCGCGACCGGAGTTCCTGTTGCCGCCATTCGTGACGAGCAGCAGGCGCGTCGTGACGCCCGAGCCGGACGGCCGGCGACCGACGAGGTCGGGGCAACGATAACGGCGGAAGTTTCAACCTAACGCGCCCAACCAGCGCGGTCGATTCGTTCTCTCTCTTAACTCTCTGTGAGATCTCTTATGACTAAACTCTACGTCGGCAATCTCTCGTTTGACACCACAGAAGACTCGCTCCGGACGCTCTTTGCGCAGCACGGAACTGTCGAGTCGGCGAAACTGATCTCGGATCGCGACACGGGACGGCCGCGCGGATTCGGATTTGTCGAAATGTCGAATGCCGATGCTTCGCGCGCAATGCAGGCTCTCAACGGCAAGGAATTCGAAGGCCGTGCGCTGAAGGTCAACGAAGCCCAGGAAGCGGGCGGTCGCTCGGGTGGCGGCGGTAATCGTAGCGGCGGCGGCGGTGGCGGTCGACGCTACTGAGTCAGCACTACAAGTGACTTGCAGCCTTCGCCGAGGAACTTCAACAGGACCTCGGCGAGGCTTGCAGGATTCTCTTCAGCAATCCAGTGAGCCGCATTCGGTACCAGGAATTCGGCCACGTCGTCCGGCGACTTCGGACATCATGGCTGCCATCAGCGGTCCGGTCGTGCTCGCCGCGCCCCCGATGGTCTCCCTAAGAATCAGTGACGCGACATCCTACGCCGCCGTACACGCGCGCGTCCTTGACTGCCAGAGTCACTCGTAGCGCAGCGCCTTGACCGGCGCGGAGCGGGCAACCCTGACCGAATGTGCACCGACCGTGATCACCGCGATTCCTACGGCGGCGGCAGCCGCAAGAGGGAACACCCATATCGGCAGATCTATGTGATACGCGAAGTTGCGCAGCCATCGCGACATCAACCAAGCGACCAAGGGCCACGCAACCAGATTGGCCGCGAGCACCGGCTTCACGAACCGCCACAGCAACAGCCCGGCGACATCTGACGTGCTGGCGCCAAGCGCCTTGCGCACGCCAATTTCCAGCGTGCGCCGCTCTACTGTAAATGCAGCAAGACCGAAGAGCCCCAACACTGCGAGTACGACGGCCAGCGAAGCAAAAATCGTGTAGAACGTTCCCTGACGCGTGAGGTCGAGATAGAGATCCTGGACGAACTGGTCGACGAACCGACGTAAGGGAGGTCCGGGAATCGGTTCTGTTTTTGTCCACAGCCCATCGATCGCCGCGAGCGTCTCCGGCACATCCTGCCCGCGCAGCTTCACCTCCAGCTCGAAATCGGACCTGTCGGTGGCAAAGAAAGTCGGCTCGATCGCATTGCGCACCGAATCATGCGCAAAGTCCGGCACCACGCCGACAATCTCGTGCCGCTCTCCCGGCCTCACGTTGGTCAACGACACGAAGACCTTGCCGAGGGCTGCCTTCGGATCGGCGTACCCGAGTTGACGCACGGCCGTTTCGTTCACGACGGAGGGATAAGGTCGATTCAGGCTGGCCTCGCCCTGAAAGACATCCGCCGCGCTGGCCGAAAGGAAGCGCCCCGCCACCGGCTTCAGCCCCAGCAGTTCAAAGAGTCCGGGTCCGATGAAAGAGCTCTTCAGCATCACCTCGCGACCGTCGGGTGCGCGGTACATCTGGGTGCTGTAGTTCCTGAGAAAGTCATTCGAACACGCGACACCGCGCACACCCTGCAGCCCGCGAACGGCATCGGAAAACGCCGATCGCGTGCAGTAGTCCGGCTCGCCCGGCACCGTGATCGCAAGCATCTGGTCGTGATCGAAACGCAGTCCGGAGCGTAGGCCGAAAGCGGTTTGCCGATGGATGATCGTTGCCGCGATCGTCAGGCCAATGAGAATCCCGAACTGCAGCAACACGAGCAGTTGCCGCAGTGTGCCCGCGCCAGGGCCCTGAACGACGCCGCCCTTGAGCACCAACGTCGGCTTGAAGGCCGAGAGAACCAGCGCCGGATAGATCCCCGCGAGAATACCGGTGAGTACAGTCGCACCCAGCAACGAGGCGAGCAGCGGTATATTCCACTCGAATGAAATATTGGTGTCGAGAAATGCATTCAGGGGCGCCAGCAAGATCTCGGTCAGCATGCACGCCAGCATCATCGCAAGACCACTGTAGATCAGCGACTCTCCGATGAACTGCAACGTAAGGTCGGTGCGGGTGGCGCCAACAGCCTTGCGGATGCCCACCTCCACCGCGCGGCGCGACGCGCGCGCCGTCATCAGGTTGATGTAGTTGATGGTCGCGACGAGCACGATAAGCAATCCGATCAGCGAGAGGGCCTGCAGCAACTGCGGGTCGCCGACAGGCTTCATCTGGCGCCCCCCTGACCGAAAGTGGACCTCGCGGAGCGGTGTGAGCGTCAGCCGCTGAACATTCACTTTTGAGGTGACGTAAGCGTGCCTCTCCTGAAACGCCTCCATGCCTTCGCGAATCTGTCGCACGGCTCGAGGGGAAGCGCGCAAATAGACGTAGGTGCGGTAGACGCGGTCTGGCGTCAGAGGCGGCAGCGCCCGCATGGAAGCGAACATCTCCGTGGTGAGATGTGTATTCGACGGCAGGTCCTCGAGCACTGCGGTGACCCGCATCGTGTACTGGCGATTGACCTCGATCGTTTGGCCCATCGGGATGTCGGTGCCGAAATATTTGCGGGCCATACGACGGGTCAGTACGAGGCCATTCGGAGTCTGCAGCGCCGTGTGCAGGTCGCCGGCGATCGCCGGAAACTGCAGGACATCGAAAATCCCGGGATCGGCCCAGAAGAACGCCGGTTCGACGGTCTCCACCCGCCCACGCCTCAGGATGTTTCTGCTGTCATAGCCGCGCATCACCTGACTGATGCTCTGGATCTGAGGAAATTCGAGTCTGAGTTCCTCGATGATCGGGCCCTTCGTATCCTCCGTCACCCTCGGCGCCAGCCCTCCGGCGGTGATCTGGTTCGACAGCCGGTAGAGCTCTTCATGATGCGGCAGGAACCGATCGAATGTCGTTTCGTGCCGTACGTAGAGCGCGATGAGAAAAGCCGCTGCGAATCCCGCGCCAAGCCCCAGGACGTTGAGCGTTGCATGCAAACGGCTACGCGCGAGACTGCGCAGCGCCGCGGCCACGTAGTTCCGCAACATGGGCCGTAGTGTACGGACCTCCGCGGCAAACGAAACCTGAGACAAGGCAGAGACTTACGCTCCGCCGAGTCCTCTCGGACGACCGCGGGTGTCCGAAAGCGAACACTTCTCCAACTCCGGCTTCCTGCGCGACTCAGCGCTCGATTCGCAGTCCCGCTCGCCCTTGCGAATCGGCACTATCGCGGTTGTTCTGCTCGCAGACGTACTCGCGCATGTGGTCCTTGACGCGCACGAAAGGCAGCACAACCTTCCACGGTTTCGCCAGCACCTTGGGATCGGAAATCGTGCGCTCGATTTGCATTCGGTTCGGATCGAGCTTGCGGATGCGCTCGACGACGCGCATCTGATCACTGTGAGGAATGCCGGGTGAGATCTCGGTAGAGGGATCGAAGGCAACCGTGTCCACCACGAGCGTGTCGCCTTCCCAATGTCCGATGGAATTCCCCAGGTAGGAAGGATCGGGATCCGCGGGATGTGCTTCGCCGTCGGTGTAGATGTGGCGCACCTGACTCATGGTCTCGGTCACGAGCACCACCTTGCCCGGATCGAACAGGAATTCGATCGGGTACGGCATGGTCATGATCCGGGGCATGCCGGGGGTCAGACAGTTCGCGTCCTGCGTTTGCGCGTTTTCGCCCTTTTTCTGGGCCTGTTGGAAGGCTTCGAGCTGGGTCTGGTAAACGGGAGTGAGCGCCGTCGGCGCCAAACCCAGCAGCTGCGGGTTGTGCTCCCAATCCATTTCCCACAGTCCCTGCCAGTTGGGCAGCTTGCCGATGGATGCCCAATCACCGCCCTGCTCGCCCGTCGGCGCAGCCTCGCAATTCGTCGGCAGGGTCGCGGCACCCAGACCCACTGCCACCAGGACCGGCGCGACAAACAGCTGTCGCACACTCTTCTGCAACCACGTCATAGTATCCCCCTCAAGTGGTGCCCACCACGGCAACGGCGCCGTAGTATAAGTCCGGAAGCGCCGCGAATGCTGGCAGCCCGGGAGCACTGGTGTTGGAGCCTGGCAAATGAAGATAACGGTGAAGAGACGGGATTTTCTGCGCGCAGCGGGCTTCGCCAGCGCCGCGTGGCTGCCATGGCGTCGTAGCTGGGCGGCGGATCAGCCGGCGGTGAGTCTGACGGGCGCGGCGATCTCACTGCCTGCCAACGACATTGCGGATCTCGCCGCGAGCCTGCAGGGCGAACTCCTTCTTCCGACACATAGCCGGTACGAGCAAGCCCGCCGGGTCTGGAACGGATCCATCAACAAGCGCCCCGCGCTCATTGCATCCTGTGTGGGCGCTGCTGACGTCATGCGCGCCGTTAACTTTGCACGTGCGCACGAACTGTTGACTGCCGTGCGAGCAGGTGGTCACAGTACCTCCGGCAAATCTACCTGCGACGGCGGAATCATGATCGACCTCTCGCCGATGCGCGGCGTCCGTGTCGACCCTGCCGCTCGCACGGCTTATCTCGAACCTGGAACGCTGCTCGGCCAATTCGACCGGGAGTGCACCTCGTTCGGGCTGGCCACGACGGCGGGGACCGTCTCAAACACCGGCGCCGCCGGCCTCACCCTCGGCGGAGGCTTTGGTCGGCTCGGCAGCCGGTTTGGTCTGGCCTGCGACAACCTCAAGGGTGCCGATGTCATCGCCGCCGACGGCACGCTCGTGCACACCAGCGAGAAAGAAAATCCGGAATTGTTGTGGGGCCTGCGGGGAGGCGGAGGAAACTTCGGCGTCGTCACCTCGCTGGAATACCGCCTGCATCCGATGAACCCCATCGTGCTCGGGGGAATGCTGAACTGGCCATTCGAGCGCGCCCGGGAAGTACTCGAGTTCTACGCCGAATACGTGCCGCGCAAGCCAGACGAGCTGTGTACCGATCTGTTCCTGCGCTCCGCGCCGGGGACGCAGGCAAGCCTGTCGATCATGGTGTGCTGGTCGGCCGATCACGCTGCCGGCGAGCGTGCTCTCGAGCCCATTCGCAAGCTCGCGCGCACGGCTCAGGGCGCGGTCGCAGCGACGCCCTATGTCCAGCTGCAATCGATGTTCGATGCAGGATTTCCGGATGGCCGCAAGTACTACCAGAAGTCTGGGCTCGTGAGTGCACTCACGCCCCACGCCATCGGCACGCTCGTGGAGGTGTTCCAGACTCCACGTGGGTATCCTCTCACCGTCCAGTTGCAGGGCATGGGCGGCGCAGCCCACCGCGTCAAGCCCGGTGACACCGCGTTCTTTCACCGCGAAGCCCTGTGGGACATGGACCTCATCACGAGTTGGGATGACCCCAGCGACACGGACTCGCACGTCGCCGGAATGCACGCCGTGTGGGCCCAACTCGAGCCGCTCACGAAGGGATTCTACGTAAATTCGCGCTACGAAGACGACCTGAAGGCCTTTCGAGACAACTACGGTGACAACTATTCGCGCCTGGTGAAGCTGAAGAACCGGTACGACCCGATGAATCTGTTTCGCCTGAATGCCAATGTCGTTCCGACTGAGCGACCTGCCGGCACGTCCCGACCCGGTTGAGCTCGGGGAGAGGACGGGTGTAACGACGGAAGGTGGAACTATGGCACTGTTCGTGAGTGGCATTCCGAGATGGACCCTGGAGACCCTCCTCCTCGCTGCGCTGACTCTCTCATGCGCACCCGGTTTTGCCCGGGCGACTCCTGCATCATTCAAGGATCCCTCGCCCCACAAGGCGCGGTGGGTCGATGTTGGCAAGGAGGTCACGCTCGAGGTCCTCGACTGGGGCGGATCCGGCCAGCCGATCGTATTACTCGCCGGCCTTCCTCACACCGCTCATGTGTTCGACGACTTCGCGCCGAAGCTGGCGCGGTCGTATCGCGTTTTCGGCATAACCCGGCGCGGATTCGGCAATTCGAGCGCCCCGGAAACCGGATACACGTCGGATGAGTTGGGTGACGACGTTCTCGCGGTCATCTCGTCACTGCACCTGTCGCGCCCGGTCCTGGTCGGTCACTCGTTTGGTGGCCTCGAACTGAGCTCGATCGCTTCGCGACGTCCCGACCAGATCGCGGGAGTCGTTTATCTCGATGCCGACTTCGGCCACAACCCTGAGGACGCAACGCTCTGGTACGCGCAGCGGGACTGGCGGGAACATCTCGAAGACGTGAAGGCGAAGATCGCGATCCTCGACCGACAACCTGACCATCCCGATGAAGTGATTGCCGAGCTGCTGCAGAAGGCCTGGCCGGCCTTCCAGACCGACCTCGAAACACTGTTGTCAGCCAATCGGGCGCGCCCGCCCTATCCCCCCTGCGACCGAGGCAGACCGCGTGAGCTACTCAGCGGTACGTGCATGGTACGCGCGAAACAACGGGGTGCAGATTCCAGAAGCGGAGTTCCGCCAGATCCTGGCCACGGAGACTGACGGTCGGCCCAAGGTCAGTTTCCGACAGTCACCGTATGTGAGCGCGGCGATCCGGAAGGGAGAACAGAAGTACACCAGGATCGAAGCGCCAGCTCTTGGCATTTTTGCGATCTGGGACAAGCCGTGGCCCTCCACGCCAGGTGATCCGCGGGCACCATCGGATGCTGCAGCGTACGCCCGCATACAGGCCCGCTACGTTGCCAATGTCGTCGAACGGTTTCGGGAAATGGCTCCGCGGGGGCGCGTGCTGCAAGTGCATCTATCGCAGCATTACGTGTTCATGTCGAACGAGCGGGAGGTGCTTGCTGCGATTAAGGAGTTTACGGCAACACTGCCGTGAGGGAGCCAGCCGCGGACCCAGGCACTCGCCGCTACCTTCCGCTCGCCCAGGCCAACCCATCCGGCTGACCCAGCGGGGAGATCTGTCCACGGACCTCGAAGGTCTTCAGGTCCACCACAGCAACCTTGCCTCCGCCGCTGACCGCCACATACGCGACGTCGCCCTTGGGCGAAATCAGAATGCCAGCCGCGCCTCCGCCCAGATCTAACGTCTTCACAATCTTGTGAGTACCCGTGTCGATCACGCCGAGATTTGCATGGTCGGACTCGCGTGAAGCGAAGTTGCCAAGCGCCGAGACAAGTACATGCTGACCGTCCGGCGTGAACTTCAACCGGTTGACGCCGCGCACCGGGATCGCGAAGGTCTCAACCGCCTTCTTCGCTGCGAGATCGATCACCGTCACGGTCGCGTCCTGAGCATTGCCGGTCCACAGATATTTCCCATCCGGCGATACGTCGAAGCCCTCCGCACCGCGTCCCGCGGGAACGACAGTGCTGTTCCACACCGTAACTTTCCGCGCGGCACGTGCGGCTGGTGGCGGCTGGAAACCGGGCGGTGGCGGACCAAAGGGAAATCCCTGCGAACTCTCAATGATGGACACGCTGCCGGACCGGACATTGGTTGTGTACAGTCGGACGCCGTCCTGCACTACCTTCACCATGTGGGTGCGATCCTGACCCGTGCCGAGCACCCAATCGATCCTTGAAGTCGCCGGATCGTAGCGTCCGATGGCCTTGCTGGTCTCCGCCGTGAAATAAAGCTTTCCGGCGGCGAAGTCGAGGCCATGCGCCGAATGCAGTGCGCCCAGGTCGATGGGCGGCATCGTCTTGCGAGCCGACAGATCGACGCGCGAGATGATATGGAGATCGCTCCCCTCGCCGCCGTAGTTGGAGATGTAAGCAATCTTTCCATCGGCGGACGCCACCACCTCATGCGGGTCGGGGCCGGAGGCCACGCGCGCCAACACAGTCAGCTTTGCCGGATCGACGATGGCCAGTTTCAGGCCGTCCTTCTCGAGCACCAAAAGCTGGTCCGCTGACGCGGTGGTGGCGAGCAGGATCAGCCCGAGGGCGGCCGAGAATTGCGTGCGTAAGCTGTGCATGTGGCGTCCTTCAGTAGGCCTTCAGGTAGCAGGCCCGCATGGCGTGGGATCGTCTTCTTTCCTAACATCCAACATTAGCAGAGTTGTCGCTTAAACGCGCGGCGCTCAGGCCCAAGCTGCGGTTCTGAAAGCGTTGTAGTTATGCCACGATTCCCTGGGGCCCGTTCAGGCTGTGGCACTATCGCGGCGTGTCATGTGGTGAGAGGGAGCGGCATGGTGCGAACGACGGCTCTGCTTCAGAGTATCCGATGCGCGGTGTCAGTCATTTCGTTCGCGGCTCTCGCCGCCTGTGGCGGAGGTGGAGGCGGCGGCCCTGTCAATCCGACTCTGGGAGCGACGGCGTTCAGCACCAACGAAAATGTGCCGCTGAACGGAACCTTGACAGCCACGACAGGCGCCAGCGCAGCCGTGACCTTTACCCAGGGAGCAGCGCCGAAGTCCGGCGCCCTGAGCGGATTTACGCCCGCGGGAGCTTTCGTCTACACCCCGAACCGGGGATTTACGGGGATGGATTCATTCACGGTGACAGCTGTCGACAGTGGCGGCCATTCCACGACGAGCACGATCAGTATTACGGTCACCGTGGACCAGGCACCGACGGCTGGCAACACAGTCGTGCGAAACGACTCACCCAGCTCGACCAGCAACGCGATCAACGTATTGGCGAAAGCCACCGACCCGGACAAAGACGCGCTCACCGTCAGTATCACAACACCTGCCAGCGTCGGCGCTGCCAACGTGAATGGGGACGGCACCGTACGCATTTCCGGGCTACCCGCGGGCTTCAAGGGCATGAGTCGCTTCGGCTATACGGTCACCGACCCGAGCGGCAAAACGGCCAGCGCCGCAGCCGCGATCTTTATCGGCAACGACCCGTTCCGCGGCACGTTTGTCGCGGATTCCGATCCCAATGGCAGCGGTGAGTACGAGGTGTATCTGACCGATTTCGCCGTGGCCCCCGTCAAGCTGAGCGCCGCCACACAAGGCAGTGCACGGTTGCAGGGCTATGCGGCTTCGGATAACGGGGCGACGGTGGTGTATCGATCGATGGATCCGACAAACCCCGCAACCAGCAAGCTCATGTTGGTGCAGACGGCAGCCCCCGCGACCCAGGTGCCCATTTTGCTTCCTGGCGGCGCCCTGCCCCTCGCCGACGCCAACGGCAACGACCAGTTCGCCGTCAGCCCGGACGGAAAATGGATTGCGGTCATCGCCGGCACCCCCTCCGGCAACTCTCTGTATGTGGTCAGCGCGGCGAACACCGCCGCGGTGACTCCCGTCGTTGCGACGATCCCAGGCTCCGCGGCTGCGTACTTTTCGCAGCCGACCTTCACGCTGGATTCCTCGACTCTCTATTTCCTGGCCGGCGGGTCCGGCGGCCAGCACAGGTCCCTCTATCTCGCGTCCGTCAGCAACCCCGGCGCTGCGGTGCTGGTATCGAGGCAAAGCGACCCCGCCACGAGCGACGATATCAGCGCATTCACGGTGGCCACCGATCAGTCAACCATCCATGAGCAGGCCAACCGCAACGGCCGCGTCGGCATCTGGTACGTGGATGCGAGGGCGCTGGGAGGCGAAGCTGAAATAGACACGCCCACCGCAGGCGTCGCAGTCACCTCGAGCACCGTCGGACTGCCTCCGGGATTGGGCGGTAGCAACAACGGCAAGGTCGTTGCATACGACGTGGGCTTGCCGGGCATCGCGCCGACCTCGATCGGTATTTTCGTGGCGGCCGTATCGAACTCACCGAACCCGCAACTCGTGACGCCTCTGGAAACCGTGCTCGGCTTCAGCCCGGACAACTCGAAACTCCTGTACACCGACTCCACGCAGGTGGGCGAAGTGAACGCCGCCGCGGGGAGCTCCGGCACGCCCGTCGGTCTGGGGAATCAGGCCTGGTACGACTCGTCCGGCAACATCGTCCTGACTCGCGGCCCATCAGGCTCCGGCTCGAGCTTGCAATACAACACGCGCCCGTTCGGCTCGCCTGCGCCGGTCACCCCTGCCGGAACCGTCGCTTACGCTGTGGATGTCTCCGGCTTCGGCCGTGGGATCGTAGTGCTCGGCGAGGCCCCTGCCGCAGGCGCAGCCCCCGCCACCGCCAGCCTGCAGATCGTCAACGTATTGGCCGCGAACGCCCCGGGTGCGCAGCCGTTGTATCTGGCCACCCTCAGCTCGACCCCTTCGCTCCCCTCCCCGACTCACCTGAGCTCTTATGTCTCGAAGGTGGTCGCACAGTAGGCCTAGCTCGAGCCCGACGGTGGGCTCGAGCAGCCAGGCATGTTTGTTGCGTTTCTCCGCGGACAAACGGGACCTTGAGCCTCGGAAAAGATCAGCGCAGGGGAAATTCAATCGACGCCAAGCCGCAACGCTCGCCGCGCGTACTGCTGATTGGACCGTACGATCCGCATTGCGGCGAGTACACCTTCCTGGCGCCGCCATTGGGAGTGTGGCGGCTGGTGGGCGTACTCGAAGCCGCGGGCGTGACCGCACAGGTATTTGATCCTAACTGCTGTCGCCTGCCGCCGCAGCGTGCGCTCGAGCTCGAGCTCATGAGCGGCTCATGGGACATTGTCGGTGTTTCTACCACCGGCATGACGCTTCGCTACGACCTGGAGTTGGCCCATATCGTCCGCCGCGTAGCCCCGGGCGCGCTGATCGTTGCCGGCGGCATGGAAGCCACGTTCCGCCCGGAGCTGATGTTCGAGCTGGGACCGTTCGACCTCATCGTGTTGGGTGAGGGAGAGCGACCGCTGCTGGAGCTGGTGAAGCGTCTGCGGTCCGGGCAACCTCTGGGAGGCATCGCCGGTACGGCAGAGAGAGGTGCCGACGGCCGGGTGCTGCAGATGCCCCAGCAGGCCCTCGATCGGGAGGAGCTGCGCGACGCCATCTACGGGACGCCCTACGAGAAGATGCCGTATGAGGAGTACTGGGAGCGCCTGGAAACCGCGTACCGGGTAGGGTCGCTGCCCAGCAAGGCAGCCCGCGAAGCCCATCTGGCCGAGATCCGTTCCGTGCGGCTCATTACGCTCAACTATTGCCCGATGGGCTGTACTTTCTGCTCGGCCACCAACTTTCTGCACGAAGCCCAGGGCAGCGTTGCGCCCATCGCACGGTTGGAAGCAGACGAGTGCCTCCACATGATCGAGCATATCGTCGCAACCCATCCCGGCGCACGAACCATCATCTTCCAGGACGATATCTTCGCGTTCACCCGGGACCGTCGGATCCTGCCGCTCTGTGAGGGGATCGTGGCGGCCAAGCGCGCCGGCCGGATCCCGCAGCACCTGCAGTTCATCAGCACCAACCGCATCGACGCGATGTCGGAGGAGCGCCTCACCGCGATGCGGCGCGCCGGCTTCCGTGTCCTCGGATTCGGGATCGAGAGCTTCTCGCACAGGGTGCTGGGCGAGTTCAACAAAGCGCAGATCCATCGCCATATCGAGCCGATGCTGACGGCCGCTCTGGCGACGGGGGTCACGCCCTTCCTCGACCTGATCGTCAGTTCTCCGCACTCGTCGATGGAGGACGTCGCGGTGACCCTTCGCGAGGCCTATCGCTGGCTGCGCAAGGGTTGCGAGATCGGCATGTACCCGTACGTGATTCCGTTCTCGGGCGCGGCGTTTGCCAAGGACCCCAAACTCGCGCCCCATACCCATTTTGCACACCGAGAAATCGCAGGCACCGCCCTGTCCTGGGAGCAGCCGGCAAAGATTCTCCCGATCGACCCGGAAGTCGCTGCGGCTGTGCTCCTCATCGAGCGCCGCTTCGAGGGACTGCTCCAGCCTCTGGAGAAAAGCGGCGCACACCTGCCGTCTCGCCTGCGTTCCCTGCTGTGGATACTGGCGTCCTTACCAGTGCTCGCCGAGCATGGCCACTACATC
Organism: Steroidobacteraceae bacterium; assembly: GCA_036499585.1. Taxonomy (GTDB): domain Bacteria; phylum Pseudomonadota; class Gammaproteobacteria; order Steroidobacterales; family Steroidobacteraceae; genus 13-2-20CM-66-19. The sequence goes on from DASYDM010000030.1 coordinate 89,579, forward strand.
GGCGACGAGGCTGAGGTGCGCGCCGAGCTGTTGGCGAGAATGCCCGCATTGGAACGGGAGGCGCCGCAGTACGCGGCTGCCACGGCATGAGCCCCGTTACATGAGCAATCGTGTGAACTGGCGCAGTGCCTGGTCGGTGCTGCCGCCGTTGGCCGTGTGTGCACTGCTGGCGGGTTGGATCGCGCTGTCTGTCGCCAATGCCCGTGCCGTCAGCTTCTCGATTTTCGTTTTTGCCATCGCCAACCTCATTGTTTACACGGACGCGGTCGATCTTGCCCTGCGACTCTATATGCGCCGGCGCCACACAGCGGCGGCCAGTGGCGTGGTGGAGCGCAGCCAGATGAGCAACGTGTCCATCAACCTGGCGGCCTTTCTGCCGATGCGCTCGCGGCTGGTGCCGACGGCACCCTTTGCCATTATCGCATCGGTATACAACCTGGAAGACCAGCTTGAGGAGTTCACGTCGGCGTTCACGCTGTACCGCGATCGGATGTGGCTGATCAGCGATGGCTCCACTGACAACACAGTCATGCGGCTGCGTGCCGCAGGCTGGCGCTGCTTCGATGACGGCGTCAACCGCAAAAAGCCAGGCGCGATCAAGCGGCTGCTGCAACGGTTACCGCCCCACATCGAGACCGTGCTGGTGATCGATCCCGACATCCGCATCCGCGGAGTCAACGCCGGCAGCGACATCGACCTGGAGCAGTTCGTCAGCGACTTCCAACAGTCCAGGGCGGCGGCGGCGTGCCCGCGCATCGTGATCGAGCCGGATGGCTTCCTGGCCCGATTCCAGTCGTTCGAGTACGCACTCGCATTCCGCGTCGGGCGCGAGAGCCTGGCCAACTTCAGCATCACCTCCGGTGTGTCTCTGTACCGCCGCAGTGCTTTGGAGCAGGCTCTCGGCCGGCACTCGCTGTCGGTGTATGCCGAGGACTTCGAGAATGCGGTGCTGATGCTGGCCGCCGGCGAGCGTATCTACTACGACGGTCGCCTCGTCGTCAGCACGGAGGGACCGGGGAGCCTCCCGCGCTGGTTCTCGCAGCGAGTCGGCTGGTATCACGGGCTTTTGAAGGTCTACATCGAACGGTTTCCGGAGATCCTTCGCATCTCTCGCCGCGCGCCGTTCGCGTTCTATCACTACATTCTCTACGTCGGCGGCCTGTCGCTCGCGATGCATCTCGTCAAGATCGTGAGCGCCCTGCTCTTGCTGTTGAGTTTCCTGAGTGGGCTGGACGCTCTGCTGCTCGACGATCTGGTCCCTCGCGGCTCGTTCGCGAATCCGGCCAACTTCGTCGCGGCAGCCAGCTCCTACCTGGCGCTCGGACTGATAGCGCTGTTTACCTGCGTCCCACGGGCCGAACGCGCCTACGCGGCTCCCATCGTCCCGCTGTATTTGTGCTACGCACTCACTCACATCGCTCCCATGACGGTTGGGTTTGCCAACTATTTCGCGCTCAGAGTGTTCGGGCGGCGCGTCTATCAGGATCACTACGAGCAGGATCGCGACAGGACTGGCTCGGAGAACGGCGAGACCGCCGCCGGAGAGAAGGTGCTGCAATGAGTGTGCGAGGAATCCCCGCCCCGCGGCTCTATACCCCAAGCGTGTACTGGGAGGACCGTGCTCAGCGGTTCGCGCGCGAAGGACATGGCCTGGCGGCGGTCTGCTCGTACGGAATGCCCGAATTCTACAATCGGGCCATTCATCTCGAGCAGCGGCTTGCCTTGCACCCCTGGCTCAACCCGGCCGCCGGCTCTCGGGTGCTGGATGTCGGCTGCGGCGTAGGACGATGGAGCCGTCAGCTCGCCAAGCGCGGAGCAGTGGTCACCGGAGTGGATCTGAGTCCTACCATGATCGCCGAGGCGCAGCGTCGCGCCCGATCCGATGGCGTGGATCGCCGTTGTCAGTTTCGAGTGCAGGATTTGTCGGAGCTCGAGCTCAGCTCGCAATTCGACACGGTACTCGCGGTCACCGTGCTGCAGCACATCCTGGATCCGGCCAAATTGCAGGCCGCCGTTACGTCGATGGCGCGCCATCTGGCCCCCGGCGGTCGAATGGTCGTTCTCGAAGCGGCGCCTGACCGCGACGTCAGCAGCTGCAACACTTCGATCTTCAAGGCACGCCATCGAGATGTGTATCTCGAGCTGTTCCAGCAGTGCGGGTTGCGTCTCAGTGCACTCACCGGTGTCGATCCAGCGCCGTTCCGCACGCGGCTTTTGCCGCATGTGCGCAAACTCTCCCCACGCCTGAGCGGACCGCTGCTTGCGGTGGCAACCGGGTTGTCTATCCCGGTGAATGCAGTATTTGGCCGGCGCGCCCTGCGAAGTTCGTGGCACGCGGTGTTCGTGCTCGAGCACGGAGAGAACAATGGCCACTAAGCGGCGCTCAACGATCGCGGTCGTGGCATTCGCTGTGATCGTCGCAATCGCACTGCTTGGCCGCTGGTACGCGCTGCAGCGTGCCCAGCCGGAGCGTACCGCTGCAAAGTCCGCTGTAGTGCATGTCACCAACGCGGCTGACCGAGGACCCGGGACATTGCGGGAGGCTCTGTTCCTCGTGGCGGGAGCCAAGAACCCCACCACCATCTCGATCGATGTTCCCAAGATCAGCGTCGAGACGGCGCTGCCGGCCTTCGTCAACGGTCGCGGCGTGCGGCTGGTCGGTCAGGCGGGCGGAGTGCAGATCGATGCCCAGCAGCTGGTCTCGGGCCCGGTGCTGGATATCTCCGGTCCCAATACCTCAATCGAAGGGATCACGGTCATCCATTGTCCGGCGGCGGCGATTCTGGTCCGGGCCGTCCACTTGCATCTGGCGAACTCGACCATCGATTCCTGCGATGTAGGGGTGGAAGTGGCGGAGAACGCCAGCGACACCTTGCTGGAACGGAACCGGTTCCTCAGGAACCGCCTGGGCATCCGCTTCGCGGCATCCGGCCACAACACCGCCGTTGCAAGCAATCAATTCACGGACAACAAGGACGCCAGCATTTGGGCCGTTCGCAGTGCGCCGGACCCGCGCGACGATGCGATAAACATCCACGACAATAAGTTCACGGCCGACCGCATTGGTGTGCTCGCCGGCAACGTTCCTGTTTTGGTGCAACGGAACGATTTCATCAACGCGCGCGAGGCGGACGTACATCTCGTCGGCGCCGGCGGAGTCGTGCGTGGCAATCATGTGACCGGCGGCTCCGCAATGGGGATCGTGGCTGAGAACGCGCGCGGCGCCATTATTGACGACAACGAGATCGAGGGGCTCGGCGCCTATGGCGTCATGGTCCGGGGTTCCGCCAATACGCTGGTGCGCGCCAATCGGCTCCACAACTGTGGCTACGGTCTGGCGTTCGTACTGGGTGATGTCAAGAACGTGAGCACCGCCGTCGAGAACACGATCATCGAGCCGAAGTTCAACGGCATCGACGTGATTGGCGATTCGCCGATCCTGCGCCGCAATCAGGTGTTGCGTCCTCATGCCTACGCTCTGCACGTCGAAGACTTTCAGCCGCCGAGCGGTGATAAGGTCCGCGCGCAGCCGTTTCTCGACAACAACAACTTCGGTAGCAGCCCGGTGAGTCGTCCGGTGGCGGCCGCTGCCCCTCAATCTCATTTGCGTTAGCCGAACGCCGCCGTGAGATTCAACGCCGAACGCACCCAGATGCTCCCGCGACCCACGTGGGAGAACCCGCGCGTGCATCTTCTGGATGACATCTGGCTGATGACGCTCGTGGCCATTGTCTTTGCGACGGGCATCCCGTGGCTGTTCAGCGGTTTCGAGATCGATGTACGAACGGCGAGCTGGGGACTGCTCGCGTTGGGCGCATTGCATGTGGCGTTCACGATGTTGGCCTCTGCCAACGCTCCGCAGACCCGGTGGCGTTCGCGGTTGCTGACCCTGCTCGACCTGGCGGGAGTGATCCTCATCGGATTCATCTGGCAACACGTCGGCGCGGTGCAGAATCCTGTTTTCCTGGCGATCTTCGTGCTGCCGGTGGTCGGATCGATCTTCCTGTCGCGCTGGCACCCTTACCTGCTGGCTGTGGTGAGCATCCTGGTTGCCGCCGCGGTGGCATTGAGTGCAGCGCCGGAACTGCGTTGGTACGTTAGCGGCTTGTTCGGCAGCGATGCCAGGCTCCCGGGATGGTTCGGAGACCAGAGCTCCGGGTACTCCGCGTCCTTCTCAGGGTTCTATGCGCCGTCCAGCTATGTCGTCGTGTTGCTCGAGGTGTTCGCCGTCGCGATGGTGGCCTGCGCTGCCGCCGGGGAGTATCTCGGCACGATCTTCGAGCGCCTGAACTACTACATCCTGGCGGCGCGCTCTGAGGCCGAGCGGGGTCAGGAGCTCTGGGCGGCTCTGATAGAGCGGATGCCCCTACCGTCGTTGCTCGTTGATCCCGACACGATGCGCGTCGTCGCCTCCAGCGATTCCGCCGTCAAGTATCTGGCTGCTGGCGAGAACCCCCTGGAAGGACGGGAGCTCACCGACGCGTTGCAGTTGTCTTATCCGGACATCATCCAGGAGTTGATCGTCGGCACGGACGGCGAAGCACCGGCCACGGTGCTTCGCGTCGCAGAGCAGGTGCGCGTAACCCAAATTCGCGTGCTGCACGTTGCGCACAAAGGACGACGGTTGGCGCTGGTGAGCATCGACGACAGAACCGAGGCGTTCTGTGTGAAAGCCGCGCTCGACACCTCCGAGTACGCCGCAGTCGTGCTCGACGCGCGAGCCCGGGTGCTGGCGCTGAACAAACCGGCCGCGGGGCTTTTCGGCGGTGCCCACATCGGCATGGACGCCGCAGGGCTGCTGCCCGAGACGGGCTCCGGCCTGCCTTGGTGGGAGCCCGGACTGACAGGGCGTCGCAAGCAGCACCTCGAGATCGGTCCACGAGTCTTTCAGGTCACAAGCTCCGCCGTCGTGTTGGGCGGAGAGGAGGAGCGCATATTTGCCGTATCATTCCTGCCTGTCGCCCGGGCCGGCACACCCGACCCGTTCGGCACGAGCGCAACCGTGGCCATGCCTTCACTCGCGAAGCGATGAGAGGGATCGCCGGCTGGACAGCCAGCGCCGCCGTGTTGGCGCTGATGCCGGTGGGTGTCAGCGCGCAGACGGCCGGCACGTCCTTCGACCGCCTGGTCTTCAGCGCCGACGGCTCATCGCTCACCGGGACCAACGGCGGTGGCGGCGGATCGATCACGTGGCTGCACAACTTCGATGCCGACAAGCTGATCGGCGTCGCCGCTGAGCACCAGGTGCTGTCGGTTTCGCACTGGTCGTTCGGCTCGCTGACCGGTTCGGTGAGTGCCGGGTCGGGTGACCAGCGCTATACGTTTTATGGCGAAGCCCACGAAGGGGCTGGCGACGATGGGGGGAAGGCCTTCAAATACCACGTCGAGGCGCTCGGGCTCACCGGGACCTACTTCCATCGGCTGTCGGCTACGCTGGAAGACAGGCAGATCAACGTCGAGACCACGCGCGGCAACCTTCCGAAAGTGGGTCTGTCGTATCTGTGGTCGCAACACGTCCAGACGGCCCTCTCGTACCAGTATTCGTTTGGCGGAAACCTCGGCACGCAGCTGACTTCAGGTCGCATCGACGTGTATGGCCCGCTGAACTTTCTGGGCGGCTTTGCGGTCGGCCAGGCCTCACCCACGGTATTGGGGCTGCTCGTCACGTTGCCGCCGCATGATTTGCGGGAAGGCTATGTGGGCGTCTCGAAGCACTTCGCACTCAACGAGCTCACTTTCATCGTCGACTACCAACACCTGTCGGGCGGCCCGACGGTCATCGACGGCGTGTCCGGAAACGTACTGCCGACGACCCGTTGGACCGGGACCCTGAACTACACATGGCATCTGAGCGGGAGATGACATGATCGAGGTTCGCAGGCGCGATTTCGGATGGCTGCCCACGGTGTTGGTGCTGGCCGTCGTGCTCATCGCCGGATCGCGCCTGATCTATCTTAGCGCCCAACATCGATCTGCGGAGGCGCGCACGGCAGCGGCAACCGTCGGGGCACGGCTGGTTGCGAAGATCGAGCCGAAACTGCGGGAGCTGGCCGCTCGTGCAGCGGCCGCAGCCGGCACGGCACCGCCCCCCAGCGCGGCGCCAGTGTCTGCGGCGGTCGCGGCTGGCACGGCACCAAGCCCCCAGGCCGCGGCTCAGCCGCATCCGTTGGGGTCCCTCTTCAGGATGAGCGCGGACGACAAGCCCATCACAGCTCCGCGCAACATGGCCCCGGATGCAGCTGGACTGGCGAGCGAGTGGGCGTCGGCAGACTCGAGACGTGCGGCTCCGGCAGCAGCGGTACTCGGTCCCGTGCGATTGGGAAGCCAGTGGCTGGTCGCGGTTCGAGCGCCGATCGGCGGCGATGCGTCGCGCGGGTGGGCCGTCTCGTTCGCAGATCTCGATGACGTGGTGGCCGACAGTCATCCTACGCGCCTCGCCGATCAGGGTTATGACTTCGAGATCGGCCAGGCAGAGCCCCGTAGCGCGCGCTCGCGCACGTTCATCACCTCCAGTCCCGACCCCCTGGAGGATGCGGTCATCACCCGGATCCGTTTGCCGCAGGGCTACGCGCCCGCAGTCCCCGGCAGTTTCTTGCAGGTCGCCGTGCGCCCCCGCGCGGGCTGGTTTCCGGCGACGGATCTGGCGTCAGATATCGGCTTGCTGGCGTTCCTCGCCTGGTTACTCGCTTTCGGTACGCATGAGTTGAGCCAGTCTTTGCAGCGGTCCCGAGGCGCGCTCGCGACATCGCGCCGACGGCTGCACGCCGTGAACAAACAGTTGTCCGCGGAGATGCAACAACGTCTGCAACTGCAGGAAACCTTCGACCACGCCCGATTCCACGACGCTTTCACAGGCTTACCGAACAGACGTTACTTCATGGATCAGCTGGACCGCGCCCTGCGAGACGTGCGCACCAAGCGCCGCCAGCGGCTCGCCGTCGTCATCGTGGACATTGCCCGCTTCAAGCTGATCAACGACATGCTGGGCCATACGGCCGGCGATGAGCTGATGGTGCAGGCGGCCCGGCGGTTCGAGAAGTCGATGGCAGCGCTCGATTACGTCCTGTCCCGGTGGGGCGGCGACCAGTTCGCCGTGCTGATCCTGGATCACGTCTCCACCGAAGCGGCCGTGAGCACGGCAGCGGCGCTGCTAGAGGAATTGGGTGCACCTTTCGAGTTGCGGCGCCATCGGCTGAGCGTGAGGGCCGCCATCGGAGTGACGAGCGCCGACTCGGGGCAGCAGCGGGCGGAGGATGTCGTCCGCGAGGCCGACATCGCCCTGTCGGTCGCCAAGCGCCGAACGGCTGAGAAAGTCGTTGCGTATTCGGCAAGCATGGCGGGCCAGACGGCCGACCTCGTGAGCCTGGAGGCGGACCTGCACGTGGCGCTGGAGAAGCACGAGCTGCGATTGTTGTTCCAGCCGATCGTCGACCTTCGCACCTATCGCATGATCGGCGCGGAAGCGTTGCTGCGCTGGCGTCATCCGGTCGAGAGCTTGCTCGCTCCCGACAAATTCCTGCGCATCGCCGAGGACGCCGGCCTGATGGTGCCCATCACGCGCTGGGTGATTCTCAGGGCGTGCAAGATGATTGCCCAGTGGCGACGCCGCTTGCTGCCCGAGCAGCGCTTCTTCATCAGCGTCAATCTCGCGCCGAGCGCGTTGCGCGACCCGGGATTGAGCGACTACATCGTTACGCTGATGCGCGAGACCCAGATCCCGCCCTGGGCCCTGAAGTTCGAGCTGACGGAAGCGGCGCTCCTGAGCAATGTGGGTGCGGCTCGCGAGACGCTCGAGCGGCTACATGCGCTCGGCGTGCAGCTGATGCTGGACGATTTCGGAACCGGCTACTCCTCGCTCAGCCACCTGCAGTTGTTTCCGTTCGACTTTGTGAAGATCGAGCGGCCGTTCGTGAATCGCACCGAGGGCGATCAGGTGAACACGGGGATGATGTCCGCGCTGGTCCAGATGGCTTCCAGCCTGCGCCTGACGCCCGTAGCCGAGCTGATCGAGACCGAAGCGGCAGCGCACGCCTTACGGGAGATGGGCTGCGACTACGGCCAGGGATTCTATTTCAGCGAGCCGCTGGAGGCCGAACTGGCCTTGCAGCGGCTGCAGTCACGCCGGCCTTTCGAGCCGCGGCGCGAAAGCGCGGAAACGATGCAGATGCCACCGCTCGAAGTCGATGATTCTCCGACGATCATGATGTCCGCAGACTCGCTGGCGTTTCCTCACCAGGAGTAGCGGGGTTAGTGGGTCGATCTCGCGCTTCCCAGTTGCTTTCGCATCACGATCCGCTGTTCCGGACAAGGTAACCAGCGGCGCTCATACGTCGCCTCGGTCAGGATTTCCGGCCCCCAGGCCGACTCGCCGGTGACCACAAATCCCGCGCGTTCGTAGAAAGGCCGATTCCAGGAAAGGTGTCCATAGGTCGTAAGCCACAGGGCACGCCCTCCTCGCACGACGGCCAGCTTTTCGGCGGCCGCCAACAGCGCACTGCCAACTCCCATCCGCATGAACTCGCTGCGCACGGAGAGCTGGTCCAAATAGGGTTCACGGTCGCGCACGCCGCTCGCGGCGAACCCCATTATGCGACTGTTTGGATCTACTGCAAGCAGCGTGCTGCCGCAAGCCAACGCTTCGACCCAACGGGCGCGTTCCCGGTGAAAGAACTCGTGATCCTCGGGGAGATTGAGCTCCAATCCCGCGCGCTCGAACAGACGCGAGGCATCCAGGTCGATTTCGCACAGTGTGTCGATGTCACCGCTCGTGCCGACCCGAATTTCGAAACCCGGCGTAAGCCTGTCCGCTGCATGAAGGGCGCGCATGTCTGGATCCCATTGCCTCGATGAATATCACGTCCCCGTACCATCGCGAAGCCCGGTGCATTCGTTACATTCCTTCCGGTACCGCCAGAACCCCGGCAACAACGGCACGCACGAGAGCACGCCGACAACGCAAATGACGCCACCCCAGACAATCGAAGGCCCAAGCCCGAAGCGCTCGGCCGCGAACCCCGCACGGGTGTTCCCGAGCAGCGGCCCAGTCATATAGGACAGCTGCTCGATGCCTGCCAGGCGCCCACGCAGATGAGACGGGATCGTTTCGTTCCAGATGGTCATGCGAAACAGCCCGCTGACCATGTCAGCCGCGCCAGCGAGGGCAAGACACGCGACCGCCACCGGCAAAGAAGGCGCGAAACCCAGCCCTACAATCGCCAATCCCCAAGCAGCAGCGGCAAGTACTACGGCGGCGCCTTGTCGTCGCACGTGCGCGGTCCAGCCGCTGGACAGCGTCACCAACAGTCCGCCGATACTCATCGCCGAATACAAATAGCCCACCGCAGACGATCCGCCCCACTGGGTCGCCAGCGCCGGAAACACGGCAAGCGGCATCGCGAAAGTCATTGCAAGAATGTCGACGACATACGTGCCGATCAACTCCGGACGACTTGCCGCATAGCGCAGGCCGCCGAGAATGCTCGCGAGCCCCGCAGGAGGAGCGTCGTCCGCCGGCGGCATCGAGCGAATCGCCGACAGGGCAACCAGCGAGGCGGCATAAGTCAACCCGTCGATCCCGAACGTGAACGGCAAGCCAAGCGCCGCAATGCTCACTCCGGCCAGAGCCGGCCCGGCAATCGCAGCGGCCGTCCCTCGCAAGGACTGGTGCCCGGAAACGGCCGCCAGTTCGCTGCGGTCCACCAGCTTCGGCGTGAGGGACTCGAGGGAAGGCGTGTGAAATCCGCTGATTGCCGACATCAACGCTGCCACGACGAACACCAGCGTCACGCTGGGATGCGCAGCGATCGAATTCAAGCAGAGCGTCAGGGCTCCAAGCAGCAGCAATGTTTCACACCACAGCAGCAGCCGGCGCCGGTCGAATGCATCCGCAAAGGCCCCACCCCACAGCGCGGTCAGCGCCAGGGGTGCGAACTGAATAGCGCTCAGCAGACCAACGACCGCCGTAGAGCCGGTCAGCGCGTAGACCTGAACTGGTAGCGCGACGTACGTGAAGAACGTTCCGAATCCACTGATCGCCTGGCCAACGAAGACCAGTCGGTAGTCTCGATGCCGTCGCAACGGAGAGAGATCCAGCAACACGGGGGCTCTTCTATGGGGCCTGACAGACCCGGCAGTGTATCGCGCGAGCTGGACCGTATCAGCCCTTCCAGGCGCACAGCCCCCACAACAGCAGTGCTGCCGCAACCAGGGTTGCCACCGAACCGCTGATCAGCAGTGTGGTTACGGTCGTCTCGCGCGGGCGGCTTGCCTGATGTCCCGCGCCCGCGATGGGTGTCGCGCGGCTCGTGCCCCAAAGACCTGCGAGCAGCAGGCTCGCGAAGATTGCCTGTACGACGACGTTCATCGCGTCACGTAAAGCCGTAAGGGAGATTGGGAGAGCCGACGACGCGCTCGCCTCGGGGCTCGCCGCGAATAAACGCCAACGCCGCATCGATCACATCGGGCGCATCTAACACCCTGTGATGCCCGAGGCCCTGCGTCGTCATGAGGCGCGCGTTGTTCCACAGGCGCGCGTAGAACTCGCCGTCTCCCCAAGGGACTTCAAGATCATCGAGATCGTGTACGATCAAACAGGGAAAACCCAACGTGGGCAGACGGCGACGAAGCTCCAGGTCCTGCACCTTGATCCCGGTAGCGCGCTCGTGCCAGCCGAAGAACCGCTCGCGCAAATGCCAGCCGAGCCGCACATGACGCATGAAGCGTTCGGCCTGCGCCGATATGTCCGCCGCCGGAGCGATTACAACAATGCGCTTGGCATGCCAGCTCTCATTCTGCGCGAGCGCTACCGCTGTTCCCCCGAGGGAATGCCCGATGGCCAACTCGGCAACGCCGTACCGGCTCCCGATTGCATGAATGGTGTTGATGAAGTCAGGCAGCGTGCACAACTCGCCGGTGCTGTTGCCATGTCCAGGCTGATCGAACGTCACTACAGCGAGACCCGCTTGGCGCAGTCGCGCAACCCAGGGCAGGAAGCGCAGGCCAAAACTCGACCAACCATGCACGAGCAGTACGTAGGGCTGGCGGGCCGGCTCGCCCCAAACATAGGTCGCGATGGTCTGCTGCCCGACCGTGATCTCGCGCCGCTGCATTTGGTCATCCGTCTGAACGGCGCGTGCGCGCGCTCGGCTGGTGCGGTAGGGCGTTGCAAAGAGTCGCGCTGCGCGGTCGGCTGTACATCGCGGCGCGACGCGGCCGCCCACCGCAAAGGCGGCACGCAGCATGCCAAGCTTGAGGAGCTTACTAGACCTGTCCATAGCTGCCGAAGAGCCGGTCGAGTGCCCGCTCGGCTTGCCGGCGAGCCTCGTCATAACCGAACAGACCGGCGTCGTGATGGAGGCCCAACATCAGACTGAAGATTTCAAAGGCGAGCTGCCGGGTGTCGGTGTCCCGTCTCAGCTGGCCTGCATCGACCGCCAACCCGATCGCACGTCGGAGTTCCTCGCGCCAGAATGTCTGTTGGCGCACCACGTGCTCGCGGATCGCTCCGTCGCGCCGGCCGTCGTACTCCACTGCAGCGCTCAGTAGTACGCATCCACTTCGGTGAGCACGCGACCACTCACACCAACGCTCAGTCAGCTTGCGAAGCCGCGCCATGCCGCGCGGCTCACCCAGAGCCGGCGCCTTGACGAACTCCACGAAGCGCGCCCCCACCCAGTCGAGCAATGCCAACTGCAACTGCTCTCGGGACCCGAAGTGCGCAAACATCCCGCTCTTGGACATCCCGGCGCTGATCGCCACCGTTCCGATCGAGAGGCCCTCGAGCCCCAACTCCTGGGCCAACTCGTACGCCCGGCCGAGAATCAACTCGCGGCTGGCCATTCCTTTCTCAGTCGTCGGGGCGGTCACCATGCGTATAAAATAGCACGACCGTTCGTTCTAATCACCTCGGGTGCAATAAGAGCGTCGAATCAGCGGCTTACGATCGCGCTAAGGATGGGCGGGAGGCACGACGCCCTTGAGCGACTGGTAGGCGAGCCGGGTGATGAAGTCCCCATTCAGGGGGCTTCCCTTCTGCACCCACCGGGCGTCGAGGTCCTGGGTCGGTTGGGTGGTCACGGCCTCGTCCTCGCTCTTGCCCGCGTCAATGAGCTTCTGAACCCGCGCCCGGATCGTGACCAGCATGAGGCGCGAAGCCTTCAGGCCCGCCGTGCTCCCCGGGTCCCCCTCATCGGCAATGATCCGGGTCTTGTCGTTGGCCAGCGAGAGCATCTTGTCTTCGGCAGCAATCGTCCCGGCTAGCGAGCCACCCGAGGACATGTCGAAGAACGGATAGCTCCCATCGCCACCGAACGTGCCGCTCGCGTGAATGACATTGGCCCGCTTGAAGTACACGAGGGTGTCGTTGTCCGTGTGCGCCTTGGGCGAGTGCAACAGCTGCACCGTCTCGCCATCGAAGTGGATTGTCGTTGCGTCGGCGTAAGTGATCGTCGGCAGCGCGGCAGGAGGCGAAGGAGGAATCGTCTGCCTGAAGGCGGCGAGGTATTGCCCCTTCTCCATCCGTTCACGCAGCTTTTGGTGGCCGACGATGAGGGCGCCGCCCTTCGCCATCAGCTCATTGGCGCCGAAGTGATCGGCGTGCGCGTGGGTGTTGATGACGAGCCTGATCGGCTTGTCGCTGACACGGGCGATGGCCGCCTTGATCTTGTCTCCCATCTGGGCAACGGAGGTATCGACGAGCAACACACCGTCGTCGCCGACGAGGAACAGGGAATCACCCCCCTGCCAGCCCAGGAAATAGACACCGTGCCCGAGGTCGATCGTCTTGATCTCGAGCTTTGAATAATCGATCTGCGCCTGTGCCAGCGCCTGTGAACAGGCCAGCGCGGACAGTACGGTTGCAAGCCAGAATAGCCTCACGAGAACCTCCCCCACGGATGCGAAAGATTGTTAGTTTCCAGCCGGGCTAGCGTACCCAAACGCGTAGAACAATCAACAGTTTAGGAATGGACAGCGGGCCGATAGGGCCGACGGGACACCCGCGCCTTTGCTAGATTGCCCACCCCGGTCGACCCGGGCGCGCACCACTACAACAAAGAGCATGTACCGACTCAGCCTCGCACTAGCGCTGGCGCTGCTCGCCGGCTGCAACCGGCCGGCGCCGCCGCCGGACGCAGCCCCGACAGTCCTGGTAGCCCACCCGCTTCATCAGCAGGTCACGGAGTGGGACGACTACGCCGGTCGTTTCGAGGCCGTCGAGTCTGTCGAGGTCCGTCCCCGGGTGTCGGGCCTCTTGCAGGCCCTTCACTTCCGCGACGGCCAGATGGTGACCAAGGGACAACTGTTGTTCGAGATCGACCCGCGGCCGTTTGCCGCGGCGCTGGCGCAAGCGAAAGCACAGCTTGCGCATGCCCAGGCCGCGCAGATCAATGCCGAGGCACAGCTCAAACGCGGCAAATCGTTGATCTCGGGTCACGTATTGAGCGAGGCGGACCTGGAGACCCTGAACGCGACCGAGCGTCAGTCGGAGGCGGATGTTGCCGCGGCGCAGGCCAGCATCGATGCCAACGCGCTGAACCTGGAGTTCACCCGGGTGGTGGCCCCCCTGGATGGGCAGGCCTCGTATCATCGCCTGGCGCCCGGCAACCTGGTGACCGCGGAGACGACGGTGCTGACGACGATCGTGACCCTCAATCCGATCCGATTCGTGTTCGACGCACCGGAGTCGGCCCTCCTGCGGTACAAGCGCGAACAGGGCAAGGTCCCGGACGGCAATGCCGTGGACATCCGGCTGCAGGATGAGACCGAGTACCGTTGGAAGGGCCAGATGGAGTTTCTGGACAACTCGCTGGACAACAACTCCGGCACGATCCGGGGCCGCGCGCTGCTGCAGAACCCCAAAGGCTTCCTGACGCCGGGAATGTTCGGCCACATGCGCCGCTTCGCCTCCCACCCGACCGATGCGATGCTGATTCCGGACCAGGCGGTGGTGAACGATCAGACGCGGCAACTGGCCTATGTCGTGGGGGCGGGCGGCGTCGTGGCGGAGCGCACCGTCGAGATCGGCCAGTTGATCGAGGGAATGCGGGTCATCCGCTCGGGCCTGGAGCCGACGGACGAGGTGATCATCAGCGGTGTCCAGCGGGCCCGCGCCGGGCGCAAAGTGGATGCCAAACCGGCTCCGATGAGCGCCTTCCCGACCGGCGTCTCGCGCGGTGAGAACGGCCGCCTCGAGTTGCCCCCTACCGGAGCTCACTGACAGGAAAGCGCCGTGAAGCTCGCCCACTTCTTCATCGATCGACCGGTGTTTGCGTGCGCGATCTCCGTGATCATTACGCTGCTCGGCGCAATCGCTTTCCCCGGCCTGGCCGTCGATCAGTATCCGCGTGTTGCGCCGCCGACCGTTACGGTCTCTGCCAGCTATCCCGGAGCCTCCGCGGAAACGATGGCGGACGAAGTCGCCGCGCCGCTGGAACAGCAGATCAACGGTGTCGACGACATGCTGTATCTGTCGTCCTCCTCCATCGGCGAAGGCCGGGTCAGCATCACCGTGACCTTCAAGCTGGGTACCGATGTCGACATCGCCCAGGTGAAAGTGCAGAACCGGGTCCAGACGGCGTTGCCGCAGCTTCCGCAGGAAGTGCAGAACCTGGGGGTGACCGTCCGCAAGGGCAGCGGCGATACCTTGCTCATCGTCCACATGTTCGCGAGCGATCCGAAGATGGATCGCAAGTTCATCGCGAACTACGCCAGCCTGCAGGTTCGCGACCGCCTGCTAAGGGTTGCGGGTGTTGGCGATATCGGGGTCAATGCCGCGCGCGACTACGCCATGCGGATCTGGATCGATCCCGACAAGGCCGCGGCGCGCGACCTGACGGTGCAGGAAATCGTCGATGCCCTGCGCAACAACAACGTTCAGGTTGCAGCAGGCGCGGTTGGTGGGCCGCCCTTCACAGACAGCCCTGCCTCGCAGCAGCTCATCATCCAGACCCAGGGCAAGCTCTCGACGGCGGATCAGTTTGCCCAGATCATCATCAAACGGGATACCCAGGGACGCGTCACCCGCGTGTCCGACATTGGCCGGGTCGAGCTGGGTGCGCAGAACTACGGCGTCAACGCGTTCAAGAGCCGCGTCAGGGCCGTGTCCCTGAGCGTCACTCAGGCCCCAGGCAGTAACGCGCTCCAGGTCGCCGACGCGGTTCAGCAGACCATGAAGGAGCTGCAACCTGAATTTCCGCCGGGTATCGCGTACGAGATCATCTACAACCCCAGCACCTACATCCGCGCCTCGGTAGATGAGGTCGAACGCACCCTCATCGTCGCAACCATCCTCGTCGTGATCGTGGTGGTTCTGTTCCTGCAGCGCTGGCGCACGGCACTGATCCCGCTCCTGGCCATTCCGGTGGCGATCATCGGCACGGCGACGGTTCTGTCGGCCTTCGGTTTCTCCCTGAACAACCTGTCGATGTTCGGCCTCGTCCTGTCGATCGGCATTGTGGTCGACGACGCCATCGTCGTGGTCGAGAACGTGGAACGGCACATCACCTCGGGCCTGAGTCCTCGCGAAGCCGCTCACCTGACCATGGACGAAGTGGGCGGCGCCCTCATCGGCATCGCGTTGGTTCTGGTGGCGGTATTCGTGCCCACCGCGTTCATGGGCGGGCTTGCGGGACAGTTCTACAAGCAGTTCGCGCTCACCATCGCCAGTGCCACGATCATCTCCCTGATCGTCTCGCTGACGCTCTCCCCTTCCCTCGCCGCGCTGATCCTGCGACCCCACGCTGGCGTCGAGGCCGCGCCGCCGGCCATGCGCCCCTTCGTTCGGGCGGGCGAGAAGCTCAATCACTGGTTCGACCGCTTCAGTGCCGGTTACGGAAATCTGGCACACAAGGTCATCGGCCGTCGGGGACCGGCGCTGGCGATCTACGTGGTGTTGCTGGTGCTCGCGGGTTGGAGGCTCCTGGACACTCCCCGCGGCTTCATTCCACAGCAGGACCAGGGTGACGTGGCCATCTCCATCCAGCTGCCAGCCGGGGCGACGCTGGCCCGCACGGATGCCGTCGTTCAGCAGGTCGTAGACATCGTCCTCAATACCACCGGCGTGTCGTCTGCGTCCGTCTATGCCGGCATCGACGGCAACGGCTTCAACAACTCCTCGAACTCCGGCCAATTGTGGGCGATATTCGAGCCCTTCTCTGTGCGGCTGAAAAAGGGCCTCACCGCCGCAAAACTCACCGCGGACCTGAAGAAGCGGCTTGCCGTGATCACCGCCGCGGACATTCGCATCAGCACCCCTGCCCCCGTCATGGGCCTGGGATCCGCCGGCGGCTTCCGCATGATGATCGAAGATCGTGGCGGGCTCGGATACCGGGCGCTGGAAGCGGCCACGCGCGATCTGGCGGAGGCCGCGGAAAAAGACCCCGCAATCACCAACACCTACGTCAACTTCAACAGCCGCAGCCCGCGCCTGAATGCGCAGGTCGATCGCGATAAGGCGGAGATGCTGGGGGTTCCCGCCGCCAACGTGTTTGCGACGCTGCAGACCTACCTGGCCGGCACGTACATCAACAACATCAACCTGCTCGGACACACGTTCCAGGTCATTGCGATGGCGGACTCGGCGTTCCGCCAGGACGATACGTGGGTCGGCAACCTCAAGACCCGCTCGGCCTCGGGTGCGATGGTGCCGCTGAGCTCGGTGGTGAACTTCAAACCGTCGGTCGGACCCTACAAGGTGACACGCTACAACCTGTATCCGGCCACGGATATCCAGGGTGACACCAAGCCGGGCGCCTCGACGGGTCAGGCCATGGACGCGATGGAACGCCTGGCCCGTGAGCGGCTCCCCGCGGGGCTGAGTTACGAGTGGACCGACCTCGCCTACCAGCAGAAGCTCGCCGGCAACTCCGCGATCGAGAGCTTCGTGCTCGCCGTGGTGTTCGTATTCATCTTCCTGGCGGCGTTGTACGAGAGCCTGGCGCTGCCGCTGGCGGTCATCCTGATCGTGCCGATGTGCCTGCTGGCGGCGATGCTGGGAGTGAACCTGCGCGGCACCGACAACAACATCCTGACGCAGATCGGCATGGTGGTGCTGATCGGACTGGCCGCGAAGAATGCCATCCTCATTGTCGAATTCGCCCGGCAGGCCGAGGAGCGGCTCGGCATGACACCGGCAGCGGCGGCTGCGCATGCCGCGCGGACGCGCTTGCGCCCGATTCTGATGACCTCGGTGGCATTCATCGCCGGGGTGGCCCCGCTTGCCTTCGGCTCGGGGGCCGGATCGGAGATGCGTCAGGCGCTGGGAATTGCGGTGTTCTTCGGAATGATCGGGGTGACCGTGTTCGGCCTGCTGTTCACGCCGATCTTCTATGTCGTATGCCGCAAGCTCGCGACTCGTCGCAAGCCGGCCGCCGCGCGCGTCAGCCCGGCCCCGCAGGCGGTCGTGAGTAATCCACACTGATCACGGGGATGCGGCCCCACTCCTGCGCGTATTCCTTGAAGGCCTCTCGCTGGAAAGGATCGATCTGATAGCGGATGAAGCACGTGATCATCGTGCGCTGACTCCGAGGGGTTGGAGATTCGGGCGTGGCCGGTTTGGGTGCAGGCGCGTCATGCGACTCCGCCGCGCCTGCGCGCGTTGCCGCTGCAAAGGCGGCGAAGGACGCGAGTGCCTTCATGGCGCTGCGACGTAGCATTCGCGACTCATCCTCAGGTTTCGACGTTGGTCGTATGGCGTCGGGAGCCATGCTAGGGGTTGGCTCGCGGCGACGATTTGCTTACGATCAAAGTATGACTGCAGCCAGCGTCGAAGACCGCGTTGCCAGAATCGCTGCCGCCATCTCCGAGCCGGCGCGGACTCGCATACTGTGTTGCCTGTTGGACGGACGGGCTCTGACGAGCACCGAGCTATCCGTCGTCGCGGGTGTAACTCCCGGCACCGCCAGTGCACACCTGAATCGGCTGAGGGAAGATGGACTGGTGAACGTGGCGGCTGAGGGAAGGCACCGCTATTACAGTCTGGGTGGTGCTGAAGTTGCCGGCGCCCTCGAAGCCCTCTTGAACGTGGCAGGAGTCAAGGTAACGGGACTCCGGCCCAGCACGCCCGAGCCCCTGCGCGCGGCGCGAACGTGCTACGACCACCTCGCTGGCGCCGTCGCCGTCTCGTTGCACGATGTGTTCGAGGCGAGAGGCTGGTTGCAGCCGGCAACGGGCAACGGTTATGACCTCACCTCAGAGGGTGTGAGTTGTCTCACCTCACTGGGCCTCGATATTACGGGAGCACGGAGCTCGCGCCGGCGCTTTGCGTTCGCCTGTCTGGATTGGTCGGAGCGGCGCCCTCACATTGGTGGCGCGCTCGGCGCAGCGCTGCTGAAAATGGCGCTGCAGAAGAAATGGCTGACGAAGGATCTGGACAGCCGCGCGGTGCGCGTCAGTCGCCGCGGGGTTCAGGACCTGAAACGCCTGCTCGACCTCGAGCTCCCGCGTCAGCCAGCCTGACCTGCCGGATCAATGCGGTGTTTCGGGGACAATGTGACTGACCATGCGAGTCACGATGGGCCCCCGTTGTTGGGTCAGGGCGGGATTGGTGTGATAGAGCGCCTCCAGAAAAGCTGAATCCCAAGGCGTGATGCCCGCGGGGGCCTCGGCTGGCTGGCCCTGAAAGAGCCCGAGAATGGTCGGCGCATCGCCCCGATGCGTCCCCAGCTTGATCCGGGCGAAGGTATTCATCCCGATGTAGTCCGCCAGCTGCCCGACTTTGACGCCCTGCATCTGCGTCTTGTCCACCACGACGATGGCGGACTCGAGGGCCCGGGCGGCCGTCCGCACGATTCTGGAATCACCCGTGCCTTCGCCAGTGAACACCGGCGCCCTGGCTCCGAAATTCCCCAGGTTGCCCATATCAGGGGAGCCGGCGCCGAACATTGCGGTCACGACGTGCTCGTCCCCAGTCATCGCGCCGCCCGCAGGGACCTGCACGGTGTTGTACCAAACACGGACCGGCCGCGGTGTATCGATGAAGGCGTTTACGGCTCGTGGCGCGGCATCCCCGAACATCCGGTCGTGGCGCATCTTCGACCACTTCTTCAGAAACGATGCGGGTTCCGCCGTGATGAACACAGTCAGATTCGCGGGGGAGCAGTCCGCAGCGGCCAAGGGGACCCCCGCCGCTTTGGCGATCTGGGACAGACGCAGCAGGACGAACTCCGCCTGGTCACGATCCATCCCGACGACAGCCGGACATACGGGGGAGGTCCATCTTGCCGGGCTTTCGCCGTTCTCGAGATACAGAGAGTCGCTCACGTACTGACGCGCACGGGACTCCATCAACTCCCGCTGTGCCTGAACCGTGACCTCCGGCAATGAGGCATCGCTTTCTGCAGCCGGGGTCGTGGCGGGGACGACACCCCAGGCCAGGGCCAGGACGCCACTGAAGGCCCGGATCAGTCCTCGTCCTTGACTGCGGGGAGCGTACACAGTACCCGGATCAGGCCATAGCGCCGGAAAGCCGGTCAAGAGGAGAATCTCCCGTCCCGGCAGGCTATGACTATCATGGGGTTACTGGCAGTCACCGCTCCCCGCTGCGGTCGCGGGCGGCCCCGGTCGTTGACTCCCCGGGCCCACCTCAGCACATTGTTGTCTGCTTTCCGGACTCACTTGCTGTGTTAAGCAGCGCTTCGTACTACGCCAGCCCATGCCCGAGCGGTTGACTCGCCGGACCCTTCTCGCCACCTCGTTTGCCGCGGCCGCCGGATTGTCGGTAGACACTCTTGTCTCCCGCACTGCCCTTGCACGCGGCGCCGCCCCCATTCAATCCATCTCGCTGGGCGATGGCCTGTGGCTGTTCCAGGGCGCCGGCGGCAATGCCGTTGCGGCGGGCGATCGTGACGAACTGTTGCTGGTCGACAGTGGCTCCCCGGAGGCGGCGCCTGAGCTCGAGCGTCGCCTCAAGGCTGAATCGGGAGCGCGCCGGGTCACGACCCTGCTGAACACACACTGGCATTGGGACCACACCGGCGGCAACGAGATGTTCGGAAAAGCCGGGGCCACGATCGTCTCGCACGAGAACACCAAACTCTGGTTGGGTACGCAGGTGATCTCCAAGTGGGAGAATCGAACGTATGCGCCAAGGCCCGCGCGTGCGTTGCCGACCAGGACGTTCTTCTACGGCACCGAGCAGATGACCGTCGGAAAGCACCCGGTCGAATACGGCTACCTCCCCAAGGCACACACCGACGGCGACCTGTACGTGTTCTTTCCGAAGGACAACGTGCTTGTGGGTGGAGGTGTTGTTTCGGGTGGCACCTACCCTGTAGCAGACTACTGCACGGGCGGATGGTTGGGCGGCATGGTGTCGGCCCTCCAGACCCTGATTGCGAAATCGAACTCCGCCACCCGCATCGTGCCGGGCGAAGGACCGATACGCACGCAGGCCGATCTGCAAGCGCAACTGGATCTGTGCCGGACGGTTCTGGGGCGCATCGCGAAGAACTACTACACCGGCAAGACGTGGCAGGAGCTGCTGAGCTCCCATCCGACGCACGAGTTCGATGCCAGATGGGGCGATCCGGCGGTCTTCCTGCAAACCGCGTACGAAGGCGCCTGGCTGCACATCAACGAGATCCAGCGATTGAGCCGATAGACATGCCGTTGCGAAAGCTCCCACTGCTGATGACGATCCTGTGCGCGGTGGCTGCGGCCGCCAGTGCAGGAGCGGCCGATATCCCGCCAACGCGACAAAGTCCGCCAGCGGGACAAAGCACATCCTCCGCCGCGCGTGCGCCGGCAGCAGGCGCGGTCGGCGCCAACTGGCACGTTCTCCAGGACTACTGCGGGGACTGCCACAACTCCTCGGACTGGGCCGGAGGGGTCGCATTCGACACAATGTCGCCGGATGCGGTGCCCGCGGATGCCGAGATCTGGGAGAAGGCGGTCCGCAAGCTGCGTGGCAACATGATGCCTCCGCCCGGCAAGCCGCAGCCCGCCCCCGCGGCCCGGCAGGCCTTCGTGCGGGCGCTCGAAACCCAACTGGACCAGGCGGCAGCGGCCCACCCGAATCCGGGCAGCGTCATGCTGCATCGGCTGAATCGCACCGAGTACGCCAATGCCGTGGCCGAGATGCTCGATGTGGATATCGACCCCGCAGCGCTCCTGCCGCGCGACGACAAGGCCGACGGCTTCGACAATGTGGCCGAAGTGCTGAAGGTATCGCCGTCATTCCTCCAGCAGTACCTGTCGGCGGCGCGCCAGGTGAGCATCCAGGCAGTCGGCAATCCCGCCGCGCGCCCTACCAGTAAGGTGTATCCGGGTAGTCCAGCCGCGAGTGAGTACGTGCACCTCGAGGGGCTACCGTTCGGGACACGGGGCGGCATGCTCATCGAACACGACTTCCCGGCTGACGGCGACTACGAGTTCAGCATCGAGGGGCTCGTGGGAGCCAAATACGTCTGGGGCGTGATGGATCGCAACACCCTGGTCATCACGATCGATGACGCCAAGGTGTTCGAGCAGCAGCTCGGGGGTGACGAAGACCTCGCCGCAATCGATGTGGAGCAGCAGGTAGCCGTAACCCGCATCAACGCCCGCTTCCAGCACATCAAACGCCACGTCACGGCCGGCCCGCACCGCATCGGCGTCACGTACCTCGAGAAGACGGCGGCCGAGTCCGACGAGGTGCTGCATTCATTTGTGCCGGTCGTGGGGATGACGACCAACATCGAAGGCAACTCCCCGGGGCCGCGGATCGAGAACGTCCAGATCAAAGGGCCGCTCGCGGCGAGCGGAGTGAGCGAGACTCCGAGTCGCAACCGTCTGTTCATCTGCCACCCTCAGAGCCCCTCCGAGGAGTTGCCGTGCGCTCGCAAGATTCTGACACGAGTCGCACAGGAGGCTTTCCGCCGCCCGGTCACCGGCGAGGAGCTGGAAGGCGCCCTCTCCTTCTACGCCGAGGCGCGGCGTACCGCCGGATTCGATGCCGGCATCCAGAACGGCCTGATGGCGATCCTCGTGAGCCCGAAGTTTCTCTACCGCGTGCACAAGCCACCGGCCGGGACGGCGCCCGGCAGCGAGTTCCGCATCAGCGACGCGGATCTTGCGTCGCGTCTCGCGTTCTTCCTGTGGAGCCGGCCACCCGATGAGGAGCTCATCCGCCTGGGCGCCAGCGGTGAGTTGCATCGACCGGAGGTGCTGGATGCGCAGGTGCGCCGTCTCCTGGCGGACCCGCGAGCGCATTCATTGGTCACCAACTTTGCCTTCCAGTGGCTCAACGTTCACGGCCTGCAGTTGGTGGAACCGGACCCGAACCTGTTTCCGGAATACCTGCCGGACCTGATCACCGATTTCAGCCGCGAGCTCGAGCTGTTCGTGGGCAGCATTTTCGAGGACGACCGCCCCATCACCGAGCTGCTGACCGCCGACTACAGTTTCGTCAATGAGCGGCTCGCTCTGCACTACGGGATAAAAGGTGTCCGCGGCGACGAGTTCCAGCGCGTCACTCTCGCGCACTCCTATCGCAAAGGGCTGCTGGGCAAGGCCGCGTTTCTGATGGCGACGTCGTATGCCAACCGCACGACGCCTGTGCTGCGCGGCGCGTACATTCTCGACAAATTCCTTGGGACCCCGCCGGAAGCGCCTCCTCCCGGCGTGCCGGGATTTGTGGAGTCGCAGGAGGGTGTGGCCCCACTCACGGTTCGCGAGCGCCTGGAGACCCACCGGGCCAATCCTTCTTGCAACGCGTGTCATGGAATCATCGATCCGCTGGGCCTGGCGCTCGAGAACTTCAACGCCATCGGGCAGTGGCGGGACAAGGACATCGACGCGGGCGCGCCGATCGATGCCAGCGGGAAGATGATGGATGGGACGGTGTTACACGGGGTCGATGACCTGCGTAGTGCCTTGATGGCTCGCAAAGATCAGTTCGTGCAGACGTTCACCGAGAACCTGATGGTATTCGCGCTCGGCCGGACGCTTCACTATTACGACATGCCGACCCTGCGGACGATCGTGCGCCAGGCGGCTCCCCAGGACTACCGCCTGTCTTCTCTCATTCTGGGCATCGTTCACTCGGATGCATTCCAGAAGGAGAAGGCGGTGGAGGACAAGCCGGCTCCGGATCAGAAGGTCGCGGCGGTTGAGTAGCCGGCAAAAACCACGTTTTTTGCCGGCGGGCTACGGAGTGATGTCCGCGGAAAGCGCCGTAGGCGACTTTCCGCCAATGAGGAACAAGTGATGTTCATTACCAAGAAGCACCTGAGCCGCCGCACCGCGCTGAAAGCCATCGGCGCCTCCGTGGGGCTGCCACTACTGGATGCGATGGTTCCGGCAGGAACCGCACTCGCGCAGACAGCGGCGGCCGCGAAGCCACGCATGCTGTTCGTGTACTTCCCTCATGGGGCGGTGATGAACAAGTGGACGCCGAAGAAGGACGGCCCCGATTTCGACTTCCCGCAGATCCTGGCGCCGCTGTCCCCCTTTCAGAAGCAGCTCACCGTCATCAGCGGACTCGAGAACAAGTCTGCCATCGCAGCTCCGGTGCACGCCATCACCCCCGGGACCTGGTTGAGTTGCGTGCCGCCGCGCATCAGTCACGACCCCTTGGGCGGGGTCACCATCGACCAGATGGCCGCGAAAGTGCTCGGTCAGGACACTCCCCTGCCGTCGTTGGAGGTCGCCACCGAGGAACAAGGCGGTGAGGGCTCCTGCGATCGCAACTACGGCTGCAGCTACGGCAAGACGATCTCCTTCCGGACTCCCTCCACGCCGCTGCCGATGGAGCACAATCCACGCAAGCTTTTCCAACAGCTCTTTGGCGAGGGAGATACGGCCTCCGAGCGCGCAGCTCTCATTCGGTCAGATCAGAGCGTCATCGACCTCGTACGCCACGACGCTGCGGACTTGAGCCGTGGGCTCGGGCAACGCGACCGTGTGTTGCTGGATGATTATCTCAGCACCGTTCGCGAGATCGAGAGTCGCGTGCAGAAGATCGCCACTCGCGACGTCTCCAAACTGCAGCTCCCGGATGCTCCGGCAGGCGTACCCGATGCGTTCGATGAACACATGAGGCTCATGTTCGACCTGATGGCCCTCGCCCTGCAGGCGAACGTCACCCGCGTCATGACGTTCATGGTGGCTGCGGAAGTCAGCAATCAGCCCTACCCGTTCATCGGCATCCAGGATGCGTTCCACCCACTTTCGCATCACGGTAACAACGCCCTGAAGATGGACCGCCTCGCCAAGCTGCAAACCTTCAACACCCAAATGTTCGCGAACTTCGTCAAGAAGCTGCAGCAGATGCCCAACGGCGAGAGCTCGATGCTCGATCAGTCCCTGATTCTGTTCGGCAGCAACATGAGCAGCAGCAACCTTCACGATCACTTCCCGCTGCCCACGGCAATCGTCGGAGGCGCCTGCGGCAAGCTCAAGGGGAACCAGCATCTGCGTGTGCCGGACCATACGCCCATCGCCAATCTGCACGTGGCGCTGCTCAACCGGGTCGGAATTTCCAGCGAGAAGATCGGGGACAGCACAGGTGAGCTCTCGCAGATCTGACATGGGTGTGAGGGGATCCTCGGCACGCACCTGGTCGCGCTTGGGTTGCGCCCTGGCGGCGGCCTTGCTGGGCCACGCTGGACTGGCCTCTGCTGGGGCGTTGCTGGACGCCGTTCAGGCGGGTCACCACGATGCTGCAGTCGCCTTGCTTCAGCACCAGGCGGACGTACACGATCACGCCGCAGATAACACCACAGCATTGCATTGGGCCGTGCATACCGGGGACGCCGATCTGGTCCAGCGCCTGATCAAGGCGGGGGCGAACGTCTCGGCGGCCAACGACTTCGGCGCAACGCCGATGTCCGAGGCTGCCGAACGCGCCGACGCGAAGATACTCAAGATGCTGCTCGACGCCGGCGCGAACGTCGAGTCTCCCAACGCGATGGGGCAGACGGCGCTCATGACCGTGGCACGCACCGACCACGTCGATGCAGCCAAGGTGCTGCTCTCACACCATGCAAACGTCGATGCCCGGGAGCAGTGGCGCGGTCAAACCGCCTTGATGTGGGCTGCCGCACAGAGTCAGCCGGGGATGGTCGAGTTTTTGATCCGCAACGGTGCGGACCCCAATGCGCGCTCCTCCCTCCGTGCCTGGGAGCGTCGCGTGACGGCAGAGCCGCGACCCCAGAATCGACCGGTCGGGGGTTTTACCGCATTGCTGCTTGCCTCACGGGAAGGCTGTGCCGCATGCGCCGCGGCCCTGGTGAAGGGAAAGGCAGACATCAACCTCGGAGACCCTGACAACATCAGCCCGCTACTGATGTCGATCCTGAACGGACGCTTCGATGTCGCCGCCTATCTCATCAAAGCGGGCGCCGATCCGAACAAGTGGGATACGTGGGGTCGCGCTCCGCTCTATTCAGCGGTCGACTACAACACCACGCCCCGTGGCGGCCGGCCTGATCGGCCCTCCTCCGATCGGACCACACCCTTGGATGTGGAGCGCATGCTCCTGGACGCCGGTGCGAATCCCAACATGCAGCTGAAGGAGTTCCCCCCATACCGCTCGCTGGGTCAGGACCGGGGCGGAGACAACATGCTCACGGTGGGGACCACCTCCCTCATCCGGGCAGCCAAGGCCGGGGACAAAGCTTCGGTGCAATTGCTGCTCGCGCATGGCGCCATGCCGGATCTGCCCAACTCGCTCGGCATCACGCCGCTCATGGCGGCTGCCGGGGTGGGCTCGACGACAGTGGATACCCGTGGCCGATTCCGGGACGAGCAGTTGTGCATCGATTCGGCCAAGCTGCTCCTGACCGCCGGTGCCAACATCAACGCGCAGCGCGACAACGGTCAGGCTGCGGTACACGGCGCCGCGCTGTGGGGTCTGACGCACTTCGTGCAATTTCTGCACGACAACGGCGCCGATCTGCGGATCGCGGATCGGGATGGAACCCACGCGCTCGATATCGCCGAAGGCAAAGCGGGTGTCACCGGGCGCGTCGGTATCGCGCTATCGGAGCCGCACCCGGAAACGGCGGCGCTGCTGCAGAAGCTGATCGCGGCCAATCGCTAGCCCCCCCTGGGCACCCATCGCGGACGCGTGCGCCCTGCGAGCGAACGAGCAGAAAATCAGGGCCCCCCATGGACGCTTCGGCACGCCTCGGCTACCGTGGGGTCCAGGGGGAAAACATGAAAAAACTCGCTTCGCTTTGCCTGATCCTGCTCGCTGGCGCATCCGGTGCGCAGGCGGCCTCCAAAACCACCAAACCTGCACCCCAGCCGGCTCCGAGCTGCGACCGCGAATGCCTGCGCAGCCTGCTCAACGAGACCCTCTATGCATTCCTGAATCACGACACGAAGAAGCTGCCTCTGAGCGACAAAGTACGTGTTACTGAGGATGCCATCGAGAAGCCGCTCGCGAAGGTCAGCCTCGTGAATTCGGTGACCCGTCTGCGGGGCTATCGGCAGGACTTTCTCGATGAGCGCGGCGGCATGGCGACTACCGGCACCATCGTGGAAGAGGTCGGCGCGCCCGTGATGCTGGTGGTACGCCTCAAGGTGGTCGATCAGAAGATCACGGAGATGGAGCTGGTTGCGACCCGCAGCCGCGCCGATGGCCTCATCTTCAACATCGACGGCCTCTCGGCAATGAGCGAAGGGATGAACTACGCGCCGCGCCCGGACCAGCTCAACTCGCGCGAGGACGTGCTCAAAGCGTCGCTGAAATATCCGGAAGGGCTGACCAACGCGAAGACTTTCGCTGACGTTGGAGCGCCCTTCACGCCGGAGGCGTATCGGCATGAGAACGGCCAGATCATGGCGGGGCCGGACTGCAAGTTCGCGCCCGGCTGCCAGAACATCTCCACGCAGTCGCTAGATATCTTCCACCGCCTGGGCAAGGTCACGGTCCGGGTCGTCGGCGTCGACGAGCGGCTGGGCATTGGCTTGCTGCGGCTGAATTGGGGCGTGCGGGAGCCCACCGGCGATCAGCTCACCGCGTTTGAAGCGTTCAAGGTTTATGACGGGCACATCCACGCGGTCGAGGCGTTCATCCGCATCTTCCCATTCTCGCTGGCCAACGGCGGCTGGCAGTAGCCACCTCGGCTGAGCCTCGCCTGCCCCGGGGTGAATCAGCGCGCCGGGGCGGGCGGCGCCAACGTCAGAATCCAGCGCGCAATCGCCCGGGCATCCTCGAGGCTCACCCGCTCGTTGGACACCATCGGAATATTGCCCCAATTGCCCGCGCCGCCGTTGATGATCTTGCGAGCCAAGCGCTCCTCCGCGGCAGCTCGATCCGCTTGGTAGCGCAGCGCCACCGCCAGGAACGACGGGCCGATGCGGACCTCCTGAACGGCGTGGCACTCGTCACAATGCTGTTTCGCTGCAAGAGGCGAAAGGCTCTGCGGTGCATCCGCGGCACTCGCCAACGTCGGGAGGGCGCAAACTACAACGATGAGCGCCCGGCAGCACCGCAAACGCATTCCCACTGCGGTGCTCATCGCGGCACCTCGGGCCCGGCTGGGCGATCACCCGGATCGATCAGCAGCGCCATGCGGGGACCGCGAACATGCTCGACGATGTTGGCGTAGGAGGTCACGAGGAGCCCGCTCTTGCGATCGACGTGCACCATGCGGAGGAAGCCGCGTTCCCGGGGCAACGGCAACACACCGATACTCCGTGTGCGCGGATCGAAGCGATAGATGACATCTGCATTGGAAGTCGAGATCCAAACAACCTTGCGAAGCGGGTCCCAGGTCGTCGCATAGGGAGCGCTCGCCCGATCCGGCAGATCATAAATACCCACCATGCTCTTGGACCGGGTGTCGTATGCCGCGAGTTGACCGGCGCCATAGAGTGCAAGGTAGAGCACCCCGTCATCGGACATGGACATGCGACGCGGACCGGCGGTGCGACTGGGGAATTCGATGTGCTGCTCGAATTTCAACGTCTCGGTGTTGAAGCTGCCGAAGCTGCTGATACCGAGCTGGCAATACCACACGTGCACCCGATCCGGGCTCATCGCCAGACCATAGACCTGCTCGCCGCCCGTACGCCCCGGCACCGGGGGAATCTGGAACTCTCCGGTCTTGCCGCTGCGGGGATCCAACCAGCCCACCTTGTTGTTCACGATGTCCGAGAACCAGATCCGTCCATGCCGGTCGGTGACGACGCGGTGGTCCGGATCGAAGGAGATGTCGTGCACGCCCACTGGCGGGCCACGGGGCTTGTTGAGTCGCCAGATCTTGAACTGTTCGGTGCGCGGATCCAGGCGCATCAGGGTGTTTGGAAAGAAGGACGTCGCCCACACCCCCCCGTCACCGGGCACCAGTGTGTGAGGGCCCATCGGGTCCTTGCCGGGAGCCGTCAGAGCCTTGACCGCGCCGGTGCGAGTGTCGATGCGAAACAGGCGATTCGAACTCACGTCGGCTGCGTACAGGTAGTCGGTACCGTCGAACGGCACGGCCTCACGGACTGCATTCGGAGCGGGCACCTCAAACTCGCGGATCGTCGTTCGGGATGTGACGATCAGCGGCGCTCCATACTGGTAGCCGCGCACCTCTCGCAAGGGCCCCTGCAACGCCTCGACGAGCAGTTTTGCAGTAGGCGCCGGGTCACCCCCGGAATAGACGTTGTCGCCCGACGGCACGACACCGCCGGCGCGGCCAAACTCGACACTCGACACATAGTTCATCTGCTTGACGATCGCCGTCCAGGCCTCCTCCCGCGCCTGATGGGTTTGGGTCTGGGGCGTGTCGTCCAGGAGCCTGGCGTAGTCCCGCACCTCCGGTGCCGGCATCTGGTGGCAGGCCACGCAGTTCATGACGAGCGCCTCGCGGTCAGCCTGATTGTTGAAATGCTGCAGGTACGCAGACGCCGGCGCGATCCCGGCCTGGTTGGCGTCCGGGCGCATGAGGATCGTAACGGGCGTGTTGGCGGTTTTTACTTCGCGCTCGATCTGGCGATAGCCCAGGCGGCGCACGCTCAGCGTGCCGGTCGGGCTATCGACTGCAAATGCGAAGTCGCCCCCCTCGTTCGTGAATACGGTGGTAGCCGTAGCACCCGATACGCCCGTCGCCTTGGTGAGGGTCACCATGGCCTGCGTAACGGGGGTACCGTTCAAATCGGTGACGCGACCCTGAGTCGCAGCAAGCGCGACACCACAGAGTGCCCCAGCGAGGAGCAATGCTATCCGCCCTACTCGGTTGTATGTGAGATGCAGCAGCACGGCGCCCCCTCAGTTGCAGCGTTTCCCCCAATAGTACGCCGTTAACGTCGTTGAGTTAACGTGTTGAGGAGTGCAGCGCACGCGCTGACGGCTTATCGTCAGAGGTCGATGCTCTTCGGCACCGTCGGATTGTTCGACCTGCGCGTGCTGGGTCTGCTCAAACGGATTCCGATCGGCGCACTGCATCGCCTCGTGCCGTTTGGACTCGCTGGATACGCTCTCAACCTCGTCAGTTCGCATATTCGCCGGTTCGCATATCCGATATCGAGCGCAGCCGCGATGCGCTAGCCTCTGCGCCCATCCGGAAACTGCCCGGGCCCTGGACGGAAAGACTACGATGACATTCATCAGATGGGTTGCGGCTGCCCTGACACTCACGGCGGCCCTGTCGCATTCACGCCCCGCTGCCGCCGATACGGTCCTGATCACGGGGGCCAATGCAGGCATCGGCCTGGAGTTTTCCAAGGAATACGCGGCGAAATCCTGGACCGTCATTGCCACCCATCACAGGTCCTCGACGCCCGCCGACCTCGCCAAACTGACCGCCCGATACAAGAACGTTCGGGTCGAGAAGATGGACGTGTCGAGTCGAGAAGACGTCAATGCGCTGGCCGCGAAATTGAAAGGCGTTCCGATCGATGTGTTGATCAACAACGCAGGCGTCTATCTCAAGGAGGGAGCGCCGGCCAGCCAGAGGTTCGGTCAGTTCGATTACGCCCTGTTCGATACGATCATGGCGGTGAACGTGCGGGGCCCGCTGATGGTCATGGAAGCTTTCGCGCCCAACGTGAAGGCCAGCCACCAGAAGAAATTCATCTCCATCAGCTCCACCGTGGGGTCGCTGACGCAACCCTTCCCGGGGACGACGGCAGTGTTCTACTTCACCAGCAAGGCAGCCTTGAATAAGGAAATGACGATCCTGGCGCAGGTGTTGCGGCCGGACGGCGTCACCGTGGCGATGATTCATCCGGGACAGGTGCGAACCGAGCGGCTCACCTCCGTGGCGCCGGGGATCACGACATCGAAGGACTACATCGACGCTTCGGAGTCGGTGGGCAAGATGATCCCGACCATCGACAAGCTCACCGTTGCGGACTCAGGCCATTTCATGCGCTACGACGGCAAGCGTCTGCCGTTCTAGTCGATCGGGTTATGATGGTCTGGGGGTCTGCGTTCATCGGAACGGCGGATCTGACGGCGGTGTACACGCCGCACACCTACGGGGTGTCGGTCCGGTGGCGTCTTAGAAGGGGGAGTGATCGCCATGAGAGCTTTTGTGATGATGAGCACCTGCGTCGTGTTGCTCAGCGCGTCGATCTTTGCGGCGAGCCCCGGGAACAGCCCTGGCGCAGGTTCGCACGCAGCGGATGACAAGGCGTTGCGCGACCTGGTCGACCGCACGGTCGCGGCCGCCGGCCGCCGCGACATCGCTGAGTACAGCAAGTACTACGCGCACAAGTGGATCAGCGCTCTACCTGGGGAGCCGATCAAAGAAGAGACCGGCCCTCTCAAGTTCCAATTCCCGAAGGGTTACGCCATCAAGATGGTGACGACCCACACGCAATTCTCCGATGCCGGCGATCTCGGTTACGCGGCCGGGACCTACGAGCAGGACGCGCCTGACAAGAAGACCGGCGCCCTGACCCACACGGTCGGGAAGTGGATGAGTGTGTTCAAGAAGCAGCCGGACGGATCGTGGGGCGCGGTCTTCGACACGTTCAATGTAGATCCCGCGCCGTAGTCAGCGCACGCACGATAGGCACCGCAGAGTAGTTTACTCAGCGCACAGCCAGCGTGTAACCCGTGTTCGCCTTCAGCGTGTCATAGACGCCGTAGTCACAGCTGAACACCGTCCAGGCCATAGTGGTATCGGACGCATCTGTCGTCGACGTCCAGTAGTACTGCAGCTGCACGAAGTTGGTAAACACAGCACCCATTGAGGCGATGGTGGAATTGGCGCTAGTCCAGGAGGTATCGAAGAAGTCCGCCTGATTGTTCTGCGCCCGGTCGGCCAGGCTTTCCAACTCCTTGCGGTTCGGCATGCGCCAGCTACCGGCTGTCGAGCCGTCCGTGAGTCCGCATTGGCCACCGGCGAGCGCGTTGACGGCCGCCAAAGCGCCCGACCAGGTCAGGTTGATACAATCCGCCCGCTTCAGCCAGATCAGGCCCGTCACAGTATCGGTCACCGTGCCATCGGCATTGTCGTGCATCCGGGGAAAGGTCAGCGGCACGCCGGCCCCAACGTTTCCGTCGTCCCCTTTTGCATACGGCACATAAAGTCCCGTGGCCTGCAATTGAACGACGCCATTGGCTTTTCCCTTAACCGCCCACACGCCCAGCGCACTGGAGGTCTTCACATTCGTCGCGCCGTCGTTGATGTAGCGCCCGTCGGACATGCGGATCACCCACGCCGCGGGCGAGCCCGTCAGTCCGCCGTAGTAGCTGGTCGAGGTCCAATACGTCCCGTTCACATTTACGAACGGGCTGCCCGAGCTGAGCGCAGGACTCGTGGCCGACTCGTCCACGATGCTCTCCAGCTCCCACACGTTGGGCATCCGCCAATCACCGGCCGCCGAGCTGTCAGCCAGCCCGCA
Source organism: Steroidobacteraceae bacterium (assembly GCA_036499585.1). Taxonomy (GTDB): domain Bacteria; phylum Pseudomonadota; class Gammaproteobacteria; order Steroidobacterales; family Steroidobacteraceae; genus 13-2-20CM-66-19. The sequence goes on from DASYDM010000030.1 coordinate 121,343, forward strand.
CGAGCCGCTCGCCAGCTGATTGACCGCCGTGATCGCATCGGTCCAGATCCGAGGCGCAAGGCAGCTTGCATCCTTCAGCCAGATGAGGCCGGTCAACGCATCGGTCACCGTCCCATCGTGGTTGTCCAGGTAGCGCACCGTGGGCCAGGGCACTCCCGAATGTTTGGAGGCGTCATCGCCTGCTGCGTAGCTGACCGACTGCCCGCTGGCTGCCAGCCGGACGGGCGGGTTGGAACCGTCGTAGCCCGCGAAGTCGGCCCCGGTCACGGAAGCGCCCGGGACGGAGTTGAAGTTGTATGCGGTAAAAATGAGTCCGGCGCCGCCACCGGAGTTGGTGAACTGGCCGTTGTATCCCTCCCGCGTCACGGCGGCGCCGCTCGCAACGTACCAGTCCGAGGCCGCACTGTCCCATTGATAGGAAGCGCGGCTTGCCGCTGGATTGCCCGCCGGCACCGGGTAGAAGGCGTATCCGGCCTTCACCGCCCAGAACTGGAAATTCTGCGTGCAGCTGTCGGTGCAAGCCGTGCCCATGCCGCTGAACGCGTAGTTCCCGTTCGCATCGGTCGTGGTCGTTGCAAACGTGCTGTTGGTATTCGTGTTGAAAGCGATGACGGTTGCGGCCGCCAGGGGTACGCCCTTTGCCCTGACGGTACCGGAGAAGGACGTCGTGGCCGGCAGCTGGGCTTGACTGACGGTCGAGGCGCCGCCGCTGCCGCCACCGCCTCCGCAGGCGGTCAGCACAGCAGCTGCGGCAATGGCGGGAAGCAGCTGCACTGCACGAACCGTAAGGCTGCGGGCGCTGCCGCGCTGATGACGTACCGGATCAGACACGAGGACCTCGAACGGGATGGCTGACATCGCGTCGTTATCGGCCTCTTGACCGATCGTTTGAGCCGAACGGCCTGCCTTTGGGTGAACGGCGTCTTACTACGGCGAAGAATTGTCGCGCCCGGCCCCAGACCCTGCGGACATAACGTCAAATTCCGCTGCGCTGCAAAGCTAGTGCGGACGTTTTTAAACTGATCCATGGACCGCCATCAGGAAGACGATTCTTCCCAACGCGCCGAGCGACAGTGCGAATACAGCCAAGGACTGAATGAGGAAGCCCGGGAAGCGCTTTTCCGGAGAGGCGGAGTAGCCGAGAAAGTAAAGAATCCGTCCGAGGATCCACACCGAGCCGAGGATCGCGGCCCATGTCGGACTCAAATACACGGCATACAGCCACATCGCGGGCAGGAACATCGGCATCCACTCGAGTGTGTTGGTATGAGCGCGGATGCAGCGCTCGAGGTAGGGGTCGCCAGTCATCCTCGGCGCGAGGATGCCCGTCTTGGAGTGGGCACGAGCCACACCCGCCGACATCGCGAAACACACAAGTCCCGCTACCAGCGTGACGATTGAGACAGAGTAGTACGCCTGCACCTCGACCTCCGATAATCCCGCAAGCCGGGGATTATCGGAGGAAAGGGACCTAGAGCGAAACGGCCGCTTCCAGGTTCGGCTCGGTGTGCTTCTCGATGAAGGCCGCCAGCTGGCTGCGGCTGAGGCTCCCGACCTGAGTCGCGACGGGGTGCCCGTCCTTGAACAACATCAGTGTCGGAATGCTCCGGACGTTGTAGCGCCTTGGAGCGCCGGGGTTCTCGTCGATGTTCACCTTCACGACCGTCAGCCGATCGGCGTACTCGGTAGCCGCGGCCTCGACCATCGGGCCGATCATTCGGCACGGACCGCACCACTCAGCCCAGTAGTCCACCAGCACCGGCTGCGATGACTTCAAAACGTCGCTCTCGAAGGTCTGATCGGTCACCGTCTTCGTCATTGTCGGGCTCCTGTTTCGCCTCAAAGGCTTAACCAGGAGCCTATTATTCTCCATAGAACCGGCAAATGGCCCTTTACGAAATCATTATTCCTGTATATGAATAATAGGTGGACAAATTCCAGGCAATGAGCCTTTTCGTCCGGGTGGTCGATACCGGGGGCATTACCCGTGCCGCCGAGAGCCTCGGCATCCCGAACGCAACCGCGACGACCCTCATCCAAAAGCTCGAAGCGTCGCTGGGTGCAAAACTGCTCAACCGGACGACCCGGCGCGTAAGCGTCACACCGGATGGCGCGGCGTACTACACCCGCGCGGTTGCGATTCTCGCCGAGCTGCGGGAAGCGGAGGAGGATCTCACCCAGCACTCCTCGACGCCGCGCGGACGTGTGCGCGTCGATGTGCCGACCCTGATTGCGCGTTCGGTCATAGTCCCCGCCCTACCCCGTTTCTTCGCTCAATACCCGGATGTCGAGCTCGCCCTCGCTTGCAACGAGCGGCATTTCGACCTGGTGGCGGAAGGGATCGATTGCGCGTTGTGGGTAGGGGGCATCGACGACACGAGTCTCGTTGCGCGCCGTGTTGGATTTCTTTACTTCGCCACCTGTGCATCGCCCTCTTACCTCGCGGCTCACGGTCAACCGAGTCATCCGCGCGAGCTCGCACAACATCGGTGTCTCAATCACTTCTCGCCTCGAACCGGCGAGACCGTGGAGTGGGGCTTTTCCAAGGGAAGCGAGCGCATCCAGGCGGTGTTTCCAGGGAACCTGGCCCTCGAGGACGAAAACAGCTACGTGAGCGCCGCGGAGGCGGGTTTGGGGATCGCACAGCTACCGGCCTTCGTTTTGAAGGAAGCGATGGAGCGGCGCACGCTGGATCTGGTGCTGGCGGACTGGTTTCCCGAACCTGCGCCCCTGCACGTCGTTTACCCGCAAAGCCGGCACCTCTCGCGCCGCGTGAGGGTGTTCGTTGACTGGCTGGCGGGGCTGATCGCGGACCACGACGGTATTCAGCTTCGGTCCACATTGCCCGGCTGATGGAAGGACCGCCCCGTGGTCTGGGCAGGCGTGGCACCCCGCGCCGGTTCGAGTTCCGGGTACGTATACTGCTGGGCCTTGGCCGGATTTGTACCTAACGGACCTCCCGATGCAGCGACGCCGATTTCTGCTGGATAGCGCCACCCTCCTCACCGCCACCACCGTCCCGCAGCTCGCTCTGGGCGCCAATGCCGCCCCGGCCACCCCCGCTTTGCGCTTTTTGGGTGCGGCCGAGCCGTTCGACTTCGCGCGCCTGAAGGGCCTGGCGCGCTCGATGGCGCAGGGCGCCTATCAGCCCCCGAACCGCAAGCCGCCGCCCGCGGCGCTCGGCCGGCTCGACTATGACCGATGGCAGTCGATCACTTTCCGCAAGAACCGCTCGCTGTGGGGCAACGACGATCTGCCCTTCGCGGCGCGGTTTTTCCATCTGGGCTTCACGATGTTGAAGCCGGTGAAGATCTACAGCGTCCAGGACGGGATGGCGCACCAGCTGGCTTACGATCCGGCGCTGTTCGACTACGGCCACTCGGGGCTCAAGCCCGCCGAGATGCCGCCGGATCTGGGTTTCGGCGGCTTCAATCTGTTCTTCCACACCGACTGGAACCGCGACCGCGCGGCATTTCAGGGCGCCTCCTACTTTCGAGCGGTCGATGGCGGACGCCAATACGGCATGTCACAAAGAGGCCTCGCGGTGGACACCGGCATGCCCGCGCCCGAGGAGTTTCCCGACTTCGTCGCGTATTACCTCGAGCGTCCTGCCCGCAAATCCAACGTGGTGACACTGTACGGGCTACTGGACTCCCCGAGCGTCTCAGGAGCCTATCGTTTCGTCATCACCGTGGGCGATACCCTGCTGATGGATATCGATGCGGCCCTCTATCCTCGCAAGACGATGGAGCGAATGGGCATCGCTCCGGGCACCAGCATGTTCTTCTACGGCAAGAACGATCGCATGAAGGGCGATGACTGGCGCCCGGAAATTCATGATTCGGACGGTCTGCAGATGCGCACGGGATCCGGCGAGTGGATCTGGCGGCCGCTCAACAACCCGAGCACCGTGCGCGTCAACAGTTTCTCGGACGAGCAGCCGCGCGGCTTCGGACTGATGCAGCGCGAGCGCGATTTCCAACAGTACCAGGACGATCAGGACTGGTACGAAAAGCGGCCCGACGTATGGGTCGAGCCAAAGGGCAATTGGGGCAAGGGCAGCGTGATGCTGGTCGAGATTCCCACGCGCGACGAGACAGCGGACAACATCGTTGCGTTCTGGAATCCCGCGGACAAGCCGCAACGCGGCCAGGAGCTGCTGTATTCGTACCGCCTTTACTGGACGCGCGAGAAGCTCGGACCCGACATCGGCCGCGTGCTGGCGACGCGCACCGGGGTCGGTGGGGTCATCGGCCAGAAGCGCAAACAGTTCTCCTGGCGATTCGTAGTCGACTTCGAGGGCGGACAGCTCGATTCGTTCGGGGAGCGGCCCAACGTGCAGGCCGTCGTAAACGCGTCTCGAGGCAGCCTCGAGACGGTGTCGGCGCGACCGTTGTTGGGAACGACTGCCTGGCGCGCGGAGTTCGACCTGGTGCCACCGGATGACAGCACCGAGCCGATCAACCTGCGGCTCTTCCTGTCGCTCGACGGCCAGGCATTGACCGAAACGTGGCTCTACCAGTACGAGCCGCCGCCGGCCGATCAGCGCAAACGCTGGGTCACCTGAGTCTTTTTTCTTGCGGGCGGCCCCTAGCACTTTGATCTTCAAGACTTTTCAGCTCCGGAAACCTCCGTTGAGCTGAATGGGCGGTCGTTTTCGCTCTAGGTCTTTAAACGAGACCAAAGAGCGAAGGGGGCCGCATTGTCTGGGAGTCCGTCAATCCGCCGGGTCGTGCGCCGCGCACCCGTTGCCGCCTTGGCGTTGCTGCAACTCGCATTCGCCGCGGTTCCCAGAGGTGCAACGGCGGCGGCACGGCCGACGACCGTCAATCTATTCTCGGACAGTGCCAATGACGTCGAGGTAGTGCTCGACAACGTCACATACAACTCGACCGGCACCTGCCCATCCGGAAGCGGCTCCATTTCCGAGCTGCACCTGTTCGGCCACGATCTGACGGCCGCCGCGGCGGCGGCTCCGGCCGTTCCGTTTCGCAACATGTGCTTCGACGCCGCCGGCAACGTGAGTGGTGTCAGCATCACCCTGAATGCCGCCTTCACTACGGACTCCGTGTTTAACGGCATCGGGTTGACGTTCGGCAGCGGTACGACGCTGACCGTGCTCGCGGGAAGTAACACCGCCACATCGAGCACGGCGGGAGCGCAGAGCTGCGCGACTCAATACTGCCTGAGCTTCTCGGGCTCGATCACGTTGGCACTGCCGTTACGGGATGCGCAGGGCAACCAGGCCCAGGCGCAGCTGACCAACACGACGTTGCTGCTGCAGCAAGGCAAGTTCGTGCTCAATGCCCCGCACATGCAGTTGAAGAACGCCCTGTCGGACGGGAAAGCGAGCTTGGGCGGGTTCGCGTTCACAGTCAGCGACATCAGCCTGCAGGTCGAACGGACCAACGGACAGACCCGGCAGTTCCTGCTGACGGTCCAGCAGCCGCAGGTGGACGTACCGCTGCCGATTCCCGGACTCCTCAGCCAGGACGGCAAGGGAATCACGGTCAAAGCCGACTCCCTAGCGATCAATCAGAGCGGCGAGCTGCAGATCAAGAACGGTGTGGCCACTGCCAACTGCGCCGCGGGGGCCACCGCCACCTGCGGTATCCAGGTCGACCTCGCCTCGCCGCTGGGGTTTACGCTCAAAACCACCCAGGTCAAATTCAGTAAGCCTTTCGACAGCACGGATACGTCGGTCAGCGGTCAGTTCCGGCTCAGCAACACGCAACTGTTGCTACCGGACATCCTGCCTGACGCCGACGCACCGGCCTCGGCGGCTTCGACCAGGATCGCCCTCGCGGTGCAGAGCGAATCGAACGGCGACTGGGACCCGACGCACAGTCCGGTCGCCAAAATCACGATCCCCCGCGACATCGACATTGGCTGGAACGGCTTCAAGGTCCAGGTGCCGCAAGGCACTGCGGCCGTAGTCGACTTCTCCGGAACGGCCGGTGACCCGACGGAGCCCACCGCGCTGGGGACGACTTGGCAGGGTGTCTACATCAAGAGCGCCAAGCTGCTGTTGCCACCGCTGTTCGGTCAGTGTCCCGGCGGGGCGCAGGATTGCGCCATTGCAAGCGAGGGACCGGTGGCGGTCGCCGCCACGGATCTGTCGATCGGCAGCGGGGGCGTCAGTGTCGGGGTGAACGTCTCGAGCCCGACGCAGATTCATATCGCGGGATTCAACGCCGTATTGAGGGACGTCGCACTGGCGATAGCCAACAATCACGTCGACGCCAAGAACATGAAGATCGACGCGAGCGTTTCGTTGCCGGCGCTGGGCAACACGAACTGGGGCATGCAGTTCACGGATTCCGGCAGCTTCGTCCTCTCCCTGCAGAACGCGAGCCTCGATCCCCCGTTCTTCGGCGGCTCGGACATCGCGGGAATTCATCTCGACCTGACAGGGGCGACGCTGGCGCTGCCGGCCATCAAGGGCGATCCGGGCTCGGTCAATCTCAGCGGCCTGCTGACCTTCAAGGCTGGCACCACCGGCAGTGAGCTGGCGGCTTCCCTCGGCGGTCTCACCATCCCGTTCAAGGATCTGGGCATCGACACCAGCGGCAAGTTCATCCTGCCGGCTGCGGGGCAGTTCACCCTGCCCCATCCGGTCAGCGTGGATCTGAAAGTCATGAAGCTCGAAATGACCAGCTTCACGGCCGGCAACGACTCCGCCACCAACAAGCCCTATCTGCTGTTCACTGGTGGCGTGGACGTGGGCGAAGGCCTGCCGGTCAGCGCCGATGTCGATTTCGACGGCCTGGAGGTCCAAACCGACGGCAAGGTGAAGATGCACGGCCTGGAGGTGAAGGCCGATGTGGCTGGCGTACTGCGCTTCGACGCCTCCCTGCAACATCTGGATGCCGGCACCATGAACTGGAACGCCGGCTCGCGCGCGGACGGCTGTTGGCAGGCTCGCAGCAAGGCAGTGGGTTGCATCAAAGGCACGATGAAACTCGGTTTGAACCTGGGCGGACTGTCACTCGGCCAGGGGCAGGATGGATTCAGCTTCATCGCCGCCCAAGGCGCGTGGCTGTTCGTCGGCGCAATGGGCATTCCGGGCCCGGGTATCGTGTTGGGACAGAGCGGGTTGAGCCTTTACCGCTTCAGCGGCGGCGTAGGCTACAAGAACGTGCTGGCCGACCCTTCCGATCAGGTGAGCGCGAGCGCCCAGATCGGCGACCCGAAGTACATCATCTACCTCGACCCGAACGCTCCCGGGGACGATCTGCTCTTTTCGATCGGCACCGGGCTGGGAACGTCCGACAGCGGGTTCAACTTCTACGCCGATGCCGTCGCCACGCTCACGACGGACCCCTTCAAGCTCGATTTCAACGCGCGCGCCAAGTTCCAGGAGCTCATGAGCACGAGTTTCGAGTCCGCCTCGCGTGCCGCTTACATGGACATTCAGTATTCTGCGCCGGACACGCTGCATGCCACTGCAAGCGCGGACATCTATTACGAGTCCCGGAGCCTCGATCTGGTCGATGCGCACGGCGCGCTGGACCTGCTGGTCAGCCCCTCGGAAACTCACCTGTTCCTGGGCTGGCCGCCCGACAAGAATCCGATCACCGTCAATGTCGGAATCAGCGGCATCGAGAAATTCACCTTCAGCGGCGGGCTGGGCGTGCACATCATCGGCAGCCAGCTGGACATCGATCACGACCCTTCCAACACCAGCAACACGGGCCCCTGGTTCGCTGCCGACCTCAACTGGCACGGCGAGATCGGCCCTCTCAGCGCGGACGTCGGCGGATTCGCGGACATCAGTCTCTACACGAATCCTTCCACCCACAGCGTTGGAATCGCGTCCGCGGTCGGCTCGGTGTATGCGCGCGGCCAGGCCGATTTTGGGCCCTTCAGCGCCAGCGCGGAAGGTTCGCTGGCGCTCGCCTATGTCGCAGCCGGGAATCAAGTGACGCTCCTTGACCCCGATGGGACGCCGAAGCAGGTCTCCGCCGGCAACAGTGGGGTCATCTACGTCGATGGAGAAGTCGAGGGCTGCGGCTCGGTGTTGGGCGGTTCGATCTGCAAGAGCATCGATGTCTCGGACACACTCTAATATGAATACGACACCACGGTGGGTCTCGGCGGTTGGCGCTGCGGTACTCACCGCTGGGGCGCTCGACGCTTCCTCAGCAGCCGCGGCTGCTGCAGGTGCGGCTGCCACTGCACCAATTGCGGCCTCTGCGCCGACCCCGGCCAGTGCGACGCTGTCGCTGAGCACGTCCACGTCCAAAGTGATCCTGGGCGCCGCAGCGGCGCAGGGCGCGAAGGGCGTCGAAATCCGCCTGCGCTGGTCCTTTCAGGACGGATGGCTCCCGGACGGCGGCTACAACCTGTATCGAACCGACGGGACCGGTCCCATCAGCGGGTTGAACCGCTCACCGCTGGGAGGAACCCTTGCCACCAACGCGCCGGCCCAGATTCAGGTCGGCGCCCATCACGCCCTGCAACTGAAGTCGCTTCTCGCCAAGGCCGCAGCGCCTCAAGGTTCGACGCTACCACCCATCACGACCTCCGTATCGCGCGCAGCCAGCTCGGCAACGCAGTTCACGCAACTCGCTGGTCAGGCGAAGCAGCTGCACTTCCTGCCTTCGCCGAGCGGCGCGATCCCAACCCCATCTGCTACCGGCGTCGATACGGTGCCATCCGCCGCAAAAGCCGCGCCGCGTCCTGCTGTGACGCCTCCGAGTCTGGCCGACACGGCGATCGCGGCCCGGCGCACGTTGCTTCTCGCTGCCGCACTAAATCCCGACGCAGGCGCCGCGCTAGGCCTGCAGTTCGATGACTCCACGGTGACCCCAGGCCGCACCTATACGTACACGCTGAGGCAGGTGGTGGGAGGAAAAGAAAGCGGTGACCTCGCCTCAGTCGCCGTGACCGTGCCAACCAGTTCTGCCGCACTGAAACCGGCGGCCCCCACCGGCGTACAAGCTGCGCAATTGGGCGCCGATTCCGTCGGTTTGCGCTGGGACAGACTGTCCGCGTTCACCGAACGGCTCATGGGAGTGGCGCGGTATGACGTCTACCGCAACTCCGTCCCCGACAACATGGCGGGATTTCAGCCCGGCACCAACTCCGGCCTGGGCAGAAAGCTGAACGATATTCCTGTGCTCGTGACCGACAACCTCGCCGCCGGCTCGGGCCCTGCGCCCGCGGGCGCCGGCGGCACTTCCGGCACGATCGAAGCGGCGACCTTCTTCAACGACACTTCGCCACCGACGGCCAGCGTCACCTACGATGTCACCGTCACGGATATCTTTGGACGAACCAGCGACCCCGCGCAGATCGTCTTTGCGGTGCAGGACTGGCACAAGCCGCTACCGGTTCCGTTCGCTTCGGGCCAGTTGCAACCCAACCCCGCCGCGGCCTCACAGACGGCCGCCTACAAGCAGGCGCGGCGGCAGCAATACCGCCGGGCTGCACCGTTCATCAAGATAGCGCTGACGATTCAGCCTCCCGCCCAGCAGGTTCTGGTTGTCTGGACGCCAAGCTTTCAGGATCCGCGCCTCAACACCATCTGGGAGTCGAATCGGCCCCCCGATACGGGCGTGGTCTACAACGTCTATCGGGTCGATACGGAACAGCCGAACGCTACCCCAACCCTCCTCACCTCGACGCCAGTCTCCTCCGCCCCGATCCCGGCCGTTCAACTTCCCGCGGGACAGGCGAGCGATGCGCTCGCACATCAGGCCTGCCTGAATATCGCTGGCAATTCCACGACGTTGCAGGGTGCTTGCACGAACCTCAACGACGACTTCCGGCACACGTTACTGAGTGCGATGTCGGTCTACACCTTCGCCGATTCCGGTGTCACCAAGGATCACTACTACCGTTACTTCGTTGCTGCCGTCTTTTCCAGAAACTCTCAGGCGGCGACGCCAACCCGCACCGACATCGTGGCTTACCCGAATCTGACGCCACCGGCTGCCGCAACGAATCTAACGACGGCATTTCAGGCGGCCGCGACGACGCAGAGCACCGCAGCCTCGCAGACGGGCAATTGCGGCAAGCTACAGCTCGCGACCACGTGCCATCCCCTGGCGCTACCGACCTCTGACAGCAAGCCTTTGACGCTCACCGACTGGAAGGGGCCGATCACAAAAGCCTCACCGCGCGATATGGGCGGAACGATGGTCGTCAAGTGGACGGCGAGCCACGACGCCGCCCGGTATGAGATTTACCGGGCCAACGCGCTGCACGGGAAGGCGCCGAATCTGACCGTTTGCAGCTGGTTCACCTGCCAATCGATGGTCGCCGTCGACTGGCAGGCCCTGCGAGACCCCGACGGCGTCGCGAGCGCCTCGGGCCCCGCCCTGGCCGATTCGGACTTCGCGCTGCTCGGCACAACGACCCAGCCGGAATATGACGACCAGCTGTCTCGCTCGAGCGCCCACTACTACGTTTACCGCGTCGTTCCGGTCAACAGATGGAACGTGCCGGGGCCGCTGTTATCGATCAGCGCACGCGCGCCGGCAACGATGAATCCTACGTCCGCGAAGTTGCTGGCAGGGACCCCGGCTCCCGATGGTGGCGCACAGGTCGAATTCACTCCGGTCGCCGACGCTGGCGAGGAGGTCGTGCGGTATGAGCTGTGGCGCGTGAATCTGACGAACGCGTCGCTAACCCCCGCGACCGCAGGCAATGGGAGCAGCAACAACTCGAGCAGCGCGGCCGGCAATGCCTCGAGCGCCCCGGCCGCAGGTTCCACCAGCGGGGCCGTCGGCGGCGCCGGGTCGAGCGGCCTTGCAGCCTCTGTCGCCGGCGGAGCGCGCCTGGCGCCCGCCTCATCGCTCTCCTCCGTACTTGCCACCCCCGCTCCCCTGGGCCTGGCCGGCGCGGCCGCACGCTACGGAGTGACGGTGCACCAACCCTTGCTTTCTGCCGCCGCGCGTTCAGGCGTCGGAATGTCGCGTGTGGCGCAGCTACAGAATCCTGCCGGAGGTCTCTCGGCAACGGTCACCAAGATCGCGACAGTCGGCGCAACGACAGTCACTAACGGCAGCGGCGTGTGGGTTTCGGACGCAGCATCGTCGGTGAGCTGGCGAAACGATTATGCGTACTGGGTGCGGACGGTGGATCAGGACGGCCTACAGTCCGACTCCGAGCCAGTCGACATCACGCCGTTCAAGGTCAAGGCAAGCGCTCCGGGAAATCCCGCGAGCCAGTGGGACCAGGCCAAGTGCGCAGTCGATCTGTCGTGGACGGTCACCGATGCCGAGACGGCTGGCTTCGTTCTCGAACGGCTCACGGGAAACGATAACTACCTGCAGATCTCGGGCATCACCAGCGCGACGACGTCCCAATACTCCGACTACACGGTGTTTCCGGACAACAGCTACCTCTACCGAGTCAGGACGGTCGACAAAGCAGGCAACGTCTCCGTGGCGGCAGTTGTCCCCACACGCGTGGCGGTACCGGACACGTGCAGCGGCACTACAACGGCTCGACATGTCAAGAACAGCCCACCGGCTGCGGCTGACGCAGCGACAGCGACGACGCCATCCGTTCCGGCCAACAGCGCTCCAGAACCCGCCGACGAGATCACTATTCCAGCGACGCGCTCCAACGGCCCCACGGCACCCGGCACACAGTCGGGAGACTCGTCGTCGACACCGACGCCATCCGCGCCGAGCACGACGGCACCCAAGCCCCTCGATGACATCGAGATCCCCGCCACCAAGCCCAAATAGAACGGAAGTAAGCCCATGTTTCGTCGTCGACTGACTCTCCTCGCCGCGATGGTTGCGCTCGCCGTCGCACAAACGGGTATCGCGGATCCTGACGTCGATTCGGAGGGTTGCAAGGACTTCTTCGTATCCCGTATCACCGGTTATGTCCTGGGCGATTGCCAGCAGCTGGACTTCGACTCGTTCGTCTTCGACGAAGGCGGTGACCATGCGACGACGGTCGAGGGCAAGATCGTGCACAACACGTACTCTCAGCCCGACAGCGCTACACAGCACTCGCAGTTGTTCGTAGAGAACAACTACATGAACGCGCTGACTGCGGGGGGCTGGACTATCGTCGCACACGATAGAGATCACATCGTGGCGAAACAGATCAAGAATGGCGCCGAGCGCTGGGTGCAGATGGACAGCAATGCCGGCCACATGTACGTACTGCACCTGGCGCAGAAGGCGGGCATGCAGCAGTCTGTCGTGACGGCCGACGACATGGCGACGGCCCTCAATCGCGACGGGCGGATCTCGCTGCACATCAACTTCGACACAGGCAAGAGCACCATCCGGCCGGACTCGCAGCCGATCGTTGATCAGATCGTCGCGACGCTGAAAGGCAACTCGGCGCTGCAGCTCACCGTCGAGGGCCACACGGACAATGTCGGGACGCCTCAAGCCAATCAGACCCTGTCGCAATCCCGGGCTCAGGCCGTAGTGACTGCAGTGACGGGGGCAGGGATTGCCGCCCCGCGCCTGACGGCGGTCGGTTATGGCCAGACCAAGCCCGTTGCGGACAACTCAACCGACGCCGGTCGCGCACAGAACCGGCGCGTGGATCTCGTGAAGAAATAAGGATGAGACCCCATGCTACGAGGATACCCCATGCTACGCCGTACCCGTCTCTCACTGGCCGCAATCGCGGCCGTCGTTCTGACCCAGGCTGCGGCCGCCGATCCAGACGCGGCCGGATGCAAGGACTTCTTCGTCTCGCGCCTGACTGGCTACTTCATTTCGGACTGTACCCAGAGCGAGTTCGACTCGTTCATCTTCGATGAGGGCGGCGACAAGGCCACGACCGTCGAGGGCAAGATCGTCAACAACTCCTACAACCAGCCCGACAGTGCCACGCCGAACTCGAGGGCCCTGGTGCAGCACAACTACCAGAATGCATTGACCGCCGCGGGTTGGACCATTCTGGTGCAGGACCCCGACCATATCGTGGCAAAGCAGGTCAAAAACGGCGTGGAGCGCTGGGTGCAGGTCGACGGCAACGGCGGCAACTACTACATGCTGCACCTCGCTCAGAAGGCCGGCATGCAACAGTCCGTCGTGACGGCCGACGACATGGCGACGGCACTCAATCGCGACGGGCGGATCTCGCTGCACATCAACTTCGACACGGGCAAGAGCACCATCCGGCCGGACTCGCAGCCGATCGTCGATCAGATCGTCGCGACCCTGAAAGGCAATTCGGCGCTACAGCTCACGGTCGAGGGGCACACGGACAATGTCGGGACGCCTCAAGCCAATCAGACCCTGTCGCAATCCCGGGCTCAGGCGGTAGTGACTGCCGTGACACGGGCCGGGATTGCCGCCTCGCGCCTGACCGCGATCGGTTATGGCCAGACCAAGCCCGTCGCCGACAACTCCACAGATGCAGGCCGTGCGCAGAACCGTCGCGTAGATCTCGTCAAGAAGTAGCCTCAACCGGAGACGTCGTATGAAAACACTTACCGCAACGGCAGCTTCAGCGCTGATCGTGGCTTCATTGGCCGCTCCCGCCGCTCCGCCTTCCGCCGGATGGCAGAAGGTCCTGGCACGCAAGGGCGGTTGCTCCCTTTATGTTCCAGCCGATTGGAAGGTCGGTGCTGTCTTGAAGAGTTCCGCTGCGTCGCCCGACGGCACTGCCAGCGCTGTGGTGGACCGCACCGATGTAGCCACCACGTTGGCGGAGGTAAAGCCCGTCATCCAGGGAATGTACAAGCCGGTCAAGACCTTCGAGGATAGCTCGCAGCGACTGTGGTACAGCTATGAACTCAACAACAAGACTCAGTGGTATGTGGGCGTACCTGTGAAGGGCGGAATCTGCGGCGCGCAGCTGACGGTGGGGAAGCCAGACCAGGACGCTACGGCAAAGAAGATCGCGATGTCGGTGGCAGCCGACTGAGGGGGATCGTCAGCGTCACACACAACCCGCCCCCGTCGCGGTTGGCGAGCCGAATCCGCCCCCCGTGCGCCTCTGCGATCTCACGTACGAGAGCCAGGCCGAGGCCGGTGCCGCCCCGCTTTGTGGAGTAGAACGGTAGCAAGGCCTGCGTCAGAACCGTTTGGGTCATGCCGCCGCCGCGATCGCGCACTTCTATCCGCTGCTCCTGCGCGACATGGAGAACGGCAAGCTCGATTGCCTCGGCGGGCCCGCCGGCCTCGTGTGCATTGCGCAGCAAGTTGACCAGCGCCTGACCCAGCTGTGCGCGATCAAACCAGCCCGTCGCGCTCGGCAGCGGCTCAACCACCCGACAGGGCTGGGCAGCCATGATCTCAGCCGTGAAATCGCGCCAATCGACAGGAGCGGGTCGCGGCGCCGGCAGGCGTGCAAATTCCGAGTACCGTGAGATGAACCGATGCAGGTGCTGGGCGCGCTCGCCAATCGCGCCAAAGGCCATATCCACTCCAACGGTATCGCCACGCTGTGCGAGCTCTGCGCCCGACTGAGCCAGGGAGGAGATCGGACCCAACGAATTATTGAGCTCGTGGCTGAGGACGCGAATGAGCTTCTTCCAGGTCCCGACTTCCTGCCGGGACAGCTCGCGCGTCATCTGTTGGAGCACGTACAGCCGATACGGCCGCCCTTGCAATTGAAACAGCCTCTGAGAGAGCGAGAAGGTCTCTTCGACCTCCGCGATTTCGCAGCTGAAGAGGCTGTCCGAACCCGCCTCGACGGCCCCACGCAGAGGCTCTGGCGCGCGCGCCAGCAAGGCCGAGAAATCGACTCCACTCAGGCTCCGCCCCTCGTTGAGGAGGTGCCGGGCGGCGAGGTTCGCGTACGCAACGCGTTGATGGGAGTCTGCTAAAACCATGGCGACCGGAGAGCGCTGCATGACCGTATCGAGGAACAGCTCGCGCTGTGCGAGGTTCGAGCGCTCCGTGCGGAGGGCATGGCCAAGGTCATTGTGCGCGGCCATCAGTTCGCCGAGTTCGTCACGACTGCTCACAGTCAGCGATAGATTGAACTCACCGTCGCGATAGCTTGCCACTGCTCCCGTCATCGCCCGCAGCATACGACGCACGGGGCGTGCCGCTCTCTTTGCGGTCCAGAGCGCGGGCCCAAGGCTCGCTGCAACGACGATCGCGAATGCAAGCCATGGCTGCTCGAAAGCGATTGTGACCCACGCTGCTGCCAGTGCGGAGACGACAATCGCCACGATCAGCAGCGTGGCAAGTTTGCCTTCGATACTGAGATGCATGTCGCCCAACCCTCTACGTTTTGAGGCCGCAGCGCTCCATACGACGGTAAAGCGCCTGGCGCGACAAGCCAAGACTCTGCGCGGCACGGCTGATGTTGCCGCGGGCCTTGCGCAGACTCGCTTCGATGACCTCGCGCGTGAGCGGATCGCCCTCCTGGCCGATGGGACGCTGTGCCGCTGGTAGGTTTAGGTCAGTGGCGCTCACCACTCGATTGCTTGCGAGGAGCTTGGCGCGCTCGATTGCGTTGCGCAACTCCCGCACGTTACCCGGCCAGTCATGTGCCTGGAGAGCGACCAGGGCATCCTCGCTCAGCTCGAAATCCTGCCCGAGAAAGTGCTGCGCCAGAGGGACGATGTCTTCCGTCCGCTCGGAGAGCGGCGGCACCGCGATCTCGATCGCATTGAGCCGATAGTACAAGTCCTCGCGAAACCGCCCCGCCCGAATCAGCGCGGGCAGGTCGGCATTCGTCGCACTCACAATCCGTGCGCGCGTGGTACGTGTGTGGCTCGAGCCGAGCTGCTCGAACTGGCCGGTTTCGAGAACTCGCAGCAGCTTGACCTGACCGCCGATGGGCAGGTTGCCGATCTCGTCCAAGAACAGCGTGCCGCCGTCGGCCAGTTGGAACCGCCCCGCGCGCGCCGACCTGGCCCCCGTGTAGGCGCCAGCCTCGACGCCGAAGAGCTCAGCCTCCACGAGTTCTGCGGGAATCGCCCCACAATTGATGGCGACGAAAGGTCCGCCACGAGCTCTGGAATTGGCGTGCACGATCTCGGCGATACGCTCCTTCCCTGCCCCGTTGGCACCAGTGATCAGAACAGGTATGTCGGCCCGTGCAACACGGCATGCCAACTCGACTGCGCGTTCCATGGCCTCAGACTCGAACACGATGTGTTTTACATCGTACTGCGCGGCAAGGCGCTCGCGGCGCCGCCGGAATGCTCGCTGCAGCCGCTCGCGCTCGCGGGTCGCCTCAGCCAGCTCGAGCAAGTTCTCGATGGTCGAGAGCAGTTTGTCGTTGTCCCAGGGTTTGCCGATGTAGTCAGCGGCGCCCGCCTTGACCAGCTGCACGGCCGTCTCAAGGTGAGTCCACGCCGTGATCAGAATGACCGGAAGATCCGGCTGAGCTTCACGCAGTGCACGGAACAGCGCCGCACCCTCCTCGCCCGAGGTGGTGTCGGCGGAAAAATTCATGTCGGCGATGACGAGGTCGATGCGTTCGCGCGCAAGCACCGCAAGACCTTCTTCGGGCGTCTGTGCCGCGACCGTCCGAATGTCACGCAGACGCAGCAGCACCTCCATGGCGGACGCCACTGCGGAATGGTCGTCGATTACCAGGATTGTTCGAACGGCCATAGTGGTCTGCTAAGCACTTCGCGCGGCAATAGCAGGAGGCACACCGGCTGCACGCAACGCGGGCCACAGCACGGAGATCTGCCCGAGTATCAGCACCACAATCGTACCCACAATGAGATAGACCGGTGGCAGCCGTTCCATCGCGACACTTCGCAGCAGCCAGAGATTGGCGGCTATCCCCAGCCCGACACCCAGAACCGATCCGGCTCCCGCAATCAAGAGATTTTCCGTCTGAAAGTAGCGCAGGATACTGCCGGCCGTGGCGCCGAGCGCCCGCCGGATGCCGATGTGCCGCCTCCGCTGGGAGACCCAATAACTCGTCAGACCGATGATCCCGAAGGCTGTCACCCCGAGCAGTATCGCGCAGATGAGGCTCATCAGGAGCGCCTCTCCGCGGGCCCCTCGATAGAACTCGAGTCGCGCGTCGGCAAGTGTCTGCACGCTTGCAATAGTGCGCTGACGGCTGGTCTTGTACAGCTCATTGCGGGCGGCCGTCATCGCTGCTTCGACCTGCCCGGGTTTTGCCCGGACGACGTAGTAGCCATTTACGCCAGCCCACAGGAGCGGAGCCAGGACCCCGCGCTCCGCGCCGGCGCTGTCCCCGCCGAATCGACCCGACGCCAGCTGGTCGACGACACCAACGATCGTCGCCGTGACCTTTCCCGGGCTGAACGTGGCCGTCCGTCCGAGCACGTTGCCACTCGGATCAAGTGCGCGCGCGACCTCTCGTGTTACTACAACGCTGCCCCACGTCGGGTAGTTCTCACTAAAGCCATGGCTGATCAGGATCTCTTCAGGGCGGAAATTGCGCCCCGCGATCAACCTCAAACCCAGCGTGTTCACCGCGTGGTCGTCGACCGGATACAGAGCCGTCAGCACCCCCGATCTGCGCTTCTCAGGGTGGAGCGTAATGTCCATCCCCATCCCACGCCCGCCGAGAGGCTGAGCCGGGGACAGGCTGACATCGGCAACCTGCGGTAGAGCCCGGAGGTTGGCCAAGTCGGCCTGCGCACGGGCGGCGAGATCTTCGTCTCCTCCGATCCACTGATTGGAGATGAAGAACACACTGGATTCATCCGCGATGCCAGTGGGCGCACGACTCATCGCCGTCTGCTGCGCGACAATAAATAACGCATTGCTGAGGACTGCAAGCGTGAGGGCGATCTGCAACGCGATCAATGTCGCGCCGACTTTGTTGCGGCGAAGGGAGGAGAGAATCGGCCCGAGTTCCATGATGCGTCCCCCTATTGAGCCTTGAGCTGCGATGCGGGCTGAACCTGCATCGCGCGCCAGGTCGGATACAACCCGGCCAGGAGCGTCGCCACGAGAGCCACCGCAAGCGCAATCAGTACATCGCTGCCGTGGAATCTCGTCAACACGGACAAATCCTCATCGAGCACCGCGCGGCAGCTCACGAGTCCTAACTTAGTCAATCCGACTCCTACCAGCCCTCCTACCAGCCCAACGACGCCCGCCTCGACCATGAATTGGGCGAAAACAGCCTCACGCGTTGCTCCGAGTGCACGCCGCACAGACACGGCTCCTGTACCGGCCATGAACTTCGCGAGCATCAGCCCGATTGCATTGACCACACAGACCAGCAGAAGCGCGAAAGAGACACTCGTTAAGGTGTCAACCGCGGCCGGCACGACGTGGTTATAGCTAAGCCACTGTGTGACATTCCTGAGCGCCACATGGGGTGGCCAATGGAAACGTCCGGTCTGCTGTTGCTCAGCGGCATAGTTGTGCAGGAATGTGTTGTAGCTCGCCACGTCCCGGGCGGTGGATAGTTCGACCCAGAATCGAATCCAGATGCAGTTGGAGTGCAGCATGCCCTCCCATCCTGGTCCGGTCGCTCCGGAACAGTTGAAACTCGACGACGTACTCATCTGCTCATCGATGGCGCGCGTGAAGGGTAGAAAGAGCTGGTCTTCGCCGGAGAAAGTCTGCGCCCCTACATCGTAGAAGCGCGGGGCCGGATGCCACTCATCCAGCACTCCGATGATACGGTAGGGCTTACCGCCGACCGTCAGCTGCTGGCCGACGCTATTCGATCCCCCGAACAGGAGATTGTTGAGTTTGCGAGTGAGCACGACGACGGATGCGTGCCCGTCGTCCTCTGTCCGGGTCCACGGTCCCCCGAATTTGAACGGGACGTCGAACATCGGGAAGAAATCGCCGGAGGTGGCGCGCGCATCGACCTGCATCGGACTATGAGCCGGGTCGGTTGGGGTGATGGCGAGTAAGGTCGGATACATCGCTGCCTGACGGGTCGCAGCCTGCGACCGGAGAAACCCGATAGCATCGATGTACGTGAGGTCTGGCGTCAGTAAATCCGCGTACTGAGCCGGCATGCCGGACTGTGGACCGAAGTTGTCGATCTGCGGCACGAACAATTGTGCGGACTTCTGCGGAATCGGATCACCCGACGCTGCACGAAAGACCGTGAGCATGGTCATGGAGGCGCCGATGCCGATGCCGATCGCGGCGATCATCAGCACAGTCAGTATGATGTTACGCCGCAGGCTCCGCAGCGCCAGATTGAAGTAGTAACCGAACATGATGTCCTCGCGCTCCGGGGGCCTGTCCGGTCAGACAGGTTCGCTGGGCTGGGTCGCCAGTTGAGATGCGTGCCCTCCGTCCACCAGGTGCGGCGGCATCCCGAGGGCCATGATCTGCCCGTCGCTGATGTACACCTGGCGCTGTGCCCGCGCCGCTAGCGCGGGGTCATGGGTGACCATGACAATCGTCGCCCCGCGGAGATGGATGTCCTCGAGCAGTTCCATGACGCCTCGAGCCATTTGGGTGTCGAGGTTTCCCGTGGGTTCGTCGGCCAGTAGCAGCCGGGGCTCTCCGACCAGCGCGCGTGCGATGGCGACCCGCTGTTGCTGACCGCCCGACATCTCCGATGCATAGTGGCGAGCCCGGGAAGTGAGCCCTACCCTCTCGAGAACCGCATCGATGCGTCGGCGACGCTCCGACGCCGGCAGGCCGCGGTAGCGCAGCGGCACGTCGATATTCTCATGGACGGTCAGATCGGAAATGAGATTGAAGGACTGGAAGACGAACCCGATCTTCTCGTTGCGCAGCCGCGAGCGCTGTCTATCGGTGAGGCCGCGCGTGTCGACTCCATCGAGCCAATACTCCCCGGCGCTCAACTCCTCCAGGAGTCCTGCGATGGTGAGAAACGTCGTTTTGCCTGACCCGGAGGGTCCCATGACGGCAACGAACTCGCCTTCCTGCACCTCGAGGGTGAGCTCGCGCAGTGCGTACGTTTCGACTACCTCTGTGCGGTAGACCTTCGACAGACCTGTCATCTTCAGCATAAGGACTCCTATTTGTCCGCGCCGCCACAGTCACAGTCACAATCAGATCGACTCGGACGCGTCACTGCGCAATGACCACGCGCTGCGCGTCGCGGAACGCATCCGCTCCCGATACCACCACCTGACTGCCCACGGAAAGGCCGCCCAGGATCTCGACCTTCTGAATGCTCTCGGCGCCCAGCTGCACCGGTTGGCGCTGGGCAATGTTGTCGTGGACCACGTAGACAAAACCAGCTCCCTGGTCGGTGAAAGTGCCGCGATCCACCATCAATACATTCTGCCTGCGGTCGATGAGGATCCGCACCGACATGCGCTGGTTCTGGCGCAGACCTTGAGGCTTTTGCTCGGCGAAGCGCACGCGCGTTACGACCTCCCCGTCGATCACTTGCGGCGAGACAGCACTGACGCTCCCCTCCCAATGCTGGCCGTCGCCTTCAATGTCGGCCGCCATGCCCGGCGCCAGATCGTGAGCCTGGCTTTGTGGGACCTGGATTTGAACCTCGAGCGCCGAGAGATCCACGACCGTGAGCAGAGCGCTGTCCTTGGCGACCGTGGCGCGATCCGCAACCTGGACGGAGCCGACCCGCCCGTTCACCGGGGACCGGATCCGCAGCGCATCGACCTGACGTCGCAGGTTGGCAATCACACGCTGTTGTCGATCGAGCAGCGCGCGCTTGCTCCCGACATCGAAGCGATTCTGCCTGGGCTGCAGGTCGGTGTTGAGTTTCGCCTGAGCCAACGCGAACTCGGCCTTCTGCAGATCGTCCTGCGCCTTGAGCATCTGCAGCTCGGTGTAGGAGCCGAGCCTGTAAGCTTCCCGACTGCGATCGAGAGTCCGCCGGGCGGTAGTCTCATCGACCTGCGCCTGTTTGTAGAGCTCCTCGAGCTGAGTGAGGTTGCCGCTGGCTTCCAACTGCGCGCGCTGCCAATCCAGCTGATCGCTCTCGAGGGTCGCCTCCTCTTGCGCCAGGCTCGCGGTCAGATCCGGGCTCTCGAGCATCGCCAGCGTTTCTCCCTGTCCGACGGCATCCCCGGCATGAACCTTGAGAGTTACAGTGCCCGTCGCCGTTGCATACAACGTCGGGCTGACGGCGGCGACGGCTTGACCATCGGCTGCGACCTCGCGAGTGAAAGTGCCCCGCTCCACCGCTGCAATCGTCAGCTGCGAGCGATCCACCGATTTCACTGCTCCCGCAACGTGCAGCACTGCCTCGACCAGCAGGCCGACAACAACGGCAGCAGCGAGCCAAGCCGCCACGATGTGATTGCGCCGTCGTCGCCACCACGGCAGTGGTCCCAACGCTTGATCGGTTCCGGCGGTGCCGTGGAATAGCTGGCTCATGGGCCGGAGCTCCCGGTCACCAGCAGACCATCGATCATCGCCAGGTCCTGCTGCGTCAACCGGCCGGCCTGTTGCTTCAGGATCAGGACGTTCGCCAGATAGGTGTAGCGCGCCTGATCGTAGGCGTTCACGGCCAGGTAGTACTGCGCCTGGGACTGAAGCAGGATGAACTCCGGGGAGACATTGAACTCGATGTCGTGCCGAACGGTTTGCATCGCAGTGAAGGCGGAGTCCCTTGCGAGGCGTGCGGCATTGATGCTTTGAATACCGGCGAGAATGTTGCGGTAGGCCGCGCGCGTCTGTTGTTCCCTGATCCGCTTGGTACTCTCGAGAATCGACTCGCTCTGGCGATAGAGTGCGCGCGACTGGTGAACCGCGGAGGCGACCGCGCCGCCCCGATACAACGGCCAATTGAAGTACAAGCCGACTGTCGCGATCGTGTTGTCGCCCCCTATCACCAGCGGGCCTACGGCTTTCGCGTCGGTGCCGGCCACCGAGATCGTTGGCATCCCCCTGCCGCGCTGAACGGAGATGTCGCGCTCAGCCGCTCGGGTAGTCAACTCGGCAGCGCGCACGTCCGGATTGTCGCGCAAAGCCGAATCCACCCAGGCAGCGGGGGAAGCCGGATCGGGAGCCTGTAGCGGGATCTCTTCCATCAAGGGCGCCAAATGATTCGGCGCGTCGCCAACGAGGGTCCCGAGCGTCAGTTCGGCGTCATCCAGCGCATTCTGCGAACCGATGAGGCTTTGAGCCGTCAGGTCGTAGAATGACTTCGCCTGTTCAACATCACTACGCGAGCCGAGCCCGGTCCGCTCTCGATCCTGAGCCTGCTTGAGCTGCATCGCATACGCCTCGCGTTCGAGGCGCAGCGTGTTCATCTGGTCTTGCGCTCCAAGAACCGCGAAGTAGGCCTGCGCCACCCGCAGCACCAGATCCTGCTGCGCGCCGACATAGACGGCCTCGGCGCTTGCCGCCTGGGCATCGGCTTCCCTGAGTTGGCTATAAGCCTGATAGCTCCACACCGTTTGTGTGAGGGTGAGTCCGTAGGTAGTCCCGTTCGCACCGCAATGCACCGTCGCCGCGCTTGCCGGTGAGCAGTCGGCGCCGAACGAAGTGGACTGCTCGGCGATGAAATGGCGCTCCCTCGCGGCTGTACCGGTCAGCTGCGGCAACCACTGCGAGAGCGCCTGCGGGCGCGCCTCGATGGCCGCGTCCCGCTGGTGGGTTGCAGCCTGGAGGACCGTGTCGCGAGTCAGGGCCAGCTGATACAGGCGCAACAGGTCGTTGGCGTCCGCGGGGCGCGCCGCTTGGACGATGAGGCTCACGCCGATGATGAGCAGGAGGGCTCGCAACTTCGATCCTGGGTTTTCCTTCGGTACCCCCTCTAGAGGCAATATCCTTGCCAGGCGCGCCTGCGCCTAACAGCCTGATTTTACTGGTGAGGCTCGTCGGGTGGGCCGAGCGGAAAGTGTCCGCGGATATCCGCGCCGGACAGTGCGGACAGGTGCGTATCCGGGGCGCCGATCGTCGCTGCGTGTCAACAGCCTGCGCTGCCGGCGCCTTACCGCCAGCGAGTCAGTAACTCGTCCAGTGCACCGATGACGGCTTCGCTGTGTTCCTCCAACGATGCAACGAGTTCGCCGAGGTCCTGTGTGGCCACCGAGACGATCTCGAGGGGATGGAGTACGACCGACTGCCCTTTGATACGGAAAGTTGGATTGAAGCGGGGATTCGCGACTTTGCCGAGCGATGCCTTGCTCACCAGGGGCGCAACGACTCGACGTCGATACTCATCGTAAAGAGTCGATTGAACGACCACGACGAACGGTATGCGCTCGTGGTGCCGGCCGAGGTTCCGGTGGACGTCGAACTGAGCCACTGTCGATCGCCCAGGTCGCTAAAGAGTCGAATGATCGTCCGCGAAAGACCCACCGTCGTCGGCGAACTGATTCCACATGGCGATCGTGGATTCGACGATCTGCAGCGTCGCGGCGCGTTCCTGCTTCTTGGTCGCCAGGAACTCGGCCAGTAACGACTCGACGACACTCGAAAGATTGTCGGTCATTTCCCGTACCTGAACGACCAGATCTTCGTCGAGGGTCAGGTTGACGGGACGCTTTCGGGCTGTGGCACTGGAACGAGAACCCATGCGATCATGATATGCGCATGCCATGCGCGTCGTCAAGTGACCACGCCGCCCAACCACCCAGTCTTGCGGTTACTGCTCGCTAAGGGCCTGGCTCACAGGCATGCGCCCGGCACGGGTCGCCGGCAACAACCCGCCGAGCAACCCGATCGCGACGGCGCCCAACACGGCCTCGAACATGAGCAGCGGCGGAACGGAGAAATGGAACGCGAACTGCGCATTGCCGAGAAAATTCGTGTTGGCCTGCAGGTTGTTCAGCGCCACGTAGATAAACGCGACGCCGAAGACACTTCCAGCCAAAGCCAGCAGCACCGACTCGCCGACCACCGCGGCGCCCACGGGGAAGGCACCGAAGCCGATGGCCCGCGCCGTTCCGATCTCGCGCACGCGAGTGGCAACGGCGCCATACATGGTATTGAGTGCGCCGAAGACGGCGCCGACGGCCATGATGATGAGAAGAGGCACACTGAACAAGCTGACTGTCGCCAGCAGGTTCTGCGCCATGCGCTGGTAGTACTGCGACTCGGGCAACGCGTAAACGCCCAGATTCGGAGCTGCCTTCAGTGCAGCCTGAAAGGCCGCCGCGGCGCCGCCTCCTGAAGACTTCACGCGTACGCTGTGCACGTCAGGTCCGAGGCGGAAAGCGGTCTGCAGGATCGGAAGATCGGCCCACAACTCGGACTCGATGGCGCCGCCTCCGTCTTCGAACACGCCGACGATCTCCCATTCCGAGTCGGCCAGCCGCAACTTGTTGCCGATCCCCAAGCCGGCAAACTGCTGCTGGCTGCTGCGACCCACCAGCAACTCGAATCGTCCAGGGGCAATCGTTCTTCCGGCCGTCACCTTCAGTCCGCTGCGGATCCTGAAGGCGGCGGAAGTCACGCCCCGAATCGAAAGATCGACGAAGTCGCCCTGGCTGATGCGCTTGACGCTGATGGAGCGAGAGCTCTCCGGCGAAACGATCGCTTGGGGATCGGAGGCCGTCGCGAGGCTCATGACGCCGCCGGCCGTATCTTTGTCCAGGATGCTCCCATCCTCGAGGTCCTGGCCCGTCTTGAGGACCATGACGATCGCGTCGTCGGCACTCGCCATCAACAACGACCGGAAGCTCGCGGCGATGGAGAACAAGCCGACAAACACTGCCACGATGCACGCGACGCCGAATGCATCGATGGATGCACTCGCCCAGCGTTGCGGCAACGTCAGGAGATTCAGCCGCAAGAGCGTCCACATCTGTCGCATCATCGCCGCTCGGTCCTGATCGCTTCGGCGACCGTCAGGCGCGCGGCACGCCGCGCGGGAAACCATCCGACCAGGCATCCAGTCGCCACCATCAGCACCAAACCGGTCATCAGCTGTGTACTCGACAGCTCGAGGTCGCCGATCCGCTTCTGAGCCGAGTGAATGAGCCAAAGGGCCGCCAACAGGCCCAGCCCTCCTCCCACCAACAGCAACAGGTTGGCCTCGGCCATGACGAGTAACCAGATTCGCTTGGGTCCGAAGCCGAGAGCCTTCAATGTCCCGATTTCACGAGTCCGCTCGCGGAAGCTCTGAGTCAGACTGTTGCCCGTCGCGAGCAGCATCGTGAGAAAGACGGCGGCGAGGATCAGGTAGGCGATGAGGCTGATGTTACCGACGCGCCTGAAATAGTCGCGCTGCGTTCCATCCTGGGTGCCCGACAGAGTCTCCGCGCCCGAGTTCATGAAGAGCTGGTCGACCGAATGGGAGAACTTCGACGGATCCTGTCCCTCCGTCAGGATCGCGACCAGGAAGTCGATGGTGCCCTGGTCTTTGGCCCGACTCTCGTCCACATACGTGTAGTGGTAGTAGAACTGGTTGTGTCCTTCGGCCGGGTCGCGGAAGTGCCAGATGCCACGAATCGTGAAGTTGTAGACGTTGGTGCCGTCTTTTCGGGTGAGGTTGGGCATGGTGATCGGGACGACGTCCCCGATCTTCCAGCCGTATTTGTCCGCCATGAACTGGTTGACCAGCGCGCCCTGGCGGTCCGCGAAATAGGCCTTCACCTGGTCGAGATTCCAGATGAAGCGGCCGGTGCTGTCCGGCGCCTGGGGGAAGTCCTCGTTCATGGCCAGCGGGTTGAGGAAGTTCTTCTTGTCCTGGTAGTACCCGCCCCGCGCCACCGCGAAATCCACCTGGCCCGCCCTGAGTCCCGGAATGCCGCGAATCTGCTCGAGATACCGCATCGGCAGGGTATTGGTGTACTTCGGGTAGATGAAGATGCGTACGTTGTCGGAGAACTTGTAGCCGCCCCGGAAGAAGACCCCTACCGCGGACAGTGCGCCGAACAACATAAATGCGCTGACGATCGAAACCGCCAGGAACAACAGCCGCGTCTTGTCGCGGGCAATGTTCGACAGGACAAACCCCAGGTACTTCACCCCCGGCCCCCTCTCCCTACGCCCCGCCGCCGGCGGCACGCCCGTGCGCCGACCCGACCCTAGGATAGTGGGGAGCGTTAGAAGTTTCAGATTCGGCCTGCCGTGTTCGCGAGTCGTTCCGTCGATGCCTCCCAGCGGTCGAAGACTCGACCGCGATACGAATGTGGCGTATATTCGTATCTATACCTGATACGAATATAGCCTTAATCGTGACTCGATACATATGGCAAAGGTCCGACTGGCCTCGTTGGCGCTGGTCTGAGGGAATACTCGCGGACGTCCTGTCGGTTACTCAGCGGAAGCAGGATTTCCTGGCCGGACTAGCTCGAGGTCTTGACGGTGATCATCTCAATTCTGCCGTCGCCGAACTCACGACACGGGAGACAGTCTCCACCTCCGCCATAGAAGGCATGAAGCTCGACACCGATGAGGTCCGGTCGTCCATCATGCGACGTTTAGGTCTGGGTGCATCGGACGGGCAGACCGATCGGCTGAGCCCTGCGGCGAAGGGAATGATCGATGTCCTCGCAGACAGCACACACAACCTGCAGCCATTGACACTCGAGCGACTCTTCGCGTGGCACCATGCCATCTTTCCCTCCGCGCGCTCTGGCCTGTCAATGATCCTTGTAGGCATGTTACGGGGCGAAGAGCCCATGCAGGTCCTTTCCGGCCCGATCGGGCGGGAGCGAGTCCACTACGAAGCCCCGCCGCGAGACAGACTCGACAGTGAAATGGGTCGGTTTCTGACTTGGTTCAACCAGCCGAACGGCTTGAATAGCCTGCTGCGAGCCAGCATTGCCCACCTCTGGTTCGAGACCGTGCATCCGTTTGAGGATGGCAATGGAAGGATCGGACGCGCAGTGTTCGACCTCGCACTCGCGCAAGCGACCGCATTTCATTCTGAGCGAACATCCCGCCTCTGGGCCGTCTCGCCAATCCTTCTCAAGCGTCGTAAGGACTATTATTCGCAACTCGAGAGCGCGCAGAAGGGCAGCCTCGACATAACAGAGTGGCTCAGTTGGTCAGCCACGAGCGTCGAACAGGCGTACGATGAGGCGCGCGGGTGCATCGAACGGGTCGTGCACGTCGCGCAGTTCTGGGCTCGCCATCGGGAAACGGCTCTTACAACCAGGCAGCGTCGACTACTTGAGATGGCGCTAACGCCAAATGACCCTGACGACGGCTGGCTTACGGCGAAGCGCGCGGCGAGACAGACCAAGGTAGAGCGCGTCACCGCGTCGCGCGATCTTGCTCGTATGGAAGAACTGGGTGTGATCGAGAAAGATCCTACCGTTGGCGGTCGAAGCACTCGCTATCGAGTTCGTCTATCGGAACGTCCGCCAGTACGATTGATCGAGCAGCTGAACTGGACCTGAGCCAGTTGACACCGCCAGGGCTGATCGCACATGGCCTGGATATCGACTCGTAGGACGGTGGCCTCTGCGCCGCGAGGGTTGTCCTACCCGTCAGCAATGCGACCAGGCATAGGCAGCATGGCCGAACGAGCGTCACGGGAATACGTTGCGGCTCTTGATCAGCCACTTGCCGTTGACCCGAACCACCTCGTCCGCGCAGCGCCCGACCAGCGCAATCCGCGGCTTCGCGTTCGGCGGATCGTCCGCGAACGCCGTAAACCAGTATGAGTCGATGTGGGCGTGGTCCTTGTCCCGAAACTCGATGTGCGAATTGAAGATCGGGTGATACATCTTCGGCGGCTTCTCGCCCTTGGCGATCTGCGCGTCACGGGACTCCTTCACTTCCTGGAGCAGCTTCTTGATCTCCACCCGCCCCTTGTAGGTGTGGTTGTGCTCGCAGCAGATGGATCCGTCCTCGGTAAAGAAGTTGGGGTAGGCCTCGACGTTGATGTTGTCCAGGGCCTGGACGTAATCCCAGATCAGCTTATCGATGTCGGCACGATCGCGCGCCTCGCGAATGACGTCGGCGTCAGAGGCGAACGTCGTCGATATGAAACCACAGGTCAGTAAGGTGCCGACCAGGAAGGCGATGAGTTTCTTGAGCATCAGAAGTCTCCTGCTGTGCCAATCGAGATACCGTAGCGCGGGGGGCCGGGTGCACCTCAGGACCCGGGGCCGCTGCCCCAGCCCGAGTGCTGGGCGAAGGAACGTGTGCGCGAAAACGCATCGATCGCCTGGATCAGGCCATTCTCGACCTTGAAGAATTCGATGGCCAGCCCGAAGGGATTCTTCGGAAACTCCTTGGGAGTCATGAACACCGCAAATCCCAGCATGACGCCGCGCTCGACATCGGCGATGTAGTACCTGCGATTCTCGACGATCCAGTAGACGTTGGGCTGCTTCATGCCGTTGCCGCAGCTCCACGGGAAATTGGCGGAATCGCTGGTGACGGTGCCGGATTCCAGCCGCTGACACGCCGGTCCCCACGGAACCTCCTTCGTGTCGATGCGCTTGGAAACGGAGTCCCAATACTTGTCAGCCGCCGCGAACAGTTCCTCACGCGTAGACCGCTCGGACTGCGGGATGACCTGGCCCCAGATCCGATCAGGCGCGTGCAGATTGCGGATCGCATCGGACCCGAATCCGCCCTTGGGCGGTTCCAGATCCAGCTGCTCGACCTCGGTGATCATCTTGTTGGCGACCTTGATGCGCAGCACGTAGTACCACCATTGGTCGCCGGCGCCTGCCGGCGCCGGGCGATTCGAGGGCGCAGCGCCCTGAGGCCGCTCATAGGAGTTGGTCACGACACCGTAGAACACCGCCGACTCGGTGACCGGATCGGTGAAAACAAGGCGATATGGGATGCGTCTGGCTGGACCCCAGATGGGGGACGACTCGAGCTTCCCCACGACTCCGTCGGAGGTGATCTTCGCGTTCGGCGCGATCGGCAATCCGGTCGCCGCATTGGTGCCGATCGCCTCGAGGATCAGGTTCAGGTTCAACATCAGGCAACGTTTGTCGCAGCTCGGCGTGGCGAGGTTCTCCCGGGCGTAGTCGGACTTGGCTGCCAGCGCCGGAAGGGACAAAACGAGAGCCGCCACCGTCAGGCAGCGCACCGCGAACCGTTGAAACTTCGACCGTGACATCAGGAATCCCCCCCAAAGCTGTTTCAAAACCGGACCGTAACACCTGCGCTGAAGCGCCTTCCCAATACGTCGTAGACCGTCTTGTTCGTAGGAGTGGCCCCCGTGAAATCGGTGTAGTTCGGCGCGAGGGGCGGATCGCGATCGAACAGATTGGTGATGTGCCCATAGATCTCGATCGACGGCCACCCACCCTGTCTCGGCCGCGTGTATTTGAGGTCGAGGTCGGTATAGGCGATCGAGGGTATGGTATTGCGATCGATGTCGACACCCTGGACGTAGTTGACGTCGAGGACACCGGTACCGATGAAGCGCTCCTGCAGAAGCGCCTGGTAAGGGCCGTTTGCATAGGTGAATTCCGCCAGGATCTGCAGGCGCGGCAGGTTGAAGCCGTCCCCGACCTGCCCTGCATAATCGATGGTGCCGATCGACTGGTTGGTGACAGAGTTCTGCGCCAGGTAGCTGCCTATCAGGCGGCCCGAGACGTGTTCCGGGCCGCCCCCGAACAGATGAATTCCGTGCTGATAGTCCAGCTCGACATCCGTGCCGCTGACCTTCTCCTGCGACACGTTCAGGTACTCGTTCTCGATGAACACCACCTGGTGCGTAGAGGGATCCCGTGTGATCAGCGAGCAGAACTGCTGTGCCCCTGCAAAGCAGTCGTTGAGAATCGACTGCGCGCCGAGTTGGGCAATCGCATCCTTGTTGTCGATGCGATACCAGTCGACCGACAGCGACAGGCCGCGCAGGATCGACGGCTGAAACACGATCCCCGCGGTGAGCGTATCGGCCCGCTCCGGCCGCACGGTCGGATTGCCGGTCGAGAACTGGCTGAGGGTGGCATTGCTGTTGCCGAAAAAGGGATCGCGGACGACCACTCCAACACCCTGGGAATCGAAGCGTTCGGCGAGATTGGCGGCACGTGTGTCGCGAGACAGTGTGCCCCGCAGCCGGACGGAATCCACGACCTGCCAGTCGAGTCCGCCCTTCCACGCCCAAACGTGGCCACTACCGGAGTAGTTCGCAAGACGCCCGGCAAGACTGAGATTCAGTTGCTGAGCGAAGCTGCGGTTGGCGAGCAACGGCAGAAGCGTCTCGCCGAAGTACTCCCCTACCGAATATTGACCGGCGATGCTCGGATACGATGAGAATTGGTAGACGAATGGATTGCCGGCGAAAGCCGCAGGAATTCCCTGGATGCCGAGCGCCGGATCGTTGCGTGGCACGAACTCGCTGTAGTCGGGTGGATCCGCATTCTGATGGAGCGAGTCCGTGCGAAAGGATGTGCCCACGGCAAGCGAGACGGGCCCCGCACCCCAGCCTTGATACACATCGCGGGAGGCGGAGGCCTCGATGAAGCGCTGGTGGACGCTCGCAAAGCCGTATTTGTCTCCGAGTACGTACTGCTTCGACTGCGGGCTGGCGTTGCCCGCGCCGAACAAGTCGACCGGTACGCAGCCATTGCTCCGGTCGTAGAGCGTCGAGCGACAAACGACACCGCCGCTCGCAGGATCGACGACCGCATCCATCGCAAGCGACAGGCGATCCGTGCGCACGTAGTTCAGCAGGGAGGAGTCGCTCTGGTTGTGCCCTTCCTGAAAGTAAGCACCGACTCTCCACCCCGCGAGAGTGCCCTTCAATCCGGCTGTGTAAGACAGCAGGCTGTTGGAGGTCTGATTGCGAGAAACACCCAGATCGGCCGAGCTTGCCAGGCGCGACAGACCGAAGGACGGGAGGCCCTCGCGAAGCATCTCCTGACGCAGGCTCGTGGGAAGAAAGGCGTTGTCCGGATAGATCGTCGCTTCCCACTGCGCGAACTGCACGGCCCCCACTTCCACGTAGTTGGTCGTGCTGTGGCCATGGAGCGCCTGGACATACGCCGTCAGGTCGTCAGCGAGCTCGTAGTCGACGTACAGGAAGCTGCTGCTGCGGTCCATGTCCGGGTACAAAGACCCGTCGCCGGTACGGTCCGACCAGTAGTTGTCTCCGATGCCGCCCGACTGGCAATAGCAACCTGCGCCGATGATGGCCGGCGTGCCGGGCACGAAGGGAGTCGGGGTACCGTTGGGGAGAAACATGAGGCGGTTGAGCGGCGAACCCGGAGCGTCGATGAGGCCTCCGAAAGTGTATCGGGTCGAACTGACGTCCGGCAGCGTCAGCAGCCTCGGCCGGGTGCCGCTCGCGAGCCATTGGGGGTTGGTGACGAGGCCCCAACCCTGGAACCAGTCGCGCCCCGCAAATGTCTCGACGCGCGTGGCTCTATAGAATTCAGTTGTCCCAACGACGTGCAGCCGTTCGCCGATGGGCGTACCGAAGGTGAGAGAAACGCCATCGTTGGTGTTGTCGCTGCGGCCGGTGATACCGCCGCTGCCGCTGAGCTCGAGGCCCGTGAATCGCGTGTTGAGGATGAAGTTGACGACTCCGGCCACTGCATCCGAGCCATAGACGGCCGAAGCGCCACCGGTGACGATGTCGACTCGCTGCAGCAGTGATTGGGGCAGTGTGCTGATGTCAGTCGCCCCAAGCCGCGAAGAAGCCGTAATCCGGCGACCATCGAGCAGCACCAGGGTGCGATTGATGCCGAGGCCGCGCATGTTCAGAAAACTCTGGCCCGAGGTCGTGGAGAAGTTGTAGGAGTTCTGCGGCGTCGAGTTGTTCAGAAACTGCGGCATCTGGTCGAGCGCTTCGATGAGCGGGCCCGGCTTGAGCTGCTGCAGGTCCTGGTCCGACAACATCGTTACGGGCGTCGGCGTGCTCATTCCGTTCATGGCAATGCGCGAGCCCGTAATGACGATCTCATCGCCGACGGAGCCGGCCTTTGCCTTCCTGCGTTGCGCGAGGTGGGCATCATCCGAGTCGGGTTCCCCAGCTCGGCCCGATCCTGAGCCGCTGCTCGCCTGCTCGGACGGCGACTGCGCCTGGCTCTCGGAGCCGGAGGCTCCGCCTTCGCCCCCCCGGGCGGCAGGGCTGTTGGAGACCGCAATCGTATGGCTGTTGACCAGGGCGTACGCAAAGCCGCTTGGGCGCAGCAACAAGGACAAAGCCTCATCGACCGTGTAGCGGCCGTGGACCGGTCCAACGGTCACTTCCCCGTCGCGTGAAGTGTCGAAACGGGCGACCTGCAGGCCTGTTTGTTCAGCGAAGGTCCGAAGTGCGCCGTCGAGGGGCTGCTGCGGGATATCCAGATCGTATTGAGCGCTCAGCGCAGAGTACTGAGCGGTCCGGAAAGATTCGGGGCGTGCGGGTACGGCCCACAGCGCAAGCGCGCAGCAGGCGATGACCGTAGCAACGGCCCCCCTCACAAGCGTCCCCCTCCGATCCGAGCGCCGAACCCCCGTGCGCCCGCCTAGTGTAGAGCGGGCGACTGAGCGAATCGGACCCCCGGTCAGTGTTTCGAGGCGATCGTGATCTCTCGCCCGCTGCGGACCACGCTAACGGAAGTCACCGACTGCAGGAAGGCGATGAATGATTCGGGATCCGAGGCGTCGAATACGCCGCTCATCGTGCGGTCCGCCAGCGCCGGATCCGCGACGTGGATCTGCAGATTGTTATAACGATTGAAAGTTTCGACGACTGCGGCGACGCTGTGGTTGTCGAACGTCAACCTCCCTTCTGCCCAGGAGAGCTCTCGTTCCGCATTGACTGCGCGAACACCTCCGGCTGAGCCGCTGCGCGTCACGGTGACCTGCTGGCCCGTGCTCACCATGGCGACCGGGGCTGGCGTCGAACCCGCCGATTCTGCGACCGCTACGCGGCCCTCTGCGACGGTCACGACGATGCCCTGGCTGCGATGCTCGACGCCAAATTCGGTGCCCACTGCCCGCACGACAGTGCTGTCGGCATGGACCAGAAACGGACGCGAGGGGTTCTTGGCGACGCGGAATCGGGCTCGCCCCTGCCGCAGGTCGATCTGTCGCAGATGACTGTCGAACCGGATCCGCAGTTGTGTCTGCGGGTCGATCTGGACGACGCTGCCGTCGGCCAGCGCAATCGAGCGCCGCTCGGCCCGACCGGTCTCAACGGTGTAGCTGCCGGAGAACACGCCGAGCCACACGACCAGAGCCGCGGCGGCCGCCGTTGCGAAACCTGCCCCGAGCCAGGCACGGCGACGCCGGGAAGCGGAGCGCAGGGAAAGATCGGACGCCCGTTGCGCAGACATGGGAAAGCTCATGACGTTGCCGGAACGCCCCTGCGGACTTCCCCTCGTGGCCTCTTCGTCCGTGGCAATCCGCGCCCAGCCCGCGAACTGCTCGAGCGCCCCGTGCACCTGGGCTACCCGTAGCATCTCCTCGACGTGCAAGGGGGACTCGCGCAGCCAGTCGACGAATTCGGCCCTTTTCGGCCGAGACATGTCCTGCGAGTCGAGCAGCACCCACCACTCGGCGGCGTCCTGCCCGGCCCGCCGACGGCGTTCATTCGCGTCCATGGGAAATCACACGCAACAGATCCGGGTCCAGCTCATTCCGCAGGCGTTCGTAGCTCTTCATCAGCTCCCTTTTGACGATCCGGGGTGTCGAACCCAGGCTCTTGGCAATCTCTTCGCGACGCAGGCCTTGGGTGAAGTGCATCTTGAGGATGGCGCGTTGCCGGGGCGTCAGGAGGCACAGCGCCCGCTCGATTTCAGCCTGCGCCTGCGCCACGGCAATGTCGGCTTCCGGCTGTTCCTCCGCCAGCAGCCCATCGAGCCACTCCGACTCATGCGGATGGCGCCGCCGAGCCCGCAGGGCCCACTCGTTCGCGACGTTGGAGGCCATCTTGAACAGGTACGCCTGCGGGTATTCGATCAACTCCGCACGGTCGTAACGAAGCAAGCGCAGAAACACTTCCTGGGCGACGTCGTTCACCTCGCCGGTAGACACGACGCCCTGCTCCACCAGAAAGCGGCCCAACGGGACTCGCCATTGGCGGAACCATTGGGTCAGGCGCTTTGCCGTCTCGTATCCGCTCATGGGCGCTGGCGTTTCCCCGCGATGAGTTCTCTTTGTAGTTCTATAGACCGGCTGTGGGGCGCGATGGGCCCCCGGGTGGCACCGCGCCACCCGGGGAGTCTACCGCGTAGAGGTCAGAAGTTGAATTTGAGCCCGAGCACGAAGCGCCGGCCCAGAACGTCGAACAGCCCCCGATTGGTATCCGTCGTGCCACCGAACCCGGAGAAGATCGGCACCCGCGGCGGGTCCTTGTCGAGCAGGTTCTGGACGTTCAGGAAGATCTCGCCGTCGAAGTTGTGCCCGGTATGCAACGTGTACGCCAGATTCAGATCCGTGTACAGCGCAGACGCGATGTGATCATCGTTGATGAACACGCCGTTGAGCGCCGGGTTGTTGTCGTTGTACTGGCGCTTGCCCGAGCCGATATAGCGCTCGCTGACGAACACGGAATACGGCCCTTGCGTGTAATTCATGCCGAGGTTGAGCTGCACGCGCGGCAGGTTGAGGTTGCCCGTCGTGTCCGCTTCCTGTTGCACCGGAGCACCGAGGTTGGCGAGCGCGAACTCATCCAGGTACCCGCCGAGCAGGCGGAACCCCAGCGAGCGACCGCCCCCCAGGGACAGGTTGTAGTCCGCTTCCAGATCAGTGCCGACAACCTTCTGCGAGTTGATATTCAGGAACACGTCCTTCATTCCCACGATGTCACCGGTTGCCGGGTCCCTCGTGATCTGTGCGCACAGCTGCGTGGCGCCTTGGTAGCACTGATTGACGATCTGTTGCGCCCCCAACCTCGCAATGGCGCCCTTGACGTTGATCGAGTACCAGTCAACCGAGACCGACAGTCCTCTGGCGAACGTCGGTTGAACGACGAAACCGGCGCTGTACGTGTCGGCTTTCTCCGGGTTGACGGCAGGATTGCCGCCGACGATCTCACTGAAGACCGTCTGTTTGTTGTTCTGGAATGGATCCATCACGCTGGCGCCGGCGCCGGCTGCGTTGAACCGCTCTGACATGTTGGCTGCGCGCACATCGCGCGAATAAGTGCCACGGAACCGCAGCCAATCGACAGTCTGCCAATCCAGCCCGTACTTATAGGACCAGATGCCACCACTACCGGTGTAGTCCGCCCAGCGGCCCGATACGTTCACACTCAGATCCTTGGCGAACGGCTGGTCCTTGAGTAACGGCACCTGCATCTCGCCGAACGCCTCCTTGACGTTGATCACGCCCGAGAAATTCGCCTGAATGGAGAACTGCACACCGCTGTTTACGCCGGCGAATGCTCCGGGAATACCCTGGATGCCCACGGCCGGA
Organism: Steroidobacteraceae bacterium; assembly: GCA_036499585.1. Taxonomy (GTDB): domain Bacteria; phylum Pseudomonadota; class Gammaproteobacteria; order Steroidobacterales; family Steroidobacteraceae; genus 13-2-20CM-66-19. The sequence goes on from DASYDM010000030.1 coordinate 156,367, forward strand.
TTGTTCTTCGGCACGGCCACGTAGTTTGGATTGTTCGTCGGGTTGGTCGGATCCACGACGTTCTGGCCGAGCGTGTTATGTCGATAATCGACACCGAACGCAACGGCGACGGGGCCGGGCTTCCAGAAGTCCTTGAACAGCTTGCCGTCAATCGTGGCCTCGAAGGCGTCCTGCGTGTTTGTCAGATACGCCGTCTTGACGCCTTCGGTCACGTAGGCGATGGCTTGGGGAGAAGCGCGGCCAGTGCCCAGCAGATCGATCGGCACGCAGCCGTAACCCGGCTGATAGAGGTTGACACGGCAGGTGATCGAGCCGTTAGCCGGGTTGACGACGGCGTCCATTGCCAGGAACAGTCGATCGGTACGGGGGTAGTTATGGTCGGCGAGGTCGTTTTCGTTGTGCCCGTGCTCCGCGTATGCCTTCAGCTGCCAGTCGTCCGGCAGCTGGGCTTTGATTCCGGCCGCAAACTCGACCATGCTGTTGGTCTGCTCGAGCTTGTCCACGGTGATGTCCGCCGGGGTGCTCAGTCTCGAGAGACCGAACGAGGCAATATTATTCTGCTGCATGATCTGCTTGACGCTCGCCGGCAGGTAGGCGTTGTCAGCGTAGATCGTTGCCTGGTAAGCGCCAGGCGTGAACATCACCGAGGGAAAACCCCTGCTGAGGACTCTGTTGTAGCCCGCCATCGCTTCTCCCCATACGTCGACGGAATCCGTGAGACTGACCGAGAGGTGTGAGAAGGCATTCCAGCGGGTCACGGCCGACTCGAGGCCGCCGTTCAAAGCGCCGTCTTTGCGGAAGTTATAGGCATCGCCGCCCGACATTCCCTGGTTTCCGGTCGCGGCCTGAGTCCCCACTCCGAGCCGGAAGGGAACCGCGGTGCCGTCCGGCAGGAATTGCAGGTTGTTCAACGGCGTGCCGGGGGCATTGATCAATCCGCCGGGCGTGTAGATGGAACTGCCGACGTTCGGCAATACGATGTAGTGCTTGCTGTCGCCGGCGTTAGGATCGTTCACCGCGCCCCAGCTTTGCATCCACGGGCGCACACTCTCGATTGCGTTGTTATCGTAGTAATCCACCGACGCAACCAGGTGCGCCTTTTGACCGATGGCAGTGCCAAAGGTCAACGCCCCCTCCTTGTTGAAACCGTCGCCTTGTCCCGTGATTCCCGCCTGCACGCGTCCCTTCAGACCGGTGAAGTCGGTGTCCAGAAGGAAATTCACCACGCCGGCAACCGCGTCCGTTCCATAGGCCGCAGATGCGCCACCGGTAACGATCTCCGTGCGCTTCAGCAGCGATTGGGGCAGCACATTGATGTCGACCGTGCCGTTGTACGTCGAGGGAACCATACGGCGGCCGTCCAACAGGACCAGCGTCCGATTCCCACCAAGTCCGCGCATGTTGACGATCGACTGGCCCGCGTCCGTGCCGATACCGTTATTCTGGGTCGCGTCGATGTTGCCCAGAAACTGCGGCAATTCCCTGATCGCTTCGACGATGTTGCCGGGCGCTGCGAGATCCAGCTGCTGAGACGTCATGACCGTGACGGGCGTGGGCGTGTTCATGCCCGTCTCGCGAAGTCGAGAACCGGTGATGGTGACTTCCTGCAACGCCGCAGAAGGCGCCGCGGCGCTCGACGCCTCCTCTTGCGCTGTTGCCGGACCGGCAGTACCCGCCAGAGCAGTGAGCCCTCCCAGGAACGAGGCCCACAAACAATTTCGATGGTGCGCTTTCATTATAAATCCCCCTATCAGACGCGTAAGAGCACGCGTGTAAGACCGGTGAAACAGAAGGGATGGCCCCGGGGGTCCACTTTTGCGCGTAGGGCAGTCTTTTGATATTTGTAGTGCTCGTGCCGGCTGTCCAAATCAGGGGGATGCCATGGTCGATCGTTTCTTGTCGATTGCGCGGCGCCGCGCAATCGCGTGGCTCGGCTGCGCCCTCGTTGTGAGCGCTCTGGGCATCACAGCCGCGCAGGCTGCACAGAAGGCGCCGGAGCCGGACTGCAACCGGCATTGTCTCTTCGAGTTTCTTCAGACCTATACGGAAGGTCTCCTCGACAACGACACATCCCGCATCAAGGTCGCCTCCACTCTGCGAGTCACCTCGAACGGAGTCGACGTGCCGCTCGGCAAAGGTGAGGTCTGGGGACTCGCCAAACGCATGCCCTATCGGCAGGCGTTCGTCGATCCAGTCACCGGGGCAGTGATGTTCATGGGGACCGTCACGAGCGCTCCGACCAATCAAGGCGAGCGCTGGTGGTTCTACATGGTGCGCCTGCAGATCGTTGCGAAGCAGGTTACGGAAGTCGAAGAGATCGCCTATGACGGCATGCTTCGGGGCAACCACCCTTCCAAACTCGTGCAGGCGGACCGGATCTACGACGCGGTGCTTCCCCCGAGCGAGCGGGTCTCACGAGCTGAGCTGATCGCGACCGCGAACAAGTATTTCGACGTCGTGTCCGGAACACTCAACTACCACGACGCACCCTGGCATCCCGAGTGCTCGCGGCTCGAGGACGCGGTTCTGACAGTCAATCAGCCCGAGTCATCCGGCAGCTGTGCCGGTGAATTCAAGATCCCGCGGATGAAATGGATCGTGAAGAACCGCCGCATCTACATCGCCGATGTGGAGCGTGGGGTCGTGATGGCGGTCGCCAACTTCACCTCCCCGCCGGAGTTTCCGAACAACAACGCTTCGGTCGCGTTCGAAGTGTTCAAGATTCAGGATGGATTGATCCGGCACATCGAAGCCATGTTCCGTGGCGATAGCTCGATGAAGGTATCCACCTGGCCGGATTTGCCGCCGGAGACGCGGCCTAAAGGGAACTAGCGGGCGCACGGCACGGCCAGTGCCGGCGGCGTGCATGGTGGGCATGTTTACCCACGGTAATGGGTAATATGATACAGTCGTCACCCGATGGCTCCCGGAGGGGATTTCGGATGACTACTGCGTCAGCGATAGCGACGGATGCATTCCACATCGGCGCGGTCGCCTTGAGCCTACTGCGCAAGTCAGCGCCCACGGGTCGAGGGCTCACAGACCCTTCGATCACGAGAGAGTGGGTGTCCCGCCAGCTTGAGCACCGGGAACCCGCAATCAGTGGCGTCGATTTGCACGAGAAGATCGTGTCGGGCGTTCCAGGGTCTTCGATTGCGACACTCATCGTCCTGCTCGATATGACGCGGGAAGACTTCAGCGATCTTCTCGGGCGGACCCGAAAGACTGTGAACGAATTGGTGCGACGCGATCACCTTTCGAGCGCGGATAGCGATCTTCTCTACCGAATCGCGCGTGCAGTGGTTCGAGCCGTCAGTGCATTCGAAGATGCTGACTACGCAATTCAATGGTTGAAGGAGCCCAATGAGGCTCTCGGCGGCTCAAGGCCTCTGGGCCTGTTGGCTACCGTGGAGGGCGACGAGGTCGTCCACTCGGAGTTGGGAGCCGTAGAGCACGGACTACCCGTGTGAGAGCGTACCGGTTCGTGAGCACGCGCTTTCCGGACGGCTTGTCCTGCGAGGGCGCGCGGCGAAGCGGCGGCCGGTGGAACAGCAAAGGCGTCGCAGTCCTATATTGTGCGACTAGCGAGTCCCTTGGACTGCTGGAGCTTCGGGTTCATTCCCCGCACCCCTATCCGCGAACCCGCTTGAAGTTCGTCATCGAGGTCCCCGACGACGCGGTGACGTCGATCGGGTTCGACACGCTGCCGCGAGGCTGGGACAAGTTGCCTCCGGGAGCGGCTAGCAAGCGAGTGGGCGATGACTGGGTGATCAGCCGCGCCAGCCTGGGTCTGTTGGTTCCTTCGGTAGTGGCAGTGGATGAACGGAACCTGGTCCTCAATCCGGATCATCCGCGGTTCGGGGAGGTGCGAATTGCTTCAAAGGCGCGCGTGAAGCTGGATTCGAGGTTGTATTCGGTGCCGCCCAAGGTTGGCCCACGACGCAAGTGAGTCTTAGTTGGGCGCAAGTCAATGGCGCGGCGCCTATCGGGCAGGTTGGGCGCCGACAGGAGAGCCACCCAGGGCTACGTACAAACGAGCGGAATCCAACAGCCGCAAGGCCCTTGCACGCGACAAACCCAATTGAGCCTGCGCGGTGCTGCGCTCGGCGTCCAGCACGTCGAGTACACCCGAATTTCCGACGGCGAAGCTGCGGCGAACGAGGTCTCGGGCCGACTGCGCCGCCTCCGCCGCTTCGCGCTGGGCGTGAAACTGGTCCGCGTCGTTGCTCAATGCCTGCATCCGATCGGCGACTTCGCCAAACGAGCGCAGCACGACCTGCCGATAGCTCGCCAGCGCCGACTGGTAACCGTCGATCGCCGCCCGCTGCTGGGCCTTCAGCCGGCCGCCGTTGAACAGGGGTTGAGTGAGACTGGCCGCCGTCGCCCAGGCGAGAGACACGCCGTTGAACAGTGCCCCGGGCGTCAGTGCCTGTTGAGTCAGTGAGCCAGTGAGATCTACCTGTGGGTAGAGATTTGCAGTGGCCACCCCAATCGCCGCACTCGCGCCGTGCAGCTGCGCCTCGGCGGCGGTGATGTCCGGGCGACGATGCACGAGCTCAGACGGCAAGGTGGCCGGAATCTCCTGCGGCAACACGAAGTCGGTCAAAGCGATGGGGGGAGGCGCCCATTCGGACGGACTGCGACCGACCAGAATCGCCAGCGCGTGGCGAGCCGTACTTTCCTGCTGGTGCAGTTCGGGCAGGAGCGTGCGATCCATCGCCAGCTGGCTACGAGCACTGAACAACTGTGTTTTTGTCGCGGAACCGTCGTCCAGGGCCTTCTGAACGAGATCCGCGTTGCGTTGATCGTCGGAGATGATTCCCTCGACGACCTGAATCTGATCGCGGGCCTCGGCCACCGACAGCACCTGCAGGACGACGTTGGCGGTAAGGGACAGATACGCCGCTTCGAGCTCCGATGCCTGATAGGAGGCGTAGGCCGCTTTCTGTTCCACGACGCGTTTGCCGCCGCCAAACAGATCCAGCGGGGCCTTCACTGTGGGACCGACGATGTAGTAGGTAAACGGCGGGATGGTGAAGTCCAGCGGACCAAACAGTGCAGCACCGTACTTCTGCCGACCCGCTGTCGTTCCGAAGTCGACTTGCGGCAACAGCGCCCCGTGGGCCGCGTTGACCTCCTCCTTCGCCTGATCGACCCGGGAGCGGGCCGCGACGACGTCCTGGTTGCCCTCGAGCGCCTGCCGGATGAGTTGATCCAGTGCCGGCGAATGAAACTGCGACCACCAGTCGCCCTCGATTCGCTCGCCCAACGCAATCTTTTGATCGGCCGGGGCGGGCGCGTCGGTCGGCCCCACGTAGGTCTGAGCTGTGGGCGGATCCGGCGGGCGGAAGTTGGGACCTACTGTGCAGGCTGTCAGGAGAGCACCCAGAGCCACGAACAGCGCGCCGTGCGCGACAACGCGCGCCCGGCTGTGCCGCAACGCGGCTTGCGAACCGTTCGAGGCGCTCATTCCAGCACCGTCGGCTTTGCGGCCGGCCCGGATTTATTCACCCGGATCAGGAACAGGAAGGGAGTGCACAGCAGGGTCAACACCATCATGAGCTTGAAATTGTCGATGTAGCCGATCATGGCGCTCTGGTTGCCGATCAGGCCGTCGAGCCCCAACAGACCCCGCTTGGAGCTGAAGTCGATATGTTGCGCCAGCGCGGCCGGATTGCGCTCGATATTGAAGGGAGTGATGTTCTCACCGAGTATCGAGTGCAGCTTCTGTGAGTTCTGCGTGAGCAGAAACATCACGACCGAAATACCGACGGAGCTACCCACGTTGCGCAGCAGATTGAAGAACGCCGTGCCTTCGTTGCGAAGCGTAGCCGGCAAAGTCGTAAAGGCCACCATGGAAAGCGGAATGTAGACCAGCCCTACCCCGACACCCTGGAACACGCCCGAGATCATGACGGGCCAAGCAGACATCTCGATCGAGAAGCTCGACATCTGCCACAAGGAGTACGCAGTCATGACCAGGCCCAGCGCCATGACGAGCCGCGGATCGAAGCGCTGCACCAGCTTTCCCACCACGATCATCCCGATCAGGGTCCCTATGCCGCGAGGCGCAGTGACGAGGCCGGTGAGCACGACCGGATACTTCAGCTGGTTCTGCAACATCGGCGGCAACAGTGCCAGGGTCGCGAACAGCACCACACCGATCATCAGGATGAACACGTTGGAAGCGACGAAATTTCGATCTTTGAAGAGGGCCGGATTCAGGAACGGCCGCTTGTGGGTGAACATGTGCACCATCAGCAGATAGAACGACAGGCCGGCGATGGTGGCCTCGGTGAGGATCTCGGGTGAGGAAAACCAGTCGAGCAGCTGACCGCGGTCGAGCATCATCTGCAGTGAAGCCACCAGCAGGCTCAACACCGCGAAGCCGAAGAAATCGAACTGTGACTTGTGAGCGTTGCGGCTTTCGGGAAGCGTCGCCAACAAACCGAAGTACGTGAGCACGCCCACCGGCAGGTTGATGAAGAATACCCAGCGCCAGCTGTAATTTTCGGTGAGCCATCCGCCCAGAGCGGGCCCCAGGATGGGCCCGAGCGTCACACCGATGCCCCAGATGGACATGGCGCGCCCGAAATCCTTGGGAGAATTGATGTCGAACAGCACCGCCTGCGACAGCGGCACCAGGGCAGCGCCACCGACACCCTGAAGGAAGCGGAAGAACACGATCTGCGGCAATGAGGCCGCCAGGCCGCACAGCACGGAGGCTATGGTGAACAGCACGATCGACCAGAGAAAGACTTTTCGCCTCCCGAGCTGGCCCGCGAGCCAGCCGGTCAAGGGAATCGTGATGGCCGCGGCAACGATGTAGGAGGTCAGCACCCACCCCATCTCGTCCTGAGTCGCGGAAAGCGTCCCCTGAACCCGCGGCAACGCAACGTTTGCGATGGTCGTATCCAACGCTTGCATGATCGTGGCCAACATCACCGTGACGGTGATGAGGCCATGATTGGGCACCTTCACAAAGTGAGGCTCGGTGGGCTTCACACTCGGCTCGGTCGCATCCACGCCCGCAGGCGTGACGGCTTCCTCGAGCGGGGATTCCTTCGGACGCTCCTCCACCCGGCTCACTTCCAGAACGCAACCGAGCGATGATGTTCCGTGTCCACTTCCGCGACGACACTCATGCCCGCGGCCAGCGGCACGTCACTTTGGCTGCGGTCGATCGACAGCCGCACCGGCAGACGCTGCACGACCTTCACCCAATTGCCGGAGGAGTTTTCCGCCGGCAGCAGAGAAAAGCTCGAGCCGGTGCCGGGACTGGTGCTCTGCACGGCTCCCGTGAATTTCACGCCGGGAAACGCGTCCACGGAGAAGCTGGCTCGCTGACCGGCTCGCATGTGGGCGAGATCCGTTTCCTTGAAGTTGGCTTCGACCCACATGTGGGTCTGGGACACCAGAGCGAATTGGGGTGCCGCGGCGTTGATGTAGTCGCCCGGTTGCAGCTGCTCGACCTTGGTGACGATGCCCTCGATCGGCGCACTCACTGTTGTATAAGAGAGATTGAGTCGCGCCCTATCGAGGGCCGCGAGGGCCTGACGGACCGCAGGGCGACTGTCCACTGGCGTATTCTCATCGCCACCCAGGTCAGCCGCGGCACTGGCGGTCTGCTGAACGTCGGCCGCCAACTGCTGATGGGCCGCATCCAGGTCGTGCTCCGCCTGATCCAGCTGGGCCCGTGAGGCAATCCCGTCGGACGCGAGCTTCTTCTTACGCTCCAACTCCCGCTCCTCGAAAGCGAGCGTGTTGCGAGCCGCCTTCTCGTCAGCCTGCCGCTGACGATAGGCCGCCTCGAATCCCTTGACCTTCAGACGCGCGCCGGCGAGCTGAGCCTCCGCGTCCTCGACCGCGATCTGAAAAGGACGGGCATCCAGGGTGAACAGAGCCTGCCCAACCTTGACTAGTTCGTTGTCACGCACCCTGACTTCACTCACGCGCCCGGAAACGTTGCAGCTCACCTGCACTCGCGCGGACTGCAAGTAAGCGTCGTCGGTGGACACATAGCGGCCTCCCGTCAGGTAGAGCACCAGAGCGAGCACGGCGACCAATACCGGTCCGCCGATCAGGAGCAGCCTGCGATGCCTTCCCAGCCAGGTGTCCGGTGTGGTGGATTCTGCGGTCTTCTCGGGGCTTTGGGGCATGAACGAGGGGTCCTGAGGGGTCGCAACGGACCTCTAATATTGACGCGCCGCGGCGCGGTTATAATGGCGCACAATCCGAATAGATTATTTACCCGAGGCACATAATGGACGGGAGCGAGTTCGCGGAGCTGAATGCGTTCGTCGCCGTGGCGGAGCGGAGCAATTTCGCCCGCGCGGCGGGCCATCTGGGCATATCGCCCTCCACCATCAGTCAGACCATTCGCGCTCTCGAAGAGCGGCTCGGCTTGCGGCTGCTCAATCGGACCACCCGCAGCGTCTCTCTGACGGACGCCGGCGAGAAGCTGCTGGCCCGGATCCGGCCGGCGATCCGGGAATTGGGGTCGGCGGTGGAAGACCTCAATGAGCTGCGCGATACCCCGACCGGGACGCTGCGCCTGAATGTCTCGAGCGTTGCCGCGCAGATGGTCCTGGCGCCCGTGATCAAGCCGTTCCTGGCGGCCTACCCGGCGATCTGCCTGAACGTGACGGTCGATGATGCTGGCACGGAGGCCGACGCCGGCCGTTTCGATGCCGGTATTCGCATCGGACGCCGCATTGCCCGAGACATGCAGGCGATACGAGTTTCGGAACCCTCAGCCGCGATCGCCATCGCCTCACCGGAGTATCTGAAGGCTCGTCCCGCTCCCAAGACGCCGCGGGACCTGCAGAGCCACAACTGCATTGCCCTCAGTTCCAAAGGCGTCCCGCACGTTTGGGACTTCGCCAAGGGCAAACAGCATGTCGAAATGGCCGTCAGCGGATCGTTGGTCGCGAGCACAATGGACCTGGTGGTGCAGGCGGTGCTCGATGGCATCGGAATCGGCTTCACGCTCGAGTCGCACGTGGCAGGCCACATTGCACGGGGCCGGATCGTGCCACTGTTGACGGACTGGTCGGCCGAACGTCACAGCTACTATTTGTACTACTCCGGGCGGCGTCAGCTACCGCTGCCGCTGAAGGTCTTCATCGCGTTCCTGCGCGAGTCCCGCACGTCGCCGAGATGACTCGAATTTTCCGCGCGGTGATCAGATCCCTGTGATAGAAGGATCACTCGTAGCCCATAAAGCAAAACAAGAATCGGTGCGCCATGCGTCTGTCGCTCACGTTACTGGTTGTCCTTCCCGGTTGTGTCTGGATTTCTGTTGCGCACGGACAAAGCGTGCCACCCACGCCGGCGGTGCGCGCTCAACTGCAAACATGCCTTTCCCGGCAAAGGAGCCTGGACCAGTTGCGGGCGCGCGCATCCGGCCTGCGCGACCGGATCGCACTCTCGAGCGTCGAATCCGCCTTCAAACGCGATTGCAGCGCTTTGCTGGATCAGTATGCTGCCCCGCCGTCGGGCTCGCCTACCTCCTCAAGCGCGTTGGCCAGCTCCCCTCTCAGTCAGCCTTGCGAACGCGTCACGAAATGGCTGGCTCAAGGAGCCTACGCCGAACGTCCAGGCTTCACGCCCGGCATCGCCGCATACGACGACCTGCGAACCGCGCAGCTGCTGCAGGATGAATACTTCGCCCCCCTCTTCGGCCGTACCTACGATCGTTTCTCGCTGGCGGAAATCAACGATCTCAGACTTCAGGTCCTGTCCTGCAATGTGGGCGGACCGGACAAGAGACACCTGTTGGAAGTGTTCTCGGTGGATGCGTATCCGCGCAACGTCACGACCGTCACCGCCTCCCGTCCTGCATCCGAGGAGTTGGACGGACTCCTCCAGAGTCTCGACGACGTCAAGGACTCGGCCGACCCGACGGGCATGCTGCGCGATCTCGATGCGGTGGCCCAACCGTTGGCGAGAAAAGCACCGGGCCGCAATGCGGTCGCGTTCTACGATCGGATCGCCGCCATCCGACATGAACGCGCATCCGCCGCCGATCGCACCAAGGTCGAAGATCTCATCAGGACCGGCTCGACGCTGGTCGACCTCATCAATCTCAATGACTCTGCACAGAGCATCGATCAACGAATGACCACACTCTCGGCGCAGCCGGACGCCGATCAGTGGACCCGCCTGCGCGGGCGTTTGGGCGACAAGTTGCACGACCTGTCGGCGACTCTGGCGGCACAGGAGCTCGCGTCCTATCGCGCTGTAGAGAGCACCGGTGAGAGCCTCGACAACCTGGCCAAAGCGACCCATAGCGAAAACGAAGCGCAGCGCCGGTTCGGCTCACTATTGCGCCGGCCGGAGTTCGCCGCGCTCAACCAGGAAATATCGGCGTATCGGCCGAAGGTGCTCGCACGACAAAGTGCAACTCTGGCAGCAAACATCTCGCGACAAACGGAGCCACAAGGGGTCACTGCGGTCCTCGATCAGTACATCGTTGCAACCGACAGCGGTTCGGCAGGCGGCGCCATGGTGCAAGCGGCTGCGGAGAAACGCTATGACGAGCTCCTGCCGTTCCGGCACCTGCGTGGCGGCCTATACTTGAGCACCGTCTATCGCGGCGACAAGATTGCCGTCGATCGGGCCGATGGCGACTACACCAAGGATGTGCGCATGGCGCTTGTCGGGGGCGTCAACGGAGTCCTCGCGGGAAGGTCCAACCCCCTTCTCGCTCAGGTCGACGCAGCTCTGTCGAAGGTCACGATGCTCGAGCCCGTTCTCGCCGTGTATCTCATGAGCTACCAGGATACGTCGAGCCGCTGCTTGCGGCCCGGGTACGAAACGGTCTCGACGCAGACCACGACGACGCTGGTGAGAAGGAACGGCTACGGAATGGAAACCGCCCGCCAGGTTCTTCGCGTTGACGTAAGCCACTACAAAGTGAACAAGGAGTTCGCTTCGACTCTGCGGCAGCTCGCGACCGCCGATACGGATTCGGCCGCTGTTGGCGATGCGCTCCTGAACGGTAACAAGCTGAACGATCTTCTGGCTGGCACGCGAGACATGATGCAGCAGTTCCCATGTGACGATCCACGGATCGTACGGTGGGAAAAGAACGCACTGGAACTCTACAAGTCGATGGACAAATGAGGCGTAACGCTCGACCTTCAGGGCCGAGCCTCAATCCGGGCGACATCGGCACACCTGGTTGACGCTGGCGCCGGTGAAAATGCCGCCGCTGAAGTCGCCATCCCGGCGCTCGAGACGAAAGCCGTTCAACGCGAGAAGCGTGAGCAGCTCCTGGGGATAGATTGACCGCAGGTGCAGGGGGAAGACCCATGCGTCCCGCTCCTTCTGCGTAGAAACGAACCAGGTCCCACGACCCACCTGCGACACCCGGTCGTAGTCGTTCGTCGCCTCGACAGTCAGCTCTCCATGCACCGGCGAAACCTTGCGCATGACAGGGAAGCGCTCGCCGGGCGGGCGGGAAAGCAACTGCAGGCTGGGGTTGAAGATGTCGAACGCCAGCATGCCGTCCGGCTCCAAATGACGCCGCACGGATGCAAAGAACGCCGCAAACTCATCCAGCTCGCTCAGATGTAGGAGCGAATTGCGCGCGATGAAGACCAGTGAGAAGCGTCGGCCCAGGTCGAACTCCCGCATGTCCCCCTCGACCAGCTGAACCTGCGCACCCGCTTCGGCCGCACGACGCTTCGCTGCCGATACCATCGGGGGCGACAGATCGAGTCCGGCGCACTGCAAACCGCCGGCGGCAATCGGCACGATCAACTGACCACTACCGCACGCGAGCTCGAGAACGGGGCCGGCGGCCTCGCGGGCCAGGTTGAGATAGCCGTTCAATTGGACTGGCGACGCCGGCAACAAGACGTCGTAAAGATCCGGATCGTCGTAAAGCATGGCTCGGCTCCCCAATCGGGCGAGATCAGGCGCTAATCTCGTGTTGCCGCGTCCCGAAAGGCAGCGGCAATCCGCTCCTGCCGCGCGGCAGGCTGGTCGGCCATCTCCGGATGGGTCAGGGCATAGAGGTCACCGCGCTGAATCGAGCGAACGACGACCTGCCCGACCTGGTCCGGGTCCAGCCAGCGCAGCTTCGCGCCGTCCTCGGTCGTCTCGATGTCGGTATCGACCAGAGCCCCCTTCCCGAGTGAAGCCGGTCGATTGCGTTGACTGCTCTTCAGGTTGGAGCGAACGGGACCGGGACACAGGATAGTCACACCCACACGCGATCCTTCAGCCTCCAGCTCGGCCGCCAGTGTTTCGGACAAGGCCACTACCGCGAACTTCGTGGTCGAATAGCCTCCTAGCGTTGGTATCGTCGCGAGGCCGCCCATCGACGCAGTATTGACGATGTGTCCGCCGTCCGGGTTCGCCTGAAGAATCGGAAGGAATGTGCTGACGCCGTGAATGACACCCCAGAGATTTACACTAAGCAACCACTGCCAGTCCGCAGCCTTCATGTCGGCGATACGGGCGACCGAGCCGACACCGGCGTTGTTGCAAACAATGTGAACAGCGCCAAAGTCACGCAGCACCCGGTCCGCAAGCAGTTGGACGCTCTCTCGTGAGCTCACGTCCGCCCGGATACCCGTAATACCCAACTCTTCTGCCGTCCGGGCCAGCGCATGGGCTTCGATGTCCGAGATCACAACTCTCACGCCCTGCGTGCGCAGTCGGGCGGCGATGCCTTTGCCAATGCCAGAGGCTCCGCCCGTGACAACCGCCACTTTGCCCGCGAGATCCTTCAATCCGCTCATCCGGCTTTCCTGTCAGGATCTGGACTGGTGGCGAGCCGCGAGGAGGTAGTGCACTCCACCCCAAACATAGAACACAGTCGACGTCATCAGGGCATAGCGCAATCCCGTGGCCAGGGCACGCTCACCGAGCTCGGGTGCGAGCCGGGCCGCGAACATATCGCTGAGATAGCCGATCAGGGCGGTTCCGAGTCCCATCGCGACCGCATTCACGATGAGCTGATAGAAGGCGATGGCGGAAGCGCGGGTTCGGGCCGTCGCCAGGTTCTGAATCGTCGCCATGCCGGGCCCATAGTGCAGTACCAGGCTGATACCCGCGACGACGATCAGGACGATCGCCACCGGGAGCCGCTCGGCGCTGAATGCCAACAGGTACAAAGGAGCCGACAGCAACATCCCGATCGCCGGAATCAACGAGAGCCACTTCAGGCTCAGGCGTCCCAGGCGATCCGCCATGAAGCCGCCGACGAGAAGACCGCCCCCTACGGTGGCGAAGGTGGTAATGCCATAGATGGCGCCGCCTTGAGCATACGAGAGGCCGTACACTCTCACGAAATACACACCGAGGAACTGACCGAGGCCGTGCAATCCGAACCCGCCCAACAGTCCACCCATCGTCACGTGTCGGAACACAGGGTTGGACAGGCACTGCCGCGCGACGGCGGCCATCGATGGCACATCGGTATCGGGATTGCCTTCAATGAGCCCGCGAGGCGGCTCGCGCAGGGTGAGCCACACGAGCAGTGCAATGAACAGGCCCGGCACACCCATGATGACGAAGGCCCAGCGCCAGCCCACATTCTGGGCAATGATTCCGCCGGAGACCGCGCCGATCAGAGCGCCCACGGGTACGCCCAGCATCATCAGTGATGTGGCGAGTGCGCGCCGCTCTTTGGGAAAGTGATCGCCGAGAATCGAGCTCGCCGGCGCAGTGAAGCCCGCCTCGCCCACTCCAACGCCCACGCGTATCAGCAGCAATTGCGCGTAGCTGGCTGCAGCTCCGCAAAGAACCGTCATGACAGACCACACGGCAGTCGCGGCCGCGATGATGCGAACACGGTTGGCCCGCTCCGCCAGGCGGCCGAAAGGAATGCCGAGGATCGAGTACAGGAGCGCGAAGCTCAGGCCCTGGAGCAGGCCGAGTTGGAAATCGCTGATCCCCAGATCCCGGCGCAGCGGCTCGGCCACCGCGTTCACGACCGAACGATCGGCGTAGTTGATCGTGCAGACGAGCATCAGGACGAAGAGCAGCCAGCCTCGATAGCTCTTCGAAAACTGCGCGGCCGCAGGCGTGCGGTGATCGAACGCGGTGTCCATCAGGAGTGATGCGCCATTGTGTGCCCCCCGGCCTTTCGGTGACTTTTATCACAGTTCGCCGGGGCCTATTCTTGGCGCATTCCGGGCGAGGCGTTACGCTCGAAGGAATTCATCGAGATCGCGGGACAGGAAGCGCAAATGAGCTACAGAGACGACTTCTATACAGAAGAGAACATTCTCGGCTACACCGGCGACCTGAAGGGCAAGCCGACTATCTATTTTGCCGATGCGGGGGGCGTGAACCCCAAGCTCGAAACCGTCGATGGCAAGCAGAAAGTGGTGGTCACGTTCGGCCACATCACTCAGTTCCACGACATCGCGGACAACGTCGGCCGCGAGCTCGTGCGCGAAGCCTATTCGTACACGATCTCCAACGTAATGTACGAAGGTGAGGAGCATGCGCAGGAGTGCGTCTACGGCTTGAAGGAAGCCTTCAAGCAAGGGTGGAATGGCAATGCCCTTTATAAGACCGAGCCCGGCAAGTCCCGCGACCAGCAGCACCTCGACTTCCACATCAGCCGCAACCGCTTCGAGCAGGCCACGGCCGGGACCCGCAAGCTGCTCGCAATGATGATTCCGAAGACGCCGGACATGAAGAAGATGTACGAGAAGAAGTAAGCGCCCTAGGGGGGCCCGGCGGGCCCAGCTGACGAAGGCAATCCATTTGCCATCCGCAGACCACACCGGATGCGCAGCCCCTGCTCCGTGTGCAGCCTCTCTTCGCGGCAGCAAACTTGTCCGTTCGCGAACTGCCCGAGCACGGTAGTGCGCGTGTTCGCTTGAAATCCCACGGGGAGTCGTCTTTGATCGGCTCCATCGGCAGAAGTGGAGACAGGCCCGTGAAGCACTTGCGTCGGCTCGGTAGCACGCTACTGGTTAGCACTGTGGTAGCCGCGCTCATAGGGGTTGCATCCCAGGTGTTCGGCGCGGACCCTGCGCCGGCGAAGTCGGCACCCAACGATTTCACGGCCGACGAACAGACCCCGGCCTCAATGCCGAAGCCGAGACCGGCCTTCGCCGGCCAGACGGAGGCGCCGGCAAGCAAGTCCACGACGCGCTTTACGGTCGAGACCGTTACATCGGGCCTCTCGTCTCCCTGGTCATTGGCATTCCTGCCGGACGGCAGAATGCTCATCACCGAGCATAGAGGTACGCTGCGCGTGGTCACCCAGGACGGCGTGCAGTCTGCCGTCGAAGGGGTGCCGCCCGTCAAAGCGGTGGCGGCGCAAGGGTTTCACGACATCGTGCTCGATCCGAACTTTGCGCGAAATCGCCTCGTCTACTTTTCTTTCTTCTCACCGCCCCCAGGCGAGGCCGCGGCGGCCTGGCCGAACACGTTCTTCTACGATCGCGTATTCAACCTGCCGGTCGCCGAGCGGCGCACCCTTCGTCTGGGCATGGAGCAGGTCGCCAGGGCGCGCCTCAGCGACGACTCAACACGGCTCGAGAATGTGGCTGTGATTCTCGAGGGCGTCGAGCGCCGTCTGGCCTTCGCCCCGGACGGCACGTTGTATGCGACCGGCGCCGACCGCTTCCGCTTCTACAACGGCGACCTGAGCGGCGGCCGCGAGAGTTACGAAAGTAACGTCACGATCCGCAAAAACTTCGCCGGCCGCATCAGCCGAATCAACACCGACGGCACCATTCCAAAAGACAATCCGTTCCTCTCGGATCCGCTGGTACCGCCGGATGTGTTCGCGTTCGGCGTGCGCGATCCGGAAGGGGCCGCGATCAATCCCAAAACCGGCGCGCTCTGGGAAGTCGAGCACGGCCCCGCCGGCGGGGATGAGCTCAACATCATCCACTCGGGCGGGGACTACGGGTGGCCGGTCATCTCCTACGGATTGCAGTACACCACCGGCAAGAAGGTCGGAGCGGGCTCGAGCGCAAGAGCCGGCATGGAACAGCCGATCTACTACTGGTTCCCGGACGTCGCCCCTTCCGGGATGATGTTCTACACGGGGAACCGATTCCCGCAATGGCAGGGCAACCTGTTCGTCGGCTCGCTCGCCGGGAAAGCGCTGATCCGCCTGGTTCTGCAAGGGGATCGGGTCGTCGGGGAAGAGCGGCTGCTGGGCGATCGCAATCAGCGCATTCGCGATGTGCGCCAGGGCCCCGATGGGGACATCTACGTGCTAACCGGCGATGGTGCGCTGCTGAGGATCGCCCCCCGCAGCTGAGTCCTTCTCCCCGACCCCCAGGCCCGAACGAAAGGTCCGGGGACACACGCCGTAGGCCTCCTTGAACTCGCTGGAGAAGTGCGGCGAGCTGTTGAAGCCGCACGCGAAAGCGATCTCGGTGATCGTCCGGCCGATGTGGCCGGGATCCCGCAACAGTCGCGCAGCGGAAGCCAGGCGGCAGTTCCTCAGATACTCCGAGGGCGTGGTGCTGTCACCTTTGAATGCCATTTGCAGATACCGGCGGGAGACGCGCAGGTGGTCAGCGATCACCGTCACAGACAGCTCCGGCTCCGTGTAGTGCTCTTCGATGAAGGCACGGGCTTGCGCGCGGCGGATCTCGAGCGGGCTCTTCTGCTGCGGCAACGAGCTTTGCGCACGGCCTGACGGCACAGTCGACAAGGTCTGCAGACAGACCCGGACCAAGTGCGTTCCCAGCTGCTCGAACTGCCCCGCGCAGCACATGGCCCAGGCCGACTCGACCATCGAGTGCAACACCTCATCCAGGCCGAAAGGCAGCGTCAGGCGCCGGGCCACCAGCTCGGCCGCACGCGGCAGGCACTCGTCGACGAGATCGGAATCGACGATCAGGCAGGTGGTCGTGAAGTCCTGCGGCACGGTCCATTCGTTAGCCATATCCGAGGTGATGAGCACGAACTCGTTCGGCATAAGCTGCAGCGGCTCCCTTCCCCGCAGCCAAAGGCGCGAGGCCTGGTCGGCCTGCCAGAGGAAGTATTTGGGGGCGCGGCGTGGTCTGGGAGTGCGGTTCTCCAAGTACAAGGATGGCATGTCGGCGCGCGACATGACGACGCCGTCGGATTCCGCCCAACGCATTACAGCGGGCCGATGACGCTCGCCAACCGGCTGAACGTGGTGCGGAGCCGCGAAATTGTCGGAAATCGTCGCACTGATACAACGGAACCGGTCCGTCAGGTTGGCCTGGCTGGCTTCGAACGTGCTCAGTGGATTCATCGCGCGTCCCCTCAGCAACGGGGACCGTCATGGGACAATGCCCAACGCTCCCCTACTTCGCGAAGGTATAAATCGAACTTCGCGTTACCGCAAGCAGCGCCCTGCGGACCCCCGGTACGATGGTTCGCCGGCAACTCGATCTAGGGGGAAGTTGCCTTGAGGGGGGCCCCGATGTCCAACGCAGATGTGCGCGGTCTACTAACGCGCCTGGCTTTCATTCCGGCTGTTGGCTGTCTGCTGATCGGCCGACCGCCGCCGGCAGCCGCC
This sequence comes from Steroidobacteraceae bacterium, assembly GCA_036499585.1. Lineage (GTDB taxonomy): Bacteria > Pseudomonadota > Gammaproteobacteria > Steroidobacterales > Steroidobacteraceae > 13-2-20CM-66-19. The sequence goes on from DASYDM010000030.1 coordinate 173,849, forward strand.
CAGGAGGCCGCTGCCAGGCAGCAAGACTCGGGCGCTCTGACCGAGGTCGTGGTCACCGTCCAATTCCGGCGCGAAAACGCACAGGACACTCCAATTGCCCTGAGTGCTCTGGATGCGCAAGCAATGGCCGCACGCGGGATGAACAATGTCGCGGACGCTGCCAATTCCGCTCCAAGCGTGACGATCGCCCCAGCCGCGTCGGGCTTCGGGCAGTCCGCGAGCATCACGATCCGCGGAGTCGGCCAAGCCGACCCGCACCTCGCTGTCGAGCCCGGCGTCGGCATGTATATCGACGATGTCTACTACGGCATGCTCTCGGGCTCGGTGTTCGAGCTGTTGGACGCCGACCGGGTCGAAGTGTTGCGGGGTCCGCAGGGCACCACGGAGGGTAAGAACTCGATTGGCGGCTCCATCAAGCTGTTCTCGAAGACGCCCGGTCCCGAGCCGGATGCGTTCGTCGAAGCCGGCTACGGCGACTACAACCACTACGTCGTTCGCGCTGCGAGCAACGTCACTCTGATTGCGGATTCGCTCTACGCGCGTGTGTCCGCCGGCACCCTCCACCAGGACGGCTATCTCACCGAGCTGGACTATACGTGCGCGACGGGGCTGCAGTTGCCTTTCACACAGCCCTTGAGCGGCTCGAAGCGCACCGGCACAGACTGCAAGATCGGCGAGGAAGGCGGCAAGAGCATGGTGACGGCACGCGCTTCGGTGCGTTGGATCGCCAACTCCAACGTCGAGGATCTCCTGATCGGCGATGTCACCCAGGACCACTCGGAGAATCCAGCCGGCAAGCTGTTGTTCCAGTCGCCGTCCTGGACCGGCGGCGCAAATTTCATCACCGGGCCGCACAGCTATACCAACTACGAGAACAACCTGGGCAACGGCACCGGTTCCGGCGCCACGTACGGGCCAACCGGACCGTACGTCGTTCCAAACACATCCCCGCTGGACGCATGGGGTGTGTCTAACAACCTCGACATCGGCCTGCCCGGTGACCTGAATCTACGCTCGATCACGGCATATCGAAGCGAGCACACAGTGTTCGCACAACAGACCGACGCCTCACCGGCCAACCTCGCCAACCAGCTGTGGAGCATGCGAACGCGGCAGTTCACACAGGAGCTGAGACTGTTGGGAAGCATCGGCAAGCTGGCCGACTGGACCGTCGGAGTGTTCTACTACAACGCCAGCGGGTTCTCCTCTGGCCGCATCAATCTTCCCGGCGGCTTCGCCCCCGGGGGCGGGGGCCTGGACCTGGACTTCCTGTTGGACGATCCGGTCCACACACGCTCGGCCTCCGGCTTCGCGCACGTGGTATTGCATCCGGTCGAGAAGCTCAACGTCACTCTAGCCGGCCGCTACACCAGCGATCTGAAGGCGTTCACCTTCAATCGCCTGGGCCTGGATTTCAAGCCGTATCCGCCGCTGGCCTCGCTGGTGGGCGTCACGGGCACGTACAAGGGCACTCGCTGGGACTATCGTGCCGCAGTGGATTACCAGTGGACCGACTCGTTCATGACCTACGCTGACGTGGCCACCGGCTACAAGGGTGGCGGCATCAATCCCCGACCCTACTTCGTTTCACAGGTGCAGAGGTTCAACCCGGAGACTCTGCTCACCTACGAAGTCGGTATGAAAAGCGAATTCCTCGACCACCGCGCGCGCGTCAACCTGTCCGCCTACTTCAGCAAATACGGCGATATTCAGCTGATGCTGCTGCAGTGTGATCAGTTCTCGCCATTTCCCGGAGCGCCGTGCGCAATGACCGCCAACGTGGGCGACGCGCACGTCAAGGGTGTCGAACTCGAGGCGCAGGTACGGGCGACTCAACAGCTCAGTTTCAACGCGTCCTTTGGTTATACCGACTTCCAATACACGCGCACCGATCCCAGCTCCGGAGTGATGCTGGGAATGCAGAACGTCTACGCACCGAAGACGACTGCCTCGGGAGGCGTGCAGTACGCGATCGATCTTCCCAACGGCAGCACTATCACGCCGCGCCTGGACTACAACTATCGCTCGCAGATCTGGACATCCGCGGTCAATGCGCCCACCAATCGTCTCGCGGGCGTCGGTTTGGCGAACGCGCGGATTACGTGGGAAGACCCAACGAAGGAATGGGAGGCCTCGATGTCGATCACGAATCTCACCGACAAGTTCTACTACGCGAGCCTGGGCGACGATTCCGGCGCCCCGTACTTCGCCCTGTGGGCGCAGCCGGGCCCACCGCGCATGTACCTGGTATCGCTCAAGCGGTCGTTCTGACGGCGGCCGCGCCGGCGTGGGCCCGCCGGCAGCGGAGGGCGATCAGGGAGGGCGGCCGTTACGGCCGCCCTCGAGTTCTGGCCGCTCCCAGATGTCAGTGCCCTGCCCCTCCGGAGACGGCAAAGCCCTCTACGTCCTTGAGACGTTTCAACGCCTCCCGTTGCCGCAGCAGCCCGTACCCGATGTTCGCCGCGTTGAGCGAGTTACCGGCCTGGTACGGGAACTCCTCGAAGTCACTGAAGAATTCCTTGATTCGGTTCTGGATCGGTACCAGTAGCCACATCTGCTGACCGAAGAACTTCAGCGACTCGCCGCCCTCTTCCATCCCGCGCTCGTAGGGATCCATCCGCAGGTTCGTGATCATCGCCCAGGACGGAGTCTCACGCGTTGCTGTGGCGATGTTGCCGTGCGAGTTGATTGCGAAACTGACCTTCCAATCCAGGAAGCGCAGCGCATTCAGGTTGCCGCCCTGATCGAAGTAGTAGATGGACTCACGCGGACCTGTCTTCTCCTTCCCCTGGAAGAACGGCATGAAATTGTAGCCGTCGAGATGCACCTTGAATTTGCGGCCGCCCGAGGTGAAGCCGGTCTTCATCTGCTCCTTGATGTCGGGCATCCCGGCGCCCGCGCACAGCGTCGGGAACCAGTCCAGCAGGGAAATCGGATCGTTGTATACGGTGCCCGGCTTGATGACTCCCGGCCAACGCACCATCATCGGTATACGAAACCCACCTTCCCAGGTCGTGCCTTTCTCGCCACGGAACATGGTCATCGCGCCATCAGGCCATAGTGCGATCTCGGCACCGTTGTCGGTCGTGTAGAGCACTATGGTGTTATCCGCGATCTTCAGATCATCGAGCTGTTTAAGCAGCTCGCCGACATGTCCGTCGTGCTCGACCATCCCGTCTGCGTGCATTCCCACGCCCGTCTTGCCCACGGACTCCTTCTTGAGGTGGGTGAAGACGTGCATCCGTGTCGTGTTGAACCACACGAAGAAGGGCTTGCTTGCCTTCGCCGAGGTGTCGATGAACTTCTTGGCAGCCACCAGAAATTCCTCATCGATCGTGGGCATCCGCTTGGTATTGAGAGGACCGGTATCCTCGACTTTCTGGATGGCGTCGGCACTCGCCCAGGTGTGCAGCACGCCTCGCGGACCGTACTTCTTCTTGAACTGCGGATCCTTGGGATAGAAGTAGCCTTCCGGCTCCTCTTCGGCATTGAGGTGGTAGAGATTGCCGAAGAATTCATCGAAGCCGTGCTTGGTCGGCAGATGCTCGTCCCGGTCGCCGAGGTGATTCTTGCCGAACTGACCGGTCGCGTAGCCTTGTGTTTTCAGTGCGTCGGCGATCGTCGGCATCCAGTCCGTGATGCCATGCGGGTCACCGGGCATGCCGATGGTCAGCAGTCCGGTCCGGAACGGCTCCTGGCCGAGAATAAATGAGGCCCGGCCCGCGGTGCAGCTCTGTTGCCCATAGGCGTCGGTAAACAACGCCCCTTCGCTGGCGATTCGATCGATGTTCGGCGTGCGGTAACCCATGAGGCCGCGCGTGTACGCGCTCACCTGCGGGATCCCGATGTCGTCTCCGAAGATCACGAGAACGTTTGGCTTCTGAGTGGGCATGGTCAGATCCCTCGGCACCGTGTTGGGGGTAGTGCACGGACTATGCGAGCCACCCGCCGGGCCGGCGATTGGACGTTCGGCCAACAGTCAGGCGAGCTTCGACCTGCCGATGTCCGTCTTTCCCAGATGAATGTGAACCTTGTGGACCTCGCCGGTGAACTTGAACGGTAGCGAGTAGGTAAAGTCGATCGGCGAGCCCACGTCCATGCCTACATCCAATCCCTCGCCCAGAGAGAACGAGATGGGAATGCTCCGTTCGAGTCGCCCCCGCGCTACCGTTTTGGCGTTCACGGACAAGGTGAGGTCGCCCCCCTTGCCCATGCCGCCGCCGTCGTATTTGAAATCTACGCCGATCACCGCGTTGCCTTTCGGCAAGGCCTGGTTGGAGGCGACGGTGGTCCGCTCGACGCTCAGAAAGTTGTAAACGAAGGTGGGCTTGCCGTCGCGAAGGTAGAGTCCATAGCCGCCTTCCAGACCGCCATGAGTTACGATCATGCCGTTGGCGTTCTGCTCCGGCACTTCTATCTCGGCGGTGATCGTCCACGACTTGTTACACATCGGGGGTGAAGCGGCGTCCGGCAGGCCGACCGTCCCGGGGTAGTAAGTCATCTCGGTACGGTGGCCGATCAGGCTCGGGCGCCCCATGAGCTCGGCATTCATCCGGACCGTGCCACGCCAATCGATCGGCAGCACGTTGTATTTCGAGGCCTCGACCCACCACAGATCCTGCAGCTGCCGCAGTCGCTCCGGCTCCTGCTGCGCCAGATCGTGCGCCTGCGAGAAGTCGTCCTCAAGTTTGTACAGCTCCCAGGGAGCCGTATCCGGGTCCCAATCGCCCCGATTGGGGTCCCACGGAACAAACGACGGAGAAGACGCCATCCAGCCGTCGTGATAGAGACCGCGATTGCAGGCGAGCTCGAAATATTGGGTCTTGCGTTTACTGGGCGCCTGCGCGTCGTCGAGTGTGGAGGCGAAACTGAGCCCCTCGATGGGCTTCTGCCTGACGCCGTTGAGTTCCGTCGGCGCAGTGATCCCGCAAACCTCGTACAGTGTCGGCACGATGTCGATCGTGTGCAGGAACTGGGTGCGCAGCGCGCCGCCATCCTTGATGCGCGCCGGCCAGGAAATGATCATCGGATTGCGCGTACCGCCGAAGTGACTGGCGACCTGCTTGGTCCACTGGAAGGGCGTATTCATCGCATGCGCCCAGGCCGACGGGAAGTGATTGAAGTGCTTCGGGCCGCCGAGCTCGTCAATTGCCTTGAGGTTGTCCTGCCATTTCTCGGCAAAGCCATTGAAGAACATGTTCTCGCACAGCGAACCTTCCAATCCCCCCTCGGCGCTCGCGCCGTTGTCCCCGGCGATGTAGACGATCAGGGTGTTGTCCGCGCCCGGAAGCTGTTTGCACGCCTCCACCACTCGACCGAGCTCATGGTCGCAATGCGCGGCGTAGCCTGCGAAGACCTCCATCATGCGAGCGTAGAGACGCTTCTGATCCGCGTTGAGCGAGTCCCATGCCGGCAGCCCCTTGGAGCGAGCGGTCAGGTCGGCTCCTGCCGGGACGACACCGAGTCTCTTCTGACGCGCCAGGGTCTCTTCGCGATACCGGTCCCAGCCGCTGTCGAACTTCCCCCTGAACTTCTCGATCCACTCCTTCGGAGTGTGATGCGGCGCGTGGGTAGCTCCCGTCGCGACGTATAGGAAGTACGGCTTGTCGGGCGCGATCGCCTTCGCCTGCCGGACCCACCCGATTGCTTTATCCGCGATATCAGTCGTCAAGTGATAGTTCGGATCCGACGATGCCGGCGCGAGATTGCGGTTCTCGTACAGGATCGGGTTCCAGTGGTTCATGTCGCCCGCGTTGAAGCCGTAGAAGTAGTCGAACCCCAATCCATTGGCCCAACGATCGAATGGGCCCGCGGCGCTGGTCTCCCACGTGGGCGTGTTGTGGTTCTTGCCGATCCACGCGGTCATGTAACCGTTCTGACGCAACACCTCACCGCAGGTCCCGCAGCTACGCGGCAGGATGCAGGTGTACCCGTCATAGCCCGTGGCCAACTCGGTAATGCCGGCGAAGGCGGCGGAGTGATGATTGCGTCCCGTTATCAGAGCCGCCCGAGTTGGACTGCACAGAGCCGTGGTGTGGAAACAGTTGTAGCGCAACCCCTCGGCCGCCAGCTTGTCCATGGTGGGCGAGGGAATCCCGCCTCCAAAAGTGCCGAACTGGCCGAACCCGCAATCGTCGATGAGGATCAGCAGAACATTCGGCGCCCCCGAGGGAGCTGCCGTCATCCTGGGAAATTGCGGCGGGTCCGACTCGAGATAGGTGCGGCCCACCTCGCCCGCAAAATGAAAGTCGGGGCGCGGCAGAATCTCCGCAGTGCCGGGCGGCGGGGCGTTGCGATCCGAGCCGTTCCCAGCGTTACGGTTCGACCCATTGCGTTTCGATGCCACGTTGGAGCTCCTTGGGCAGCGCCGATGCGCGTGCATAGCGGGCCGACGACGAACGATGTCGTATGAGCCGCCACAGCGGCATTGGACCTTGGGCCTCCGGAGCCCTGCACGCCTATGGCCAAGGTCCAATTTCGCGACTGGTTGCCCGCGACTTAACTGCGGGGGCGCTCAGCGTCGGGAGGCACTCTTGCGCGTACATGTGCCATGTTCGATGGGTACCTGGACAGCCGTTGCCGTTGCATGCGGCCTTGTGATCACTGCGCCTGCGCGATCGAAGGACGCCAGTCCCTCGTTCGAGATCTACGGATTCGCGCAGGCTGACTACATCCAGGACACCAAGCGTGTTGATCCCAGTTGGCAAGACGCGTTCCGCCCGTCGAAGATCGCCGTACCGGAAGGACAATTCGGCAGCAATGGACAGGCGGACCTGAGCGTCAAGCAGAGCCGCCTCGGCGTGCGCGGCACATTGCCCACGGCAGCCGACAGTCCGCCGATCAACTTCAAGTTCGAGATCGATATGTTCGGCGTCGGCGTCGATGCCGGTCAGACAACCCTGCGGCTGCGTCATGCGTACGGCGAGTGGGGCCCACTGCTCGCCGGGCAGACGCACAGCCTCTTCATGGACATCGATGTCTATCCGAACACCATTGACTACTGGGGTCCGTCGGGCATGGTGTTCAACCGCGATCCGCAGATCCGCTGGACATTCCTGCACACCGGGTCCGATCAGTTCGCGATCGCGATCGAGCGGCCCAGCAACGATGTCGACCCCGGAGACATCCGGCTCATCGAGCAGTTCCAAAATGCCACGGTGCGTGGCGATCAGACGGTTCCGGACTTCACGGCGATGTATCGTGCCGATCGCGCTTGGGGTCACGTCCAGTTTTCGGGCCTGCTGCGTCGGGTCGGATACGAGTTTCAGGCGACGCCGGCACAGCCGTTCCGCAAAGGCAGCCAGACGGGCTGGGGATTGTTTGCCAGTGCGGCCTGGAAGACCTTCGGCAAAGACCAGTTGCTGCTACAGGTCGTGCATGGCGACGGCATCGCGACCTACATGAATGACGGCGGCATGGACCTCGCGCCGAATGCAAACTTCGACCCCCTCGCCCCGGCACCCACTCTGTCGGCCGAGGCCGTACCCCTGACGGGGGTGGTCGCTTACTACGATCACTGGTGGAGCAGCCGGTGGTCGAGTTCGATCGGCTACAGCTTCACCCAGGTGAGCAACACCAATTTCCAGACGCCCGACACGTTCCACAAGTCCGACTACGCCTCCGTCAACCTTCTCATGCATCCGGTGGAGCAGGTGCTCGTAGGAGCCGAGCTGCTCTGGGGCCGACGGACCAACAGCGACGGTACGACCGGGGACGACGTGCGTTTTCAGTTCTCCGTCAAGTACGACTTCGGCACCAAACTCTAGATTTCGAGGACGCCATGACCACCACGCTCGAACGAAACCAGACCCCGTTGCGCGCCACTCTGGTCGCGCTGGTCACACTGTCATGTGCGTGCCACCTCCGCGAGACCTCTGCCCGTCCTCCCACCGGGGGGAAGCCGGATCTGCTCTCACCGACCAGCATTCAGGCCGCGATGGATGCAGCCTATGTGCAGTTCAAGGACCTGAAGGAAGGGGCGAACGCCGACTACATCCCGGCGCTGGCCAAAGTCGACCCGAACCTCTACGGAATCGCCCTGGTGACGAGCGACGGTCGTGTCTACACGAAGGGAGACATCACCTCGGAGGTTTCGATCCAGTCGATCTCCAAGGTGTTCACGATGGCGAAGGTCATGGAGGAACAGGGACCCCAGGCCGTCGAGGACAATATCGGGGTCAACGCGACCGGCCAGGAGTTCAATTCGATCGTCGCTATCGAGAAGCACCAGGGAGCCGACCAAAACCCGCTGGTCAACCCCGGCGCGATCACCTCCACCAGCATGGTTTCGGGCGCCTCACGCGCGGAGATCTGGAACAAGATCATCAGTTACTACAGTGCCTTCGCCGGCCGGCCGCTGTCAGTCAACCAGGAGGTCTACAGGTCGGAATCCGACACCAACCAGCGTAACCAGGCCATCTCCAAACTCATGTACGCGTACGGGCACATCAAGGATAACCCCGACCAGGCAACGTCGATCTACACCGAGCAATGCTCGGTGAGCGTCAACGCGAAGGATCTCGCCGAAATGGCCGGCACCCTCGCAAACGGTGGTGTGAATCCCGTCACCAGGAAGAGGGTTTTGGACTCTAGGTACGTGCCGAAAGCTCTGGCGGTAATGGCGACCGCGGGCCTCTACGATGATGCGGGCAAGTGGTTGTTCGCCACGGGACTGCCTGCCAAGAGCGGCGTAGGCGGCGGCATCATCGCGGTCTCGCCGGGCAAGTTCGGCATTGCGGTAATTTCACCGCCTCTGGATGCAGCCGGCAACAGCGTCAAGGCGCAGAAGACGATCGAGGCAGTCTCCAACGCGCTCGGTGGCAACCCGTACGCGCCCGCGCCGCACTGAAATCCGTGCGCCCCCTACCGCGCCGTATCCTGGCAGCAGCCGCAATCCTCGGCGGCGCCCTTTCACTCGGTGCGAGCACGACGCCTTCGCCCGACTATCTCTTCGACGATTCGCATTTTCACCTGACGGACTACATCCAACGGGGTACCAACATCCACAAGTACCTGCAGATCATGGGGGACAAGATCGGCCGCTCGACGCTGTTCGGGATCCCCCTGCAGCAGACCTGGTCATTCGAGAACTCCTCGTATTTCGCTCCGACGTACTATCTGCAGTCCGACGCGCCTCTCTACTACTACTCCTTTACGGACGCCTACATCGCACGTGTCTACCAGTCGCTGCCAAAGGAGCAGCAGGCGCGGCTGGATCCGATGATCACGGGGTTCAACCCGGCCGACATGTATGGGGTCGATCACATTCGGCGCGTGCTCGAGCTGTTTCCCGGCGTCTTCAGCGGCATCGGCGAATTCACGATCCACAAGGAGTTCGTTTCCTCCAAAGTGGCCGGCGAGACCGCAAGCCTGACCAATCCGGCGCTCGATCGGATCCTCGACTTCGCTGGCGACGTGGGCCTTGCGGTGATCATCCATAGCGACATCGACATGCCGTTCGCCAAGGCAGGCACCGAGCCAGTTTATCTGCAGCAGATGAAGGACCTGCTGCGCCGCCATCCCCGAACGACGATCATTTGGGCACATCTAGGTCTCGGACGGGTGGTACACCCAACTCAGGACCAGGCGACCAGCGGCAGTCCCGAGCGCAGCACCGCGTACCCGCAGATCGTCGAGGGACTCATCGCTGACCCGGGGCTGAGGCACGTCTGCTTCGACATCTCCTGGGACGAGGTAGCCAAGTACGCCGTCGCGACACCGCAGACCATCCATCTGGTCGCAGCGATGCTCAACGCTCATCCAGAACGATTTCTCTTCGGAACCGACAACGTGGCGCCTACGGATCAGGCCACGCAATTGCGGGTGTACGAATTGTGGTCACCCGTATGGGCACTACTCACGCCGCAGGCGAGCTTCAAGGTTCGTAGGGGGAACTACGAGCGCATCTTCGATGCCGCGCGGGTCAAAGTAAGGGCGTGGGAGAAAGCCAACGTGAGTCCGCTGTGATTACCCTCTACAACACTGACGTCATCATTGCTTCGGAGTGGCGATCATGAAGGACTGGCTGATCCTGATTTCGGAAGGCGCGATCATGCTGATCGACGCCCTCGCCCTCGTGATTGTGCTGATCGGAACGATCGAGGTTTTCATCAAGGGATTGCACCTGATGCTCTCCTCCCCTGACGGCCACGAGCGGCGCGACGTGTGGCTGCGCTACGCGCGGTGGTTGGTAGCGGCGCTGACGTTCCAGCTGGCAGCCGACATCGTCGAGTCGTCGATCAGAACGGACTGGAAGGGGATCGCACAGCTTTCGGCAATCGCTGTCATCCGCACGTTCCTCAACTACTTCCTCGAGCGCGATCTCGCCGAAACCCGGGAGCGGCAGCGCGCGGTCCGAGACTCGACCCGCGCGTAACGGTAGCCGTGCGTTCCCGATGGCTGCCGGGTTATCCAGTACCGCAATGATCCTCCGGCGCTCCGAGGCAACGACAGGTCAGAAGGCAACGCTCAATTGCCGACCGCGAGTCCAATCTTGAAGCCTTGCTTGGCAACCTGCTCACGCAGATGCTCGAAGCGTTCATATTGCGTGAGCGTGATCGGACCACTGTACGTTTCGCTCTGGATTTTCCGCGGAGGATATTTCGCGTAGGACTTCATCAACGTAGAGATAGCTTCGTTGATCGACACGAGCGTCCACGTGTGCTCCGTGTAGTTGTTCATGAAGATATCGTAGCGCTCCTGAGGGTCTTGCCAGAGGTCGAATACCTGTGGAACGGTTGCAACGTAGGCGTTCGCGCCCTTCCATCCAAGGTTGGAGTCGACGGCAAGTCCGCCAGTTCTAGCACCATCATCGCCGCGCAGGTTGAAGACGGCCTTGTAGTTGCCTACCCGCGCCGCGCCCGGAGTCAATTCGTCCTCTGTGAAGTAGAACCAGTTCTTGCGAGCGCAATTGCCGGTGCCGAAAAGGACAGGAGACATGTCGTAGCTGTCGAAGATGATCGGCTGGCCCTCACGATCCTTCTCCGGTAGCTTCGCGCCTGCCATGGCGGCGAATGTCGCCATGTAGTCGAGGCCGCCCACGATGTCCGAGTTGCGCGATCCTCCTTTGATCCCGGGGCCCCAGGCGATCGAGGGCACGCGATTCCCGCCTTCGCGCACCGTGCCCTTCGTGCCGCGAAACGGCGTGTAGCCGGCATCGGGATAGACGTCCTGCCAAGCCCCATTGTCGGTCGTCCAGAATACGTACGTGTTGTCCTTCAGCCCCAAGGAACGAATCTTCTCCATGATCCGGCCGATTCGCGTGTCGTTTTCGACGACGGAGTCGGCGAACTTGGACTTCGAGAGCGACTTCCCTTCAAACTCCGGCGCCGGCATGTTCGGCTGGTGCACCTTCATGAACATCACGCTCATGAAGAATGGCTCCGCAGACTTGGCATTTGCGTCGAGGTAGTCGAGCGCCGCCTTCTCCACGTATTCATCGAAGTACGGAATGCCCACAACGCCCTGCTCCGGCGTATTGACATACTGACCGTTGATCTTGAAGTCTTCCTTCGCTTTTTCCCCTGCCTTGCCGGACAAAGCGCCCTGGGTCACATTCGCAAACATCTTACGCAGATCCGCATCCATATCCGGAAACCATTTCGGATCCGCGTAGGTGTAGGCGTTGAGGTGATAGAGCCCGACGTACCTCATTTCATCGTACCCGTGCGCGTTGGGCAGCGCGTAGTCCGCCTCCCCAAGATGCCACTTACCGGTATAGAAGGTCTTGTACCCGGCGGTCTTCAACATCGACGCCAGCGTCCACTCGGCTGCAGGCAGCCCACCGCCCTGCCCTTGAAACGCAACCGTCGTCATGCCGCTGCGATTTGGGATACGGCCCGTCAGAACCGCAGCGCGACCCGGCGTGCAGCTCGGCTGCGCATAGAAGGACATGAACTGCATTCCCTCCGATGCCAGACGATCGATGTTCGGGGTGGGCATACCGCGATTCTCACCGCCACCGTATACCCCGGAGTCTCCATAACCGAAGTCATCGGACAGAATGAGCACGATGTTCGGCTTACGCTTCTGATTGTTGGCCTGTGGCATGACGGCTCCTTGGGGCGTCGCCGGTTTCGAACGGCGGCGGATGGAAATTCCGCAACCCGAGCATGCCTAACGACCGGCCGAACCGAATGTGGACCTTGGTGACATACGGGCCTGATTTACCTGACTGCAACGGACTCAGGTCGAGACTCGTCCCCGTCAACCCACCGATAGACGATTCCGGCCAATCCCGCACCGACCAGCGGCGCGACCCAGAAGAGCCAGAGCTGCGACAATGCCCACCCACCTGCAAAAAGCGCGGGACCCGTGCTGCGCGCTGGATTGACCGATGTGTTCGTCACGGGAATGCTGATGAGGTGGATGAGGGTGAGACACAGGCCGATCGCAATGGGTGCGAAGCCTTGAGGCGCCCTGCTGCACGTCGAACCGAGAATCACAAACACAAACCCGAAGGTCATCACCACTTCGCAGAGAGCGCACGCGGCCAGTGCGTAGCCACCCGGCGAGTGCTCCGCGTACCCGTTCGATGCAAAACCTGTGGCAGCCGCGTCGAAACCCGGGTGACCGCTCGCGATCGCATAGAGAATCGCTGCGCCGGCGATGCCTCCGAGCACTTGCGCCGCAATATATGGGACCAGTTCCCTGGCGGGAAATCTCCCTCCTACGCACAGGCCGACGGACACGGCCGGATTGAGATGACATCCTGAAACGTGGCCAATGGCATAGGCCATCGTCAGAACGGTGAGCCCAAATGCAATCGCCACTCCGACAAAGCCGATGCCGAGCCCAGGGAAAGCGGCCGAAAGCACGGCGCTGCCGCACCCACCGAGCACCAACCATGCGGTGCCGATGAATTCGGCTGCAAAGCGCCTCCGCATTCCCATGTGTCCACTCCCGGCTGTGTCCTACACAACGAGCGTGCGAACCACCCCGGACGCAGAATCAGCTCCGAACGGCTCGGCACCAATGCGCCCTTGGTCCAACAGAAAGATGCATGGACGTCAAGGCACGTCCTCCTGCTTAGCGAGCGTGCTCGCCTGCTCACGTAGCGCGTGGATATGCAACTTCAGGTCGTAAGCCATCGGCCCGTAGGCAGCGGGAATGTGCAGCTCGAGAACGCGACGATCCATGTCATCGAGACGACGGACGATTGACTCGCGCAACGGAGCGAGCCGCAGATCGCGCTCCAATGACTTCAGCTCGCCATAAAGCCTGTAGATGCGCTGCTGAACCCGCCAACGATAGAGCCGGGGCACTAGCGACCACAACGGATAGATAAAGCCGACCACCGGCACGATGAGAATCAGCAATCGCTGGACCAGTTCTGCAAGCCAGAACGGCAGGGTTCGCTGCAGAAACGACGGGCCTGCGGTATAGACGTGCCGCGCCTCATCCGAGAGTGGCAGGTCGATCTCCTCCGGCGCCGGAAACTCATTGGCATGCTGGAACATCTCCGCTCGGCCGTGGACCTCCATCGCGGCTCGCACGAGCAGGTACTGCAGAGCCGGATGCAAATCCTTGCGAACCACCAGACTCGCCTTCAAAGCGATGAGCGTCATGTCCTCAGGAGGGCGGTCATGCGCGAGGTCGGCGACACCGCGCGGCAGACGTACCTTGCTGAATGTGCGGTCAAGCGCGACGTATGCGTCCGCGCGTGGGAACCCTTGCAGTGTTATGTTTGGAGCGCGTGCGAGCTCTTGCGCGACCGACGAATCCCATCCTGTCAAAATCACCGCTCCGCCTATCTTACCTTCGAGCAGAGCCCGGCCGGCCTCTTGCGGCGGATAGCCAAAAAGTTCGAGCCGCTGCGTGTCGACGCCGTTGAGCGCAAGGAGCTTCAGCGCTAGAGGCCGACCTGCGCTGCCTTCCGGCCCGATTGAAAGGCGCCCATCCGACAGGTCGGCAAAGGCGTGTCCGCTGGAGCACCGACAGAACACCCAGACCGCCTCGTAGAACACCGTGCCGAGAGACGCGAGACCCCGCCCTTCCTTCTCGCTTACGCTGCCTGCCTGAACGAGTCCAACACTGACGGTAGATCTCCGGTCCAGCAGCAAGCGCACATTCTCGACCGCACCGTTCGTTGGCACGAGCCGCAGGTTGACGCCATCCCGAGCGAGAATTTCGCGGTACCGCGCGGCGGTGCGGGCGTAGGCCCCTCCCGGCGGGCCAGTCGCCATGACGAGGTGCCGGCTGGGTAGCGGGCGCAATGCGGCAAAGAGCGCCCACACCAAAGCCGCCGCCGTCAGGGTCGTCAGCGCGACGCCGGTTCGCGTTCGGAAAAAGTGCCGATCGATTCTGGCGTGAATAGCTGCGCCTCGAGCTCGTCGTCGAATAACTCATTGAAGAGTCTATCGGCGGGCGACGGACGGGAAACCGCACCAAGGTCCCATTCACAGGGAGCGCAAGCATTCACATAGTGAAGCGCTCCTCTCAGGCCGGCCATGCGACCCACGAGACTCAACCTATGGATGTGGTGCCTTCGTGCAGGAACCCCCGCCAGCGCGGTTCTCCTCCTGTGCCTTGCGGGATGTTCTCTCATCTCACTGAAAAGTCCCGAGCGCCCTCTCTCGGCTCGCGATCTCAATGCACGCATTCTCACGCGTGAGTTTTCATTTCATTTCACTAGCACAGTCGAGCAGTGTTCCAACGACATATCTGCGAACGACAATGATCCACGTGTGCAGATGAACGCCCTGCGGTGGAAGATTGCGGCGTCGGCGGAAAGTCAGCGCGCCGCCACTCGCACGGCGCCGATGATGAGCCTGCTCGATACCTGGGCCTTGGCAGCACAGATGAGGGCATTCCTGTCCCCGGGAAATGCGGGGGGCGCCGTCTTCAGCACGCAGCAGAAACGGGCTGTGGCCGTAGCCACAGATCTTGATGAGGCTGCCGCCGCCCTGGCTCGTCGGCTCATTTCCCCGGATGAGCTCCCGCGGTATGAGCGGTTCATCGAGATGTATACGCGCGAGCACCCTGTAGAAAACCTGGATCTGGTGCGTGCACCAGTTGTCGAGCTATGGAGTCAGCAGGCCGGCACCCACATTCAACTGATCGACTCAATGGGAACGATCCCGGAAGCCATGGCAGACATATCGGAGCGGCTGCAGATATACAACGACACGCTCCCATCACAGACAGTGTGGAAGACGCAGCTGGCGCTCCGGGAGTCCGGCTACTCGGGAACCGATTTCAGGTCGGCGCTGACACAGCTCGATGAGCGCCTCACACAAATATCCACGGCGGCTGACACGGCGCCTGGGGTCGTGCACGGAGCCATTACCGACGTCCGGCAGAGCGCCCTCGAGATGCTGGATCGGCTCGACGCCTCTTCGGCAAGACTGACACAAGCGCTGGGGACTGAGCGCGCCGCATTGGCGGCTGATGTGAGCACTGAACGCAAAGCGCTGCTATCCGCGGCCGACGATGAACGCAAAGCAATCACACAGGATGCAGCGAGGATCTCGGATCAGGTCGTGAAATCATCTGGCATGGAGATGCGCCACCTCGCACGTGAGGCTCTCCTGCTGCTCATCGTACTGACGATTGTGGTGCTGGGGCTGCCGTTCGCCGCCGGGTATCTCCTGGGACGCGCCCGTCACCGCGCGCGCTCGCGTTCATGAGATCGCCCGACTCAGGCACCCGCGTACTGGTGTGCCTCGCAGTCGCTGCGACTGGTCGTGCCCAGGAGCTCGAGCCGCGCGCCTACTCGCCGAATCCTGTTGATGTGAGCTTTCTGGTGGTCGGCAGTGCGCGCTCGAACGGAGGCATTCTGTTCGATCCATCGCTGCCCGTCGACGATGTCGAGGCGCGACTCAACGCAACCGTTCTGGGCTTCGGGCATACGTTCAGCCTGTTCGATCGCTCGGCCAGCGCGGGACTGGCTGTACCCTACGTCTGGGGAACTGCTTCGGGCAACGTCGGCGAAGGCAGGCGCGACCTACGTCGCTCGGGCTTCGCAGATCTGAAGCTGCGCCTGGCGATCAATGTTGTAGGCGGACCGGCACTCAATTGGCAGGAGTTCGCAAAGCGGGTGCCCGGCCCCACGGTGGGCTTGAGTCTGGTGATCGAGCCCCCTACCGGCCAGTACGACGCCGCCAGGCTGGTCAACATCGGCACGAATCGCTGGGCCTTCAAGCCGGAGATCGGTGTTTCGTATCCGGTGGACCACTGGAGCTTGGAGGGGTACGCAGGCGTCTGGCTCTTCACGGACAACACCGACTATCTGAGCGGCATGCGGCGCAAACAGGATCCGATCAGCAGCCTGCAAGCCCACGTCAGCTATACCTTTCGGCCCCAACTGTGGGCCGCTTTCGATGCCACGTATTACAGCGGCGGACGCACCACCGTCGATGATGTCGGGAAAGGGGACCGGCAAGCCAATTCGCGCGTCGGGGTGACGGTCTCCATCCCCGCGGGCGCACATCAGTCACTGAAGCTCTCGTGGAGCGACGGTGCAACGACGCGCGTTGGCACTGATTTCAGCGTTTACGCGCTGGCCTGGCAGTACACGTGGCTAAAGTAGACCATCATCCAGACCTATCGAAAGTGAATTTCCGCGGCCCGGCTCTGGCGCCTCTGCTGCTTGCCGCCGCCGGGTCGGCTTTCGGTCAGGAAACACTCTTTCAGAAATGCGTCACCATCGATGACGCCAGCGATCGGCTCAATTGCTATGACTCCGCTAGCGGCCGGTCACAATACGTCGAGTCAACCAAGGCAAAGGAAACCCAAGCCCTCCTACCCTACAAATGGGAGCAACGACTGCTTGCCGACGCCGCACGCGCGCCCTTCACCCTCGAGCCATACCAGCCGACGTATGTGGTCGCCTCCTACCTGAGCTCGTTCAATCACGCACCCTATGACGCTTTCGATCCCAAGAATGAACTGAGTCAATACGAGGTCAAGCTCGGCTTCAGCCTGCAAACCAAGCTGGCAGATGATCTCTTCGGCAACAACGGCGATATCTGGATGTCGTACACGCAAACGTCGTACTGGCAGGTTTTCGCAACCGATATCTCCTCGCCCTTTCGCGAGACCGATTACAACCCGGAAATGCGACTCAGCATCCTCACGACGTGGGACCTTTTCGGGATGACACTGCGCACCGTCGATCTCGGGATCAGACACGACTCGAACGGCCAGGCCTCGACGCTGTCACGTAGCTGGAATCGCGTGTTTGCAAACTTGCAGCTCACCCGTGGCAGCCTGATTCTCGAAGTGCGGCCCTGGCTCGCGTTCGGCGACCTCAGTGACAATCCGGACATCGAGGATTACTACGGCCACTTCGATCTGCGCGCTGCCTGGGAGCACGACAAGCAGCTATTTTCGATCACCCTGCGAAATCCCCTCGATCATCGCTTCGGTGCGGAGCTGAGCTGGTCCACGCCCATCAGTGGACGGTTGCGCGGGCTCGTGCAGTGGTACCATGGCTACGGCGAGAATCTGATCGACTATAACCACAAGAACAATCGCGTCAGCCTCGGGATATTGCTCACAGACTGGTTGTGATCAGCCGAGCGTCAGCTTTACACGGCCGCCCGTTGTGACACCCTAGTCACCTTGCCTGAGCAGTCCCTTGACAATCGTCTTCGCGTGTTGCGCCGCCAGTCTCTTGAGATCGGGGAGCTCCGCTCCTGTTTCACGAAACACCTCCCGGAAAATCACGCCCGCCAGCATCGGCCCCATGATCGAGAAGGCATATAGCGTGGGGTTCCCCGACTGTATTTCGCCGCGTGCCTGCGCACGCTTGATGGCTGAGGTCACCAGGTGCAACACCTTCCCGATTACCTCGTCATGCCATACCCGTGCAAGGTCAGGGAACGTCCGCGACTCGGCGATCAGGAGACGAATGACCGCAGGAAGCTGAGTTTCGGCAGCGACTGCCGCCCGCCCCAGCAACGCAGGAATCAACTCGCTCAGTGGACGATCCGGGCCACGCGCCGCGGCTTCGAGGCGACTCATATGAGTGTTGAGGACACTCTGCGCAACGGCGCGAAACAAGTCTTCCTTGGTGGGAAAGTAGACGAACACGGTGCCCTTGGCGACGCCGGCACGGCGTGCGACTTCCTCGAGCTTTGCCGCGCCGAAGCCGCGCTCCGCAAACACCGCCATCGCTGCCGCCACGATCTCGCTCGGTCTTGCGTCCTTACGACGCTGGCGACGTTGGCCTTTCGGCCCCGTTTTCTTGGACATTTTTCGCACTACGATACGCAACGTTTCCAAAACCTCTCCGCACGTGACGCACACGATCCACGCTATTGACCCGCCGGTCAATATAAGCGAGGCTTGTGACATGATCGCTTGTCGACGCGGTTCGCTCATTCTCGTACTCTCGCTCGCCGGCTGCGCCGCCGACGCGCCATACAGGTCCCCCACTGTAAGCGTGCCGTCGACCTTCAGTGTCACCGCAGAGCGTCCGAGCTCACATGAAGCCGAAGCCGAGTGGTGGAAATCGTTCAACGATCCTGCACTGACGGCGCTCGTGAGCCGCGCACTCATCGAGAATACCGATATTCAGGAAGCAGCGTCTCGCATCAAACAGGCGCGCTTGCAGGAACGCATCGAGCGCGGCACCCACGGACCGCAGATCAACGCGTCCGCGCAAGGCGGCGCCACCCGCCTCAGCAAGAATGCTTTGCCATCGGCGTTTGCCAATCTCTTCGGGCCGAACACCGGCGAATCCCCCTCCGGCTCCGGGCTGGGTCTGCCCGGCGAATCCTTCACGACGTACCAAATGGGCTTCGATGCGTCGTGGGAGCTCGACGTCTTTGGCGGCCAACGCCGTGCAAATGATGCGGCACATGCGCGCACGGAGGCAGCTATTTGGTCGGCACGCGACGCCGAGATCATGCTGACGGCGGAGGTCGCCAATACTTACCAGCAGTATCGCGCTCTGCAGCGCCGCATCGCGCTCGCGGATGAAGTCCTCGCGATTCAGCGCGAAGCGCTTGACTACATCCGTGTGCGAACTCGAAACGGACTGGTGCCCGATAGCGATGAGCGGCGTCAGGAGCGCGAGCTTGCGCAGAACATCGCCCAACGCGAAGAGCTGGGATCGGAAGTCGATGTCCAGGCTCACGCGCTGGCGGTTCTTCTCGGAGCGCCGCCGAATGCCGTCCTCGCTGAGCTGGCTACGGTAATGACGGAGGCACCCGCTCAGGCTGAAGTGCCGGCCGGCCTGCCGTCAGAGCTGCTGCAACGCCGGCCAGATCTGCGTGCGGCCGACCGCCAGATTGCCGCGGCAACGGCGGAGATCGGTATGGCAAAGGCAGACCTGTATCCGAAGTTCAGCCTCACGGGCGCGGTGCAGCTCGCCTCGCGATCACTTTCTTCAATTCTCGAGAGCGATAGCCTGCAAGACAATTTTGCGGCCCGCGTGTCGGTGCCGCTTCTCAACCGCGGTCGCCTGCACGCCAACGTGGAACTACGCCAGGCGCAGGCCGATGAGGCAGTCTTGCAATATCGCAAGGCAGTTTTGTCCGCCCTGCGCGATGTCGAGGACGCACTGCGCCGCCTCGACGCTCAGCGGCACCGTCTGGACCAGTTCAGGACCGCTGCGCGCGCCGCTCAGGACGAGGCGGACTCCGCGACCGTTCGCTATCACAATGGCCTCAGTGCTGCGAGCGACGTGCTCACCGCTCGACAAACATGGGAAGTCGCGCTGGATGCGCAAGTACAGGCCGAAGCGGCCGTCGCACAAGATACGGTGGCCCTCTACAAAGCTCTCGGTGGCGGTTGGGACGAGCATCGCTTCCCCATTGAACAGGACGGCTCCAATGGCTCAGGCAGCTGACACGCATTCAAAGCGCCGGCGCCTGCCGCACGTTCTCATCGTCGCCGCGGTCGTTATAGTCATTCTCGGCGGGGTGTGGGCGTTTGCGGGATCAGCGACCCACAAGAGCGACACCGTGTTCACGGGCTACGTGGTGAGCCAAAACGTCTACATGTCCTCACCCGTGAGCGGCACACTCGCCGCCGTGAGCGTGCGCCGCGGAGAGCGCGTCACAGCGGGTCAACCGCTGTTCCGCATCGATCCCACTGTGCGCGCTGCCGAAAATGAGCGAGCGCAGGCGGTGATCAGTGCGAGCCAGTCGCAGGTCGAGCAACAGCAGTCTGCGCTCGCTCGTGCGCGCGCGGACCTCGCCAGCGCTCAAGCGGAGTCCGACCGTACGAGCGCAGAACTCAAGCGCCTGTCCGCCGCACAGCGCGAGAAGGCGGGCTCCGTGGCCGCTCTTCAACTCGAACAGGCGCAGGCCGCCTTCGATGGCGCGCGGAACAAACAAAACGCTGCACGCGCGCAAGTGCAATCTGCATCGGCCGGCATCGATGCCGCTCGCGCGCAAGTCCGTCAGGCCGAGGCGGATCTCACTTCATCGAAACGTCAGTTGAGCGACCTGGCACCGGTGGCCCCGGGCGAGGGTCGCATCGAGGACATCATGTTCAAGCCCGGCGAGACCGTCGCGCCGAACACGCCGGTCGTTTCGATCGTGCCAGACGGCGAGGTCAAGGTGCGCTTCTACGTGCCGCAGAGGGTGATGAGCGCATTCCAGCCGGGCCGGCGCGTCGCGATCACCTGCGATGGCTGCGCAGCCGGAATGACCGCAACCGTCGACTTCGTCGCGTCGCGGCCCGAATACACGCCGCCGATCATCTACAGCCTCGACGCTCGACAGAAGCTCGTGTTTCTCGTCGAAGCGTTGCCATCAAATCCACGTGCTCTCATTCCGGGACAGCCGATGGACGTGGCACTCGCCGATTCGGCACCGCCCGCGCGATGAGCGCCGCCATCGACGTGCGCGGGCTCAACAAGAGCTTTGGCGACAAGCACGTGGTGCGCGACGTCTCGATCCGAGTGGACGAGGGCCGCATCACCGGCTTTCTGGGCCCAAACGGCTCAGGCAAGACGACGACGCTGCGCCTGCTCTGCGGTCTTCTCACGCCCGACAGCGGTGAGGGTGAAGTGCTCGGCCTCGATTTCCGCAAGGAAAGCGACGCGATCAAGAGGCAGACGGGCTACATGACCCAACGCTTCTCGCTCTACGAAGACATGACGATCGAGGAGAACCTGAAGTTCGTCGCGCGCGTATACGACCTCGACAATCGGGAGGAGCGCATCAGGGCGGCGCTCGATCAATTGGGATTGAGTGACCGCCGCGTGCAATTGGCAGGTGCGCTCTCCGGCGGCTGGAAGCAGCGGCTCGCGCTGGTTTCCGCGACCCTCCACGAACCCAAGCTCCTACTCCTCGACGAACCGACGGCGGGCGTCGATCCGAAGGCCCGGCGCGAGTTCTGGGATGAGATCCACACGCTTGCTGACAAGGGACTGACCGTCCTGGTCTCTACGCACTACATGGACGAAGCCGAACGGTGTCACGACATCGGCTACATCCTCTACGGTGAACTGATCGCGCGCGGGACCGCGCAGGAGATCATCCGTAAGTCCGGCCTCGTCACCTTCAATGGCGAGGGACCCGACATTGGCAGAATCGTGCACGAACTCGAGCACAAGAACGGCGTGCTCAGCGCGACCGCCTTCGGTGCCGCGGTTCACGTGAGCGGCACTGATGGAGCGGCTCTCGAGCAGGCGATTGCCCCCTTCCGCAAGGCCCCCTACTCGTGGAGTGAAGTGAGTCCATCCCTCGAGGATGTCTTCATTCAGCTCATGGGGGCAAAGAGGGACGATCGGTACACGCCGCCGTGAAGACACTATCCGCAAACCGCATCATGGCGGTCATGATCAAGGAGTTCACGCAGCTGCGCCGTGATCGGATCACCTACGCGATGATCCTCGTAATGCCGCTGATGCAGCTGCTGCTATTCGGCTACGCGATCAACACCGATCCTCGCCACTTGCCCGCAGCGGTGATCTCGTACGACCACGGCCAGCTTGCCAACTCGATCGTCGCGGCGCTCGAGCGAACGACGTACGTCGACGTGAAGTATCTGCCCACTTCAGAGCCCGAAATGGACCGGCTTCTGAGGCGGGGCGAAATCTCCCTGGCGCTGACGATTCCGTCCGACTTTTCCCAGCGCGTACTCAAAGGCGACCGAGCCCAGATTCTAGCCGAAGTCGATGCGACCGACCCACAGGCCGCAGGTGGCGTGGCCGCCGCGGTTGCGGCCCTTCCGAGCGCAGCCTTGAGACAGGACCTGAAAGGCGCTTCCGCGCGCCCTGCAGGTGAGGCGCCTTTTGAGGTCGTGATTCACAGGCTTTACAACCCTGAAGGCATCACGTCTTTCAACATCGTGCCCGGCCTGCTCGCGATCATTCTCTCCATGACTCTGGTCATGATGACTGCGATGGCCGTTACCCGGGAGGTCGAGCGCGGTACCATGGAGAGCCTTCTCTCAACCCCTGCCACAGCATTCGAGGTGATGGTCGGCAAGCTCTTGCCCTACGTGGCCGTCGGAATCCTACAGACCATCATCGTGCTCATCCTGGCACGCCTGCTCTTCTCGGTTCCCATGGCGCAGACTTTCGCGGGCTGGTTCGCGCTCTCGGTGGGGATAGTTCTGTTCATCACCAGCAATCTTGCATTGGGATACCTGATCTCGACCGTAGTCAGAAGCCAGCTCCAGGCCATGCAGATCTCGATGTTCTACATGATGCCGTCGCTGTTCTTTTCCGGCTTCATGTTTCCGTTTCAGGGGCTGCCGTCCTGGGCACGGTTCCTGGGCGAGATCATTCCGATCACTCATTTTCTCCGCGTCATTCGCGGCTCGCTCCTCAAGGGTCAGGTACTGATCGACATGACGCCCAACCTACTTGCCCTCGGCGCTTTTCTGCTCGTAGTCGCGACGCTGACCGTAGCGCGCTCGCGCACCACGCTGGACTAGGTGGGCGCGTTGATGCCCGTTTCGCACGCGGGAAGTGGCTCTCTGTATGAACGCGCCCCGGGCAAGCCGTAGGCACCCGCGCCACGCTCTAGCGGTCGCCACCGAATCCGACCACGATACCCGCCCACGGCCCACGGTAGTCTAGGCTCGCCTCGCCATGCCAGAACCGCTTCGCCAACTCCACATCCAGCCAATAGTAGTTGTAACCGACGAACAGGCTCGTCGTCCGCAGAGGCGCGTAGGCGACCAGCGCCGAGAAGTTGTCGATCTGCCCCTTCACGTCATCCAACTTCAGTCGGAATATCTGTCCTTGCATCCCTAAGGTCCATCTTGAAGAAAGGCGGTAGGCGTAGTCGAGGCCAACCACCGGCAGCGGAGCGTCCGTGTTCGCATCCACACTGTCGTTGATGCGACGGCCTGAAAGATGGATGGCCAGACTCGCAACGTGAAAGCCGAGCTGCACACTTGCACGATGCTTTGGATTGTCGACGAACGCGTAGGAGTAGCTCAGGCGCCAGATTTCTGTGTCCAGGCTGGTTGTCAACGCCGCCGCCGGAATGAACTCGTGATCACGAAACGACACGGGGTCGGTCAGATCCCGCTCCCCGCTGCGATTCAGATTGAAGTAACTCAGCTGCAAGCCGTTGCGGCGATTGAAATCGTAGGTCACGTCCGCAACCCAGCGCGCGTCGCTCTTTTCCAACCCGAGGCCGTTCTCGAAGTCCAACCGCGTCCCGATCCCACCAATCGTGCTGTCGGCCCGTGCTCCGGAATCTACGTTGGCCCAGAAACCACTGACGGAAACCGAGAGCCGTTGGCCGCCAGACAGCGTGGGTCCCTCCGTTTGGGCGCAACACGGTTGCGACGACACCAGAACCAGAAAAATGCACGGGTACACGCTGTAGCGCCATAGCAACCCCCACACCCGCCGCGGCTGACGGCCGCCTGGTACAGGGGTCGTTCGCCTGCTATTCGTCATTTCATCGACTCTCGTACCGCAACCAACAATTTGTCCTGCGAGTCGGTTTGTATGAAGCCCAATCTCGGGAATTCCAGGTCCAGAATCACGTACATCACAATGCACATTACTGCGGCAAAACCCAGTGTGTGGATCAGGCTACTTACCTTGCGTCCGGCCAATCCGTAGCCCACATACAAGGCACTCACCAGGGAGAGAACGACGATCATGAGATAGATCTCGGCCGGTGGATGCGCGCGCACTGCAGCGGTTCTAGTCGATGCGATATCAAACATGTCATTCAGTGCCGGCAGCAGCAGCGTGAACGGCGGAACCTGCCCCGACTCGGCCGCCGCACTCACGCCGACACCCCACATCTGCTGTTGCAGTGAAGAGGAATGCTGCAGACTCTGCTTTGCCTCGGTGAGGCGACTACTCGAGAGCAATCGATAGGTATCCAGCCGCGCATCGACGTATTGCCGCATCAGCCCGCGCAGCTCTGCCTGCCTGGCCGCAGGAAGGATCGATATCCGCAACCAGGCTGTTCCGATCGCGTTTGCCTCCCGCACCACGAGGTCCCGGCGCGAATCGAACCGCGAGCCCGCGCCTGAGAACGTGAACGCCAGGAACAAACCCAGCAGAGCAAACACCGCGCCCTCTGTCGCGCCGTAGGCGGATTTGTCCTCACTCTTGTCGACTGCCCTGTGCTGGTGTCCCAGCCGCCGGCCCCACTCCTGCGCCACAAACATGCCGGCGAACAGCAATACGACGACCAGAAGATCCAGAAGCACGAACTTCATCGCTGCCTCGGCCGGACGGGGGCAACACGGGCAGCACGCAGTATGTGAACTGTTCGAATCGGCTGGGATTGGACTTTGGGGGTGGCCTGCGCGCAGGTCAGCGGTTCATCTCTTGCGGTGGGCTGGGCGTCTGGACCTCCTCCATCGCGTTGCCGACAGCGAAATGGGCCTTTGGCCCACTTCCTGGCTCAGATATCGCGATCGACACTGCATCTCGGAGGTCGTCGCAATGCTGGCGTGGGTGATCTTCTTCCTGGGAGTCGTTGTCACAACCCTGAGCTGGTTCGTTCTGGCCGAGTGGCTGCCGCTGCTGGCCGACGAAGCTTGGGATGACGATGTGGAACGCTGCCCGAAACCCGGGAGCCGCAGCGAGCGACCGCGAGGGACCCTACGCGGAGGCCGGCAGGAAACAGCGTACCGTGATTCCGTTCGGCACGTTCGGCTCCGCCCAGATCCTGCCTCCGTGGGCGCGTACGATGTCGGAGCAGATCGCGAGCCCCATGCCCATCCCATTGGGCTTGGTCGTCACGAAGGGCTCGAAAATCCGCACCAGATCGATCTGCTGCGTCCCTGAGCCGTTGTCCCGAACGACGACCTCGACGCCACTGTGTGCACTTCGGGTTGCGATCTGAACGTTGCGAACACCCTCGGTGTGCTCGAGCGCCTCGGCAGCGTTCAACAGCACATTGAGAATCACCTGCTGCAGCTGGATGCGGCTGCCCTGGACTGACTGCATCGAGTCATCCAGATCGATGGCGAGCCGCACGCCTCGAACCAGCATATCCGAGCGGGTGACCTCAACGAGTTCGCTGATCACCCTGTTGAGGTTGACGCGCTCGCGCGGGGCGGATTCCTTGCGCAGCATGCCGCGTACGTCGCGGATTACTTCCGTCGCCCGCTCACAGCACAGAACGATGTCCTCCAACGCCGCGTCAATCACGCCCTGCAAGGCCGGAGGGTTCTTGATGAGCGCCTGGCACGCCTCGGCATTCAGTCTCGCGGACATGATCGGCTGGGAGAGCTGGTGTGCCAGCGACGCCGTCAACTTCCCCATTACCGCCAGCCTTCCGAAGTGACTGAGCTCCATTCCGAGGCGATGAATCTCGTGCTGCGCCCTCTGTCGCTCGCTCAGATCGTAGAGTTGGGAGACGAAATACAGGAGCCGGCGATCCGGGTCACGGACCACCGACACCGTCAGCAGCGCCGGCACGATCGCACCGCTCTTGTGGACATAGCGCTTCTCGAGCTCGTAGTGGTCGATCTCGCCCCTGAGCGCCCGCTGGAACTGCTCGAGATTCAACCCCAGATCGTCGAGATAGGTCAGCTGCTGAAAGCTCCTGGCCATGAGCTCGTCCTCGGTGTAACCGAGCATCCGGCACAGGGAGGCGTTCACTCGAATCCATCGGCCATCGTCGCCCACCAGCGCCATGCCGACGCGCGAGTGCTCGAACGCTCCCCGAAAGCGCTCTTCGCTCTCGCTGAGCGATCGTTCGGACCGATCCCTCGCCGCAGCGACCGCGAGTATCGAGGAGACGACGCGCAGACGCCGCACCACGGCGGCGGACCATCTTTTTGGCCTTCGAAGTGATACGAAGGCCAGTACGGACAGACTCGACTGCGTGCGCACCGGGATACTGAGCAGCGACTTGCACCCGATACGTAGTCCGTACTCCCGTTCGGACGCCGCGCCACGCGGAATGTCGTCGGGCATCCGCGACCAGGCGACGATCTTGCCATCCCGATTCTGCTGCTTCAGCCAGCCGAACTGCGCGCCGGCCAGCACCTGCGGCACGGCTGCCTGACCCTCGACGGTGAAGGAGTGGTAACGCAGGACCTCCTCCCCTTCGGGGCAGAACTCCCACAACGTGACCCGATCGACCCCCGTCAGACCTGCCAACTTAGCCAACCACACATCGATCAGTTGCTCGTCACGCAGCTCGCGGCGGATGAAATCCTCCGCCAGCTCGGTGCCGAACGCATCCAACGCACCCAGGCTGGGGTAGCGCGCTCGCAAGGCAGGCGATCGTGCGATACGTGTCATGTCGCCGGGATTCGGTCCATCCAACGTGCGCGAAGCCGTTGCGGGTTGCCCGGACGCCCGGGGCGAAGGCGCGCATTCTAACCACTGATCTGCTCGAAGTCGCCTGGCTTCCATGAGTCGTCGAAGGCAGCCGCTTCCGGGCCGTAGACCCGGAAGTAGACAAACCATCCCTTGTCGGGAAGGGTCTGGATCCAGTGCCTCGCATCGCCTCCCGGCGGCGTTGGACCAAATCGCAGCGAGACGGAGCTCCCCTCCAGATCCCGAAGCTCGAACAGCGAGCGCAGCGCGGCCCTACCCTGCTGCGTCTGAACCTGCGACCGGGTGTCCGTGTCGTACACCGTGACGGACCAGAAGAGGTTCGCCGGAACCGGCAGCGGTACGGTCAGCTCATAGTGCTCGCCACCGTCGAGATACTGGCCGGATTCGTCCATGACACCCAGCCAATACACCGATCCCGCGCCCGCACCGCGGCGAAACATGGCCGGCGACGCGCCAACCGCCTGATAGAACCACTTCTCGCGCGCGTCGGTGTCCAGGTGATGGCCGGTGTTGAAATCGCCGTCTTCGTATCGCAGTGCCGCCCACTGCCAGCGGCGGTCCTTCCAGACCAGCCGGTCCGGCCGCCGGTCCCCGAATGCCTGCACGCGCATCTGGGAGTTGCCCAGCTGTGCCGCCTGCTCGAGGATCGTGCGCAGCCGCGCATCCGGCTCGAAAGGCTTGCCCTTCTCGATCCCGAGCGCCGCCAGCTCTCCATATTCATTGTGGTACCCGCCGAAGGGTGGCTCGGCCTCGATGGTTTCGTGGAGCACCTCCCAGAACCGGAAATTGTCTTCCCACTCGGTGGGGGTCGTGTCCTGCTTCCTCCCGGTGACATCCACCCACGTCGGTTCGCTCCACCCGGGCGTCGATCGCAATGGATACACCTTGATCGACTTCAGGCGCTCCTTGGCGGCCCTGACGTCGCCCCCCACCGGTAGCGAGCGGGCGCCTACGATCTGTCGGTCGCTGCTCGCGCGGTGGATGAAGTAACCCGCCGGCAATGTCCCCCGGAAGCCCGGAGACACGAGCAGATGCTTACCGCCCTGCCCCTTGTCAGGCCCGGGCAACCCCATGTCGGCAACCCAGCGTTGATTGATGTCCATTGAGCAGACGATCAGCGGGGCCGGCGCCAATTCGACTACCAGCGCCCCGATGCTCAGGTCCAACAGCACTGGCGCGTACGGGGTGTCCGAGTTGGCCGTGAAGACCACCTGCTCGGGACCGCAGTCGAGAATGCCGAACACTTTGTTCGGCACGAGGCCGATCTCCATGTTGCCCTTCACGATCGCCGCACCTGACACCGTCGGATAGAAGAACCGGTACGCCTGAACGGCGCGATTCAGGTCCGCGTCGTCATACGCCTCACGGGCTGTCTGTGCCAGAGGGAATCCGCGCTCGAACTCATAGTGGATTCGCCGAGCGTAATCAACAGAGGTCGTACCGGTGTGCATGGTGAACTATCTCCCCCCGCCGCCGCCACCGGCAGTCAGTTTCTCGACGACGGCATCGACGTTGAAACTCGACGGGCGCTGCCGGGGTGGAAATTCCTTGAATGTCTCGAGCCACTTACCTACCAACACCTGGCACGGAACCAGGTAATACAACTGGTTGCTGGTCTCGAGCGGCATCATGCTCTCATCGGCCCGCTCGAATGGATCCGAGCGCAGATTGAAGATCAGCGGAATTCGCAGGTTGGTGAACTCCCGTTTCCAGATGTCGATTCCCTGGTTCTCCTGGATCAGGAAATTGGCCTTGATGTTGCCCACGCGGATGGCGCAGAGCTGACCGTCGTCGTTCCAGTAGACGAACTCCTTGCGAGGCGACTCCTTGACCTCTCCCTTGAAGAACGGCAGCAGGTTGTAGCCGTCGAGATGCACCTTGTAGGTCCTCGCACCCGCCTTGTACCCCTTCAGCGCCTCGGCAACCACATCCGGATCTCCCGCCGCCGCGGCAAACGTCGGCAGCAGGTCCTCGTGCGCGCAAACGTCGTTGACGGTGGTGCCCGGTTTGATCACACCTGGCCAGCGGATGCACATCGGCACGCGGAACGCGCCTTCCCAATTCGTGTCCTTTTCTCCCCGGAATGGCGTGTTGCCGCCATCCGGATAGGTCATGCACTCCGCGCCGTTGTCGGTCGTGTAGACGACGATCGTGTCGTTGGCGATCCCCAGCTCATCCAGCTTCTGCAGCAGCTCGCCAACGTGGCCATCGTGCTCGACCATGCCGTCCGGATAGAGACCGAGGCCGGTCTTACCCTGGGACTCGGGCTTCAGATGCGTGAAGACATGCATCCGCGTGCTGTTGAACCAGCAGAAAAACGGCTTACCGGCCTCGTGCTGCCGTTCCATGAAATCCAGCGCTGCCCCCAGGAACTCCTGGTCGACGGTCTCCATGCGCTTGCGGGTCAGCGGTCCGGTATCCTCGATCTTCTGCCGGCCCACCCGTCCCCAGCGCTTCTCGAGCGTCGCCTCGTCCTTCTCTTGTGCCCAGGCGCGCAGTACACCGCGCGGGCCGAACATTTCGCGGAACCGCGGCTCCTTGGGATACTTCGGATCCTCGGGCTCTTCCTCCGCGTTGAGGTGATAGAGATTGCCGAAGAACTCATCGAAGCCGTGTACCGTCGGCAGGAACTCGTTGCGATCGCCGACGTGGTTCTTGCCGAACTGGCCGCACATGTAACCCAGCGGCTTCAGAACCTCCGCGATCGTGGGGTCTTCGGCACTCAGGCCCAAGGCGGCGCCGGGCAGCCCCACCTTGGTCAGTCCGGTGCGAATCGGGGACTGGCCGGTGATGAAGGCGGCACGCCCGGCGGTACAGCTCTGCTGCCCGTACCAGTCCGTGAACAGCGCGCCTTCATTGCCGATCCGGTCGATGTTTGGAGTTCGGTATCCCATCATCCCACGGTGATAGATGCTCGGATTCCACCAGCCGATGTCGTCACCCATGATTACGAGGATGTTCGGTTTCGCCGCGCTTGCCATGTGAGGTTCCTCCGGTCAATCTCGAGCCAATGCTTCCGCGAATTCCCGCCGAATGACTCCTATCGTGATGCCGTGCCAAGCCACCCGCATACTGGACCTAGGGCCGACAGACCTCCCCGACTGCTCGCTATAGCGTTTCGCGGTCCTTCTCGAATGATGAATCAATGCGCTCCTTGCGATCACTGCTGCTGGGCGTCGCCGCGATCACGGCAGGTGAGGCTCGCGCGGACAGCCTGATTGGCGAGCTGGTGCGACGTTTCTCGGCAAGCCAATTCGAGCTGGTGCGGGGGAATACGGATGTTCCGTTCCTGCCGCTCGGCTGGGTTACGCTGACGGGCTATGAGCGCGTCGATGTATTGGATGCGGATGGTCGGCAGACCGGACTGCAGTATCAACAGCTTTCTGCCTCGGAAGGAGCGTTGCTCGCGCTGCCGGTAGGTCAGTGGGATCTGTTCGGGATCGGCGAATGGGCCGAAACGACCTCATTTCGCGCGAAAACCGCGCCAGCCCCGAACATCGATGTGTTCAGCCTTGCGGTGCCTGTCGGCTGGGCACATCAGCTGAAACACAACTGGCAGCTTGCTGCCTTTGTAGCACCGGTCGGCCACAAAAGCTCCGAGGACGGTTGGTACTGGGAAGCCATGGGTGGCTTGTTTGGACGCTACACGTCAAGCGAGCGGACTGCGTGGTTGTTTGGCGCGTACTTCGACGTCTCTTCTTTCAGTCAGTTCTACACGCCTTATGCCGGCGCTACCTTCAACATCGGTGCTCATTGGGCCATTGACGTCGTCGTCCCTTGGCCCGGGGTCACTTACGCCCCGACCGCCAACTGGTTCGTGCGCATCGGTGCCGCCGCAGCGGATAATTCCTGGACATTCGGTGCTCAAGGCAACACACCGAGAGTCAGTGTGACCGGCATCGACGTCGGCATTCACACAGAGCATCGCGTCTATCGTGACGTCTGGTTTGGACTCGAGGCGGGCGTTTCCGGCCTTCGGGGTTTTACCCTGTCGGGATCGGGGTCTGGCTGGCAGCCTGTGGAGGGCAACCTCAGCGGCAAGGGATACGCACTCCTGACAGTGACCCTGCGTCCTTCAGCGCGCCTTGTAGGAGAACCGTTGGCCCGCAAGTGAAGCCTCATACATGGCCCCGCCCTTCACGATCGTGAATACGGCGACCCCCTTGTGGAAATCTCCGGCGGTCGCTGCGTCTTTCTTGCCTCCGCTCGCACCGGCACTGGTTCCGCTCGTCCCGGCACTGCCCCCGGCCGCGGCGGTGATGGCGACGGCGCTCATCGTGGCGTCGAACTCGAAGTGACCGGACGTGAACTCATTCAGGGCCCGTTCGTCCTGAAAGAAGATGATCTGACTGTAGGCTTGACCGCCCGCCTGTAGACCCACACTGAGTTGGGTCATCGATGTATCGCCGACATACTTGCCTTGCCGATACACGTGTCCGGAGCCGTGGGCGGCGCCTACTCCCAGCCCTCCCTTGCCGATAGTTGGGAAGAGGGCATAGCCGTAGCTGCGCCCGAAGAAGCCTGCGCTCTGGCCTGCATTGCGAAACAGACTCACGGTGTCGCTGTAGTTGTCGGCCCATGCCAGCGCGCTCAGCCCGATCAGCATGAGGGGGGCGATGAATTTCAGGGAAGTTCTCATATGCGTCAGCACACGCGGCGAGGCGCTCGCCCACAATTGACCGAAAGTCCAATACGCGGCTTCCGGGATGGCGCGCAGCCTTTCTCGCGCAGCGCGGCGGCCTGCAGCTGGGTCTCCCCCGACGGCAGCTTGCCTTCTGACAGTGAGCTGTGGAGTGGACTCTCCCGACTCGGACACCGTCCAGGCAGCAAAGCAGGCCGCCCCGCTGCTAGTTCGACAGGAGCACACATGTGGCGAGGACACTATCGCACTATTGGTGGTTGACGGTGGCGCGTGGAGTGCTCTGGATCCTGTTCGGCGCGCTCGCTCTGAGTCGGCCCGTGGCCAGTCTGTTTGCAATGGCGATGCTGTGCGGCACCTTTGTCTTCGTCGACGGATTCCTGAATGTCCTCCACGCCGTCACTGAGCGGGAGGACGTCGAGCATCGCTGGCTCTGGCTACTGATTGGGCTGGCCGGACTGGCAGTGGGGGTGCTCGCCCTGGCGAACCCCCTCATGACAACCCTTGTACTGCTCTTTTACATTGCGATCTGGGCAATCGTTACGGGCGTCCTCGAGATCGTCGCTGCGATCCGCCTGCGCAAGGAAATCCGTGGCGAATTCTGGCTCGCCCTCGCCGGAATCGTGTCCGTCGGATTCGGGCTGCTGTTGATCGTCCGGCCAGACACCGCCGTACCGGCGCTTCTGGGCTTCCTCGGCGTTTATGGAATCGGCTTCGGTGCCGTCCTTGTCGTGTTAGCCCTTCAGTCACGTCACTTCCTCAGGAGACTGAGCACGGGATGAGGACGGGTGGCACCTCTGCGACAAGTGTCACCTCCGAAGCCCTCAATTGCGCTTGAGCCCGTAAACCTCGAGTCGACCGGATGCAGGCATCGCACCGCCCGTGTTATCTGCCCGCGTGCCGATGTACACCTTGCCGTTCGCGACTGTGGGAACCACGAACTTCACGGCGTGACCGGCAATGTCGGCGGCTGACATCGAGCTGTTCCACAGCTCAGTGCCAAGGTTGGAAGCGTCATAGGCGTGCAGAACTGCCGGGCCACAGCCCGGCGCAGCCTTTGTGCAGTACTGACTGCTGTCCACGGCCCAGACGATTCCGTTCGTCGTCCCGAGGGAGGAGACGGACGGCGTCGCACCCGGATAACCGAACCCGACGGCGGGAGTCATCGAGCGGCCAGCGGCAGCGAAGCGTCCCGAGACGGAATCGAGTCGATAGCTCTGCAACGGCCCGGAGGCTCCCGCCAGATACACAAACCCGTTCCACAAGGCCGGCACGCCGAAGATGACTCCTGGCGTCTCAGCCTCCAGATCACCTTCGATACCGACCTGGATCTGTTGCCACGCGTGACTGTCTCCATAACCGCCCAGGGCATCGCGATTGAGGACGTATAGTGCGCCGTCCTTCCCTCCGGTCAGGGCAACATGGGTAACAGGACTGCCTGCAGGCAGATCGGCGAGCACGGTCGCCCCGCCCGAGCCGAAGTCGTTGTTCTGATCTGAGTCCGTCTGCTGATCGGAAGGGGTAAAGAACTGCCGGACCTTCAGATCGCCTGTCAACCGTACGAATGAATCCCCGTAGTCCCGGCCCGGCGCCGAGCCGACGACATCGAACGCGCCGTTGCCGGTCGTCAGATAGACATTCCCGCCCGCGTCCACCGCCGGACCGGCCCCGCTCATCCAGACACCCGCACCCTGCTTGTCCGGCGCCAGATTCAACACGTGTGTCTGAGTCAATCCGTAGCCGTCGTAGATATACGTGGCGAGCCAACCGTAGTATGGCGGGCCATCCTCGTGGGATCCCCAGGCAACGTAGATCGTGGCGCCTACCAGTGTCAGGCCCGCCCGCTGGTTCTGTGTTCGGGCGTTGAAATTGACGACGGTGCCTCCCTCCCCTGTGCCGCTGACGCTTGCAGTCACGAGCGTCGGCGACCCCGGCGCTTCGGCGCCTGTCCTCAGGTCGATCGCATGCAGGCGCTGATAGAAATTCATCGCCACGGCGCTCATGGATTTCGATACAACGAACAACATTCCCCGGCCGGGATCGATGACGGGGGTCCCGGTCACGCCGACCTCGGGCATGAGATCGCCCGCCCCACGGCCCACAGCGGTACCCGGCACCGTCGTCTCCCCGGTGGCGCCGCCATGTCCGGCGTCGATGAGATTCGCCATCCACAACGGTTTGCAAGGACTGGTATCTGCATCGAATGCGAAGAGGCTATCGTGGGCTGTCGCAACGAACACTACATTGCGCCGCAATCCGCCGATCACGAGGTTGGCCACCCACAGCGGCTGAGCATAGACGGCACCGTCCACCGGGCACGAGAAGAGCTTGCCGAAGGAGTCAGGCGTGACATTGGATGGAGCCAGGGCGTATTCCTGAGAATTGGCGCCGTCGCGCATCAGGGAATTGTGGAAGGTGTAGATGCCCATGAGGTCTGTGACAGCGACCGAAACCTCGCTGCTCCGACTCGGGTCCGTGATACTCACAGCCCGAACTGAGTAGTTCCCGGCGGTCGTACCTGCAGTGAAATTGACGGTCGCACCGTCAGCGGCAGTTGTTCGATCCACCGTCCCCGCGCCCTTGTCGGTCTCAAGAGTCACGCCCGCGGGGTCATTGGTCGTGACCTTGATGCTCAAAGTCTGCCCTGTTGTGAGCGCGGCGCGGGCAGGCGACACGGTGACGGTCAGCAATACCGGTGGCGTCAGCACTGGGGTCGGAGTGGGAGTGGGCGCCGGTTGAGGCATCGGGGTGGGGGTGGGCGTGGGTGTAGGTGTAGGTGGGGGTGTCGGTTCCGGTGTCGGAGTGGGTGCGGGTGCCGGCGTCGGAGTAGTCGTAGGCGAAGGAGCCGACGGCGCTGGGGTTTGCGTTTGAGTGGGAGCCTGAGTCGGCGTTGGGGTCGTCGATTCGCCTCCCCCCGAGCATCCCGCGAGCCCGACGGCCAGCGCGATCATCGGCACCCGGGCGACCCGCTGCGATCCTTTCTCCACGGCCCGCCCCTGTAAGACTGTTACGTCCACAAACATGCCTCCGGCATCGCTCGAGCGGCCATTGGACCTTGGGGAAATCCGCAACCGGGGCGCGTTGACCTAGCCTGCCCGCCGTGAACAGCCTCAAGTGGGTAACGCCGGCCTTCCAGCCCGTGACACGATTCTGGTGGGTCACCTTGACCCGCGGCGTGTTATGGGCGACGTTCGGGCTCTATGCTCTGTCCCGGAGCGATCTCGCGACCTTCCTGATCGCGTCCCTGTTCGGTGGCCTGGCGATACTGGACGGTGCCGCCAACATTGCTAACGCGCTCGAGATACGCGATCCGGTGTTGTCGAGCGCGTGGCTACTGTGCGGCCTCGCGAGTACCGGGCTCGGCCTGATCGTAGTCACACTTTCGCCGACCCAGGCGCTGGAAGCAGTCTTTTGCGTCTCGATCTGGGCGCTGGCCACCGGACTCGGGGCCATTGCAATGTACTGGCGCCTCTCAGTGGGAGTTGCGGCGCGACGGTTTGTCGGGCTCGTTGGAGCTCTGTCGCTATGCTTCGCGGCATCCCTGCTCCTGCACCCCGACACCGCGACGGCCTCGATGGTCGTGTTCGTCGGCATCTACGGCCTGGCGCTCGGGGGAGTGCTGATTCTGACGGCGCTCGAGGGTCGCCGCAGGGCCGGACCGTCACGCTAAAGAGCCTGTCTTCTACGCAACAGAGCCGGCCTCCACTCGAGTCCGGCAGCCAATCCCTCATGCCAGCCCTTTCAGCAGGAAAGTCATCAATTCGCTTGGCGGCACGATCGCGAAGAGCAGCGGGACGAGCGGCACCGCAAGCGCGACCAACAGCCGCAACAGAGTCTGCCGATCCGCCGGCACGAGCCGCATCTCACGCACGATCTGGTAGCTGTTGCCCAAGTCAGCCAGCGACTGGATGTCCGCTGTCCCCAGCAGAGCCTCACGCTCGCCCGAACCGCGAATCCACTTGTGGTCGAAGGCCCGGACGTATTGCTGCGCCAGTTGACCGTACTCGGCCAGCGCTCGGTGCTTCGCGACGAAGAGCACCGGAGTGAATACGAGCAGCGGCCCTAGCGTCACCGCTGCTACGGCCACCACCAGGACCGCGAGCTCGGGCCCGTACTCGGCAAGCGAGCGGCCGTCGAACAGCAGCCCGGCTCCGGCGACTCCGGTGAACAGGGCGCCATGAGCCGCCGCCAAAGGCAACGTGGCCGTGACCACCTCGTCGAGAAACCCGACTCCGGCGCAGCGATCGGGATGGATCGGGATCAGTTGCAATCCGCAGCGCGCAACCTTCCACAGAAAGCGCGCCCACAGCGCGAGGCGGAGGTACCAGCGAAACAGGATGAACTGAAATAACGGCAGACTGACCAACACGTACCACCAACCGGCGACCGTGAGTCGCGGGCCTGTGTCGGTCAGAGCGCGGTACCAGGTGGCGCCCCCCAACGCGGTCTGCCGATTCCAGATCCAGCCGACTCCAACGACATAGACGAAGAGCAGCAGAGCGAACTCGAGCCAGCGGCTGTTACGCAAGCGCAACGCGGAATGCGCCGCCGCCTGGAATCCCGGCTGAGCTGCAGCGGGGACGAGTCCGCGGTCGAGAAAACTCCAGTACACGAATCGCATCCGTCGATGAACGGGGGACTCGCCCGCGAGCAGCAACGGTAGGGCGACTAAGAGTCGCACGTGCACGTCCAGATCCTTGAAGAACGGCTCGTTAACCCCGCCCAGGGCGCGATGAGAGAGGACCGATAAGACGAGCAACGGAGTCCACGCGAACAGCGACAGGACGGCGATCCGGCGCCCCGCCCATTCGAGCGCCGGTCCGGCCAGGTGCGTGCCGCGATACAGATCGAACAACGGGCCGCCAGGAATCACCGAGAACTCGCTGGGACCGGCTTCCAGGCCCTGCACGTCTTCCCGGGTCCGACTCATGCGTGCGACCCCGAGATCCGCAGAAAATGGCTTCCCCAGGGTGGCAGGTCCACATAGAGTCCGCGCTCATCGAGTTCGTCGCCGGACCTCTCGAAGACGGCATCCGTCAGACAATCCGACAGCCGCCAGGACGCGCCCGACATGCCGCACCCCAGATGCACGCACCCCTGGGAGCGAACGTCGCTGAAATTCACGACGATGAGGAAGCGCAGTGGGCCGTCGGCAGCCTGCGCCCAGCCCCAGGCCAGCAGATACTCACAACTGCCGTTGTCGGGCCACCCGGATGACTCGCACAGCCGCCAGTGCCCGTGCCGGAAGACGTCGTCCCGAGTCGCGGCCAGCAAGTGCCGATAGAACAGGATCGTCGTGGGGTTGGGCGTTTCAAAGGGCTCTCGCCGCAGAAACACGGGAAGCTGTACCGCCCTCCCCTGAATCTGACCATCGTGTATCAGTCTTGCTCCGGGAAGAGTCAATCCCGTCACCGCAGCGGCCATCGCCTTGGGAGCGGCAAAGACGGCCGCGGCGCGCGGCTCGTCATGATTTTCGATGAACCGCAGCAGCCGGTCCTGGTAAGCCGCGGCGGCTCCCAGATGCACGCGAATCGCACCGGCGTCGTTGCCCCGTAGCCGGTCATAGAGACGCTTGTCGTAGCACCAGTGAAACCCGAGTTGCTGCAGGGTCCACTCGAGATCCCAATAGGCCTCCGCCAGAAAGCGAAAGTCGGGGCGCTCGGCGACAATCGGTGCGATGAGCTCCTGCCAATACTCCGTAGCCGGCACGGCCCCGGCGCGCAGCCCCCACGTGCGGGCGAAGACGGCATTCAGCATCAACATGGCCATGTCGCAACGCACTGCATCGCATTGCTCTGCAATCTCACGCAGCGTATTGCGGGCCGCCCCCCGCAATTGTGACGAGAAGGCATTCAGCTGCAGGACATCAGGCCACGGAGCGAAGTACGGGTCACGTCCGCACGCCAGGGTGTGGCCCCCGGACTCGATGAATGATGCGGGAGCCGCTGACCGCTCCGCCTCACTGCCGTGAAGGAAATACTCCGGGTGCTGACCCACCCAGGGATGATCGGGAGCCACATGGTTGGGGACAAAGTCGAGCACGAGGCGCACGCCTCGAGCTGCCAGCACTCGACGGGCGGCCGAAAGCCCGTCCGGCCCCCCCAGGGCCTCGTCGACAACGTAGCGTCGAATGCAGTAGGCGGACCCGATATTGTCCTGTAACTGGAAATCCGGCAGCGTGCGGTGAAACGCATCCAGCAGCACGGTGTTTTGGTTGGCAATGCCCTTTCCGGCGGGGCTTCGGTCCCAGACTCCCATCAGCCAAATCGCATCGCAGCCCACGCCGGCGATCGCGTCCCACTCGTACAGCGGAACGGTCGCCAGTGTCACCGTGCGACCGACACCTCTTCCAACGCGCTCCAACCAGACGCGGGTGTTTATCTCGTAGATCGATGGGTAGCGCGGCCAAGCGGACACGATCAGGCCGCGGCCGGCTGACCGATGCGAACCCCGGACTCCAACAGCCGTTGCGCGTCGACCCGACCGAAGATCTGGATCAGCCGCGCGATGAGGCCGGTCCATCCAGTCTGGTGGCTGGCTCCGAGCCCGGCTCCGTTGTCACCGTGAAAGTACTCGTAGAACAGGATGTAGTCGCGCCAGTGAGGGTCGTTCTGGAACTTCTCGGTTCCGCCATAGACAGGTCTGCGTCCCTGATCGTCCCGAAGGAAGATTCGCTCCAACCGGATGACCAGCTCCCGCGCGACCTCGAACAGGTTCATCATCCGGCCCGAGCCGGTCGGACACTCGACCTTGAAAGTGTCGCCGTAGTAGAGGTAGTACTGGATCAGGGCTCGAATGATCAGGGCGTTGACCGGCATCCACACGGGACCACGCCAGTTGGAATTGCCGCCGAACAGCCCGGAGTCGGACTCGGCCGGCAAATAGCCCACGCGGTATTCCTGCCCGGCTACGTTGAAAACATACGGATCATCGAGATGGACGCGCGACAGAGAGCGCAGGCCGTAGGGACTGAGGAACTCGCGCTCGTCCAACATTCGCGTGAGAATTCGCCGCAGACGGACCTCATTGACCAGAGCCAGGATCCCTCGCCCGTTGACACCCCTGTGACCGGGCCCGGTCGCGTGGACGCTGTCCATCAGCTGAGGCATGCGTTGAATCCGCGCTGCCCAGGCATCGCCGAGGCTCTTCACGCGCTCGCGCTGCCAAGGCTCGATTACAGTGGTCGCGCACAACGGCAGCAAGCCGACCATCGAGCGAACCTTGAGGCGCTGTGAGCCTCCATCCGGAAGCCTGAGCACGTCGTAGTAGAATCCATCCTCCTCGTCCCACATCCCGTCGTTACCCGTCCGGTTCATCCCGGAGGCGATCCAGAAGAAGTGCTCGGTAAACTTCAGGCACATGTCCTGGAAGCTCGGGTCCGTCGTCGTGATCTCGACAGCCAGCTCGATCATGTTCTGGCAGAAGAGCGCGACCCACGCCGTACCGTCGGCCTGTTCGAGATAGCCCCCGGTCGGGAGCGGCGCACTGCGGTCGAAGACGCCGATGTTATCGAGGCCCAGGAACCCGCCTTCGAACACGTTGCGCCCGTCGCGGTCCTTGCGATTGACCCACCAATTGAAATTCAGCTCGAGCTTGAGGAAGGAGCGCTTGAGGAAGTCCTGATCGACGCTCTCGCCCAGCACTTGCCCGAACCGGTGCAGAAACAGGGTCGCCCAGGCGTGCACCGGCGGATTCACGTCGCTGTAGTTCCACTCGTAAGCCGGAATCTGTCCGTTGGGGTGCATGTACACTTCACGCAGCATCAAGCTCAGCTGCTGACGTGCGAAATCCGGGTCGACGGCCGCGATGGCCGCGCAGTGAAACGCCAGATCCCAGGCGGCGTACCAGGGGTACTCCCACTTGTCGGGCATCGAGATCACATGGTCGTTCACCATGTGATACCACTCCCGATTGCGGACGGCCCTGCCTTCGCCCAGCAGGGGATGTGCACCATGCTCGTGGAGCCAGCGCTCCGCATCGAACACATAGTGCTGTTTGCTCCATAGCATCCCGGCGAGAGCCTGGCGCATCACACGGGCTTCATCCCGTGAACAAGCGGCGGGGGTGATCGCCGTGTAGAATTCGTCCGCGTCGGCGATCCGTCTGGCGAAGATCGTGTCGAAATCCGCCCCGAACCCTTCCGGCAATTGCGGGCGAGCGGGCCTTAGACGCAGGCGCACGGACGCGCTGCCGCCCGCCGGAACGACTTTCCGATAGCACGCTGCCGCCTTTGTGCCCGCTTCCGCAGGATTCACGGCCTCCCGTCGTCCCTGGACAATCCACTCGTGGAAAGCGTCTTTGACGTGCGGGGCCGCATTGTCAGTCCCGAACAGCCGCCGGTTGTTTGTTTCGTTGTCCGTGAACAGCAACGTTGGATCGCCCTCGCAGAGCAGCTCCCGAATCCCAAGATCCGCATGCTCCGCGACGATGGTCCGCGAACCCGAGACGGCCGTGCCATGGTAAAGCGACGGGCGCGCGCCTCCCTTCTGCCAGCTCCAGGTGTTTCGATACCACAGCGTGGGCAGCAAATGCACCTCCGCATCTTGGGGGCCTCGATTGCACGCCGTTATGCGGATCAGAAGGTCTTCGGGTTCGGCCTTGGCGTATTCGACGAAGATATCGAAGTAGCGATCCTGGTCGAACACGCCGGTATCGAGCAGTTCGTACTCCAGATCCTGGCGGGAACGCTGACGATTGACCGCGACCAGTTGATCGTAGGGATAGGCGGACTGCGGATACTTGTATAGATACTTGAGATAAGAGTGTGTCGGCGTGCTGTCGAGATAGAAGTAGTACTCCTTCACATCCTCCCCGTGATTGCCCTCGGAGTTGGTCAGGCCGAACAGCCGTTCTTTCAGAATCGGATCGCGGCCGTTCCAGAGCGCCAGGGCAAAGCACAGCCGTTGGCCGTCATCGCAGACACCGGCAAGCCCGTCCTCTCCCCAGTGATAGACCCGCGACCGCGCCTGATCGTGGCTGAAGTATTGCCAGGCGTCTCCGTTCTCGCTGTAATCCTCGCGGACCGTACCCCACTGACGCTCGCTGAGATACGGGCCCCATCTCTTCCATGGCGCCTTCTCGTGGCGTGCCTCATCCAGCCGGGCGTGTTCTGCCGTTCGGGTCATGATCCTACTCCGCCGGGAGCCTCCTCCTCCTTGTGGTCTTCCAGCTGCCCTGCTGCTCCTTCCTTGAGAATCCGCTGATAGACCTCGTATCGATGTACCGCGACGCGCTTGGGTGCGCTGATTCCCAGACGCACCTGCTCGCGTCTGACTCCAAGAACTGTGATGCTGATGTCGTGATCGATCATCACGGTCTCACCCGTGCGGCGCGTGAGTATCAACATGGTGTCCCCTCTTCCCCTGCCTGCCGTGGCGGTCATGGCTTGCCTGTGCCGGTCTGCGCAGGCACAGGCGCTGCCGCCGCCCCGCGCGCGAGTGGAAACTGCAAATTGACTCCCGCATATAGTTGAAACTGAGGCTGGCCCGCGCCTTTGTGCGCGAGCGTCCACTGCGGCTCGAGAAACAGATTGACGGTTGTACCGCTGCCCAGAACCCTGACGTGTCCCAAGCCCGCGCCGAGCGGAAGTGCATACGCATCGTGCTGGATGTCGAAGGTCGCCGTAGCGGTGGAGCGGAAGTACCACCCCCGTGGCAGATTCACGATGAAAAACGGTTGAACGGTGGCCGTGTTCACGGACGGACGCTCCGACTCGCCCGCGATGGATGTCTGCCAGGTCGCCAGAGCGCCAAGGAGTCCCCATTTCTGCGGCGCGATCACCACAGCCGACAGACCTGCCTGCCACTTGCCCGTACCGGTCTCGCGCGAGGTCGCCGTGGGCACAGTCAGTTGCGGGCCCAGCCCGATCTCGACACTGCCGAACCGCGTCGGAATCAGGTCGATGAGGTTGAGATCGCCGATGCCGGTCGTGTTGCCGTCCGCGGTCGGCACGGTGCTGACGGGAAGTGTGAAGCGGAAGAGTTGCCCGACCCCGAAGAGTTTCACGGGAATCAGGCCTCGGAATAGAAACGCATTCGTGCTGCTACCGGAGTCGTAGAGCTGAGAGGCCCACTGATCCTGGAAGTTGATGGTGATCTTGGGCGTCAGCGGGTTGTTGGCTTCGTTGGAGACGTCTTCCGAGCCGGTACCCTCACCGCTCCCCGCGGCGCCCGAGGACAGCGCCCAAGCGGCAACACTCAGTTGTGTCACCAGAGCCGCGGCAACACACGTGCAGAGCGCCTTAGCCGTCACCGCGCGTGCTCATCGGGGCGCGTTCACGACCACATAGGTCGTGGAGGAGCCGCTGATTTGTGGCTGATACCAAGTATTCCCGCATTGCCTGTACGAGAGTCCGCCGATGACTACGTTGGTACAACTGGGAGGAATAGACGCAACCACCGCCCCCACCACAGCCGCCGTCGTCACCACGGCCGCCGCTGCCGCCACCGGATGATATTCGTGATAACAGCAGCCACCGTAGTAGGCCGGCCCGCGATTCACGTTGACATCCACATTACGATTGACATTCACGTTCCGGTTGACATTAACGTTGGAGTTCACGCTACTGCGCGCTGTGGCACGGACTCGGTCTGCATGCGTAGGCGAGCTGCCGGCCAGGAAGCAGACAACCAACCAGGGCATGGTCGAACGCATTTTGTTTTCCATGGCTTGTCCTATTTACCCCCGCCGTTGGCGGTTGCACCTGCCAGTGCCTCGCGCGCGAGAACCACGCGTTCGGCGCCGGGTGGTGGTGCGAACTTGAAGGTGGCTTCATTGAACGAAGGCGCAAGATTCCAGGTGTACACGGCCGTGTGCTGGGGTCGCGCCTCGTCGGTTCGTGTCGTGATCACTATCTTGCGCGGCAGCGGATAGTCGCCTTTCTGGATCCAGATCTGCCAGTCGACATCCTGTTGGCGCAACGCATATTGCTCGCACGTGACGCCGGCGACGTCGCTCGCTCCGACATCCATCGCTGCGAGGACGCCTTTTCCATCCCACCCCTGTGCACCCCACCGGAAGAGGTCAGCCAGAGGGACCGAGAAGGAGTAATCGGCATCGAGGCGGGCCGCAAGCTGCTGAATCGTGGCGGGAGCCGGCACGGTGGCGTAATACCCGAGCCTCTCAGCGTACAGCGTGAATTCCTTGCCATCGAACAGGAACAGTCGCTGCCGTCCCGCACCGGACACCTCGCCCCGCAGCCGATCGGGGAGCCGCGCCAGCACGTCCGCGGAACCGGAGTACTGGATCTTCTGGCCGTCCTGCAGGACATCCTCGTCGGTCGTCACGGCGCTCAGTTGAAACGACCGCAAGGTGCGCAGGTAGTTGCCCATCTTCTGCAGCGCCGCCAGCGCCTTTGGATCGGGCGCAGGAGCAGCAGACGGCTGTGCCGCGTGCGCGCAGATCATTGGAACCAACACCAACACTGCGGTGGCGAGACGACCCGCCAGTCCTTGCCTCATGGTCCGCTCCTATCCATCCTCTTTTCGCAACGTGCGCGCCGCGCGCTGGCAGAGAAATGGGACCAAAGGCCTCTTGTGACCTTGACGCCGCTGACGACGCGGAGGGAGCTGCCCCAGAGACGGAGGGATTTACTCCAGAGGCAGAGAGCAGCGTACAGTCAGGCCGGGGCTTTCGACATTGTTCTTCGCACAAAGGCTCCCTCCGTGGGCCCGGATGATCTCGGAGCAGATGTGCAGTCCCATGCCCATTCCGTTCTTCTTGGTGGTAAAGAACGGGCGAAACATGTCCTCGAGGTGCCGCGGGTCGACGCCAGCGCCGCGATCGCAGACACGCAACTCGACCTCGCCCTCGCCGTCCGTCGTGGTGACTACGAGTGTTCGCTCCTCTGGATGGCACTCACTCATCGCCTCGAGAGCGTTCAAAACGAGATTCAGCACCGCCTGCTGCAATTGCACCGCATCGCCAATGACGTCGGTGCGGACGGCGTCGAGGCGACAGACGAGCCGCACGTGGCGCAGGATGAAATCGCTGCGCATCACATCAATCACATCCTGTACCACGGCATTGAGGTTCAGTCGCTTGAAGGGACGCGGCTCCTTGTGCAGCAGGTCGGTGACCCCTCGAATCACAGCCGCCGCGTTCTGGCTGCAGAACTCGATGTCCTGGAGGATGGCGCGCAGTGCCTGCCGGTCCGCCGACTTACTGTCGAGAACCCGGTAGCCGGCTTCGGCATTGCTCAAAATGGCGGTGATGGGTTGCAACAGCTGATGCGCTAGAGAAGCCGTCAGATGCCCCATGAGGTTCACGCGCTCGACATGAGTCAACTCCAACTGTAAGCGCTCGATCTCGGCTTGCGCCTCTCGGCGCTCCGCCTCATTGAAGCGCCATGCGCTTTCGGCACGCTGACGGACCAAGGCGGCGAGAACGATCTCTCCGGCCAGACGCAAACACCGCAACCTTCCGGCGCTCCAGGCTGCGTGTCGGGTGCAGGTCGTAAAAGCCAACACCCACAGACTCGAACCGAAC
The DNA here is from genome assembly GCA_036499585.1 of Steroidobacteraceae bacterium. GTDB lineage: Bacteria > Pseudomonadota > Gammaproteobacteria > Steroidobacterales > Steroidobacteraceae > 13-2-20CM-66-19. The sequence goes on from DASYDM010000030.1 coordinate 217,651, forward strand.
CGCATCGGAATGCCCAAAGCCGACTTGGCTCCCACCCGCAACGCCCATTGCCTCTCGGCCTCGGCCGTGTCAGGAATGTCCTCGGGAATACGTTGCCACACTATCGGCCGCCCACGCTCGTACTCCCCCATCAGCCAGGGAAACGTACCCGAAGGCAACGACAGCAACGGCTCGGAGGTCCCTTGCCGCGAATAGGCAGACCGACAGTGGACGACTTCGGTCCCGTCGAGGCGTTCCCAGACGGTTACCCGGTCAACGTCGATCAGACGGGCGAACTTCTCGAGCCATCTCTCGATGGGCTGTTCCAGATCGGGGGTGGCCCCTCGCGCGAACGCGCCTGAAAGCGACAGCAGAAAGGCCTCGAGCCGGCGGCGGGGAATCTTGCCGGGAGCGGATGAGAAGGGTCTTGTGGAGCGGACGGGACCGCGGTCCTCGAATGACGTATCCCCGAGCACGTCAGCGCCGGCGCCAACGACCGAAAAATTGGCTTTCTTCACAAGCGGGTCGTCCGTGCGTTGCTGGTGTGCAACGGCATATTCGAGCATCAGTGCGGTGGCCGCACATAAATAGAAGGTACAATTGACATACGCGCAGCAGCCCCGCAGGCGCCCCGGACCGCGCGGTCAGATAGCGGTCAACCGCACAAACATCCCGATAAACGCCAGGATCCCCAGCAGCGCAACGCAGGCGGCCAGGAACCAGACCGCACGCAGGGTGTGCTGCAGGCCGGCGGCTTCCTGCAGTCTCGTCAGGGCGCGTCGATACTCCCAAACCCCAGTGAGGAGTGACACCACTCCGAGGCTGATGAGCAGCAGCGCAAGGACCCGCGCGCTACCCCCGTGCGCAGGTCTACCCGCCTGCTCGTTTAGTGATTCGAAGAACTTCCCGATCGTGAAACCGAAGCTGATCATGGAAAACGCCGTGCGAATCCATGCCATCAGTGTCCGATCCGCAGCGAGCGCCGTGCGGGCGAATGCCAGTCGCGTTTTCGCATCAGCCTTGTCCCAGGCGGAGCCGCTGGACCCAAGAGCCGATGCAGCGTCAGTCGACATGCCGGTCACCCGCTGGGTCCATAGATCGCACGACACAGCGGAAGCCCAAGTGGCAGGTCGCCGTGTCGATCATCTGCGGGTGACGTGCCGCGGGCCGATATCTGCGGCAATAGTCAGGAGAACACAAGAATGAACCGCCCTTGATGACCTTGCGCGGGATCCTGACGGCCGGCTGTGACGGATCGAGGCTCCGGTCCGGGCCGGGCCCTCGCGGATCAAGCGGTACGCAACAACTCTTGGTGACGGGGCTGGGGTGCGTGGCAGCGTACCAGTCCGAAGTCCACTCCCAAACATTGCCGATCATGTCGTAAAGGCCATATCCGTTGGGCGGGAAACTCCTGACCGGAGCCACGCCCACGTAACCGTCCGCCCCGTCGTCACGCCACGGAAATCGCCCCTGCCAGGTATTGGCCAAGTGCCGACCTGAGGGAGTGAACTCATCACCCCACGCAAACTCGGCGCCGTCCAGGCCACCGCGCGCCGCATACTCCCATTCGGCTTCGGTAGGCAGGGACTTTCCCGCCCAGGCGGCATAAGCCAACGCATCTTCGTGCGCCACCTGGACCACGGGATGGTTGGCCCTCCCGCTCATCGAACTGCCCGGACCCTCCGGGCATCGCCAACAGGCTCCGGGCACATATTCCCACCACCCGTGCAGGTCCGTCGGGTTTACCGGACCGATCGCCTTGCGAAAGACCAGGCCGCCTGGAACCAGCAGAGCCGGATCGGCGCCGGGATAGGCCTCCGGATCGAGCGCGCGCTCAGCGACGGTAAGATATCGGGTCCGCGCGACGAAACGCGCGAACTCATCACTGGTTACGGTTGTGACGTCGATGTAGAAGCCCGACACTCGAACCCTGTGTTGGGGTGATTCCTCTGGGTAGTGGCGGTCTGACCCCATGAGGAATGAGCCTCCATCGATCCACGTCATTTCTGGATGTCGCAAAACATGTGGCGACAGGTCGAAGCTGCCATCCGCGGGGGGCAACGGAGCTAGCCCGATTGATTCGTTCGACATCTATGTCTCCCCGTGCAAGCGAGCATTCGCCGGCAGCGCGGGGCAACCCCCTGCCACCGCTCTTCGTCCGGATCCGACGCCAGCCTGTCCTGCCGCTCTGGTCCACCCAATTGGCCCAAGGTCCAATGCCCTCCCTCTTGGAGCGTTGGAGTCAACACCGCGTTTGGGACATACTCCGCGCGCACACCACGACCCCTCTATCGAGACCTCGCGGAAAGCTGACTCAATGGAGACGCCATTGGAAGGTCCACGGATGGCGGACACCCGCTTGCCGGGCATCCGCAGGCGGATCGCTCTTGTTGAAGACGAGGCAACCGTGCGACGGGCGCTTGCACGAGTGCTTGGTGCTGCGCACTTCGCCGTCGAGTCCTTCTCGAGTGGGGAGGAATTCCTGCAATCGGTGGACGCCAAGCTCCCGGACTGCATCGTGTTGGACATGCAGATGACGGGCCTTACCGGCCGTGACGTCCAGCGGCATCTCGCGGCGCGGCGGATCCACACGCCCGTGATCATCATTACGGCCCACGACGAGCCGGCCAGCCGATCGCAGTTTCTTGCAGAAGGAGCGGCTGCCTACCTCTGCAAGCCCTTAGCCTCAGCGAGCCTCGTCGCCGCGATCGAGGCTGCGATCTCAGCAGCGGGCTGACGCCGCGCCGCGCAACGCGTTACTTCTGCAGCTTGCGCTCGAACGCGCGCTCGAATTTCTCATTGAGCTCCGCGTTGGCCGTCTGTGCCGCCTTGGAGGCTGCAAGTGCCTCATTGGCAGTGCTCTGTGCCGCCGCCGCGGACTGTTGGGCTCCCTGGGCCGCCCGCGTCGCAGAATCGGTGGATGTCTGCAGGGACTGCACGTTGCCCTGCAGGCCGGCGACCTGAGATTTGAGGTCTGCAATGTCCGCCTGCAGCGGCTTGAGGTTGGTGCAACCGCACACCAGAGCGCCTGTCGCTGCAAGCCCCAACACAACCGGGATACGAAAGCAGTTCATGGAAACCTCTACGAGAATTGTCGCCGTTGGGGGGTGGAGACTCTGCCCCCGCTGTTACGAGCGCCATTGGTCCTTGGACCAATCGGGGCGAACCGCACTAACCTCCGTGAGCCTGCGACTTCTCAGTCCGGTGGCAGGGATCGTGAGTTCAGGATTCGGCGGATCGCGGCGAGTAATTCCTCTGCCTCAACCGGCTTGCGCAGGTAGTCCTGCGCACCGGCCAGCAGACATTCCTCGCGGACCCCCTCCCGATCGTGGGCGGTGACGCAGATTGTCGTGGGTCGGGCTCCCGCCCGCCGCAATCGGTTCTGAACCTCGACTCCCGAGATCCCGGGCATCTGCAGGTCGAGAACCAGGCAGTCCGGTGGCTCGGAGAGCCAGGCCTCGAGAAACTCCTGACCGTTCGCAAAGCCGCGCGGCCGAAATCCTGCGGAGCGCAACAGTCTGCAGACGGCTTTACGAACCGCGGCGTCGTCATCGACGACGGCGACCGTCAGCGTGCGTGTGGGTGCCATGGAACTAGTGCCCCAGCGATCGGCTCGTTCGGTGCGGAGGAGTCACGCCGGCAAGTATGGCCAAATACACCAGTTCCGCCAGCGTTCTCACGTGCATCTTCTGCATGACGCGCGCGCGATGAACCTTCACGGTTTTCTCGACAGTGCCGAGTTCGGCGGCGATCTGTTTGTTGAGTCTTCCCTGGACGACATGCTCGAAGACCTCCGTCTCGCGCCGCGTCAGGGAAGCGATCCGAGTTCGGATCTGCAGCTGCGAGTGTCGCTCGGCGCGAGCGGCGGAGTCGAGGCGGATGGCGTTGGCAATGGCCCCCAGCAGGCGGCGCGCCTCGACAGGCTTGGTCAGGAAATCCACGGCGCCTGCCTTCATGGCGTGCACCGTCGAGTACACGTCACATTGCGCCGACAAGAACACGATCGGTGGACAAGGTCCGGCTGCGAGCAGGGCCTGCTGGACGTCGAGACCACCGCGTCCGGGCAACGCCAGATCCAGCAGTACGCATCCGGGGACCTCCGCATGACCAGCGCGCAGAAAGCTGTCAGCACCGTCGAAACTTTCAACGTCGTATCCGGCGACGCCCAACAAACGGCCCAACGACCGTCGGACAGAGGCCTCATCATCCACGATGTATACCTTCGCTGTGGGATAGTCCATGTCTTTCCTCCTGAAATACCGGCAAGGTGAAATGAAAAGCGGCACCGCGATCGGGGATGCTGGTCGCCCACATGCGTCCGGCGTGGGCGGCAATGATGGTACGGCTGATGGCAAGGCCGACACCGAGACCTTCCCGTTTGGTAGTGAAGAAGGGATCGAACACCCGCTCGAGAGACTCGGGCGATATACCGCGACCGCGATCGGCGACCGAGAGGTGCACGTGCGTGTCCCCGGCACCGTGCGTGGCCTGCACCTCGATGAGACGGCTCTCGGGCTCATTGCCGGCCATGGCATCGCACGCATTCAGGAACAGATTCAGCAGCACCTGCTGCACCTCGACTCGATCCGCGCGGACCGGCGGCAGGCTGTCAGGGATGCGGGCTCTGACCTGGACGTTGCGGGCCACGAGTTCTCCGTGCTCGAGAGTCAGCACGTCGCTTACGAGTTGCCGCACTTCAACACACTGAAACTGCGTCTCGCCACGGGTCAGCAACGCGCGCAGGCGCCGGATGACCTCGCCGGCCCGCCGGTCGTCGCTGATGATGTCCTGCAGAATATCCCGTACCTCGCCGAGATCGCGGCTGCGCTCGTCGAGGAAATGTTGCCCCGCCTCGGCGTTGCTGAGTATCGACGTCAGCGGTTGGTTGAGCTCATGCGCCAATGATCCCGACAGCTCTCCGAGCATGGAGACGCGACCCAGGTGGGCGAGCTGTTGGCGTTGCCTCTGCAGCTCGATCTCCGCGTGCTTGCGCTCGGTGACATCCAGCGCCGCGATCGCGATCCTGGGCTTATCATGATTTCCCGAGCCACCGCGCATCGCTACGACGAGGCCGAGCCACCTCGGCTCCCGCTCCTTCTGCACGAACCTGACGTCGAGTTGAATCCGCTCGCGCGAATGGCGTGCGAGGCTCAAAGCGCCGTGCACGGCGGGCTGATCGTCTGCGCTGAGGCCGTCCAGCAACTGTTGCAGAGTTGGATCCGTGGCCGGAGCCAGATCCAACAGCGTGGCGAACTGGGGATTGGTCCACACGGTCCGTGACGATTCCAACTCCAACAGCCCCAGTCCGGCGGCCGAGCCGACGAATGCCAGACGGCTGGCAGCCTCCTCAAGGCTCTGCTTGCGGTCGCGCTCGCGCAGCGCGTCCCGCCACAACCAGAGAGCACCGCCGAACACAAGTACTGCTAGACTGACTACCGACAGGCCCATCTATCGCTGTCTCCGCCCCTGGCCTCCCTGCCAGCCTCCGCGAGGTGTGCTGCGACAACAATTGAGCCTTGGTTCAATTGTTATCGGACCGGGGCTCCCGTCGATCAGGGACCGGCACCGAGTGTGCGGGCCACGACCACGCAAGCGTGGCGAGGCGCACCAACTCGGCAACTGAGCGTGCCGCCATCTTTTTCATCACCCTGGCCCGGTGCACCTTTACCGTCTGCTCCACCGTTCCGAGCGCTGCGGCGATCTGTTTATTGAGAAGACCTTTGACGATGTGCTCCATGACCTCCCGTTCTCGCGGAGTCAGGGACCCGATATGGGCCTGGACCACCGACCGATCCTCCCGCGCCCGCCGCCATTGCCGGTCAATGGCCACGGCCTCGCGAACTGCCGGCAGCAGTTCGCGTTCGGTCACGGGCTTCGTCAGGAAAGTAACGGCTCCCGCCCGCATCGCGCGCACGCTCAGTGGAATGCTGCCGCAGGCGCTGATGAAGACGATCGGCCGGTCGCGCCCGGATTCTGCCATCCTGCGTTGCAGCCCCAGGCCGTCCAGGTCCGGAAGCGTCACGTCCAACACCACACACCCGGCCACTTCGGGATCCTCCCCCGCCAGGTAGGCGGTCGCCGAGCCGAACGTGAGGGAGCGGAACCCTGCAGCGCCGAGTAGACGCTCGAGCGCACGACGGATGCCCGGATCATCGTCCACTACGTACACCGTTGACGGTGCCATTCATCCCTCCCATGTTCCAACGCTGGCGCCTAGAAGGCCTCTCCCACACTCAGGTAGAGCGTGCCCCCATCCTTGCCATACGCGTAGTCCAGCCGCAAGTTGATCGGATGGGTCCGGGCCAGGCGCCAGCGAGCTCCCGCTCCCGCGCTGGGGAGTATATCGTCAGTGTTGAGTCTGGTCAGTGCGGGCGCAACCTCTCCGGCTCCCGCAAAGACCGCCAGACCCCATCGCTCACCCAACATCCGACGGTATTCCGCCTGGAGAGCCACCAGGGAGCGGTCACGAAACTTACCCGTTTGATAACCGCGTAAGTCGCTGTGCATGCCGAATTGCGGCAGCGCATAGAACGGCACGTCTCCCCCCGTCGCGGTGATCCAAGCGCGTGCGGCCAGGACGGTGTCTCGGGTCTTCAAGGAGAAGTAGTCGTTCCAGGCCGCACTGTAGGTTTCATAACCAAAGTCACCCCCGGTGAACATAGCACGCGCCTCGATCAAAGAACCGGCGCGCGGAAAGAACTGGTTGTCACGCGTGTCCCACTGCAGCATGGGGCCGGCCGAGTTCGAATGGACGTTCTTGTCGAACGCCGGGAGACTCACTGGGGAGCCTTCCGGTGGCTGGACGGCAATGTCCAACTTGGCTGCCGTCGCGCGTACGCCCGCGTATAGGCTCTTCCATGTGCGCACTGAGAGCTGCGCAAGGCCGAAGTCCACGCGCTGGGTGACGGGGATATGCAAACCGATATCGGCCAACGCAGTCCCAACGCCATAGAAGTCGTAGTTGACTCGCACCGAACCTAAAGCCAGGGCTGGGCGCCACCGATCCCCTGCGAGGTGGCCGCTGTAGGCGGCAAATGCGCCACCACTGTCGTGTTGTGTATAGAAGCCGCCCAGGGCGAGAACGGAAGTTTGAGTCCGGGCGGATTCGTCTTCGGTGGATTTCTGCTGAGATAATTCTGATGCACCGATCAGATATTCCACAATGAGTTGTAAACCCCAGCCCTGCGACGGATCGTAAGTCGGGATCGGGGCGAATACCCATTCGCGGCCCGCAGCGGCTCCGGGCCGCGGACCCGTGGCACTGGCAGCCGCATCATCCGCTGGCAGCGACTGCGCGGCCAGCACCGGCGGTTCCTGCGCCTCGGCCGGCCGAATCGACACTCCGCCGGAAAATAACAGGGCGTTTGCGGCCAACACGGCCGCTGCGAACCGGGAGTACATCCGTCCATCGCAACCGATGGGTCGCAGGTGCCTCAATGTCCCCAAGGGCCAATTGCTGCTGCGGCGGCGTAGCACGAACTTCTACGCTCGACTACGGGCCGTGCCTGCCGTCAACCCTCCGTATCCGCAATGACTTCGTGACTAAAACTTCATGACACTGCACATCGTGAGGCGCGACCGCGCCGCCCAGGCCACCCTGACATACGCCAGCAGGATTCCCGGCTTCGAGCTTCCCAAGTTGCGGCTACCGGAGTCGAGTCTGGATCCCGCGGTAGCCGCAGCCCTGGTGCGCGATGAGTTGCTGCTGGACGGCAACTCGCGTCAGAACCTTGCCACCTTCTGCACGACCTGGGTGTCTGCGGAGGTCCGCGAGCTCATGGGCGATTGCCTGGACAAAAACATGATCGATAAGGACGAATATCCTCAGACGGCTGAAATCGAGTCGCGCTGCGTGCACATCCTGGCGCAACTGTGGAACTCCCCCGCCGCCGCCGCGACCCTCGGCTGCTCGACGACGGGATCCAGCGAAGCCGCGATGCTCGGCGGCCTGGCCCTGAAATGGCGCTGGCGGCACAAGCGCGCAGCAGCTCATCAGCCGGCCGACAAGCCCAATCTCGTGTGCGGGCCCGTGCAGGTCTGCTGGCACAAGTTCGCGCGCTACTTTGATGTCGAACTGCGTGAGATCCCGTTGGAGCCGGACGCCGTTGGCATGAGAGCGCACCAAATCGCGCGCTATTGCGATGAAAACACCATCGGTGTGGTGGCGACATTGGGTGTCACGTTCACATGTGCCTACGAACCCGTAAAGGAGATTGTGGCGGAGCTCGATGCCCTCGAAGCTCGAAGCGGACTGGACATTCCAGTCCATGTGGATGCGGCGAGCGGCGGATTCGTCGCCCCCTTTCTGCAGCCGCAACTGGAATGGGACTTCCGTCTGTCGCGGGTGAAATCGATCAATTCATCGGGCCACAAGTTCGGTCTGGCCCCGCTCGGGGTGGGTTGGATCGTCTGGCGGGATGCGATAGAGCTGCCCGAGGAGCTCATTTTCAGGGTGGACTACCTGGGAGGCGACCTGCCGACGTTCGCACTCAACTTCAGTCGCCCGGCCGGCGAGATCGTCGCCCAGTACTATAACTTCGTGCGCTACGGACGCGACGGCTACCAACGGATCCAGAGCGCCTGCAGCGAGACTGCGCAGTACCTGGCTCAGCAGATCCGGGAGATCGGACCCTTCGAGATCCTTTACGACGGCGTTGGCGCGTTGCCTGCTCTCACCTATCGTCTGGACGAACCCGCCCACACCTCGTTTTCGCTCTACGATCTGGCGGACAGGATGCGCATGCGCGGGTGGCAGATCGCGTCCTATCCCCTGCCTGCACACCGCGAGGAAACCGTCGTCCAACGTGTCCTCATCCGGCATGGCGTCAGCCGCGACATGGGCTGCCTGCTCCTCGAGGACCTGCGTCGCTCGCTGTCGCAGCTGACACCCAGAGGCGCATCCCGTGCGCCCCGAGGCGATGCGACTGCAAACCCACCGTTCCATCACTGACGGACCGCCGTGCACGCTACCTTTCAGTTTCTGGCTCTCCAGCCATTCGTAACGATCTTTCTCTGTCTGGGATTCGGGTACCTGCTCGGCAAGGCGTCCCTCGGATTCTTCTCGGTGGGATCTACTGCAGGCTCGCTATTAGTCGCTCTGTTGGTAGGAATCGCTGCATTCGAGTTCGCCGGGATTCGATTCGAGATCTCGGATCTGGTCGGCACGATCTTCCTCGCGCTGTTTACCTATGCAATCGGGCTACGCGTGGGGCCGCAGTTCATCGAGGGCCTGCGCCGGGAAGGCTGGCAACTGGTGGTTCTGGTCCTCGTCACGACCACGACAGCCTTTCTGCTCGCTTACTTCGGCAGCTGGTTGTTGCGACTGCCGCCTGGCTACGCACCCGGCCTGCTATCCGGAAGCAATACCATCAGCGCGGTCATGGGAGTGGCGACTTCGGCAGTCGACGGCGGCCTGTACCGGCTGCCAGCGCAAATCGGCCCTGAGGAAGTCAAAGCCAACATTGCGGCCGGCTATTCGCTGGCATACATCCTGTCCGTGCTGAGCATCGTCCTGCTGATTCGCAATCTTCCGGCGCTGTTCGGAATCGAACCGACAGCCGCGGCGCGCCGCGCGGAACGGGCGTTCGGTTCGGGCGGTGACCCACTGCCGGGAACAGGTCAAGCTTTCGACATCGGCATCCTTCCAGCGGACATCCGAGTGTGCGAGCTACGCGAACCGCAGTTCGTGGGGCGTCCGGTGCACGAGGTCTTCGAAGAGCTCGATACGCCGGTCCTGAGACTGATTCGCGGGGGGGCGATCGTGCCGCTCACGACGGACCCCCGCCTTGCTCGGGGCGATCACGTGGTGGTCGCTGGTCACCTGCAGCGTCTGTTGACGTGTGTCCAACATCTGGGGCCCGAGGTTGCGGACGAGTCAGCTCGACAGCTCGAGATGGATCAAGCGGAGATCGTCGTCACCCAGCCGGCTTTCATCGGGTGCTCGCTCGAGCAGCTGCACGAGAGTGCACCTGCGTATGGGGTAAGGGCTCGCGCACTGTTTCGCAGCGGCCACGAGCTGCCGCTGCTTCCCGGCACGACCCTGCACCGACACGACGTCCTGCGGGTCATCGGACCGACCCAGTGCGTGCAACGGTTGTCCACCGCCCTCGGACAGGCGACGAGAGCGACAAACGCCACGGACATCATCACATTGGGGCTCGGCATTGCCGCCGGCTATGCGATCGGATTGGCAACGGTCTCGATCGCCGGAATCCCGGTGGGACTCGGCGCAATGGGCGGGGTGGTGGTCGCAGGGATGGCCGTATCGATTTTACGATCGATCAATCCGTCATTCGGTGGCCCGATGCCGGAGAGTGCCCGGGCATTTCTCGAAGGAATCGGTGTCGACCTGTTCGTAACGACGCTCGGGCTCACCGTCGCGCCTGCCCTCGCCTCGGCCCTTGCGGCGGGCTGGAGCACTCTCTATGTGGTGGTCCTCGGAATCCTCTGCGCGACGGTGCCAACGGTCATCTCGTGGATGGTGGGCTTGTATGTCCTGAAGCTCGATCCGATCTTCCTGGCAGGAGCAGTCGCCGGCGCCCGCAACAGCACGACCGCGATGAAGGCCATCTCGGACAAGGTCCACAGCACTGTGCCATCCCTGGGATACCCAGTGACATATGCGCTCAGCACGGTTGTGTTCCTCGTGTACGGTTATCTCGCGATGATTCTCTCCTGATGTTACCGGTGACGCTCGATCTGTACGGCTTCATCGAAGTGGACGTCGGCTATGAGCGCGGGCAGAGCAATCCTGACTGGTTCGATGTCGCCCGCCCGAGCAAGCTGCCCACCACACCCGATGAGTTTGGACGTGACGGCCGTACGTTCGCAAGCGTGCGGCCGAGCCGCGTTGGAGCCAAGCTCAACATGCCCTCAGCCGCAGGTGACATCCGCGCGACCTTGGAGGCGGATGCGTTCGGCAGTGACAACAACGTCGGGCAGACGGCGTTCCGGCTCCGGCTTGCGTCGATCGAGTCCGAACGCTTCGGCGCGGGACTGACCTGGAGCCCGTTTACGGATGGCGGCATCTTTCCGGCCTCGCTGGAATTCTTCGGTCCTCCCGGTATCACCAAGCTGCGCAACATCCTGGTCTACTGGCGGCCGCTGAACGACGGGAACCGGTTCACGATTGCCCTGGAAAGGCCGGGCGCGACCGGTGACGGCGGGATCTACGCTGACCGCATCGACCTACAGGACGTCCATCTGCGATTCCCACTCCCGGATCTCACGACGGCCTATCGATGGACACTGCCGCACGGTCATCTGCAACTTGCAGCCGTGGCACGCACGATCCAGATCGACGACGACTCTGCCGCCACCGCCACGCCGGAAACCCGTATTCACGGCTGGGGTGCGAGCCTCAGTGGCAGCATCGAGGCGGACCCGGATGACCAACTGAAGTGGGAGGCCGTCTACGGGGCCGGAGTCGAAAACTACGTCAATGACGCTCCGGTCGATGTAGCCGCTCGAACTCGGACGACGAATAGCGGGACCTCTGCAACGGCGGCCGCGCTGCCAGTCCTCGGACTGACTGCATTCCTGGAGCATTCCTGGAGTCCACGCTGGTCCAGCATCGCGGGCTATTCGCTCGAGCGCATAACCAACAGCAATGCCCAGACCCCGCAGGCTTTCCACCGGGGCGAATACGCACTATTGAGCCTGGTGCGATCGCCTGCACCAGGGCTCAAATATGGGGCTGAGCTACAATGGGTGCGGCGAGCGAGCGCGGACAATGGATTCGCGGTGAGCGATTTACGGCTGCAATTCACAGTGCGGCTCAATTTCGAAGGCAGCTTCACCCTGACGAAGTGAGTCCCGCGCGAAGCAGCTCCGCAACCTCGTCGCGCTCGCTCTCTGCGTGTCGCCGCACGCGTACCCGTCACTTGGCCGCGGTCTTCAGCGGCTGCGCCTGGCCGGCCCGGAACGGATACTTGGCAAATATCGCACTCACGGCCTTGTTTATCGTAGCCTCGCGATTGCCCAATGACTCGTCGGTCACCTCGCCCACGCCAACGCCCTCCCAAACCATCTGGTTGCGTGATGCATCTATGAGATCGACGTTCAAGGTCCCCTCGGTGTAGTTCACCGTGTAGACATCATTGGGGTAACTTGGCCAGGCGCCGTAGTAGCGATACCCGTAGTAGGGTCCGGCCGGTGCCGGGCTCGACTGAACGTCTTGCATTTTTTGCAGCTTGCCCGAGAAATTGACCAGCAGATCAGGCTTGTCGGACATCTGATAACCGCGCTTCTGCAGCTCGGCACCGACCGCGCTCTTGAGCTGTTGGGTCACGAGACTCGAGTATCCGAGCTTGTCGGTTGAAGGCTGCGGCACGAAGTTGAAGGTATGGTAATGGCCGAAGTCAGCAGCCTTGTCGTAGTCGGAGCGGATCGTGGGCGAGTTGGCGCAACCCGGCAGCAGCAGAGCCGTCGCAAGCAGTGCGACAGGGAGAGCTGCACTCGAGAGCGTTGGGACTTTCATGGCGGCGACTCCTTTGTGGGATGACTTTCAGGGATGCTGCAGGCTGCCACCCTCGTTGCGGGTGTCGTGGTCGGCATGCTTGCGGCGCCAGACGACGTAGGGCGCTGCGGCCAACACACTCACGATGAGAGCCAGCAGGATTGCCGCCGGCGCCTGCGATTGCACAGGAAACACGGCGGCCGCGGCTGCCAGCGCAACCGCCGGATGACGGGTCACCGTCGCAAGGGCCAGGACGGTCCGGTCTTGTGCGTCCGGGCCCCCGAGCAGGTGCCCTACCAACAGACCCACGCACGTGTACACCGCAATCGCCACGAGCGTGCCGTCACCCAACAGCGCAGCCATCGGAGCAGCCTGTCCGATCAGGATCAGCACGACCGCAACCAGCAGCACCACGTTCCCGATCAGACCGCAAATGCGGGCGAGACGCTCCGAGCTCTCCGGGATGAGCCGGCGGACGATGGCGCCGAGCGCGAACGGGACCAGAATCGTGGGTGCGACGACTTCGAGAACACGGCGCCCGGCCACCGGCAGTCCCGACAGGGCCAGGTAGCTGAGCACCCGAGTCGAAATCGGCACGAGGATGACGGCGAGGGCCGCACTGGCGACCAACAGGCCGTAGATATAGCCCTGGCGTTGGGTGAGCTTCAGCGCCTTGCCGGGGAAGAACGGCGCGACGGGCGACACGGACAGGACCACCAGCGCCACCTTGACGGCCGGCCGCAGGTCCAGCAACACCACCAGCCAGATCGCAAAGATGGGCATGACCACGTTCATCGTCAGAAGCGAGCGCAGCAGCAACCGCGGGCGATGGAACAGGTAGGCGGCGTCACCGCGGTTACCACGCAATCCGAGACTCAGGACAATCAGCCCGAGACTGACCAGGACCAGGATGCGGACGAGTGCGGCAATGTTCATGGGGGCTGCGGCTTCTCCCCGTCGAATGGGAAGATCCGCCCCCAATCCGCCTTCATGTCGATGACCGTCCACCCCTTGGCGAGGGCTTCATCGAGCGCCGCGTCGAGCCTGCCGACCGGCGACTTGCGATCGTAGGCCCACTCCCGGACGGCGTCGGTGTGATGTACGAGCGCCACGAACCGGGGGCCCGGCTGCGCCTTCGTCCATTCCAACATCTCCCGATCGCCGTCGGAGTTTCCGAAGGCAATCAGCGGCGCGCGGCCGATGAACTTCTCGATGGCTGCTGGCTTTCCAGGTCCATCGTCCACGGCATCGATCTGAGCAAGTCGCACCAGTACAGGTCGGCGGTCGCGCATTTCGTAGCGCAGCTTGATCGTGCTGCCGACGGTCTGTTCGGGCGGGATGCCGTAGACGCGCTCGACCCACGGCCGCATGAAGTCCACCCCACCCCCTGAGACGATGTAGGTCTTGAACCCATGGCCGCGCAACCACTGCAGCAGCTCCAGCATGGGCTGGTACGCGAGCTCGGTGTATAGCCGATGGAACCTGGGATGCTGCGCGGTCGCGACCCACTTACTCACGATTTCGTGAAAATCGTCGGTCGTCATCCCTGCGTGGGTGGCCATTACCAGCGTCACGACGTCCTTCTCGCCCGTCCGCAGCGCCGTCGCAGTCTCCCCGGCCAGCAGTTCCTTGAAGGGATGTTCGTTTGCCCATTGCGGATGCGAAGGCGCCAACTCTTTGACGCGATCGATTGCGAACTGCGCCTGGACATACATCGGTTGCTCGGCCCAGAGCGTCCCGTCATTGTCGAAGGCGGCAATCCGGTCCTGCGCAGCGACGAACTCAGGTGAGGCGGCATCGCAGACCCTCGCGACGAAGTCGAGGATGGCTCGCTTCGTGGGGCCTTCGTTCCAGGAGGTCAAGGGGTCGCTTGCGGGCGATGCAATCGCGGCAAGCGAGAGTATCAGCCATGAGAGCGCGCACGCCGCGAAGGAGGCGCCTCGGAACGTCCGCTGCGTGAGGTGATGCCACGTTGCCACTGCTTGTTTCCGCACCCAAGGAGGTTAGGGGGCGACGGTCAAAAGCCGCGGGTTCTAACGCGACCACCAAGCTGCAATGTCACCTGATCGAAGCGACGCGTCCCGAGGCCACCATAGTCGGCCCACGTGGAGGTATACATGAGCTTCATGAAGATCGACTGCCCGATGTCGAGGCGCAGGCCGAGGCCGGCGTTATAGGAGAACGCGGTTTCATTGAACGTCGGCACGCCCGCGCCGCACCACCAGTAGGTCGGAAGCGCGAACGCCGGCGCACACACGACCTGCGGATCCGCTCCGGGAATGGCTGTCTGGAAGTTGTTGAAACCGATGCCGGCCGAGAGCACGGGCGAGACGGGGGTGGCGAACGGAGTCAACTCGAGGTTCACGCGGCCGTTGAAATAGTCTGCCGTCTGGCCAAGTCCGGGTGCACCGGGCAGGCCCGGATCGCTCAGGTGCAGGGTCGGATAGCCGGCCTGGAAATCGGTCAGAACGCTCAATTGGTCCGTGAAGTGGTAAGCGCCCCCTCCGCCCCACATCCACGCGTGATCGAGGTCGAAGCGAATGCGCGGCAGAGACTTGAGATTGCCGGAATCGCCGCTGGTGTAGCCGGTCGAGCCGAAGATATCGAAATCACCGGCCCTGCCCTGCGCGTGTGCGGTCGTCAACACACCACAGAATGTAACGACGACCAGCCATCCCAGTGCGTAACGGCGTGAGCCTGTTGTGGAGGTCGTCATGTTGGCAACCACTTGTGGAGATGAGTGCGGCGAGCTTTGCGCCCGCGGCAACGTGCCTCAATTGGTCCTAGGTCCAATTCGCCTCGCGTCGGCACCCTTCCATGCTGCCGGCAATCGGGGCCTGTGTTGGAATCCAGACAGATGCCATTCTCACTCGCGATTCGCCGGCGCATTCTTTGCGCCGTCGGGTTCCTGCTCACCGCGTCCGCTGCTCACGCCCAAGCACAGTCGGATGCGCAACAGGAGGGCTGGGCCTACGAGCTCATTCCATTCCTGTGGGCCGCCGGGATCGACGGTCGGGAGGGAGTCGGCGATACCACAGCGGCGGTGAGCGCGGACTTCAAGGATCTGGTCGATTTCCTCAATGTGGGCGGAGCGCTGCGCATGACGGCGAGTCGGCCCCCTCTGGGGTGGTATGCCGAAGCGAGCTACGTATCCCTGGGTGGCGGCGCGAACACACCGCTGGGATCCCTACACCTCAGCTCCAACCAGACGCTGCTCGAGGCAGGGCTGAGTTTCCAGATGGTCGAGAAGCTCGCCCTTTATGCCGGATTGAGATACCAGGACGTGGGCGCCGTGCTCGAAGGAAACTCGCGCCGCCTCGATCAGGATCGCGGTTGGGTCGATGCGATCGGTGGAGCACGCTGGGATTTTCTGGCGAACGACCACTGGGTCGGTTGGCTCAGGGCGGATGCCGGCGGCGGTGGCTCCCGCTTCGTCTGGCTGGGCGAGGCCGGCGCGGGCTACCGCTGGGGGAGCCGCTGGGGCGCGTATCTGAGCTACCGCATCCTCGACACCGACTACCGGCACGACGGGTTCATTTACGACATCCGGATGAGTGGGCTGCTGTTCGGCTTTGGCATCCGACTCTAGGAGGAGGCACGTGGGTACACGACGCACCGGGCGACCCTTACAGCGTGCAATTCACCGGGCCGTCGGCATGGCGGTCGTGTTGGGACTCCTCTGGGGCGCGTCGTCCGTACACGCTCAGTCCTGGCACGAGGCGGGAGATCCCTTCAACGATCGATTCCGGATCGATCTGGGCACGTTCATCGTCAACACCTCGACGACGATTCAGGTCAATGGTGCCGGCGGCAGGGGCACCGAATTCGACACGGAACACGAGCTCGGCTTTCACGACTCGGATCGCTTCCGGGCCGATGCCTACTGGCGGTTCTTCAAGCGCCACAAGCTGCGCCTGATGTACTTCGACACCGACCGACACGCCAGCAAAGCCATCGATCGGGAAATCCAGTTCCGCGATACGACGTTTCCGGTCAGCGCCCAGCTCGACAGCCGCTTTCTGACCCGGGTCGCCGAACTGGCGTACGAATATTCCTTCGTGCGCACCGACCGCTTCGAAGTCGATGCCGCCGTCGGCATCCACAATCTCAAGTTCCAACTCGATCTCTCCGGTAGCGCAATGGCCGGTATGCAGCAGCGCTCTGCTTCCCAATCCGCGAGCGTCCAGGCGGACGGACCGCTTCCCGTCGTGGGTCTGCACGGCATCTGGAAGCTCTCGCCGCGCTTCTACCTGGACGCCCAGGCGCAGTTCTTCAAGATCTCGATCAGTCCTTACGATGGCCGGCTCGAGGACTACAACGCCTCGGCGGT
Source organism: Steroidobacteraceae bacterium (assembly GCA_036499585.1). GTDB lineage: Bacteria > Pseudomonadota > Gammaproteobacteria > Steroidobacterales > Steroidobacteraceae > 13-2-20CM-66-19. Next base: position 234,417 of record DASYDM010000030.1, read on the forward strand.
CTGGCAATTCCTCAGACACGTCGGCGTCGGCGCCGGCTACAACGAGTTCATCACGAAATTGGACGTGAGTTCCTCGAGCTTCAACGGCAGCCTGAGGTGGCGCTACGGAGGTATGCGGCTGTTCGTCAACGCTTCGTTCTGACCCAGACGCTGGGCCAGCTTCCGGAACACCGCGCCGAGATCGGTTCGCGCTTCCGCGGCATCGAGGTCGGCCAACAGCAGGACCAAGGGAGCGACCAGTGCCGTCCACCCCGTCTGATGGCTGGCGCCGATTCCCGCCCCATTCTCGCCGTGGAAGTATTCGTAGAACAGCACGAGATCCCGCCAGTTCGGATCCTCTGCGAAGCGAGTGACGCCACCGAACACGGGACGGCGCCCGTCGGCTCCGGGCGTGAAGATCGCGATCAACCGTCGGGCAAGGAACTGGCATACCTCGAACAGCGTGAGCTGGTTTCCGGAGCCGGTAGGACACTCCACGCGGAAATCATCGCCGTAGTAGCTATAGAGCTCGAGGAGCGCGCGCAACAGCAGGATATTGACCGGAAACCAGACAGGGCCACGCCAATTGGAATTGCCCCCGAAGAGTCCGGAATCGGACTCCGCGGGTCGATAAGCGACGGAATATTCGTCGCCTCCGAGGCGCAAGACGTAGGGATTGTCGTAATGCGCCTTCGACAGCGAGCGAATCCCGAAGTCGCTCAGAAACTCGGCGGGATCGAGCACGTGCGCCAACACGCGCCGCAGCTTGCGCTCATCCAGCACCGACAACATGTGCCTGCCACAAATTCCGGCCCTCTCGGGGTGGTTGATGTGCGCCAGTAATCCGGGACGCTCACGGTTGAACCAGAGCGCGCGCTCCGCGAAGCGCGGCAGTTTCCGGGCGACTTCACCGGAATAGACCGATACGGCACAAAGAGGCACCAGGCCCACCACTGAGCGGACTTTGAGCCGCATGCCGGCGCCGGATGGAAAGCGCAGCACGTCATAGAAAAATCCGTCGGCTTCGTCCCACATTCCATCGTTACCGCCGACCTTGTCCATCGCCGAGGCGATCCACACGAAATGCTCGTAGAACTTGATGGCCAGCTCTTCGTAAACGGGATCGTGTAGAGCCAGTTCGAGAGCCATCTCGAGCATGTTCTGGGTGAAGAGCGTCATCCAACCGGTACCGTCGGACTCCTCGACATAACCGCCTCCGGGAGCCGCGGCGCTACGGTCGAAGATCGCGATGTTGTCCAGACCGAGGAACCCGCCTTCGAAGACATTGCGGCCAGTGCGGTCCTTGCGGTTGACCCACCACGTGAAATTCAACAGCAGTGCGTGGAAGGAACGCTTCAGTCCGGACAGAGCGTCGACACCCTCGAGCTGACTCTGCAGTCGATACATGAACAGGGCCGCCCAGGCGTGCACGGGAGGGTTGACGTCGCCGAAATTCCACTCGTACGCAGGAATCTGACCGTTGGGATGCGCATAGCGGCCCCGTAGCAACAGCGCCAGCTGCCGGTCGGCGTAGTCCGGGTCGACGAACGCGAGCGCGATGGTATGGAACGCCAGATCCCAGGACGCAAACCACGGATATTCCCACTTGTCCGGCATGGAGATGACGTCCGCCGCACACAGATGAAACCACGAGCTGTTGCGACAGGAGCCCTTCTCACCCCCACCGCTCGCGTGTTCGCCGAGCCATGCGCCGACGTCGTAGAGATACGACTGCTTGTTCCACAGCAGCCCCGCAAACGCCTGGCGCACGATCAGCTGCTGCTCCGGGTCGCATCGACCGGGCGTGAGCGCAGCGTAGAACTCGTCGGCCTCCCGACGCCGCGACTCGACCAGTGCGTCGAACTCCGCTGTTTCCAGATCAGGCCCCGAGCCGCGGCCGCCGTCCGCGTCCGGAAAGAGCCTCAGCCGTACCGCAAGCGAGCCCCCGCGCGGAATCTCGAGGACGTATCGGGCGGCGCACTTGGTACCAGGACCTTCGCTATCGGCGGCGTGCCGGGCGCCCCGCACGATGTACTCGTTGATCCCGTCCTTTACGAAAGGTTCGGCATTCGGTTGGCCGTACAGGCGCTGGGTGTTTGTTTCGTTGTCCGTGAAGAGAACCCCCGCGGCCTGATGGCACCGCAGAGCCCGAATGCCCAGTTCGGAGTGCCTGGCTACGACGGTCCAGGCTCCCGGGCCCTGCCAGGCCCGCAGCGACGGCCGGTGGGCGCCCGGATCCCGCCACCAGGTGTTGCGAAACCAGAGGTGCGGCAGGACATGCAGTCGCGCCGTCTCAGGTCCCCGGTTGTGGGCGGTAACCCGTATCAGAATGTCCTCGGCGGTCCGCTTGGCATACTCGACACGGATGTCGAAATACCGCTCGTCATCGAATATGCCCGTATCGATCAGCTCGTACTCGAACTCCTGACGGGTCCGCTGCCGGTTGACGTGCACCAGATCGCGATAGGGAAATTCGGCTTGCGGATACTTGTACAACAGACTCATGTAGGAGTGAGTCGGCAGATTGTCGAGGTAGAAGTAGTATTCCTTGACGTCCTCACCGTGATTGCCCTCGCCGTTGGCCAGGCCGAACAGCCGTTCCTTCAGAATGGGATCGCGACCGTTCCAGAATGCCAATGCGAAACACAAGCGCATGTGCTCGTCGCACAACCCGCCGATGCCGTCCTCACCCCAACGATACGCACGGGAGCGCGCCTGATCATGCGTAAAGCCGAACCATGCATCGCCACCCGACGTATAGTCCTCGCGCACAGTGCCCCACTGCCGCTCACTGAGATACGGGCCCCACTTCCGCCAGGGCACTCCCTCGGCGCGTGCCTCTCTTAATCTCTCCTGCTCTCGAGTCACGCTGATCCCTGCGCCCGCAGCGGCAATCGGACCGTGAATTCGCTCCCGCGCCCCAGGCCTTCGCTACGCACCGAAATCTCCCCTCCGTGCAACTCAACAAGTTGCTTTGCAACCGCCAGCCCCACACCGAGGCCTGCCGCGCTGGCCACCGACCCGGGAGCCGCCTGCGCGAAGAGCTCGAAAATGCGAGACAACTTGTCGGCGGCAATTCCGATACCGTCATCACGGATCTGCACAAAGACGCTCTCACTATCCGTGTAGGTGGACAGGGAGATATGCCCGCCGGCCGGAGTGTATTTGGCCGCGTTGATCAGCAGATTGGTCAGGATTTGACCGAGCCGCACGGGATCGGCCTCCAAAGCGATGGGTTCGGGGGGCGAGCCGAGCGTAAAGGCATGCCCGCGGACCTTCATGAGGGGGCGCGCGGCCTCCACCGCCGTCACGACGATGTCGGACAGATCGATCAGACGGCGTTGTAACTCGAGACTCCCGCGAGCGACGCGGGAAACGTCGAAGAGGTCATCCACGAGGCGTGTCAGCTGCCTGAGTTGGCGCTGTATGATGCCTCGCGCGACATTGACGACCAGCGGATCGCTTGAGCCTGCTCCCAGTAGATCCAGTGCGTTCGCGATCGGGGCCAGGGGATTTCGGAGCTCATGAAGTAGCGTCGCAAAGAACTGATCCTGCTCGTGCAAACGTCCGCGCAACTCCTCCTCCCTTACCCTGTCGTCATCGATCAGAGTCGCAGTGACGATCCACGTCTGCGGCTCTGGGGAATCGCCATTTGTCACAGCGGTAGCTCGTTCGAGATACCAGCGAGGTGCGTCCTGAGTTTCGGACTGCATGCGATATTCCACGTCGACTGATTCACCGGTCTTCAGCGTGGTGCGCCAGCGATCGCACCAGCGTTCCCGATCGTCAGGAAAAATCCGCTGTAGCATCGCGGCTTGAAGATCCGCTCCGACGCCGGAGCCGGTCAGGCGCTGCCAGGCGGAGTTGAAGCACGCGACGTGTCCGTCAGCGGTGACGGACCAGACGATGTGCGGAATGCGATCGATCATCCAGGCGCGCCGATCCGTGGCAGGCTGCGAGGTCGCGCTACGTCGAGCCATCATGTTGATCCTGTTCAACCCCCCCGTTTCGAGGCGGACATCCGGCGGCGTGAGACGGATCTTCAGTGAGGTACCGGTTGTACCTGCACGGCCACGGCCTCGGTGTAGTCGACTTTCACCGCATCACCGGACTTTAGCTTGCGCAGTGCTTTTTGGGCCTCCGGATCTTCGATGGCAACGGTACGGACAACCCCGTCCGCCTTCCTGAACGTCATGGTGTTGAAAGAGGTGTCCACCGAATCGACGGTCACCGTCGCACTCCGCGCGTGGGCGATCGCAGCTGCTGGCCGTGTTCCAGGGGGCGCTCTGCTCCCCTCCACGGTATCTTCAGTTTCTTTCGCCGCTGTGCCACGGGGTTCGATGGTCGCAACGAGTCCCACGTAGTAACTCACTGCGACGTGATCTCCGACGGCGACCCGATCGAAGTTGCGAACTTCGGGACCTACTTCGAATACCTGACGTTGGCCCGACGGCGCCGCGAGTGTCACCAGTCGGTTAGCGGCGTCCACGGCAGTCACGGTGGCCGTGAACTGCTTCAATGCGTCCTTGACGTAAGCCTCCTGGTCCGCGGGGTGTGATGCGCAGGCCTGCAAGGAGAGCGACAACGCGCCTAGCAGGACCCCCAGGACGATTCGGCGATACCTCATGTGGACCTCCGCAGACCGAGCGAGCGCAAGACGACCACACGCAGAAGCACCGATACCGTGGCGACAAGCAGGCTCAGGACTGCCAACAGTGCGAGGAGGCCTGACTGCCCTGCCGTCTTGGGCATGACGGGCCGGGCGGCGACCAACGGAGGCGTCACCGCAGTGGGTACTATGGGCACGAGATCCAGAGGCTCGGTCGCGACAGCAGGCGCGAGCGCAATCACCGGCTTATCCACCCGGACGTAGGCTGTGAGTTCCTGATCGGATGCGAGGTCTGTCGCGTCCGTGGCCTTTCCGTCGACCAACACCCTGACTTTCTTGCGGGGCTTGATCGTGATCGCTTCAGCCAAGGACCCGTCTGGCTGTTTGACGCGAACCCGTAGCCTGTCGCCGTCCACCCTGATGAGCTGCGCCTTGAAGACCGCGTACTGCTGCCCATCTCGGGTGATTACATCCAGGCACTCTTGTGGCGCATTCGGAAAGCGCGCCAACACATCCGCACTGAAGGCCACGCTGCGGCAGGCCGCGGAATTCTGCGCCAGTGCGGGCCGCACGGCGCAGACAGCGGCCGCCAGCATCGCGGCAACCGCGATGAGTTGGATCCGACGATTTCTGACATTCATGACGATCTCCCGCTGCCGACACTCGAAACCAAAACGCCCCGCACCACGAAACGCCGCGGAGCCGAGCCGACGAAATAGAACGGATAGCAGGTGACCAGTGTGATCACCGGGGCGGCCGTCGTCTGCAGAAGGCGCGCGTCCTCGGCATCGACGACGGCAATGCTCGCGACCCGATAGACGAACTGCGCACGTGCCGTGCGCACCTCGATCCGCTGACCTCGCTCGATCTGCCGCAACGCCCGGAAGAATCCGTCGCGATGCCCCGCAATGCCGACGTTTCCCTGTGCGCCGGGATACGAGGTCCCCTCGATGAGGCCCGCCCCGCGGTTCAGATGAACGTCACTGGTATCAGCGAAGACCGGGACTTCAATGCCGATAGCCGGAATGGCCAACGCGCCCCAGGGTATTCCGGCTGCCTGATCGCGTGCGCTCAGAAACGCTTGCCATCGCGACTGGGCCCAGTTCGTATGATCTGGAACTGGCGACTCAACAGCGCTCGTCGCCACGGTCATCTGTGCGAGCCCGTGCAGGCGTCCCCAGTGAGCGTCTGCAGCGTGAAGCCCATAGGCAGCAGCAAACAGGAACCCGATCAACACGAGCAGCCGTTCAACGAGTCTCACGAGACGCCCCTGAATCCCCGCCGGGAGGACCGGGCTGTGCCCCGCGCGACAGCCGCAACCCATCCTGAGTCACCCAGATCCCGTCGGCTTGCTTGCAGGCATCATTCGTGCTCGCGCCCTTGTATCCTCCGGCCGAGTTGTCCAGGTGTATCCGCCGGCACGTGCGGCCCTGCGCGTCCTGCCAGGACTTCACAATCCGCACCGTGCCCTGGTGCTGGTTGGAATCGTTGCGCCAGCTGTGCGTGGTGCCGTCGGTAGTGTCGCTCAAGGCTGCCAGGACAGCCTGCTGCAGCAGCTTCCAGTCGGTTTTGTTGAACTGACCGGCCGGGGCTTTGCCCAGAAAATTCAGGTTCTGGGCCTGGACGGGAGGCTCGGCCAACAACAACAGGGCGCCGAGCCAAGGGGTGGCGCTCGCGAGGGCGACCGACGCGCAGATGACAGAAGCTGGAAGGAATTTCCTGCGCATGGGATCAGTGACTGCCGGCTGCGCGCGCGAGGACCGCTGCAGGACGGACGACGCATCTGAAGCCCACGTCGCACGCCGCCGCGTCAACTCTCAACGGCGCTCTTCCGGCGGGTCGGTAGCGTTTGCAATTGGCGGGAGAAGACAGATAGGAGCCGCCCTTGAGGACCTTGCGACGCAGCGGCACCTCAACGAGGCTCTCGGGATCCGGTTGTGCGACCTGACGATACCAGTCGCACGTCCACTCCCAGACGTTTCCTGCCATCTCATAAAGACCAAAGCCATTGGCCGGGTAGGACCTCACCGGAGCCGTTCCGTCATAGCCGTCGGCGGCGGTGTCCTGCCACGGAAACATTCCTTGCCAGGTGTTGGCCATGTGTCTCCCCGAGGGAGCGAACTCGTTTCCCCAGACGTACTCGGCACCTTCGAGCCCCCCGCGCGCTGCGAACTCCCACTCGGCCTCTGTCGGAAGGTCCTTCTGGGCCCACCGCGCGTAGGCCATGGCATCGGCATAGGTGACCTGCACCACGGGGTGATCGGGCTTCTCGACGGTGGAGTCGCCGGGCCCGTGAGGGCAACGCCAGTCGGCGCCGGGCACGAACGCCCACCATTGCGCGGCTGCTCCGGCGCTACCCGGAGTCGGCTTTCGAAAGACGCGCCCCCCGGATGCGCGCGCGGGCTGAGGATTCGCGACTGTCGAGGATCCGGCGGCATTTCGCTCTGCCGCCGTGATGTAACCCGTCGCTTCCACGAAGGCGGCGAAATCCGCATTCGTGACGGCAGTGGCGTCCATCCAAAAGGGGGCAACGCTGACCCGACGGGAAGGGGCCTCGTCGGGATAGTGGTGGTCGGAACCCATCAGAAACGAGCCACCCGGAATCCAGATGCTGCGGGGGCCACGTAAGCCTCGACACTCCGCCACGCCTGCTGCCGGCCCTCTCGAGGAGGGAAGGTGGCCTGCACCGCTTACATCGCTGCTATGGGAATCCATTTCTGACCTCTGCCTGCCTGCTCGCATTCTGACGAAGGAGCCAGCGCGTGACCCTTTCCCCTAAGTCCAATTCACGAGATACAAGCTCTTACAGGTAAGTCCTCCAACGCGGTGAGAACCCGCCGTGCCACTCTCGACCATCCGAACGCCTCCGCCCGTACGAGACCGGCAACGCGCAATCGATGGCGCAGCGCTGGCGAGCGATCCAGCTCGAGCATTGCGGCGGTCAGTTCCCGTTCGTCATAGGGATTAACGAATCGCGCCGCCCGTTCCGCAACCTCCGGTACTGCACAAGTGCGCGGCACGACGGCGGGACAACCACACGCCAACGCTTCGAGTATTGGCAGGAGCCCGCCCAGGCCCGCCGAGACGTAGAACTCGGCCAGCTGGTAAGGCAGATGCATCTGGTCATTTGGAACAGGTCCGAGCAGGCACACTCCGCTCGAGAGCGACCCATTACAGCCGTGCAGTGCCTCACGGTCCTCTGCCCCATGTCCGACAATGACCAGATGCAGCCGGCCGCCGGCGCCGCGGTAGCTCTGAAAAGCCAGCAGGAGCCGCTCGAGACTTCCCACTGCGGCCCGTGGCCTGATGGCATGGCCCTGGTGGGGATTGAGAACAGTCAGGATAAACGCCGCAGGCAGTCGATGCGTCGTGCGAAACGCAGCAAGCTGCGCATCGTTGCGCCGCCCGGTGAAGTTAGTACCGACGGCTCCGTACGCAACCGAGGTCTTCTCCCAGGATACGAGCCGGTTGCGAACCAGGTTGTCGCGCGCGAAGTGAGAGATGACGAGCAGGCGCCGCGCTTTACGACAATACAACGGCAACATCGTGTGGAGGTAGATGCCTCGCCGCCGTGATTTGCTGCGAGGCTCCCAATACCAGTCCGGGTCCTGGAGTACGAAAGCGCACGGACGCGTGGTCAGCAGCGGAAGAGAGAGCTTGGGACTGAATATCAGGTCCACGCCATGCCGGCGTGCGGCCACTGGAACGGCGAACTGGTCCCAGCACAGGCCGCCGGGCGCCGTGAGCACGCTGTACCCCACATTGGGAAACTCCAGGAAATCGGCGATGCGCTCGGCACTTCGAAGAAACATCACGTAGCGGGTCGAGAAATCCAACGCAACCATATGACGTAACAGGTTGCGGCAATAGAGACCCAGCCCATCGGGCTGATCGAATACCCGTGCCATGACACCAATCGTGCGCCCCATGGCCCCATCGCAGCGTGCGCAGCGCGATCGGGCCATTGGACCTTAGTGATGGGCCGATGCGTATTCCCGAGCCTCCGCCTGCGCACCGCAGTCAATTGACCCTTCGGTCAATGCGCCCTGAGGAAAAGTGTTGCTGAGATGGGGGTCGAACGGAGCGGATGCCGCCGGCTGAGACAGAGCGCTGCGGGGGAATTCATGCGGTCCGACCCAACACCAGACGCGGCACGAGATCCTGGCCGCGCAGCCTCGCTCACGCCGACTGACGACGGGCGCTGGTCCTTGCGCAGCGTCGCGCTGGCGACACTGGCGCTTGCCATCGCCTACTACGCAGCCGTACAAGTCGGCAACGCTCTAGCCTTCAAGACCGCTCCGGTGTCGACGCTCTGGCCGCCTAACGCGGTGGTGTTGTCGGCCTTGTTGTTGACGCCGAAACGGGTCTGGCCGATGCTGCTGCTGGGGGTGCTGCCGCCGCACCTGCTCGCGCAAAGTCTTGCGGATGTACCTCTCACGATGTCAGTGTGTTGGTACGTAAGTAACTGCGCTGAGGCGCTGTTCGGGGCGCTGTTACTTGTCCGGCTGCTGGGAAGCGCACCCCGGCTCGACCGTGTCCGCGACCTCGCTGCGTACACTCTCATCGCCGTTCTTGCCGCACCGGTCCTGTCATCGTTCCTCGACGCCGGCTGCGTCGCATGGCGCGGATGGCGCTACACGCAGTTCTGGCACGTCTGGGAAGACCGTACGCTTTCGAACTCGCTGGCCAGCCTGATCGTGGGACCGCTGATCCTCACTACGTTCCGACGCGAACGCAACGGCGCCCCCGGATCACTGAGCCGCAGCCTCGAGACCCTCGCCATTCTCGCCGGAGTCGTCACCGCCTCCCTGTTGGTATTCAGATGGACGGATCCACGGACCGTAGCCCCTGCCCTGCTGTACGCACCGTTGCCCTTCCTGCTTTGGGCCGCAGTGCGCCGCGGGGTGGGAGGCGTCGCGCCCTGCATGGCGATCGTCAGTCTGCTCTCCATCACATCGGTGCAGATGGGATTTGGACCGTTCTCCCATCAACCTGCGCCGGGGGCGGCGCGCTGTCTGCAGACCTTCCTGATCATCGCCGGCACGTCATTGTCGCTGCTGGCCGCTTCTCTGGCGGAGCTGAAGGATGAGAAGCGCGCCGCGCTGACGAGGATCGAAGGGCTCAATCTGGCGCTGACCGCAGCCCGGATGGGCACCTGGCAATGGGATATGAAGCTCGATGCGGTGACGTGGAGCGATACCGATCCGAAGACTGCATTGCCGCGCCTGATCCGATCGACGAGTATCGTGCGCATCCTGAAACAGGTGGTTCCCGCGGACCGCGCCCTGCTGGCGCAGGCCATTAGTACCGCCATCGATGGCCAGGGCACCGTGGAGGCGGAGTTCAGGTTGCGGGGCCGCAACGGTAGGGTGAGATGGCTCAGCACCCGGGGAAAGACGATTCGCACGGGGCGAGGCAAGCCTGCACTGGTGGTAGGCGTCTACGGCGATACGACTCATCGCAAGAGCCAGGACGCACAGTCTGCCCGGCAGCGTGAGGAAATCGCCCGGCTCAATCGGGTCGCACTATTGAACGCCCTGTCCGGCACGCTGGCGCACGAGCTGCACCAACCCTTGACTGCAATCATTGCGAACGCGGAGGCTGGCCGCATCCATCTCGCCCGCGGGGCCCGCGATGTCAGCGAGCTCGGGGCGGTTCTCGAGGATATCGAGACGGACTGCCATCGCATCGTTCGCACGACACAACGTCTCAGTACGCTGTTGGAGAGAGCGAACGCTCCGACCGAAGCGGTCGACGTGAACGAGTGCATCCGCAGGGTGCTCGAGCGGGAGCGGGACTACCTGCAGGCGTACCATGTCACGGCCGGCACCCGCCTCGCGACGCGGCTGCCTGTATTGACGATCGGCGGCGTGCAGCTGCAGCAGGTATTGACTCATCTCATTCTGAATGCCTGCGACGCCATGGCGCTGCTGCCGGCTCGGGATCGCCGCCTCGAGATTGTCAGCACGCATCGCGAGGACCGGGGTGTCAACATCGTCGTCAGCGATGGCGGAATGGGAATCAAGGACCCTGAAGCCATCTTCGAGCCCTTCTTCACCACCAAAGGACGGGGTATCGGCCTGGGACTCGCCGTCTGTCGGACCATCGTGGCATCGCACGGAGGTAGACTTTGGGCGACGAACAACACGCCTCGGGGGGCGTCGCTACACGTGTCGCTTCCTGCGGCAGCGCGTTGATCCCGTCGGCCTGGTCGTATGCGGGCACTCGCCGCAGCGAAGCCAAGACAGAAACTATTGAACCGCCATCATCGCCTTCGCGAGTTGGTCGTGCAGCCGCTTCTGCTCTTCCGGACTCAGAGTGTGGGGGTCAAGAACGACGACAAATTTCTTCAGCTCCCCTGTGAAGCGGAAGGGCATTTTTTCGGCGTAGTCCTCTAGTACCGGAGTACCCGTGTCTTCTGCGACGTCGAAAGTCTCATCGAGAGAGAACCTGACCGCGATCGTCTGCGGGATCTTCAGTGTGCCAGCCGGTTTTTCGTCAACGAGCAACGTCGCGGTCCCGCCCTTACCGATGCCGCCGCCATCGTATTTGAAGGCAACACGAAGGACGTGACTACCCGGTGATAGCGCCTGTTCAGCCTGGACCTTGAATTTGTGACTTGGCTGGTTGGAGAGTGCATAAGCGAAGAGTGGCTTGCTCTCCTGCAGGAGTAACACCCAGCCGCCGAAGCGGCCACCTATCGTCGCGATCACGCCGTTTGCACCGCCCTTGGGAATGTCTACCTCCGCAACGATCGTCCAGGATTTGTTCTTGAAGTCCGGGGCCGAACCCTCCGGGATTCGCTTCATTCCGGGGTAGAAGACATACTCGCTGCGGCCCCGGGAGAGACTGGGGCGAATGGACGGGTCGGCTCGACTGGAGAAGCTGGAATCGAGGGGGTACACATTGTACTTCTTTGCCTCGATGTCGAAGGCCGCCTGCAGCTCTTTGAGCTTGTCCGGGTGCTTCGCCGCCAGGTCGTTCGCCTGGCTGAAATCCTCGTTGATGTTGTAGAGCTCCCACTTGAAGTCGTCGGGATTCGCTTCCGACCCCGCCACTGTTACCCACGGCAGGCGCAACGGTGTCGTGCAGGCCATCCAGCCGTCTTTGTAGATCGCACGATTCCCAACCAGCTCGAAGTACTGAGTTGTGTGCCGGGTGGCAACCTTGGCGTCGTCAAAGGTATACACCAAGCTGGTGCCGTCGAGAGGCGTCTGCGGGGTGCCGTTCAACGACGATGGCGGAGTGATTTTCGTGGCCTCATAGATGGTCGGCACGATGTCGATCACGTGGCAGAACTGCTGCCGCAGTCCACCTTTGTCCTTGATGCGCTTTGGCCACGACATCACCATGCCATTGCGGCTCCCGCCGAAATGCGATGCAACCTGCTTGGTCCATTGCATCGGCGCATCCATTGCGTGCGCCCAGCCCACTGGATAGTGGTTGTAGCCCAAGGGGCCGCCCAACTCGTCAATCATTGAGAGCATGAACGGAAGGCTCTCCTGGACTGCGTTGCCAGCAGTAGCCACTTCGTTAGTAGTGCCTTGCAGACTCCCTTCGGCGCTCGCGCCGTTATCACCCATCATGAAGATGATGAGCGTGTTGTCCGCCTGACCGGATTGATCCAAAGCGTCGAGCAGGCGACCTATATGGTGGTCAGCGTGTGATAGAGCGCCTGCGTAAACCTCCATCATGCGCGCGTACAGACGTTTCTGATCCGCCGACAATGCGTCCCACGCCGCAAGCTGTTCCGGTCTCCTTGTCAGCTGGGTCTCGGGTGGCGCGACGCCGAGCTTGATCTGACGCGCAAGGGTTTCCTCCCGCACTTTGTCCCAACCCTGAGCGAACTTCCCTTTGTACTTCGCGATCCAATCCTTGGGCGCATGGTGTGGCGCATGCGCGGTGCCGGTGCAGTAGTACAGCAGCCAGGGTTTTTTCGGTGCGACCGCATGCTGCATCTGCATCCAGGCAATCGCCTTGTCCGCGAGATCGCGATCCAGAATGTACGTGGGGTCACCGAGATATGGCTCAATGGGTGTGGTGTTCTCATACAACGCCGGGTGCCATTGGTCGCTATCCCCGCCGAGAAAGCCGTAGAAGTACTCGAAGCCAAGACCGGTCGGCCACAGGTCGAACGGCCCCGCCTGGCTCGACATCCAGTCGGGCACGTTGTGCATCTTGCCGAACCAGGAGGTGTTGTAGCCGTTTTCCCTCAGTACTGCGCCAACCGCGCCGCAGCTCTTGGGTACTAAAGAGTTGTACCCGGGGAAGCCAGTTGCGAACTCGGTAATGACCCCGCTAGAGACCGAATGGTGGTTTCGCCCTGTGATCAGCGCTGCCCGCGTAGGCGAGCACAACGCCGTCGTGTGCCAGCAGTTATATCGAAGCCCGCGGTCCGCAAGTCGCTGGAAGTTTGGAGTGTCGATCGGGCCACCAAAAACGCTGCTGGCCCCGAAGCCCACATCGTCGGTCAGGATCATCAGGATGTTTGGTGCCCCGGCGGGAGGCTCGACGCCCTTCGGAAAGTCAGGCTTCGAATCCTTTACAGTGCGTCCGATCTTGCCCTCGAAGGGAGGGTCCGGCTTGGGTAAGGGTTCGCCGCTCGACGGCGTCCCTTGAGTCGAATCGTTCGCGCCCATAGCAATCTCCGGGTGGCAGCCATTTCCACCGTCGCAACTTGCGCCAGCTGCCAATCGCCGCCTATGGACCGATGGTCCTGCTTGACAGGATGCGGCCGCCCCCCACTTCCTTGAGCGTCAAGGAGCCCCGGGCGTCAGAAGTCCCTGCGGAGCGAGAACATCCAAGTGCGCGGCATGCCGACCTGACCGCCGACGAAGCCGCTTCCGGCGTTGAACAGCGCGACGTAGTACAGCCGGTTGGTGAGGTTCTTCATCTCGAACGCGGCCGACCACTTGGCGAGGTCTCCACCCGGCTCGATCCCCAGGCGGAAGTTGGTGAGTACATAGGGCTCGTTCCTCAGGAAGGGCGTGCACGGCAAGTCGCCGCAGGACCCGGGTGTCGCATTCACGTCCACGCGCGGAACCAGCGTGCTGCCGGCAACGAACGGAATCGAGTACTGCGCCCCTACGTCCCACTTCCAGTAGCCGATACCCGCCGGGGCCGTTCTACCCAGGCGTACCGACGGCGACGTCGACTTGACGAAGTTGAAATCCAGCCAGCTGACCGAGGCATCGATCTGCATGCGATCGATCGGCTTGACCTGGAATTCGCCTTCGACACCCTTGATGTCCGCATCGCCGACATTGGTGTACTCACCGCAAGGCGTCTGGTATTGCGCAGGCAACAGCTGACCGCTCTGGTCCACGCACGCACCGGCCGCCGCGGCACCCTGGTAGTTCTTGTATTTGTTGTAGAACGTGGAGATGTTGGCGCGCACCCGGTTGTCGAGCCACTGGCTCTTCAGGCCCACTTCGTACGCGTCCATCGTCTCGGGTCCGAATCCGACGGCCTGCTGCGGGAAATACGGCCGGGGCGACACGCCGCCACCCTTGAACCCGGTCGAGAATTCGGCATAGGTCATCAGCGTGTCGGTCCACTGATAGTTCAAGCCGACGCGGTAGTCGACGTGCGAGCCGTCAAAGGTCGCGACTTTGCCGTTGAGCGGATTGGCGGGATTACTCAGCGGCAGGTACGGAGTGATGCCGTCGATGTTGTATCGATAGAAGGTGTAGTCCTTCTTGTCCTTCGTGTACCGCAGGCCCAGGTCCATGGTGAGCGCATCGGTGAAGTGCAGTCCCGCGTGGCTGTACAGGCCGTAGCTCTGTACGCGCGTGGGATCGTTCTGGATGAAGTCGAACGTCGGCTGGGACGGCGTACCGTACGGCACGAACGGCGAGTTCACGCGGCTCTCGTAATACGTCTCGTCCTTGAGATAGATCGCCCCGAACGTGTAGTCCAGGAACTTGTTGAACGCGTTGCCCGTGGCCCGCAGTTCGTCGGTGAACTGGTAGTGCTTGAGGTAGGCGCCGTCCAGCACGACGTCGATCGGCGATCCATCCGGGTCGGCGTTGTTGTCGCTCAGATAGTGCCGATACGACGAGATGAACTTGAACGCCAGCGCCTCGGACGCTTTGTAGTCGAGCGTCAAGGCGGTGCCCCAGGAGGACAGGTGCTCCGTCGGCGAGATTGACCACACTCCGTTGGCGGCACCGGGCGCCCCCGCCCCATTGATCGCTTTGTAGGTGACGCCCGGGTCGAGAAAGTTCGCGTAAGTCACGTAAGGGCTGTTCACCACGGTGTCGCCGCGATACGCACCATACGGCACGAACCTGTTGTCGTAGACGACCCCATTCGAATAGCCAGCCGTGTTCACTGTGCCGGTGGAACGCAACAGCACAGTCGGTGTAACCGTTCCATTGTCCTCCGTCGCATCGATCGTGTAGTTCGCTTCGAGGTTGTCAGTGGCCAGCCAGCGCAGCGCCAGGCGGACACTGGTGAAGTCGGTGGAGCCTTCATTGCCGATGCGGCAGTTCGGCGATCCATTGTTACGTGGAATTTTTCCCGCGATCACATCTGGATCGTTGGGATGCACACACGCGTAGTCCAACATCTGGACGTAGCCGTTCTGGTGCACAGTAGCCGCGGTAACTCGTGCGAAGAGCTTGCTGTCGACGACGGTGAAGTCACCGCTGGCATGGGCGCCAGTGTGATTGTAATCGCCATACTCGCCGCTGACATATCCGCCCATGCCATCCGGCTTGCGCGTATACATCTTGATCGCGCCACCCAGAGAATTCATGCCGGCCAGGGTGCCCTGCGGGCCGCGCAGGATTTCCACGCGATCCAGATCGATGAGGGCGAAGTCGGCGCCCGTGAGACTCGAGTAATAGACATCATCGATGTAGATGCCCACGCCGGGATCGACGGCAGGGTTGAAGTCCGCCTGACCTACGCCACGGATGTAGGCCTTGAGTGCCTTGCCCGAACCCTGCTGCTGCGGCGCGAGGTACACGTTCGGCGCCGTCTGGGCGACGTCGACGAGGCTCGTCGCTCCGCGCTGCTCCAACATGTCGCCCGACACAGCGGTGATGGACAACGGCGTCTTCTGCAAATCCTGCGTCACGAACTGGGCAGTGACGGTGACAGTTTCGAGGGTCGAGGTGTCCGCCGTCGCAGCGGCGGTTCGATTGGCTTCCTGCGCGGCGGCGATACTCGAGCTCAGAGCCCAACAGACGGCAGCCGCGACGAGCGGCGACCCCTTGCAGGCAGATGCGGCCCGCTCCCCGATGGACGGTGATTTGATAGCCACGGAAATCCCCCAAAAAGTAACTGGACGAGTGAGGCGGTGCTTGTTTCGCCCGACTGCGGGGCGCAGGCGCTTGTGTCAGGACACAGGCAGACGGGCGGTCACTCGAAACCGCCCGTCGATACTCACTCTAAATGCAAGGGTTGAGGGTGCCCTTGTCTCGCGTGTCCCGCCGCGTTGACTGGCGTGGACAGCTGTTGTGTTGACGCTACTCCGTCTCCTCTTCTGGATTCGGCCACGGCGAGTGCATGTAGTACGGCACGTACGTGAATACGGCCTCGATCCTGTAGATCCTGCCGTTGCGAATCTTGAAGGCTTCCATCAGCGACAGCGAGTTGGGAAATTTCAGCAGCGTCACCTGGTCCTTGCCGTCGGTGGTCTTGTAGTGATCGTAGCTGTTGTCGTGGTCGAAGAATCCGGTCGCGACCACGATGCCCCGTTCCGTATCGATCAAGAAATAGTGCCGCTGGCGCACTCTTTTGTTGATATTGAAATAGCCGAGCTTGAACTGCGCCTCGCAACCCTGCGCCAGCGCGGCCGAGCCATAACTTCCGCTGGTAGTGCTGATACCATTCTCGAGGCGCTGGCAATCGGAGTCGAACAGCGTGAGCACATCGCCATCATTGCGGGCTATGGTACTGAAATAACCATTGGCCACATCACGCAGTCTCTCGCGGCCACGGCGCTCCGGCTGCGTGAGCACTTGGCTGAATGCCGGATCGTGAACGAGTTTGGCGGGGTCGCCGAACGGCGCTGGCATTCCCGTCTTGCGCTGCACGACCGTTTCGACCTCGGTGATGCGCCCATCCCTTATTTTCAAGCGCATCGCGTAGTACGACGGATCGCCGTGCTCTTCCACGGTCCCAAACCAGACCGCGTTGCCCGTCTGCGTATCGGCCGCGGTCAAAGAAGTCTTCGCGACACTGCTGATGGTCGCCCAGATGCCCTCGCCGATCGGCATGACCACGTCGTTCTCGGTGAATTTTGCGTCACGAGCCAGAGGGATCCGTGACGGATCCTTGTGCAGCAGCGCGTCCATGTAGCGGTGCGTGAAGCCCACCAGGCAATCGTGATCGCATTCAGAAGAATTGTGAGCCGCGGGACTCGCGGCGGGCTGGGGCTGGGCGGCCCCAGCGAGAGATGCGACCAACACCGTGATCGCGAGCCAAAGTGTTCTTTTCATGGGGGCGCGGCCTGCGCTACATTGGGGGCGGCGGGAACGCTCAACAGTAACGAACCGCCCAACCGGGTTTCTTGATCGAGGTGGAGAGACGCGTTGACTCAGCTAGAAACGAGCCCCTCCCCATCCGTCGCCTCCTCCCTCGACCTGCAGGCGGTCGACGAAGATCAACGTCCTGCCACGTGGTCGCGCGCCACCGACGTGTTTTTTCCAGGCCTGTCGGTGCGGGACTTCCGTGCCGCCCCCCAAGCAGGCTGGATGCAGGGCCGCCGATTCGGCTCGGGGGAGTTATGGACCATTCTGTCTCCGCCCCTGCACCTTCAATACTCTCCGGGTCGCGGCGGCATCGCGGGACGGTGCGGTCTGCCGCTGAACGAATCGTTCACGATCATGGTCCAGATGCGGGGCTCGACGCTGGCAGCTCAAAGCGAGCATTCGTGCTGCCTGCGTCCGCACGATATTTGCCTGATCGACGGGCTCGCGCCCTTCGAGCTGCAGGTCATCGAAGCGTTCGCACAAATGATGTTTCTGCGAATCCCTCGGCAGCTCGTCCTCAGCCGACACCCCTATCTCGCGCGCCGGACCGCTGAGCTCTTCGATTCGGATGAAGCCGGTGCGGCACTGCTGCGCAACGTGCTGTTGGATGTATTGGACACCTCGGCCAATCTACGCGACGAACAGAGCTCTGCGGCCCTGGTCGGGATCGTCCAGATGCTGGGCATGTTGAAACCCCGAGCCGGCGATGCGAGCTGGCGTGTTCGGGCCGCGCTGTCGTTCATCGATGCCCATCTGTCCGAGGCGTCCCTGACCGCGCACAGCATTGCCGATGCGCAACACATCAGTCGCCGGCGCCTGGATGACATTCTGCGCAAGGCAGTCGGGACCTCTCTATCCGGACAGATCTGGCTACGACGCCTCAATCAGGCGGCCACAGACCTTTTGGATCCTCGTCACCGATCGCGGTCGGTGGCCGAGATTGCCTTCGCTTGCGGCTTCGAGGACACCGCGCACTTCACGCGCGCATTCAAACGACATCACGGTCGGACGCCGAGCGACTGGCGGAATCGAACCGCGTCGTAGGCGGCGCCTCGCGCGCCAACACAAGCACGAACAGCTGTTCTCAACGCCCCATGCGCGCCATCTGCTGCGGCGAATAACGTTCCCCCTGCACGGTGATACCGGCAAGGGTCTGACTGATCTGTCGTAGATCCTCAGTGCTCAGGTCCACGCCAGCCGCGCCGACATTTTCCCGCAGCCGTTCCACCTTGGTGGTCCCGGGGATGGGCACGATCCACGGCTTCTGCGCCAGCAACCAAGCCAGCGCAATCTGGGAAGCTGGCACCTTCTTCGCGGCGGCGATCGAAGTGATCCGATCGACCAGGACCTGATTTGCCTTGCGCGCCTCGGGTGTGAAGCGCGGCAAGTTGTTGCGCAAGTCTCCCTTGGCGAAAGCGGTGTTCTCATCCATCTTCCCGGTGAGGAAGCCCCTGCCCAGCGGACTGAACGGGACGAAGCCGATCCCCAGCTCCTCGAGAGTTGGGAAAACGTCCGTTTCGGGCTCTCGCCACCACATCGAGTACTCGCTTTGCAGTGCGGTCACGGGTTGCACGGCGTGCGCGCGGCGGATCGACTGCGCACCGGCCTCCGACAGGCCGAAGTGTTTGACCTTCCCCTCGCGGATGAGGTCTTTGACTGTCCCGGCCACCTCTTCCATCGGCACGTTCGGGTCGACGCGGTGCTGATAGAAAAGATCGATACGGTCGGTCTGGAGGCGTTTGAGGGATGCTTCGGCGACCTCGCGGATGCGCTCCGGGCGACTGTCCATGCCGGCGGACGGAATGCCGTTCTTGAAGCCGAACTTGGTCGCGATCACGACCAGATCGCGAACCGGGGCCAGCGCCTCGCCGATGACCTCCTCGTTCACGAACGGTCCGTACGCCTCCGCAGTATCGAAGAACGTGACTCCGAGGTCGAACGCACTGCGGATGAGCGCAATGGCGCTCGCCCTGTCGGCAGTCGGAGCGTAGGCGTAGTGGAGCCCCATCGCGCCATAGCCGACGGCGGACACCTCGAGACCGGACTTTCCGAGCTTGCGCTTCTGCATTGTCATCTCCTGATTCAGCGCGGCAGCTTATAGGAGGACCGGCACGTTGGGCGCGGCAGCATGCGATTTCGCCGACGAAATCCCTGCGATTTTCCATCACATTCCGGACCCGCCGAATTGCCTCTGGGCCGCAGAGCGGGCATGGCGCTAACGATCCGGGCACAGGGATTGCGGAGGTTAACCCAGATTAAGAGTCATGGTTTTAACGCGCGCAGCCATCGTGGTCTTCAGCTTCTTCAATAATTGCCTGGGTTCTGCCAACTCCGTATTCGCGGAGCGGCCGCTGGCGCACGTTCTTTTCCGCCCTATCGGCGCGACCATTCCAACCTGAGCTGACTCTTCACGGGCGGAGAGACATCCGCCTCCTGCGCTCGCCATCCGTTCGCGCCATCGCGCCGACCGGCATCCGGCGAGACATTCTGTCGTGACGAGGCTTATGGGATGAATGGACGAGAAGTTGCACCGCATTCGCAAAACTTTCAGCCGGCCGCCCGCCGCGCCAGAGCTCATAGCGCGCCAGGGACCCCGCCCCACGTAGAGGCCGCCGCAAAAAGTTACAGCGGACCGTTCTTGCGCAGCATCGGCAGCGCCCTGGGAAGCCGGATCGGCAGCACCCTCGTCGGCGTCGTAACGTTCGGGATTCTCGCGAGGAGTCTGGGATCGGATGGCCTCGGCACCTATCGGACAACGCTGACGCTGCTGTTGTTCGCCGGCGTGTCGGTCGATCTCGGCCTCTACTCGATCACACTGCGTGACATCTCTCAGCCAGGCGCAGACAAGGGTCGCACCCTCGGCAACGCCGTAGCCCTCAGAGTGCTGGCCACGGCGGCCGCTACAGGTCTGCTGGCGCTGGCGCTTGCCTGTTGGGGCACGGCATCGGCCAGTTGGAGTGGGGTCGCCATTGCCGCCATCGGCTGGGTGGCCTATCAGACGAACGAGCTGTTGCGGGCAGTCTTCCAGTACCGCATGCGGCAGTCTCTGGCCGCATTGGCCGAGATGGCCGGCGCCGTGGTCACGCTGGTGCTCGTCTCGCTCCTGGCGCGCTGGCACGCAGGCGTCAACTGGATGTTAGCTGCCTCCGCCACCGGATTCTGCTGTATGGGCTCGCTCGCGTGGGTGTTCGCCAAGCGGCTCGTTCCTTTCCAGCCCCGCATCGACTCGACCCAGTGGCGACGGCTGGCCCTGGCGGGATTGCCCCTGGCCGCTTCGACCATCCTGCTGACGGTCCACCTGCGCATCGATGTGTTGTTTCTATCCTTCCTGCGCCCCGTCGCCGAAGTAGGGCTCTACGATCCGCCGCTGAAGATCTATGAACTGCTGTCCACGCTCCCGTACTTGTTCGGCGGGTTGCTTCTGCCGCTGTTCGTGCGGGACCTGTCTGTCATGGGCTCGATCGCCAGACGCCTCAGCGCCGCCGCCGGCGTCACGATTCTGTTCGCGTCCGTCGCATTCGTCGTCCTGTTTCAGTGCGCCGAGCCCGTTCTCGGTCTGCTCGCAGGAGATGCCTTCGTCAGCTCCGCCACGCCATTGCGTATCCTCGCCGCCTCGGCGGCGTTTGCCGGACTGACGGCTGTTTTCCGGTTCGCCGCGGTGGCGCTCGACCAGCAAGCGCGGGTGTTGCGAGCGGACATCTTCGGAGTCAGCATCGCCATCGTCTGCCACATCGTCCTGATTCCCAAGCATGGCCTGGTCGGCGCCGCAATCGGCAAGCTGGTCGGAGACGTCGCCACACTCATCCCGGTGGTGCTGATTCTGCGGCGCCACCTCAATCGAGGGGTGGCGATCAGCGTGGGTGTCGCAGCGATCCTGGGAGGAGCTCTCCTGGAGCTGCTCGACAGGGCCTCCGTGGCTGGGGTGCACTGGCTGGTGGCCGTCGTCATCTGCGTAGCCGTCACGACGGGCGTGGTGTTGCTCATTCCTGCGGTCAGGCGCCGGCTGGCCGACATCACCTTCGCGCCACCGAGCGAATTCACCTACGGACTGCTGACTGCCCGGGCGCGGCGCGGATCATGAAGCCCGTTCCAGCCCGGACACACGGCATCCCACTGTCATTGGCCCTTGCGCCGCAAATAAGAATCATTATCATTAGAAGGATGAAGGACAAAGATCTGCGCGATGCCGGCCTGAGGGTCACCCTGCCGCGCCAGAGGATTCTTGAGATCCTCGAGCGAGGACCTTCGCGTCACCTGTCTGCCGAAGACATCTACCGTGCGCTACTCGAGTCGCACGAGGACGTTGGAGTGGCGACGGTCTATCGTGTACTCACACAGTTCGAGGCCGCAGGACTTGTGACACGACACCACTTCGAGAGCGGGAATGCGGTCTTCGAGCTGAACGGCGGCTCCCATCACGATCATGTCGTCTGCCTGGATTGCGGCAAGATCGAGGAGTTCACGGATCTGGGGATCGAGAAACGCCAGACGGCCGTCGCAGAGCGACTCGGCTTCGAGATCGCCGATCACTCCCTGATTCTTTACGGCTACTGCGCCGACTGCTCCGCAAAGAGAGCGACCCGCACGAGCTGAGTGCGCGCTTACTCGGCGGCCTTCTCAGCCGTACCGGGATCGATGACGGCGGTTGTGCCGGTAAACAGAGCTTTGCCGTTGGCATCCCGGATGACGTTTGCGTAAGCAATGGTCGGGAAGTTGCGTGCCCGTGCCCCCTTTACCTTGACGACCTCGCCGACCTTCAGGGAGTCGCGCTTCCATCCCCGGCGCATCAACGTGACGGGGCTCGGAAGCTCGAAATTCCAGTTCACGACCCCGCCCTTGTCGTTGACCACGTCGATGTACAGCCGCGCGTGCGGGCTGCGCCAGTCGAGTTGGGTCACCTTGCCCTCCACTTCCACGACGAGCTTGCTATCAAACTCCGACTGCGAGTGATGGGACCAGGCAGCTGGGGCGACCGCGAGGGCCAGAACGAAGGCGAGCGCGGCAACCGCTGACAAACCGGACAAGCGATTCAGCATGGTCTTCCTCACTTGTAGAGTTGCACGTCCTGCTCGTTGTCCAGGCAGATCTCTTCCAGCATCTGCGTGTCCGCCTGATAGGCCATCTCGATCGTAACCGACCAGGGACGGGTGTACGCCTTGGGATCGTTGACGGCGATCTCCACCCTCATGAGCCCGAAGGTCGGCCGCGTCAGCCGCTCGGTCAGGTGAGCCGATTCCGTGATGGGGCTTCCCTGAATGTCGAGCCACATGTCGTCCCGAATGCCGTTGGTCTCGATGACCAGGGTGTCCCCCTCCCAATGGGCGGTCGAATAGCCGTTCCAGGTCGGGTTCGGGTCTTTGGGCAGCGGCCGGCCATCCAGATAGACTTCCCTGTAGGCCGCGTTGAATTCGTGCAGCATGACGACCTCCTGAGGCGTTTGGATGATCTTCGTGTGCTGCGGCAACGTCCAGGCCCGTGGATAGTTCGGCGGCTTGCAGTACGTGTGCGGGTCGTCGCGTTCATGGTTGGCCCGCCTCTTCACCATCTGTTGTTTGGACCACTCGGTGTAAGGCAAGCCGTCCTTGAGCTTGATTCCCAGGTTGATCTGCTCGCGAGCCATGCGCTCTTCCTGAACGCAATCCTGCTCCTTGCAGTAGTCCTTCGCCGGCACGTTGGCAAACCAGATGCCGGAAAAGTCCGGTTTTCCCTCACGGGTTCGCGGCGCAGGCGCCTTCAGATTCGGCGTACCGTCGCGAAGTCGAGGAATTCCCGGTGTGGGATAGCCGAGCCACTGCGAGAAGACAACAGAGGGAATTCCGCTCAAGCACGCAAGCCCCACCAGGAGCCCGATGGCGCGTACGGGTGACCTGACGCTAACACGAGATGTGTGATCTGCGGGCGGCGGCATAGGCATCCTAGAGTCGAGAAAACCCACCAGTTGCGCAAGTCGGCGCCATTGTGACACCCCTGCAGGGACCGCGCATCGAGGTACTCGTAATGCCCGCTGGGCGCAGCGCATCCAACCTGTGGCCCAAACCGGCCGGATCGCCCGCGCGCGAGCGTTTGATTCTCGTATCATCTCGTGCTTCGACTCACACAGATCACCGGAAGGGGCACGCATGTTCCAGTCAGGATTCGCACCGAGAGCAAAGACCCTCCTTCTCACATTGGGTTCAGCGCTACTGGTCGGGCTCTACCACGCGCCCGCCGCCGCGGCTGACAACTGCGACCGCGCCTGCCTGACTGGCCTGCTCAATCAATACATCGACGCGCTCGTGGCGCACGATCATTCAAAGCTGCCCTTGACCCAGGATGTGAAATTCACCGAGGACTCCAAGGCCATCAAGCTCGGCGAAGGGCTGTGGCAGACGGTGACGGCGAAGGGCACGTTCCGACATGACTACCTGGATACGAAGAAGCAGATCGGGGCGTCCCACGTGGCGCTCCTCGAGGGGCAGGATCAGGCGCTGCTGTCCGTGCTGCTGCATGTGAAGGACCGGAAGATCGCCGGTATCGAGACGTTGGTGCAACATATCAAGCCGGGGTCGCGTTTTCAGCCGACTGAGCTCGGCAAGCCGGTCCGGGGAATGAATGACCCCGTGCCAGCGGGCAAGCGCATGTCACGTGAGGCGATGATCAAAACCGCCCTGGGCTATCCCGAGGGTCTGCGCGTCGGCAACTTCACGGACGGTGGCACATCCTTCGCCCCCGAGACCTACCGTGTCGAGAATGGTGTCATCACTGCCGGCAACGGCTGCGGCCGGCCCGACTGCGGCATGTACGGCCAGAACATCATGGTGCATCCGAGCATCATTCCCAGCGTTGCCGTGGTCGATGAGGAAAACGGCGTCGTGGTGTTGTGGATGAACTTCGGCTACACGGCCTCCTACGGCGACGGTCAGTCGCTGGTGACTTTCGAAGCCTTCAAGGTCTGGGGCGGCCAGATTCACGCCATCAACGCGTTTTTCCGTCCCCTGCCGGTCGGTACCGGGCGCTTCTGGACGGCCTCGGACCCGATCCCCAGGTGACGTCAGTCCAGAAAGCGATAGCGATACGCCTCGCCGACGCGCAGCACGTGGCCGGCCGACGGGTCCCGGAAATGTGCCGGGAAGCAGACCAACTCCTCCTCGGCCGCCCGGGCCAGGGTACGAAGGCGTGTTTCGCGCGCCTTGGCGGGATCGCCGTCGAATGACGGGGTGACTTCGGGGCGAATCAATTGCACGGGATGATGGATCACATCACCCCAGAAAATCGCCCGCTGGCCTGCGCCTTCGGCGAGCACCGAGAAGTTGCCCGGCGAATGCCCAAATGCGGGCTCCAACCACAGCCGCTCGCTGATCTCCCGGTGCACTTCGATGTCCGGCTCGATCAGCTCGGCGCGCCCCGCTTCGTAAACCGGCAGCACGGAGTCGCGAAAGGCGCGGAAATGGTCGTCCTCGGATTGCTGTTGTCCGAAGTGCTCGAAGTCGCGGCGCGAAAAGAGGTATCGCGCGTTGGGAAAGGTCGGCACCCATTTGCCGTTCTCCAACCTCGTATTCCAACCGACGTGATCGAAGTGCAGATGGGTGCACAGCACGAGGTCGATCCTGTCGGGAGTCAGACCTAACGCAGCGAGATTCGCCAGGTAGGGCGTGTTAACCCGGTCGATGTCCGGAATGGAGCGGTGCTTGTCGTTGCCGTTGCACGCATCGATCAGAATGTTCCGGCCAGCAAGCTGCACGACATAGCTGTGCATGCTCATCATGAACGCGGATTTCTCGGGTGTGGCGGCGAGCGTATCGTCCTTGTACCAGGTCGCCAGCTGCGCCAGGTCCCCCGCCGTGATCTGCGGCATGATCCACTGAAACGGCGGGCCACTTTCCATCTCGAAGAGCTTCGAGACGGTCATCTTCCCGAGAGTCACCGGCTTCACACCCTACCTCCTGCGCTCAATTCAGCGCCGTTGGTCAAGCCTTCGCGGCGAGACCACCCGGCGCGACCGCCGCCCGTACCTTGACGGGTGCGGTCTCATCCAGGAAGAAGCAAAGCACGCACCCGATCCCACCACACACGGCCATCATCAGGATCGCGTTCGGGAGTGAGGTGAGGTCGGCAACCTTGCCGGCGAGCGTGACCAGACCGGTGCCGCCGAGCACCTCACCGACGCATACGACCAGGCCCATCGCCGTAGCCGCATACTTCGGCGGCATCGACTCGCCGGGGATGACGCCCATGAACATCGGGAACGTGCCGCTGGCGAGCCAGCCGATAAAGAGCAACCCGCCCAACACGACGACCGAGCCCTGGAAATACATCGCTCCGAGTGCGGTGAGCGCTCCAATGAGGCAGAAGCCGATCATCACGGGCTTGCGGCCGATACGGTCGGACAGCCAGGGTGCCCCAAACCCCGCCAGAGCGGATGCAAATCCCAACACGCTGATGAGCGACCCCATATTGGGGCCGGACATACCGCGAACCTCAACGAGGTACTTGGGCAGGAAAGTCCACCCCATGATGAACCAGCCCACCATGAAGACGGCGATGAGGCAGCACACGAGCACGTTGCGAATGGCCAGCATGTCGAACAGCCCCATGGGCTTGCTGTCATCCGTGGTCCTTCCGGAGGCTGCCGCGGTCGATGCGGCGAACGCCGCCTGCGTCTCCTTCGAGGGCTCACGGACCCACAACCAAACAGCAATCGCGCACAACAAGCCAGGGATGCCGGAGACGAAGAATGCGGTTCTCCAACCGTACTCCGCGGAGATCTGCGGCAGCAGTGCCGGAGCCAGACTCTGGCCCAGCAGCGCTGCGAAGAAGTTCTGCATGACGCCCGCGTTGACACCGCGCCGGCTCGGCGACGACTCGAGCGCCATGATCGCGAGGCACACCGGCAGGAACGGCCCCTCGACCGCACCCATGATGGCGCGGGAGGCCAGCAACACCGGAAACGAATGGGCGAGGCCGGAAAGAACCGAGCACGCCGAAAAGATAATGAGGAAGGCCAGCAGGAAGGGCTTGCGATTGCCCATCGCATCCGACCAGCGTGCAATGAAGTAGGCGCCGAGCGCCCACATGACCGAGAGCACCGAGTTGATCAATGCCGCTTCGGTGTTATTGAGCTTGAGGTCCTTGACGATGTCAGGGATGAGAACGCTCGCGGAATTGCGATCGAAGAACGCAAAGCCGAACGAGATGCCCAACAGCAGGAGCAGGCCGTTCTCGTAGTTGAAGATCGGATGACGCCGGGACTGCTGAGTCATTCTGGAACCCCCTCGAACCGCTCTGTGGCGGCCTTGTCAGTCACGAAGCATATGCCATGTCCGGCCGCCTACCCACACGATACCTCACCGGCAGGCTGCGGCGTGGCCAGGTCGGGTGTCTCTAGGGGGCCGCCGGGGCACCCGGGAACTTCATCTGGATCGAGCCTTTGCGCTCGAGAAACCGCCAGACCCCGTTTTCCCGGATGTAGCGGTCCTGGAATTCCCCGAACCACAGCGGACCGCCCGAAACGTAGGGTGGTTTCCCGTCGGCCGGTGGCGTCGTGGAGATCATGGTGAGGTACGAGATGCCACGGGCCGAATCCCGGCTTTCCACGTCGATCATCACGTTGGTCGCCAGATGCTTGGTCAGCAGCGTTTTCGGGCGGGTCAGGAGGGACGCCCGGATCGTCTCCCGACCTGTAATGGTCTGGTCCGGCATCATCGGCCGCGCCATCGAGCCGTTCTGCGCGAAACAATCGGCGGCGGCGCTCATGTCACCCTGGTCCAGAGCGCGCGAGTACTCATAGATGAGGCGCTCGCAGGCCCGCTCGATCTCGATCCGCTCTGCCGCGCTCAGGGTCTCGGCCATTCAAGCTCTCCTAAGTAATGAGTCTCTATTGTGGCAGAAGCTCGCTCGTGGGCCGCCCCGCGCCCGCCTCGGCGACCGCAGCGGGAGCGAGCGCCGGACGCCCCAGAATCATGTCCGCCGCCTTCTCGGCGACCATAGCAACCGCGGCATTCGTGTTACCCCCAATAAGGGATGGAAACACCGAAGCATCGGCGACGCGCAGCCCTTCCAGCCCAATCACGCGCAATTGCGGATCGACCACGGCCATCGGATCGATCCCCATCCGGCATGTGCTCACGGGATGGTGGACGGTATAGGCCTGGGCCCGAACGTACTCGATCAGCTCTGCGTCGCTCTGCGCAGCGCTCCCCGGGAGCGTCTCCTGTGCCCGATAGGCCTCGAACGCCGGGGACGCGAAGACCTGTCGAACCAGGCGGATACCCCGGATGAGCGGCATCACGTCCTCGGGCACCGACAGGAGATTCGGATCGATCAGCGGCGCCGTAAAGGGATCCGAGCTGGCGAGCGTGAGCCGCCCGCGGCTGCGCGGATACAGGCCAACGGGACTGATCGCATACCCGTGGCCCAGCGGAAACGGGAACCCGGGTCGCGGCCGCTTGGCCGCCTGAAAGACCAGCTGCACGTCCGGTCGGTCCAAGCCTTGGGTGGTTTTGATGAAGGCGGCGGATTCAAACACGTTGTTGGCAAGCGGTCCGCTTCGTAACAGCGCGTACTCTGCGATATTCAGCAGATTGCGGGGTGTGGAGCGCAGGGAGACGCCGTAGGAGACCGGCCGATCCGTGCTCATGTGAACGGGACTGGCCAGGTGGTCGTGCAGATTGCGACCCACGCCAGGCAGGTGGTGCCGCACGGAAACTCCGACCGCGGCGAGATGCTCCGCGTCACCGATTCCCGAAAGCATCAGGAGCTGCGGCGACTGGATCGAGCCGGCCGTCAAAATCACTTCCCGACGCGCCCGCACGAGCACGGCGCCTTCCGGCGAGCGCGCCCTCACTCCCACGGCACGTTGGCCCTCGAGAACGACCTGTGTCGCCTGAGCGCCCGTCAGTACGGTCAGATTCGGGCGCCGTAGCGCCGGCGTCAGCAGCGCGCTCGCTGTCGTTTCCCGCGTCCCACCGCGAATCGCGACCTGACGCAGGGCCATCCCCTCGGAGTCGCCTCCGTTGAGATCCTCTCGAGCCTGACAGCCCAGACCGGAGAGCGCGTTGAAGAACGCGAAATTGAGCGGGCTCGGGCGGGTGATGGTGCGGATGCGCATCTCCCCTCCCCGGCCGTGAAACTCCGAGGGCGGAAAATTCTCGTTGTCCTCGGTCTTGCGGAAATACGGCAGGACTTCCCGGTAGCTCCAACCGGTCGCCCCGGCTTTCGACCAGTCGTCGTAGTCGCGCGGGTGCCCTCTGAAATAGACCATGCCGTTGATCAGGCCAGAGCCACCCAGACCGCGCCCTCGGGGCACGGGGATTCGGCGGTTGTTGAGCTTCGCCTGCGGCACCGACTGGAATCGCCAGTTGAGCTCGGCGGAACGCTGTGCCAGCGCGATGGCCCCCGGGATCCGGACCGCGAAACTCTTGCCGTCGCCGCCCGCCTCGATGAGGCACACATTGTGGCTGGCGTCTTCCGACAAGCGCGCCGCCAACGCACAGCCAGCCGTACCACCGCCAACCACCACGAAGTCGAATGCCTGCCCCAAATCAGCCATCACCGTGCCTCGATGCCCCCGGCGGCGGAAGTCTAGCTGATCGGCATCTCCCCGTTTGGGTGGAGCCGTGTCAATCCGGGATTTCCGGCTCGACCCGCCGCGCCAGGTGGTTGAGGGAGTCCTGCCACCCCAGGTAGCACATCTCCGGCGGGACGCAAGCCTGAGCCCTGCGTCGGCCGATCCCCGCCACACTTGTTACTCCCCGGCACGGCGCCCCTGGCGGTACAACATCTTCAGGGCAACACCGCCGCAGGACCCAATGCCATGAACACGCCAAAGATCGTAACGCCGCTGGAATGGACAGCGGCTTGGGAACAGATGCTCGTAAAGGAAAAGGCCCTCACACGCGCACGGGACGCACTGGCCGCCGAGAGGCGGCGGATGCCCTGGACAGCCGTGGACAAGGCCTATCAGTTCGAGGGGCCCCAAGGCAAAGTGAGCCTGCTCGACTTATTCGAGGGACGCCACCAACTCGTCCTCTACCGCGCCTTCTTCGAACCCGGCGTGCACGGCTGGCCCGATCATGCCTGCATCGGGTGCTCGCTGGGCGCCGATCAGGTCTCCGACCTATCGCACCTGCACGCACGCGACACAACGCTCGTGTATGCCTCACGAGCTCCGCAGGCAGACATTGCACGCCTGAAGGCCAAAATGGGTTGGGAGCAGATCGCCTGGTACACGATTACGGACAGCTTCGATGCCGATTTCGGCGTAAACGAGTGGCACGGGCATAACGCCTTCATCCGAGATGGCGAGCGCATCTTCCGCACGTACTTCATCAACAGCCGCGGGGATGAAGCGATGGGGACTGTTTGGAGCTACCTCGACATGACGGCGCTGGGTCGACAGGAGGTATGGGAGGACTCCCCGGAAGGCTACCCGCAGACTCGTCCGTACAAGTGGTGGAACTGGCACGACAGCTACGTCCCCAATGCCGCGCCCGATCCCAAGTGGATCGCGGTCTCGGACGCGGGAGAGGCTGCCTTCCGCAAGAAGGAAGGCTGACAGGGAGCTCAGCGTCGATCCGGATTCTTCGTCCAAGGCGAGCGCATGTAGTACGGCGCCTGAATGAAGGCCGACTCGACGCTGACGATCATGCCGTTGCGGATCTTGAACGACTCGAGGAAGGCCCAGGTCTGCGGCTCACGGAACACCGATTTCTGCGGCGTCCCGTCGGTCAGTTTGTATTCGTCGAGGACGCCCTTGTGATCGATGAAGCCGCGGGCCATGACGATGCCGCGCTCCTCGTCGACCAGGAAGAAGTCCCGATCGCGGACCCGCTCATTGAACAGATAACGGCCCGATTTGAATCCTTTCTCGATCTCGGCAAACTTCATCCCGTTCTCGTAGCGGGTGGCATCGGGTGAGAAGCGCGTGTTGCGAATCTCGCCGTTGTTGTGCTGAAGGGTGGAGAAGTATCCGTTCGCCAGCGAGATCAACTGTGCACGCGGAACCCGCTCGTTGGGCGGCACGATCGAGGTGAAGTTCGGGTCGTAGTTGTCCGTGTTGAACTTGCCGATCGGAGTCGGCGGGCTGCTCAGATTGCGCGCCGTCGAGAGCGTGTGCTCGATCTCGACGATCTTGTTGTCCTTGACCTTGAGGCGAATGGCCAGGAAACCCGGAATGTCGTTCTGATAGATCTGTGTATAGATCCCGACG
Organism: Steroidobacteraceae bacterium; assembly: GCA_036499585.1. Lineage (GTDB taxonomy): Bacteria > Pseudomonadota > Gammaproteobacteria > Steroidobacterales > Steroidobacteraceae > 13-2-20CM-66-19. Next base: position 264,673 of record DASYDM010000030.1, read on the forward strand.
TTGCCGGTGGTCGGGTCGGAGAAGGTGAGCGCCGTGCCAACCTCCTTGGATACCGTATCCCAGCTGCCATCGGGGAATTGCAGCATTTCCACGCCGTTCTCGCTGAAGCGGACCGCCTTGTCGAGGGGTGCTTTGGAAGGATCGTGCTTCAGGTACGCCGCCCGATACTGATCGCCGATGTGTTCCAGACACGCGTGATCGCAACCCGCGGCGTACGCAGACGACCCACCCCATACGACTGACAGGACTGCCAGCGCCAAACCCGTCTGAACCGTCGATCTCATGACTCTCCCCCTACGAATACTCGAGCCCGTGAATGCTCAGCGCCTACCTGGATAACGCAAAGATCAGCAGAGTTGCGGCGCTGCCTGCCGCTGCCCCGTCCCGTGAAGAACTGCCGGATGGGACAGCGATGAACTGCTTTCCGCCAGCCAGGTAGGTCGTGATACCGGCGGCGATCGGTCCGCCGGCCGCGAAGTGATACAGCACCTCGCCGGTCTTGGACTTCAATACCAGGAATTCGCCGCCGGAGTCTCCGGTGAGCAGCACCCGACCGGCCGTCGGCGTCACCGCCGCCAGAACCATGTCCCGTCGATGGACGCGCCACAGCTCGCTGCCGTCGGCAGCCCGGAAAGCCCGGATCCACCCACTGTTCTTTTCCGGAGGGTCGAGAATGAACGCGCCCCCGAAATAGACGCTGCCGGCGATGTACTTCGGCTCGTCCATACGGATGTCGTTGCAGCGATCCGCCGCTCCCAGGAACAGCAGATCCAGCTTGGGATCGTAGCCCGGCCCGTTGTATTGACCCAATGCACCGGGACACACGTGTACACGTTGCCCCAGCACGAGCGGCGCATCGACGTTCTCGCGTGTCGTGAAGGGAGTCGCCGAAACGACTGCGTGGCTGTCACGATCGTAGGTAAACAACAAGCCGTTCTTGCTGGCCACCGACATGTAGTGACGCCCACCCCGGTCGAACAGAGCGGGCGCTGCCGCCGTATCCCAGTCGTGAACGTCGTGCGGCACCTGCTGGACATACCAGGCCAGTTTGCCGGTATCCAGCTTCAGTGCCACCACCGCGTCCGTATAGAGATTCGCTCCCGGACGCGCCTTGTCGTTGAAATCAGGCGCTGGATTTCCCGTCGGCACGAACAGAAGTCGCTGCTGCGGATCGATGGCCATCGACGACCACGTAGCCCCTCCTCCGTGCTCGGCGCCTCCGCCCCAAGTCTCGGCACCGGGCTGCTTTCCGGTCGGAACCATGTCGAACGTCCAGATCACCGCGCCGGTGTTGACGTCGAATGCATAGACCCGTCCGTTGATTCCTACATCGGCGCCAGCGTCCCCGACGAAGACCTTGCCCGCGAACGCAATCGGTGCACCCGTGATCTCATAACCCAGGCGGGCATCGGCTACCCGGACGTCCCAAAGCAACTTCCCGGTCCGGGCATCCAGGGCGATCAGATGGCCGTCGATGGTTCCCCGGAAGACCTTGCCATCGTAGAGAGCTACACCGCGGTTGTTGGGCAGATGTTCGGCGTCCACCGGCACGTAGTCATAAGACCAGCGCACTGCACAGTTCGACCCATCCACCGCGAACACCTTGTGCACGGTGGTGAGGAACATCAACCCCTGATAGACGATAGGACTGGTCTCGAAGCTGCCTGACTCGCCCAGCTGCACCCGACAGCGAACGCTCAAGCTCCGAGCGTTTCCGGTATTGATCTGCGTCAGCGGAGAGAAGCGGTCACCGCTCAAGGTGCGGTTGTACGTCAGCCAGTTCCCGGCTGTGATATGGCGGATATCCTCGTCCGTTGGGACAGAGTCCGTAGCCTCCTCGACGGTCACGGGCTGTTGCGGATAGGACAGCGTTGGCGGGTCGGCCGACTGCGCCCCCGCCGGTGAGCCTCCGGAGCGGCTGGCCGCAATAGTGACACTCAGGTTGGTCTTGCTCAGTGCGACGCTGCCGGGCACGTAGCCGTTGCGCGCCAGCATATAAGCCAAAATAGCGAGGTTCTGCTGCGGGCTCAGGCTGCCGGCCGCGTTCTTCGGCATCTGCGTGGCGGTGATGTCATACAAGTCTCGCAGACTGTGGCGCCCATCGCCCCACGTGCGTTCGAAGTTGGCGCCTGACAACGCAACCGCAGCGGCACCCTGAAGTTCAGTGCCATGACACGCGGCGCACCAGCGCCCGTAGTCCGCGCGGCCTTGCGACACCTGCGCTTCGGTAAAGTTGGCTGCTGGCGGCGACGTGGGCGTCTGGGGCCGCGGAAAATCTGCGGCCAGCGCGGGCAGCAGCGCGCTGGACACCAGAACCCACGCCAAGCCTCCAATCCGGCCCAATGCGCAGCCCGACCCGAGCGCCATCAGGGGCCTTTCTTCCGCGGATCCTTTTCTCCCAGCCCCGGATAGAACATCGCCTTGTTGGGCTGGGACTCGTTGTAGACGGCGCGCCGCTTGAACAGCCACTTCCCGTTTACTTTGGCAAGCTGGTCCTCATAGTGACCGAAGTACAGCAGCTGCACGTCGTGTTGCGGGGTGTTGTTCGTCATCGCGAACCAATAGGCGATCGAGTGAGCGGTGTTGCCGGTCACGTCGATGACGTGGTTCATGATCTGGTGATGCGTACGCGGCCGTGACGTGGCGCCCTCGGGGATATCCACATGTCGGGCGCCGCCGAAGTTCGACATCGCCTTGCGAATCGCCGCCTTGCCGTTTTCGGTTCCGCCCACCCAGACGAGCACTCCATCGTCCGCCCAAGTGCCCATGACGGTTTCGATGTCGCCGGCGTCCACGGCCACCATGTATCGATTCGAGAGGTTCTCGATCTCTGCCCGGTCGTCGGCGTACCCGGCCCAGCACACCGCAGAAACTGAAAACAGGAGTGCCGCGAGCGGCGCCCGGAGACGACTCAGCATTGGAAAACCCCCTCTGTAGTTGTGCCTGCACAGTGTACGCCCAGGCCGGCCCGGTGGGCTCTGTCCCCGAGGGTGGTAGATCGCGTGTGGACCCGCGGATTAGGGGGGATATAGGGTTACCAGAGCGGGATATACCCGCCGCGATTCACCACCAGTCAGCGCGCGTGTAAGGCCTCGTCCAGAGCGCGATCTCGAGCAGCACGCTCTTGGTCCAGGCAGCGCTCATTCGCTCCACCGTTCGGGGGTCGTGACCCTTCGCCGCGAGAAAATCCTTAGCACTCAGAATGACCGGAGCGGCGAACGTGAGGAGGTAACGCAGCGGCACGAGCGTCGGCGTATGACCGTCGTCCGTCTGGTTCTTCTTCGCAGGCGTGTGTCGTAACCCGATCTCCTCCTGATAGTCGAGCCAGGCCTGGTCACGCGGACGCGTACAAACATCGATGACCCACTGCACGAAGCGTTTCTTCACCGCTGCCTTGTAGTGATCGTCGGGAGCTCCATCCGGGCCGATAAACCATTTCGCAAGATGCGGCTGCCCCGCGATCCGGGCTCGCCAGTTGTCGACCATGGCTTCCGCCTGGTCCCGCAGAACGGCGCCGGCAAGGAGAATCGCTCTGGCGTCGTCCTCGGTCCAGCCGACTGTTGCCTCGAGCGCACGCAGCTCATCAAGCGTCAGCGGTGAGTGCGCTGCGGAACGGGCTCCGTAGTCGTAGCCCGAGATGTGCGCGGCCGTCAGCCCATCGAGAGCGCTGCGGTCGTCGGTCGTGTTGCTGGTTTCGGGCATTGGCGTGTACCTCCTGCAGGGGCTGGACAGCCGCAAAAGTCATTCCGGCGCCCAGCCGGTCAGCACGCTGCCGCCCCGGCGTATGCCATCGCGGAGTGGCTGCAACGCCGCCGGTCGTGTTTCAATCGGGCGGCTTCCAACCCAGCCACGAGGGAGTCGCGACAATGAAGGTCACCAACAGACTACTGATCAGTGCCGTAAGTGTGGTCTCGCTCACCGTCTTCACGGTGGGGGCCGCGATTTCCGCCCAGGATCGTTACACCGTCAAAGTGCCAGGAGGCCTCGCGTTCTCTGAATTCCGGGGCTATGAGAGCTGGCCGGTCATGTCCATCAGCCAGAACGGCGACAAGGTGGCCGTCATCCTGGGGAACCCGGCGATGATCGCCGCGCTGAAGGCCGGCATCCCCGACAATGGCAAGCCCGTTCCGGACGGGGCCAGGATGGCGAAGATCCATTGGCTGCCCAAGAAGAACGAAGCGTATCCGGGTCAGCCGCTGGTACCTAACACCCTCCACGACGTCGACTTCATGGTCAAGGACAGCAAGCGATTTGCCGACAGCGGCGGCTGGGGATACGGACAATTCGAATACGATGCGGCGTCGGACACATTCAGACCCGGCAACACCTCGGATCAGCCGCCGCAGGCGAATGACGCAAAGTGCGGGTTCGCGTGTCACACGATCGTCAAGAACAGGGACTACGTGTTCACGCAGTATCCCAAGAGGTGACGGCTATTTGGGCCGTGGATCTTGCAGTCCGGTGTCCGCCTGCTTGATCCCTTCCCGGTTCATCCTGATCTGCTGGCTGAGAGACCTCGCCGCGTTCTGTGCCTCGATGACAATGGCCTGGTCGGCATCGAGTGCATCGTGACTGGTTGCATAGGGTCCGTAGTACCCGATGTATCGATCGACTTGCGACAATCGACCTGACGGGGTCATGTGCAGGTCCGTAAGCCAGTCGCTGAGCGACCGGCGGAGCGTTCCAACCCCGGCGGCGTCGCCGTGGACTACGACAGCGAACGCCCTCCCCGCGAGATGGCGCGGATAGCTCCACCCCTTCAACTCCAATTCCTTGGCCAACGCCGCGCGCTTCCCCTTCGTCGTGGTGGGGTCCGGATTGCCTCCGTCGGCACAGACGAGGCGATCCATCAGAAGTTTCAGGACACTCGGTGCCTGATACCAGTAGACGGGTGTGACGATCATGAGCCCGTGAGCTGCGGCGAATCTCGGATACAGCTCGTTCATCCAATCATTCACCTGCCCCATCGCGTGATTGGGATAACAGGAGCACGGCCAGTGACACAGTGGCATCGCCGTCGATACGCACGCCTTGCACGGCAAGATCTGACGCCCGTAGGCCGAGGTGAGATGGCTGAGATCCAGAAAATCGACCTGGTTGTCAGCAGCCTCCAACACCCCTCGGGCTGCAGTGACCAGCCGGAACGTCTTGGACAATTCTCCCGGACACGTTTCGTCGCTACGCGCCGAGGCACAGATCAACAGGACGCGTGACCGGCTGCCCGGATCCTGTTGCTGCCGCTGAGCCTCGATGATGTGCGCACGGGTAGCGAGCCACTCGATGGGGAGCTCGAAGGTGGGATCGGCGAAACCGGCGCCGGCCGGCTGTTTGCGGGGACTCTTGTGATACTGGTCGTAGACCTCCCAGGCTGAATCGACGATGCGGTCGATCTCGGCGCCGAGAGATTCAAACACCGGATCGCAAAACCGCTCTTTCAAGCGACTGGAAAATTCTTCCTTGGAGAGATGAGTGCTCCCCTGCCCTTTGCGGACTTCGGCGGTCATGACACGTATGCGCAGCGCCTGGCGGCTCAGCTCAGGCTTACATCCATCTCTACGTCCGCAGATCCGGCCATTTCCAGCACCCTGAGAACGGCATCGAGGTCGATCGGCTTGGTGAGGTGGACATCGATCCCCGCCTCTTCCGATTCCACCCGATCGATTGCGCGTCCGGACCCGGTCGTCGCCACGATCAGCGGGCGCCAATGAAGGTCCAGGCGCCGGATGTGACGGGCGGCCTCCAGGCCGTCCAGGAGTGGCATGCCGATGTCCAGCAGAATGCAATCGGGACGGAAGCTTTGAGTGTATTTCACCGCCTCCAGGCCGTCGCGCGCGGTGTAGGGCTCGTGACCGGCCATGCGTAGCAGCTCGGCCAGGGCGTCGGCGGCATCCTGATTGTCTTCGGCGATGAGAACGCGTTTCGTATTCATGAAAGGGGAAGGCGTGTGAAACGATCCTCCGGCTCTAGCAGGTATCGTTCCGGCAAAGGACGCGGTGACGGAAGGTTAACTCCGATCGGAGTGCCACACCGCACTTGCCTTGCCCCGTGCCCTCAGCATGAACGGCCGCGGTGCCCGACCTTTGCCGGCGGCGATCAGTGCCATCGGCCGCCCGGAGGCCACCGAAGCATCTTCCGCCAGAACCTCCTCCCCGGCCCCCGGTCTTGCGCTGTCGTCGCGATGTTTGATCAATAGCCAATTCGTGCGCTTTCCGCCGGAGCGATCGGAGTTCATTCGGGCCAATACCCAGCCACCCGAAAGACGCTTGCCCACCAGGATGAATTTGAGTGCTCCCTGGGCGAGTTGTTCCTCAGCGGAATGTTCCCCCTCGGGAAGCCAGAAGCCACGGTCCCAGAGCTGCACCGTTCCCCCTCCGTATTCACCGGCCGGGATGGTGCCCTCGAAATCACCGTAGTCGAGCGGATGGTCCTCGACCTCGACAGCAAGCCGCCTGTCGGCAGGGTCGAGTGAGGGCCCGCGAGTCACGGCCCACGACTTGAACACGCCATCAAGTTCCAGACGCAGGTCGTAGTGCAACCGTCGCGCCGCGTGCTTTTGAATCACGAAGCGCAGAGCCGGTGCCGACTTCACCTTGCGGCTGCCGCTGGGCTCCGCCGTGCGCTTGAAATCGCGTTTGGCGCGGTATCGCGCGAGTTTGCGTTCGGTCTTCATACTTTGCCCTTTGTTCGCCAAGGCTCCCGAGCCCCAGCTTCGTCATCAGTGTTTGCGCATCGAACGGTGCTCGCAGCTTTGCGTCCGTGTTGTCGAAGAAGCAATACACGTCGCGCTTGCGTTCAGGCGGCACGCGGTCGCCCACGATCTTGATCGCATCCCCAGGCTCCTTACCGCGGTGCCAAACGTCTATGCGCCGTGCCCAACGGCTCAACGCCTCGTCCGAATACCCGCTGCGATAGAGTTCGGTGTCCCCGTGCAACCTCAGGTAGAGGAAGTCGCTCGTCACGTCGTGAGCCTGCGGCCACAGCCCGGCAGTCTCCGCCACGACGAGCGCAATTCGGCGCCGGCGAAGAAGCTGGACCAACGATGCGTCCATGAAGCTCGGGTGCCGGAATTCCAGCGCATGGCGGATGGGTCGGTTAGACCCTATGGACAGACGTACCCGCCCCTTCAACCAGCGCGCGCGCCTCCTGGCGATAGAGAGCGCCTGCTCCGTGTCTTGTGGTAACAAAGAGAAGAACTCCTCCATGCGATCGGGTTTGTAAGACAGGTTAGGAGGCAATTGCCACAGAATCGGGCCCAGCTTCTCGCGCAGATTAAACACACCAGACGCCAGGAAATTGGCCAGAGCCTGGCCGCAGTCCTTCAGCTTCAGCATGTGCGTGATGTATCGCGGTCCCTTGACTGCAAAGACAAAGTCGGCGGGGGTTTGCTCGTACCAGGTCTGATAGGCCTGCGGGCGTTGTAACGAGTAGAACGAACCGTTGATTTCAATGGTCGGAAAAATTCCGGCCGCGTACTCGAGCTCCGCGCGCTGCGGAAGATCCTTCGGGTAGAACACGCCCCGCCAGGGAGCGTAGCGCCAACCGGATATTCCGATGCGGATGTCCGCCATGTCGTGGCCGTAGCATGTCACGCACCCGGGGCGCAGGCGTTGTACGGCAGCGCGGGTATGAGATCTGTTACCCATGCGCGATGACTTCCACGAACCGTTCCGTGAGCCGTGTCTTGGCCTGGACTTTGATCACGGCCGCGGCGGCAGTCGCCACTGCGGCCGCGGCCCGGCCCGAACTCCAGTTTTCGATCGATCACGGCACGGAACTGAACCGCTTCGTGCGTGAAGGTCCCGTCGCAGCTCACCTCCAATTGCGCTCAGGTGAGCACCCACGACTTCTGGTCGCATTTCCGGCTGGCAACAGCGGTGTGGCTTTGTGGTTTACCCCTCCTGCAAAACCGATCGCGTGGCAGATCGAATCCCAACCCAAACCCCTCACGACAGTGGATGGGCAAGGTCGACCTCTGCGCGGACTCGAATTCGTCGTCTCCGTCGATATACCCGCGCTCGCGATCGAAGGGGCGCTGTTGGGATCGATCCGCACTATCCGTGACTTCGAGACTGCACACACGATTCCGCAGGGAGTCTTCGTGGCGCCCGAGAAGTCAGGCAACCGCCTCGAGTGGGCACGCGACCGACTCGACGGCGCCGCGGGCTATCGGCTATCGATCGAGTTGATGGGGGGTGGCGCGATCCGGGGCAACCAGATCAACGGGGCGGATCGGCCGATACGCCTTCTCATCCGAGCACTCACCGGAGAGCTGCCCCTGACGCCAGTCCCAACCTCCACACTGCTGAAGGCCAGCACCAAAGGCACGGCGTTGACCCGCAATGTGCTGACATTCTTGAGCTACAGGGAAAAGTTCCTCGCAGGCTCGTGGCGCTTCGACACCTATTTCGGGCGTGACACGCTGATGACGCTCGCCCTGATCGGACCGGTTCTGAAGCCTGCAGGCCTTGAAGACGGATTCGCCTCGGTCCTGTCGCGCACCTCGGCCTCCGGCGAGGTCGCGCATGAGGAAAGCATAGGGGAATACCCGCTGGTTCAAGGGACTGCGTCCTCCAACCCTCCGGTCTATGACTACAGCATGATCGATGAGAGCTTCATGCTCGCGCCGGTCATTGGGCCCTGGTTGCGCGCGAATCGCCGCACAGCCGCCGAATTCCTGGCAAGACCGGCCTCCGACGGTCCGGGCATGGGCGATCGTCTGGTGCGCAACCTGTTGTGGGTAGTGAACAGGACTGCGCGGTTCGCGAGAGAGCCAACGATTACCCACCTGGTCGGCCTGAAGAGCGGCACCACGGCAGGTGACTGGCGTGACAGCCCGGACGGCCTCGGCGGAGGACGCTACCCATACGACGTCAATGCTGTTCTGGTTCCCGCCGCCCTCCGCTCAATCACGGCGATGGTGGCAAGCGGGATGCTCGATCCTTACTTGTCTGAGTCGAACCGGCACAGTCTCGAGGCCGCGAACACACAACTGGCGGTCTGGTTGTCGAAGGCCCCGGCGGCATTCTCCATCAGCAAACCCGCAGGCGAGGCCCGCACCGCAGTCTCCACATACGCGGCGCGCCTGGGCATCGACCCAGCCCCTGCCCTGCGCTCAATGCCGTCGACGGGCACAATGGCATTCGATGCCCTGGCGCTCGATGAGGCTGGACATCCGATACCCGTGATGCACTCGGATGGCGGGTTCGAGCTTCTATTCGACGATCCCCCCGCAAACCGGGTCGAGCAGTGGGCCGCGAACCTGACACGACCCTTTCCGGCGGGGCTGCTGCTGCCTGTCGGTATGCTGGTGGCCAACCCAGTATTCGCAGACGAACAGACCCAAGAGCACTTCAACAACACGGCCTACCACGGCACAGTGATCTGGTCCTGGCAGCAGGCGCTCGCGGCCGCGGGCCTTCAAAGGCAATTGGCGCGCGAGGACCTGCCGGAACGTACACGGACCCTGCTGCGAGCCGCTCAGGCTCGCTTGTGGTCGGCAATTCGCCGCTCTGCTTCACTGCAGAGCTCCGAGCTTTGGTCGTGGTCCTACACGGCGGGCACATACTGCACGCAGCCCTACGCACAGGGAGGTGACGAGTCGAACGCCGCGCAACTGTGGAGCACGGCGTTCTTGGCGCTGTCCGCCGTTGGCGATTCGACGCGTACCCGTAGGGAAACCCCGACAAAATATGGCACACCGGGCGCGTTGTTTGCTTGCTCTGAGTGAGTCGAGCTTCCGCGCATACCGAAGAGAGTGACCATGCCGCGATCAATTCAAACTCTGACATTGAAGGACGCCCGCGACATGATCGCCGCCGGCGAGAAGAAGGCGCTCGAGCTGGGCATTCCATATAACTTGGCCGTGGTCGACGCGGGCGGCGCCCTGATCTCCCACGCACGGATGGATGGCGCGTGGCTCGGCAGTATCGACATCTCGATCCACAAGGCCTTCACGGCCCGCGCCTTCGACATGGCGACCCAGGACCTGGCCAAAATGGCCCAGTCGGGCAAGCCACTGTTCGGTATCAACAGTACCAACCACGAACGAATCGTAATCTTCGCCGGCGGCATGCCGGTCAAGATCGGCGGGACCGTGGTGGGCGCAGTCGGAGCCAGCGGGGGCACCGTCGACCAGGATCAGCAAGTCGTGGAAGCGGCTACGGCCGCCTTCACTGAGCCGAGGTAATTCGCCTCCAAGGCGCGACGCCATGGGCATCCACATCCCCTACTGCGGTACTCCGCCGGCCCCGGGAGAGTTGCTGAGCCGATTCAACCTGGACCCCGTCCTCATCGCAGCGCTATTGATCCTGATCATCGCGCACGTTCGGCTGGCTCGCTCCCGCCCCGTAAATCGATCCACCGTCCTTCCGGGCTGGGGGATCGCGACTCTCGCATTCATCTCCCCACTGTGTGCCCTATCGGTCTCTCTGTTCAGCGCTCGCGTTGCGCAGCACATGATCCTGGTCCTGGTCGCCGCTCCCTTGATCTCCCTGGGGCTGCCCCCGAGCGCACCGTCCCGCCATGAAACAACACGCCTTTGGGGCAGCGGAGCGGCGTTCTTCGTCGCCCTGTGGTTCTGGCACATGCCTGTGCCCTACGCCGCGACGTTTTCCTCGGATGCCGTGTACTGGCTGATGCACCTCTCTCTCTTCGGATCCGCCATCCTCCTGTGGCGGGAGTTGCTGCACCACACTCCGCAGCAGACCCCTCATGTCCTCGCCGTCGGAGCTCTGACTTCGATGCAGATGGGACTCTTGGGTGCGGTTCTTACATTCGCCAGCCATCCTTTGTTCTGGCCTCACCTGCTGACGGCGCCACTGTGGGGCCTTACCGCGTTGCGTGACCAGCAACTGGGTGGCCTATTCATGTGGGTACCCGGTATCGGGTTGTTTCTGTTCGCCGCCCTTCGCTCTCTCGGTCGGTTGTGGTCGGCCCTCGAATCGGAGCGGCCAGCGTGAGCGCCACGCCGCTCAGCTACCTCGATTCGGCGGGCGCCCGGGCGGACACGATACTTCCTCTAACGTGGTTCACGATCGCAGTCTCGGTGATTGTGTGTGTGGTCATCGCAATCCTGCTGTGGATCGCTGTCGCACGAGGGACATCGAGCCATGACGTCGATATCAGGCGCGTTCCAGTCGACCGCAGCGGAAACGGGCTGCGCTGGATCAACATAGGTCTCGCCATCTCGGCAGTTCCCCTTCTGGTCACGCTCGTGTGGACCATGGTAGCACTCGCGCATGCCGCCGGGCCTCCTTCGAACCCGGCGTTGACCATCGATGTGACTCCGCACCAATGGTGGTGGGGAGTGAGATACAACGGCAAGCAACCCTCGGACATCTTCGACACCGCCAACGAGATCCATATCCCCACCGGAGTTCCGGTCCTGGTCCGTCTGCACGGAGCAGACGTCATTCACAGCTTCTGGGTACCCAAACTCACCGGCAAGACCGATGCCATTCCGGGTCAGATCAACCTGAGCTGGATGCAGGCGACCGCTCCGGGCCGCTACAGCGGGGAATGTACGGAGTATTGCGGAGCCCAACACGCGCACATGGGGTTGGAAGTGGTCGCGGAGTCGCCCGCCGACTTCGAGCATTGGCGCGCCGGCCAGCTCGAAGCGGCGCCGGCCGCAACCTCTGCGTCGCTGCAACACGGGCAGCAGGTGGTGGAGTACCGCTGCGGACTGTGTCATCAGGTTCGCGGGACACGAGCGGGAGCACAGAGTGGCCCCGATCTGACGCACCTGATGAGCCGCCGCACGCTCGCGGCGGGTGTTCTGCCCAACAACGCCGGCACGGTGGCTGCCTGGATCCAGACCGCGCAGGAGCTCAAGCCGGGCACACTGATGCCGGATCAGTTCCTGACCTCGCAGGAATTGCTGGACGTCCAAGCCTACCTGGAGACCCTGAAATGAGGGCCGTGGACTTCCGCACTCCCACCGTGGGCCTGGACAGCGTCGAGCATGAGGCCCGGCTGCTGCGACTCTGGGAAGGCGATTCGGGACTGAAAGGCTTCTTCGGGACGGTCGATCACAAGAGGATCGGCATCCGCTACATCGTTACGGCGTTCGCGTTCCTGGCCCTGGGCGGGATCGAAGCGCTCGTCATGCGGTGGCAGCTGGCCCGTCCCAACAATACCTTCCTCACTCCGGATCAGTACAACCAACTCTTCTCGACGCACGGGATGACGATGATCTTCCTGTACGCAGGTCCCATCCTGTCGGGCTTCTCGAACTACGTGTGGCCGCTACTGATTGGCAGCCGCGACATGGCCTTTCCGCGGATGAACGCGCTGAGTTACTGGGTCTATCTGGCGGCGGGCATTTTCCTTTATGTCGGATTTCTGACGGGCAACGGCCCCAATGACGGTTGGTTCAACTACGTCCCGTACGCCAGCCGCGACTACAACCCGGGCCTGAACGAGGACTTCTACGCGCTCGGCATGGTATTCCTGGGGATCTCCACCACGGTCGGAGCGGCCAATTTCGTCGTGACAGCGTTCCGGACACGGGCGCCCGGCATGTCGATCAACAGGCTCCCCATCATGGTGTGGGGCACGCTCACAGCAAGCGTCGCAAACCTGCTGGTAATACCCGCGGTGAGCCTCGCATTCCTGCTTTTGTGGCTCGACCGGCAATACGGCACGCACTTCTTCGATACCAACGCGGGTGGGCAACCGCTTCTGTGGCAACACCTGTTCTGGATCTTCGGCCATCCGTGGGTCTACGCCATCGTTCTGCCGGCCATGGGAATGGTTTCGGACGGTCTGCCGGTGTTTTGCCGCCGCCCGCTGGTCGGCTACTCGCTGGTCGCCCTCGCAACCGTCGCTACCATGATCTTCGGATTCGGGGTGTGGGTGCACCACATGTTCGCGACCGGGCTGCCCACTCTGGGACTGTCGTTTTTCTCCGGTGCCTCCATCGCCATCGTCTTCCCCTCCGCAGTGGCCGTATTCGCCTGGCTCGCCACGATCTGGCTGGGACGGCCCGTCATCACGACGGCCTTCATGTTCTTCTCCTCCATGATCATCCTGTTCGTCATCGGCGGCGTATCGGGCTTCATGACGGCAAGCGTGCCGGTCGACTGGCAGCTGACGGATACGTACTTCGTCGTTGCGCACCTGCACTACGTGCTGATCGGGATCAACGTCTTCCCCGTGCTCGGAGCGACGTATTTCTGGTTCCCGAAGATGACGGGCCGGATGCTCGATGAGCGACTGGGCCGCTGGAACTTCTGGCTGACGTTCATCGGGTTCAATCTCGCATTTCTGCCGATGCACCTAACGGGGCTGCTGGGGATGCCGCGCAGGGTCTACACCTACAACTCTGACATGGGATGGGACACGCTGAACCTGATCACGACGATCGGCAGCTTCGTGCTCGCGCTGGGAATACTGCTGTTCGTCGTCAACGTCCTGAAGAGCCTGCGCGCCGGCGCACCCGCAACGGCCAATCCTTGGGATGCCCCGACGCTCGAGTGGTCAGTGCCCTCCCCCCCGCCGCCTTACAACTTTGCGGTGATTCCCACCGTCGCTTCGCGGCACCCGCTGTGGGAGAGCCGGCTGAAAGAAGACACGGTCGTGTCCAGCCTCGATCGAGGCCTGCTCCTGGATGAGGGCAAGGAGACAGTGGGCACTACTGCGCTCGATGCCGCGCCCGACATGATCCTGGAAATGCCCGAGGACACGGTCGCGCCGCTACTCCTCGCAGCCGGCCTGGCCATCGTGTTCATCGGTCTGCTGCTCAAGATCTGGTCTGTGGTGATCATCGGCGGGCTCATCACGGGGTTGGCGATACTGAGCTGGATGTGGCCGCGGCGCGAGCTCAGAGAGCGGGAGGCGACGCATGCGTGACGTCGAGGTCGCTTTAGCCACTCCCCAGCGGTTGCCCGTCGGTCCAATCGGACGACGCGGCATTGGACTGTGGGGAGTTGGAACGCTCATCGCGACCGAGGCGGCGCTCTTCAGCTATCTGTTGTTCTGCTATTACTATACGGGCGCCACCGCCTCATCAGGCTGGGTTCTCGAAGCCCATCCGCCCCTGAAGCTGGCGGGGCCCAACACGGTAATCCTGCTGCTTTCGAGCGTCTTCGCCTGGATAGGCGAGCGAGGCGTCCTCGACCTGCGCCGGAACAAGGCTCTGTTTGGATTTGCGATGGCGTTTCTGCTCGGCGCCGTCTTCACGCTCATCCAGTTCTTCGAGTGGCATGCCAAGCCGTTCCAGTTGGGCACGTCGAGCTACGCGTCACTGTATTTCGTGACGACGGGCTTCCACATCGCGCACGTCCTCATCGGCCTGCTGGTCCTTGCCGCGCTGTTTGCCTGGACCGCTCTGGACTACTTCAGCCCTCGCCGGCGGCTGACCGTCTCGGCCGGCGTCATCTACTGGCACTTCGTGGACATCGTCTGGCTGTTTGTCTTCACGACCTACTACATCACTCCCCTGCTCGGATTCGGCACATGAACGATCAGGCCGCCCTCACGCATCATCCCGCGCCTCATCGGCACAAAGTCGCCTGGCTCGAGAGCGCGTTCGGGTTGTGGGGCGGGCCCGGAGCGTGGTTTCTGCAACTCTGCGCGGGATTCGCGCTTTCGAGCTCCCCGTCATGCGGCTACGCGGCGGCAGGAGCGGTAGCCGAGCTTCTTTCTCTGGCGGCGCTGATCCTGGCGATCGCGGCCCTCGTTGGCTCGGGCCGCATCTTGATGCGCACGCGTGATGAAGGTCCCGGCGGCCATTCCCATCTGCTCGAAGCTGGCGCCGGGCGTACGCGCTTCCTTGGTATGTGGGGACTGGTTCTGGGCGCAGCGTTCGCCGTCGCCACGATCTTCAGCGTACCGGCATACCTGATTTTGCCGCGCTGCGCGGGCTGAGAGGTTCGGCTCTTATGAAATGGAATGTGTGGATCGTTGCATCATTGACCGCGGCTACAACAGCTGCCGCGTTGGCCCAGACGGTGCCGGCGCCGGTTCCTGCCAGTGACGTCTTTTCCGCAGAGGAAATCGGCCATGCGATCGCCGATCCCACGCCGGACGCCGGCAAGACCGCTCCGAGCGCGGCGAACGCTCCCGCTGATGACGGGCAGTGGACGATGCCGCAGAAGAACTTCGCCGCGACGCGATTCTCGTCGTTGACCGAACTGAATGCGACGAACGTGAAAGGCCTGCAACCGATCATCACCTTCTCACTGAACGTGAACAAAGGGCAGGAAGCCGCGCCGATCGTGGCCGGCAACACGATGTACATCGTGACCGCATATCCCAACTATGTGTACGCACTGGATCTGAGTAAGGAAGGTGCGCCGCTGAAATGGCAGTTCGCTCCGAAGCCGGTCCCTGCAAGTCAGGGCGTCGCCTGCTGCGACGTGGTCAATCGCGGCGGCAGCTATGATTCGGGCAAATACATCTTCAACACGTTGGACGGTCAGACCATCGCACTGGATGCGGAAACGGGCAAGCCGGTCTGGCGCACTCTCCTTGGCAACATCAACGCGGGCGAGTCGATCACTATGGCGCCGCTCGTAGCCAAGGGTCACGTCTACGTCGGTGACTCCGGTGGAGAAATGGGCGTCCACGGCTGGTTCGCCGCGCTGGACGAAAACACCGGTAAGCTCCTGTGGAAAGCCTACACCACGGGCCCCGACTCCCAGGTGTTGATCGGGTCCGAGTTCAAAGCTCCCTACGCTTCGGAGTCGGGTAAGGATCTGGGTGTCTCGACCTGGCCGGCAGGGCTATGGAAGATTGGCGGCGGGACTGTCTGGGGTTGGGCGAACTACGATGCGGACCTCGACTCCGTCCTCTACGGCACCGCAAATCCCGGCCCGTGGAACTCCGACCAGCGCCCGGGTGACAACAAATGGACCGCCGGCATCTTCGCCCGCGATCCGGCGACGGGCTCGGCCCGGTGGTTCTATCAGTATTCCCCGCACGACCACGATGATTACGACGGCGTCAACGAACAGATCCTGCTGGACATGCCGTTCGGCGGAAAGATGCGCAAGGTGCTCGTGCACCCCGACCGCGACGGGTACATTTATGTGATCGACCGCAGCACCGGGCAGGTGCTGTCCGCCGATCCGTATGGGCCCGTCAACTCCACGCGCGGGGTGGACTTGAAGACCGGCAGGCCGATCGAGAATAAGAGCAAGACTCCGCGCCTCGGCCAGGAGATCCACGACATCTGTCCGACGGCCTCGGGTTCCAAAGACTGGGAACCGAGCAGCTTCAGTCCCCAGACCGGGCTGATGTACATCCCGCACGAGAACATCTGCATGGATTGGCTAAACCAACAGGTCAGTTACATCGCCGGCACGCCCTACGTCGGCGCGAACGTGCACATGAAACCCGGCCCGGGCGGCAATCGTGGCGAGGTCACAGCCTGGGACCCAGTGCGACGCCGTGCTGCCTGGAGCGTCAAGGAGAACTTCCCGGTGTGGTCCGGCACGGTGGTGACCGGAGGCGACCTGGTCTTCTACGGAACCATGGACGGCTGGTTCAAGGCATTGAACGCCAAGACAGGCGAGCTGTTGTGGAAATACCGGGTCGACAGCGGAATCATCGGCCAACCCGTCAGCTACAAGGGGCCTGATGGCCACCAATACATCGCAGTGCTATCCGGTGTGGGCGGCTGGTCGGGCGCGGTCGTGTCCGGACCGGTGGATCCACGCGACGGCTCGGCCGCGCTCGGAATGATAAATACGATGTCGGATCTTCCCAAGCACACCACAGCCGGAGGGACGCTTTATGTCTTCGCGCTTCCCCACTAGCTGCGCCGTCCTTGTGCTGCTCCTGACAGCGGCGTGCGCAAAGAACTCACCCTCTTCGCCTGCTGTCGATGCAGGTACCGGAACGGCGGGTACGGGCGTCATCGATACTGCCCTTACGCCGGGCGTAGGCCATTCGTTGACGACCATCGACCCCCGTGCCGATCGGTACTACGACAACCCAGAAGCGGTAAACACCGGCAAGCGGCTGTTCGGGCAGTACAACTGCTCCGGATGTCACTCCAACGGCGGCGGCGGCATGGGCCCGCCGCTGATGGATGACGAATGGATCTATGGCGGACGCCTCGAACAGATCCATCAGACTCTGATCGAGGGTCGTCCGAACGGCATGCCCGCCTGGGGAGGCAAGATCCCGGACGAGCAGCTGTGGCAGCTCTCCGCCTATGTCCGCTCGATGTCGCTGCCGGGCACGCTGGCGGCGCAGAACGGTGCCACGCCCTCGCAGTCACCCGCTCCGGTCCCGCGATCCGTGGATGAGGGTAACGGGTGGTCCTCCCCGACAGGCACGACGAACGACTACACCAGCACGGCGACAGCCGCCCGCTGAGCTTTATCGCCGATGTGGATCGCGACGCTCGCCATTGGCGCCCTCTACATCGGCAGCACAGTACTGACGCCGCTATATCCGATCTACCAGCGTGAGTTCGGCATCTCGCCACTGGGCGTCACCGTCGTCTATGCCGTCTATGTCGTCGGCAATCTCGGCGTCCTGTTTCTGTTTGGGCGTCTATCCGATCAGATCGGGCGACGCGTCACGACACTGGCCTCGTTCGCCTTGACCCTTCTGAGTGCCGCCACGTTCCTGCTCGCCGGCGGCATGACCGGTCTGATGGTGGGCAGAGCCATCAACGGCTTCGCCGCAGGTCTGGGCGCCGCCGCACTCACCGCCTGGATCGCGGAACTCGAGCCGCGCAAGAATCGATCGCGAGCCGCCATCATCGCCAGTGCCGGCAATCTCGGGGGGCTGGCGGTGGGCGGCATCCTCGCCGGTTTGCTTGCTCAATACGTTACAGCCCCATTGCGCATCGTCTTCATCGTCTACCTGGTCGTACTGATCGCCATGTTGGTGTCACTCCTGCGCGTCAAGGAAACCGCTGGGAGCAAGCCGAAGCGGCTTGCGGACCTCGACCTCCGCCCCCGCGTGGGCGTGCCCGCCAATATCCGCCTCCCGTTCGTTGCGCCCGCGTGCATGGCGTTCGCCGCGTTCGCGCTCGGCGGCTTCTTCTCCGCCCTGGTACCGGGGCTGGTGACTCGCGAACTGCACCTGTCGAACGTGGCCGTCATAGGCGGCATCGTCACGATCTTCTTTGCTGTCGCCTGCCTGACAGCGGCGCTGAGCCGCCAGCTGAAGAGTTGGACCGCGATGTTCGCCGGCGCCGGCTGCGTGTTTCCGGGAGTGGCGCTGCTGGTCTGCGCGGAAGCTTTCCGCTCGATGACATGGCTGCTCGCCGCAGCCGTCCTCTCCGGTGTCGCCATGGCGCTGTCCTATCGTGGCAGCCTGCAGGTCGTGAACGAGATTGCACCGCAAGAACACCGAGCCGAAGTCGTATCCAGCTACCTGCTGATGTGTTATCTCGGCAACTCGCTACCGGTTCTGGGCGTCGGGTTTTTAGCAACGTTCGTCGCACCGCCTGCGGCTCACGCGACCTTCGCAGCCGTCGTGGCGGGACTTGCCGTGGTGGCGATCATCGTCGGCGCAACCAATATGAAAAGGATCAATCTAAAGACAATCCAGCCACGGATCTGAAAGCACTCTAACGGAGGGGTACGTATATGGAACATAGATTTGGCGAACGGCTGCCCGCACGTCTCGCGGTCCACGTCAGCGGCCCGCGTGGACTCACACTCATAGGCCAAATCCGGGACATCAGCTCGAGCGGTGCGCTCGTGAGCAGCGAGCATCGCCTCGGTGTGGGATCCAGAATTGTCCTTCGACTGGACGTGCCCGAAGCCGGGGCGCACTTGGAAACCCAGATCGTCGGAGAAGTGGTTCGAGAAGTGCTGGCCGGCTTCGCAGTCGAATGGCAGGAGTTGTCGCCTCCGGGAGTGCGGATGATCCTGCGTCAGCTCGCGGTGCGCGAGGCGGCGGCCCGTCGTGTCGGAACAGCGCTTGCTGCATACCCGCCATCCGCGCCGGAGTGATGAGACAGGGCATGGCAAGTCGCATACAGATGCGTCCGGAGCAACATCCGGTCGAGTTCGACCACCGGGAATCCCAGAGCGTCACCACGCTGCTGCGACGGTTGACCCACGAACTGGCCACGCTGCTTCGACAAGAGTTGTCCCTCGCCGCCGCGGAGCTGACTCAGACGCTCAACCGGATCCTGACGGCTGCGGCCGGCGTCGCCGCGGGCGGCGCCGTCGTGTTCGCGGGGCTGCTCGTGCTCCTCGCCGCGGCCGTGCTTGGACTGAGCGTCGTTGTCGCGCCCTGGCTTGCAGCCTTGATTGTCGGCGCAGGCACGATCCTGATCGGGATCGTCGTTACGGTCGCGGCGTCGCACAAGCTCAAACCGGAATCCCTCAAGCCAGAGCGGACGGCACGCTCCCTGGCCAAAGACAAAGATGTACTGACGAGGACCTCATCATGACCAGCGCGACCGAGTCAGCAGATCCCGGAAAACTGGAAGAACAGGCCAACGCAACCCGTGACCAGGTGGACCAGACGCTGGACGCTCTTGAGAAGCGGTTCTCCGTCAAACGGAAGATGAGCGAGGCGTCAGAGGCCATTGGCGCCGCAGCAACGCGAGCCTCGCGACGGGTATCACCCAGCATCACTTCCATGATTCGCCTCGATCACACGCACGTGCTTGCGGCATTCAGGCGCTATCGCACCGGGATGTCTCCGGCACGAAAGCGCGCCTTGGCCGCCAATGTCTGTCTGGCGCTCGAGATTCACGCGCAACTCGAGGAAGAGATCTTCTATCCAGCTCTTTTCGAGGCTGGTGCGAATACCGAGGAACTGGACAGGAGCATCTCGGACCACGATGAAGTCCGCGATCTGGTCGAGCAGGTGCGGCAACTACAGCCCCGCGATGCGGAGTTCGACCAGGCGTTCACGTTAATGGTTCGTAAGGTACTGCACCACGTCGCGGATGAAGAGACCACGCTGATCCCTCTTGCGCAGACGGTACTCAAAGCCCGGCTTGGGGAGCTTGGCTGGAAGATGACCACACGGCGTATGCAGTTGTTACGCCCTCATGCCGGCGAGGCGGTGACCACGACCGCCATGACTTTCCCCGTCCTGACCGGGCTGACCGTTGTAGGCGTGTTGGCCGGTGTTTTTCTGGTCTCCAAGGCAGTCGCATCCGCCATTCGCGACTGAACCGTTCCCGGTTCCGTTCGTTACAAGTTTGTGAACTTGAACATCAGGAACCGACATGAAGATTGCGCAGGTGGCACCGCTCTACGAAGCCGTGCCGCCGAAGTTATACGGCGGCACAGAACGGGTGGTCGCCAGTCTCTGCGACGCATTGACAGACCTTGGCCACGACGTAACGCTGTTCGCAGCAGGCGACGCGCGCACAAAAGCGCGTCTCGTGGCCTGTCGCGAACAAGCGTTGCGTCTCGATCCCAAACTGCTGACCTGTGAGCTGTCCGCCCACCTGTCCATGCTCCACGAAGTCCGCAGGCACGCATCCAGCTTTGATGTTCTGCATTTCCATACGCATTTGCTGCACCTGCCCTTTTTCGAGAATCTCGCAGGCAGCACGGTAACGACGCTGCACGGCAGGCTGGACATACCGGACCTGCACGCGACTCTTGCCCGTTGGCCCCAGTTCGGGCTGGTCTCCATCTCCGATTCGCAGCGCGCACCGATCCCGAATGCAAACTGGCTGGCGACCGTGCCGCACGGCCTGGCCCCCGGTCTGCATCTGCCGCCCCGAGCCCCGGTGAAACCCTATCTGGCGTTCCTTGGACGCCTGTCTCCGGAGAAGCGCGCTGACATGGCGATCCGTCTCGCCAAGCGAGTTCGAATCCCTCTCAAGATCGCGGCGAAGGTAGACCGCGCCGATGCGGACTACTTCGAGGAGGTCATCCGCCCCTTGCTGGACGATCCGCTGATCGAGTTCGTCGGAGAAATCGGCGACGCCGACAAGCCGCGCTTCCTGGGCGATGCGCTCGCACTGCTCTTCCCGATCCACTGGCCGGAGCCGTTCGGGCTGGTCATGATCGAATCGATGGCCTGCGGCACCCCGGTGGTGGCCTGGAACTGCGGCTCCGTTCCAGAAGTGCTTGACGACGGCGTCACGGGATTTATCGTCGATTCCGAGGAAGCGGCGGCTCAGGCGATCGAGCGCGCCGTACACCTCGACCGACAGCGCGTCCGCGAGGTATTTGCTCGGAGATTCACCGCGAAAGCCATGGCCGAGTCCTACATTCACGTGTACGAGAAGCTGCTCCGCTCCCACCGGGATCGCGTCAGGTTGGTTTCGTGACGCTCCCTGCGGAGTCATCCGGGCCGCGCCGGGGCCTGCTGCCCCGATTTACGCTCAAGGACGGGGATACTTTTCTGCTGGCGGACGCGCTCGGTGATGTTCACGATGGGGACGACGGGCTGTTCACAAACGACACACGCCTGCTTTCGCGCTTCGAGCTCTCGATCGCCGGCAGGCCTGTCTCGCTGCTGGGCGCTGCCATCTCACAAGACAACACGACCTTTACGGCTCACCTGACCAACCGGCCCCTTCCGGCTCTTGGCGAAAGAGTCATTCCCCAGGGCGTGATCCACCTCGAGCGTTGCCGGTTGCTGCGGTCGGGACGTTTGTACGAACGCCTCACTCTCAGCAACTTCAGCGAATCCAAAGCACTTGTGCCCATCCGGCTGGCGTTCGCGGCGGATTTCGTCGACATCTTCGAAGTCCAGGGACATGTACGGCCCCGGCGTGGTGAAGTTCTTGCACCGGTTCTAGGTGAGCGCAGCGTGCGGCTTGCGTATCTGGGTCTCGATGACGTCACGCGCGTTACGGAGATTGAGTTCTCCCGAAAGCCGCTATCGCTGAGCGCGGAAACCGCCGAGTTTGTCATCGAGCTCGAACGGCGGGCGACCGAAGATTTGTATGTCGAGGTAGGCCCTGCCGAGGAAGCGCCGCCCACGAGGGTCAGATACGAGGAGGCATGCAACGCGGCGATGCGAACAGCGCACGAGCGCCTGCGGGCGTCGGCGGTTGTCGAGACCTCAGCCCGACTCTTCAACCAGTGGATCGAAAAATCTCACTCCGACCTTGCGCTGCTGACTACGCCCTTGTCGACCGGCCCGTATCCTTACGCGGGCATTCCCTGGTTCTCCACGCAGTTTGGACGTGACGCCATCATCACTGCCCTGCAGACGCTGTGGCTGGATCCACAGTTGGCTGCCGGCGTGTTGCGATTCCTGGCCTCGACACAGGCAACCGAGACATCCCCGTTCCGCGACTCGGAGCCGGGGAAGATCATGCATGAGACCCGCCGAGGGGAGATGGCGAGGCTCAAGGAGATTCCGTTCGGGCGCTACTACGGCGGCGTCGATACGACGCCCCTGTTCGTGATGTTGGCAGGCGCGTACGAGGAGCGCACAGGGGAAAGGACGCTGGTCGATTCGATCTGGCCACAACTTCTCGCGGCCGTGAGCTGGATCGAGGCGCGCCTCAGCCGCAGTGCCACTGGCTTTCTCGACTATGCACGCGGTGAGAAGACGGGGCTTGCCAATCAAGGCTGGAAGGACAGCCAGGACTCGATCTTTCATGCGGATGGACGCCTGCCGCAGGGGCCGATTGCCGTGGTGGAGGTACAGGGATACGTCTGTGCCGCTTTCGAGGCGATGGCCAGGTTGGCCGCAGCGCGCCAGCAGAGCGCTCCCTCGGAGTCCTGGAATCGTCGTGCCCGCGCCCTCCGCCGTGCCATCGAGGAGCGATTCTGGATTCCGGAGTTGAATTTCTACGCGATTGCCCTGGATGGTGAGGGCAGTCCTTGCCGGGTGCGCGCTTCCAACGCAGGCCATCTATTGTTCTGCGGCGTGCCCTCGCGGGAGCGCGCAGCAAGTGTGAGCGCACACCTTCTCTCGCAGGAGTTCAGCAGCGGCTGGGGCATACGGACACTGCATGACGGCGAGGTACGTTACAACCCGATGTCGTACCACAACGGTTCGGTATGGCCGCATGACACGTCGATCTGCGCGGCCGGAATTGCCCGCTACGGCGGCAGGGCTCAGACCGTGAAGGTGCTGTCGGATGTTTTCGAGGCTGCCAATCAGTTCGCGATGCGCTTGCCCGAGCTTTATTGTGGATTTGCGCGTAAGGGCGCGCAGGCTCCGGTGCCCTATCCCGTGGCCTGCCTGCCGCAGGCCTGGGCCAGCGGATCGGTGTTCATGCTGTTGCAGGCAGGGCTGGGCTTGCACATCGATGGAGGCAGGAAGGAAGTCCGGATCCACCGTCCGCTGCTGCCCGAGGACATCGAAACGCTGCGCATCCGCGCGCTTCCGGTCGGGGATGCACACATCGACATCGAGTTTCATCGGATCGGAAACGAGGTCGGTGCGGTTCCGTCGGGACACGAGGAAGCCGGCGTAACCGTCCTGGCTCATTTGTGATCGTCGCGACCTGCCAGGCAGCCGTCCCCGTTTCAGGAAGCTGACCATACGAAGCCCACAGAGGCCGCAGCCATGACCGCGGTTGCCAGCCAGCCGGTCACTTTCAAACGCAACGAGATCGGGAACCGGCCCATGACATCGGCGCGGGACGCGAGGAGCATGACGATCACCATGACAGGCGTCGCGACGATCCCGTTGATGACTGCTGACCAGACCAGCGCCTGAATCGGGTTGACGCGCAGAATGTTGCCGAGTGCGCCGAGCAGAGTCGCCACGACGATGGCGCCATAGAAGGCTTTGGCTTGCACCGGCGCTCGCGAGAGTCCTACCGGCCATTGCCGGGCCTCACCGAGGGCATACGCGGCAGATCCAGCGAGCACAGGAACCGAAAGCAGGCCCGTGCCGATGATGCCGATGGAAAACAGCGCGAACGCCCACGTTCCGGCGATGGGACGTAGCGCCTCGGCGGCCTGGGCTGCGGTCCCGATCTCGTGGGAGCCGTTAGTATGGAGCGTGGCGGCGAAAGTAACGAGGATGGCGAGCGCTACCAGATTCGACGCCGCCATTCCCAGCAGCGTATCGAGTCGGATGCGCGCCAGCGCGCTGGGCCCTTGATCCGGAGCCTCCAGCAACGGTTCTCGAAGCGGCAGCGCCTTCGTGTCTTCGACCTCCTGCTCGGCCTGCCAGAAGAAGAGATAGGGGCTGATGGTTGTACCGAGGATCGCCACGACCATCATCCAGAAGTCGCTCGACGTTCGCCAGCGCGGTAGAAGGCCTGCAAGCAGCTCTAGCCACGAGACGCGCACTGCGAACAGGGTCCCGAAATATGCCAGCAAGCTCAGCGTCAGCCATTTGAGCGCGGTCACATACCGCTTGTGCTTGAGGAATATCTGGCCCGCGATACACACCGCCCCGAAGATCACGACCGATATCCAGACAGGGATCGGAACCAACAGGCGCATGGACTGAGCCATGGCGCCGAGATCAGCGCCGATGTTCAGAACGTTGGCGCAGAACAGCAGCACGATGATGCCGTGGAGGACGACGTGCGGGTAGTGTCGGCGTACGTTGCCCGCTATGCCTCGCCCGGTTGTCCGCCCAATTCGCGCGCAGATGGCCTGGATGGCCACCATCAAAGGGTAGGCAACAACCAGCGTCCATCCCAGGCCGAAGCCAAACTGCGCGCCGGCCTGGGCATACGTGGCGATCCCGCTGGGGTCATCGTCGGCGGCACCGGTGACCAGCCCGGGCCCCAGCTGTCGCCAGAAACGCGACCTAATGAGCGCGATACTGCCGCGCCATCCTTGGTGCCCCGCGCTCCTGGCGCAGCGTGGCCGACCTGCCGCGTTGGGCTGAGGACTGAGCGTCGGATCCCTCCTCTCCCATCAGCTCCGCCTTGCGTGCCGCGAGTTGCTCGCCAAGCGAATCGAGATCCATTCGCGCCTGCCGCGCCTTGGCAAACATTCCGTCCCGCTGCTCTTCCTCGTTGACGTGATGCTTGATCATCTCGGACAGCACCTTGACCTTCGCGTCGTAGTAGTCATCGTCAGGCCCGGAAGCTTCGATCTCCTGGATGAGCTTCTTGGCGGCGTCGTGCTCGACCTCGGCCTCGTGGTGAATGTCCTCGTCGTCCGTCGCCTCGAGGAAGGCGGGGTAGAAGATCTCGTGCTCGATCTGCGTGTGTACCTCCAGCGCCTTGCAGATCTGTCCCGCGAGCGATTGCTTGCGACTGCCGGAGTTGGTTGATTCGAACTGGTCGAACCATTTCTCGACCTGGCGGTGGTCGGCCTTCAGAAGCGCGATGGCGTCGCTGGAAGACTGCCGACGCGAGGCCGCGCGGTTGGCACCGCCGCCGCGCGAGGTCCGACTTTTTGTCCGCGAGCTCTTGCGCGCGGTCCTTCTAGCCTTGGCCATGATTCCTCCCGGGGAGTTGAATGAGCCGTATCACCTTAGTGACCGGCCATCGCAGGCGCCGTCAGGTCTGAAGGGATTCTCCGGTCAGTCCTGTCCTACACGCCCGACCCTCAACCTGGTCTTGAGCGTCAGTCAGCCCGGAGGAGAGTTTCGGCTCAGCTGCAAAAGACTCGCGACACCGGCGACCAGCTCCCGTGCCTCCACGGGCTTGGCGAGGTGCATGTGATATCCAGCGAGCAAGGAGCGTTGTCGATCCTCCGAGCGGGCGTACGCCGTGACGGCGATCGCGGGGATCGGTCGATCGCGCGTTGCGTCGAGGACGCGGACGAGCCGCAACAGCTCGTAGCCGTCCGTGTTGGGCATGCCGATATCGCTGAGCAGGATATCGAATCGCTCCTGCTGCAGCGCGTTCAGCGCCTCCTCCGCGCTTCCTACGCAAAGGGGCACAGCGCCACGGCCTTCCAGGATGCGTCCGATCAGAGCTCGGCCATCCGGCTCATCGTCCACGACTAGAATGCGGGCCCCATCCAGGCGCGGCACTTCTACTTCCTCCAGGGGCCGAGGCGCGAGTACCCCACGGGCGTCGGCCGCACCTTCGTCGCGGACGTGCGATACCGGAAGAGCGACTACAAACGTACTGCCCTGATTCTCCCCAGGACTCTTCACTCGCACTGATCCGCCGTGCAGCTCGACCAGAGTTCGAACGATTGAAAGGCCCAGCCCCAGTCCGCCGAACCGGCGTGTGATCGAGGGGTCCCCCTGCCGAAACCGGTCGAACACATAGGGGAGAAATTCGGGGCGAATGCCGACACCCGTATCCTCGATGACAATCTCCACGTGTGAGTTAACCCGTTCCAGGACGACCTGGATGCGTCCGCCGGAGGGAGTAAACTTCACCGCGTTCGACAGGAGATTCCACAACACCTGTTGGAGACGGTTGGGATCGCCTCGAACCCAACCGATCGTCGAATCCAGCATCGACTGCAACCGAACCTGCTTCGCCTCCGCCGTCTGCCGAATGGCGTCCACGGAGTTGCCAACGACCTCGTGGAGGTGCAGCGGCTGCACTTCCAAATGAATCTTTCCGGAAATGATCCGGCTCATGTCCAGCAGGTCGTTGACGATCTGCGTCTGCGCACGCACGTTACGCTCGATGGTCCGCAGGCCACGGCTGCGATCGTCCTCGCTAATGTTCCTCTCCTGCAGCAACACGGCCCAGCCCTGGATCGCGTTTAGCGGCGTGCGCAGCTCGTGGGACAGCGTGGCGAGAAACTCGTCCTTGAGGTGACCGAGACGTTCGGCTTCCGAGCGCGCCTGCCGCTCCGCCTCCACCGCCTCCTTCAGGCGCTGCTCCTGATCCTTCAGCGCCTGGAACATCCGAGCGTTTCCCATTGCGATGGACGCATGCGTTGCAATGCCGACGGCCAACCGCTCCGCGCGCTCGGTAAACACCCCCGGTTCAGGATGGCCGAAAAACATTCCGCCGATGACCTCGCCGTTGTGCAGCGCCACCGGCACGGCAAGGTAGCTGCAGACCGGCAAATGTCCGGGCGGCATTCCCTGGTAGGGTGCATTTTTGCCATACCGTGGGTCCTTGCGGATATCGTCGCTGCGCACTATGCCATCGCCGCGGAAGGTCGGCCCGAAGACCTCCGTGTTGCGAGGCATCGGGAACTTGGCAAAGCTCTCGCGGGAAGCTCCGGAGAGCGTATACAGCCAATAAGACTCGTCCTTCATCACGTTGTAGAAGAATGCCCCGAAGGCAGCTCCCGTCAAACGGGTAGCCTCATCCGTCACGAGCTGCACGATGCCCTCGAGATCCAACTGAGTCGCAATCGCGCTGCCGATCTCGGCAAGCGCTTCGCGTGCTTGTGCCTCCTCCGCGAGTGCTTGATCGGCGCGCCTCCGGTCGCTGATGTCGTGCGCGATCTTGGCGGCGCCTACCACGCGACCGTGTGCGTCCAAAACTGGCGAAATCGTCACGGAAAGCTCGAGGCGCCGCCCACTCTTGTGCAGTCGGACGGTCTCGAAACGGTCCACCCGGTGGCCAGCGCGAAGCTTGGCGAGAATGTCGTCTTCCTCATACTGAAGCTCGGCAGGAATGATCGTCAGGATCGGCTGCCCGATCATCTCCTCACCGGTATAGCCGAAAAGGCGCTCAGCCGCGCCGTTCCAGGAGGTGACGATACCCTCTAGAGTCTTGCTGACGATGGCGTCTTCAGATGTCGCAACGACCGCGGCCAGGTGCGCCCGCGTACGCTCGAGTTCGCTCAGGTCAGTCAGGTCCGTCGCGGACCGACGATCAGTCGGGTCTTGTTGTTGCGTCATGGTCCTGGGAGGCGCACGTCCGCCGGGGGCCTGTGGGTGCCTCTGGTTCGGACGGCACTCTAGTCTAACCAAACCGCGTCGCAGTGTATCGGAACATGCGCCGCGGTCGAGAGCACCGCGCCGGCGGCATCCACGGCCGCGATTGCGCGCGCGCCGTCGTTGGGTTGCTGGTACGTGTTGCCGTGGGCGATCAGTCGCGACTTCTTGAGCGCAACAAGGCATAGGGTCTGCTGAATCTCTTTCCATGAAAGACCCCCGAACCCTGTATCCCAAGCCGCCCTTCAAGGAGCAATCGCAGCCTTGGCCCGGCCTTGCAAGCCAAATGGACCCGAGGCCCGATCACGGCGAGAAGACCTACCGGGGTTCCGGACGCCTGACGGGACGCAAGGCGCTGATCACCGGAGGCGATTCCGGCATGGGCCGGGCAGCGGCGATCGCTTACGCCCGCGAGGGGGCGGACGTAGCCATCAACTACTTCCCGACGGAAGAGCCCGACGCTCGCGAAGTCATTCGACTGATCGAGGAAGCAGGACGCACCGGTGTGTCGATTCCGGGCGACCTGCGCGATGAAACGTTCTGCCAACGGCTGGTGGCGGAGGCGGTGCAGAAGCTCGGCGGGCTGGACATCGTGGTTTGCAATGCCGGGCGACAGCAATCGCACCCCTCCATCCTCGACATCAGCAGCGAGGACTTCGATGCCACGATGAAGACCAACATCTACGCGCCCTTCTGGATCATCAAGGCGGCGCTGCCGCATCTGCAGCCCGGCGCCTGCATCATCGGAACCACTTCCGAACAGGCCTACGACCCGTCCGCCGAGCTGTACGACTACGCGCAGACGAAGGCCGCCACCATGAATTACGTGAAGTCACTGGCCAAACAGCTGGGGGGCCGCGGCATACGCGTCAACGGTGTGGCTCCGGGGCCGATCTGGACACCGCTGCAGATCAGCGGCGGCGCATCGGTACAGAAGTACAAATCGTTCGGCAGTGCCACCGTGTTGGGAAGACCAGGCCAACCTGCGGAGCTGGCGTCGATCTACGTTCAGCTGGCGGCCAGCGATGCGAGTTTCGCCACGGGCAACATCTACGGCTCCGGCGGAGGTCAGGGCCAACCGTGAGGGACCCCCGCTACCGCCCTATTTCCTTTTCCGGCTCGTTCGCTTGCTCGGCACCTTGGCTCCGGCCTTGCGAGCCTCCGACAATCCGATCGCGATTGCCTGCTTCTTGCTCTTGACCTTGCGACCGGAGCGCCCGGACTTCAGCGTGCCTGCCTTGCGCTCGTGCATCGCGCGTTTGACCTTGCTCTGCGCCTTCTTGCCGTATCGAGCCATCGCGAGTTCTCCAACTGATGCATCACCTGGGGTACCAGCACGAAATGCGCCCGAGCCGGCTATGAGCTAGTGGTGGTCCGTGGCTGCCACGGTGGACAACAGTTCGTCCAGGCGATCCGGGTCGGCCGGTTTGATCAGGTAGTCGTCGAAGCCCGCCTCCCGCGCCCGAGCGATGTCCTCGGGTTGTCCATATCCGGTCAGTCCGATGATGAACGCCTCACGAGTTGCGGGATTGCCTCGCAATCGCCGGGCGACTTCGTAACCATCCAGATGAGGCAGTCCCACATCGAGCACAATGGCATCGGGTTGCAGCCTTTCGGCAGCCTCCAGCGCCGTCAGTGAGCTGTAGGCCGCTTCCACCCGATGCCCCGACAATCTCAACAGTTGCGCCACGGCGTCCGCGGCATCCGAGTTGTCATCGACTATAAGCACGCTAAGCGCTCTCCCGGCCTCGGATCGCAGTTGTGCTTCGGCCGCGTGGTCACGCCTTGCAGTCCGCGGCAGTCGCACGACGAAAGTCGAACCCTGCCCCGGGCCAGGACTGTAGGCTCGCACTTCACCGTGATGCATGTTGAGGAGCCGCTTGACGACCGACAAGCCGATTCCGAGCCCTCCTTGTGCACGATCGGGCGTGCGCTCGCCCTGCACGAAGAGATCGAAGATGTGCTCGAGCAGCTCGGGGGCGATGCCGCAGCCTGTGTCATGGACCCGCAGTTCGACGAACTCGGGATGGCAGTCGATCGTGACATCGATCTCGCCACCAGGCTCGGTGTATTTAGCCGCGTTGTGCAGAATGTTGCCGAGGCACTGAACCAGGCGCGTGCGATCCCCGAAGACATGGCAGGGAGTGGCGCGGCTGAACTGCAGGAGCTGTCGCTTCGCCTGCATCACGGGCTCGACCGCCTCGAGCGCCTGCTCCATCAGCTCGTTGACTTCCAACGTCTCCGGATGCAGCTCCACACGGCCGCGGGCGATGCGCGAGACGTCGAGCAGATCGTCGACGAGCTTGGCCAGCTGGCGGCTCTGTCGGCGAAGCATGGCGATCGGGGCCGCGGCACGGGGATCGTGTGGAGTCAGCCTCGCCAGGAGATCCCCAGCGTTGCGAATGGGCGCCAACGGGTTACGCAGCTCATGGCCCAGCATGGCCAGGAACTCATCTTTCTGTCTGTCGGCCCGCCGGAGAGCCTCTTCTACCTGGCGACGCTCGGTGACGTCCATGACGATGCCCACGACCCGAACGGGGCAGCGCGGTGAGACGGCCGTGTCAAACAGGGTTCGCGCCCGATTGACCAGCCAACGGATCTCGCCGTTGTCGGCCCGGTTGATGCGAAACTCCTCGGCGAAAAGACCCGGGCCGGCCGGCTCCAGCGAGGCCCGGATCGCCCGCATGATCCGCTGCCGATCCTCGGGGTGGACCAGCTCTTCGATCGTGCGCAATGAGAGCGGTTGATCCGCAGGGACACCGGTCAGCGTATAGAGCTCGGGCGCCCACCACAGACGATCCCCGGGCACGTCGTAACTATGGACGCCGAAATGCGCCGTTTCTATGGCCAGCCGCAACCGCTCCTCGCTGATCCGCAGGCTGTCCTCAACGTGCTTGCGATGGCTCAGGTCGACGGCAAACAACACGCCCGAGCCGGTCTGGTCGTCGAACTGGCCCCCGCCGATCAGGATGGGAATCAGCCGTCCACTGCTGTGCCTGAAGTACTTTTCATAGGGAGTGCAATGCCCCCGCTCCGTCGACTCCGCAACCGCCAGGGCATCCCGCTCGCGGCCCTCGGGCGGAGTCATTTCATCCCAGCGAATGCGGCCGGCCGACAACTCGGCGCGCGTGTGCCCTGTCAGGAGCAACATCGCATCGTTGGCGTCCTCGATCCGTCCGTCCACCGTCCAGATGGCCATCGGGACCATGTTATTTGAGAACACCCGCCTGAACCGCAACTCGCTTTCCCGAAGAGCCGTCTCGGCACGTGCGCGTTCGAGGCCCGTCCAGGTCCGCTCGGCTACCTCCTCCACGAGCGTAATCTCGTCTTGCGTCCAATTGTGAACGTTGCGGGTCGCGACAGTGACTGTCCAGGACAGCTGCTCTTCGCAAAGCATTGGAACCGCAACGAACGCGCGAATGTCGAGCGTCCGCAGCATCGACTTCGATGCCTCGCCGAGCAGCCGGGAAACTTCCGAGTCGCAGACCGCGAGGACCTGCCCGGACCCTAGCGCCGCAACGATGTCCTGGAACTCATCGAAACGGTAGTCGCCTACGGCCGAAGCCAACCCCGGTGCCGCGTGGTCTGCGTACACGCGCAGTGTCTTGGATTCCGCCAACACTTCCGCACATAGCGCGCGATCGATCTCCAGATGGCTAGCGAGCATTCTCGCGACGTAGCGCTGGATATCCCTCGTGTCGAGCATGCCGCGCAGCTCATCACTGAGTTGCAGCAGAAATCCCTGTCGCTCCGCAGCCTTCCGCAGCGCGATTTCCTCGGCGCGCTTGCGCTCACGAACGTCCAGATTCAGGCAGATAAATTTGAATACGGCGCCAGCGGGAGAGAACGCCGGGATCGCGCGCACGTTGGTCCAGTGATAGCTCCCGGCCCGTGTCCGTAGCCTGACTTCGAAGTTCATGGAGCATCGGTCTGCCACCGCCCGCTGCCACCGGAGTCTGGTCGCCTCGCGATCATCCGGATGTATGGCGTCCAACCATCCCTGTCCCATGAATTGCTCGAGGGCCTGCCCGGTGAATGCCCGCCAGGACGGGCTGTCCCGCACGACCCGCCCATTGGAATCAGCTTCCCAGATGGCTTGGGAGAAGGCCCCCAGCAATGTCAGGCAGCACTCCTGTGCGGCTGAGGGTCGCCCGTCCTCGCTCGAGGCGGGCTCTGCGACGTACGCTCCCGGCCGGGATTGCATGGCGGGTCTTCACGCGACCGTAAGAATTATCTAACACGGCAAACCGCCGCCCGTTCCATGGGATCCAACGCGGGCACGCGCCCTGCGTCGCCCTGCATCGTGCCGAAGCAACCTGCATTGAGACCGCCCATTCAGCCCATGCTCGCCACGCTTGCGGATGAGCTACCGAGCGGCGATTTTCTATATGAGCCCAAGTGGGACGGCTTTCGGGCAATTGTCTTCCGCACCCACGATGGCGTGTACGTGCAAAGTCGCGATGCGCGTCCGCTCGACAGGTACTTTCCCGATCTGCACGACATTTTGATCGAACGGCTGCCGGGAAATTGCGTGGTCGACGGCGAGATCGTCATCGCGACCGAGCAGGGCCTGGACTTCGATGCCCTCCAGTTGCGGCTGCATCCGGCTGCCTCGCGCGTCGCGAAGCTTGCGAAACAGGCGCCTGCCTCATTCGTCGCGTTCGATCTGCTCGAGGTCGGCACACATGACCTCACCCATGAGCCGCAGGAGTCCCGGCGTACGGCGTTGGAACGACTGCTTGGAAAAGCGAAGCCCCCGCTCCACATCACCCCGGCCACTCGTGACTACGCCACAGCTCTGGGATGGCTTTCGCGTTTCGAAGGTGCAGGTCTGGACGGTGTCGTCGCGAAGCCGGCCACGGGTGAATATTTTCCCGGCAAGCGCGCAATGATCAAAGTCAAGCATGCTCGGACCGCCGAATGCGTCGTCGCCGGCTTTCGCAGGTACAAGGACGGAAAGAGCGCTGTTGGTTCTTTGCTACTGGGGTTGTATGACAGCAACGACATTCTGCAGCACGTTGGCGTCACTTCCTCGTTTACGATGGCCAAGCGCCAGCAGCTCGCCGAAGAGCTGGAACCCCTGCGCAGGAACGCGATGCAGAATCATCCGTGGCGGGACTGGGCAGGCGCGGCAGGTGAATCGAGTCGCATGCCCGGCGTCCAGAGCCGTTGGAGCGCTGGCAAGAATCTCGCTTGGGAGCCGCTGAGAATCGAACGCGTCTGCGAGGTGAGGTATGACCACATGCAGGGCGATCGATTCCGACACGCTACCTACTTCCTGCGGTGGCGACCCGACAAGCTGCCGCAGGATTGCCGTTACGACCAGTTGGAAGTCACAAAGCCCTACGAACTCGGGCGCATATTTGCGGGCGGAGAAGCAGTCCAATCTCCGCCCAGAGCCTTGTAGAGGGACGCCCCCGCCTGCCCCAGGGACAGGCGACTCTGGATCACCTGATTCTGCGCATCCAGTAGGGCCGACTCGGCGCTGAGAACATCGAGAAACGGAACGACCCCATTTTGATACTGAGCCCGCGCGATCGTCAGTGAGGATTCCGCCGCATTCTCGGCGTCCTGAAGAGCAGTCAGCCGCTGTTGTTCGGCCTGAAGCCGGGCAAGCGCATTCTCACTATCCTCCAATGCAGTCAGAACCGTCTTCTGGTAAGCAAGATAGGCTTGCTGTCGTTGCTCCTCCCGAGCCCGCACGTTCGCACGCCCTTTCCCTGCCTGAAACACCGGCCACCGGATCAGACCAATGCCGGCGCGCGCAAAGTTGCGCGACGAGACCAGGCCGCTCAGCGAGTCTGAGGCGTAGGTTGCTGCAGCGATCAGATCGAACCGGGGGTACAGGCTCGCCACGGCGACGCCCACTTCGGCAGTCGCTCCTTCCAATCGGCGTTCCGCCGATCGCACGTCGGGTCGCCGGCGCAGCAGATCCGAAGGCAGCCCTTCCGGCAGGCTCGTGGGAATGTTTGGGAACTGGTCCGGCAGGTGGGTCAGATCCTCCGGGACATCCTCGGGCACTCTGGCCAGCAGTACCGTCAAGGAGCGCACCATCGCGCGCGCTTCGGATTCGAGGGCCGGCAACTGCGCCTGCGTGGAGGCCAGTTGGGCACGCTGCCGATTGACGTCGAGCTCGGAAACGAACCCTGCTTTCCGCCGTGCATCCGTGAGACTCAGTGTCTGCTGCTCCCGATCGAGCGTGTCGCGGAGGATTTTGATGCGCTCGCGAGTTGCGCAGAGACTCAGGTAGTCGACCGCCACTTCCGCGGACAAAGAGACCTGAGCATCGCGCAGCTGCCACTCAGCAGCCTCCTCCGCAGCGCGCGCCGCTTCTACGCCACGACGCACAGCTCCGAATACATCCAGTTCCCAAGTCGCATCGAACCCCGCGGAGTAGACCTTCAAGTTGACGGGGGTGTCGGCTTGACCCAAGGGATTTGAGTTGGCGTGGACATTCACTGCCGCGCCCGTCGCGCTCACCTGAGGAAGTCCGGCCGCTCCCGCTACGATGACTTGCTCGCGTGCCTGTCGAATCCGGGAGGCCGCGGTCTGGAGGTCGAGGTTCGACTGCAGCGCCCGCTGCACGAGTGACTGGAGTTCTGCGTCGCCAAACTGGCCCCACCACTGAACCAGGGGGGATCGCTGCGCATCGGTTCGTTCGACGAACTGAGCAGGCACGTCCATGTGAGGAGGAGAATAGTTCGGACCGACGGCGCAGCCGGTCAGCAGCGCAAGCCCGACAGCAGCCGCACGCCACGGATTCATGCGTGAGCCCTGCCGCCGATCGGCGTAGAGCGCATCAGCAACACGATCGGCAACACGATCAGGACGAACACCATCAACACCCAAAAGCAGTCGATGTACGCGAGCATGCTCGCCTGCTTCAGAACGCCTTGGTATAGAACGCCCGCGGCACTCTGCATGGCGTCCACGCTCGCCCGACCGTGACCGCCCAACAGCCCGGTGAGCTGATTGATCGCGGCCGAGTAGTCGGGATTGAGCGGATTCAGGGTCTCGACATGACGGGACTGGTAGAACTGCTCCCGATGCACAATGAAGGTCTGCACGCTCGAGATGCCGATCGAGCCCCCCAGATTGCGTGCGACATTCAACAAAGCGGACGCTTCGCCGGATTTCTCGGGGCGCAACCCTACGTAGGCGGCATTGGTGAGCGGGATGAACAGGAACGGAATCGGAAAGGCCTGCCAGACCCGTGCCCAGGCAGCATCGGAAAACGACATCGCGGTATTGAGATGAGTCATGTGCCACAGCGCAATGGCCTCCATGGCAAGGGCCGCGGCTATCAGGAAGCGCGGCTGCACCTTATCCGACAAAATCCCGGCAAACGGCATGGCCACCAGGGTGGCCAGCCCACCGGCTGTCAGAGCTTCGCCCGCGGAGCTCGCCGTGTAACCCAGCACCTCCTGCAGCAGCTGGGGGATGAACTGCGTGGTTCCGTACATGATCACGCCCGTCAACATGATCAGAGTCACGCCGATCGCGAAATTCCTCTGCTTGAACATCCGCAGATCGAGCAGCGGCTTACGGCGACGAAGCTCCCAGATGACGAATCCCACGAGCGCCAGGACGGCGATCACCGCCGTCGAGACGATGAAGGGGCTCGAAAACCAATCCTCCCGCT
This sequence comes from Steroidobacteraceae bacterium, assembly GCA_036499585.1. Lineage (GTDB taxonomy): Bacteria > Pseudomonadota > Gammaproteobacteria > Steroidobacterales > Steroidobacteraceae > 13-2-20CM-66-19. Next base: position 299,936 of record DASYDM010000030.1, read on the forward strand.
CTCCCCTGTCCGTCGTCATCTCGAGTGCCCCCAGGCCCGCGGCAATCAGCAGAAACCCCCAGCTGTCGAAACGAAGGCCCTGCGCGAGCCGCTCACGGCGCTCCTTGCGCAGGGTCTCGGGCTCATCGACGAAGATCTGGACCAGGAAAAGGGAAATGATCCCGATCGGCACGTTGATCAGGAAGATCCAGTGCCAGGAGAAGTTATCGGTGATGACACCACCCAGCAGCGGCCCGATCGCCGGGGCGAGGATGAGTGTCAAACCAAATACCGCCAGCGATTTGCCGCGTTGCTCGGGAGGAAACGTGTCGATCAACATCGACTGCGTAACGGGTTGGAGACCCCCTCCTGCCATGCCCTGAACGATCCGCGCTCCGATCAGGAAAGACAGGGTCGGTGCGACACCGCAGCACGCCGATGCGGCGGTAAAGCATGCGACGCTGAGCATGTAATAGCGCTTGCGGCCGATCGTATCCGATAGCCAGCCGCTGATCGGGATCACCACCGCATTCGCCACCAGATAGGTAGTGAGTACCCAGGTCGCCTCATCATAGGAAGAAGAAAGCCCACCCGCGATATGGCGCAGCGAGACGTTCGCGATTGCCGTATCGAGGACTTCCATGAACGAGGAGATCGCGATGACGGCGGCAATCAGCCAAGGGTTGTGACGACCCGCGGCGGAGCGGTCGGGAGACCAGGACATGTCATCGAACCACGATGTTCGGGACCACGGAGAGGCCGGGCCCGAGTGGGCAATTGCGGGGTACGCGATCGAGCACGATTTTGACCGGTACTCGCTGCACGACCTTGACGTAGTTGCCGGTAGCATTTTCCGGCGGCAGCAGTGCGAAGGCCTGACCCGAGCCGCGCTGAATGGAGTCCACGTGACCTTCTGCGTCGGCAGCCGGGCAGGCATCGATGCTGATCGAGACCTTCTGGCCCGGGCGAACCCGATCGAGCTGGGTTTCCTTGTAGTTGGCCGTAACCCACATGTTGATCGGCACGATCGCCATCATCTGCTGTCCTGGATCGACGTACGAACCTACTGCCACCTTTCGCTGCGACACGTGGCCGTCGACGGGCGCAACGATTCGTGCGTATCCATAGTTCAGGCGGGCCTCCTGAACCTGCGCCTGCAGCGTCTTGATTCGTGAAGCCGCCCCCGCCTCCTGGGCACGAGCCGCCTCGATCGCAGCTTGCGCGCTGCGCACTTGCTGGTTGGCTGCCTCACTCTGAGCCGCTGTGTTACGCATGACCGTGGCGGCTTGATCCACCTGGATCTGTGCAACGGCCAAAGGCGTCGATGCCTGCAAGGACGTGTAGCGTTGGTAGTCGCGCTTGGCATTGTCAGCTTGCGCAGCGGCGCCCGCTGCAACGGCCCGCGCCTGCGATTGCGCAGCCTCGGCGCTTGTCACTTGCGATCGCGCCTGACCGAGCTCGGCCTCGGCGAGCCCGTCCTGCGCGACCGTTTCGTCAAGCTTGGCTCTGACATCACCCGGATCGATCTCAACAAGAGTCTGTCCCGCGTGAACGAGATCGTTGTCGTTGACCAATACGCGAACGACCCTGCCGGGGATCTGGGGTGCGAGGCGGACGATACGCGCATCGACGAACGCGTCGTCCGTGCTCTCGAAGCGCCTCGAATGCAGCCAATACAAAACGATACCCACGATTACGGCGCAGGCAGTTACGCCGATAGCAATGCGAACCGCGGGTTTATGAAGCGTGGACTTGACCCGGTCGCCGCCCTCGCGTTGTTCCCGGTCACCGTCGCGCTGCTCGTCCTTTGTACCGTTGGATTCCTCGGCCAAGATACGCTGCCATTCGATGGGGCTGTTGTCTGCAACGCCGCCACAACGCCGCTGGTTCCGGCAAGGACGAGCGCCCGCCCCGCCAACAAGCTTCGCCATGCACGATTCCTGCTCGAGGAGTCGACATAGACACTCTCAGCCGCTCCCGTGTCGTGGTGTACGTTGCAGCCGCGGCCAACTTGGGCATTGCCGCAACGAAATTTGCCGTCGCGGCCATCAGCGGCAGCTCGGCCATGCTGTCTGAAGGGTTTCATTCACTGATCGACACCGGCAATGAATTGCTCATCCTGGTCGGTGTGGGCCGCAGCCGACGCCCCGCAGATCGCGACTTCCCGTTCGGCTATTCGCGCGAGCTGTACTTCTGGTCCTTCATCGTCGCGCTGATTCTGTTCGGCGGCGGCGGAGGCATGGCGATATACCAGGGCGTCATGCGCCTGAGGCATCCGGTCGAGCTCGGCGACCCGTTCTGGGCATACATCGTCATCGGGATCAGCGCGCTGTTCGAGGGCACCTCATTCGCCACCGCAGTGAAAGAGATGCGGCGCCGGCCCATTCCCGGCCCCCTATGGCAGAAGGTTCATCGCAGCAAGGATCCCGCAGTCTTTACGGTGTTGATCGAAGACTGCGCGGCCCTGGCAGGCCTTCTCGTGGCAGCGATGGGCATCGTCGCAGCCCATGCGCTTCACGACCCCCGCTTCGACGCGGCGGCGTCGATACTCATCGGTGCGATACTGTGCGGTGCGGCGTTCGCCCTGGCCCACGAAAGCCGCAGTCTGTTGCTGGGGGAGAGCGCGAGCCCAAGAGTCGTGGCCGATATTCGCAGGATCGTCGGCGCAGATCCCCGTGTTGCCGCCGTTCGCACACCGCTGACGATGCAATTGGGGCCTGGCGATATCCTGCTGAACCTCGATGTCGAGTTCCGCGATGGAATCTCGGCACAGGATCACGTGGAGGCGATTCGCAGCATCGAGGAAAAGATTCGAGCGGAGCATCCAACGGTGCAGCGGATCTTCATCGAGGCTCGATAGCCATACTACACCGAACGCGGTTCTTCGCTAACTCAGCAGCGCCCCGCCGTTCACGGCGAGTGTTTGACCAGTGACGAACTCGTTCGCGACCAACATCATGGCCACCTGAGCAATCTCTTCGGGCGTGCCGAGCCGGCCGACTGGTACCCGCTTGAAGGCATCGGTCTCTCTGAGGGGGTCAGCCATTTCGGTGTCGACGGGACCCGGAGCAATCGCGTTGACGGTGATCCCCTCCTTGGCCAATCGGACCGCATAGCCGCGAGTGAGCCCCTCGAGGCCTGCCTTGGCCGCGTTGTAGTGCACCCCAACGACACCGGCCCCGCGTGCTGCAGCTGAGGACATGTTCACGATTCGGCCCCAGCGCCGCGCACGCATGCCTGGCAGGACGGCCTGTGTACAGAGAAATGCGGATTTGAGATTGATCGCGATCGATCGATCAAACTCCGCTTCGTCCAAGTCGTCGAGCCCTCTAATGGTCGCAACGCCCGCGTTGTTGACAAGGATGTCGATGGGGCCGAGCTCGCCTTCGATACGGGCGATCAATTCCTGCACCGCCTTGTGCACAGAGACGTCTGCCGGAACGGGCAGCGCCCGTCCGCCCCTAGCCTGAATCGCGTCCACCACCGCTTGAGCCTGCGCGACACGCTCGCGGCAATTCACAGCGACAGCGGCGCCTGCACCAGCAAGACTCATCGCAATCGCCTTACCGATTCCTCGCGAGCCGCCGGTCACCAAAGCAACGCGTCCTCTCAGGTCCATAGTCTGATCTGTCACAGCTCGGCGCTCCTTTCTTCAGCGGTTCGTCGGTGGACACTTCAGACTATGATAACGGTCTTCACAGGCGGACCTGCGTCAACCAGGAGTCGAACGTCTTGCGGGCCGCTACCGCCAGAGTCGGAGCCAGTTCCGAGGTATCGCGACGCAACTGCTCGACCGAAACACCGGGTGTTGCATCGATTTCGCAGGCGTGACCGATCAGCCAGCTCTCGAACGCGCCGGCCTGAATCTCAGGATGGCACTGAAACCCGATCGTCCGGCGCCACTGAAAGATCTGATTCGTCACATCAGGCGTAGACGCGAGCAGGTCCGCCTCCGAGGGCAGATCGAAAGTGTCCCCGTGCCAATGGAGCATCGAGGTCACCGTTCCATCCAGACTCGCGGCAGCCGAGCTGCGGCCCGCCGACGTCAACGACAGCGGCTTCCAGCCCAGCTCCTTGACAGGCCCGGGGTAGACCCGAGCGCCCAAGGCTCGAGCCAGCATCTGCGCCCCGAGACAGATTCCCAGGATCGGCTTGTTCAGCGCCAGAAAACGCTCGAACACCGCCAGTTCCTCTCGAATCCATGGGTAACGGTCGGGGTCGTACACCGAGACCGGCCCTCCGAGACCTATGAGAATGTCGGCCGACTGCGCGTCGATTTCCGCGAGAGAGTCTCGACCTGCTTCGATGTAGCGAAGCGTGAAGTCGCGTCGAGCGAGGACGTCGGCGAGGCTACCGCAGTCCTCAAAGTTCACATGTCGAATCGCCAGTGCCAATCGCGTTCGCGACAAAACCTCTACTCCGGCAGTTTCAGCGGAGCCCATATTACTCACAGTATGTCGTCGATGTCGCAGTTGACCGGATATGTATAGAACACCCTATGTGTTCTTGCGCGTGGCAGCTTTCCGCGAAGTCTTGGTGCGGCGGGCCGCACCTGCACTCGCACTCCTTGCACCGCACCCGGAAACACGACCTGCATACCCGCAGCTCTCCATTCAGAGAACCCGCGAGCGAGACGGCTCACCCGGTATCCTCTTTTCCGAAGTGCCGCAACAGCCTCAAACGCCATCGAGCAGTACGGCCCACGACTGTACACAACGATCTCCCGGGACGTTGGTACGTTCCACGGGCGTTCGAGGAGCGATTCGAAGGGAAGATTGATGGCGCCAGGCAGATGCCCAAGCGTGTACTCCTCCGGCGGCCGGACATCGAGGAGTATCATCAACGGTCCGCTCACGAGGCGCGAGGCGAGGTCCTTTCGCGACAGGGCTCCTTGTGGATCGCGCCGCTGAAAGAAGTCGAGCTTCTCGCCCAGAACCTCGGGGACGTTGCGCTCGCCGACAACCCCCAGGAATTTGATCAGCGCTACAACCTCGGTGTATCCGGCCAAGTGGTAGTACACGCGCTTGCCGTCGCGATGCGTGTGGACTAGGCCCCCTCGGCTCAGTAGCTGCAAATGACGCGAGGTATTCGCGACTGTCAGGTGTGTGGCGTCCGCCAGCTCCTCGACGCAGCGAGAACCCTGCGCGAGACACTCGAGCAATTCCAGGCGGTGCGCATGGCCGATGGCCCGAGCGACCTTTGCGAGGCTCTCAAAGACCGCCTGCGTAGAGGTACCTGTTGCCGCCCTTGTCTGCATGGCTCGAACACTCATCAGATCGATTGAGCGATCCTGGCACACCCTTTCGGGGATGGACCACCTCTGCCCTCCCCCGAATCCGGCTTTTCGGCATAATAGTGAGAACCGCGCCAACGGAAGCGACGGGGGGGAACCACATGAGCCTGGACGTCGAAGCGATCAGGAGTTTCTCGCGGCGTGTTGCGCATTCGTTCCGGCGTCCGATCCGACCTCGGACACGCGCGTCAGCTCCGATCTTCTGCCCGACGAGGTGTTACGCGCCGGCGCACGAACCGACTTCCTCGAGCTCAAGCAATCGGCAGGCGCGCCGGTATTCGCCGCGCTCAAGGAGGCGATGCTCAGCCGAGACCTGCAGCTGAATGTCTGTTATTGCTCGATTTTCGACGAGTGTTGGAAGAGCGATCTGACGAAACTGAGCTTGAAGCCCCAGCCGGTCAAGGAATGCAGTCGGCCGAAGGTGCAGTTCGATCAGGGCGTCCTGAACAGAGCCCCGGAAAAGTAATCCCCGCGCTCGACGCCGAGCGCGGGGGTGTTTTCTACCTCTAAGCCCTTCGTCTCACATCGTGTGCTTGACTTCGAGATCGATCTCGAGCGGTCGCCCCGGAACCGCACCGACCGTACCCTGCCCGGCTTCGACGAGATCGAAGATCGAGCTGTAGTAGTGCTTGTCGGTCAGGTTCTGACCCTGCAACGTGACCTGCCAGTTGGCCTTCGGCGCCGACCAGGTCAGGTGAGCGTTGTAGGTCGTGTACCCAGGTACGCGGTTGTATTGGTCGTTGACCGCGGCCGAGTAGACCAGGCTGCGTGTGCTACCGTCGAGCCGGGCCGTGAGCGAGCCGTGGTCGCCCAGTTCCGCCGTGTATTGCACACCGCCGCCGCCCGAGTACTTCGGGGTCCACGGGGTCACCATGTCGAGCCCCACGCCGCTGTTCGGATCCAGGCTCACGTAGTTGAACTTCAGATAACTGAAGTTGGCATCGGCCTGGAAGCCACCGAAGCGCGCCTGAGTCTCGAACTCGACACCCTTCTGGTGCGCCGCGCCGGCGTTGTACGGAAGCGCGCAGGGCGAGCCGAAGTTGAAGCCCGCCGCAGCACTGGCTGCCGCGATACTCGGCACGGCGCTGCAGTTGTTGAGCGTCAGCTGGATGTTGCGGTACTGAGAGAAGTACGCGTCGATGTTGGCGTGCAGGTGGTTGCCGAACCAGTTTGTCTTCAACCCGACCTCGAAGGTCGAGAGATTCTCTGGATTGAATTGAACGGCTTGCGCCACGTAGAAGGGCCGCGGATCGACGCCACCACCCTTGAATCCCGTGGACCACTGCCCGTACACCATCGCCTGATCATTGGCCTGGTAGCTCAGGTTCGCGCGCCAGTCCCAACGTGTTGCTGCGTAGTGCGAAGACGCGCCGTTCAAAGGACTGACCAACGTCGCCGAACCACCCGTCGTGCCCTGCGGATTGAGACGGATGTAGTTGTAGTCCTTGTCCTGCGACGTGTACCGGGCGCCGAATATCGCATCGAACTTGTCGGTGACATGGAACGTCGTGTGCAGGAATCCGGCCTTGTTGTGGGCCTCGACCGGATCGTTCTGATAGAAGTTGAAGATACCCGGGAAGGCCGAGACCGCGTACCACAGATCCTCATGACCGAAGTACACCGTATTTTCGCGGAAGTAAAACGCGCCGATCGTGTAATCCAGCAGCTTGCCTGCGCTGGCATTGAGGCGCAGCTCCTCGCTGAACTGATGGTGACCCATCGACTCGGCGCCGAGATCGCCATCCCAGATCGACACATCGTTGTCGTGAACCCATTGGGCGCCGTAGCCACGCAGGGCAACCACGTTCTTCAGTGACATGGTGTCCGACAGCTTCAAGTCCATCGACAGCTGTGTACCCCAGCTCTGAATGGTCTGGCGCGGGTTGACGCAATAAGCCGGGTTGCCCGCGTTGGAGCCGAGGCCCGGGATCGTGACGGGGTTGGTTACCGCCGGCATACAGAAGCTGGCGTACGAAGCCCAGAACCCTTTCGGGATCAAGGCCGGCACGGCCGCCTGGTCGTACGGCAGCAGATGATTGTTGGTCGTCGGAATCGCCAATGCCGGGGAGTAAGTCGCCGCCTTGGACTGATTCCCCGAACCCGGACCGGCGAATGCGAGCACCTCGGCCGGATGATCCTGATTCGTGTTCGACAGGTCGCCGATCAGGTTGAATTCCAGATTGTCACTCGGCAGCCAGCGAACGGCCGCGCGAAAGGCGGTGTAGCCGATGCCGCCTTCCTTGCCCAACTGGCAGTTACTGGTCTGCGCGAGGAATCCGGGATTCACCGAGTAGGTGCCGGCAACGCCATTGACGTCCGTGGCCTGGAAACTGGGATTAGCGCAACCGAAGTCATACCGCGTAACGTATCCGTCCTGGTGGTTGCCCACACCGGAGAGACGCACGAACAGGTTGTCGGAGAGCGCAAAGTTGGATCCGGCACGCAGCTCGACGTGATTGCGGCTGCCGATCAGGAAGTCAACATTGGCGCTCTGCGTGGCGTCAGGCTTCTTGGAGAACACCTTCACCGCACCGCCCTCGGAGTTCATTCCCTCCAGGGTGCCCTGCGGACCCCGCAACACCTCGACACGGTCAAGGTCGAGCAGATCGAACAGCGAGCCCGTCAACGTACCGAAATACACGTCGTCAATGTAGATGCCGACACCGGGCTCGAGCGCCGGATCCAGGTCTCCTTGGCCGATGCCGCGGATGAACGCAGTCATCGAAGGTCCGAACGCGCCTGTTGCGTTGTTGAGCAGTACGCTCGGCGCGTCCTGCGTGATCTCGGTCAGACTGGTTTGCCCCTTCGCAGCGATCATCTCGGCGTTGACGGCTGTGATCGCCAGAGGGGTCGTTTGGATGGTTTCGTTGCGGAATTGGGCAGTTACGACCACTTCCTGGAGCCCATCTGAAGGCGCTGCGGCTTGAGTCGGCCCCTCTGCCGCTCCCGCCGCATGCGTAGCGAGAATAAGACAGACGGCCGCCGGCACCGTCAGGAGTGTTCGCGGCGCCGCAGCAAGGTGCAGCGACGATCGTGAGAAACGCGTGGCAGCAATGCCCATATGAATCTTCCCCCTCTGCAAGAAATCTCTGTTGACTCTTCGTCTTAGGTGGCCAGCCCGGCTTTCGCGACCGGCTGGCTTCGCGCTTCGCGACACTTCACCGTCAGACCATTCGGTCTGACTCAGAATGGTTGCGTCGCAAAGCCGCTCTGGGGCACAGTGTTGCCTGCCGGGCACGAATGTTGTTCCCTCAGGGGTGACCTGATTGTCCTCTCAGGGAGACATCGCCCGGCGCAGATCTCGAGGGGAGGCGTGCCATGGCGGTGGACGCAAAGAAGAACATCGTCGTCGAGAGATTCAGTGCGGGTGATGTGCCTGTGCGAAGGCGACTCGGCTATTGGAATGAGCTGGCCGCCACAACACACACGCCCATTACCGTGCAGCCGTTCGATCCGTTGTCCTACTCGCCGGAGTTGGAGTACGCGCGGATCGGCGATGCACTCATAGGTCGCGTAGCCTCCACGGCCTCACACGTATCCCATACCCGCGAGCATGTGGCACGAACGACTGCGCCTATGTTTTTCCTGCAATTGCAGCAGGAAGGCACGAGCACTCACGTACAAAACGGGCGCGAGACGAACCTGACCGAAGGAGACTTCACCCTACTGGATAACACCCGGCCCTATCAGTCGTACTACCATGGGGTACACGCGACGCTATTGGTCGGACTACCCGAGTCAGCGATGCGTCAGCATCTGGGCTGCCCCGAGGACCTGGTGTGTATAACGATGTCAGGTAGCGTTGGGGCCAGCGCGCTGGCTTCGCAGTTTCTCGTGCAACTCTGGCGGCGATGCCGCAGCGGCCTCGAAGCGGCTGCAGCGGCCGAGCTGACTCAGGCGCTCGTGCACGTGATCAGCAGCAGCTATGCGACGCTTCCTCGCGTCAATGCCCCACCCACTGACGCCCGGCTCGCTGCCCGGTTGCGGGCAGTCAACTTCATCGAAGGACATCTGGCAGATGCCGCGCTGACTCCCACGACGGTGGCTGCAGGATGCGGAATGACGCCGCGACACCTGCATCGGATTTTTTCCGATCTCAACCAGACAGTCGGCTGTTACATCGCGCGCAGACGCCTCGAGGAGTGCGCCCGTCTGCTTGCAGCGCCCCTTCACAGCGGCCGTACAGTCGGGGCCATCGCAATGGACTGTGGCTTCAACAGCGTAAAGAATTTCGGCAAGACATTTCGGGCGCGCTACGGGCTGACGCCGACGGAATACCGCAAGCGCAGCCAGGTCTGCGACACCGTTCAGGTGGCCGCGGCCATCGCCGCCGAGGCGCGTGTATTGGACCAAAGGCCACACACGCGTTAAATATCGTCGCAAATCGATCTGGCACACTGTTGCCGATGCGATGGGTACTTATCGGGCTGTGTACCGCAGCCGTAGTCCTGGCAATACGGGTGGCGCTCGACTTGAAACAGGAGAACCGCGCGCATGAGCCCCAGCCCCGCCGCAGACGAAGCGAACGACGGAGTCGTTCGCCTGCCCTCCTCGCACGGCGTCGTTGCAACACTCGACCGCCTGGAGGCTCTCCTGAAGGAGCGTGGAGTTCTGATCTTTGCGCGCATCGATTTCAGCGGCGATGCGGCTCGGGCCGGACTTGCCCTGTCTGCCGAGCAGCAACTGATCTTCGGTAATCCCAAAGCCGGGACGCCCTTGATGGCCGTCAACCCGGCCGCGGCGCTGGATCTGCCCATCCGGGCCGTCTGTTGGCAGGACTCGACGGGCCAGACCTGGCTTGCATACAACGCCCCGGACTATGTCGTGAGGCGTCATGGGCTACCGCCCGAACTATCCAGGAATCTGGCCGCGGTGGTTCCCTTGCTCGAGAAGGCGGCAGCGCCCGGCTGACCCGTCTAAGGCTTTGATTTGAGAACGTAATCCCACTGGGTAGAGGCTACGCTACCCGCCTTGCGCAGACCGGCAAATGAACGCACATCGCTGCCGGAGATCTCAATGTTCTCGGGTGCTGCGAAAATCCCGGCAACGTGCCACGATTTGCGCCCGCCGCAGGCACGGAAATCATAAAGAGGTAGCGATCCATGTCGAACTCAGTCAGCACTCCTTTATTCATAGGGGGCAAGGAACGGCAGACCGCCGAGAAGATGGCGATTGCCGATCCGGCCAAGCCGGGCGTCGTCGTCGGGTATGCCGCATCCGCCACTGCGCAGGATGTGAGCGACGCGGTCGCTGCCGCGAAAGCCGCCTATCCGGCCTGGGCCGCCCTGTCACCGCAGAAGCGCGCCGAGTTGATGCTCGCTTCGCTCGCCGGCATCGCCGAGAACCGCGATGACGACGCCGCCATCCTCTCGCAGGAGAACGGCAAGGTTCGCTTCGAGGCGTGGGTCGACTCGCTGGTCCTCGAACTGCGGTGGAAGCTGGCGCTGAACCACGCCGGCGAGGTCAATGCATCGAAGACGCTGGCGCCGATTCCGGGCGCCATTCCGGTGGAGACGACCGTTGCCTACCAGCCGCTGGGTGTGTGCAGCATCATCGTCCCGTTCAACTGGCCGATCGCCATCCTCGGCGCCGCTCTGCCGCACGCGCTGCTGGCGGGAAACACGGTCATCGTGAAGCCGCCTCTGACGGCTCCGCTGGCGACGACCCGGGTCGTCGAGCGCATCGCGAAGCAACTCCCGCCCGGTGTACTCAACGTCGTCACCGGCCCGGATGCCAACATGAGCGCGCTGATCCGCAATCCCGATGTGGCGAAGGTGTGCTTCACGGGTTCAGTAGGCGGTGGCAAGAAGATGATGGAGCTCGCCTCGGCCAGCCTGACTCGCGTCACGCTGGAATTGGGCGGCAACGACGCAGCCATCCTGCTGAAGGACGCGATTCTCGACGACACTCACCTCGATCGTCTGTTCGCGGCCATCTACGACACGACCGGCCAGATCTGTATGAACGCCAAGCGCGTGTTCGTGCACAAATCGCGTGCCGATGAAGTGGTCAAGGGCCTGTCCGCGCGCTTGCAGAAGGTCAAGCTCGGCTACGGCCTCGACAAGGACACGACGATGGGACCGCTACACTCGCCGGCGCAGAAGAAGTTCGTGGACGATCTCATCCGCGAAGCCAAGGACTCGGGGGCGCAAGTGCTGGAATTCGGCGAGCTGCCCGGTGGCGACATGCGGGGCGGTAACTTCGTGCGCCCAGCCATCGTCGTCAATCCGAAACTCTCGTTGCGCGTGGTGACCGAAGAACAGTTCGGTCCGGTCATTCCGGTGATCCCCTTCGAGACCGAAGAGGAAGCGGTCCGGTTGGCGAACGATACGTGGGCCGGTCTCGCCGGCTCGGTCTGGACGGCCGACCCCAACACCGCCAATCGTGTGGGTGGCCAGATGGTTTGCGGTTATGTCTGGGTCAACGACCACGGCGCGACCCGCCTCGATCTGCGTGCCCCGTTCGGCGGCATGAAGTCTTCGGGTATCGGTCGCGAGCAGGGCATCGAGGGCGTCCGCGCCTTCCAGGACACCCGCTCCATCGCCCACCTCAACGCGGCCGCTCTGGCCTCGATGGCGCACTGAGAAAACACTGATTGAACCAGCCGCGACGACGCAATGTCGTCGCGGCCGGTTTCCCGCGCCCCCATATCTTTAGTTGCTATATTTTTGTAGTAACTATATCTTTTAATCCATCACGGGCTGATGGTGTCACTCATGGTCCCGGATTCTCTGCGGAGCCGAAAAAAACAGCGTACGCGGCAGGAAATCGCCGACGCAGCCCTGCGGTTGTTCGCGGAAAAAGGGTTCGACGCCGTCACCGTCGCCGACATCGCCCGTGCCGCCGCGGTTTCGGAGCAGACGGTTTACAACTACTTCAAGACCAAGGAGTCCTTGGTCTTTGACGAAGACGAGGCATTCGAGGCCCGGTTCGTCGCGATGGTGCGGGACCGACCTCAGATGAGTTCGCTGCTCGAGGCCGTTCGCACCCAGGCGCGGGAGTTTCTGGACTCTTTGAGTCGCAGGCCTGCCGAGCCTCACCGCCGCGGCAGCATGCCCTATCTGATCGCAACCAGTGCACCGTTAAGACGGCATTGGCTCGCGGTGAACGAACGCCACGCCCACGCAGTTGCACGAGCACTGGTGGCGGATAGCGGCGGCGTGCTTTCCCTACCCGAGGCCAAGATTCTCGCGGCGGCGTTGGTGTCTGTGTTCGCCGTGATTCTCGACGAGCTTGGGCAGGCGATGGTTACCGACGGCGATATTCCAACGCTCATCGACGACTTGCGGCACCAGGTCGACGCGGCGCTCGATCGAATCGCCACTGGTTTCAAACTCGCGCGGAGGAGACGCCAATGAGCTCCCATCGCCAACTGCAAGTATTGATCATTGGCGCCGGCACGGGTGGTTTGTGCCTGGCGCAGGGCCTGCTCGCTGCGGGCGTGGATGTTCGCGTCTTCGAACGCGACAGCACGCCGTTTGATCGTCAGCAGGGTTATCGGCTGACAATCAGCGCCACTGGCAATCGCGCGCTCCAGTCCTGTTTGCCAAAGCCGAACTTCGACCGATTCGTCGCTGCCTCGGCCCAGCCCAATACCGGCGTGAACTTCCTCGATCACCGGTTGCACCGCCTCCTGAGCATCCCCATTCCCCCGGCGGAGCCCACGGCGCCGGAGACTGTGCGTCCGATCAGCCGCATCACGCTCAGGCAGATCCTGCTCGACGGTCTCGCGCAAGTCGTATCGTTCGGCAAGATGCTTGTTTCGTACGAGAACGTATCGGACGGACGGGTCACAGCTCATTTCGCGGACGGCTCGACAGCCAGCGCAGATGTCCTGATCGGAGCGGATGGCGCCGGTTCTCACATCCGGAGGCAGTTATTGCCGCAAGCCCACCGGATCGATACGGGAGTCATTGCCGTATCCGGCCGGTTTGCGCTGGACGACGCGGCGAGGCGCGAAACACCGCGGGTGATCTTTCAAGGCCCCACGCTGTTCATGGGGCCCCCGGGACGCTTCATGTTCGCCAGTGCCGTCGAATACGCCCCGGGAGTCCCCTCACCCTACGATCGGGACGAATACGTGATGTGGGGATTTTCCGCCCTACGAACGGTCATGCCGTTGCCCGCCCCGCTCGAGACTCTATCGGGGGAGACTGCCCGGAGTCTCGTGTTGGAACAGATGACCGGTTGGCATCCGTCGCTGCGGCACCTGGTCGAACGAGCCGACGCGTCCGGGATGAGCTGCTTTCCGGTCAAGTCCGCTCAAATCGTCGGACCGTGGCCAACGCAGAACGTCACTCTTCTGGGAGATGCGCTCCACAATATGACGCCCTTTCGCGGCATGGGCGCCAACACGGCGCTGCGGGACGCCGCAGCTCTGCGGCTCGCCCTGGTCGAGGTCGACAGAGGGCGACGCGAGCTTTTACCAGCGCTCGCAGCGTACGAGAAAGAGATGGTCGAATACGGCTTCGCGGCAGTACGGGACTCGCTCGACAACATGCGCAGAATGCACGCCGAATCCGCCCTCTCCCGCTTCGCGACCAGGACGATGCTCCGCTTGGCGGACGTGCTGTCGCCGCTACAGCGCCTGTTCCGCAGCGAGCGCTGAACATCAAAACACAGTGAAATCGTAATCCAGATTCTCACGCCGCACTGTCGGGTTTTGCTGTCCTTTAGTGAGGGTCCGGACGGCATCGATCACGTACGATTCCAGCTCGCTGACCGTCACAACCCCATCGCCATTGCGGTCGGCCTTGCCGTTCTTGAGGCCATCCAACACGGCGTAGGTAAACACCCCGTTGTGCCACTGCTCGCCCTCCAGCGCGTACTCGTTGCCGCTCGCGCTCGAGATCACCGCCGCTCCGGTACCCCGACGTAGATCCGCAAACCACTCCTGTTGCGAACGCGCATACACGGGAGCTTCGTTCGCAACTGCATCATCCGCGTGTACCGCAATTCCTCGCATTGTGCTGAACGCTCGCGTTGTGACGGTCCCCGCACCCGAAACCGTAGTGAGTGACGCTGGCTCATCTCTCTCGATCTCGCCCGAGAAACAGGTATCGACCAACAACAGCTTCTTCAAAGAGGCAATACCATCCAGAAGATTCTCGAACTCCTCGAAAGGCAGGCCGTGAATGGAGGGCTGCGCAGGATCGATGTCGTACGTACCAAAGTAGTAGTTCTGGTCTGGATCCGTCATGCCATGGCCGGCGACGAACACCACCACCGTGTCCTGCGGCCGAGCCTGCTGCAGCCACGCACGCGCGGCACGGATGCCGTCGCGCGTCGCCTTGTCATCATTCAACGCAAGGACGTGCGCCGCACCAGCTGCATATCGGGAGCTCAAGAGGGTTGCGACATCCTGTGCATCTTTTGCTGCGAACCTCAGGTCATATCGACTGTTCCGATAGTGACTGACGCCTACGGTCACCAGCCACAGATCGCTGACCCCGGGATCGCCTGTCGCCTGGATATAGACTGTCTGCCGCAGTGACTCGACACCCTCTGAATTGAGCGCACTGAGTTGGATCTTGTTACGGCCAGGGACCAGAGGGACCGTCACGTCGGTCACGGCGGTGCGGCTTCGGGCTGTGACTGCTATCCCGGTCGTGCCGAACGCCGGCACATCGTTGACGTAAGCCATGAAGCGCTCGAGCGGATACTGATCGTCCTGGGCCTGTATGCGCAGCTTGAGCTGGAAATCCGACGTGGAAAGGGGGATGTCGCGCGTGAGCAGCTCCACCTGCGGGAGGTGAAAGTCCTTGCCCAACATCGCCGCGGTAAACCCCATCTTCTTCAGCCGATGCTCGTAGGCGCGTCGCAGACTTTGAGTCATCTGAGGTGCAGCGAGCCCGAGGCGTTCGACGACCACATCGGGCCGGTTGAAACGGAGGTCGAACTGCTCGAAGGGATAGAGGGTCCCGTGGGCCCGGAAAGACACGCCCTGCAGTCCAGCTCGTGAGACGCGATAAAACTGATCGGGCGTTACCGCGACAAAGTCGCGCGGGCCGAGCGCAACGAGAGAGACCACCTCCTGCTTTTGTCTGACCTTCCAGACCCGCAGCGACCCATCGCTCGCGCCACTGACCAGCAGACTTCCATCGGCATTGAAAGCCACCGAAGTCACGTCGCTCGTGTGGGCAGGCAACTGCCCAAGCTCGGCACCCGAAACCGGATCGGTGAGCTTGATGACGTGCCCGACACCTCGGGCGGCCATATGGCCGTCAGGGGAGAAGGCGATTCCCCTCCCTTGTGTACCGGACATCATTCCGCCGAGCAGAGTCGCGATCTGAGTCGGGTCCGGGCGCTTGGGCGACGGGGCGACCGTCGCGGGACGCACCTCCTGACGCGTCGTCAGGTCCCAGAGCTGTTGCCCGAGGGTCCCAACACTCAACAGCCAGTGCCCATCGCGGCTGAATGCCAGACTGTGCGCCCCGGTATTCCTGAAGCCCGCAGCCAACGCCTCAAACGGATTGGGCATTCCGGCGGGCATCGCCCCGTTTGGCATGCCGAACATCGCGGCCAGTGAGCCCCCCGATCCAGCCAAACGCGACACGAACTCGCCAGTGGCCAGATTCCACAAGGTAAGCGCCTTGTGCTGACCCACGGCAACCGTTCGCCCGTCCGGCGCAATCGCCAAGGAGCGCACCCAGACTTCGCTGGGATCCTGCTCACCCGAGGCGCGCCGGCCGGCACTCACTGGATCTGGAGGTACGGGTGGCATCGCCATTCGCCGCAGCTCCTTGCCGCCCCCGGTGTCCCAGACGACGACTTGATCACCACGGCCGACGACGACCCTCTGTCCGTCGGGGGCGAAGCGAACCGTCACTGGTGCGAACTCGTGCGGCAGCGGAGTCAAAACGACCTGACGTGGCTCGCGTCCTGCGACATCCCAAATCGACGCGGAACCGTCAGCACACCCCAGAGCCAACAGGGACCGGGCATCGCTAACCGACACCGCCGTGGCCGCCCCTCCCCCGAGGCATTGATAAGTCCGCACGATCTGCCCCATCGCCAGGTCCCACCATCTCGCTGCACCGTCCTGCATCGCCGCGACGACGGCGCGTCCATTGTCAGCGAGTGCAACGTCGTTCACGTCAGTGGCGCCAGTTGACAGCGGTGTCTCGGTTCCACTTGCGACGTCCCGCAGTACCGGTGCGCCGCCATCTCCATGACCCAGGACCATCGAGCTGCCGTCATTCCGCCAACCGATCGCCGATGCGGTCAGCGACGCGACCTCATGTCCATCGTCGACGGCCCAGACCTTGGCGATACCGCCACCGCTTGCCGCCCAGGTCAGCGTCTTGCCATCAAGGCTGAAGGCGAGCGATGCCGTACCGCTCATCGGCACCGCGCCGGTCCGGAGAGTGCGCTCCAATTTGCCGGTGGCGCAGTCAAGGATCGAGATGTCCCGAGTCTCGTTCTCGAAGGCCAGTCGCTTGCCGTCCGGGCTCAACGCGCCCAGCTGGGCAAAATCAGACTGCCACACCCGCGCCTCGACATGAGACTGCCGGGCCTTGGCGACCAGGTCCCAGACTTCGACTTCCGCGGACGCACCTTTCCAGGAGACCAGTGCGAGCATTCGTCCATCGGCGCCCAAGGCGAACGCCTGCAGCACGACTGCAGCCGGCACGGTCCACACAACATTGCCGGCCGTCGAGTCGACCACCAGCATTTGCGGGCGGTCGGAGATTCTCGACTGACCTACGATGTAGCGACCGTCGGTCGAAAGAAGCAACGAGCGTCCGCTGCTCGCGAAACGCGCGAGGCGAGCACCGGAAGCCGTGTCATAGACTCGCGCCGAATCCGTGTCGCTCACTACGAGCCGTGAACCGTCGGCGTTCAGCGCGACAGCGGTCGGCCACAGCAGCCCATCGCCCGAAAAAGTCCGGAGTGCCTGTCCGCTGGCGACGTCCCAAAGCTTTACCGACTCGTCCATGCCACCGGAGGCGATCGACCGGCCGTCACCGCTGATGGCTACCGCGGTGACCGCGGCGGCGTGCCCACTCTGCACGACGACTTCCACACTGTCTGCTGCCTGGGACCGATCGGAGACAGGCTGGTTCGGCGCTGTCTTGCCCATCATCTGAAGCATCTGCTGGCGCGCCTGCGCTTCCATCTGTGCCATCTCGGTCGCGGACGGACCGGCGGGAGGTCGGGCGCGCGGAACCACTGAACCGCAACCGAAGACCCCCAGCCCTGTGCCGACCAGGACCAAGACTCGCAAAAGTCGGTACGTGCGCACGCCACCCCCCCATTGGTATTGCTCTACCGTATGTCGGCTAGCGCACGCCGCGGTTCAGAGATTTCTTCTGACCTTCTTTGCGTCGGCGTGCGACCCACGCCGCGTGCAAACCGAGAATCACTTTCAGATGCTGCAGCTGTTGCCCTGGTACCTATCGGGGACGCTGTCGGAGCTGGCGAGAAGGCAGGTGACGGCGCACCTGGCATGCTGCCCTGAGTGCCTGGCGGAGCTCGAGTCGCTGACGCTGCTGCGGCACCTGCTGCGGGAGGCGTTCACCGAATCGTCGGGGTGAACCGCCTCCCTTCGATCAGCGGGGCGGCATGGTGGCCTTCGGAACCAAGATGGAAGTCGGGCAGCGATTGGCGTAGTCGGCCAGCACCTGGTCCCGAACGTACCCGCACGGGTCACCCAGGCTCTTGGCCTTGCCCATCAGGGCCTGGGCGATGGTGGCGTTGTTGATCAACCAGGACAACGCGCTGGTCACACCGTCCGAAAGCAGGCCCAGCTCGACCTGGCACATTGCATACCACGCCCATACCGCTCCGGCACCCACGTCGCACGACACTACGTTATAGGTCGACGTGTCGATTCCGGTCGGCGGACCATAGAAGGGCGTGTACGCTTTCAAACACTGGCTATTACAGGCGGCGGGAGTCTTGCTGTGCGCCTGGCAGGTCTGCACGCATTGCTGCATGGCCTCTTGCCTGTTGACCGTTACATTGACGTTACGCGGCGGAAGAGCAAAAGACGCGGTTGACCACGCCGCTGCAACCGCTACCGTCAGAGCACATAGTTTCGTACGCATGAGGAATGCTCCTTGACAGAGTGAGTGAGGTGTTCGGCAGACAGTCTGTCGGGACTCGACTCATTCCGGTTCGGTCGAGAAACACTTTCGAACCGAAACGCCTCCGTCAACGACTCAACCCCCAGCAGCAGTCATCCACCGACCCGATCGGTGTTGTCTTGGGGGTTCAGTCATGATCGCCATCGCTCGTGCGCGGCGCGCTTCCACACTGTTAGTTCTCGCGGCGACGACATCGGTTGTCGCCGCGCCGCCTCCGCAACAGATCCTGCGGCCACCGGTGGTTCCGCTACAGATCCAATCGCTGGCATTCCCTGCAATCCGGGCTACCGCCGTCGGTCCCACCGCGGTCAGGCTCGACTGGATGCCTCTCTCCGGTGCCGACCTCTATCGCGTGTATCGCAACGGCACTCTGCTGCAGGGCTCAGACATCGCTTCGACCTCCTCGGCAACGGCTCAACTGAGCTTCACCGATCAGTCGGCACCGACCGGGACGCCGGTCGCTTACAGCATCACTGCGCTGCACATGACGACCACATGCGGTCTGCCAAATACCCCCAATGCAGGCAAGTGCGCCTCGCTCGAGACGCTGATGCAGACCAGCAATACCGCTTCCGTCGTTGCGGCTCCCCTCCTGCCGCCGCCGGGTCTGACAGCATCGCTCGACCCGGCCAATGCGGCGTTGGTTCACTTGAGCTGGCCCGCGCCTCCCAGCTGGCAGGGAGGGTTCCTCATAACACGCAACGGTGTCCAGATCGGCACGTCGGCCACACTAGGCGCCAACGACAACCTGCCGGGTCCGGGCTGGTACCACTATCAGATCGCGAGCACCTTTCCCGGAGCGAACGGCACTACGACCGTGTCCATTCAAGGGCCGGCGGCCCGCTTGCACTCGGGACCGGTACGCGTGCTGGCCTTTGGCGACTCGATCATGTGGGGCCAGGGTCTGGCCGATCCTCACAAGTTCACCAGCCTGGTCCGCGACTGGCTCTCGACCAATCTCACCCTGCCGGTGGTGATGACCGACCTCGCTCATTCGGGCGGGATCGTGCAGATCTCACCCACACCGTCCATGCCGCAAGCGATCATCACGACGATCGAGCAGGCGGAGGGCTCCAGAGGCGGGATTCCCAACCAGTTCAGCGAAGCCCCGAACTCCTTCCCCACCATCTCGTTCCAGGGATCCGCCATGGGGCCCAGCCTGGGCGACCCCAACCAGGTCGATCTGGTCATCGCGGATGGCTGCATCAATGACATCGGCATCACCACGATTCTGGACCCGCGGGTGAACGACCAGGATCTGCACAACCTGATCGTGGCAGCGTGCGGAGCGCCCGAGTTGGCGATGCTCTCAGGCCTGCACAGCAGATATCCCAACGCGCACATCGTGGTCACGAGTTATTACAAGATCGCATCGAACAACTCGGACCTGGGTCTGCTGAACAAGCTGGCCACGGGAGTCGGACTCGCCGGCAGTGTCATCGCCGCCTCCATCGGCGGACCTGCGGCGTTGGCGGCCGGCCTTCCCCCGCCGGACCCAATCACCGCCGCAATCGTTGGCGCCATCGTGGGCAACGTCGCCGCCGACTCCTACAGGAATATCGCGGTTGACCACAGCACCCTGTTCCTCAACGACAGTTCGGCGCTGCTGCGGCAGAACGTCAACTCGGTCAACCAGTTTCCGGTGGGCCCGATCCTGAGCACAGGTCCCATCGCCGCCTTCGCCACGCCGCTGTTCCAGGATGTCAATTCCTACGCAGGCCCGCAAAGCTGGCTGTGCCTGGTGCCGAACGTCGCTGGCGCCCCACAGGATGAAGTCTTCGTGCAGCGAGGCGTCGTCTGTCAGCACCTGCCCCCGGGCGACACCAACTACAACACCACGACTTGCCCGTTGGCTTCGATGGGACACCCGAATGTCACCGGCGCGCAGCAGTACGCGCTGGCCATCGAGGGTCAGCTGCAGCAATGGCTGCCCGGCTGGCGCAAGGCCTTCGCAACGACTCAAACCGCTCCCTGAGGAGATGACCATGGCCCGGCACACATTCTTCCTGACGGCCTCACTGCTCCTGGGCGCCGCATCGTCCCTGCACGCACAGACCGGCCCCAGGCTGCCACTGATTCCGCAGCAGGGACCGGTAACCCTCACGCTCGCGCCGCCTCCCCTGCGGGGATTCGTCGACTTGCACACCCACCCGGTATCCAACCTGGGCTTCAGTGGCAAACTGATCTTCGGCGGTGAGGATGCGACGGCGCTCATGGCCGTGGATTCGAACTGCAAACAGCACCAGAACACCTCTGGCGAGGCCGCGGCGCTCGGTCACGATGCCGCGGCTCACGGCGCGCCGACACAGGCCTCGTGTGGAGACTTTTTGCGCCCGACGATCATTCATTTCTACGAGTCAGCGGTCAAAGGCGCGGCCGTGAACGACAGTGCCGGCTCGAGCGATGCGCACGGCTTTCCGGATTTCAAGGATTGGCCCGTCTGGAACGACGTCGCCCACCAGAAGATGTGGGTGGAGTGGATCCGCCGCTCGTGGGTCGGTGGGCTGCGGGTCATGGTTGCCTTAGCGGTCAACAACAAGACGCTCGCGGACACGGTCGCGGGCTCCGGAGACGGTCCCGCTGACGACAAGAGTTCCGCCGACCTGCAGATCGCCGAGCTCACGGCGTTCGTTGCCCGCCATTCCGATTTCATGGAGATCGCCAAGACCTCGGCGGACGTCCAACGCATCGTGAGCGCCAACCGGCTGGCCGTCATTCTCGGCGTCGAAATCGATCACCTCGGGAACTTCGGTCAGACGATCAATAGTCTCATCGTGCCCAACCCGCCAACCGCGGCCCAAGTGACGGCGGAGATCGATCGTCTATGGGGCGAAGGCGTCCGCTATGCCTTTCCCGTCCACGTCCTGGACAACCTGTTCGGCGCCACGGCGGCCTACGAGGATATGTTCGAGATCTCGAACTTCCGTGAGACCGGTCACTTTTGGAACCTGCAGTGCGCCGCGCCCGGCGACAACATCACCTACCACCTCGACATGGGCTCGACCGGCACCATTGCGGCGATGCTCGGTGCAAGCTTCAAGGTCCAGATCGCCGTGCCATTCAGCGGTGTGCAGGTGCCTTCCTGCCCAGCCGGAATCGGCTTTCGCAACCTGGGCGCACCCGCCGTCGTCAACGGCAAGACCGTGTTCCCCGGCCTGACTTCCCTCGGGCACGTCGCGCTGAAGGAGATGATGCGTCTGGGCATGCTGATCGACGTCGACCACATGTCGCAGAATACGATCGACTCGACGCTCGACTTCGCGGAGCAGGTACTGCCCAACAGCACGAAGCTCGGCTATCCCCTGATGAGCGGCCACTCTCATGTGCGCGGCGGCCTCCCCGGTGCCTCCACTTCGGAGCGAGATCTGACGGCGACGCAATACGCACGGCTGGCTGGCCTGCACGGCATGATGGGAGTCGGCAGTGCCGGCCTCGACGCCTGGCAGTGGCTCAATCTCTACAACACGACGATCAGTCCGTTCCCGGGCGTAGTCGGTGGCTTCGGCACCGACACCAACGGACTGGCCATCGCCATGCCGCCGCGGATCGGCAAGGTAACCACCACCCTACCCAACAGCGGAGGCATGAACAACTGCCTCAGCCTGTGCAAGCAGAGCTTCTGCGACACCAACCTGCAGAACAAGTACATCTGCAGGCAACCGGCCGAGCAGAACTGCGAGAACCAGTGCAACGCCACGATCCCGCCGACCGTCACCACGTGCACGAATTGCACGCTGCCTCCCGCCCCGGCAGTCGTCTATGACGCCTCGTTTCCGGCGAGCACGGAGGGTACCAGGACCTGGAACTACAACACCGAAGGGGTCGTGCACTACGGGATGCTGCCGGACTTCCTGCGGGATGTTGCCTCACTTCCCGGCGGCGCGAACATGGTCAACAACAACTTCATGAACGGCGCGGATTACTTCTATCACACCTGGCAGATCGCGGAATCCAAGGCGGCGTTGGCTAATCAGATCCCGTTGCCGTGAGCTCCCGGTAGAGCCACGCCCGCGCCAGCACCCACTGGCGCTTGACAGTCGCAACCGACACACCCAGCACGTCGGCGCTCTGGTCGAGGGTCAGCCCGCCGAAGAAGCGCAGCTCGACCAGCCGCGCCTGACGGGCATCCAAGCAGGCGAGCCCGGTCAGGGCATCGTCCAGGGCGACCAGATTGACATCGGCGTCGGATGACAGCTGCAGCCCTTCATCGAGGGTGAGCTTGCAGGCACCTCCGCCTCGCTTGGCCGTGCCGTGAGCCCGCGCGTGATCGACCAGGATTTCCCTCATCAGGTTCGCTGCGACTGCAAAGAAATGGGTGCGCGTCTGCCATTCGACACCCTCCTGGCCGACCAGCCGCAAATAGGCCTCGTGCACGAGTGCCGTGCTCTGCAGCGTATGGTCCGAGCGTTCGCGCTTCAGGTAGCTGCGGGCCAGGCGCTGCAACTCGCCGTAGACCATCGGCAGCAGCTGGTCCAAGGCCCCGGCTTCCCCCGCCCGGGACCGCGCCAGTAGTTGAGTGATCGGACCGGCCACGTCTTCTCTTGCTCCCATTCTAAAAAATACTCGCAGCCCCTGAGCTGATTCGCTCTTCGATCGCGCAATACCTGTCGAGATGAATGCAAAGAACATCCAGAGCCTCGAAGCCGCGACGGTCGAAGACATTACCGATCGCGCCCTGCTCATTGCCACCGGGGCGGCCGATCGGCGGGCCTTCGCAGAGCTCTATAGACGCTACGCCGACCGGGTCTACTCTTACGTCCGCAACGTCGTGCGCGATGATCTGTCGGCCGAGGATCTGGTCATCGACACCATGACGGCGGTATGGAACGGCGCGGCAGCCTTCCGCGGAGCGTCGCGGGTATCCAGTTGGATTTTGGGGATCGCGCGACACAAAGCCATCGACGCCGTGCGGACGCATGAGCGTATGCCGGTCTGCCTGCCGATCGATGACTCGAGTTCCCTCGAGGCAACAGGACCGACCCCCTACGAGTCGGTGTTCGTCGAACAACGCAGGACCCTGGCGCGCCGGGCCTTGGCAATGCTGAGCGACGAACATCGCGAGGCGTTGTTCCTCGCCTACTACCGGGATCTGCCCTACGAGGTGATCGCCGAGCGGCTCAACATTCCTCGCAACACAGTCAAGAGCCGGGTGTACTGCGCCAAACAGTGTCTGATGCAAAAGCTCTCCTCATTGCGTCCTGCGTAGCACGACCGCGACCCGCGCGAGCCGACCGGGGAGGTCCCGGGGATCGTCTACGGCAAATCCGGCCGGACTGATCGCCGCCGGCTCCGGAATCTGCGCCCACGCAGACCGGCTGGTCTCATATGCCGCCCGCGATTCACTCAACAACCGGGCACGTTCACCACGGTCACGCGTGCGAGTGGCCAGCAGCGCGGAGCTGTCACCCAATCCGGTCTGAGCGCCCGCAATCGCATAGAGCGCGGATACGTTTCGGTACTGCGACGCAGCCACAGGCATCAATATTTCCAGAGTCTTGTGGTAGGCCGCCTCGGCCCCCGCGACCTCTCCGCGCCGCAGCAACGTGTTACCCATCCTGACGAAACCGGCTCCTACTTCGCTCAACAGCGCCGCATCGAGATTTTGACTGCCGATCAGACTCGCCACGGCAGTCGACTTGCGATAACTCTCGAGTGCCGCGAGGCCGTCTCCCGCGCCAGCGTAGGCATCTCCGAGCCAGATGTAGGCGGCGGCGGCGCTGTTGGGTGACTCATCGCGATCGCGGCCTGCCGGAATTCCCGCCTCGAGCACCGCCGCAACCTCTTTGAGAGGCCCAATGGCCTGCTTGAACCGGTGCCTGAGCACCCGCAGCCGGCCTGTCTGAAACTCCACCGAAGCGAGGTCGAGGCGCAGCAACGCATTCTGCGGGTCCGCGGCGGCCATCGGCCCCAGAACGCCTGCCGCCCGAGCATATTCCTGCTCGGCCGAAGCCAGGTCACCCTGACTCAACAGCATGTCCCCCAGCAGTTGCCGGGCGACGGCCAGATCCCGCGCGGACGCCGGGTCGTGCTGCGACACCGATTCGAGATCGACGATCCCAGCCCGCAACGTCGCAACCGACTCCCGAGATTCGCCGAGATGAAACAGCGCCCTGGCAACGAGAGAACTGGAGACGCCGCAGCTACGGACGACTAGCGGATAGTCGGGGTTGGTCTGCCGGATACTGAAACGCAACCGCCGATACTCGCGGAAGGAGTCGAGCGCGGCCGCGAAGTTGCCTTGAGCTTCGTGCATCAGCCCCAGGTCCTGATATTCGATCGAGCGCTCGCTGCGGACCTTTGGATTGTCGCCGTGGGCGGCGATCAGCGGTGCCGTGATGGCCATCGCGGCGCCCAGGTCCGCGCGCCCGATCGGCTCGGTCAGTGTCGAATAGGCCAGAATTCTGTGCATCATGGCGACGTTCAACTGGTCGACGACGTCGCCACGACGCATCTTCGCGACAGCCTCAAACAGTGCGAGGGCCTTTCGATCGCTCCTCAGGCTCGCCTGCTCGTCACCCAGATTTGCCTCGGCCGGATTACCCTGGACCACCGCGAGGCGTTGGAAAGCCCACCCCAGTTCGCGCTGCAGATCCGGACTCCCCGCCGCATCCGCCGCCACGGCGTCCAGATACTGAACAGCCCGATTCAAGAGCAGCTGCCGCACGGGCGTCGCGCCAGGCAACTTCTGGATCGCGTCGTGAACGTCAAAGATGAGGGAGTTGGAAAACTCGCGGACGTCATCGAACCGCTTTTGCACCAAGGCTCGTTGCGCATTGGCCGCAGCCGCCTCGTGTTGCGCGACTTGCGCCTCACGCACGACCGCAACGATCGCTGCGGACACAACCACGACCACCAACAATGCGGCCGCAACACCGGCGCGATGTCGACCGATGAACTTTCCCGCCCGGTATCGCCAGGAACCCTTCGCAGCGGTCACTGGTTGTCCGGACAAATGCCGCTGCACGTCCTCGGCAAGCTGTGCGACCAGGCTGTATCGCTCCTCCGGCTCCTTTCGGATCGCTTTGAGAACGATGGCATCAAGGTCACTGTGCAGGCGCGGGCGCAGCTGACTCGGGCGCGGTGGATCGGTGTTGCAAATCGCCTGCGCCAGTGCGTGGGGATTTTCTGACTGCCTCTCATAAGGAGAGTGCCCCGACAGCAATCGATACAGCACCACGCCAAGGGAGTAGACGTCGGTCGAGGTGGACAGCGGGCCGCCCCGAATCTGCTCTGGACTCGCGTACTCCGGAGTCATCGCATGCAAGACCGTCACAGCCTCTGGCGATCCCGCGCCCGTCGGGGCGAGAATCCGCGCTATGCCGAAATCGAGGAGCTTTGGCGTTCCGTCGGGAGTGACCAGGATGTTTCCTGGCTTGATGTCGCGATGAACCACCAGGTGCCGATGCGCATACTGGACTGCGGCACAGACCTCCCGGAAGAGCGCCAGGCGTGCGGGTGTGTCCAGCGGTTGCCTGTCGCAGAATTGATCGATCGGCACACCGGTGACTAGCTCCATCGCCAGGAACGGGACTCCGTCATCGGTCGTGCCTCCATCGAGCAGGCGCGCGATGTTGGGATGATCCAGGCTTGCGAGGATCTGCCGCTCGTTGCGGAAGCGCTCCAACAACAGGACCGCTCCTGGCCCGCTGCGAACGAGCTTGATCGCGACCTCCTTGGTGTATTCGCCGTCGGCACGTGTCGCGAGGTAGACCTCCCCCATCCCACCGCGCCCGATCTCCCGCACCAGACGGTAGCCACCGACTTTCTGGCCCGACCGAGACAGTTCTGCGTGCAGTGCAGCGGACTGGTCGATCGCGGGTGACTCGAGAAAGCGGCTCTGTGCCTGCTCATGTGCGCTCAGGAGCGAACTGACTTCGGCTCGCAATTGCGGGTCGTCCCGACACACCACATCGAGACGCGCTGCGCGCGCGTTCGCATCCATCACGAGCAGCTCATCGAACACCTTCGAGACCTGCTCCCAACGTTCGGGACTCATCGGGCTCATGCTCTTGTCGGCGTTGCCCCGGGGAGTTCGGAGTGTAAGTGAAAATCGCGGTTGCGCGGCGAAGCCAAGTCCGGTATCTCACGCAGCAAAGAAATGCCAACGGCGATGGCCGTCCGGTGATCCGGTTTGGCTGCGGATTCCGCTCTATATAAGGAGCCTGTCACTGAGGCGCGAGAGGTGTTCGAACCTCCGGGCTGGGGCTGCGACTCACTGGTACGGCTCGTAAGGGGAGGCTCCTATGGTCCAATTCACTGAGAATTCAACACACAAGCGCGCGGGAGCCACTGCTGCCGGTCTCCTGGCGGCATTGGCCACGGTCGCTGTAGCAGACGCCCAGACCCTCCCGACGCCGCCCCCGCAGGATCCCGCCGCAACCGTGCCCAGCACAACGGTACCGACGGCACCGATATCGACCTCACCGATACCAGCGGCACCCCCGGTACCGACGCAACTGTCACAACCGTCGGACACTTCGCAGACAGTACCGCCGGGGGCCATTCCTCAGCCGGGAACGGTGCCCCAACCGAGCGCCTACCCAGCGCCGTATTCGCCTCCGCCGGCAATCGGTCAGCCCGCCGTCGGTCAGCCCGGCGTGGCGCCGCAGGGATATCCGCAGCCCCAGGCGTATGTCCAACCCACTTACGGTCAGCCTGCTTATGGCCAGCCTGGCTACGGCGCTCCCGGAATGGCCGTGCCCGGCATGCCGCTGCAGCCCGCGCAGAAGTCTCACCCCATCCGCGACCTGTTTGTCGGGACGCTGGGCGCCATCGTGCAGACCGTGAAGACCGGACTGCTCGGCACGGTCACCGCAGGAGTGACGGGCGGAATTGCGGGTTGGTTCGATCGCAAGCAACAGGCCCTGGGCGTGCAGCCGGGGGCGCAGCCCTACGCTGCACAAAACCCCTACGGCGTTGCGACGCCATACGGGACGCCAACGCCATACGGGACGCCCGCGCCGTATGGGGCGCCAACGCCGTACCCGACAACGCCGACCGCACCCTACGCGGCAGCACCGACGCCAACGAACCCCTACTCCGCCGCAACTCCCTATCCCACCCCCGCTCCCGCAACTCCCTATCCCGGTGCCCCGACTCCGTACCCCACGGCAGCCGCATACCCGACGACTGCGCCACCAATGACCCCTGCGCCCTACGCCGACCCCAATGCGGCCGCTGCCGCCGCGGCTGCCGGCACTGCCTACGCGGCCAACACGTACCAGGTCTACAACGCCACGACAGGGCAGGCAGTGCCGACGGGCACCAACACCGATCCGTACGCCGCCGCGTCGGCCGGTTTCAATGGAACGCTCTACGCCGGCATCGCATATGAAGTGCACGCGCTAGGCCCAGGAGGCGTGTCCACAGCGATCAACCCAGCAACATACATGTTCCACACGGGCGACCAGTTCACGGTATACATCCGTCCATCGATGCCCGGCCGCCTCGATATCTACAACATCAACGCACTCGGCAGGCAGACGCAGATCGACTCCGTGACGTCCGCTGCCGGTCAGCTAACCACCTTGGGCCCGTATCAGTTCACGGCAACGACCGGGGAAGAGTCGCTCCACCTCGTACTGACGCCCTGCTCGAGCCCAACGCTTCTCGCCAGCACACGCGACATCATCAATGTGTCGAATACGCTACCGCTGGGAGGCGTCGGCACGGCCTTGCAGAGTTGCAGCGCACCGCTGACACGTGGCCTCAACGGGCTACAGACTCGCGACATTCAGAAGGTCGCGCTCGACGGGACTACGAGCTTCGCGCTGGATCCAGTCTCCGCGACCGAGCTGTCTTCGGGGCAGGTCTCGGCCCGCGAGGTAACGATCGGTTTCCATCACCTGTGAGAAGGATCGCCCTCGTCCTGCTCCTGCTGCTCGGCGGCTGCGCCTCGTATCGCATGGGAGACCCCCTTCGCGCCGACCCGAATGCACACGCAGCAACAGCCACCGGGCAGAGCGGTTCCCCCAAGAAAAAGGTGGATGTCTGGGAGGCCAAATGGCAACAGATCCAGAAGCCTTCCGATCCGGTGATCTGGATCGAGCATTTTCACGTCTGCGGGCTCAAATACCGCTACCGCAACTACGACCAGCTCTTCCGCTGCCTCGACCTGCTGGATGCGAAGATCGCCGCGGGCGGCAAGCGGGTGCCGAAGTACCCGGAGTTGGTCAAACGCTCGGCTCCCATATTCATCAACTGGCTACGGGCGTCCGCTTACGCCGAACTGGGTGACCCCGATACTGCGCTGAAATGGGCGAACCAGGCGTGGAACGCATTGCCCGAGGCTTACCGTGACGCTGCATCCAACATCACCAACGATTACTTCGGCCGCAAGGACCTCGAGAGCTATGAAGGTGTCGCTGCGCTGGTCGGCAGCGTGGGTCGAGGCGACGAAGCACCAGACATCGCAGCCATGTTTCAGGAGGGGCGCAACAACCCGGCGGCACTCGATCTGAGACCCACGACCATCGCCATGTCGCTGGCCGTCGAGCGCGCTCTGCTGCACCAGCGCCTGGGTGAAACGGACGAAGCCCGCACGGCCCTCGCGGACCTGAAGAAGTGGGAGAACCTTCGCCGCAAGGGAGGCATGTTCGGGTTGTTGCCCGGGTATCCCCTGCTCCGCGGGAAAGCGCAGATGCTGTCCATCGGACCCTCTTTCGCCCTGGGCGACTACGACCGCGTCATCTTCATCTATGAAGGGATCGGTGAGCAGGTCGCCTGGAAGCGTCGCCGAGAAAGCGCTTCCAACACCCTGGGGTGGACCCTGCTGTTTCCCTGGACGCTGGTAAACAAGCTCCTGCAGGCGCCCGTCGATGCCCTGCTAACGCCCTCCGACGCACGACTGTTTGCCGTCGCTGTCGAAGATGCATCCAACGCGCTGATCTACGCGGAGAGTCTGCTGCGGGTCGGGAAGACCAAGGAGGCGCGAACGATGCTCGACACGCTGCTCGCCATGCCCGAGCTGCCTTCGATGGGGAATTTGTATTGGGTAACGCTCTATGAGCGCGGCCGCCTGGCTCTCAAACAGGGGGAGCGAGGTCAGGCGATCCGCTTTCTGTCACAGTCGATCGACGCCATCGAGTCGGTTCGGAGCACCCTCTCCTTCGAAGCCGCGAAAATCGGCTTTGCCGGGGACAAACAAGCCGTCTACGCCTCCCTCATTGGCGCGCTGGTCGCCGGTAGCGACTGGAACACGGCGTTCGTCTACGCCGAGCGCGCCAAGGCCCGCGCGCTGGTCGATCTGCTGGCGCAGCGGCAAGACCTCGCTCCGCCTCCCTCCGCCGACGACAAAGTTCGGGAACTGTTCGCACGCGCCTCGACACAGGAGAGCAACGTCGAGTTCTCGACATCCACCGAAGCTGTCCGGGGAGTCAAGATCGTCGCGGACGCCCGCTCCACTCTGAGCAACGTGGCGCCCGAAGCCGCGTCGCTGGTCTCCGTGCACAGCGTCGAGATTCCCGCGATCGCAGCTCGCCTCGGAGCCGACGAGAGCCTGGTGGACTACTACCTTCAAGGCGACGATCTCTATGCGTTCGTGCTGCACGGTACGTCCGTCAGGGGCACCAAGCTTTCGGCAAAGGGATTGGATGAGGACGTTCGGGCATTCCGGGATGCCATCGACCACCGCTCGCCCCAGACCGCGCAGTTGAGTCGCAAGTTGTTTGACCGACTCATCGCTCCACTGGTCGGCAGCCTCCCAGGCCATGACCTCACCATCGCTCCGCACGGAGCGCTGCACTATCTGCCGTTTGCGGCGCTGTCGGATGGAGAGCACGATCTCATCGATCGCTTCAGCGTCCGGCTCGTTCCGAGCGCCAGCACGCTCCTCTATCTCAAAACCGACACGCCCGCCAAACGCGGCCGGTTGCTGGCCTTGGGCAATCCCGATCTCGGAGAACGCAAGTACGACCTGCCGAACGCACAGACCGAAGCGGTCGCCATTGCGGCACTCTTTCCCGATTCCCGTGCTCTGATTCGGGCGGACGCCAGCAAGAGTGCGGTCAAGGAGCTAGCCAACGGGTTCTCGATGCTGCACTTCGCGACCCATGGCCGATTCGACTCCGGCTCGCCGCTGAGCTCGGGGCTCTATCTCGCGAAAGGCAGCGAGCCGGATGGCGTTCTCACGGTCGGCGATCTGTATTCACTGCGATGGGACGTGGACCTCGTCACTTTGTCAGCGTGCGAGACCGGTCTCGGCAAGATCGCCAACGGCGACGACGTGATCGGCCTGACGCGCGGATTTCTGTATGCCGGCTCGCGTTCGATCGTTGCGAGCCTTTGGGAAGTGGACGATGCCGCTACTTCCCACCTGATGCAGAGCTTCTATCGAAACCTCGAGGGTCACAACAAGCGTGAAGCCCTGCGCCTCGCGCAGATCGAGACTCGCCAACTGTATCCGCAACCCTGGTACTGGGCCGCATTCAACATCCTGGGCCGGGCCGACTGATTCAACCCGTTGGAGGAATTTGCCATGACCACTCCCGTTCGCTTTTCCGCCGTTCGTCTCTTGTCGCTGGTCTGCATCGTCTGTGTTCCGCTCGCCGGCTGTGTGGCGGCTTACACCGCCCCGCCCTATGCCAAGGAGCCTGCAGCGAAGGCTGACTGCCAGAACGGCAGCACCAGCGACGATTGCAAGAAGGCCTCGGGTAAATGACCCGTTCGACTGCGGGCCGACTGATCTGCACGCAAGCCTCGCCCCCCAAGCCTACTCGGTAATCGCGACGCTCACCGACGTGGCGGTCCAATCCCCCGGGACCGCCGCGTCCGAGCCTGTTGAATTCGGATCCTGGGCAACGATGATGCCGCGTGTGGCGAGTCCGGCAAGCTCATCCCCCAACCCACGAAGTCCAGTCGACACATTCGACGAATCGCCCAAGCTGCGAGTTCCAGCCGCCCCAGACTGCAACGCGCGAATGCGGTCGCGGATCAGTCGTGCGGTCGATGCATCGGAAGTTGCGAAGATGCGAAGGGTGTCGAGGCCGGCGGGAGGCCCGTAGTCCCAGAAGAACCCCGCGCGCCCACTGACCAGCGAGTCGGGAATCATCAACGGCTGATTTCCGGGGATGCGACCGTCCGGCCAGAAGTCTGGCCGCTGGTAGCTGTTGGGAAACAGCAGGTTCACGTGTCCCTCGGAATCCACGTCCACGATCGTGACATACGCGTCCGTACTGACCGTAAGCGAGATCTGCAGGCTGTTCTGCACTGACCGAGATTCATTGGGGCGACGAATGTGAAGCTGCGCGGGTCGGGTATTGGCCACCAGTACGATGTCCCGTGACGCAAGCGCGCGAGTCGCCGCCGGCGCAGCGCCCATGACCTGGGCCAGTAGCTGCATCTGCGACGATGGATTGTCCAGCGATAGCAGGTCCGACGCCCCGGCCGAACGAGAGATCACCCGCGCAACCTCCGGTCCCCACTGATCCGTCCGACCGTCGAATGTACCAACCACCTGCCCTCCATCCGAGGTCAGCAGTCGTAGCCGATCCTGCGCCGGATCGATCAGAAACCGGGCCGGCTGCCGCGCATCGACGATGTCGACGTTCTGGATCGTCTGTTTGAGGATGGTCTCGACCTGGCGCTTGCGCGCCTCGGGCGCATCGAGAATTCTCACCGGCACCCGAGAGCCTCCCGGCGCGGGCATCTGCAACACCGCGCGCGAGCCTGCCTGGATCTGGGTGGTGTTCGGCGTCAGCGTGGCGTGCGCATCGAGACCAACACTCTCAGTCACGCGGGCGACTGCGAGAGCGCGGCCGGGAGCGAAGGCTACGTCGCCCGGAGGATAGATGGCCCAGGTTGAGCCCGGAGCCGCCCCGAGCAACGCTCCGCGGGCCAGCGTGATCTGCCCTGCAGAACCCGGTTGCACATCCAACCACGCCAGCCGCGGACCGGCTGACGTCGCCGCAGCCCCCGACGTTGCCAGGAGTCCCCGATCGAGCAATGCAGGAGGCCCCTCGAGCTGCGGCTCCGGCAGTGCCGTGTGTCCGATCTTGGCCTGTAGCCGCTTCAGCTCTTCGGAGACTCGAGCGAAGACATCCCGCGGCGTTGCTCCCGGCTGGGAAGCAGCCAGGCTTCGCGCCAGTGCATAAGTGAATACGCCGTGAAACTCACCTTCAATGGGCCCATCCAGCGCTTCCTGATCCGCAGGTACCGCGCTCATCACGAGTTGGCGCGACTCCATTCGAGGAATGATGGCGCGCGTACCGGTGTCGCTCGGACGGACGGCCGGGTCCTGATACTCCTCGATCCGGCTATCGCGCTCGATGCCCCGGGAGCGAAAGTCGAGCCCACGAGTACCGGTTCCGGAATGACACGAGTCCAGAATGATCAGGGCGTTGTGGGTGCGCAGTTTCGCGAAAATTGCATCGAGCTCGTCATCGACGATGTCAGGGACGCCATGCGTGCGGCCGTCCCAGGGCACCAGCGTCTCATCGAGGCCGTCCTCCTCATCGCCGTTGAGGTCCTGAACCTGTGAGCCGTGTCCCGAGTAATGGAACACAACCGTGTCGTTGGGTCCGGAAGCGCTCACCATCTGCCTCAGCGCGCTGAGGATTGCGGCGCGGGTGGCGGCTTCGTCAGTGAGGACGACGACATTCTCCGGCAAGAATCCCCACCGGGTGACCAGAATCTGCCGCATGGCCGCCACGTCGTTGAGCGAACCCATCAGGTGCGGCACGGCCTTGTAGTTGTTGATCCCGATCAGCAGCGCCCGCTTGACGCCTGCTGCGACGGTAGCCTGGGGGCTCCCCACCCCATCGGCGGCGGCTGCCGCGAGCAGATGACTCGACAGGAGCATCCACCCCACCAATATTGCCCGGCATATCCTCATGATTTTTCTCTGTCCGGGCGTATGTCGAACAGCGCGGGAAAACGGTTCACGGGGTCGCGATTTCCATCCGCTCCACGATGTCATGGCGCCCCCGCAGCGAGCGCAGCCGGGCAGCAGTTTCGGTCGGCGAGCCTGGGGCAAGCTCTACCGTGTACGAGCCATCCGCGGCGGGGCCATCGACGATTCGGCCGCCGATGGCACGCAGAGCCTCTGCAACGGCGCTCTGCGTCGCGGTCGCAGAGAACGTAACGCTCAAGCGGGTGACATCTGACGCCGGAAGCCCCCGGCTGATGATCCGGGGCGGGGCCGCAGGCGGCCGAGCCGCCAACCAGGTCAGGGCCCCGATCTGGGCCACGATGATCAACAGAGCGGCGGCGGGTGCCCACTTGGGCTGCAGCAACGCCCGCAAGCCCCCCGAGATCCGGTCGAGCACGCCGGCTTTGCGGGCGCGACGCTCTTCCAACCGCCTGAACACCTCGGCGCGAACACGCAGGGAGGGGCCGGGTATGCGCTCCTGGGCATCCTTGAGGTCCCTCCGCAGCGCCCTGGCCGACCTCAGTTCCTCCCTGCAGGAGGCGCAGGACTCGAGGTGCCGATCCACCTCATCCCGTTCGGCAGCGCTCAACTGTCCGCTCAGATACCAGGGTATCAGCAGCACGGTCGGGTGCACGTCGGGCTCCCGGGCGGGGTCGGTCATGGCGCCGTCTCCATGGGAGTCTGTCGCTGGATCTCCGCTTTCAGTTTCTGTTTAGCGTAATAAACCCGTGTCTTGACCGTATTCAGCGGCAAGGACAGCAGGCGCCCGATCTCCTCGTAGGGCAGTTCCTCAATGAACGCCAGATGCAGCACCTCGCGGTGATCGGGCGATAGCTCCCCGATGGCACCGTCCAGCACCTTCTGGACCGTCAGGCGATGAGCAAGGTCATCCGGACCCGGATCGGCGGTCGCAATCTCCGCGGCTTCCTCGATAGGCACGCGTTTTCCCCCGCGCGTAGCCTTCCGAACGGCATCGAGTGCCTTGTGGCGGGCAATGCCGAATATCCAGGTCGAGACGCGCGAGGAGCCCCCGAAACGGGCAGCGCCATCCCAAACAGCCAACAGGGTGTCGATGACGACCTCTTCGGCCGTCGCTGCATCGCGAAGAAAGGATAAGGCGTACTGAAAGACACGCCGTTCGTAAAGCGCATAGAGACGCTCGAAGCTCGCACGGTCCGACCTGGCGACCGCAGCGACCAACGCACCCTCATCCGGTTCGAGCCCCCCCGAGATCATGCACGGCCTCAGCCTGCCTAACCCGGTCGCGATTATCCCTCAAAGCCCGCGACGATTCTCGCGTCACGCGCAGCCTTGGTCCTGTTCCCATCCATCATCCCCTATTATGGCGGCCCGGCCGGGAAGTAAACCACCATGCCCACGGCTCTCGGAACCCTGTTCTCGAAACTCGGCGAGTATCGCCGCAACGCCCGCATGACCCCCGAGCAATTCGCGGCGATGAAGCAGGAGAAGTTCAGGCGGCTGGTCCGTTATGTCAACGGACGCTCGCCGTACTACTCCGACCTCATTCGCGAACGCGGTATCGATCCCGAGAATTGCGTTCCAACCGACTTTCCACCGCTGACGAAGTCGCTGTTGATGACCCACTTCGACCGCCTCGTCACGGACCGGCGCATCACCAAGGCCGGGATCGCGGAGTTTCTGACGCGCTCGACGGATCCTGCCGAGCAGTTTCTGAACCGGTTTCGGGTGATTCACACCTCGGGATCCTCGGGTGAAGTGGGCTATTTCGTTTATTCCAAGCAGGACTGGGCGCGGGGCGCGGCACAGAACGTGCGCCAGAGGCAGCAGCCCATGCCCAAGAAGCGCCACTCCGGGCGCATGCGCATGGCGTATTACGGCGCCGTGGGGGGGCACTACGCGGGCGTCACGATGGTGACTTCGGCGACCGGCGGACTGGCGAAGTGGGTCCTGGATTGCCGCCTGTATGAAGTCAACACGCCGCTCGAGCAGACGATCGCTCAACTGAACGCGTTCCAGCCGGATTTTCTCTTCGGCTACACCGGCGCGTTGACGATTCTGGCAAGCCGGCAGCGGGAAGGGACTTTACGGATTGCGCCGATCGCGGTGGGCACCGCTGGCGAGAGCATGGGGGCCACAGACAAGAAAACGCTCGAGGACGCCTTTGGGTGCCCTGCCAACAACGGCTATGGCAGCAGCGAGCATTTGTTCATGGGAACCGTCATCCCCGGCCGCACGACAATGCAGCTGTACGATGACGAGTTGATCTACGAGATGTTCGAAGATCACTCGTTGCTGACGAACCTCTTCAACTTCACGGTGCCGCTGATCCGCTATCGCATGGCAGATATCCTGCGTCCGGTGGCCCGCAAGAGCGACCCCGCCTCTCCTTACCTCGAGGTCGAGAGCCTGGTCGGGCGCAGCGAGATGATGCCCGCGTTCCGCAACGAGGCCGGCACTGAAGACTTCATCAGCCCGCACACGATCAACGAGATCTTCGTCGCGGGAGTTACGCGATTCCAACTGCAGATCACGGGCGCGAGCACGTTTCGCTTCGTGATCTGCCTGGATGCTCAGCTGAGCGCCGCCGACCGCCAGCGGGCCACGAGCGCGGTGGAGACCCGACTCAAGGAAATCCTCGCGCAAAAGCAGATGCGCAACGTGGAATTCGAGGTCGTAGTGGTCGAGGACATTCCCGTCAATCCACGCTCGCGCAAATTCCAGCTCATCGTGAAGGACTAACTTCCTTCGCCGGCCGGGAGCGCTTGCGCTGGCCGCTCGCAAGCTGGTCACGGAACATCTGTTCTGCCTTGGCCCGGATGGAGCCCGGATGGAGATCGTGCGCTTCGGCGCGCTGCCAGACCTTGGTGAGCGCGTCTTGAAGCGCGGCGACCTGCCTGTCGTCGAGGTCGACCAGCAACTCGCCTTCGATCCGGGCCGCCACGCGCATCGCGCTGGCCATGAGCTTCTTGCCCGCAGCCGTCAAGCGCAGGTGCAGGACCCGCTGATGCCGGGGACTCGGCTGCCTTTCCAGCAGACCCCGGCTTTCCAGAGGGTGAATCAAGCCGATGATTGACTGCGGTCGCACGCCGATATCGCGCGACAGCGCGGCACTCGAGATATCCGGCTGATCCCGAAGTCGGAACATCATCAGCATCTGTGCGGGTGTCAGGTCGAACTGCGCGAGCCCCACTTCCATGCAACTGCGCACTGCGAGTTCCATGCGTTTGACCAGGTAAATCGTGCCGACGGGACGTTGATACATTGGATCTCGATGCAGCGTGAGAATTCTGGGGCAGGATATAAGGTTCCCTACCATGACGGCAAGGCAGTCACCCCGGTGCACCGGACCGCAGCGCAGCTCCCCCGGCCCCTTGCACTCCAATAACTGGAAACTTTTCCGGTAGTGCGGTAAATACCCCCTACGCAATCGGTCGAGGGGAACTAGCGAATGGAGAGGTTCAGCACGACCGGACTGCCGTCGGTGGGCAAGATGACTGCGTGGAATGACCTGTACGCGTCGCACATGAGCCGCGTGGAGTTCGCTTCTGCGGACCAGCACAATTTCGATGCCGAGCTGAGCATCAGCCAGCTCGGACCCCTCAAGCTCGCGAAGCTGTCGGTTGATCGATGCAGCTGCGACCGCACGCGAAAGCATCTTTCCCGCTCGCCGCGCCTCTATTCATTCATCGTCCAGGCCAAGGGCAGCAGCGTTTTCCACCACTACGGTCACGAAGCGCATCTGTCGGAAGGCGACCTGGTGCTGTGCGACACCGGCATGTCGTTCCACTTCGAAACCGAGGGCCCGTCGAGCACGATCATGGTTCGCGTAACGCCGGATGTGCTGCGCGAATACCTGCCGACTCCCGAGCAGTTTTGTGGCCTGCATCTGGGCCGCGCAGTGGGCGTCACGAACACCGCCGCTGCGATGGTTCAATCGCTTACTGACCAAGTCGACTTTGCGTCGTGCCCCGACTATGAACGCCGGGTGGCACGCTATCTCCTGGAGATGATCTCCATTTCGTACACGATGGGTTTCACCTCCAAGTCATCAGCCACGTCTGCGGTCTGGCGTCGACGCAATGACGTCATCCGCTACATCGAAGACAACCTCCGCGACCCGCAACTGACGGCCGAGTCGGTCGCCGACGGCGTTCACCTCTCTCCCCGTTACATGCGCGCGATCTTCTCCGAGTCGGGAGAGAAGGTATCGGACTACATCCGGCGACGCCGCATTGAAGAATGCGCCCGCAAGATGCGCGACCGGGCGTGGGCAGGCCACTCCCTGATGAAGATCGCCTTCTCATCGGGTTTCAACAGCGCAGCGCATTTTTCCCGCTGCTTCCGCGATCGGTTCAAGGTCAGCCCACGCGAGTACCGGCGCGTTCGCCCTGAGTAACCGCCGCCGCGCTTAAGTATCGCACAGCGATACCTTTCATCCAGGCTCGCAGCCGGCGGTTGGCGGGCTCCGAGAACCAACGAGACACGACACGCCCCAGCAGAACGCTGAGAACCAGCATCACAACGTAGCTGACGGGATAGATCCACGCATGCGGCACGTTTTTACCGAAATACCCCATGAAGCCGAGAAAGAATCCGTACACGACGAACATGTGCGTCAGATAGAGCTCATAGCTACTACGACCGACGGCCCGCAGCCAAGACAGGTGGCGGTGAAAGAAGTCGCTCCCGACTCCGGCGGCCATCGCCAGCAGCACCAGGGCCATCCCCATGGCGAGCACGGTGATGTACGTGCCGGTGGCGACAAGACCCAACACGGTCGCGGTCCGACGGAATACCAGGATGAGAAGCATGGCCGCGACGCCGAATGTCATGGCGATCCGGGCGGAGCGCGGGTTGAGAGGCCGGCGCTCGGATAACCAGCCGACAATACAGCCAATCGCGATGCAATCCACGCACGCCAGATACGCGAACTCGTCCCAAGGATCGAGGTCTTGGATGGCGACGCGATAGAACGGAGCGACAACGATGAGCGGCACCAGCCCAAACAACATCGCCGCACGGCTACGCAGCGCAAGGCACGCCAGAGGAAACACGAGGTAGAAGGTCTCCTCGATCGACAAGGACCACATGACGTCCCAGGTTCCGGGCAGATAGCCATGCTGCGCCTCATACCAATTCACGTGAAAGCCCAGGGCAGCGATCAGGGCCCGGCCCAGAGACGCCACCTCCGGTCGAATCACAAAGGGACGCACTCCGGCCAGGTGCAACAGGCTGGTGGCGGCGAGCACCAGCAGCAGGCAAGGCAGGATGCGGGCCGCGCGCAGCCCGTAGAACGCGGCAGGTGAAACGCGCTCGAGATCTCCCCAGCGCCTCAAAGAGAGGCGTGTAATCAGGAAACCCGAGATGACGAAGAAGCAGATCACCGAGTAGTACCCGGTCCAGAACAGCACCTTCGCCACGCCCTCCGGCAGGAAGGGCGGGACGGTGTAGCCATTGATCCGGAACCGGATATGGATGTGGTGCAGGACGACCAGCATGGCCGCCAGGCCGCGCAGGGCATCGACTCCGGGCAACCGGTCCGTCACCGCCAATTCGCGCGCTTCGGTGCTCACTTCCCCTCCGACTAAGATTTTAGTTTCTTATATCTAAATTCTTAGTTACAATGCAACCGCCATGAAAGCCAAACCCCAGAAGACCCCTCTGCGAAGGACCCTGACTGCCACGGAGCTGGAGATGATGAGCGTGATCTGGCGCCTGGGCCCCTGCACCGTCTCGCAGGTGCAGGAGGCGCTGAAGCCCGACCGCGACCTCGCTTACACCAGCATTTCTACGATCATCCGCATCCTCGAGCAGAAGGGTTTCGTCAACAGCGAGAAGGTCGGTCGCGGACACCACTATTCCGCCGCGATCTCCAAACAGGACTATCAGGCCCTGAGCCTGGAGGAGCTCCTCAGTAAGGTGTTCGACGATACCCCGAGCCTGGTGGTACAGCGGCTGCTGGACAGCGACCGGCTGTCCGAGAAAGAGCTCGCACAGATTCGCGCCCTGCTACGAAAGAAGGAAGCCTGAATGCTCTCCATCGGGATCTCAGCGGCCCAGATCGCAAGCGTGTATGTATGCGCCAACCTGCTGTTGATTGCAGCGGCCGTCGCACTGGCGGCGATCCGCGCCCTCAGCCGAGTCCTGCCGCAGCCCTTCACCTATCGACAGTTGCTTGCGATCGGTCGCCTGTTGGCGATCGCCGTCCTGCTGTTGCCGCTCGTGGCCGCCTGGCGCGGTGGCGGCGAGCTTTCGCCGCTCAAGGCACAAGTCTGGTCCGCGTCGTCCATGCGTGTGGGTTCGGCCGCTATCCCGAACTCCGCCCGGATCGAGGTGCAACTCCAATCCCAACAGGCCTCCCTACCCCTGAAGGCCGCAGCGGGAGCGGCCTTCCTGATCTTCGGGGCCGGACTGCTGATCACGCTGATCCCTCTGGTTACCGAGATTAGGGCGACGGCCCGTGCCATTCGGGGCGCACACTCTCTTCGCAGCATCGGCCGCGTACGGGTGCTCGTCTCGGATCACGAGTCCGTGCCGTATGCGGCTTGGATTCCCGGTCACTCGTTCATCGTGCTGCCCGCCGCCCTGCTGCTGCGGCCGGCTGACTTGCGTCTGGCGCTGAGGCACGAAGCACAACATCACCGCCAGCGCGACACACACTACCTCTATGCGGCCCTGCTCGGCCGAGCCCTCTTCGGCCTGAATCCCGCGGCTCACTGGCTCACACGGCAGCTATTCGAGTTGCAGGAGTTCGCGTGCGACGAGGCGCTCGCCCGCCGCGAGAATCATTGCGCTTACGCCTACTGCGCTTGCCTGCTGAACGTCGCGGAGGCCGCACTGCCGGCCAGACGGACCCAACTCCGCTCATTCATGGCCGGCAACCACTCTTACACGCTCGCACGCCGGATCGAGGCCGCGTTGCAGCGCCCTGCCCGCTCGATGCGGGCTTCCGCCGCCGCCACCACCGGCCTGCTTGCGGTCTGCCTGCTAGCAGCTCTGAGCGCGGTCGCAGCGACTCCGGTCGAGGACAAACGCCTGTCGCGCGCCGAGGCGGAGCAATTGGCAGCCGACACGCGGGGATCGCCCGCCTTTCCGCTGCAGATCAACGACGCCGTCGTGGCCCAACTGAACCTGCTGTTGGGAACTCCGGATGGCCGGGAGTTCATGCGCGCGAGTATGGGACGGATGCGAGACTACGAGCCGAGAATTCGGGCTGAACTGCAGCAGCACGGTCTGCCTGCCGATCTGCTCGCCGTTCCACTCGTGGAATCGGGATATCGCAACCGGGACTCGAACAAGACGGGTGCCGGGGCGGGACTCTGGATGTTCATCGTGCCGACCGCCCGTCACTATGGACTGACGATCAAGGCGGGCCTCGATCAGCGCCTGGATGTCGAAGCCGAAACGCAGGCCGCGATCCGCATGTTCTCCGACCTGCAGAGCCGGTTCAAAGACTGGCCCCTCACGCTCCTGGCCTACAACGCGGGGGTATCACAAGTCGAAGCCGGAATGAACGCAACGCACTCGCGCGATGCGTGGGCGGTATACCGGGCGGGTTACGGCAATGACCCGGACTATCTGGCTCGGGTCACTGCCGTCGATTTGATACTCGCGCATCCTCACTTGTTGGACTGAGGACGCTGCCCTCCGCCCGGTGGCGGCGTGTTACCTCTGAACGCGGACTGCAACAGGTGCGTCAGCGTGTGCACGTAGCGCAGCTTCCCGTTCTCGACACGGAACATATGGCTGTCAGGAGCGCCGCTGCCACCGGTCGGGCCGCCAGCACCAAACGTGCAGAACACCTGAACGGTGCCGAGCACTTCGTCTACGACGAAGCGGCGGTTGACGATGTTCACGCCGCCAGGAACTCCCACCTCACAACTGTCCGTCGGAGTGCCCTTGCCCGTGTAGGCGCCGCCTTCGATACGCTGGCACGGGAAGCCCCAGGGGACGCGGTCGATCTTCTGCTCCAGAAACGCATCCAGATAGGCATTCGCCGCGGCAATCAGGGTGCCGCGGGAGTCTCGCCGGTCGGCGGGAATCGGTCCCCAGTTCTCCGTGGAGGAATGCTTCACATAGTCGTCCGCGTTGAAGAGCCAGTACCCCGTCGTGGTCCACAGGATCTCGATCTCCGCGATCTTGTCGTGATTGACGCGCAAGCGGGTGCCGAACGCGTAGGGCGCAGCTTTGTCGGTGACGATCGACTCGACAAACGCCTGACACGTATCGGTGTCGAGAAAGCCGCGCTGCCGTTCGATCTGCATCGGCTTGGTCAGGAAGCCCTTCTGGATGTCAGCGGGCGCGGCGTTCTCCCAATAGCCGACACCCTTCGGCAGCGGGAGCCCTGAGAGGTCGCCCTTCTTTTGCGCGGCGACGTACAGGTCGACGGCTTGTTGAAGCCCTCCTCGGGTGCAAGACACTTCCGCGTGGCTCAGGGCTGGTGTCAGCAAGGCGGCGAGCGCGAGGCAGGCGCCCGTGAGACTGATGCGCTTCATGTTGCTTTTCTCTTTACTTCAGGTGTTTCGAAGCGGTATCCCAGTTCGAGTTCGTGCAGAGGTCGCACTTCGCGCCGGCGAACATCGTGCCCGCCTTCTTGTCACCCTTGAACTGCCACATCACCCACTTCCGGGCGACGTTCGCGAACTCACCGCCGCCGGGGTGATACACCGTGGCCGTGTGGCCAGCGCCGTGCCGCGAGCCGTAAAAGGTCGGCAGGCTGTTGATGGCATCGAAGGTGGACTTGGAGAGCCCCATCAGGAAGTCACGGTCGCCTCCATTGATGAGCAGCACGGGGCCGTGCACTTTCTTCAGCGCCTCCATCGGAGCCCCCGGCTGCGCACCGGAGTTGAATACCCCAATCGTTTTAACGCGCGGGTCACCGCCTAACGCGATCGACATAAATCCGCCGCAGGACTGGCCCATGACGGCGACGTGCTTCGTATCGATCTTGCCCTTGAGCGGCGACCCGTCACGGCCATTCTCTTTATCGGCCCAGTCCACGGCGGCTTTCAGGTCATCGGCCGTGGCCCGACGGCCTGGCGGACCCGCTGGCGCCGCGGCGCCCTTAGCGGCTCCCCCCGGAGGCGCGCCACCCGGGCCGGCGCCCGGTGCCTGTGGCCCGGTGGTCGTGATGACCAGGAAGCCGTGGGAGGCAATCGTCGTCAGGAAGCCGTTGTAGCGCGCATTTTCGACCGCGCAGCCACCGTTGCCCCAGACGACGACGGGCAGGGTGTCCTTCTTCGGAAAGGCTTCGAGATTCGTGGGCCGGAAGGTCCTCAAGCCCTTCTCGCCGAACGCATCCTCCACCGTGATGGCGTAGGGTCCGGGCTCCGCCTTGGGCGCCCCTTCTTCGGGAAGGGTTGTATTGATCATGTCGGGCGTGATGCCGGCCGGAGCCTGGGCACCACAAACACCGCTCAGGGCCAGCAGGCCCACTGCAGCGCAAGCCATGGAAGTCTTCATGACGGAATTCCCCCTGATTCGAATGGGCTCAAGCCGTCTGCTTGGGCGCACGAATCGTGGCTTGGCCGGCGGGTTGAGTACAAGCCGGATCGCCGCGGTCGGCCATTTTCCGGCAAGATGGGGGCTTCGACGTTCCCTGGAGCCGCCGTGACCGATCGATTCCGCGAATCCGCCCCCAACGGCTGGGACCTGGCCCATGCCGCCTGTCTGGCCATGCGCTCGGGCGACGAAGGGCTGGCGGGCGAGATCCGCTTCCTGCCGCCCGAGGACGCCCGCCGGACGCTGTTGGACCTGTACCTCCCGATCACCGGGTCGCGGCCCGACCAGGCCATCACCATCGGACATCTAGGGCAGAGCCTGGACGGATTCATCGCCACGTTGTCGGGCGACTCCTGCTACGTCACGGGGTCGGAAAACATCCTGCACCTGCACCGGTTGCGGGCCCTTTGTGACGCGGTCGTCGTTGGGGCGATGACGGTCGAGGCGGACAACCCTCAACTGACGACTCGCCTGGTCCAGGGGCGCAACCCCTTGCGGGTCGTGCTCGACCCACAATGCAGGCTGCCCTCGTCGCTGCGTATATTTACTGATGGTGCCGCTGCAACACTTCGGGTGTGTGCCCGCGGCGCGGCTGGCGTCGTGCAGGCTCGCAATCGCGGCGAAGATGTTTTGGAGGTTAGCGCCGATGGCGGGCACCTCGACCTCGAAGAGGTGTTGGAGCAATTGCACGCCCGCGGATGTTGGCGCGTGTTCGTGGAGGGCGGCGGAGTTACTGTGTCAGCTTTCCTGGAGGCTGGGTTGCTCGACCGGCTGCACGTGGCTGTTGCCCCACTGCTGATTGGCAACGGACGCCCTGCGATCCGCCTCGCCGCTCGACAACGCCTGAAGGACTGCATGTCCGTCCAGCCGCGGATCTACCGCACTGGACAGGACATCCTGTACGACTGCGATCTGCGCTCGAACGCTTCCCGCTCAGAGTCGAGTGGGGTCCATCGGATCGCGTGAGGGGTTAGCCCGGCCAGGCGATCAGGTCCTGGTGCCCAACCCGCACTCCTGACACACCTCGACTCAGGTGAGCGAGCCGCGTGGTGAGCCAGCGGTCGCAACGAACTCGGGCCGCGGACGCCCTGTCATCGCCGGCCATCTCTATTGCCGACGTCTCCCCCGCAGCCACTTCCGCCGCAGCCGCTGCCCAGCCTTTCAGCAGTTCTTCCTGAATTCTCGCGTCTGCGGCACCCAGCACCCAATCGCTCGGCGCCACCTCGACCCGATAATTCAGCTCCTCGAGGCACGTGCGCGCGAAATCGGTGGCGGCCGGCCCGAGCGCCGGGCCAAACCCCTTGTCGGTTCTCTGGTGACGGTTCACGAGATCCCGAATCCAGTCGTCATCGGCCTCGCGGGGACTCAACTCGATCCGGCCGTCATAACTCAGTGCAAACAGGAGTATCGAGCGGGACGCGTGACACCGGGCCAACA
The DNA here is from genome assembly GCA_036499585.1 of Steroidobacteraceae bacterium. GTDB lineage: Bacteria > Pseudomonadota > Gammaproteobacteria > Steroidobacterales > Steroidobacteraceae > 13-2-20CM-66-19. The sequence goes on from DASYDM010000030.1 coordinate 344,082, forward strand.
ATCGCCGCAACCAGTCTGCCGAAACGAGGTCGAGGAGCGCTGAGGCCGTGACGACACCACCCTCTTCCAGCGGCAACGAGTCGAGGCCGCTCGCGAGATCGATCTGCCGCGTCTCGACGTGGGCCATTCGCGTTCTCGCGTGCGCCAGAAGGCCTTCATCAGAATCCACCAGAGTCCATTGCTGAGCGCCGCTGGTCCTCGCCTGCAGATACCGCGGATTGGCTCCGGTTCCACAGCCGAGATCCACGAATCGTGACAACGGCCGCGCCCGCAGCAGTGCAGCCAAGCGGTCGACCACCGCAGTGCTGCGCGCTGCCGTATCTGCCGGCTCACGCAGCGCCAGCCACTCTGAGCTGAACCCGCTCACCCTACGCCCGCCGCGTGCCCTAGGCCCCCCGGGTGCCCAACCCTCACCGCGTCGAGTACCGCTGCCGCGCGCTCAGAAGCGGCAGCCCAAGTTGGGAGCCGCTCACGCGCTGAATACGCGCCCTCAGCAAAAGATGTGTAGACGGCTTCATCCGTCAACACGCGAGACAACGCCTCACACAATTCCTTCGGATCGCCAGGCTTCACGACATAGCCTGCGTCCGGCAGGACGAGATCCGCAATCGCGCCTGTTCGGGTGGCAATGACGGGAAGTCCATGGGCCAGCGCTTCCGCAACGACCATTCCATATCCCTCGTAGAGTGTGGGCAGGACGAACAGATCCGCTGCCGCGAAACTTTGCTCCAACGCAGAAGGATCGAGCTCTCCCACGACACTCACCCGATCGCCCAGTCCGGCGGCGGCAATCTGACGGTGTAGAGCCTCCACAGTCGCCGAACTGCGTGTCGTGCTCCCCACGCAGACCAGCCGCCACCCAAAGTGTCGAAGGCTGGCCAAAGCTTCAATCAGCACATCATGGCCTTTGCGGGCCGTGATCGTGGCTACGCACAGAAGTTGGGTTCCGTCGTGGCGGGTGGGTTCGCCGCCCCGGGCCGGCCGCGCGCGGGCCCTCAGCGCGCTCGCAGGCGCCACGCCCACGTCGGTCCCCGGCTCGACGACCGACACGCGCGAGCGATCCACCCCGTAGGGCACCAACGCCTCGCGAGTAAATGCGCTCGTCACGATCACATGGCGAACGCACCGCAGCGCCGCTTCCTCCGACCTCCGCAGCTGATCGGCAACCGCAGGCGAAAGACCACTTTCGAGCGCCAGCGGATGATGGATGAGCGCGATCAGTCGCAGGCGGGACGCATGGTTGGCGAGAACCTCCGGCATGGCACCCAACGCCAGGCCGTCGACCACCGCCAGCTCATCATCCGGGATCGAGGCGAGAACCTCGTTCGCATCCATCAAGGCGCGCCGGTCGGGAAAAGGAAACCCGGCATCCAACGACCGCACCTCGACCCGCCACCCCAACACCCCAAGCCCTGCAATGAGCCTGCGATCATAGTGATATCCGCCCGTCGCCTGCGAGAGGCTGCCCGGAATGATGAACTGCAACAACCGGACGCTCACTTTGCGGTGAGCTCACCCTCGAAAGAGGCCCACGCTACGTGGGACTCGTGCAGCGTGACGCGCAGGGACTGGATGGCGCGCGCCGACGGCCCAAGCTGCCCGTCGCGAACGCGTTGCGCCATCCGATCAAAGATCAGCCGCGCGAGAAACTCGGTCGTCGTGTTTTGGCCCTTGAAATCCGCCTCGTCGTCGAGGTTGCGAAAATTCAGGGCCGCGAGGACTTCGCGCAGCGACTCCCCTGCGCGACCGATATCGACGACGATGCCATCTGCATCGAGCTCACGGCGGCGGAACTCGACGTCGACTACATAAGTCGCGCCGTGCATGCGCTGCGCCGGACCAAACACAGCGCCGGAGAAACTGTGGGCGATCATGATGTGATCGCGAACACAGACGGTATACATCAGACACTCCTGAACTCAATCGTAAGTCACACGGTGCATGATCACGCGGCCTGCCCCAAGAGACAGCTCCGCCATGCATGTCGGCAGATCAGAGAAACGGCCTTCACTGTTGATCAGGACGTCCAGCTCGGGGGCCGCCAATAAGGAAAGGGCCAGTTGCAGTCGCCGCGCATGGGTCCAGCGCGCCCTGCGGGAGGGTGAGACCGCGCCCACCTGTGACGACTTCAACGTCAGGCGCCTCGAGTGGAACGCGCCTCCCAACGGTACGGCGACATGACGGTCCCCATACCAACTGAGTTCCAGCACGGTCCCCTCAAAGGCCGCAAGATTCAGGGCGAGCGTAAGCCCTTCGGACGAGCCGCTGGCATGCACGACGACGTCAGCGTCCCAGCGGGCGGCGTCAGGAAGCGCGAATCGCACTCCCAACGCACCGGCCACGGCGGCTCGCTCAGGATTGCTATCGACCAGCTCGACATCACACCCGGGTATGCGCCCGGCAAGCCATGCGACCAGACACCCGACGCTACCGCCGCCGATCACGGTGACGCGGTCGCCCGGCCCGAGGTCGGCGTCCCATACCGCGTTCACCGCTGTCTCGAGATTGGCGGCGAGCACGGCACGACCGGCAGGCACCCCATCGGGAACCCGATGGGCGTCAGCGGACGCAATTTGATACTGAGCCTGGTGAGGGTAGAGGCAAAAGACCACCTGCCCCACCCGTTCTGCCGGACCGTCTTCGACCCAGCCGACGCTGGCATAGCCATACTTGACCGGTGCTGGGAATTCCCCCACCTGAAACGGTGCGCGCATGCGCGTGTACTCCGTGGGCGGCACGTGGCCGTTGAACACAAGGGATTCGGTCCCGCGGCTGACTCCACTGTACAGTGTCCCTATCCTCAGATGGCCCGGGGAGAGAAGCGGCAGCTTCTCGCTGCGCAGCTCCGAGCTGGCGGGCCCGGTGACCCAAAAAGCGAGTGTTTCGTCCGGCGACATGCTCATGCGTAAATCGTTGGTACTGGCGTTGGAACGCCGACGCCCCGTTATTGTCCGGCTCAAAGTGGCTCGGCTCGAATACCGGCCGCTGCTGAACAGCGCCGCCGCCGCCATTGCGGTGATGAGCCTGCTGGCCGTGACCGCGACCGCCTGGGCCGGCAGCTACCTTGCACTCGGCCCCTGGGCTTCGGCCCGTTTGCTGTGCTTCGTCGGCGTGGGCGCCGCCTTGATCATACACGGACTGCCTGCCCACAGCCCTCACCTGTCCTTCGGCGCAGCGAACCAGACAACCGTCGCCCGTGGCGTCCTGGTGGCGTTTCTGGCCGTTCTGCTATTCGAGCGCACAGACAGCCGGGCACAACTCGTAGCGCTCATCAGCGCATGCCTGGCAGCCACTCTGGATGCGGTGGACGGTTGGCTCGCCCGCCGTACCCGCATGTCCAGTGACTTCGGCGCCCGGTTCGATATGGAGACCGACGCCCTCTTTATTCTCGTCCTGTCCCTCTGGGCCTGGCGCCTGGGGAAAGCCGGGCCGTGGGTGATCGCCGGTGGGCTGCTTCGTTATGCCTTTGTGCTGGCTGCCGTGCTCCTGCCGGCGATGCGTCGCGATTTACCCGCGAGCTTCAGGAGAAAAGCCGTTGCAGCGCTGCAGATGGTCGCACTGCTGGTCGTCGTGGCTCCCTTCGTACCTGAACCCGTGAGTGCACCCATTGCGGCAGCCGCTCTGGTAGCTTTGGCGGCTTCGTTCTCTATCGACACGGTGTGGCTCCTGCGCAGATGAAGACATCCTCCCGGCTCCGCTGGGGCGGCTTCGCCCTGGCTCTCCTTTTTCTCAACTTCGCCCTGACCTTCGAGAACTCGTGGCCGACTCCCGCCGTCCACTGGGAATACGAGTTGTCGATCGAGCTCGCCGCCCTACTGCTATTGCTCTCGCTTTCCAACGCCCGGCGAGGGCCGACGTCACCGCGAACTCTGAGAGTGCTTGCCGGCCTGTTCGTGGTGTTCGCGTTGGGTCGATACGGCGAGGTGACAGCGCCCGCTCTGTACGGCCGACCCGTCAACCTCTATTGGGACCTCCCGAACGTAGGCTCGGTCATCGGGATGGTGGCCGGAGCCGCGCCAGCCTGGATTGTCGCGGCAGCCGCTCTGGCCGTGATTCTCGTTCTAACTTTGATGTACGCCGCAGCACGCTGGGCACTGGGCCGGATCGATGAGCCTCTACGCACACCGAAGACGCGCCGGATCGTCGCAGTGGCCGCGGGAGCCTGCACCGTTGTCTTCATCGCACAAGCGATGTTTGCAAAGTTGCCCCAGGTTCCGCAGTTCTCGACACCCGTAACGCAAACGTACGCTGATCAGCTGACTCGGGTTTACGACACCTTCTCCATGAGTGCGGCTGCGCGCGGCATCCCAGAGTCGCCGCAATTCCACTCCGATCTCGGCGCCCTGGGCAATCGCGATGTCCTGCTCGTGTTCATGGAGTCCTACGGTCGGGTGACTTACGACCGCCCCGGAATCGCTCGCGAAGTCACACCCGCACGAGAGCGGCTGGAAGAAGCTGCGCGGCGAACAGGCCGTTCCGTCGTATCCGCGTTCGTCACGTCACCGACGTTCGGCGGAAATTCCTGGCTCGCGCACTCCAGTCTCATGTCCGGCGTCGATGTCACGGACCCCGATCGATACGCCCTGCTCCTGACGCAGAAGCGTCCCACGCTCGCCTCGTTCTTCGAACACCACGGCTATCGCGCGGTCGCAGACATGCCGGGCATCCGCCAAGGTTGGCCAGAGGGAGCGTTCTATAGGTTTGACGCGATGTACGACGCTCCAACCCTGGACTACCGCGGGCCCGAGTTCGGATGGTGGCGCATTCCGGATCAGTTCTCGCTCGCGGCTGTGGACGCCCGCGAGATCCAGCAGCCCTCGCGCAAGCCGCTGTTCATGTTGTTTCCCACGCTCAACACGCACATGCCGTGGCGCCCCACCCCGCCTCTGCAGTCGGACTGGGTTCGCATGCTCGGCCCCAACCCCTATGACGCGGCGGACGTGCAGCAGTCACTCACCGAGACTCCTGCGTGGACGGACATGGGTTCCAGCTACGCGCAGTCATTCGTCTACTCGTTCCACATGTTCGCCGACTACCTGCTCGCGCGTGCCGATCACGATTTCGTGTTGATACTCATCGGCGATCATCAACCGGCTGCGAATGTCAGCGGCGAAAAGGCCTCTTGGGATGTACCTGTGCACGTCATCACTCGCGACCCCGAGATCATCAAATCGCTCGAGAAGAGCGGGTTCGTCGCTGGAGTCACGCCCGCCGCCCGGCCGATCAGCAGGATGAACGCCCTCGGACAGACATTGCTGAGCTCCTTTTCCTCACCGCCCGGCCCGCGCAGCTAGTCCGCTTTGCGCCAATCCACGGCGCCGAAGTAGTCGTGTCCCAGCAGCGTATAGCTGAGCACCAGGGAGCGAACGCTTTGGTGCGAATCGGGCTCGTTGGTATAGCGCCCGTCACGCTGGGAACGGGAGAAGCGCAGCGTCAGTCCATGCAAACTGTATACGCGGACGGTCAGGGCCACGTCGATGCGATCCAGTGTCTCGCTGCCTGTTGATTCGCTAGCGCCAACCCGGCTGATGTAGTAACCGCGGGCGGTCGCATCCAGAGCAGCACGATCTCCCATGATCAACCGCAGCGCCACCAGACCCTCGGGCGCAACTCCATAGTGATAGTTCCTTTGCCCCTCCCCGTTGGGACTGGGTGCGGTCAGCCCGGCTCCGCGAATGATCCCGCCTCCGGCGTAGCCGACACCGCCGAGTGCCGTTCCTTGCAACGCCACCTTGTGCGATAGCCACAACTGCCCGGTCGTACCGAGCGCACCTGCGGTGTTTGAAACGCGGAATACGTTCGGCGCCGAATAGTCGTAGAGCCCGTACAGGCCCCAGATGCCGCGATAGTTGTCGCCGATGGCATAGTCGGTTCCCTTCAGGAGCCCGCGACTGAAGAGGGTCTCGAGACCGTTCGCGGTGTCTGCGCCGACTTCGAGATTGAAGTAGTCGAAGGGTCGGGCATAGTCGTAGTCGGGCTTGCCGGGCAAACCATACGCAACCGAGAAGTCGATGCTGGCGGTGCCCCGGCTCAAGGGCTGGTACACCGGCGGCGCGCTCGGGTCCGCGTTGACGTTCACGTTCGTCGTGTAGTGCGTGTTGAGAATGCCGCCGACGTCGATCCGCGTGAACACGGCCGGGTTGTAGCTGGGAAACACTCCCCGGAAGCGGCCGCCGTACGCTAGCCGATTGAATGCAGTGCTGGGGGACAGAATCGCTGCGCCGATTTCACGCAGCAGTCCAGGCTCTCCTCGCGGATCGCTCTGGAGCATCAGGCTTGCGAGCCTGAAGAGCGGCTCGCCTAGGAAATTGCCTCCGACGCCCGTGGCGATCAGATCATTGACCGAGGGCGCCGTATTTTCGCCGGCCATCTCCCACAACAGGCTCCCACCGAAGGTGTAAGCACTGGACTGCCAGAAATCCAAACCCGCCGAACGCGCAAATCCCTGGTACGTCGCTCCCTGGTAGGGGTGCAGGAATTGGTTCGTGGCGAATTTGTCGTTGTCCACGACCCAAGCCCTGTGCAGGTTGGTGTGGAGGTTGTCCCACATCGCCGGGTAGGTCGCCTTGTCCTCGACGTAATGATCGAAGCGGTTGAGGAGCACCTCGAAACCCGCGACATCGAGGGCCGGGACCCAATAGCTGCGAGCATCGCCCTGCCCCCAATCCAGGACCGGATGCGGCCGGGGACCGGCAAAGGCCGTGGGTGCGGGAGCTGTGTCGGATGCCGTCGAGGCTGGATCGGCGCCGGCGGGTGCTACCGCAGCCGCCGCGACCCCACAACACGCGATTCCAAGGAGCAAGAAACCACTGGTTATCTTCACACCCTGGGGAACGCCTGGGTGCAACTCGATGTTCCGCCTTTAGCGATTCCGTGGGTCGGCGATTGCGGCAGGGGTACCGCAGGACTATCGTGTCCTTACTATGAAAACCTTGACGCGTTCCGTAATGATCGGAGCCCTGATCGCCAGCTCGGCAGTTGGCCTCGGGGCAGCGGCGGCGCCGACGGACTCTTCGACGGATGCCGCCTCAACCACCACCGCGAAGTGGGTGCCCAAGAAGCTCGACTTCACGTTCGTCGGCTTCACCGCGCACTACACGTGCGATGGCTTGAAGGGGCAGATGAAGTACATCTTGCAGCAGCTCGGCGCGGGAAAGGACCTGGTCCTGAAATCGACCGGCTGCGTGCGCTTCGAAGGACCTGAACAGTTCCCCGGGGTGCACGCGACCTTCTCCGTGCTGGAACCGGCCGAGTCAGCCGGCAAGGACGCAGCCAACTCTCCGGAGGTTGCAGCCCGCTGGGACAAAGTGGCACTCGACGCCGACAAGCCGCGGCAGTCGCAAGACGGCAGCTGCGAACTCATCGAGCAGGTGAAGAAAAGCGTGCTGCCGCTGTTCAGCACTCGCAACGTGCAGTTCTCGACGGACTGCTTTCCGCACACGGAATCGCTGGCAGGCGCCAAGCTCAGTGCGGACGTGCTGAAGCCCGTGAAGCCTCAGGGGCCGGAGACCGCCGCCGCCTCGGGCAGTTGAGTCTTCGGGCCGGCGCTTTCGCGCCGGCCCGACCCTCTCTCACCAGGTCTTCTTGAACGTCACAGAGACCTCACGCGGCATTCCGGGCGTGCCCACGCGAGCGACCGTCGGAGTTCCGGCGGCAGTCGTTGCAGCGCCCAGCTGCGACCAGTAGTACTTGTTGAACAAGTTGGTCGCCTGGACCGCAATTTCCCACTTCCCCGACTCCGGCTGATAACCCAGCCGCGCATTGAACAGGCTGTAGCCTGGAATGATGTTGTCCGGGTCCTTCTGTAGAAGCGTCGTGGTGCCGTTGGTGGCGTATCCCTGGTACTGCCAGTCGAGCCGCGGCGTGATCAAGGCGCCGTTGAACACCCGGATCTGGTACTGGATGCCGCCGCTCATGTTCCATTCCGGCTGCAGTCGCACGGAATCGTTCAGGTTCGCGACGGGGTTGGACTTGCTGAACATCCGCAGCCAGCCCAGGGTGTAGTCAATCGTCAACCGCTCGATCGGCGAGGCAAACACCTGCACTTCCGCGCCCTTCTCGTACGCCGGGATGCTCGTGTAGAAGAACCAGGGCGCGAGGCCCGGCCCACCCGCGAGATCCGTTCCGGCCGGGCACGTCGTGCCTGACGGATAGAGCTTGCCCGGATCGGGATTGGTCGCCGAGTTGCACTGTTGACCGAGCGTCAGGAACGAGTACTTCTTCCAGTCTTCGTAGAACAGCGAGGCGTTCACACGCAACTTGTGATCGAACCAGTCGGTCTTGGCGCCGACTTCGTAGTTGACCGCTTCCTGGCCATCGATCTGCTTGAGCTGACCGACGGTCGAGATGCGCGGCACGAATCCAGCCGAGGTGAAGCCGCTGGCCGCTTCTGCGTACAGGAAGACATCATGCGTCAGCTGATAGTCGATGTCGGCATTCCAGTCGTAACGGCTGGCGCTGAACGACTTGGGCTCCGGAAAGACGAACTGGCCGAAGTTCTGGAACAGGTTGGTTTTGAACTCGTCCGTATATCGCAAGCCTCCCGAAACGGACCACTTGTCCGTGAGCTTGTAGTTCATGTGCACGAACGCCGACTGGTTGTTATCCGTGTAACCGTCGTCCGCGACCACCACCGGCAGGAAGTGCGTGTACCAGTACGCATCGAAGTTTTCCGTATTGTACGCCCGGTCCCTCGAGTTGTAGTAGAACGCGCCGACGGTCCAGTCGAGCTTGTCTTCCAGCGACGACCCGGTCAGCTGCAACTCATCCTGATACTGACGGTGCTGCTGCAGATAGTCCGTCTGAATCAGACCGAACGGCGTGAGATCGCTATCGTTGAGCCAGGTGCTCTTGTACTCGCGATACGACGAAATGAACTTCGCGTGGATCTTGTCGGTGATGGCGTAGTCCGCCGTCAGCGAATACCCATACTGATCGAATCTCTGGGTCGCATCGTAGCGCTGCCCGGTGACGATATCGCCATAGTTGGCGTAGTTGTCCCACTTGCTGGGCGACACGAACGCATTGTTCAGCGTCGTGCCCGCGCCTGCGTAATGAATCCCGAACTTGGGAAACACGACGCCGGCGTCGTAGGCATTGTTCAACGCGTCGGCGTTGGTGCCGTAGCCGCTGAGCAGGATCTGCTCCGGCGGATCGTCGGCCTGCTTGGTGTAATCGCCGGTCACATCGACAGTGAGCTTGTCGCTCACCAGCCAGCGCAGCGCCGCGCGGGCGGACTGGTGACTGTAGCCACCGAGGCCACCCAGGGCGCAACCGTTGTTCTGCCTCGGATCGACTGAAGACGGCAGTGATCCGTAGGTCGACGCGGGCTTGCCCTGCAGCTGCATCTCGCAGGTGAAGTCGTCGTAGTGACCGATGCTGTCCATCGTTCGAGAGACGGCGCTGATCTTGAGGAAGACCTTGCTATCGATCAGCGAGAAGTCCGCGGAGGCTTTCCCATCGAGGCGGTGATGCGTGCCGTAGGTAACTTCCACCGAGCCCGTGTCGTCGCCCTTCGGCTTGGCAGTGATCAGGCGGATGGCGCCACCCAGCGTGTTCTTACCGAACAGCGTGCCCTGAGGTCCGTTCAGCACTTCGACCCGCTCGATGTCCGCGAGATCGAACGACGATCCTGTCAGCGTGCCCTGGTAGATATCATCGATGTAGAAGCCGACGGTCGGCTCGAACGCGTAGCTGAAATCGGTCTGCGAGAAGCCGCGCAGGCCGATCGTCTCGGTCGGACCATAGTTGCTGGTCGGCTGGCGGAAGTAGGCGTTCGGAATCGTGTTGCCGATGTCGTTGATATTGGTGAACTGCTTCTGGGCGATGTCCTCCGAGGTGATCGCTGTGATCGACAGCGGAGTCGATTGCAGGTTCTCGCTGCGGTAACGCGCGGTCACCACGATTTCCTGCAATCCGCCCTCGGCCTGCGCCGTGTCCGGCGCCTGCTGGGCGTATCCCTGTCCCCAGTGCAGTAGACCGGCCACCGCAGCGGCGACAGTCAGTGGCGCGGCGATCCGAGGCCGGCCGGTGGAAACAACATTCGAGTGCGCGCGGCGCACTCCGGGCCCGTCAGTCATGAAACCCCCTATTTTCAAGGCACAGGTGAGTAAAGGGCGCTGCCACCGGGGCGCCGGGGCAACGCGTGTCGTACTCGATAGGCAGCACTTTTCGCAGGCAAGCGAGGGCCGCAGCGCCTCACCGGCACGCATTCAATGTGGAGCGTGTGTCCCCTTCGCAGACCGACCGGCAATGTTGCGTGTTAGCTACGGCGTCACTTGCCGATGCGGGCACGCGCCAGGTCGCAGCGATGTTTGTTTACTACGAGGCGCGGAGAGTAACCCCGAACGCGTTCCCGTAGTTCTTTCCATGACTAGTCAACGCCGTCAGGCGGTCGAACTCGTGCCGGCGCCGATTTGGAATTCGCGTTGTCCGTCGATGGATACAACTGTCGTGCGCGATAACCGACTGGTTTTGTAATGCTAACCGCAGACCTAGTGGTGAGGCTGACAGCTCTCCGGGGTGCGCATCATCTCTTCTTGGGATCCCACTGTCAGCTCACTCTAGGGCGCAGCGGCGATTGATGCAACGCAATGCCACTCGGGTGCTCCCGGTGCTTCCCTCTTTGTGTCGGGGGAGTAGTATCAAATTCAAACCGGAGGACGATCTATGAGCGCAGTCCTGGTTGCCGTGTTCAATAGCTACGAAGTCGCCTCTCGGGTGCGCGTCCAACTGTTCCGAGACGGCTTCCCCACGGACCGCGTCGAGCTGACAGCTCGCTGCGAGATGGGTCGAGCCGGAATCGCACCCGCCGAATTACCCCGCGACAAGTTCTATCAGTACTTCCGAACGCTGTTCAGCCGGGAGAACGAGCGTGAATTCGTGGAAGGCCTGGTCCAACGCATCGAGAACGGAGGGGCGACCATCACCGTGCACCCGAGGGGAATGGTCGAGACGACGCGGGCAACCGAGCTTCTGATTGGGGCAGAACCGGTGGACATGTTGGAGCACGACCTGGCCCACCAGCCCTGGGAATACGCGGCCTCCAACGGCTCCTCACCGCCTTGGATCACCAACTTCTGGCTGGAACCCGATCCGGACTGCCATTGCATCTATTGCCGGTTGTTCGAAGGCGGATCGCGGTCGAATGCCGGGCCGCAGCCGGCGGTAGCCAGTCGCTAGGGCTCCGAGCCCGCCGGTGAGTGGGCCACCAGTTGCCGGTTGATGCCCAGCGCGATCAGTGTGCACACGGCGCCTGACAGCAGGTACGCGCCCGCAAACATGAGCCCGAACGTCGCCGAGAGCGCCAGGGCGACCAGCGGAGCAAACCCTGCTCCGAACAGCCAAGCCATGTCGGAAGTCAGCGCCGAAGCTGTGTAGCGGTACTGCGCAGGGAAACTCGCGGCCGTCGCGCCGGAAGACTGTCCGAACGACAGCCCGAGAATGATGAATCCCGTGATCATGAACGCCCACACACCCTTCTCACCGGCACTCAGCAATTGAGGGGCGAAGCCACTGAACGCGGCAATCATCGCCGCCGTCACTGCAAGCACCGTTCGGCGCCCGGTACGATCGGCGATCCATCCTGACAGAACGATCGCCGCCAGCCCGGCGGCACCGCAGACGGTCTGGATCACCAGAAAGCGTGTGGGGTCCTGCTGGGTAAACAGGAAAACCCAGGAGAGGGGAAACACCGTCACGATGTGAAACAGCGCGAAGCTGGCAAGAGGCGCGAAAGCGCCGATCGCGATGTTGCGTCCGGTCGCGCGCACCGTCTGGACCACACCCGCAGGCTCCAGGTCCTGAGTCTCGAATCGCTGCGCATACTCCGGCGTCACGACGATCCGGAGGCGCGCGAACAGAGCCACGACATTGATCGCGAACGCGACGAAGAACGGATACCGCCAACCCCAACTCAAAAAGTCTTCGGGCGACAGGTTTGCCATGAAGTAGGCAAACAAGGCACTCGCCACCATCAGGCCCAGCGGAGCTGCCAACTGCGGCACCATTGCGTACCAACCGCGCCGCTTCTTCGGTGCGCTCAAAGCCAGTAGCGAGGCCAGGCCGTCCCACGTCCCGCCCAGGGCAATGCCTTGCCCGATCCGCAACACGGCCAACAGCCACGCCGAGGCAATGCCGATCGTGGCGTAACCCGGAAGGAAGGCCATGGTCATCGTCGAACCGCCCAATAAGAACAGGGCCGCCGTGAGCTTTGCGCCGCGGCCGTAGGCGTGATCGATCTTCGTAAAGATCACGGTTCCAATCGGCCGGGCGACGAAGGCCAAGGCAAACAAACCGAACGAGTACAACGTCCCGGTTAGCGGATCGACGAAGGGAAACAGCAGCTTCGGAAAGACGACCACCGAAGCGATGGCGTAGACGAAGAAGTCGAAGAACTCGGACGTGCGCCCGACAACGACGCCAACCGCGATCTCGGCAGGATTCACGTGGCCGTGATGGTCGTGAAGACGCCGTGCGTCCTTTTCGAGCGTTGAGGATGTCGCGCCAGTCTGCACGGAGGCTCGCTGCTATGAATCCAGGGTCCGATTGTGCACCCGGCGAGTGTGCACCCGACGCCGGGCGTTGCCCATTGGGCAAATTGTCCAATGCCGCGGGCGCGCGAAACTCACTACCTTAGGCCGGCCATGGAGAACTTTTTCAACCATATGGTCGTTCTTGCGCCCTCAGGCGACGTAGCCATGCGTCAGCGCGATCTGCTGGTGCACTCCACCCTTCTCATGCTGGTCATCATCGTCCCCGTGATGGCGCTCACAGTCTGGTTTGCATGGCACTACCGAGCCAGCAACCACAAGGCCCGCTACGAGCCCGACTGGCATCACTCGACCCGGCTCGAGCTGGTCATCTGGGCCGCACCGCTGCTGATCATCATCTGTCTGGGCGCCCTCACCTGGCTGGGTACCCACCTGCTCGATCCCTATCGACCTCTCGATCGCCTCGGCGCGAATCGCCCGACTCCGCCGCATACAGCCTCGCTTCGCGTCGACGTCGTCGCGCTGGACTGGAAGTGGCTCTTCATCTACCCCGACTCGCACATCGCCACGGTCAATGAGCTGGTGGTGCCGATCGACACGCCAGTCGATCTCCACATCACGGCCTCATCGGTGATGAATTCGCTCTACGTCCCGGAGCTCGCGGGCCAGGTCTACGCAATGCCCGGCATGGAAACGCGGCTTCACGGCGTCCTGAACAAGGTCGGCGTGTCTCACGGGTTCTCGGGGAACTACAGCGGCGCCGGTTTCTCGGGAATGCGGTTCCTATTCCGAGGTGTAACCCGAGCTGATTTCGACAAGTGGGTGGCGGACGTCGGCAAAGGGACGCGCTCCTCCGACGGCGCCGACTCCCGCGCTGGGGCGGCCCCCAACGGCGCTCAGCAGCTGACCCGCGCCGCGTACACGGCCCTCGCCAAGCCCAGCGAGAACGAGCCGGTGCGCCACTTCTCGAGCCCAGATCCAACACTGTTTCATGCGATCGTCAACCGCTGCCTGGCGGAAGGCGCGATGTGCATGGACCCTATGCACGCGATGGCGCACGAATGATGAGTCCTCTCCTCGGTCGTCTGACACTCGAAGCCCTTCCCATCCACGAGCCCATCCTGGTGGGCACGTTCGCCGTAGTCGCCATCCTCGGCGCGACGCTACTTGCTTTGCTGACTCGGTATCGGTTGTGGGGATATTTGTGGCGGGAGTGGTTCACCAGCATCGACCACAAAAAGATCGGCGTCATGTACGTCGTTCTCGGTCTGGTCATGCTGCTGCGCGGGTTCTCCGATGCGGTCATGATGCGCATTCAGCAGGCAGTGGCATTCAACGGCTCGGAGGGGTATCTAACCGCCCACCACTACGACCAGGTGTTCACGGCTCACGGCGTGATCATGATCTTCTTCGTCGCCATGCCGCTGGTCACCGGCCTCATGAACTACGTGGTGCCGTTGCAGATCGGGGCACGCGATGTGGCGTTTCCGTTCCTCAACAACTTCAGCTTCTGGATGACAGTCTCCGGGGCGCTACTCGTCATGGCGTCGCTGTTCGTAGGTGAGTTCGCGCGAACAGGATGGCTCGCCTACCCCCCTCTCTCCGACATCACGTACAGCCCGGATGTCGGCGTCGACTATTACATCTGGTCGCTCCAGGTGGCGGGCATAGGCACCCTGCTATCAGGTGTCAATCTGCTGGCGACGATCATCAAGATGCGCGCCCCGGGCATGTCCCTGATGAAGATGCCGATCTTCACGTGGACCGCGCTCTGCACGAACGTCCTCATCGTCGCCGCGTTTCCGGTGCTGACCGCCGGGCTAGCCCTGCTGTCCCTGGACCGGTACGTCGGCACCCACTTCTTCACGAACGATTTTGGCGGTAACGCCATGATGTACGTGAACATCATCTGGATCTGGGGTCACCCCGAGGTCTACATCCTGATCCTGCCGCTGTTCGGCGTCTTTTCCGAAGTTACGGCGACCTTCTCGGGAAAGAAGCTCTTCGGCTACAGCTCGATGGTGTACGCCACCGTCGTGATCACGATCCTGTCCTATCTGGTGTGGCTGCACCACTTCTTCACCATGGGGTCCGGCGCCAGCGTGAACTCCTTCTTCGGGATCACCACGATGATCATCTCGATCCCGACGGGAGCGAAGATCTTCAACTGGTTGTTCACGATGTATCGCGGACGCGTCCGTTTTGAGCTGCCGATGATGTGGACGGTGGCCTTCATGCTGACGTTCGTCATCGGCGGAATGACCGGCGTATTGCTGGCGGTGCCACCGGCCGACTTTGTCCTGCACAACAGCCTCTTCCTGGTGGCGCACTTTCACAACGTCATCATCGGCGGAGTCCTGTTCGGATTGTTCGCCGGCATCGCCTACTGGTTCCCGAAGGCGTTCGGCTTCCAGCTGGACCCCTTCTGGGGCCGCGTCTCGTTCTGGTTCTGGGTGATCGGCTTCTGGGTCGCCTTCACGCCGTTGTACATCCTGGGTCTGATGGGTGTGACACGTCGGCTGCGCTACTTCGACGACCCGTCTCTGCAGATCTGGTTCGTCATAGCGGCCTTCGGCGCGCTGCTGATCGCGCTGGGGATCGGTGCATTCCTGTTTCAGGTGTATGTGAGCATCCGCGACCGTGAGCGCCTGCGGGATACGAGCGGTGACCCCTGGCAGGGCCGCACCCTGGAGTGGTCAACCTCCTCGCCTCCACCCGAATATAACTTCGCGTTTACGCCGCTGATTCATGACGGCGATGCGTGGTGGGACATGAAGCAGCGCGGGTATCAGCGCCCCACGACCGCGTTCAGGCCCATCCTCATGCCGAAGAACACTCCGACGGGCTTCATTCTCGCCGCGTTGAGCCTGGCAATGGCCTTTGGACTGATCTGGTACATCTGGTGGTTACCCGCAATCAGCTTCGCGGCGCTGCTGATCGTGACCATTCACCACACCTTCAACTACGACCGGGAATACAGGATTCCAGCAGAGCATGTCGCGCGAACTGAGTCTCGCTGAGAGCGAAGAATACCGATTCTTCGATCCACACGAGCACGAGCACGCCGGCGGCGGCAGCACGATGCTCGGCTTCTGGATCTATCTGATGAGCGATTGCCTCATCTTCGCGGTTCTGTTCGCCACCTATGGCGTGTTGGGCAGCCGCTATGCGGGAGGGCCCGAGCCCAAAGAGCTCTTCGACCTGAGCCTGGTGGCGGTCAACACGGGCCTGCTTCTGCTGTCCTCGATCACCTACGGCTTCGCCATGATCGAGGCGCAGGGCGGCAAGCGCGTCGCAACCCTGACGTGGCTGGCGATCACCGCGCTGTTCGGCCTGGGGTTCGTCGGGATCGAGCTGCATGAGTTCGCCCACATGATTCATGAGGGCGCGGGCCCGCAGCGAAGCGCGTTCCTCTCATCGTTCTATGCGCTGGTGGGGACGCACGGGTTGCACGTCAGCCTCGGCATCGTCTGGCTGGCGGTCCTGATGACCCAGGTGGGCCGCCGGGGACTGCAGCCGGCCAACCTCAGGCGCCTGTCGTGCCTGAGCCTGTTCTGGCACTTCCTGGACGTGATCTGGATCGGCGTCTTCACGTTCGTGTATCTCCTGAGGGTCGTCTGATGAGCGCCTCCGATGTTTCGCATCCGGGCCTGCCCCACGTTACGCGCCGGGACTATCTCATTGGCTTTGGCCTCTCGGTCGTCCTGACCGCCATTCCCTTTTGGCTAGTCATGCAGGGTGTGCTGCCCAAGGCAGCCACAGGCTTCATCATCATGGGTTTCGCCGTCGCTCAGATCGTCGTGCACATGCTCTATTTCCTGCACATGAACGCCAAATCCGAGGAAGGCTGGACGATGGTTGCGCTGGTCTTTACGCTCATCCTGGTCATCATCACGCTCGCCGGGTCTCTCTGGGTCATGCACAACCTGAACGCCAACATGATGCCCGGGCACGCCATGCCCGACATCCCCTGACTCGGGGCGCCATCATCAGGCGCTACTGGCTCGTAGGACTCGCGGCGCTCGGGACGGCTGCGTTCCTGGCGCTTGGCATTTGGCAGCTCGAGCGGCGTGTCTGGAAACTGACCCTGATCGATCGTGTAGAGCACCGAGTTCACGCTGCGCCGACCCCGGCTCCCGGGCCGAAGCAGTGGCCTTCGATCACGCCCGAGAGTGCCGAGTACCTGCACGTCACAGTCACTGGACACTTTCTCCCTGCAAACGACACGCTCGTCCGAGCGACAACTGAGTTGGGTAGCGGGTTCTGGGTGATGGCGCCGCTACAGGCCGATGCCGGGTTTGTCGTTCTGATCAATCGAGGATTCGTGACGCCGGAGCAGACCGCGGCGACGAATCACTACAGTGTCGTGGATCCCGGGCTGCCCATTGCGCTGACCGGCCTGCTGCGAATGACAGAGCCGGGCGGCGGATTTCTGCGCGAGAATGCGCCTGCGCAGGGGCGATGGTACTCTCGCGACGTGGCAGCAATAGCTCAGGCACGGCAGCTATCAATCGTGGCGCCCTACTTCATTGACGCCGATGCGAGTATCGACGCCGCGCCCACCGCCAGGTCCCACGGCCCTGTCGGCGGCCTGACCGTCATCGCGTTCCGCAACGCCCACCTCTCCTACGCGTTCACCTGGCTCGCCCTCGCCGGCCTCTCGGCGTTTGCCGCGATCCGCGTAGCGCTGAACCGCTAGCCCTCCATGTTGAACGCGGCATCGGGCGGGCTGGGCGCTGTCACGGTCGCGGCGCCGCAGGACACCACCAATCGCAAGAACATGTTGCTGCTGGTCCAGCTGCGCTGGATCGCCGCCGTGGGGCAACTGGTTGCCATCGGAATCGCGCAGCTGTTTCTCGGCATTTCATTGCCGCTTGGAAGCATGGCCTGCGTGCTCGGAGCGCTGCTGGCGCTGAACGCTTTCAGTTACTTCTGGGCACGCCGGCGTACGGTGGTGAGCAGTCGGGCGCTGTTCATGTCGCTGATTCTGGACGTCGCTGCTCTGACGGCGCAGCTCTATCTGAGTGGCGGCGCTTCCAATCCTTTCACGGGCCTCTACCTCATGCAGGTGGCATTGGCCGTAGCCCTGGATGTCGCCTTCGCGTGGACGATTGTCGGCCTTGCGGCTGCAGCGTTCTTCTGTCTGACGATTTTCTACATGCCCTTGACCCTGACTCATTCGACGCCTGATCTGTTCACACTGCACCTGGCCGGAACGTTCGTGTGCTTCGCGCTCGATGCCGCGTTGCTGGTGTTCTTCCTGATCCGGATCACCGGCAACTTGCGGGATCGCGACGCACGTCTGGCAGCCCTGAAGCAGCAGTCCGCCGAACACGACTTGATCGTCCGGATGGGCCTGCTCGCCTCCGGTGCGGCTCACGAGCTCGGAACCCCACTCGCCTCGGTCGACGTCATCCTGAGTGACTGGCGCCGTATGCCCGAGATCCGCGACAACGCAGAGTTATCGGAGGACATTGCGGAAATGCAGGCGGCCGTCCGACGCTGCAAGTCGATCGTGACCGGAGTTCTCAAGTCTGCCGGCGAAGCACGCGGCGACGCCCCCGCCATCACGACCGTCAATGAATTTCTCAATGCGATCGGGAAGGAGTGGACGACCGCCACTCCCAGCGCCGCCCTTCAGTACGAGAATGCGTTCGGGCCCGACGTACCGATCGTGGCCGACTCCTCTCTGAAACAGATCGTATTCAACCTGCTGGACAACGCATTCGAAGTCTCGCCGAATTGGATTCAGTTGACAGCGAAACGCGAGGACGACACTCTTTTGATCGAGGTGCAGGACGCAGGTCCCGGCTTCGCACCGGAAATCCTCGAGCACCTGGGCGCTCCTTATCAATCCACGAAGGACCGCGGTGGCGGCCTGGGCTTGTTTCTCGTGGTCAACGTTGCTCGCAAATTGGGGGGATCGGTGTCAGCGCGCAACCGCCCGGAAGGCGGTGCTGCGGTATCGCTGCACCTGCCCTTGAGCGCGCTGTGAAACGTCTCGTCATCGTCGAGGACGACGCCAACTTCTCCCGCACCCTCAAGCGGTCGTTCGAACGACGCGGTTACGAAGTCATCACGGCAGCCAACCATGGCGAACTGGTCGAACTGCTGAAGACCCACTCGCCCGGCTATGCGGTGGTCGATCTCAAGCTGTCAGGCGTGTCGGGCCTGTCGTGCGTCGAGACTCTTCATGCGCACGACCCGGAAATGCTGATCGTCGTCCTGACCGGGTTCGCCAGCATTGCGACCGCCGTCGAGGCCATCAAGCTGGGTGCCTGTCACTACCTGGCCAAGCCCTCGAACACCGACGACATCGAAGCGGCGTTCAGCAAGGCCGCGGGCAATACTGACGTATCGGTTACTGAGCGCCCGAGTTCGATCAAGACGCTCGAATGGGAGCGGATTCACGAGATGCTGGCCGAGACGGGTTTCAACATCTCCGAGACCGCGCGGCGGCTCGGCATGCACCGCCGCACGCTCGCGCGCAAGTTGGAAAAGCGCCGGGTGAAGTGATCAGTGTTCCTGAATCGCGTCCACGCGATTCGGATAGAAGGCCACGTGATCCTTAATGGCCGACACCGCGTCGTACGGTGTTTCATATGTCCACACGGCGTTCTCTCCTCTGCCCCCTCCTTGCTGGATGCTGAAGTAATTGCACTCTCCCTTGTAGGGGCAATACGTCTGATGAGCCGTACGCGTCAGCAGAGACATCTTCACGTCCTGCCGCGGGATGTACTGCGCGGGCGGGTAGTTCGCCTCTCGAAGCGTGAGCGCGCTCTTGGAGTCTGCGATTACCTCCCCCGCCACGATCACGACAACGCGCTTGGAGTTGCGCTCGACGGTGATCGGATGATCGGGGCCCGGCGTCAACCGTGTGCGGGACGGTTTTGATGCGTGTTCCATCGTCGAGTCCTCAGGCTGTGCAGGTGGCTGGATCATCCTCCATCTGATCTGCAACGCAAATCGCCCTTCCGGTGGGAACCTTCCCTGGACCTGATGCCTTACACAGGCGTGACTCGCTCCCAATCCACCCTGCGGAATTTCGCTTTCCGATAAGGAGATTGCCGATGAAGCCATCGATAGCCTTTACGCTTACGCTCGCCGCGGTCCTGTCGAGTACCGCATTCGCTCAACAAGCTCCACCGTCCGGCACACCTCCCGCAAGCACATCCAGACAGGAGAGTACGCCCTCGACCGCGCCCGCGATGGACCTGGGAAGCATCTTCGACCGGCTCAACTCGAGCCACACCGGGAAGCTGACCAAGACCGAGGCACAGGCGCATCCGACGGTCGCTTCGAACTTCGACTCGGCCGACACCAACCATGACGGTGTGCTGACGAAGGAAGAGTTCCTCGCAGCGTTCAAACCAGCCCAATAGCTGCGCGCCCGTAGATCTGTTGGGCTGGGTCAGCTTTTGCGAAGAAACCTCACCGGGGCGGGCAGGCCAGGAACCCCCGCCCCGTCAAACGATCCAACACTGCACGTGGGAACTCATTGCCTCACGACCAGGAGGATCATATGAAATTGCGTGCATTGCACATCTTCGGCGGCGCCTTGGTGGCCGCAACGGCAGCCTGTATGGTCAGCGGAACGGCTTCCGCTTCACCTCAGGACAGTGGTTATGACTGGACGACGGGTTTGACCTCTTACGACGTTCGCGCAGATAACGACGGGCGCGCCACCGTCAACGTGACATTCCAACGGGACGATCTGAAGTCCGGAGCAGGCGCCGAGCACGTCTATTGGATGATCAGGGATGCAGCTCAGAGCGCGTGCGGGGATACCGGTAACTGGTTCTACAACCTGCAGCGACAGGCCGACACGCAGCAATGTGAAAACCGCGCGATCGAGAGCGCTGTGGAGCGGGTCAACGCCCCCGAGTTGACCGACATCTACGACCTGAACGCGGCCAAACACTCGCTGCGTTCGCCCGGTTGATTTTCGGGCGCTAGCGCGTCGAGGCCATCGCCACGTTAGCGCCCTTGACCGGCAACTCAGTCGAGACTGTCAGCTCATAGGGCGGCGTGGTGTTGGTTCGAGCTGCGCAAGCCAGGCGGAAGTCGACGACCTTTGCATCGATCGTCGGGAGGAACGTGCCCTTGATCTGGCGCAGTAAGGCACAGTCGCCGGCCTTCCAACTTCCGACCCCGGGTTTGATCTCGACTTGCGCTGTGCGAACCTTCATGTCAGCCCACTTCGCCTGGGCCGGCGCGACCACCTGCGGCAGGTAGAAGTTCAGATGAACTTCCGGCGACCTCGCATCGATGCCCAATGACTTCTCGCACCCGTACGCCAGGATCTTGACGTCCGGCCGCGCGCCTATTGCCAGCAGAAGGTCATGGAAGCGGTACCACAGATCGTCGCAGGAGTAGCGCTTCGGCAGATGATCCAGTTTGACGAGGAGATCGTGGGCCAACCAGGCCGCGGGCTGTCCGGCGGCTGCCGGCGCTGGGGTCGTGGGCGACGGGGCCACCGCGGATGACGCCGCAGAATTTGCCGCTGTGGCTGTGGCTCCCGCGGCGAGCGCACCGCAGCCGGCCAATGCGAGCCAAACCACGCGTCGAAGAGCTGTCCTGCTCATGGGAGCACCTCCGGAAACTTCAGGTATATACGATACAGACTGTTTCGTATATTAGAAGTTCCGGGAGCCCGCCTTTCGGCCGGGCTCCCACCCCCGCTTGGCTTTGTCTCTACTTCGAAAGCTTCCGATTGAACATCCGATCGAGCTTCTCGTTGAGCGCATCGATGGACTTCTGGTCCGACTGCGCCAGCGCGAGCGCCTGATTGGCGGTCGAGGAGGCGCGATTGGCCGCCTCGGCGGCCGCATTGGCGCTCTTCGTTGTGCTGTCCAAGGAAGTCTTCAGCTGCGCCTCCTGCTGCGACAGCTGCGAAACCTGTCCCTTCAGATCTGCCAGATCCCGCTGGATGGGAGTGAGATCCGTGCAACCCGTCAGAATCCCCATCGCCCCGAGCATTGCAGCCAATCCAACGGCAACTTTCATTTTCGACGACCCCACCAGTGATGAAACAAGGGTCGTAACGTAGGCGTGGCAGCACGCGAGGGGTGTCGGGCTTCCTGCCCGGCCGGCGTCAGGGAAACCCGACGAGGCGCCAGGGGAGCCACAAGGGAGCGACTAAGGCGCCACCATCCGCAAGATGTACTCGACGATCTCCGTCACCATCCGTCGGGTAATCGGCGCATGGCCAAAGAGCACACGGAAATAAAACGGCCCCGTCAGCATGTCCAGGACGAGCTCGGCATTGACGTCCGCCCTCACCTCACCTCGTGTGATCGCCCTGGTGAAGGCATCTCGCATCGACCTACGGCGGGCGGCGAGCACTTCCTCCCGAATACTGTCCGCGAGCTCGGAGTCCTGGGCCATGTCCGCAACCAGACCCGCGAGCGCCTGCCCGAGGGGACCTGCGAAGCCGGTCATCAGCGTACCGACTGCTCCTTCCAAATCCTTGCGGAGACTGCCCGTATCCGCTGCGGGGTTTTCGCCTAGTTCGGTGACCACGGCGTATGCAACGAGATGGCGCTTGCTCGGCCATCGGCGATAGATGCTGGTCCGCGCGCGGCCCACCTTGCGCGCAATCCCATCGATCGTCACCGCTCGATAGCCCTTGGAACGCAACACGCTAAGAACCGCGGACACGACGTCCGCGTCGATCTGCTCGTCGCGGGGCCTTCCGAGTCCGTGCTCGGGCGCCGCTACGCGGCCGACCATCGCGGCGCTGTTGCTGGTCCCGGACTTGAGGTCCGCCTTGCTCATGCAGTGCCCTTCACCTGGGGGCGCTCATGGTACCAAACGGCCGGCCATTGGCCCCGTCCGCACCATCGCCCTCCCGGCGGGCTTGCGCACCTTACGCTACGTACTGTAGCGTATCTGTCCAGGCTCATCGCCGGAGTTCGTCCTTTGCGCGTCCTGATCGCCGACCAGAATCTCTTCGTCCGAACCGGAATCCGCTCGCTCATCAGCGGCCCTCTCTCTGTCACTGAGGCAGGTGAGGCTGCCTGCAGCGCCGATGCGCTGTCATTGCTTCGCGCACAACCCTGGCACCTGTGCGTGCTGGACGTAGCCCTTCCCGAGCGCGGCGGCCTCGAGGTGGCCCGCTTCGTCCGCAAGGCTCGCCTGAAGACCGCTCTGCTGTTCCTGAGCTCGCGATCGGACCGGCAATACGCGTCGGCTGCGCTTCGTGAGGGGGCGAGAGGCTTCATCCTCCGGGACTGCTCCCGCGAGGAGCTGTGCACCGCCGCGCGCGCAGTGCTCAACGGCGATTTCCATGTGAGCCCGCAACTATCCGATCAGCTGATCGGCACCACCGCCACCGACCGGCCCTCTCACGAACGGCTCTCGATGCGCGAGTTGCAGGTGTTTCGCAAGCTCGCCTTGGGGACGGCGCTGACCGTGATCAGCAAGGACCTCAGCATCAGTCCGAAGTCCGTCAGTACCTACCGCTCGCGGATTCTGGAAAAAACGCGTTGCCGGAATAACGCGGAAATTACGCGCTACGCCATCCGTGAAGGACTGATCTGATGCCGAGGTGAGTTCACCCGTGCAGGTGCGCTCACCCGTGGCACTGGGCCGCTTCGCCGCCGGCGACGGCGGGAATGAAATACAGGTCGGTCGTCTTACCCACCCGCTCCCGCGGCTGATAGGCATCCAGCCATGAATAGCCTTGGAGCGCGTGTTCACGGGCGAGCGCGGTAATGGCGATCCAGCCCGTCGTCGGGCAGTTCGGGGCCAGCTGTCGCCAGGGAGGCAACGCTTCGCGCGCCAGATCGGCAGTTCCCATGTACGCGAGGGCGACCTCTGGAACTTTCAGTGCAGCCAGCCGCTGCTCGAGTCGGCGCAGGTCCTGCCCCCAATCCAGATCGGAGTCGACCAGAACCTGCCGGGGATGAGCGATCGCCTCGTTGAAGTAAGGCAGATAGTCAGGATGATCGGCCCACAAAGGCCACGCCTGCCACAGGAGCAGCCCGGAAGTCAGCGACACCAGCAGGCCCTTGCGCCATCCGCCGGCAGCGAACGCAGCACCCATCACTCGGGCGGTCACATAGGCCGCCCCGAGAGCCATGAAGGGATACAGCACCAGCACGTGCCGGATTCCGATGTTGATGTGGCTGTATGCGCTGGCAAACGACAGCACCGCAACGAACAGAGCGGCCGGCGCAACGAGCCAGACATTGCGCTCACGCCAACCATCGCGTGCCGCCGCAATCATCCCCACCGTTCCGACGCCCAGCAGGGGCAGCGGCGTTTTGGCCGCTAGCGCGACGAGATAGAAGTACCACCACCCCATCGATCGCGTCGACCCGAGCAGGAAGGAAGGATGTCCCGCATCGTTGTGACCTTCCAGGGAGGCGACGCTCCGCGCCAAACCCCAAAGCCCGCCGGGCAGCCTCACGTGCGAAATCACGCTCGACCACAAACCGGAGGCGGAAAAATGCACCCGAAAGATCTCGCCGAATATCCAGGAAGAATCGCGAGGAGCGCCGATCAGGCCGATCGAGCCGCCGTAGACAAACAGGATCGGTACGATGGTGGCGACCAACACCAGCGTCGCAGTTTGCACCCGCCACGCCCACGCGCTGTTCACTCCGGTGGTCTCGCGCGGTTCTAACGTCGCTCGCACGATCAGCAGCGCGACGAGCCCACATCCGATATATGGGATGGCCGACAGTTTGGTCCCTATGGCAATGCCACTGGCCATTCCGAAGGAAATCGCATCACGTCGCCGCCGACTGCTCATCCACGATTGCAACGTATACAGCGCCAGAAGAGTCGTCCCTGCCGCGGCTACATCCAGGGTCGCCAGGGCGGCATGACCGAGAACGGGCGGAGTACTCGCGACCAGGGCAACTGCCAGCAATGCCTCCCATTGCGTGCGGGCCAGGCGCCGGGCCCACAACCACGTCGACCACAACAACAGGGCCAGAAACGGCAGTGCGCCGAGGCGAGCCAGAGTGAGATAGAGGTCGTAGTGGCCCGTGTTGTACAGGATGTCGATGCCTTCCTGGACGCCCACCGGCGGAGGGGTTCCGTACGAACGCGCGCCCGCGAGGTACGGGCCCAGCGCGATCAGGATGCGCGCGAACGGCGGATGTTGAGTGTCGTACTCGTAGCGGCCCCGGTCGAGCAATTGCAGGCCGGCCGCAAGGTGTTCGGGTTCGTCCCACGTGTGCGAGTACGCATGCCAGGTACTGGCAGACAATGCGCAGGCGCCGACGATGATGAGCGCCAGCACGAGCCACGTCGTGCGGCCGACTCGCCTGATTTCGACATTCGCCATGGAAGGTGCAGAGTGGAGTTCACCGGCACGCTAGCGTGACCGCAGCCGCTGTCGTGTCAGGATACTTCCCGTGTATGCGTCGGGTAACCCTGACAAGGGCGCATTCCCTCAAGCCTCACGGCCTTTGACGTCTTCGCATTACATGAAGCTTTTGTCACAATGGAACGAGATCGCTTCGCGCGACGCCGAACTGCCTGACCCACGCTCACCGTGCCAACACTTCCGATTTCGCCCCAGGTGCGTCTGCTTCTCGAGCGCCACATCGAGTCCTACGAGCAACTCGAGGTCGTGCTTCTCCTCCATCGTTGCCGCGACCTGCGGTGGACCGGCGACAAGGTCGGACAGGCGCTGAACATCCCCTCTACCGCGGCGGAAACTGCATTGGCGGCTCTGCGACGCAGTGGGATTGCAGCCGAGGTTCGTGAAGCCGACGGCAGCGTGGGTTATCTGTACGCCCCGGCGTCGCCGACGGAGGCCGAAGCCGTCGACCAGTTGGCCGAGGCCTACTCCACCCAAAGAGTCGAAATCATGAAGCTCATGAATGCGAACGCCCTGTTGCGGGTTCGCACCGGCGCCCTGCGCGCGTTCGCGGATGCCTTCGATCTCGGGAAGGGAAAAAAGGATGGCTGAGACAGTCTGCGCACTCTGTGCAGTGACCAGCATTGCCTGCGCCCTGCTCCTGCTGCGCAAGTACCGCGTCAGCCGGGCGAGACTCCTGTTCTGGGCCAGCCTCTGCTTCGTGGGCCTGGCGATCAACAACGTGCTGCTGTTCGCGGACCTGGTGATGTTTCCGGAACTCAACCTCTCGTGGTGGCGCACCATTGCCGCGCTCGTGGGAATGACCGTGCTCGTCTACGGCCTGATCGCGGAATCCCGGTAGGAGACGACGGTGCTTCAGTTCGTACACGGCGTTCTCACAACGGAGTCTCTGATCGCAACGCTGTTTTTTGCGAAGTACTGGCGCACGACCCGCGACCGACTGTTCGTCTACTTCGCCCTCTCGTTCTTCGTCATGGGCCTGCACTGGTTCGGGTTGGCCTGGGTGAACGACGACCTCGAGCGCTGGAACTACGCGTACCTGACGCGGCTGGTCGCGTTCGGCCTGATCATCGGCGGGATCATCGACAAGACGCAGCACAGCGCGCGAAACCAAGCTGGATCGTCCGCTCTGCGGTAGCGCCGACGGTTCCGCTTGTTTCGATACATTCTGTCTCGTATATCTGTGACCCCAACCTACCCTGATCGGGGCGAGGAGACACCGCGTGAGATATTCCCTTCCCCTGTGGGTGGTCATGGCTGCATTGTTGGCCGGCTGCAGCCAAGCGGCGTCGGATTGGAAGCAGGCCGACTCGCAGAACACGGTTGCCGGCTACCAGCAATTCCTGCAACAGCATCCCGACAGCGAGCATGCCAACGCAGCGCGCGAGCGCGTCGCAGCGATGCAGGACGATGAGGCGTGGACGGCCGCGAAGGCCACCAACACTGTCGACAGCTACCAGACCTATCTGACGTCCCAGCCTAAGGGCCTGCACTCGGGCGAAGCGAACACGCAGATCACCGATCTGAAGCGCGTGGCAGCCTGGAAAGTAGCGGAGGCGGCCAACACCGAATCCTCGGTGCAGGACTTCCTGAATCAGTACGCCACGGGACCCGAAGCCGACTCAGCACGTGCGCAGCTGCAGAAGCTGCAAACCGAGAAATACCGGG
This sequence comes from Steroidobacteraceae bacterium, assembly GCA_036499585.1. GTDB lineage: Bacteria > Pseudomonadota > Gammaproteobacteria > Steroidobacterales > Steroidobacteraceae > 13-2-20CM-66-19. The sequence continues at coordinate 370,578 of DASYDM010000030.1, forward strand.
TTCGGCTCGGTAGCTTTCGCGATGCGGCGCAGGCCGAGAAGACCCGCGGCGACATGCAGACACGCTTCGCGAGCCAGCTGCACCAGGTTGTAGTAGTTCCCCCTTCGGGCACGGACAAGCTGACCCACGTGAGTTCGGCGCCGATGACCGAAGACGACGCCAAGGCGGCATGCGGCAGCCTCAAGAAGCTGAAACAGCATTGTGAAGTGGTGAAACGCGCCAATAGCTGACGGTTGCGCCACCGGGCGCAGGTCGGGACCGGAGCCGGTCTCGACCTTGACGAAACTTTGGGGGGCTCCGCGAAACTTCGAGCCCACTTCCGTGTTCCGATACATAGCGTATCGTATATTTCGGAGCGCAGGAGTGACCATGGCGTTTCTCACTCGCAAGCATCTGTCCCGACGAGCGGTATTGCGCGGCGCAGGCTTCGCAATCTCTCTGCCGTTGCTGGATGCGATGGTTCCAGCTGCAACGGCCTGGGCACAGACAGCCGCTGCGCCCAAGCCGCGCATGGGGTTCGTGTACTTCCCGCACGGCGCCGTTATGGCCAACTGGTCGCCGACGAAGACTGGCACGGACTTCGAGTTCACGCCGATCCTGAAGCCCCTGGAGCCGTTCAGACAGCATCTGACCATCGTCAGTGGCCTGCGTAACAAGACCGGCGAGAGCCCGAGCCCGCACGCGATCATCGCTGGAACGTGGCTGGCCTGCGTGCATCCTGCCGTTAGCCAGGCGCCCCACGGTGGCACCTCGTGCGATCAGGTCGCCGCCAGTGCGATCGGCGGCGCTACGACGCTGCGCTCGCTCGAACTCGCTGGCGAGGGCGGTGGCGGTGCCTGCGATCCTTCGTTCGGCTGCAGCTACTCCGGGACCGTTGCGTTCCGGTCGCCGACTCAACCTCTGCCGATGGAGCACAACCCTCGCAAGGCGTTCTTCCGATTGTTCGGCCAAGGCGATACGGCGGAGCAACGCCATGCCATCACGACGGAAACCGCGAGCATCCTCGACTTCGTTCGCGGAAGTACCGATGAGCTCCGGCGCGGCCTCGGTAGCTCCGATCAGGCGATGTTGAACGACTATCTGGATTCGGTGCGCGAGGTGGAGCAGCGCGTCCAGAAGCAGGAGAACAAACAGCACACCGGCGTCAAGATACCCGATGCGCCCACCGGGATCCTCGAGGACTTCGGCAAGCAGCTCGACACGATGTTTCAGCTCATCGCGCTGGCCTGGCAAACGGACACGACGCGGATTGCGACGTTCATGATGGCCAAAGAGGTCAGCATGCGCACGTATCCCCAGATCGGGGTCTCGGACGCATTCCATCCTCTCTCACATCATCAGAACAACCCCGACAAGCTCGCACGGCTCACGAAGGTGCAGGCCTATCACACCGCCGCGTTCAGCCGCTTCGCCCGCCGGCTGCAGGACACGCCCGATGGCGATGGCTCGCTGCTCGATCATTCGATCATTCTGTTCGGCAGCAACATGAGCAACAGCGATCTGCACAACAACGATCCGCTGCCCTCCGCGGTGCTGGGACACGGGTACGGCAAGATCAAGGGCGGCCAGCACCTGCACTATCCGCAGGACACCCCGCTCGCCAATCTGCTGCTGACGCTGTTGAATCGGGCGGGCGTCAATGCGCAGAAACACGGAAACAGCACGGGCGCGCTGGCAGAAGTCTGAATCACCGCCGGCGGACGTAAAATCAGGTTGGGCGGTTGCGCATCCAATCCGCGACGCCCGACAGCTTCTGCAGGATCCACTCCCTCGCTTCCTCATCGGTCACGACCTGCTCCATCGCCCTGCGCATGCAGAATATCCAGGCGTCTCGCTCCTCGTCTCCGATGCTGAAAGGCAAGTGACGCGCGCGCAGTCGCGGGTGCCCGCGCTCCTCAGAGTAGGTACGAGGGCCGCCAAGCCACTCCGCGAGAAACTTCTTCAACACCCCGCGGGTATTGCCGAGATCTTCGGGGTGCAGGACGCGGATGATCCTGGCCTCCGGCAGCGTGTCCATGGCGTCGTAGAAGGCGTCGATGATGCGATCGACGCTCGGCTGCCCACCGATCTGCTCGAAAGGGGTCGACCTCGGGCTCGAATTTGCGGCGCTCATACGGTCAGTCTACGCCAGCGCTTCCCCTGAGTATTCCTCTGGTGTTCCTCGGGGGTAGGAGCCGACTGACATCTTCTCGGGAGTGCCGGCGATGGTGCGTCCCGGGCGGCCGGCCTATCGTTGCTGCGAGCCACAGAGGAATTTCATCATGGCCGATCGAATCCGCGACCTGGATGCCGCCAAGCGCAAAGCCAATCCCGTGGGGATCGACTCACACCCGGACGTCAACGTGCCCGAGGACAAACCCCAAGACACTCCGCCGGGGGAGATGATCGATAAGGATCCCGGTCGCGCCGAGGAACGGCCGAGCTCGGGGAAGTCGAATCAGCACTTCCGCGGCGACCAGTCCTGAGCTTCAGTTCGGCTTGAGCCCGTAAACATCCAACTCACCGGGGACGCTCGACGAGCCTGTCAGGCCCCCGGTGTTGTTGCCTCGAGTGCCCAGATACACCTTGCCATTGGCGACCGTGGGCACCACGAATTTGACGGAGTTGCCGGCCGCATCCGCAGCTATACCCGCACTGTTCCAAAGCTCCTTGGCCAGATTCGCGGCGTCATAGGCATGCAGCACGGCAGGCCCGCACGCCGGCGAGGACGCCGTGCAGTAATGACTGGTGTCTACCGCCCACACGATTCCGTTGGTCAACCCTGAGGCCGATATCGAGGGACTGCTCCCCGGAAACCCGAATCCTGACGAGGGTGTAGTGGACTGACCGACGACACTGAACTGCGCGGTGGCCGCATTCAGATGATAGTTCTGCAGCGGACCCGCGGCGCCTGCCAGGTACAGCGAGCCGTTCCAATACGCTGGCGAGCCCCAGATGACTCCCGGAGTGTCGCCGCCCAAAGGCCCTTCCGTGCCGACGCTGATCCGCTGCCAGGCATGATTGTCCCCATACCCACCGAGCGCATCGCGATTCAACACGATCATCACGCCGTCTTTGCCGCCGGTGATCGCGAGATGCGCGATCGGGCTACCCGCCGGCAGATCGGCCAGCACCGTGGCGCCGCCTGCGCCGAAATCATTGTTCTGGTCGGCGTCGAACTGCTGGTTGGAGGGCGTGAAATACTGTTGAACGGCGAGTGCGCCGTTCAATTGCAGAAATGAATCCCCATAGTCCTTTCCCGAGGTGTTGGCGGTAAACCCGCCATTCCCAGTGGCCACGTACAGATTGCCAACGGCATCCACCGCCGGCCCCGCACCGCTCATCCAGACTCCCGCGCCGAATGAATTCGGCGCGGCGTTCAACACATACGTCTGCTTGAAGCTGGTTCCGTTGTAGGTGTAGCCAGCCATCCATCCGTAGAATGGCGGCCCATCCTCGTGAGATCCCCACGCCACGTAGACGATACCGTTCGCAAACGTTAGGGCAGCACGCTGATTCTGAGTCCGCGAGTTGAACGACACGGTCGTCCCACCGTCTCCGCTACCTGGATATGTCGCCGTGAGGACGACCGGTGATCCGGGCGCTTCAGCTCCTGTCGTCAGGCTGATCGCGTGCAACCGCTGATAATAAGTGGTCGTCGACGAAACCCAGGACTTCGAGACCACATAGAGGAGACCTCGGGCACTGTCGATGACCGGCGTCCCGGTGACGCCGATCTCGGGTGTCATGTCTCCTTGAGCCTTTCCGACCTGAGTGCTGGCGACGGGTGTCTCGCCCGCAATCCCGCCGTGTTGCGCGTCTATGAGACTCACCGACCACAGCGACTGACACGGACTCGCATCTGCGTCGAAGGCAAACAGGCCATCATGAGCCGTAGCCACGAAAACGACGTTCCGCTTGGCTCCGCCCACTGTCAGGTTGGCCACCCAGAGCGGTTGCGCGTAGACGGCGCCGTCGGCGTTACAAGAGAACAGCTTGCCGAAACTGGTGGCAGTCACATTGCCGGGTGTCAACGCGTACTCTTGAGCGTTCACACCATCCCGGGAGACGTCATCGTGATAAGTGTAAACACCGCCAAGATCCGTGACACCGACGGACAGTGACACGGTCTGCGTGGGGTCCGTCACGCTCGTAACCTTGATCGCGTAGGTTCCCGGTGTCGTACCGGCGGTGAAGTGCGCGGTACTCCCATTTGCCGCGGTCGGCATGTCCAGCGTGCCCGCAGCGGCATCCGCCTGGAGCGTCACTCCGGCAGAATCGTTTGTCGTTACCTTGAGCGAGAGCCGTTGCCCGAGGGTCACGCCGGCGAGCTGCGGAGAAACGCCCACCGAAATCTTTACGCCCGTGGCGGGCGCCGTCGGCGGATTGGACGAACTCGGCGGCGGCGAGGAAGTTGACGGTGAGCCTCCTCCTCCTCCGCAGCTTGCGAGAGCAATCGCAAGCGAGCCGGCGAATCGCCGGGCCCAAATCTTTGTCGCCTCAGCCGGAATCATCGCTGATGGCAACGGTCCGGCCGCCGTGGAGTTCCGCGGTTGCTTTCGGTCAACGCCGGTCCGCGAATCAGCCTCCGGCGGAGTCTCGCTGCGCGCCCGCCCCGAGGCTGCTCGCGATCCGGCTCAGCACACCCGCCGCAATCGATGCGATCTGCGGGTGTGAGCCCTCCTTCATCTGGTTCTGCTTCGTCTCGATCGCCGTCTCGACGGCATCGATCAGCGCCTGGCGCTCCATCACGCCCCGCTCGGCGAGAGTCAGCATCAGGCACTCGATCAACATCACCGAGGCTTCCGCATAGGCCAGGTGAGTCTGCATATCCTGTTCGGTCGTTACGCTCCCTGCCGACATAGGACTTTACCCCTGCATGCCGCGGAATTCGGGCGAGACGTACTCCGGCGTGCTGCGCTCGTAGACGTCCAGCAGCGGATAGGCCCGCCGGGTCAGCTCCCTCAGATTGAGAATGACCACTTCGCCGTCACGGACGTCGACGATCCCGGCATCGCGAAACAACCTGAGCACGCGGTTCACGTGGACCGAGGTGATCCCGAGATGGTCCGCCAGCTGAACCTGGGTCAGGGGCATTTCGTACGCGACCACATTGCGCTCGATGACGCCGGACAACGTCAGGCGCCCTCGCAACTCGAGCAGCAGAAATGCGAGACGCTCCTCGGCGCTACCCTGGCCTAGACTAAAGACCCAGCTGTGCAGGCGCCGCTCTTCCTCCACCACCTGCCACATGCAGCGATTGGCGACGTCCACGTCCGAATGCGCCTTGTGCAGAGTGTCAAAATCGATTTGCTGCACGACCGCGTCCGAGAGCACCTTGACGTCGTCGGTGTGCCACTTGACGAACAGGCTCTTGACCGCCAGCAGATCCCCGGGCAAGAACACGAGAATGAACTGGTCGCGGCCGTCGGCTATCACGCGTGTGCGGCAAGCCCACCCTGACACCAACCGGTAGACGTAGTCGTGTCTCTCGCCCGCCCGGATCAGGGTCTGTCCCGCGGCGACGGGACGGGCAGACCCGTTAAGAAGGGCCCGCAGCTTCTGCTCTCCGCGCAGCAAGGAATCCTCGAGTTCGGGTCTATGGAGAGCAAAGCAGGACGGATCGGTCACTTAACCTCCGAGTGCGCCGGCACGCGCGCGCCCGGAGAATAGCCAAAAGCGATCCCGCTATAGGCCATTGCTAACCTAGGTTAAGCGTAAACTTGGGTTACCCGTGACCTGCGGAGAGCTGGAAAGCCCCGCCAAGCCAACGCTGGCGGGGTTTTTCGCGAGCTACGCTCAGCGGATGATGTTGCCGTTGTCGTCGGCCTGAGGCGAAGGCCGACCCGGCGTCAAATTAACGCTAATGGTGTGGACGTTGCGCAGCTTGCCGTCGATGACGCGGAAGGTGTGCGAATCCGGCATCCCGGTCTTGCTGTCGCCGAAGCGGCAGAACACGTTGATGACGCCCTGCTCCTCGTCGACGACATAATCGCGATTGACGATGTACAGCACGCCCCCCGGGATTCCAACTTCGCAAGTGGAGTTGGGGTCGCCGTTGCGATTGGTGTACGCACCGCCCTCGAGGCGCGCACAGGGTCTGCCCCAGGGAATCGTCTCGTACTTGTCCGAGAACAGGTCGAGGTAGCTGTTGGCTGCGTTGATCAGAGTCTGCATGGACGTGCGCGAGGGACCCTTTGCCGGTGCACTCCAGTCTTCCTTGCTGGAATACTTCAGGTACGCGTTGGCATTGAACAGCCAATCGCCCTTCTTCGACATCAGGCTATCGATGGCCGTGATCTTGCCGTTGTCGACCGTCAGGCGGGTGCCGATCACGTACTGAGTGGCGCCGGTCGTCGAGATCACTTCGGTGAACGTCCGGCAGCGGTCCTTGTCGAGAAAGCTGCGCGAGAAGTCGACAGGCAGCTGGGTGTTCCACATGCCCTTATCAGGGGCGACCTCGCTCATGTTCTCGAGGTATTTCACCTTCTCGGCAAATGCCATCTTGGAGTGGTCACCGGCCTTCTGCGCGGCCAGATAGCTGTCCACCGCCGCCTGCAGCGACTGGCGGGTGCAGCTGATCTTCGGGCGCATCTGTTGGGCGGTGCCGTGGTCCGCCTGGCCCGGCTGTCCACCGCCGGCGGGCGCCTGCGCGGTGGCCGGCGAACAGACTACAGCGGCAGCGCCCACGAGCGCCGCCAGAGAGACAAACAGCGTCTTCATCGAATCCCCCCCGTCCGTCTGGTTGTCCTCCTATTCTACCCTTGACCTTGCCCGCTCTTATTCAACTTCTTCATACGACGTTCACGCCCATCTGCTGCGGCCGCAGGGAAATGCCGCGAAAGGCATTGCGGATGAAGAGCTCCGGATTGCCCCATTCCGTGTCGAACTCCTTCGTAGGCTGCGCGTCGATCATTTCCTGCGCGCTCTTGCCCTGAGCGAGCATCTTGGCCATCCGCAGGCGGACGGTCGTCAGCATCTCTTTCTGCTTCTCGAGATGCGCGGGCGCCTGCGCGCCCCCCTTGCCAGGAATCACTTTGGTGGCGTCGTTGCAAAGCCCCTTCAGCGAGGTCAGGCCGTTGATGTTCCCCGTAATCCACCCATTCGAGGCCGTGTCGAGAATGGGATACGCATTGACGGAAACGACATCACCGCCGACAAGCACATTGGCTTCACGGAAGAACACATAGATGTCGCCGTCGGTATGCGCTTCGGGCATCAGCGCATAACTGAGCGTGGCCCCGCCGAACATCAGGCTCCCCGGCGTGTAGAACGTCTGATTGGGAAGCGCTTTGGCCGGAAGCCGCTTGTACTTGCGGTTCTCCCACTGGGAGTCCACGTCCACGCTGAGCCACAGCTTGGTGTTCACATGGGAGATGATCCGGGTCCCGGCCGTACCCAACTCGAGGTTCGAGCCGGTGTGATCCCAATGCCAGTGGGTATTGAAGAGGGTATGAACGCGCTTGCGTCCGGTCCGCTTGCGGATCAGCTCGAGGACCTCCGCAGAAGCACCCATGGAGCCACCGTCGATCAGCAGGACACCCTCGTCAGGATGGAAGACGGTTACATTGCCGCCGCCGCCGGAGACGAGGAAGAGGTGCTCACCCAACTCGGTGACCGTGAGGTCAGCACGCTCGCGAGCCCAAACCGGGCGCAAGGGCGCCATCGCCCCGCCCACGGTGGCAGCCGTCCCAACTGCGGCGAGACTGCTCTTTTCGAAGAAGTCGCGCCGGTTCATCGCGCCGCTCCGCGCGAACCCGTGTCGGCCATCAACTTCTTCAGCAGGGCAGCCGTTTCGGGATAGGGATCCGCGGGACGACCGAAGGCGCCGGCCCCTGCTACGGTCGGCAACGTGGGATTGGAGCCGTGAGCGAGCAGCAACTTCACCACCTCGACATCACCGCCGCCCAGCAACGCGAACCTCAGATACCGCATTCCGTCAGTCACTCCGATTTCGATGCAGGCAGGCCACGCCATAGGCTATGACGGCGTCGTATCTTAGGACAAACCGCCATCGCCCACACAGTGGTCACCGGGGACTCCCCTCAGTGTCAGCTTCCGTCCCACACCCGGATAGGCGAAAGAGCAGCGAGAGACGAGCCTCCCGGGAGTCCCACAGCCCCTGCCCCGCCACCGATACTGCTTGCACCAGGTCACTGGTGATTCGCAGTGGAGGTTTCCCATGAAGATCAAGCTGGCATTCCTGGCATCGATGTTGGTGCTCAGCGGGACTGCTCTTGCGCAGGTCAGCACGACGGTCAAGGAAAGCGGCAAGGCGGTGGCCGAGACCGCCAAGCAAGCGGGCGATAACACCAAGGCCGCAGTGTCCTCCGAACCGGACAAGACCATCGACAAGACGAAGGCCGCCGTGCACAAGGCGTCCGCGAAGCATCACGCGAAGGCTGCCAAATCGGCCGCCAAGAACATCGGCAAGAAAGACGCCGACCAGTAATCCGACCGAGTCGACCCTGCCGGCGGCGGTGCAACTGCCTCCGCCGGCGCTCCTCTTGCCAAGGACCCATGGTTGTAGGGTATGGTTTGCGGCCTCGGTCAAATTCCTGATTCCCTTCCAGCTGCTGACGTGGCTGGGAAGTCGATTTCCCTGGCGTAGCGCGCTCGCACCGACGACCCAGCCGACACTGTTCGAACAGATCGTCCAACCTGTCGGCACCCGGCTCAAGACGGTCCTCATCAACCGCTTCCAACTCGTCGCGCACCCTGAAACCCAACAGCTCGCGGCTCTCGCGCTGCGCGTCGCCGCCGGCGGATCGAAACTCAATGCGGTACCGGCCGACGTCCTCGACCATCCTCGTCCGATGTTCAAGATGGAGCCCAGGGTGTGGATGGCGAATTCCACTACTGTTGCCACGCTGACGGGGCCGATCGCCCGCATCACCGGCCAGCCGGTGGTCGACGAGGCGGGCCTGAAGGGGTTGTACGATTTTGCACTCAACGGCCCGCTGAGCGCCGGCACCTTGCCGACGGCACTGCGCGATCAGCTGGGATTTACGCTCGATCCGACTACGACGAACGTCGATCTGGTTGTCATCGATAGCATACAACTACCGACGATCGATACCGCGCCGCAGCCGACTGCCTAGATTTTTCTGCCCCGCCGCGGTGCATTCGCGCAGCGCCAATCGCTCATTTCGGCATCCTGCCTGAGTCTCAGGTCTCACTCATTGCGAGAGTGAGACCTGGCTCACGTGTTGCTTTCTCACCGCGACACACACTGCGCGGCCCAAATTTGTGGCGTGGCGTGCAACGGACGGCCGACTCTATGACTGCCATCACCAGGACTGGTATCAACTCTTTTCCTGGAATCCCCGGTCGATTCTGGCGCACGGGATCGTGCTTCGCCAACATTCCGGGCCGCTTCTGTGGCGCCCCACAGAGCTTTTATCGCTAAGTCTTTTGTGTGTGTGTGTGAAAGGGAGATCTGTTGTGGATTTGAAACATCTCGTCCGTGTGCCCACGAGTCGACTCGTCATGGTCGCGGTGGCTACCGCTCTTGCGAGCGCGGCTGCTTCGATCGTCCAGGCGCAAGAAGCCCCAGCCGTTGGCGGTGAAGCCGCCGAGCTCAATGAAATCGTCGTCACCGGTTCGCGCATTCAGCGCCCCGATTTTGCCTCCGACAGCCCGACCGTCTCGGTCTCGAGCGACTCGCTGAAGGACTCCTCCGAAATCGCCCTCGACCAGAAGCTGCTGAAGATGCCGCAGTTCGTCGCGGGCTCCAACCAGCTCGCCAACGCCGGTGACGTGCAGTCGACGCCGACGAACAGCCCCGGCATCGCGACCGCCAACCTGCGCGGCCTCGGCTCCAACCGCACCCTCGTCCTGTTGGACGGGCGGCGCACTCAGCCGGCCAACGCATCGATGGTCATCGACCTGAACACCATCCCACAGGCCGCTCTGGACGGCGTCGAGATCATCACCGGCGGCGCCGGCTCGACGTACGGCGCGGACGCGGTCGCGGGTGTCGTCAACTTCAAGCTGAAACCGAACTTCCAGGGCGTGTCGATCGATGCCCAGAGCGGGCAGACGTTCCGCGGCGACGGCAACGAAACGCAGATTTCGACCCTCATGGGCTCGAACTTCGGCGACGACAAGGGCAACGCGATGTTGTCGCTCACCTACGGCAAGCGCGATGCGGTCTATTCTCACGACCGTACGTTCTTCTCGCAGGCGTACTCCGATCCGGGCACCGGCGGCGGCGCGGGCTTCCCGAGTTTCCCGAACTTCGTCGTCACCGCGGGCAACCTGCCCTCGCAGGGCTCCGTCGATGCGGCTTTCCCGGGTTTTGCGCCCGGTGAAGTGAAGGTCGGCGGCGTCACGCAGCTGTTCTACAACCCTGGCGCCACCACTGATGCGGCGTCGATCTTCTATCAGAACGCCGGCGCTGATAAGGCCGCGGCCCCCGGATACAACGGCCCCCTCGCGCCGCAGAACAAGATCCTCGCCAACGGCACGCTGGTGACCAACGCCACCGGCGGATTCCTGTCGCTGCCGATGGATCGCTACGCGTTCTTCTCGAAGCTGCATTACGAGCTCAACGAGTACGCGCAGCTCTACGGCCAGGTCTCGTTCAACCAGACCGACACCATGACCGATTCCGGCGCACCCTCGCCGATTTACAACATCGGTCAGTATGCAACCCTGGTCCCGGTCGATGCGAACCACCCCGTGCCCGCATCGCTGGCGAACATCCTCGCCAGCCGCCCGAACCCGACGGCGTCCTGGTACATCAACAACGCGTTGCCCTGGGTGGGTGACGAGCGCCTCGATACCACCAACACGACCTACGAGATGCTCACCGGCGTGAAGGGCAAGCTCGGTATCAAGGACTGGACGTACGACCTGTACGGGTCGCATGGCAACACCAGCCAGGACGTCGTGATCAACGGCATCGTCGACCTGGCCGCCTACTCGGCCCTGCTCAACACCCCCCAATGGGGCAAGGGCGCCGACTACAACAACGGCCGCACCGGCCTGCTGGCGCATTGCACGAGCGGTATCAACCCGTTCGTCAACACGCCCGTCTCGCAGGATTGCGTCAACATCGTCGCCTCACCCCTGAAGACCCTGACGACCCTGACGCAGAATCAGGCCGAGTTGGACATCCAGGGCGGCATCGCCCCGCTGCCGGCGGGTGACCTGCGCTTCGCCGTCGGCGGTGACTACCGGACGGACGACTACAATTACTCGCCCGACCGCGGCATCTCCTCGCAGAACATCATCACGACCGGCGTCGGCCTGTTCGGCACGAACACGACCGCAGGCTCGGTCAAAGTGCAGGAAGGCTACGTGGAACTCCTGGTGCCGGTCCTGAAGGACCTCCCGGCGGTCAAGTCGCTGAACCTGGATGGCGGTTTCCGTCATTCCAAGTACGACAGCGGCGCGGGCGGAGTCAACACGTGGAAGGCCACGTTCGACTGGGACGTGGACGACTACATCCGCTTCCGCGGCGGTCGGCAGATTGCCAACCGTGCACCCAACATCTCCGAGTTGTTCACGCCGGGCGTCGTCACGACGGTCAGCTGGCCGGATCACGATCCTTGCTCGAATGCGACTCACGCGAGCTACGGTAACGTCGCAGCCAATCCGAACCGTGCCAAGGTCCAGGCGTTGTGCTCAGCCATCTCCGGCGGGTTCGCGATCGACAACAACTACGTCGGCAACTCGACGACCTTCTTCCCGTTCGGTCGCGACCTGACTGTGGGCAACCAGAACGTCCAGTCGGAGACGGCCAAGACGTGGACCGGCGGCCTGGTGGCACGCTCACCGTTCGAGTCCGAGTGGTTGCGCAAGCTCACCCTGACGGTCGACTTCTACCAGATCGACATCGAAGGAGCGATCGCGCCGCTGAGCACTCCGCAGGTCTACCAGCAGTGCTTGAACGCCAACGGTACGAGCAACCCGAACTACGATTCGAGCAACGCGTACTGTCAGCTGATCGTCCGTAACCCGGCCAACGGGTTCTGGCTGTACACCAAGGCGCTGTATTCGAACCTCGGCGCGGTGAAGACCAAGGGTTGGGACTCGCAGCTGGACTGGAGCACGAGCTCCGACTTCGGCAACTTCTACGCGAACGTCAACTTCAACCGCCTGAGCTCGTTCCAGGTGCAGGTGAACTCGGCGTCGGCTCCGCTGGACTACGCGGGCTACGACCAGAACCCCTCGCCGTACGGCACGCAGTTCAAGTGGAAGCTGTACACGACGGTTGGTTACGGCCTGGGCGCGGTGAACGGCACGATCTCGTGGCGCCACCTGCCGAGCGTCGCGAACTCCGCGCTGATCACCAACCCGAATGCGGGCTACATCGACGTTCCGTCGTATGACCTGTTCGACTTCGCCGCCCGCTGGACCGTCAACGGGACGCTCGAGGTCCGAGGCGGTATCGACAACCTGTTCAACAAAGATCCGCTGCGCGTCGGGATCATCCCCGGTACGCAGGACGGTGCGGGCACGACCGACAACGGTTCCTACGACGTGCTGGGACGTCGCTGGTACCTGGGTGTCACCGCCCGGTTCTAACGGCTCAGCGGCTGATGACCCGATACACGGATGTATCGGGATCCCCCCGAAGGGGTGGTGCTTCACGGCACCACCCCTTTTTGATAACGGGGCTGATGATGTTGGTAACGCTAACTGCACTCCGCGGTGACTACCAACGGGTTGGTACCGCTACCCGCAATCGTTTACAACACCGATTCGAGCTGACGGCAGCCTTGCGGGGGCCGGCCGCTGTCGCGGACCATCGCACTCTTCGGGCGTCTTACCGCAACCTTCAGTGTATTTCATTCTTCTTCAGGCTGTTCCAGGCGATTTTTCGCGTCAGACCGGGCAAAGTAGCGCCCGGACCGGCTTCCCCCCCAAGAACGGGAGTCCGGCATCTTGCGGACCGAAGGTTCGCGGATCGGCCAGCCGTCCTGCGTCACCAGGACGGTTGGCTGCCTTATCAAGGGAGCTCCGTATGAAGAACCGGATCCGCGTCCCTGGCCTGCTGGCCGCCTCTTGCACCGCCGTTCTCGCCGCAGCCGGATCGATAGCGGGCGACAGCGGCGCGCAACCCAACAGCCCGACACCGAACGCCTCGTACGCCTACGCGACGAACGGAGTCCTGGACAACATCGCCGGTGCGTTGGGCTCGAAATGGAAGCTCCTGGTCAACGAGTCGAACCTTGGCGGTCACGAGTTGGAAGCCGTCGAGATCACTCTCCCCGCCGGTACGGTCGTAGGTAGCCACAACCACGGGTCGGTGGAGGTCATCTACGTGCTCTCGGGCACGTACGATCACGAGGTCAACGGCAAGCGATATCGTCTGACGCCCGGGATGGTCGGCATCGTACGGCCGGGCGACAAAGTCCGGCACCTCGTGCCGAAGGACACTGGCGATGCGAAGATCCTGGTGCTCTGGGCTCCCGGCGGCGAGGCCGCGCGGGTTCTGAGCAAAGCGCAGGGCACGAAGCCTGCGGCGGTTCCGCAGCTTCCTTAGAAGTGGGCGAGCACTACCTGGCGCCGGTGGGCAAGTAGTCGAGAGACGTCATTCTCCACCGACCCTCGGCCTTCTCGTATCGAGCTTCCAGGCGGCCGCTTTCCCAACGCCGGTCGGCCACCTGCCCTTGCAGTCGCGCCATGCGGGCGATCGTGAACTCCCCTCGAACCGGCGTGGTGAGCTCGGCATCCACATGGAACGTTCCAGTGGCTGACAGCCCGTCCTCGCTGACCACGAGCGCATCGCTCTCGTGCGACACCCGCTGGCGATAACCGGTGTGAATGATGGCCTCTGAGTCGACATATCGGTCGGCGAACTGCCGGCTGGCGGGGCCGGCAAAGAGTTCAGCAGCCTGTCCGTAGTCCCCACCCGCAACCAACCTGGTGAAGTCGGTGTGCAGGCGCCGAATGGCTTCGCGGTCCTGCGCGTCCCGAAGCTGTCGTTGGAGTTGCTTTACCTGATCCTGACTGGACCCTGTGTTCGCAGACGCTGCGGCGGAAACTCCAACCGCGGCTCCTACGCCAGCACCCAACGCTGCACCACCCTGTACGAAGAAAGCGCGACGAGTATTGTTCAGGCTCATGAGTGCGCCCCTCAGGTCTTGATGCCGACGTAGTCGCCGATCTCGAACTTGCCGGCATGGCGCGCACGAGCGCCGATGGAACTCAGGCTCAGACCGCCGCGACCGACGTGATACCCGAAGCCCGCATCGTGCATGAGGCGTTGGTTGAAGCAAATCACGCCGAGGGTGCCGTTACAGGCCTCTTCCACCCAGGCCATGATGTACACCCCATCCCGGAGCTTGGAATACCAACCGGGCGAGCTCCACTGCATGCCGCCGGACCCGTCGGGATTGAAGATGATCCAGGAGTAGGTGTTGGGCGTGGCATAGAAGTGCATGGAGGTCAGGCCGGGATTGCCGGGCTGATAGTTCCACGTGACGCACTGCCCCACCATCTCGTCGGTCCAACCATGCCGCAGATACGTCGGCGGTGTCGGCCCCCCCTCCATGTTGAGCACCCCGAAGTAGTAAGTCGGGTGCGTTTCATTGTTACGGAACGCCGTGCCGGTGGTTCCCTTCACCACGGTGCTGAGCCCGTTCTTCACATCCAGCGCCACCATGGCGCAGGAGCGCGGAAACTCCGCATCCAGCAGATGCGCGAAGAAATACAACTCATTGTCCGGCTCGTACATCTCGTACCGGGCTTCACGCCAGTTGCTGTCGCCGTGATAGCGCCACTTCAGATGCTTGGCGTCGGTGAAGTCGTAGTCGATCGCAGGGCCGCCATTGTCCATCTTGACGCTGAGCTGCTTGCCGACGAACTTCGTGATCAGCTCGCTCCGATAGCCGCCCATGCTGGCAGCGCCCGTGCCCTGACCGTCTCCGAAGGTCACAGCGTGGTTGAGCACCTGCTGCTTGACGTCGTCGTCGGTCATGGTCTCGAAGGTCTCGATCGGCCGGTACACACGCCGCGGGCCTCGCGTCTCGGAGTTGTTGCCGAACACCTCAAAGGTCGCGGTCTGCCCCGTGATCTCGCCCTTACCGGAGTACATGTAGTACTCCAGCTCATCCTTGTCGGTGAGTCCGAGCCGGACACCCTTCTGCGTCGTGTCGAACAAATCGATGAGCTGAAGCGTGAAGGTGCCCGTGAACTCGCACTCGACGCGCGAATAGATGAACTGATGGTCGTTCACCATGATGTAGTCGGACGGAGCGCAGACCGTCATCTCGCCACCGAATCGGGTCAGCTCGATGAGATTCGAATAGGAGACGGTCAGGTAGAACTCGAGGATCTCGATGTCGTTGTCCTGCTTCCAGTAGATCCCCCGGCCTTCCATGCGATTGGTGAAGACGTGCTTGCCGAGCGGCGCCCCGGCGCCGTCGAGGTGACCGAACCAGATCTTGCGCTGGACTTCCCGGTTGCGGCGGCCGTTCTTGAACTGCGGCTGGCGCTTCGGATTGGCCGCGGCTGCGGCGGCGGTCTCATCGGCGGCGTAACCGTTGAAGTAGATCTCGAACACGGTCGCGAGCCGGGTCTCCGGATCGACCACGAGATTGAAGCCGCGATGGGTGCCAGGAATCAGGTGCGACACCAGCACCAGACTGCGGTCCTCCAGGGCGCCGTAGCCGGCCTTGATCGCCTTGCCGCCGTTTTCGGACAGCTCGAGCTCCCGGGCGTTCTTGAAGGTGTATTCCAGAGTCGGGCCGCCGTCGGCCGTGACGATCTTGATGTGCTTGCCGGCGAGTGCGTTGGAGAAGGGGGACTTGCTGGCGGGACCGCTCGCAGCCGGCTTCAGCAGCTGGGTGACCTGCGCTTCCGTGAGGTCCGTATACGCGATCCGGTGCATCTGCAAGGGTCGATAGTTGCGCACTGACACAGCCATTCTCCTGTCGGAAAAGCAGCCCCGCTTATGGGTGCGGGTGGGCAGTCGCGGAGATTAACTCAACTCAGGGAGCGCCAGCGCCGCAGCCGCGGGGCCCTCCGTCGTGCGGGAGAAAGGCTTCCCAAGTGGCGGAAGGGAAAGGAGTTGTACTATCAGCGGGAGCGCTACCGTACGGGCACCCTGGGCGAACACCGAAGGCTCTCCCGTTGACGGGCGAACCCTGGGCCCCGTGGGCCAGGCCCTCGGGTTACTGTGCGCCGTGCTTGGCGCTGCGGCTGCGCATCACCCACTCCCCGTTCGACCGCTCCATCCAACTCGAGGAGTCGATGACGCGTCCGCGGTCGTCGTGGGTGTAGAGGGTCAGCACAGGGAGACCTTGAATGCGCGAGGCGGTCTCATCCAACTCGGCACTCACCGCGAAGACCGCTTCCTGCCTCCGCCAGGCCTGCCAGGCGCGACCCTCGGCCTGGACGCGCTCGATGACGAAGGCCAGTTCGGCAGGCAAATCGTGGGTGAAGTCCACGACGCGGGCGTCGGCGGGGATGAGCTTGGCCGCGATGGCAAGCGAACGCAGAAGAGTCTTGACCTGAGGAGACTCCCTCAGGGTTTTAACGCGGACCGTATCCAATTCCGATCTCATCCCTAGATTCGACGGCGGGATGATGGGCCCGGGGTGTCGTCGCGGCTAAGAACGCCGTCTCAGTGCAAAAGCTTTTCCCGCAAAACGAGCGCGTGGTTGTGCTGCTCATCACGAGCGGCATAGATGAGCGTCAGCGCGCCCTGCCGCGCCACTTGCCGCAGCGCATCAAGAAGCTCCGTCTTGCGAGCCAGCTCCTTCTCATAGCGGCGCCGGAACTCGACCCAGCGGTCGGGATCGTGCCCGAACCACTTGCGCAGCTCGGGGCTCGGCGCGACGTCCTTCAGCCATTGGGTAATGGCGGCTTCGGATTTCTTCAGGCCCCGGGGCCACAGGCGATCCACCAGGATCCGCGTCCCATCCTTGGCAGAGGGCGGATCGTAGGCGCGCTTGATACGCACGTCGGCACGGGTTCGCGGAGGCATACCCGGAGTATATCCCCGGGCGCCCGCTTGCCGATCAGACTGCTCGGCCCATAGCGCTCAAGACTGCGAGACTCCATCCGCGCACATTGTTGTTCGCGATTGCGACGGTGGTCTGACGCTGCGCCCTACGCCGGCCGGCCGCAGTTGATCTCCCAGGGAACGCCAAATTGGTCAGTGACCATGCCATAGCATCGTGCCCAGAAGGTTTCCTGTAGCGCGACGCCGATCTGCCCGTTCTGCGCGAGCGCCTCGAAGATGCGCTGCGCCTCTTCGACCGCCTCGATGTCCAACTGCACGTGAAATCCCTGCGGAACCTTGTAGCTCCCCGGCGGCGCATCGCTCCCCGAGAAATGCATGTCTCCCACCTCGAGCGTCGCGTGGCAGACCTTGGCGCCCCACTCCGACGGCACTTCCTTCGCCATCGGTGAGTCACCCCAGGTGAGGAAGAACGTCAACCGGCCTGGCAGGTGCGCTTCGTAGAAGCGGAAGGCCGCTTCGCACTGGCCATTGAACGACAGACTGATACGTGGATTCATAGAGGGCTCCGCAACGACGTGGGCTCAGTGTCACGGCCAGCAATCTCATAGTCTTGGAGAAATGGGAGCTGGCGTGCAATCCAGGCCTGCGGTGTGGTGTCGGCCAGCGAGTGCCACTCGCGGGTCAGATGCGATTGATCGAAGTAGCCGCAGGCGTCAGCCACCTGAGCCAACGGCAGCTCTGCACCGGCACGCTGCCGTGAGCGCGCACCAACTCGCCCCAAGCCCAGGAGATCTCCTTGCGAGAAGTCGCGGGATCCGTGGCAGAGCTGCCCAGACGCGCCAGGAATGCGCGATCCAGAATCTCGAACCGCTGCGCCCAGGTGCGCGCCGACACCAACGCGTCGACCAGATGTTGGCTGTCAATTCCCCAGACCTCTTTGAGACCAACGATTCGAGACGCAAGACCCGCACTCGGAACTCCTAACACCGACCGTGCACCCAGTGGCGTGAAGAACAGGTGCAGTCCGAATGCCGTAGCGCCGCCCCGCAGGACGGCCGGTCGATCCTGCAGCCCAGCCAGGAGGGTCTGGTAGGAACCGGGGCGCCGTGTTGCATCCGGCGCCCGCAACAGCTCGATGGGTGCGTCCAGACTGATGATCAGATCGATGCTGCTGGAAGGCAGGCCGACGAGGGTGCCCGGCGAGAGGCCGGTAAAGTGGAATCCGGCATAGTGACGGATGAACGGCCGCAGGGCGGCAGCGGGTAGGCGAACGCAAGTCTCTTGGGGCGGCCCGTTCACAGCCCGTGCACGGTAGCACGCCCGAAGCGTTGAGGCAGAGTTAGCGGCTGGCCCCGCGACCGCGCCATTCGCGAGCGGTCAGGCCGGCGCGGTTCGCCTGGTGCGGTGCCCGAGCCTCTGTGCAAGCCGACCTCCCAGAAGCACTGCCGGACCGGAGGGCAGCGCTACCAGGAGGTTGTACCAGTTGGGCAGGTGATTCCATTCGACATACAGATGGGCGTAGCACAGGTATCCCATCAACAGCACGGCCAGGGCCCAGACCGCCTCTTTCCGCCCGGCAATCGCCGCCGCAACCAGACCGGCGCCGATTTCCGCCAGCACCCAGAAGCTTGCGTTGAAAACCGACATCACGGGTGTGAACGTGTATTGCTGCGATGCCATCCACGCGCGAGCGCTCACGCCGTAGTCGGCCCAGCCCAACAGCAGGAGCCGCGCCAGCGAGAAAAATAGCACCAGCCACAGAGCGCCGCCGACCAAAACTCCGAGAACCCCACGCACCGTAGTGACGACATTCCGCGACATGACATCGAGCCCTGTATCTACGTCCGAAGAGCTGTGATCATAGGCGCGGCGGTCCGGTCGCACTAAGCGGCCGGTGGGCCGAAAACTATGCCGGGCAGGCCAACATGAAGAGAAAGCTGCATTTCGCGGTCGTGGCGGTCGATGGGACGCTCTCGGCCACCGTCTTTGGACCCATCGAGCTGGTGCAGGTGTGCGCAAAACTGCAGGCGCGCATGCCGGAACTCGAGCCGTGCGAGATCACCTGCGAAATATTGAGTCCTGACGGAGAGCCCTTTCTGTCCACCTCGGGCTATCGCCTGCCGGTGGATGGCGGGCTCAAAGAGCTGACACGCAGCACGGTCATTTTCCTGCCGGGATTCGGACTGCCGCCACCGGAGCGCATCCCGGAGCTCCTGGAACGACACACCGCGTTGGGTGCGTGGCTGAAGCGCCAACATCAGGCCGGGTGCACGATCGTGGCCAACTGCTCCGGAAGCTTCCTGCTCGCGGAGCACGGACTGCTGCGGCGGGGCAAAGCAACCACGTACTGGGGGTATGCCAGCCTGTTTCGCGAGCGGTATCCCGACATCGATCTCGATCCCGACATGACTCTCGTGGAAGACGAACGCGTGCTGACCGTCGGTGGTCAGATCTGCGGACTCGATGCAATCCTGGCCATCATCGAACGATCGGTCGGCCAGGAGTTCGTCCGTCTGTGCACCAAGCTGCTGGTCATGGAGAGCCGGCCGCCTTCGCAGTTGCGTTACGAGAAACGCCAGGCCGCCGTTCACAACGACCCGCTCGTCGACAAGGCCGTCAACTGGATCCGGGGTCACCTGCACGGGCGGCTGACGATGAACGATCTGCTACGGCAGGTGCCGACCAGTCGCCGCAGCCTGAGCCGGCGTTTCAAGCAGGAAACCGGCGAGGCCGTGCAGACGTTCATTCAGAGGCTGCGCATCGATCGCGCCAAGCTGCTATTGGAAACCAGCAGC
Organism: Steroidobacteraceae bacterium; assembly: GCA_036499585.1. Taxonomy (GTDB): domain Bacteria; phylum Pseudomonadota; class Gammaproteobacteria; order Steroidobacterales; family Steroidobacteraceae; genus 13-2-20CM-66-19. Next base: position 390,273 of record DASYDM010000030.1, read on the forward strand.
CTGCCGGTGGACCAGATCGTCAAGCGCGTCGGCTATCACGACGCGAGCGCCCTCACCCGCCAGTTCAAGGTCCACACGAAACTGACGCCGAATCAGTATCGGCAGCGCTATGGGTTGTCCCGGGCGCCGCGCACGGCGCCCGGACCGACGCTCACTTCGCCGGCTTCGCCTCGTCCTTGACGGCTTCGACCTGGATTCGCAGCGTGACATCCATCTTGAAGCCGTAGTCCTTCCCCGAGCCGAGGCCGAACTGATCGCGCTGGAACGTCGCGAGCGCGTCCGCTCCGCACCACTCACGCTTCAACATCGGATGCGGCTTGCAGGCAAACGCATTGATTTTCAGCGTCATCGGCCGCGTAACACCGTGGAGCGTCAGCTGCCCGTCCACCTGCGTCGGCGCGTCGTTATTGAATTTGGTGAATTTGCCGACGTAAGTGGCTTTCGGGAATTTGGCAGTATCGAAAAACTCAGTGCCCACGGCCCAGGTGTTGAGCGCATCCAGGCCGAAATCGATGCTGGCCAGGTCCACCGTGATGTTCACAGTTCCACTGTGTCCCGCACGGTCCAGCGTTACGGTTCCACTCGAGCGATTCATCTTGCCCCGCCACACGGATACGCCGAAGTGATCGGCCTCGAAGCTCGGGTATGTATGGGTGGGGTCGATCGTGAAATGCGCTTCCTCGGCATGAGCGCTCGTCATGGCGCCGGTTAGACCCAGGACGGCCGCCGCCACCTGCATGACGCTGGCTGCAACGACGCGCAAAGACTTCCGGAAAGACCTCGACATGGCATGCTCCGTGGGGTGAATGGCTGAATTGTCCCCTAAGGACGCCCGCGGACACCACGGACCGACAGGACAAATGACTTTTTTGTCTCGCTATCTGCCTATTGTCGTTGCAGTGCTGTTTCTGGCGGTCTATTTCCGCGTTTCGCTACACGCGGACCAGGCCGACCCGGGAACGAGCTTCGAGGCGTCACGCGGAACCCCGCCACCCCTGAGGCTTCAGGACCTCCAGGGGCATGTCCACACGCTGGAGGAGTTTCGCGGGCGGGTCGTTCTCGTGCATTTCTGGGCGACCTGGTGTGGCCCCTGTCGCGCGGAACTGCCCGAACTCACGGAGTTTGTCCGCCGTTTCAAGCCGCAAGGCCTGTCGGTACTGGCTGTTGATGTGGGCGAGCCCAGTCCCACCATCGTCCACTTCACGATGAAGCAGCCGGTTCCGGGTCTGGTTCTTCGTGGTGGACCTCGCATCGCCGCCGACCAGTGGAACGCCGAAGGGATTCCCGCGAGCTTCCTGCTCGATCGCGACGGAACGATACGAGCCTCGAGAGTCGGGGGAATGGATTGGACCGCGCCGCAGACCACGCAGTGGGTCGAGCGACTGCTGGCACAGGGAGCCGGTCTCGCCCCCATGCGTTAGGAAGGGAGTGAGGTCCAATCGACGGAGGTGCGACCATGAGCGCAGTCCTGGCTGCTCTTTTTCCCAATCACGCTGCGGCGGATGCCGTTCGCACCCGCTTGGTCGAGGACGGCTTCCCCACCGACCGCGTCGAGTTGGCCTCGCGCGAGGAGTTGGGAGAAGCCAAGCTCGTGCCGGCGCAGACGGTCGCCGAAAAGCTGGCGCTGCACTTTCGCCAGTTGTTTCCTGCAGAGGAGCACGCAAGCGCGGCCCAACTGCTCTCCGAAGGAGTCATGTCAGGCCAGGCGGTCATCGCAGTACAGCCTCGAGGAGACATCGAGACCCAGCGCGCCCTCGAAATCCTCGAACAAGGCGGTGCCATGAGCCTGGATGCGCGGGATCTGGACAAGCAGGCGATGGAGCGCGCGGCCTCACCGGACAACGAGACGATCATTCCCGGGGTGCGGAAGATTCTGCTGGGGCCCGGCAAGGCCTAATGCGGGCCAACCGGCGGCCTGATGCGCGCCAACCGGCCCGGCCTCAGGTGGCCCTCAGACTGACCTAGGGGAGCCCACGCAGGTCTGTGAGAACGATGGGGCCCTGACGTCCCACGACCAGCGTGTGCTCGTATTGGGCGGTCACACTGCCCTTGGGACCGACCAGAGTCCAGCCATCCCCCACATCCTCGGCGTGGCGTGCTTTGGTGGACAAGAACGGCTCGATGGTGAAAACCATGCCTTCTCGCGTGACCCGCCGGTCCCGCGGATCAAAGTAGCCGGTGATATTTGACGGCTCCTCGTGCAGCGCGCCGCCGAGTCCGTGACTGCAGAGGTTGCGAACGATCCGCAGGCTCCTCGTGCGCGCAACACCTTCGATCGCGTGACCAATCCGATTCAGCGGCGCTCCCGGCCGCACCTCACGAATCGCGGCATCGAGCGCGGCGAGCGTTGCTGTGCGCACCTGCTTCTTCACCGGCACATCGGGCGGCACCGTGAAACTCGCTCCCGTGTCAGCGAAATATCCGCCGACCCGCGCGCTCACATCGATGTTGACCATGTCGCCTGCACTGAGCCTGCGCGACCCGGGGACGCCATGGGCGATCTCTTCGTTGACACTGATGCAGGTCGCGCCCGGAAAGTCATAAGTCAGTCGCGGTGCCGATTCGGCATCAGCCTCCGCCAACCACTGTGCCCCAAGCGCGTCGAGCTCAGCGGTCGTCATTCCCGGTTCGGCAGCGTGACACATGCGTCGCAAGATGCCGGAGACGACCTGCGCAGCGGATTTCAGGCCTTCGAGCTGTTCTTCGGTATGAATGGTCATCTGTGGAGTCCGGGTGGGTATCTGGGATTGTGAGGGCGCGGCGGGCGACTGCCAAGCGAATCGATCGAGGGGTTGCGCTGGTCAGCCCGGCAGCTGCCGCGCTAACGTCGCAACTCCTATAACACCCCTCAACGCCAGGAGTTGCCCCATGAAACTCGCTCTGACCGTCGCGGCCGCCGCAGCCGTGTTGTCCGTCGCGCTGCCCACCCTTTCCAGAGCGGACGATTCCGGCCTGCTGCGTGAGATGAAGGATCGGGCCGAGATCGAGCACCTGATGTGGCGTTATGTGCACGCCCTCGACAACCTCGACCCGGAGGGTTACGCGGCGGTGTATACCCCTGATGGCCGCTTCGGGACCGGAAAGAACGCATCGGTGGGGACCGAGGCGCTGAAGAAAATCGTCGTCGACGTCAAGAAGCGACACGATGATCAGGCGGCCAAGGGCGAGAAGCCGGTGCAGCTTCGTCACATCCTGACGAACGAGGACCTGGAGTTCACCGACAAGGACCACGCGGTGATGAACTCCTATTGGCTGACCGTGTTCGAAGCCACCGACCCTAAGGAAGGTCCGAAGGTCGCCGCCGCCGGCCGCGGCCGCGACGAGCTGGTTCGGGTCAACGGTCACTGGCTGATCAAGAGCCGGGACGTGCAGGCGAAGGACTGAACCGAAGCGGGCGCACCGGCTGCGCCTGACATTGTCCCGGACGCGCTAGCGTTCCGGCCACTTCCAGGCGGGCTCATCCAGCGAGCCCGCCGATCTGACCACCGACTCGCCGAGCGGTTTGTCGAGCTCGATGGCATTGCAGTCCGGATCCTCCTTGAGAGCCGCTATCAGACGCGCGGCATGCGAGACGACCCACACCTGAGTGTCGCGTGCTGCGCGGCTGATCAGCCGTCCCAGGGCCGGGAGCAGATCTGGATGCAAACTGGTCTCGGGCTCGTTCAGCACCATCAACGGCGGCGGTCGCGGAGTCAGCAACGCCGCGGCCCATAGAAGGTAGCGCAACGTACCGTCCGACAACTCCGCGGCTGACAGAGTCCGCAGCAGACCGGGTTGCGAGAAAGCGACCTCGAGACGTTCATCACTGCCCGCTGTGCTGACCTTGGCCCCCGGAAACGCGTCGTCGATCACCTCTGCCAGTGCCGACCCGTCGCCAATCCACTGTATTGTCGCCAGCGCCGCCGCCAGATCGCGCCCATCTGCTGCCAGCACCGGCGTTCGCGTGGGCGGAACACCCTGTCGAGCCGGTGCATCGAGATCCGCCCGAAAGTGATCGTAGAAGCGCCAGGATCGGACCGTGTCACGGACGGTTGTAATTTCCGGCGCGCGTTTTGGATCGCTCAGCTCCGACAACATCGTGTCGAAGCTCTGCAGGTGCTGGGTCAACATGGACCACTCACCGGACTCCTCCCGCAACTTCACGAACGTGTTGCGCCGGTCGACCAACAGGCCGGACGGACGGAACACCGGGGCGGCGAAGATGCACTCCCGTTTGATCTCGGGGTCCCGGCCGAAGGGTGAGGAGCCGGGTTCCGGCAATCCGATGTCGACGCTGTAGCCCACCGAGTCGTCGCAAAACCCGAGGCGCAGACTGACCGGATCACGGCGCGGCCCTCCCTGTACGGGAACCTCTCCCGTCTTCATCCGTCGGGAAATCGTTTCCGGGCCCGCCCACAGCGTCGAGCTGAACCCGCCCTCGCGGGCAAGCGAGGCGACGACACCTCCGCGGGCGGTGTCTGACAGCAACCTCAGCGCCCGATAAAGATTCGACTTGCCCGAGCCATTGGCACCGGTCACCACGTTCAGGCGCCCCAGCGGCAGAACCATCTGGCGAATGGAGCGATAGTTCGCTATCGCGAGAGTGTTGATCACTTCGTGTCCTTTCGCGGCGAGTCTACCGATACCGGGGCCGGCCCACGCCCCCCGCGCAGCGGCTGCCGGTGTTGCGTAACCCCGGCCCCCTATGTAGACTTACGATTATGGGTAAGCCGGAGCGTGGTGTCCGCCTCTCTCTTCAGACTCTTCGAGTCCTGGAGGCCTTCCTCGAGCGACCCGCCGAAGAGCTCTCCGGTGCCGACGTGCAGAAGCGCAGCGATCTGGCCTCCGGCACGCTCTACCCCATCCTGCTTCGTCTCGAGGCGGCGAGTTGGTTCGTGAGTCGCTGGGAGGACATCGACCCCGCCTCCGCCGGCCGCCCTCGCCGCCGCCTCTATCGCCTGACACCCGAAGGCCTCGCCCGCGCGAGTGAAGTTTTCGCCAGCTTCAGTTTCGGCAGAGGAGTTCCCGCATGATGGAAAACCTCGTTCGAGCCCTTATCCGTGCGGCCGCCCGCAACGCTCCGCCCCATCTGACCGCGCGCTTGGAAGAAGAGTGGCTTGCCGCCATGTTGGATCGGTCAGGCGTCGTTTCGCGCCTGAAGTTCGGCATGGGGTGCTGCTGGGCCGCAGTGGTGATCGCCCGGGAGCCACACCTGATGCCCGCACCGGCGGCGGCTCTGCCGACAACAGGGAGACCCCTCATGACTGCACGGTCCGTGGCGTCAGTAGCTGGTTTGCCTCGCCGATCCCGAGTCCCGACACGCGATACGGTTCTGTGTGATATCAACACCACGCCGTTGATCGACGTCATGCTCGTCTTGCTCGTAACGCTGATCGTCTCTCTGCCGCTGGTCACCCACGCGGTCAAGTTGGATCTTCCCCAGAAGACGCCGCCGACACAAGGTCCCCGTCCCGAAGTCATCGACCTGGCTGTCGACTTTGACGGCACGATCGTTTGGAACGGCACCGCGGTGGCAGGGTTGGGACAACTCGAAGAGTACTTCCGCGCAGAAGCTCAGCGGGTCCCTCAGCCTGAAGTCCACCTGCGACCGGATGCCCGCGCAAAGTACGACATCGTTGCGAAGGTCCTGGCAGCCGCACAACGCAACCGGATGCAGAGGATCGGCGTCGTTGACGTAGCAAAGTTCACCGACTAGGTCCCTGGGCATGAGTCTCCTCGACACTCTCGGGATCGCGCAACCGATCGTGCAGGCGCCGATGGCCGGGGTTTCCTCCCCTGCCATGGCGGCTGCCGTCTCCAACGCCGGCGCGTTGGGCTCAATCGGGGTCGGCGCGACGGACGCCGCAGGCGCCCGCCGGATGATTGCAGCGGTCCGGGAAGGCACCTCACGACCGTTCAACGTGAACTTCTTCTGCCATCGGCCGGCAACGACGCGCAAAGATGTCGAAGCGGCGTGGCTCGAGCGACTGCGGCCCCACTTCGAGCAGTTCGGCGCTCGCCCGCCTGTGGCGCTGAAGGAGATCTACCGCAGCTTCGTCGAAGACGACGACATGTTGGCGACGCTGCTCGCCGAGAAGCCCCGCGTCGTCAGCTTCCACTTTGGGCTGCCGTCCGCCGATCGCATTCGGGCACTGCGCAATGCCGGGATCGTGCTCCTCGCCTCCGCAACCAACCTCACCGAAGGCCGCGCTGTTGCAAGCGCGGGTGTGGATGCCGTCGTGGCGCAAGGTTACGAGGCGGGTGGGCATCGCGGAGTGTTCGATCCTGACGGGGAGGATTCGTGTCTGGGGACGATGGCGTTGACTCGCATTCTGGCGCGCGAGCTGCGCATACCGGTGATCGCGGCGGGCGGCATCATGGACGGCGCAGGTATCGCGGCAGTATTGCGACTCGGTGCAGTGGCGGCACAACTTGGAACCGCGTTCATCGCCTGTCCGGAGTCAGATGCGGATGCAGGCTACCGAGCCGCGCTGGGGAGTGACTCGGCCAACCACACCATCATGACGCGTGCCATTTCGGGGCGACCTGCGAGATGTTTGCGCAACCGATTCACGCAGTTGGGCCAGGCTGTACCGCCCGACCAGATCCCCGACTATCCGATTGCCTACGACGCCGGCAAAGCGCTCAACGCGGCAGGAAAGGCAAGACAGGAGGCAGGCTACGCAGCGCAATGGGCCGGCCAAGGAGCCCCGCTCGCGCGAGCACTGCCGGCCGCGCAGTTGGTCGAGGTACTGGTGGCGGAGCTCGCCGAGGCAGGCTCGGCCCCCGTATAACCGGCGAGCGTCAGTCGAACAGTTCGACGTCTCCGCCGTCGTTGCCGCGCTTGGCGATCTCGCCCAGGTAGGCCGACTCCTCCCGTGCGATCACCCTCGACTCGATCGGCTTCAGGTGTTTCACCCTGACGCGACCCGACATCGGGTAGTAGAGCACCGAGCGTGGCACCACGTCGCCCAGATCTTGTGCGATGGGCTGCAAGCCTTCGACGGCCAGAAAGTTGCGCACGAAATGGATGTTCTTGTCACCGATGTGGGCGTGGGAGTCGAGGATCTGAGCCCCACCGAAGATCTTGATCTCGAGGCGATTGCGCACGGCACCGCGAACCATCAGACCGTTGATCAGACTTTCCATCGCGTAGCTGCCGAAGCGGGTCGACAACCCGGTATCGACGGCTCCGGTCGGGACACGATTGCCTTCGTCAGGCAACATGAAGTGGTTCATCCCGCCAACGCCTGCCTGCGCGTCGCGCATGCACACTGAAATACAGGAACCGAGAACGGTGGAGATGATCTCGTTTTCGCCGGTGACGTAGAACTCGCCAGCCAGGACGCGGCGTGACCACAGACCCGACTCCGTATCCTTCAGACGACGCCCCCTATCGGGCAGCGGCGCTGGGGCGGAGGTGTCGAGCTTGAGGGCGCTGGACATAGGTACCTTGGACGAAAGCCTGTCTTGGGATCCATTATCTTCGCCCGTCAGCGCAGTAGAAGGGGCGCTTCATCGAAGCGCGAAGCCGTTACGCTAGTACTTTCCGCACCTGAGCCGCGACGTAGGTAGTTTCCGCATGCGGGACCGCCGCCCGAATGCGGCGCTCGCGGGCATAAGGCATTTCGCGGCCTTCGAGACGTTGTACCTAGTGGGTAACAACCGCCGCAGTGCGTATCAGGGAGACCATCTCATCGTCGGTCTTGTGATCGCGGTTGGCCACATCACCCTTGAGGATGAGGTCCAACGGACCCTTCCCCGCGGCATCGACGATATCCGTTCGAGCCCCATGATCGAGCAGAAATCGCGCCACCCGGGTCCAGCCCCAGATCACCGGCCCGTACAGGGCCGTCTGTCCCTGGCGATCGGTCATGGAGCTCGGTCGGGCGATCTTCGCATTATGACTACTCGTGTCCAGAACCCGGGCATTCACGTCCGCGCCGGCTTTGACGAGCAGCTCCAGGGTCGCGAGCGCCCTACCCTGCATATCCCCCTCGAACAGCGGCCGCGGATCGTTGATCGAGATGCCCATTCCGGAAGCCGCGACTAGTGGTGTCACCCCCATCGCATTGGGGAGGTCCACGAGTGCGTGGTGTTCGAGGAGAATCTGCACAGCCTCTGCGTCCTGCGCCACGGCCGCGCGAAGCAGTGGCGTGGCACCCGTTGTCAGGAGGTTTTCGACGAAGCGGGCGCTGTTTCCGCCGCGGCCGGGGCGGTGCATGTTGAGCTGCGGATTGGGGTTGACGCCGGCCGCCAGAATCAGCCTGATCATGTCGCTGGGGCTGGTCCTGTCAGTCAGCACCACGTTGACTTTGGGCCCGTTGTACGAGGCGTGCGAGCCTGGATAGGAGTGCATGTCCACCGCTACGTACAGCGGCGTACGACCCCACCAGTCCCAGGTGTTGGGATTGGCGCCCTGCTCCATGAGGATCTTCGCCAGGTCGTAGTGGAGATTGTCGAGTGCGGTCAGTAGCGGCGTCACCCCGTCGGGGCTGGGCATGTTGACGTCCGCATGGCCTTTCAGCAGCGCCTGGGCACACTCGATGCACCCCGAACGAGCGGCGTACATCAGCGCAGTCAACCCGCCGGTCGGCCGGTACTGAGCCCGCGGCTCGGACGTGATCTGCTCGCCCCAGTCGTTCGAGTCGGCTGCCACATCGACCTTCGCATGATGTGCGATCAGCAGCTCGACGAGCTCGGGATGCTTCTCGGCGGCCGCCCACATGAGCGCCGTTTGTCCCCGCCAGGTCTCTATGGCATTGACGTTGGCTCCATATTTCAGGAGCGCCCGGGCCATCCCGACACTACCGGTGCGCGCGGCCAGCATCAGAACCGTCTGACCATCGGCATTGGGCGACTCGACGTCCGCGCCTGCTTTGAGGAGCTGCGTCACCAGATCGATGTTGGCGATCTTGACGGCCTCCGAGAGCGGAGTGGCGCCGAACGAATTGGTGACCTTCGCCTTCGCGCCTCGCGCCAGGAGGGTCTTCACCAGTTCGAGGTCGTTCCGGTAGGTAGCCCACTGCAGAGGTGTGGTCCCGTCGGCTTGCGCGGCGTTGACATCCGCGCCCCCCTGAATCATTTTCAGGGCGGTGGCGCGGTCCCCTGCGCGGATGGCGTCCGCAAGAGAGGGATCCGCGGCGGCCCCATTCGAAAACATCGTCAGCGCCGAGAAAACGGTGCTCACGACCAGCGATTTGAGTGCGCGCGTGTCCATGGGCATCTCGTTTAGACGATATCCCTCATACGATGTCGTGGGTGAGCATGTTGTGATGCGCCCACAGGCCCTTGCAGAGCGAATACATGAAGGTGTCGGGGTCGGACCAGGTGCGAGCCAGTCCCTGCATCACGCCCGCACCCAGCATGTCCTTGTAACTGTAGCCCTTACGCAGCCAGGTGATGGCTCGGTCGTAGACCTCCTGCCAGAGGTCGAGCTCGGCTTTCAGCTGCGCACGGTGCATCACCGGACCATATGACGGCACGATCTGTGTCTGATCGTCGACGAGTTTCACGAGCATCGTCAGCGCATCCAGACGACCGCCGATCCAACCACCCCCGAACCAATCCAACTCAGGATCGCGTACCGGCGAGGCCACATGCCCAACGGCCAGGACGTTCGAGTCGCGGCAGAAGACGTAGCAGTCGCTATCGGTGTGAGCTTCGAGGAGGTACCCGTACTCCACCTTCTCGGACCCCACCGTCATGCTGTCCTTCGTGTAGAAGGTCTTGGTCGGCAGCGCCGCCTTGGGCCGCGCCTTCTCGTAGCGACATTCGGCGGGCACGTAATGGTCGGTCGCCATCCATAACAACGTCTTCTGATGCGCGACGATCTGCGCATTCGCGTTGCCGAAGATCTCGTTGCCCCCCGTCTGGTCGGGATGCCAGTGGGTATTGAACACCGTGTGAACGTGGTTGCCGCCCGGAAGGTCGCGGAGCCGTTTGAGCAGCGCGCCGGTGTGCGCGGCAGCACCCGAGTCGACGAGTGTCAGGCCATCGGTGCTGCTCAGCGCGAGGACGTTACAACCAACGCCACTGACGACGGTGATCTTGTCGTTGAGACGCACCGCATCCGTCGAGCCCGCAGCGGCCCGGGCAATGAGGGGCGCCGCCACGACAGCCAGGGAACTGACCCCCGCCTTCAACATCGATCTGCGGTCGATCCTCATCGGCAGAGCGTTCCTGATGGGGCGCGACCTGTCAAGAACGGTGGTGGGGGTGACCGCGCCGTGCGCCTGGTCACGAAAAGAGCGGCTTTCGAACTGCTATAAGGGGGGCTATGGACCGCCATTTCCCAACGTCTTCGCGTGGATTTCGCTCGAACGCGAGTTGGGAGCGGCCGTGAAGTTCCTCCCGCTGGTCTGGGCAGGACTGTGGCGCAGGCCCTCCCGGACGATCCTGACGGGACTGTGCATCGCAGTCGCCTTCGTGCTGCTGGGCCTGCTCGAAGGGGTCAATGCGGGCTTTGCGCGGGCCATCGCCAACGCGAACCGGGAGTACCTGTTCACCAACCCCGCCGTTCGCGGCGGTACTCCGATGCCCATCGCCGCCGAGCAGAAGATCCTGCGGATTCCGGGCGTCAAAGACGTCAACCGCCGCGTCTACTTTGCAGGGGTCGTACGGGAGCCGGCAGCGTCGAACTACATGGCTGCGATCGCAACCGATCCCCGGAAGTTCTTCGAGATGCAGAAGCACACGATGGTCACGGGCAAAGGCTCGCTGGAGGCACTGCTGGCCACTCGCGATGGCCTGATCTCTACGACCGCGATGCTGAAGCAGTTCGGGTGGAAGGTGGGCGACACCGTCACAGTGAAATCCGGGGCGCTACACACCGACGGCAGCCCCTACTGGACCTTCCACATCGTCGGAACCTTCGAGGCGATCAACGACCCGGAACGTCTCTGGCTCGGGATCATCCACTACCCCTACCTCGATGAGGGTCGGGTGCAGAATCGGGGGACCGCGGAAACCTTCTACGTGCGCATTGCCGACGCCAACAAGGCAACGTCCATGGTGAACGCCATCGATGCCATTTTCGCAAACTCCCCGAACGAGACCCGCACCCGCTCCGGGCCCCAGCGTGTCGAACTCGCAACCAAACAGATGGGCGACGTGCAGTTCTTCACCAACGCCGTGCTGGGTGCAGTGCTCTTCACTCTTGCGTTCATCACCGGAAATACGCTGCGCCAGTCGCTGCACGATCGCATCCCCGAGTTCGCGGTCCTCAAAGCGGTCGGCTACACGGACGCGGGAGTCCTCGCACTGGCGCACTCCGAGGCATTGCTCCTGTACATGCCGTTTGCCCTGGCTGGCCTGGGTGTCGCCTGTCTCCTCGCTCCACTGGCGAAAGACCTCGGGTCGGTCGTTGTATCGCTCGGCGTCGCCACAATCGGACTGACCTGCGCGGCATCGCTTGCATTGCTCAGCGCCGCCCTCCCGTCCTTCAAGCTCGCGCGGATGTCGGTTGTGGCCGCTCTCGGAAGACGGTGACCCGATGGGAGTCGCATCGCAAATCGTCAGTGCCACCGGAACCAACCTCCTCAATGTTCCGCGGCGCCCCGGCAATTCGCTTGCCATCGTCATCAGCATCGCTGGCGTAGTCGCCGTCCTGATCTGCGTCCTCGCGATGTACGCGGGTTTCAGAAAGACTTTGCAGGCAGACGGGAAGCCGGACCGCGCCATCGTGATGGCCCGTTCAGCCGAGGCAGAGGCCAGCAGTAACGTCACGCGCGAAACTGTCGCCACGATCAGTAATGCGCCCGGCATCAGGCACGATGCAGCGGGAAAGCCGATTGTATCCGCCGAGCTCCTCATTCCCGTACCTGTCGCCCGCAAGCGGGATCGGTCCGATGTCAGCATCACCCTGCGCGGAGTCGGCCCTCAGTACTTCGTCATGCGACCGGAGCTCAAGATCATCGAAGGACGCACCTACCGTCCCGGTACGCGCGAGTTGGTGGTGGGCGCGGCAGCGAGCAAGCAGTTCGCAGGCTTGAATGTTGGCGACAAGGTTCGCTTGCAAAGCGGCGACTGGGACGTTGTTGGCGTTTATGGTGGCGGCGACGGTGCACGCCAATCGGAGATGGTCACAGACTCGCTGACTCTGATGTCGGCGTTCAAGGTGGATGGGTTCAACGACGTCATGATCTCGCTCGATTCGCCCGCCTCTCTGGCTCGAGTGAAGTCGTACCTTGCCGCTGACGCCACGATTCAGGTCGATGCCCAATCCGAGCCCGCCTATCTGGAAGGGGCTGGGGGCGACGTCAACACCCTCCTTCGCGTCGTCACCATCTCGATTGGCTCCATCATGGCCCTGGGCGCCCTGTTCGGTGCCTTGAACTCGATGCACTCGGCGGTCGCCGCTCGCACAGTAGAACTCGCGACGCTACGTGCGATCGGATTCGCTCCCTTTGCCGTCGCGACCTCCATTCTGGGGGAAGCACTGCTGTTAGCGCTGCTGGGTGCCGTGATCGGCGCAACCCTCGCTTACACCGCGTTCAACGGGACGGTCATCAGTACGTTGGGCGGATCCATATGGGACTCTCAGCTCGTCTACGCCCTGACGATCACGCCCGCCCTGGTGGCGGTCGCCATATCCGTCGCCTGCGTGTTGGGGCTGTTAGGGGGTATGTTCCCCGCTATTCGTGCGGCTCGCGCGAATGTGGCTGAGGCCCTACGGGAGACCTAGCCTTACTGCAGGGACGCAGCGTGCGCGGTGACCCCTTCGCGTGTGAACTCGAAGCGTAGGAGCTTCAGCCGTTGATCCGCCGCATCCTGCGGAAACTTCCAAGTCTTGGCGGCATCGAGCGCGACGCGGTCGAAGTACTTGCTGGATCCTGGCTTATCCAACAACGTCGCAAACACGTTGCCCTGCTTGTCGACGATGATCCTCACCGAGACACGAACGTGTCCGTGGATCGTCTGTAGAGCGTGCCGCGGGACGTTGGGGATGCCTTCGTGTGTCGCAGACGAATCTGGGACGGCAGACGCGCTGCGAATCGTCCGCAAGTTGCGCGACTGGCGCGGTGTCGGCGCGGCGGCCTGCTTGGCGACTGCGGCGGGCTGTTTAGTGGCGACGCCGACAGGTTGCTTGGCCGCCGCTGCAGGATGCTTCGCCCCTGCGGGGGGTTGCTGAGCCGTACCGGGCGCCCGTTCGGCCGCAGGCGGCACCGACGGGCTTTCAGGCGCGGCGCTCGTCGCACCCGTTTTCGGCTCGGATGCGTTCGGCGGCGTCGACGGAGCTCGCATCACGTGGACAGTGGCCCAGCCGAGGATGGCGACCACGATGGCGCCGATCCCGATGGGGACAGCCACGGACCGCGGCTTCGAGGTGGCCTGAGCCCTCGACGGGTGCCGTGACCTCGGAGCCTCGCGCGCGCCCGGAGGCCCACCCGCGCTCCAAGTCTCACGAACCTCGAAGGGTTCAAGCGGCCTAGCCTCTCGAGCGGGTGAACGCTCAGCGCTCGCACCCGATCTCTTCGTGGCAGCGTCGACGAACGCCGCTGCCGGCTGGCCCGACCATTCGTGGGCGATGGGTCCAGGTGGCTTTTGGGCGGACACAACTGCAGCCACGGGAGACGTCGCGGCCGGCCGAGGGCTCGGCGCGGGCGCAACCGCAGGAGGTGGTGTCGCAGGGGCACGAGCCGGCCCCGATGCGGCAGCGGGCGCAGGGGCAGCCGCAGACGCAACTGCAGAGACAACACCCGCAGGGGGCACAGCCGCAGGGGCCCGCGGCGGCGCTGGCTTTCGCTGCGCGGGCGAATACTCGCCGCGCAACCAAGCTTGCAGATTTTTAACGGTCGGACGGTCGTCCGGGTTGAGGCTCAGGCAAGCCGCCACAATCTCGCGAAACGCGGCCGGAAAATCCGAAGGCAGCTCGATTTTCCCCGTGTGCTCATCGGCGACGGGCGTGTTGCGCGTAAGGGCCTCGGACAAGCTGATGCCGAGCGCCCAAATGTCCGCAGGAGCCGAACGACTACCGTCCCGAGTCTCGGGAGCGTCATAAGCGGACGCCATGTTGATGCTGGCGGTCGCCTCATTGGTAATGCCGATCGTGTCGCTCGCCAGCTTCAGCTGGTCGCCGACCACGAGGATGTTCGCAGGCTTCAGCTGACCGTGGACAAGCCCTCGCCCGTGCAGGAACGCGAGCGCATCGAGAACCGGCGGCATCATCTCCCGCGCTTCGTCCTCAGACATCGCCCGCTGCGATAGCAGCTGCGCGAGGTTCTGGTCGGCGAAGTCCATGACGGCGTACAGGTACATCAGGCCGTCGAGCTCACAGCGCCCCGTCTCGAAGAGCCGCATGAGGTTCGGGTGGCTGAGTTGGGCAGCCGTATTCCAGTGCGAGAGCTGAAGCTCTGCCAGGGTCGGAACCCCGGGTACGAGCTTTACCGCGGCTTCAGCGAGGTGCTGGGCCGGCAATTCGGTGAGGAAGACGCCACTATGGTCGGAGCCGCCAAGGTAGCGCTGAAGAGGAACCGTCCCGTTTAGGACGTGGCCTTGCCACTTCGCCCACGCGTGGCGCAGTGATTCAGCGGTCTCCCCATTTTTTCGCCACCCAAGCGAGTCTGCAGCCGCCATAGATTGTAGCTTCGCACGGCCGTTAGCGGCCCACTACTGTCGCAGGACGGAGACCTTAGCCGGGCACGGCGCCGCACGCCAGCAACTCGCTCACACCTGAGAGCACAAAATGGGGCTGCCGCTCGCCTGACTGCCGCGCCCAGTCTTTCTGGGTCATCACGCCGGTCGAGACGCCGAAGGCCGTCGCCCCGCCTCGCCGTGCCATGATGATCTCCACGGCCGGATCGTCGCCAACCACTCCGATCTCGCGAGGGGGCAAGCCGAGCTTCTTCGACACGAACTGCAACGCGTACTGCGAGGGCTTACCGGTCAGCGTCATGCGGACGTTCGTCACTCGCTTGATGGCTCCCGCGATGGCGAACGAGTAGCCCATCGACCGCCCATGCTTGGTGGCAAAAAACGGGACATCCGAGGCGATGTACATCTTCGCGCCGGCCCAAATGGCGTTACACGCCGCCTCGATATCCTTCATGTTGCATTCGGGGTGCCAGCCCACGTAGACGGCATCCGCTTCGGTCGCGCCGGGCTCGCCCGGAAGCACGATCTCGATACCCGCTTCGGCCAATGCATGCCCAACGCCCCGGGTCCCGAGGACCAGCGCCCGCTTGACCTTGCGCTTGGACATGACATGCGCGGTCACGCTCGAGGGCGTCAGCATCTGCTCATCGGACACGGGCAGTCCCAGCTTGCGGAGCTTTCCGGCCTGCTCGGCCGGCGGATAGGCACTGCCGTTCGTCAACACGACGTACGGGATCCGACGCTCCTGCAACGTGTTGAGAGTATCCACCGCGCCAGGAAGGACTTCATAGCCTCCCAGCGAACGGTCGCTCAGCAACAGGGTCCCATCCAGATCAAACATGAAGCCCTTGAGGGGCGCCATCTCATCGGGCATGCCGTTTCAACTCCAACTTGAATCCAGCCTTCTCGACACGGACATGCGCGAGGTCCCGGCGCGCGGTCAGCTGCCGTAGCAGACTCATGACCGGCCGCATCGTCGGCTCGTAGGTTCGCTTCGCCGGCCCGGCCGCCAACATCGCATCCACCTGCCCGGCCGGCATCGTCGCCCGAAGCAGGAACTCCTCATCCGAAATGTTTGCGCCAAACCGCGCACGCAACTCTTTGAGCGGCGCCATCGGCGGCTCGGCGCGCAACTCGCGGGTCCGCGGCAGCGACTCGATCCGATCCATCAAATTCTGATCGATTGGCACGTTCGGCCTGCCGAAGCGGCCGATAGCGTAGCGGATCGCCTCGTCAGGAATCACCTTGTAGCGTTCACCGCTCATGACATTCATGACCGCCATCGTCTGCAGGATCTGCGCAAACGGCGTCATGACGATCGGCCAACCGAACTCCTCACGAACCCGGCCCAGCTCCTCGATCGCCGCGCCCTCGAGATGCGAGAGGCGGCTCTCGGCCAGCATGCGTCGCGTGGTGCCCACCATGCCGCCGGGAAGTTGGTGTTTGAGGTACGCGGCATCGAACGCCTGCGGCTGACCTACCGGCAGGCCTTCAGCCGCGGCGAGGCTGCTGAAATAGGCCCCCACTTCGGCGAGCGCCTCATCGTCTATATCCACCCGAGACCCAAGCGCCCGCAGATTGGCCACGACTCGGCCGGAAGGCGGATTGGAGGTTCCGTCGGACGCGCCACCCGAGGCGCACTGCAGTGCGCTGATGCCGTACCCCGGAGCATCCATGTAAACGTGTTCGGCCAAGCCGATCGTGCAGTGTGCGTGCAGTTCCAACGGCTTGTTGCCGATGACTGCCATGATCGCGGGAATCAGCGTCCTGGCGCGATTGAGGCTCAGCAGACCACCGGGATCCTTGATGTACAACGCGTCGACATCGGGACACGCCGCCAGCTTTCGGGCCGCAGCTATATAGTGCGCATCGTCATGTACCGGACTCAACGTGTACACGAGCGCCGCGATTACATACTCGCCACCGCCCTGTTTCACCATCCGGGCGCAGGCGACGTTCGAATCGGCATCATTCGATGGATCGGCCAGACAGAAGCGACGGATGCCGTTGCGAGCCAGCGTCCTGAAGGCCAAATCCATGAATTCCGGGCTGGCCGTTTCCCAGGAAATGAAACGGAACCCGGTGGACATGAACTGCAGCGGCGTCTTCTTGCAGATCCCCGCCATCAGCCGGATGCGCTCCCAGGGGTTTTCCTTCTTGTATCGCACGGCCACGCCCATGTGAGTCGAGGTCGTGAAGTCGATCGCCTTGAATCCGACACGCTCCATGACGGGAGCGATGGTCAGCGTTCGGGCCGTATCGACACCCAGAGCAGCCCACAGGCATTGATTGCCGTCCCGGAGCGAGGTTTCGACGAGTTGGATGTCAGCCATGCCGTGCTTCCTTCGATACGGATCCTTCCAACAAACGGCCGACGTACCCGGTATCGACACCGCCCGTTTGGAACTCGGCATCCGCCAGAATCTTCCGGTGGAATGCCAGATTGGTGGCGACTCCCGACAGCTGCGTTCGATCGATCGCCTCGCGCAGTCGCGAGAGCGCAGCCGATCGATCCGGGGCGTGCGCGATGATCTTGGCCATCAGGGAATCATAGAAAGGCGGAATCTGTGATCCCGCGACGATGTGCGTGTCCACGCGGATGCCCTCACCTGCCGGCCACGTCACGGCGGTCAGTCGGCCGGGACTAGGCTGGAACGAGTTGTTGGGGTCCTCAGCGTTGATTCTCGACTCGATCGCGTGGCCATTGAATCGAATCTGGTCCTGTGACAGCCGCAAGCCCTTGCCGTCGGCGATTGCGATCTGCTCGGCGACGAGGTCCACGCCCGTGATCGCCTCGGTAACGGGATGCTCCACCTGGATGCGCGCATTCATTTCCAGGAAATAGAACTCGTGAGTCTCGCGATCGACCAGAAATTCGACCGTCCCAGCGCCGCGATAGCGCAGTCGCTCGGAGAATCGCACCGCGGCCAGGTGGAGCGCCTTGCGAACACCGGCTGGCAAGGCGGGTGCGGGCGTCTCCTCGATTACCTTCTGATACCGGCGCTGCACCGAGCAATCCCGCTCACCCAGGTGAATGACCCGCCCATTGCCGTCGCCCAGCACCTGCACCTCGATATGCCGACCGCTACCGACATACCGCTCAAGGTACACACGCGCATCGCCGAACGCCGCGCCAGCCTCTGCGGACGCGAGTTCCACAGCGCCACGCAGATCGCTGAGACGATCAACGCGTTTCATCCCGCGGCCGCCCCCGCCACCAACAGCCTTGACGAGCACAGGAGCGCCGATCCGAGCAGCCAACTCCGCAGCTTCATCCACAGAAGTTACGGCACCCCCGGGCACGACCGGCACATTGGCGGCTTCTGCCTCATCGCGTGCGCGCAACTTGTCCCCAACAGCCTCGATCTGCGCTGCCGTCGGCCCGATAAAGATGACGCCATTTGCCTCGCAGGCGCTGGCAAGAGCCGCGCGCTCCGACAAGAACCCGTAGCCCGGATGAATCGCATCGGCTTTGGTGCCCAAGGCGGCGTGAACGACAGCCTCGACCTTGAGGTAGCTCTCTGACGATCGCGCAGGTCCAATGCAGACCGCACGATCGGCGAGACGGGCCGGCAAGCTATCGCGATCCGCAGAGGAAACGGCCACCACCGTCTCGATGCCGAGGCTGCGGCAGGTGCGAATGACTCGTACCGCGATCTCTCCGCGGTTCGCGATCAGGATGCGGCGAATGGCCACCGGGTCAGCTCGTCTTGCGGATACGCAGCAGTGTTTGCCCGTATTCGACGAGTCCCCCGTCGTTGACGAGAATCTCCGTCACTGTGCCATGAACGCCCGCGCGCACGGTGTTCATGAGCTTCATCACTTCGATGATGGCAATGACCGTGTCTTCCTGGACGGTGGCGCCGATCTCAACGAAGGGAGGCGCTCCCGGCTTGGGTGAACGATAGAAAGTACCCAGGAGCGGAGCTGCCACATCCTGAACGTTCGGATCGGTCGGCGCCTTGGGTGGCGCGACGACAGCTGCCCCCGGCGCAGGCGCCGCAGACTGTGGGGCTGCGACGGCCAGCGTCGAAGCGGTGGCCGCTTGGACTGAACCGTCTGCCCCGGGAGCCACCCCACTCTTGCGCAGAGTGAGTTTCTTTCCATCCACTTCCAGCGTCAGCTCGTCGAAGACCGACTCCTCGACGAGCTTCATGATCTCCGCGACATCCGCGGCCGTCAGCGTCACCGTTGACCTCCAAAAATCGACATGACGTGGGCCAGAGGATTGCCCTCGGGCCGTGCGACCGACTGCGCCTCTTTCGCCGACCACACGGTCTCCGGACGACTCTGCAGCAGGTAAATCTCATTCGTATCCCGCTCGACCGCCCACTCGATGTCCTGGGCCCGACCATAGTGGCGCTCGATCTTGCGCCCGACGGCGCGCAGCGCCTGCAGCTCTTCGTCGCTCAACGAGGGCGTACGGCGAAGATCATCCGGCACCGGCAACGCCTCGGTTCCTCCACCGCTGACTGGAACGTGCTGTGTCAGTTTGTCAGAGACTTCTCTGACTGAGATGTCTCCGGTGATCTTGCCCAGTACCCATCGGTCGGGGGTCACTTCGCCACCGACCACCGCCGAGCCCAGGCCCCACGAACCTTCGATCGTCATCACTGAACGATCACCCGTCACAGGGCTGCGCGTGAACATCACTCCCGCCGTGCGAGCATTCACCATCTTTTGAACGACGACGGCCATTGCGACTGCGGACTCGGGGAAACCCCGGCGACGGCGATAGGTCACCGACTCAACCGAGTAGAGGCTGGCCCAGCAGCTGCGGACCTTCGAGAGCGTGTCTCGTACGTTGGTGACCCAGAGATAGGTGTCCTGCAGGCCGGCAAAACTCGCGTCGCTCGCGTCTTCTGTCGTCGCGGACGAACGTACTGCGACCGGGGAACTGGTCGTGCAGAGTGCGGAGTATGCGGCCGAGAGCTCGTCCAACACCTCGTTCGGAAACTCGGCGGCCTCGAGCCGCTTCCGAATCCCCTTGCAGCACACAGTCGCGGCGTCCAGATCGTCCGGGTTCAACGCCTCGATCAACGACCTGACGGGAGACTCCTTCTCCAACGCCTCGAGGAAGCGATCGAACGCGGCGGTCTTGACCACGAATCCGGGCGGCACCTGAATGCCGGCGCGCTGCAGCTCGCCGAGGCTTCCGCCCTTGCCGCCCACGTGTGGCCTGTCGTGCAATCCGATGTCGGCAAACCAACCGACAATGTCTGTCGAAGCCATATCCGGCACCATTACCTACCGCGAGACAGCCTACTGCAGAATGGTGACGACACCTCGGCCGCCATCCACTCTGATTCGCTGGCCGTCCTTGATGCGAGATGTCGCGTTACCTGTGCCAACGACTGCCGGCAATCCATATTCGCGGGCAACAATCGCCGCGTGGCTCATCGAGCCGCCGATGTCAGAAACAGCGCCGGCAATCTTCTGGAAGATCGGCGCCCAGGTCGGGTTTGTGACCTGACACACCAGGATGTCGCCATTCTTCAGGCGAGCGATCTCCTCGACCGACTTCACGATGCGCGCGGGGCCTTCAACCACACCACTGGACGCCGCAAAGCCCTTAACTTCGTTGCCACCACCGGTCTTGTCGGCATCGAGCCACATATTCAGGCTCTCGCGCGTGATGCCCCACAACATCACGATCGCAGGATCGTCGATGACATCCGGGACCGGGCCCAAAGCCGGCGGGGAATCGTGCTTCGCCCATTCCTTCACCGCAGCCTTGCGCTCCGCAACGATAGCCGGCCAGCGAGCCGGGCCGCGCGGCTCCGAGCCGTTCGACCATGCTGACATCAGGTCCACGATCGCCGATTCGAGCTCATAGTGCGTCAGGTGGAATACGTCTTCCCCATTAAGGAAGAAGCCGTTCTGTGCCAGCAAGCCACCGAACTCGCGAATCTTGTTGAAGAACAGATTCGTGTACCAATGCTCGCAGTAGAACTTGTGGCCTTCGACATACGGGAACACCCGGTGGGCCAGCGTGATCATCTGATCGTACGCAGCGCGGTCCTCGTCGGTGTTGAGCAGCTCGCGGTAGTCCTCGATGAGCTGGCGGCGCTCAGCCTGCAGCTTTTCGATCGGACGCACGAGCGACTCACCGTTCTTGACCCGCCGCACGTACTCGGGGAGACACGCGAAGGGCATCGACAGGTCGTCGTTCCACGCGCGATGGTAGTGATAGAAGCCATCGCCCACGTTGATGTTGAACCACGGATGGCGGGAGGTCTCCAGGTCCTGCAGCCACGACTTTCCTGCCGCGCCGCTGCCCTCGAGCGACTTGAGGAGGTCGGCGACGGACACGCCTTCCTGGAACTTCGAGTCGACTCCCAACTCGACAGCCCGGCGGGCCAGGTGCCGCAGTTCGTCGTCGGGGCGAAAGATCTCGGCCTCGATCCCCGCCACCATGCGCGCGATCGTCTGGTCGGTGATCTCGGGGAAAGCCTTCTTACAGAAGCCGAAGAATGTCAGGTAGGCGCCATAGCCCAACAGCAGGAACTCGAAGTGGTGATGCCACATCCGGAAGTACCCTTCGAGGGTCTTCTGGTAGGTATCGAGCAGCAGATGGTTGGAGGCGACTCCCTTGCCGGCGTGGACATTGGCGAGCGGCTCGAACTCGGGCAGGTCCGGCTTCGGCAGGGCCTGGGCGTCGTGGATGAGCTTCATCATCTTCTCGCGCCACTGCGCGTAGAGACGCTCCCAGTTCTCGTAGTAGTAGAACGCGCGCTTCTGAAATTCTTCCGTGCGGCGGGCGATCTCGGCGGGATCGGTTACTGCGTTGCCGCCGATGTAGACACGGCCGTTGATGATGCGGTGGTCGATGCCCAGCGTCGTGGGCAGACAGTGCACTCGCGTGTTCGCCGAGCCCAGCGCGCAGTACGCGGCTTCCGCGGTCACCATGTCGAATGCCGACATGGGCTCCGGGAAGTGCATGGAGTTGTAAAACCAGAACCGGGTGTCGTCGTCCTTGCCGAACTGGACGTAGTACGGATACGCGGCCTGGGCGCCTTCCGTGCCGGGCACCACTTTCAGTGAGCTCGGAAGAGGAAAACCCTTGGATTCGACTGGCTTATTCATGAAGCGCCTCCAAACCGTGTGTGCCGAAGCGTAGTCGCCGGCCCGGCGCCTGGCGCGCGTGAGAGCGCAGAAGTAGCAGCCCAGGACTGCAATCCACAGACCAGATACGTGCTCTGACGGGACATTGAGCCCTCACGGGCCCTGCTGATCCCCCTCAGCCGGCGAGCCGCACCACCCCCCTCACCCACGAACATAGATCACGCGTAGCTGGGCGGCAACAGCGCCGCGAGCGGGCTCGCGTTAACGCCCTGGGAACCGCCACCGCAGGGCCTGCGCGCGTGGCCGGCGGCTCACGTTCCAGCGGTGCGCGGGTGGCTGGCGCGGACGCGTAACCCGGACGCTCCGGCCCCGAGGGAGGCCCCGCACGCGCGCCCTGCATTTCTGCACGAAATGCCTAATTTCTGAGGCTTCTCAGCCCCTTGTCCGTGGACCAGAGTGCCGGCCATGACTCAGGCTTACCGCTTTGGTTTCAGGTCCGCGGACCCCTGGCAGGTCGCCGAAACCCCGGCGGAATATGTCGTTCGCCGGAAGCTCTTTCTGGACACGACCATCCCCAGCTACCTGACGACGAGGCTCAGCGAGAATGCCGACGTTGCGAGACATCAACGGATCACCCGGACGTGGTGGGACCTGCACCGTCGGCGGTTCGCCATCTACGTGTCGGAACTCGTTTTGGAAGAGGCGCGCGCAGGCGACCCGGCGGCAGCTCAACAGCGAGTCGAGTTCCTCGCGCAATTCTCACAGCTCCCCAGAAGTGACCGGGTCGACGACCTCGCGAACGCTCTCATGGAGTCCGGCGGATTACCGCCGAAGGCGAAAGCCGACGCCTCTCATCTAGCCACGGCGTCCCTCAATGGGATTCGATACTTGCTGACTTGGAATTGCAAACACCTAGCCAACCCCCAGCTGTTCCCGCGGATGAGAAGAGTCCTTGCGGCTCAGGATCTGGGCTGCCCGACAATCTGCACACCGGAACACATTATGGAGCACCTAAAAAATGACGCCCCCTGAAGACTACATCGACCCGATCATCGAAGAAGTCCGTCGCGTTCGGGAGGAGCTGTCACTTCGGTTCCCCGACATGAAGTCGTTCGGCGACTACATCCGGCAACAGGAGCGATTGCGCCCCTGGCCTGCCGGCCGGGTTTCGTTTGAGCCACGACGGAAGGCGTCACGGCCAGCGCCAAGCCAGGACGCGCCCTCCAGCGATTCCTGACGGGCAGCTTTCAAGGTGTGATGCGGGTCACGGCCACAACCGCCACGACGGCTAGGATCGTCGCCGGAAATTGCCGGAGGACCTCCATGAACCGTATCGCTCTTCGTTTCCTTGCCGCGTCCGCCCTCGCGAGCGCCGCCTCCCTGTCCCTCGTGATGCAAGCGCAAGCAGGCGACGTCAGTGTCGCGCTGAACGTGGCTGTGCCAGGCCTGTATGGCCAGGTCACGATTGGCGGCGGGGTTCCGAGGCCCCAGCTCATCATGCCGCGCGCTGTGGTCGCCGTGCCCACGCGGGTCGTTGTTGCGGGTCCGCCGCCCGAGCCCCTCTACCTTCACGTCCCGCCGGGACATGAGAAGCACTGGGCCCAGCACTGCCGCGAGTACGACGCGTGCGGCCGCCCGGTCTACTTCGTGTCCGAGCGCTGGTATCACGACGTCTACCGGCCCCACCGCGAGGCTCACGTGGAAGAGTACCGCCGCATGGAAGAGCGCCGCCACGAAGACCACGAACGCCATGAGCATCATGACGACCACGATCGTGGGCATGACCATGACCACGATCATGGCCACGGGCACGACCACGACTAATAGTGACGCTGCTCGCAGCGGGTGCGGGACCACCGCACCCGCCTAGCGAGCTCCGCCGCGGTCGCGGGGCACGTGAAGCACCACGCGCTACGCCGTCAGGCCAACTCCCACTTCGCCACGTCCGGGCGGACGGACGCAAACACCGGCTTGCCCTTGGCACTCGTGAGAGCGATCGTCACCCGGAGGGGCTTCTTCCGGGTGGCGGCCTTCTCCACGGCCGCCCACTTGATGTGATTCAAGTGCAACTTGATGCGCCCCACCATCCTGACCGGGACCTTCCCCGGTGCGATGGCCCAGACAAGATAGACGAACCGCTCCGTCTTCGGTCCGTGAGCAAATGGACCGAGAAAGTTCGTCGAGCCATCGGCGTTGGGGCGAGCGCGCAATGAGGGCTTGAACACGACTCGCTTCGAGCCGGCCGACGCAGCCTCGATCATCTGCTTGTCCTGCTGGATTCCCAGGTGCAACGGCTGATGCCCTTCCCAATCCTCGCCCGGCAGGTGGGTGCAGACGATCTCGACGGTGACCTCCAGCCCTTCAGGTGTTGCCATGACGCTCCGTCTCCTTCTTCAGCCACTGACGCATGACGCTATCCAACTCATCGTTCCCGGTGGGCAGCAGGGTCGGATCAAGCGGTGATCCGGCTTCCAGCAACAACGTCAGCGTGCGCGCGTGGTCCTGTGGAAAACCTGTCTTCCAGCCATTGAGCGCGCCGTAGACGCAAGCTCCCAGGGGTATACCCCCAAACTCGTTACGGTCGGTGATCGGAGGATGGGGATCCTCCTCGAGCAACATCGAGACGATATCCGCGTAGCCATGAAAACTCGCCCGATCGAGCGGCGTCGATCGATGAGCACCGGGGACATGAGGATCCATCCCAACCTCGAGCATCAGGCGCACACTCTCGGGCCGATACCACCACGCAGCCGATGCCAACAAAGACCTATCAGCAGGATGCATCTCCTGCACAGCATTCGGGCGCTGAGAGATTTCTGCGCGGGCGCGCTCCCGATCGCCACACCACAGCGCATCGGCAAGTCGCGCCTCCGGAGACAACCGCGAAACGATCTTCTCCGCGATCTGGGGGTGGCCAAATTTTCGGGCTACGTCGGCGGGGCTGAGATCAAACCCCAACGTCTGACCCAACCCTAACGTCCATCCGTAGATGTGCAGGCCCGGGGCCGTGAATTTCCCGCGACCGATCCGTTCATCGGCAGACGCGGGATCATCCCGCAGACACCTCTCTACCAGAGGAGAGTCACCCCACCGGGCGACAGCGAACAAATCAACACTCGCTCCCCGCTCAATCAGCAGCTTCACGATCTCCTCATCGCCGATCAGATATTGCAGAGGCGTGGCGTTGTGATCCCGGTCGCGCGCGTCGAGCTCGGCGCCGGCATTCACTAGAATCTCGGCGATCTCCCGAGTCGCCGCGCAGTGCAGTGCGGTCTTGCCGTCGCCGCCGCGCTCGTGCACCACCCCCGGTGTCGCCGCAAGGATCGCCTTGAGGTCCTGCACCAGACCCAGACCCGCCGCGGCCCATATGGTCAGCTTTGCCCCGCGTTCGATGAGGGGCTTCGCTCCATCCAGCGTGATGCCGTGCTCGAGAATTCCGAAACTGCCCGCCCAGAACGTAGAGCGGGCATTGATGTCGGCGCCGTATTCGAGCAGGACGTCGACCAGTGGCAGGTTGCCCTTCGCCTGGTGGAGGGCGGGGGAGTCGAAGTCGAAGCGGGGTTCGTTGATTTTCGTTCGCAACTCGGCGTGTCGCGCCAGCAGCTCGCGAGCGAGCGCGGCATCTCCTTCCCGGACCGCCGCGTCAAACTGTTGCAGGGGAGTCCGAGTGAGCGACTCGATCTTGCGCTTCATCGCAGCCCAGCTCTCGAAGCCATAGCTACGCGCGACGACCCGTTGGGCGTCGTGCAACTTCATCGACTCGAGGTGGCCCGGGGATGAAAACCGACCGGGCAGGAATGCCTGGACTCGTTCAATCGCCTCGGTTGCTCCGGCCCACACCTCCCGCAACAGGCGTTTGGCGAGCTTCTGTTGGTGCTCGAGGCTGGGATGAGGCGGAAGCGGCTCGACAGAAAAGCGCACACCCATGACGAAAACCTCCTTCAAGGAATGCGCCCCGGGTCCGCGTGCAAGGGGCGAAAGAGGTTCGTCGAAAGGATCGCCGGTCAGCCGTCGAGCAGGTGGGAGAATCCCTTTCCGCGGACGCGGTGC
Organism: Steroidobacteraceae bacterium; assembly: GCA_036499585.1. Lineage (GTDB taxonomy): Bacteria > Pseudomonadota > Gammaproteobacteria > Steroidobacterales > Steroidobacteraceae > 13-2-20CM-66-19. Next base: position 415,962 of record DASYDM010000030.1, read on the forward strand.
GCCCTGCAGCGCTTCCTCGAAGCCTATAACAGCCACGCGCCCGCCGCTAGGAGCAGGCGGCAAAAACCACGCTTTTTGCCGCCGCCAGCGAAGCTACTGTCCGCGAAATCGCCGTAGGCGTATTTTGCCAATCGACTAACGAGCAGCCGTGAAATCCGCGCGAAAGGGTTTCAGGGTGGCCATCAACGTCGCCAGGCCGATGACCACCGCCAGCGTGACGGTCAACGCCACTGACCAGCCGACTTTGAGCTTGTCGTGGAAAAGATGGTCGGTGAGCACCCCCGGCAGCAGGTTACCGAAGCCCAGACCGATGAGCGCCACTCCGAGGAAGACAATCGCGGACACCAGGCCGCGAACCTGGTTGGGGAAGATCTGCTGAATCGCAGCGTAGCCGGCACCGATCGGCAGACCGATGCAGAACACCGCCGGCACTAGCAGCGCCACGGTCCAGGAGGCCTCTGGCACCAGCATCGCCGGCACCAACGTGACCAGGAGGCCGACGAACGTTATGAGGCCGACCCGCAAGGGCGCATCGGTCTTGCCTTGTGCTTGCCACTGATCGGAGAGCCGTCCGCCGACGAACAGCCCGAGGCATCCACAGAAGAGTGTCGTCAGGCCGAGCACCAATCCGGTTTGACCTTTGGGCCACTGGTGAAGGCGGCTGAAGAACTCCGGTCCCCACCCCAACAAGGCATAGTTACAAGTGGCCTGGCAGCTGATCACCAGAGCCAATCCGGCCGTCGAACGCCACCGCAGCCGGATCTGGGCGAGGGACTCGGACAAGCCCAGACGCATGACGGTGCCGTCGGTGTTGACGAGTAAAGCCCGGCGCAACGGCTCGCGCAGTGTCAACACGAGCAGCGCAATCAACAGTCCCGGCGCTCCGACCAGCAGAAAGGTGATCCGCCATGCGGCAATCGAGCCCACCAGCGGCAGCTCGATGGGCGCCATGTGACTGACGGCCTGAGCGATCAGGCCGCCGATCACCAAAGCCAGGCCCGACCCGAGTTGGATGCCCATGGTGTACACGCTCATGGCGGTACTGAGCCTCTCCTTCGGAAAGGAGTCGGTGATCATCGAAAACGCGCAGGGGCTCAGCGCAGCCTCCCCCACTCCGACGCCCATCCGGGCAATAGCGAGGGTCACGAAACTGCGGGCGATGCTGCAAACGGAAGTTGCGAGGCTCCAGATGACGACGCCGATGGCGATGATGTTGCGGCGGTTGAGCCGGTCGGCGAGCGCTCCCATCGGGAGCCCGAACAGGGTGTAAACGAGGGCGAACGCGACGCCCTGTAGCAGTCCGACCTCGGTATCCTTGATCTGCAGGTCCTGCTCCATCGGAGCGACCAGGAACGCCAGGATCTGCCGGTCGGCATACGACAGTGTGTAGCACACCATCAGTACGATGACGGTGTACCAAGCGACGCGCCGGCTTGGAAAGCCGGACACAGAAGCGTCCGTAGCAGCCATCCCCCCTCCGATCACTGCCTCTCGAGCGCCGGTACCCTAACACCTGCCGGCCGGAAACGACTATATTTATGCCGCCGTGACCATCAGCCACAAAAGCCCAACCAAAGTCAGTGCGCTGGTGAACTACACGGCGCCGATGGCCGAGGCGCCCCGGTACCACGCCACCGATCCGTCTCGCGACGTGCACATTCTGGACCCGCACACGGTCAAGATCATCGAATCGCGCTCACAGGCCGAACTGCCTCGGCTCGATCGCCAGGGATTCGAGTTGGTGGACCATCGTACGAAGGTCAAGAACTTCCTCGATCCCGAGGAAGTCGAGCGTGTGTACTACCACGAAGTGCGGACGCTGATTCGCGAGCTCACGGGAGCGCGGGAAGTCGCAATCGTCTCGACACCGTTCGTCCGGTTTGGTGAGAAATCACCGCTGTCAGGTCAGCTCAAGAACTCGCGCCCTGCCCGCTTCATCCACATCGACTACGGGGATGCGCGGGGTCGGGATACGGCAGCGCAAGTATTTGCGTCCCTGAACATCACCGACTGGCAGTACGAGCGCTTCGTTCACTACAACATCTGGCGAGTGCTGACGCCGCCTCCTCAGGACATTCCGCTTGCGGTGTGCGATGCGCGTTCACTGGCTAGATCGGACCTCATCTGCGCACTCGCGGTATTTGATTTCCCGGGTGTGCCCGAGCGGACTGCCGAGAGTTTCGTGGTACGGCACAATCCCGCCCATCGTTGGCACTACTACCGCGACATGACGCCCAACGAGGCGTTGGTGTTCGTGACCAACGAGTCGGATCCGACACGACCGCACCACGTCCCGCACTCGGCGTTCGACGACCCAACCTGCCCTGAAGGCACGACACCCCGCTCGAGCATCGAGATCCGGGTCTGTGCGTTCTTTACAGAGCCCCAGGTCCCTTAGCCGTCATGTTGTTCCAGCCGAACGCTTCGTACACGTAGAAGAGCGCGATACCCATATATTCGTGGATCGCCGCGTCGGCGAGCATGAAGTTCGCGCCCAACGGAATCGGTGACAGCCGTGCCCTCTCGAAATCCGCGCGCACTGGCGTAGCGTGAATTCCGAAACGCGCGAAATACAACCGGGATCGGCGTAGGTGCACGCCGGAGGTCACCAGTAGAGTTTGAGTAGTTTGGAGCGGCAGCAGCTTTGCCGTGAATTGTGCGTTCTGCCAGGTATTCAGACTGCGGCCTTCGAGGATGAGACTCTTTGGGTCCACACCCAGGGCGATCAACTCGCGGCCGTACACCGCGGCTTCCGACTGTTGATGTCCCTGCGGATTACCTCCGCTCACAATAACCCTACAGTCGCTGCCGCAGGCTCTATAGAGCTCGACCGTCTTGGTGACACGCCCGTCGACCTGCGCCGGCACGCGGAGCTCATCGTCCTCACTGTCCAGATCCGTGCCGCCCCCCAGCACGATGATCACCGTATGACCTGTGTCGTGCATGGCGGGGATCTTGGCGGACAAACCGGCTTGTAGCTGGCTGAGCATCCACGAAGGCACGACACCGCAGCCGATGGCCAGGAAGGCCACCACGACCAGAATGCCGAGGGTGCGGCCGGTGCGACGCCACCCGATCCGCCCGAGAACCCAAGCGGCTACCAAAACCAAAATGAGGGCAATGAGGGTCATGTGTCGGCGAGCGGAACCACGATGAGGGCGACGAACGGTATGGGCCGGCACGGTACCTTGCAGCAGGCGTAGCATCCATGACCTGTTGCCCAATCACGAGGTTTCCATGGCGATCTTCACCCGCCGCGAGGCACTGCAGCTCGTAGGCATCGGCGCGACCGCGCTCGCAGCGGCGCCGATGCGCGCCTTGGCACAGAGTGGCGCGACCACGCCGGGCCAGGCGCCAGTGTTCCCCAAGGGTTCCGTTATCCGTACGCTGTTCAAGGACTATGACCCCCAAGAGTTCGCAGGCGGCGCCACGTTGTTCCACGAGCACCTCTCGCTGGGGACGGATTTCGGTCAGAAGTTTCGGGACGCCTCCGTCGCCGTTCTGAAGGCCCAGGGCCTTCCGGTCCCGGAGCGGCCGCCGGGCCCCCCGCCCGTCTCTGCCGGCGGCGATCCGCAGCGCGACGTCAATCTCATGACCGAGGAACTCCGCCAGGCGCAGCGAGATGGGGTCGCGTGCATCGTCGACGCCGGTCTCGAAGGTGCCGGCATGGACCTCAAGTTCATCCGCGAAGCCGCCAAGATGTCCGGCTTGCCCGTGGTCAAAGGTGCGGGGTTCTACACCCAACCTTTCTATCCGAAGGAAGTCGCGACGATGAGCGAGGAGCAGCTCGTCAAGGCGATCGTTCACCAAGCCGATGAGTATCCCGCCGGCGTGTTCGGTGAAATCGGGTCGTGGGATGAGATCTCGGCGGTGGAGCGAAAGGTCTTCCGCGCTGTCGGCAAGGCGCACTTGGCAACGAATCTGCCGATTTTCACCCACACGGGGATTCCCGGGAAATCGGCTCTCGAACAGCTGGACATTTTCGAGGACGCCGGCGTCGACCCAAAGCGTGTCGCCATCGGCCACCTCGGAAACCTCAATGACCCCAAGCTGTACGTCCACAAGACGATTTGCCGCCGTGGCGCTTTCGTGGGGTTCGATCGTCAGGGCGGTGGCGGCGACGCCGCGGTCGTGCCGCTGGTGATGGGCTTGATTGACGCGGGATTCGCGGATCATCTGCTGTTCTCAGGAGATGCCTCCCGAGGGTATGGCAAAGTGGTGACTTCGTTCCTGCCGAAGCTAAAAGCCGCCGGAGCGAGCGACGATGTGTTGCACCAGATCACGGTGAACAACTCGCGCCGCTTCCTCGCGTTCGTCCCGAAGCGGGCGCGCAAAGTGTAAGAGCGTTTGTGCGGAACGTTACGGGCCCCCTCGGGGGCCCGACGCTGTTACAGATGAACAGCGAAGATCATCTCTGGCGATTCAACGAGCGCAGCACCGACTTGGTCTGCTCCCCGACGATTCCCTTCAACAAGTCCAGTCGCGACTTGTCGACGGTCTTCCAATTCAACGCGGTCAGCGCGCTGCGCCGCACGACCTGAAACACCATCAATTGCCCGTTCAGGGCCATCGTCCGAATGCGCGTCTCATCGTCGGTAGCCGGCTTGCCGAGCAGGCGCCCGACGATGGTCGAAGTAACCCCGGAGACCCGCTTCTTCACCGACTGCTCCAGGATCTGGGAGCCGGCAACGGGGCCTTCGCCGGCTTGATGCCGCGCCATGAACAACCGCCAGTCGCTCGCGTCCTCGGCGGTAAACATGAAATCAGCGAGCCGTGCCTGTATCTCGCAGAACGCCTCGATCAGCGCCTCATCGTCCGCGTCGCCTGCGACCAAGCGCTCTGCGCGCTCGACGGCGTCCGAGGTGTAATCCCACATGCGCGATACGATGTGCTCCATGCAGGCAACGTAGACACCTTCCTTGCTATCGAAGTAGTACTGCAGGGCCGGGGCGTTGACGCCCGCGGCCGCGGCAATGTCCCGGGTGGATGCGCCATCGAAGCCTTTCTCTCCGAACAGCCGCAGCGCGACGGAAATAATGCGGGCGCGGGTTTCCTCTCCTCGCTGATATCCGGAGTCCGGTGGATGCCTGTGCGGCTTGGCAGCGCTTGCCATTGATTTCCTCGTGTCTCGTCTCTCCATTAAAAATATATCAGTTGACACAAATCGTCCAGCTGGCATATTTCTGCCACTGGAATCTCAGGTAGGACTCCCATGGATACCCTTGCGACCCCTCAGGGGCAAAATCTGGCCGCCGAACCCAAAAAGAAGCCCGATCGTAAGACCATCGGCCTGATCGTCGCGGCGATCCTACTCGTCGGACTGATCATCTGGGGCATCCGCTGGTGGACCTACGGTCGCTTCATCGAGAGCACCGACGACGCCTACCTCCAGGCCGACAGCATGACCATCGCCCCCAAGGTGTCCGGTTATGTGGCCGAGGTGCTGGTGGGCGACAACGAGGCCGTGAAGGCCGGTCAACCGCTGGTCAAGTTGGACAACCGCCAGTATCAGGCTGTGCTCGAGCAGGCCAACGCGACGATCTCCGCCCGCAAGGCCGACATCGAGCGCGGCGCGGCGGACCTCCTCCAGGAGCAAGCCGACATCACCGGGGCCCGGGCGAAATTGGAAGGCTCCAAAGCGACTCAGGCCTATGCCGAGGCGCAAGTCAAACGCTACGAGCCGCTCGTCTCGACCGGCGCCGAGTCCGGCGAGAAGTTGGAGGAGCTTCGCAATGCACTGCGCCAGGCCAACGCGTCTGTTGGCGCGGATAGCGCCGCGCTGGAAGCCTCTCAGCGCAAGCCCGCCAGCACGCAGGCGCAGGTAGATCAGGCCAAGGCTCAACTCGAGGCCGCACAAGCGAGCGCCCGCGAAGCGCAGCTCGATGTCGGCGACACCACGATCACCAGTCCCCTCTCCGGCCGGGTCGGCGACCGAGCGGTGCGCGTTGGACAGTTTGCGCAGCCCGGCACCCGTCTGATGACGATCGTGCCCGTGCAGGAGATCTATCTCACTGCCAACTTCAAGGAGACGCAGATCGGCCTGATGCGCCCGGGACAGCCCGCCGCGATCACGGTCGATGCACTGCGTGGAACTGATTTGCACGGCACGGTGGTGAGCTTCTCGCCTGGCACGGGTTCGGAGTTCGCGCTGCTGCCCCCGCAGAACGCCACCGGCAATTTCACGAAGATCGTGCAGCGCGTGCCGGTGCGCATACGCGTCGATGCAACGCAGGAGACCCGCCAGGTTCTGGTCCCCGGCCTGTCGGTGACAGTCAAGGTCGACACCCGGAGCGCTGTGCCTCGTGGCTGAACAACAGCACGCCACAGTTAGTGATTGGATCGCGGTCGTCGGCGGCGCGCTCGGCGCGCTCATGGCGACTCTCGACATCTCGATCACGAACTCGGCGCTGCCTCAGATTCAAGGCTCGATCGGCGCCACGGGCACCGAAGGAACGTGGATCTCGACCGGCTACCTGATGTCGGAAATCGTCATGATCCCGCTGGCGGCATGGCTGACCCGGGTGTTCGGCCTGCGCATGTTCCTGTTGAGCAATACGATCCTGTTCACGCTGTTCTCGGTGATGTGCGGCCTGTCGCACAGCCTGCCGCAGATGATCATCGGCCGCATCGGCCAGGGTTTCACCGGCGGCGCGATGATCCCGACGGCACAGACGATCGTGCGCACACGGCTCCCCCCGCATCAGCTGCCGATCGGCATGACGCTGTTTGGATTGATCGTGTTGCTCGGGCCGCTGCTCGGCCCCGTTCTGGGTGGGTGGCTGGCCGAGAACATCGATTGGAGCTGGTGCTTCTTCGTCAACGTCCCGGTGGGCGTGGCGCTGGTGCTGTTGCTGTATGTGGGGCTGCCGAAGAGCAAGCCGGACTGGCACCACTTCGTGAACGCCGACTGGATCGGCATCGTGGGCCTCGCCGTGGGCTTGAGCTCGCTGACGGTCGTGCTCGAAGAGGGCCAGCGCGAAAACTGGTTCGACTCCGACATGATCCGTTGGCTGTCGGTCGCCTCCGTCATTGGCATCTGCGGACTGATCGCCGGGCAATACCTTTCCAAGTACCCCGTCGTGCGGCTGAAGCTCCTGGCGAACAAGAGCTATGCCAGCGTCATCTTCATCGTGTTCACGGTCGGTGCCGGCCTGTACTGCGTCTCCTATCTGCTGCCGCAGTTCCTGAGCAACATCTCCGGCTACAACGCGGAGCAGTCCGGCGCAATCATGCTCGTGTCGGGCCTGCCGGCCTTTCTCATGATGCCGATACTGCCCAGGATGCTGGGCAAGTGGGACGCGCGGGCCATGGTGATTGCCGGTCTGGTAGCGTTCGCCATCAGCTGCATGCTCGACATCTCCCTTACGGCCCAAAGCGTCGGCCATGACTTCTATGCGTCGCAATTCCTGCGCGGCGTGGGTCAAATGTTAGCGATGATGCCGCTGAACCAAGCCTCGATGTCTGCGGTGTCCCGCGAAGAGTCGGGCGACGCAGCGGGCCTCTACAACATGGCCCGCAACCTCGGCGGCTCAGTAGGCCTCGCCCTGCTGGGCGTCTACATCGACCGGCGCAACGCCTTCCACGATGCGTTCATCCGCGAGTCCGTGACTGCCAACTCGACCATCGGCCAGGAACACATTGCGGCGACCAGCGCGGGCCTGATCGCTCAGCATGGCGACCCTTCCTTCGCCCACATGCAGTCTCTGGGGCAACTGGCGGGGGAGATGCAACGTCAGGCCGCAGTCATTACGTATTCCGAGACCTTCTATGTCCTGGGTATCGCCCTCCTCTTGTGCGTTCCGCTAGCGTTGCTGCTGAAGAAGCCCGCACCGCTGGGGCGGCATGCGCCGAGTGGCGGCCACTGAGCGCACCTATGGCTTCATATAAATTGCTTGCGGCCACCGTCGCCGCCCTCATCGCCGGCTGCACCCTCGGCCCCAACTATCGCGGTGCGCCCGCCGTGGCGCCTAACTCCGCGAAGGCGACCTCCTTCAATCGCGCGCCGACGGAAGCCGTCAACGCGGCACCGGCCGTAGCGACCTGGTGGGCCAGTCTGAACGATCCCGAGCTCACGAAGCTGATCGAGAGTGCGCTCGCCGACAGCCCGGATATCAGGGCCGCTCAGGCGCGGTTGAGACAATCCCGGTCGAGCTTGGCCGAGAAGGGCAAGGGCAGAATTCCGGCGGTGTCGGGCAACGCCGCGCTGCTGCACGCTCATCTCCCGAGTGATACGTTTGGCTCGATCGACTTCTATAACCTGGGATTCGACGCGACCTGGGAAGCCGACCTGTTCGGTGGCACCCGGCGCTCGATCGAAGCCGCCAAGGCGGAAGCGGTGGCCTCGGAAGCGGACCTGGCGGACACCCATGTCCAGTTGTCGGCTGAAGTGGCTCAGGCCTACGTCGATCTTCGCGATCAGCAACAAAGGTTGGTCCTGATCAAACAGTCGGCCGATCTCGAGCAGAAGATCCTCGACCTCACCGCACAACGGCGTGCCCAGGGCGTCGCATCCGAGCTCGATGTGGAGCGGGTGCGCACCCAAGTCGAAAACACGCGCCAGACCCTCATCCCGCTGGAAGCACAGATCGCCGAGTCGCTCGACCAACTCGCCGTATTGACCGGACGCGAGCCCGGCGGCCTGGATACCGAGCTCGGCGCCTCGACGCCCTTGCCGAACTTACCGGCGACGATCGCCGTAGGAGATCCGGCTGCCCTGCTGAAGCAGCGCCCGGACATCCGCGCCGCCGAGTTCCGACTCATCTCCAAGAACGCGCAGATCGGTCAACACGAGGCCGACTGGTTTCCGAAGCTCACGCTGATCGGCGATCTCGGCTTCAGCTCTTCCGAGCCCGGGCACCTGATCCGGTCGCAGAGCTTCATGTGGATCGGCGCGCCATTCATCACCTGGAACGTGTTGGACTTCGGCAAGAACAAAGCCAAAGTCGAGGAAGCACGAGCCGGTTACGATGAAGCCGAAGCGAAGTATGAAAGTACGGTCCTGGGCGCACTGCGTGACGCGAACGTAGCGCTCTCCCGATACGGCCATCAGCGCGACAATGTTGTCAGCTTGCGCAGAGTCGAGGACTCGGCAACACGCGCGGCCGAGCTCACCGAACAGCGATACCACGCGGGGACAACCTCGGCGCTGGACTGGTTGGATGCCGAGCGGACCCGCTTTTCGGCAGAGCAGAACCGGATTGCCGGGGATGCGGAGCTGATCAAGTACTACGTGTCGTTGCAGAAGAGCCTCGGCCTGGGGTGGCAGAGCCCGCCGCCAAAGACCTAGCCGACCTGTTCGATTCCGGACACGCAGGCGCGGCCCACAGCGGCCACCCTCCTCCAACGCGTTGATCTGATTGGACTTTGGGCCCGCCGGTGTGCGCTCTACAATGGCGGCGTGATTCGAAGCTACACCGCCGCAGCCTTCCGACACCTCGCTCGCAATCGCATCTACTCGGCGATCAGTGTGCTGGGCCTCGCCGTCGGCGTCAGTGCAGCGATCCTTGCGGGCATCGTGATCTACAGCGAGCTGCACCAAGATCAATTCTTCGACGGATACGACCGCACGTATCACGTCATCACTGTCGCGACCGATCCCGGTCGGCCGACGATATATGGGGATTCGACCTCGAGCCGCTTACAGGTGCCTCTGAGCTCCCGGTTCGTGGAAGTCGAAGGGAGCGCCCGCTTCAGCGCGCACGATGTCTGGTTGCATCGGGATTCGATCGAGTCCAAGGAATCCGTCGTCTGGGCGGACCCCAATTTCTTCGACGTGGTGCCCATGCCGGTCGTCGCCGGCGATCTGCACAATGCGCTGCGCCGACCGGACGGCATCGTTCTGACACGCACAGCGGCTCGAAGGTATTTCGGCCGTGACGACGCTGTTGGCCGCACGCTATCGATCCAGCTTCCCAAATCGCAGGGACCTAAAATCTCGGGACCGTGGTTCACCCCCTACCCTGAGGGAACCTTCCCTGTGACGGTGACCGCGGTCATAGAGGACGTCCCCGGCACGCAGTTCGAGAGTAGCTTCTACGCCTCCGGTCTGGCCGCCTACTCGTCCCTCAACTATCTCGACAAGGCCCCGGCAAACTCCGATACCACGCCGTTCATCCTGACGAGCGTCATGACCTTCGTGAGACTCAAGCTCGGCGCATCCCTCGCGGGTCTACGTGCGGCGATTCCGGAACTGGGGCAGTACATGGTCCCCGGCAAGTCCGCCGAAAACAAATCGCAGTACGGCGTCGATTTCGTGCGCGTCGATGCCATGCATTCGCATCCGAAGCTCAATCCCGCGCTACCCGGCCGCCTGCAGCTCACGGCCAGCATCGGCGCGCTCATCCTGTTCATCGCCTGTGTCAACTTCGTCAATCTCCTGACCGCGAGATCCGGGCAACGGGCGAAGGAGGTGGCCATTCGCAAAGCCACGGGTGCGGGACGCAACTCCCTGGTCTCACAGTTCATCGGGGAGTCGCTCATCTACGTCGTGCTGGCGACGATACTGGGCCTGGCGCTGGCCGAATGGCTTCTACCGTACGTCGACACGTACCTCGACTTCAGCGCGGCGACGAATTGGTGGCGACACCCTGTGGTGTTTGCATGGATCGGCGTAGGAGTCGTGCTTCTCGCCGTGCTCGCGGGGTTGTGGCCGGCGTTGGTCCTCTCCTCTTTCCGGCCCATCAGCGTGCTCAACGGATTGCGCACCCACGCGAGTGGAACGGATCGGATCCGACAGGGCCTGGTCACGCTGCAGTTCGCCATCCTGATCGGCCTGCTCATCGTCGCCGGCATGGTCTGGGAGCAACGTCGCTATGCCACGACCGAGGCGCTGCGGGTTCAGACCGATCAGATGGTGCTGATCAGAGGAGGATGCAGCGCACCGCTGGTCGCGGGCCTGCGCGCGCTCGCCGGCGTCCGGGGCGCCGCCTGTTCGGGGGCAGACCTCATCAACGAGTTCTTCTTTACGGTTGCGATGAAGACGCCGGACGGAGTCTCGCATCAAGTGTCTCCCGTGACGACACAGCCTCAAGTCCTGGACCTGCTGGGGATCCGTCCGCTCGCGGGCGACTGGCCTCACACTGACCCGATTGAGACCAAGCCGCTGACTGTGGGCCGCTACATCCTGAACGAGACCGCGGTGCGCGAGTTTGGGTTCAAGTCACCGCGAGCCGCCCTGGGCCAGGTGCTCGATGGCATCACGTACGACGGCGAGCCGAAAGTCGGCACCGTCGTGGCTGTCGTGCCGGATTTCTCCACGACGCCTCGGCGGACGGACATTCCAGCGCAGCTCTATTTCTCACCGGCCCCGGACTCGTTGGGGTTCGTCGACGTCAAGCTCGACGGCCGCTCGCTCCCGGAAACGCTGGGCGCCATCGACCGACTCTGGCGGCGCCTGAATCCGAACACCCCGATGGATCGATTTTTCCTGGACGACCGGATCGAGGCTCTCTATCGCAACGTCCTGCGGCAGGCGCAGGCGTTCAGTCTGTTCTCCGGCATCGCGGCGCTGCTGGCCTGCCTGGGGCTGGCGGGACTGGCATCGTCAGTCGTCGAGCGGCGCACGCGCGAAATCGGCGTTCGCAAAGCGATGGGAGCGGAAACCCGCGACGTCGTGTACTTGCTGCTGTGGCGATTCAGCAAACCCGTCGTGTGGGCCAACCTCATCGCATGGCCAGTGGCCGGGTACCTGATGAACCGGTGGCTGCACACCTTCTCGTATCACACGACGCTGCAGGCCTGGTTGTTTGCCGCTGCCGGGGCGGGTGCCCTGCTGCTTGCGCTCGTGACAGTCAGCGCTCACTCGCTGTTGGTTGCTCGGGCATCGCCGGTAACGGCACTGCGATACGAGTGAGCGACGCCCCCTAAGCGGCCCTCAGGGCCTCTGCTGCGGGAATGTGAGCGGCACGCACGGCCGGCAACACTCCACCCAACAGCGATACGCCCACCGCCCACGCCAGTCCCATCGTCACTAGAGACCAGGTTACTCGGAGCTTATAGATGCCTCCAAGATAGATCTCGTGACCGTCGAACACGAGCCAGGCCAGAAGAATGCCCGCCATCGCACCCAACACCGAAATGATCACAGCCTCGGCGACAACCGACACCGCCACGGGTACACCGCCATAGCCAATCGCTCGAAGCGTCCCGATTTCCCTCGTGCGCGCACGAACCGCCGCATACATATTTTTCACGGTGCCAAACAGAGCGCCCAACGCCATGATTGCGGCGATGACGTAGGTCATTTTCGTGAAGAAGCCCATGCCTCGCAACGCCATACGGCGCTCGTAGTCCGGCAGGCGCTCGGCCGACAGGCTCAACGCGGGATTGTGGGTCACCCATTGTTCGAACCGCGGGAAGTCGCTCGGAGAACTCAGTTTGACGAGCGCCATGGTGAAGCTCGTCCCGCGGGTGGCCTGCATGATCGTCTGCGTATCCGCCAGCAACGCGGATTCGAAGATCGAGCCGTTGTCGGCGAACACGCCCACGATCGGCCAATCGCCTCCCGGCATGCTGATGGTGCTGCCGACCGGCATATGAAACTTGCGGGAGATGGTCTGCCCGATCACCGCCTCTTGCTTGCCCGAGCGGAACATCCGGCCCGCGACGATCCGCAGGGAGGGATGCATGGCGAGTCCGGCGGGGCCGAGCGCCTTCAACTGCAACGAGCCGGAGACGAAGCCCTCGGCCGGCGGCAGTCCCCGACTGAACCCGGGATCCGCCAACAGCATTCCGCCGGGCCCTTTCGCGATCCCGGGCGCGTCCGCGAGAGTATCGAACGCCGCGCGGGAAATGCTGCCGCCCCATTCGTTGATGCTGGATCGATCGAGCACAATGACCAGGCGGCGGTCCAGGGACCCGACGGAGGCCTGCACGATCCCGGCAACAATGGACAGCATCGACACGAGCACGGCCACGACGCTCATCATTCCCATGAAGATGACGAACGCAGTCGATCGTCTCTGTGGAACCGTCGCGAGTCCCACGGCAGTTACGGACAGAATCTGGCGCAATGATTTCATTTCCCGGCCATCACTGCTGCCAGGTCCATGCGCTGGATCCGTCGTAACGGCGCCAGCGCACTCGCAACGGCGACGCACAGCGCAGCCAGCAGCGCCCATCCAAACATCGATACCGGTATGGGCGTGGGCGGGAAGTTGACGTCCCCGCGTGCGCTCATGGCAGACAGCTGCAGATCTATCAACGAGGCGAGGCCCATCCCTAAGGCAGATGCGATCACGACCGGAATAGCCGCCTCGATGAGCACGAGACCGGCGATCTGTCGATCGCCGTAGCCCAGAGTCTTCAGTGTCGCGAGTTCCGGCATCCGCTCGCGCACGGACTCTGCAATACCGTTGGCACATAAAAACAGGATCATGAACAGCCCGGCGCCGGCGATCGCAAGGCTCAGCTGCCTCAGGTTGATGTTTGAATCCTGCAGCTGCTGCGCGTCTTCCCGCACCGAAGTGCAGAAGACCGGCACCTCGGAGTTGATGAACATCGCCGTGATCTGTCGGCAAATACTGCGCGTGTGCTCCTCCTTGTCGACCGCTGCCCAGATCATCCCCACCTCACCCCGCTGGGCCAGCGGCACCGACTCGTTACGGTAGCGGATGTTGCCGATGATCAGATCGCGGGGCCACTGCCCCCAACCCGGCAGCTCGTCGATGAAGCCCAGCACCTTGAACGGCCAGATCGTGTTTCCGTCGGCACGCGTGCCGGGCTCTGTCACCAGTGTGAAAGTATCCCCGATCGCAACGTGCTGCCGGACGACGGCCGTTCGAGTCAGGAAGATTCCGTTGGGGGTTGCGCGCAAGGCCTTCCAACCGTCCGCCGAGAGCGGCAATTCCGGCCATGCCACTTCCATGCGCTCATCGACAAAGTTGACGCCTACGGAGTTCTTTCGGTCTCCACGATACCCGGACACCCTGGCCATACCGCCGGCGGCCAGTACGCCAGGAACCGCTTCGACCTTCCCCTGGTAGGCCTGCGGCAAGCTCCTGCAATCGAACCGGCAGAACATGAACACCCGGTCGGCGCGAATGTCAGCCACAGCGTGGTCATACGCGGCGTTGAGCGTCAACATCGATCCAAACAGCGTGAATCCGACGGTGAGCGCCAACAGAGTCAGGAGGGACTCGGTCCGGTTGCGCCACAGGGTGCTCCAGACCCACGGCAGATACTTCATGTGCGAATCCCTAGCATGCTAGGGATCTTAGCTAAATCTCGTTCCGCCGCGCAAATTCCCCAATGTAATGCGCCGCTCTGAAGGCGAGCGCCTGAATGGTCATCGTGGGCTGACCCCGTCCTGAAGTCACGAAGCTGCTGCCGTCGCACAGAAACAGGTTGGGTACGTCGTGCGTGCGATGGTACTTGTCGATCACCGATGTGTGGGGATCATTACCCATGCGGCACGTGCCCAACAGGTGAACGCTCACCGAATTGTCCACTGTCGGCAGGATCCAGGACTGCTTCGCGCCGGCCGCATCGAGAATCTCTTTAGCCCGGGCTTGCAGGAACCGGGCGGTGGCCAGGTCGTCGGGATGATCCTGGTAGGTGCAGCGCATGGCCGGAATCCCCCAGGCATCCTTCAGCTCGGGGTCGATGCTGACACTGTTGGCTTCCTGAGCCAGCGACGTGGTGTGAGTTTCAGCGATCATCGAGCGCGGGAAGTCGCGCAATACGGCTTTGAAGCCCGCTCCCCAGGAAGGCTTCGGAGGAACGGCAGCCAATGCCCAACTGGCCGGAGCGGGCCCGAGGCGGCCGTCGATGCCACCGCCGCCATAGAAGCCCCGCTTGGGGTCCGTGTCGTAGAAGTCATGTACCAGGCGAGTCACCTGGACGCTCTTGTATTCGTTCAACTCGTGTTCGAACACCGCGCCCACGTCACCGCCGGAGTTGAACATCAGGTACTTGCCCACCAGGCCGCTGGAATTGGCGAGACCCTTGGGGAAATGGGAGCTGGCGGAGTTCAGTAACAGCCGGGGCGTCTCCGCGCCGTTCGCGGCAAGGACTACGGCCTTCGCTTTCTGAAAGTGCTCGTGTTTGTTGCGGTCGAAGTAGGCAACGCCCGTCGCGCGGCCCTTCTTGTCCGTGCGAACCTCGAAAACGTAGCTCTCAGGTCGAATCTCGCAACGCCCGGTCGCTTCCGCCTCCGGAATCATCGTGACCAGGGAAGATGACTTCGCCATTACCTCACAGCCGAACCCGATGCAAAATCCGCAGTGCACGCAGGCGGGACGCCCTCGAAAGGGCACGGACGCGATCGCCATCGGCGCCGGGAATGGGTGCAGCCCCAGTTTGCGGGCACCGCGCTCGAGCAGGACCCCTGACGACTTCACCGGCAATGGCGGCATCGGATACGGCTTCGTCCGGGGCGGGTCGAATGGACTCGCGCCTGCAAGGCCGGAGACCCCTACTTCCCACTCGACCTTCGTGTAGTACGGCTCCAACTCCGCGTACGTAATGGGCCAGTCGGCGAACCCGGTACCTGAGATCTCACCGAGAACACTGCGCTCGTGGAAGTCGATCTCGTGAAAGCGCCAGAAGTTCGCGGTGAAGTGATTGCTGCTGCCGCCAACGATCCGGGCGTACATCAGCGAGGGATAGTCGACGACGCGAATGGCCTTCTGCGCCGGAGTCGTTCGGAAGGTCTGCGGGTTTCGGACGGGGTTGTTGATCAGCCCGTTCGCGAACCAGTAGTCGAGCTCATCGTGCTTGAAGTCGGCCGGGGATAAGCGGGGCCCTTGCTCCAGGACCACGACTTCGAAGCCTGCCTGCGACAGTTCTCTGGCGAGCACCCCTCCCGCGGCTCCGGACCCGACGATCGCAAAATCGATGACGTCGGTGTCCTTGAAGCGGCGCGCGGCCATCACTTTGGGTCCGCGGCTGGCGCTTTCGCGTAGGGCTCAAAGCCAGCGTAGTCTTTGTCGTAGTAGCCGAACGGCGGCTCGAACACGTGGGTGTCCTCGAAACCCACCAGCCGCCACCCGATCCCATCCCGGTTCCCCCCGTAGCGCGGATCGGCGAGAAACCCCAATATCGTCAGGTACCGGACGATCAGAAAGAACGGCGTCTCCTCAACCGTGTGCAGAATCCGGATCTGCTCATCGTGAGGCAGGTCCGCAAACGGGACCTTCGATTCTTGCCCCACACGGGAGGCGAAATCCGCATATCCCGTCTGAAAGTCCTCGCGATGCGCGGAGAAGAACCCAGCCAGCGCGTGATCTATGAAGTACACAGCGCCAGCTTCGTGGGCACCCGGATCGCGGTCCGTTGGAATGATCTGACTGGCGATCGCATCGACATCGCGAGCCTGCGAGCGAGTCAGAACCCGCATCGCGGCACCGGTGTGCGCGCCCTTGGTGGCGGCTTCAGCCTGCGCGCCGTTAGCCTCCGCGGCTTTTGCCCGCGCCTCGTGAGCCGCCGCCGCAATCGCTGCCCCGTTCAGCGCCAGCCAGCCGGCCCCGAGGGCCGAGGTAAACGAGCGCCGGGTCAGGCTCACGTGGCAAGGCCCTCGTTCATCTGACGGTGCCTTTGATCCGCATGTGTCGATCGGTGGTCTGTTCGACATGCAGGGACAGGGAGGCGCTCTCCAACTGCTTGCGGACTTCGTGGACCGTAAACGCCGCGCAGAGGGAGTTGTAGAAGTCCTCCTTCAGAACCGGGTGCTCGCCACCCGCCACTTTCTCCACGATTTCCTTTGCCGCCACCGGGGAGTCCGGCCGAACGAGGTCCATGACGTAGACGACGGCGCCAGGCTCGGCCAGGCGACGCACCTCGCTCCAAAGGACCTGCGGGTCGGGAAGGTGGTGCAGCATGTCCTTCGAGAGCACCGCGTCGAAGTGACGCTCGGGAAGGCTCAGCCCAGGCAGTCGCCCCAGGTGCACGGTGATCTGTTTGGACAACCCCGCCGCGTGGATGGCTTTGCGGGCAAATTCCAACATGGGCGCGGAACCGTCGACCGCCGTGATGTGCGCATGCTTGAGGGCTTTTGCGACCCGGATGGTCACATCGCCGGGACCACACCCCAGATCGACGACGCGCTCGAAGACACGAGCGTAGTCGCCATGCAGGTGGTCGGCGAACCACTGGTTCGACGTCGAGAAGTCGGCACGGGCGTAGGCGCCCGCCTCGACCTCGCCGTCCATGATTTCGGGCTCGAGTATTCTGTCCATGGGCGCATTATGCCAAAGTCCGCCCATTGGACCTAAGGGGGCCTCAACAATGAATCAACAGCTCGCCTCGATCGATCAGATCCGCAACACCGTCATCGACCTGGCCATCCGTTTTGGCCCGAAGGTGCTGGTGGCGCTCTTGATCCTGACCGTCGGCCTGTTCGTCAGCCGGGGGATCAGCCGCGCGACGCTGCGGGCGCTGCACCGGATCGAGCTCGAGCCGCCGGTGCGCACCCTGCTGGCGCGCGTCGCCTGGGTGGTCTGCTTCGCCCTCTTCTTCATCATGGCGCTGCAGAACCTGGGCGTGGAGCTGCTACCGCTGATCGCCGGGTTGAGCGTGGTCGGTGCCGGCCTGGCGCTGGCCACCCAAGGCGTGCTGAGTAATGTGGTCGCCGGGCTGTCCATCATCTTCTCCAAACCCTTCCGGGTCGGGGAGTACATCTCGATCGTCGAGAAAGAAGGCGTCGTGCATACGATCACCTTGTTCAGCACTACGCTGATGCACGCGGATCATTCGCGAGTCGTGATCCCCAACCGCAAGATCGTAGGTGAGATCCTGCACAACTACGGACAGATCCGTCAGATCGCCATCACGGTCGGTGTTGCTTACGACACCAACATCAACGATGCCTTGGCCGCCATCGGTGCGGTCCTCGAGGCCAATCCCCGGATACTCAAGACCCCGCCGCCGGTCGTGCAGACCTCGATGCTGGGAGAGTGGTCTGTCGCCATCGCCGTCCGCCCGTGGGTCAGCGTTCAGGACTACGGAGCGGCCGTCGGCGAGATCAACAAGGCGATCCTCGAGACCCTGAGAGAGAAGGGCATTGTGCTGCCCTTCCCCCAACAGGAAGTACGCTATCTCAACGCCCCGGCCTGAATGCGCACCCGGCGCATTTTGCCAGTGGACTAGTGCGTCGGCGGCGGCACCGGAGCTGCGGCGCCGACGATCTGCATCAATGTAAGTGACTCGCCACCGGCCACCCAGACGTTGCCTGAAGGGTCGATAGCGATGCCGGCGGGACTGACGGCTACGTCGAGCGGACCGAGCGGGCCGCCGCTGACTCTGGGATAGCCGCCCAGAAATTCGCCAGCGTCGGTCGTGTTGGCCACGGCCGAGCCGTCCGGCAACACCTCGATCACGCCCTTATCGGAGCTCATACCGACATTGCTGATCCAGATGTGACCCGCTCCGTCGATAGCCATGCCGCCGGCGCGGTTGACAGGGTTGGCTGTGAACGTTCGCACGGGCCGATTCGCCCCGTTGACGATCTCGATGATCCCGTTCGACGCCGCGGAGTTCGCGATCCAGACGTTTCCCCCGGCATCCAGCGCCAAGGGACCGTTCATCGCAGGACTTAGAAACTCCAACTGTGCCCCGAGCTGACCAGGCGTCGCGAGTCGCAGCACCCGGTCGTTGAACCCATCGGTGAGCCAAACCCCGGTAGGACCGCCACCCCCACCGATCCCTGCCGCCGGCTCCACAGCAATGCCGGTAATCTCGGCGTTGGTAATGCCCAATGCGCCGCCCGGCGTCCTGATGTCATAGGTTTGACTGACCGAGAAGTCGTTCTGGGGACCGGCCGTCAGCTGCGTGAATCCCAACGTCAGCGTGCCATCGAGTTGCGGTGTTGGGACCGCGTTGGTGACCCAAAGAGTGCCGCTTCCGTCCGCCGCGATCGCTTCGGGCCTCACGATGTGTCCGCCGGCGTTGGTCCGGGATCCCGCCAGCTCCGTAGCGGTCAAGGCGTTGAGGGCAATCACATAGCTGCCCCGGTTGCTCGAGGCGAATACCGTCTGGCGGCCGGTAGCAGGATCGGTGGCAATGGCGATCGCGCCCCCTGGCCGCGGGCCCCCGAAATCCGGCACATTCGGCAGCACATCGGGCGCAGGCGGAAACACGCCCGCGCGCGTTCCGCCGGGCTGCAGCTCGAGGATGCAGCCACCTGAATTCGTTACCTGGCCATCGCACAAGGTGGTCGTCATCCATACGGAACCGAACCTATCGATCGCAATACTGTGGGGTTCCGTGTTCAGAAGAGCGCCGCCCACGTAGCTGATGCCGAGAGTGAAGTCGTTTGGCTGATCGGTACCGAAATCCGGGCGGTTGGGTGTGCCGTCGCTGTGCGACAGCGCGACCAGCGGTTGCACGAAATCAGCGGGATGTCTGGCAATCGACAGGAGCGCTGCGCGAGTGTCGGAGGGTGCGGGTGTGCCGGCAGCCACAGTCGTCGTCAACAATGTGGCGCAGGGAGTCGAAGCGCGCCCGTTAGAGTCAACGCACGCTGCGATCGCGTTGGCCAGGGTGTTCACCGTTTTCCCGGGCGGGGCCGCACTCGCGCCCGTACCCGGAATGACCATCCCTACAAACGGATTCGCAGTGACATAGGCCTTACCCTGTGCATCGACGAGGTTCGCAATCGTCGTGAATGCGTTCACAAGCCCGACGGTGTTGGTGGCCGGTGCTCCTACGTTCCGGGTGGGCGTATCGAGGAACTGGGCCAGAGCATAGACCGCCGCTACCGTGGTCACCTCGTTTACCGGGATGGCGGCCGGCGCGGCGTTGATCGGGCCGACGCCGGCCATGAGTGACAGGGCGTTGTTGGCCCCCTGCCCCACGGTGCCGCCGTCGACCAGTACGTAGATCAGTGGGTCGTCAGTCGGTTGGTCGAAAGCGACCGTCCAGTTGCCAGCCCCGTTCGTTGTTGCACTGCCCAGAAGCGTGGCTGCGGAGCCGTATCCGGTGGTGCCGACTCGATAGACGGAGACCGTGGCGTTTTGCACGATCTTCCCAGCACCCGACACGCTGCCGTTCAACGCAAATCCCGGGGGCATCGGGAGCGTGGGAGGAGTGTCCGGCGGGGGATCACCTGGGGGCGGCGTACCGGTTGTCGGCGGGGGCGACGCAGGCGGGTCGCCCGGGGGCGTGCCACTAGTCGGCGGTGGCGAGCTCGCCGGCGGTTGAGTCGGCGCGCCGCCCGCAGCGGACGATCCGCCGCAGCCTGCCAGCGCCGCGCAACATACAAAGATGACAGGCGCGACGAACCTGGAGCACTTCTCGTGCATGCTTGAGATCCTCAGTAGAAGCTTTTGGGAGGGCGAGCGGGAAGTCCGCCAGCTCAGTTCCCGGGTGTAACTGGAGTGGCAGCGCCGACGAACTGCACCAGACTCCGAGTCTGTCCGCCGGCGACCCAGACGTTGCCGGTCGAATCGATGGCGACTCCGCGTGGAAACGTGCCTACGATCTCCGGGCCCAACGGATCGACGCTCTTGGGATAGCCGCCGATGAACGCACCGACGGCGGTCGTTGCCGGCACGGATGACCCATCCACGTCGATTTCAATGAGCCCTTTGATCGCGTTGCGATCTACGTTGCTGATCCACAACCGCCCGGCCCCGTCCGCGGCGATTCCGCCGGGGGAGAACACGGTATTGTTCGGAAAACTGCGGACGCCGATAGGCGTGCCCGACACGAACTCCACGACACCGACGCCGGCCTCGTTGGCCACCCAGACATTGCCCGATGGGTCGGCGGCCGCAGGTCCCCCGACATACGGGGTCTCGAATCGCTGCAAAGGCCCAAGCTGCCCGGGCGTCGAGATGTCGAATCTGAGCATTCGGCCGCTGCCGAAATCCGAAAGCCAAAGCGCGCTGGCGCCGTTGGTAACGGTCATGTGCAGCACGTCGATGCTGTTGAATCCATCCGGCCCGGGTGGGACGTTCGGCAGGAAGTTCGTGAATGTCGAGTAGGTGTCCTGCGGTCCTGCCAGCACCTGCGTGATACGCACATTCGCCGTTCCATCGGGCTGCGGAAGACCGGCTTCGTCGACGACCCAGAGATTGCCGGCCTCATCGGCCGCGATCTCTTCGGGGTGAACGATGAGCCCACCGTTGGTGAGCGGCGACGACGCGATCGGTCTGAGCGTCTGTGCGTCCAATCCGACTACGTAGCTGCCGCGATTGCTCGAGACGAATACGGTCTGATGACGCGTGTCAGGGTCGGTGGCTATCGCCAACCCGCGTCGACCCAAGCCGCCCAGATCCAGAATGTTGCCGTCCGCAAGGGTGGGAAATACTCCTGCTTGCAGCCCGTTTGGCTGCAGCTTCACGACACAACCCTGTGGGCTCGTAGGGCTGAGTTCGCAGCCCTGCGCCATCAGGTACAGGAACCCCGAGGAATCCAGTACCACGTCCGTGGGGGCGGCGAAGGCCAGTGCATCACCGAAGAAACTGATGCTGAGCGTCCAGTCGTTGGGGAGATCGACACCGAAGTCCGGTTGGTTCGGGGCACCGTCACTATGCGAAAGCGTCACCAACGGCTGGACGGGGCCCGCGGGGTGTTTGGCGATCGCCAACAGAGCAGCACGGGTGTCCGATGGGGCGGAACTGCCCAAACCGGCTGTGATTGAGAACAGGGTCGTGCAGGGCGTCGACGCACGCCCGTTGGAATCGATGCACGCCGCTATCGCGTTCGCGAGCGTATTGACGGTCTTCCCAGGCGGCGCAGCGGTCACCCCATTGCCCGGAATGATCATGGGCACGAAGGGGTTTGCGGTGGAGAAGGCGCCACCTGCCCCGTCGACGAGATTGGAGATCGTCATGAACGCATTCGCGAGGCCTGTGGCGTTGGATGCGGGCGCGCCGACGTTCCGGGTCGGCGAATCGAGGAATTGGGTCAGGGCATAAACTGCCGCCACCGTAGTCACTTCGTTAACGTGTATGACGGTCGGTGCACCGTTGATGGGGCCTACGCCGGCCATCAGTGCGAGTGCGTTGTTGGCCCCTTGCCCTGCGTCACCGCCGTCGACGAGTACATAGATGAGTGGGTTGTCGGACGGCTCATCGAAACTGACGGTCCAGTGTCCAGTAGCGTCTGTTGTGCCGCTGCCCAGCAGCGTGCCCGCGGAGCCGTAACCACCCCTACCGACACGATAGACCGAGACAGCGGCGTTTCGGACGACTCTGCCGGCGCCCGACACGGTGCCGTTCAACGCAAACCCCGGGGGCATGGGCAGGGTCGGCGGCGTGTCCGGCGGAGGGTCACCTGGCGGCATGCCAGTTGTCGGCGGCGTCGAGGATCCTCCTCCCCCGCAGCCAACCAGCATGGCACAGCACACAAATATGACGGGCGCGACGAGCCGATAGCACTGTCCGTGCATGCTTGGGAAACCTCAGGCAACACTGTGGGTTGATTGGGAACCCGCCGGCCGAGACACAAGCGATGTCGGCGCAGCACGAGTTCCGGAGGTAAGTGCCGCGGATTATGGAATGGGTTTAAAAAGGAACGCGGGGCTCACTCGCGTTGCCGTTCCAAAGGAACGCGGGGGCGGCCGCGCGTTGCGCTTCTCGTGGAAGCCTACCCGGGCAGCGGGAGTACCTCGACGGACGGATGTCGGGCGGAGCGAAGTGACCGGCCAGTGCGGGGGCGGTCGAATCCGGCCCGAAAAACCGCCCATTCGTTAAGACCTTGGGCGGGGGTACGCCGGTAGGCGGACATCTAGGGGTTTTCCGCAAGCCCATCAGTATTTATTCCGCAGGAGCGTGTGATGCAGGGCCCAGCCCCCAAGGAACGCTGCAGCTAGAGTCGCTCGCCAACAAGCTTGGGAGAGCGATCGAGCGGTGCTGAAGAAAATCCCTGTGAACCAGCTCACAGTCGGGATGTTCATCCATGGCTTCGAGGAGAGCTGGCTCAAACATCCTTTCTGGCGCAACAAGTTCCTCATCAGGGACGAGGCGACGCTGCGCGAGATTCAAAAGAGCGGCGTCAAAACCTGCCTGATCGACATTTCGCAGGGCGATGACGTCAAGCCGGTGAAGCCGCTCGAGTCGGCTGCCACCCTGAAGGTCCTGGAGACCCCGGCTGCGCGGCCGAAGAAAGTTGAAATGGCGGATGAACTGCAACGTGCGGCGCAACTGCGTGCGCGCTCTGCAGAGACCATGCGCCACATGTTTACCGAAGTGCGCCTCGGCAATGCCATTGAGCCCGACGTGTGCGCGCCGCTCGTGGACGACGTTGTCGAGTCGATCAACCGTCACCCTGATGCGCTCCTGAGCCTTGCGCGACTCAAGACGGCCGACGAGTACACCTACATGCACTCGGTTGCGGTGTGCGCGTTGATGGTGTCGTTGGGACGTCAGCTGGGATTCAGCGACGGGCAGTGTCGTGAGGCCGGGATGGCCGGCATGATGCACGACCTGGGCAAAGCCGCGATGCCGCAGGACGTGCTGAACAAGCCCGGGAAGCTGACGGACGAAGAGTTCGCGATCATCAAGCAGCACCCTGTGCGCGGGTACGAGATGCTCGCGCCGGGTCCTAAGATCACTGACGGCGTGCGTGATGTGGCTCGCCACCACCACGAGCGGTTCGACGGAACCGGCTATCCGGATCGCTTGGCGGGCGAAAAGATTTCACAGCTGGCTCGCATGAGCGCTGTCTGCGACGTCTATGACGCGGTGACCTCGGACCGCCCTTACAAGGCCGGCTGGGACCCTGCCCACTCGCTCTCGCAGATGGCCAGTTGGAAGGGTCACTTCGACCCGGCCATTTTCCAGATGTTCGTGAAGAGCGTGGGAATCTATCCGACGGGATCGCTGGTGCGGATGAAGTCCGGGCGACTGGCCGTCGTGATGGAGCAAAACACCGCCATCCTCACCAAGCCCATCGTGAAGCTGTTCTTCTCCACGAAGGCAGGCCTGCCGCTGAAGCCGCAGGTGCTCGATCTGTCCAACGCGAACACGTCGGATCAGATCGAGTCGCGGGAGTTACCGGAGAACTGGAACTTCCCGTACCTCACCGAGCTGTGGGACCCGGAAGGCATGGTGCAGGTCGCCAAGGGGTGAGGGGCAAAGCCCCGAACGCCCGCCATGGATGGCGGGCTGGGTCATCGCGCCAGGGATGGCTGCTTGCGCTGACGGTGCCCGCTAAAAGTCCGCCGTCACCGACGCCAGCACCATCCGCGGCGACCCCAGGTGCGCCAAAAGGTTGCCGGTGTTAGTCCCCGTCAGATTGCTGGGTGCGATCGTCGACCAGTACGCCCGGTTGGTGATGTTGTTCACCGCCAGGCGATACGTCAGCTGAGTGTTCGCGAGATGCTGCGTATAGCGTCCACCCAGATCGAACAGGTTGTACCCCGGCGCGGTGAGTGTGTTGGTGTCGTTAGCCGCCCGGTCGCCCGAGAACTGGTAGTTGAAGGTCGCCACCAGCCCCTCGATCGTCGGGATGGCGTACTCGAACAGCACGTTGCCCTTGATCTTGGGCGCGCCCACATAGGTCTTGTCGTTGGTCGTCACAACCGGCGTGTGCTCGAGGCGAGCATCGAGCCAGGTGAGACCGCCGTACACGGTCAGCCCAGTGAATACCTGACCGACCGCTGACACCTCAACACCCTTGTTCACCTGGTCGCCGCTGATCTTGAAGATCTTGTCGACGGTATCGGTGTTGGCGAAGGGCCGCTCGACGCGAAAGGCCGCGGCGCTCAGGTCAATCCCATCGAGCTTGATCTTGTACCCGACCTCGTACTCCTTACTGCGGTACGGCTGCAGACTCACGCCCGCATTGGCCGCAGTCCCGGGCGCCAGGTCGCCAGCCTGCAAGCTGCTCACATACGTGACGTAAACCGACTGATTCGAGAGCGGCTTGAAGATCACGCTAGCGCTGGGGCTGACGCCGTGGTTGGTGTACTCGGTCGTCTGAACGCGCTGCGTGTTGTAATTCTTGACGGTGAACCAGTCCTGGCTGATGCCGCCACGGACGAGCCAGTGATCCGTCAGCTTGATCTCATCGTTGAGGTTCAGCCCCTGCTGATACGTGTCCGACGAGTCATAGTTCGCCAGCACGTTTGGCGGTCCGGCAGCGGGCTCCGGGAATACCAGGGGATTGTCGATAGTCGCCGTGCCGAGGCGGACGCTGGCCGCCGAAGCCGCACTGAGCACTGCGAAGGAGCGGGCCTTGAAGCCGGACGTGCCAACCGTGAGGTCGTGTCCCAGCCCCCAGGTCGAGAAGGTGCCGTTCAAGTAGGCCACGTCGCTGACGATCGCGAAGCGCGGGGCAAAGCCGTTCGCGAACGAGGCCGTGTAGGCGCCGGTGTTGCTGGTGAGATTGTTGATCGGCGTGTTGATATTGCGCGACGCGTCCTGGTTCAGGACGCCAACCACGAGATGCCAGTCGGTCCCGAGATCCTGCTTGAACCGGGCGCTGCCCATTCGGGTGCGCAGTTCGACGCCGGCATAGGACTGGCCGTAGCCGACCCGGTTCGGATCCGGGGCCGGGGGCAGCTTGATGGTCTCACCATACGTGAACCAGCCCGGATAGCCCTTGTCCTGCAGCGAGTAGTCGCTGTAGTTCAACTCGAACACCCCGTGCTCCCACGGATGAATGTCGATACCGAGATCGCCGAGGATGCGGCGCTGGTGGCTCTGATCGACATAGCCATCGCCGCTGCCATACAGGGCATTCAGGCGATAGCCGAAGATCCCGTTGGAATCGATCGGGCCGCCGAAGTCGACCTTCGCGGTGCCAATGCTGTCGCTGACGTAGCTGGCCGACAGCTCATGGATGGCGGTCTGCGTCGGTCGCTTGGAAATGAAATTGAACATGCCCGACGGGTTCGCCGGACCGAAGAGCGAGGAGGACGGACCGTTGACGACCTCGATCTGCTGATACTGCTCCATCGCCTGAGCGACGGTGACGAACATCGTCATGCCGTCGAACTTGGTGTTCTGGAAGTTGCCGCCCTGCATGCCGCGCGTCTGCGGGCGCAGGATGTCGGGACCCTGCTGCTCCTGGTAGGCCACCAGCGGCAGGTACTTCGAGACGTCCTTGAAATTGACGGCCTGCGAATTCTGGATCATCGCGCTGGGCAAGATCCCGATCGAATAGGGCTGATCCAGCACCGGCGTCGAGCCCAGGGGACCCACCGAATCGACATTCGCGGGGACGGGTGCGATCTTGTAGTCGCCCACGACCACGACCGTGCTGCGGGGTTCCTCGTCGGCCGCGAGAGCCACGGACATCGGGACGAGAGGCAGGAGAGAGATCAATGCCAGCGATTTGGGTGTTTTCATCGTGGCGCGCACGCTAACAGAACGAATATGTCCGAACGATATGCACTCCAGATCATAAGATTGCGGTACCGGTATAATGCTTGCAGCCTATGATCATCACCCCCCAGATTGCTCAGCAGACCATCGAAACGCGTGTGACGCGGCTGCCGGTGGAGTCGCGTCCGCTGCACAAATCCCTGGGGCAAACGCTCCGCCAGGATGTCTACGCCGAGCGTGATAATCCTCCTTTCGACCGCGTCTGCATGGATGGCATCGCCGTCGCCAGCGCCAGCTTGAAGCGCGGCCTTCGCCGGTACCGCATTCAAAGCACCCAAGCCGCGGGGACCCCTGCCGTCACCCTCTCGAACAGTGAAGACGCAGTGGAAGTGATGACGGGCGCGATATTGCCCCGCGACGCGGACTGTGTGATTCCGTTGGAGGAATACGATCTGAGCGATGGCGTCGCGGTGCTCAAGGGCGCCGTCGTCGACGACGTCTTCCGTAACGTCCAGCGACGCGGCTCGGACAGTCAGCCGGGTGTCCCGATGCTCAGGGCGGGGACTCGGTTGGGGTCACCTGAGATCGCGGTTGTCGCTTCGGCCGGGCTGGCTGAGGTGAGCGTGACACGCCAGCCTCGGTTCGCAGTCATCTCGACCGGGGACGAGCTCGTGGAACCTGGTAAGCCCATCGCGGAGCATCAGGTTCGTCGGTCCAACGCTTATGCGGTAGCTGCTGCGTTGCGCGCTCATGGGTTTGACGAGGTTGCCGACGATCATGTCGCCGACAACGAGGTCTCGTTGCGGGCGCGGTTGTCGAGGCATCTCCACGAGCGCGACGTCCTTGTGCTGAGCGGCGGTATCTCAAAGGGCAAATTTGACCTCGTTCCGAAAGTCCTCAAGGGCCTCGGGGTGGAGGAGATCTTCCATCGCGTCGCTCAGCGTCCCGGCGCGCCGATGTGGTTTGGAATCGCCCCGGGCGGCCAGGCCGTCTTCGGGCTCCCGGGCAACCCCGTTTCGACACTGATGTGTCTGGTTCGCTATGTCATTCCCGGGATGGCTGCGGCGATGGCGACACGACAGGCACCGCCGGAGCCGATCGAGTTGGCAGCCTCAGTGAAGCTGGGACGGTCCGTCGCCTCCTTCATGCCGGTCAGCGTCCAACATAGCCCTGACGGGAAGGTCAGCGCGGTGCCGCGGCCACCGAACGGATCAGGGGACTTTCTGGCGTTGGCCGGAACGGATGGGTTCATCGAGCTACCGCCCGGGGCAGAGCCCTTCCCTGCCGGCTTCGTCGCGCCACTCTACCGGTGGTGAGGTCGGGCAGAACAGGCGGCAAAAACCACGCTTTTTGCCGCCGGCAACGCAGCTGATGTCCGCAAAATCGCCTCAGGCGTATTTTGCCAATGGACTAGGCCTCGCCTAGTTTCAGGACGGCATCCCAGTCCCGCATCTCGAATCTTTGCTGGATGGTCGCGAGATCCCCGCGGGTGTTCACGTTGATGAACTCCTGCGGATTCTGGAATCGCACGCGGACGGCGCGAAGGGTATCCAACACGAGCCAGGTCGCCGGGTGAGCACCGTTCGCCAGTGACTGCGTAACCTTGTCGAGCGCGCTGATGGGCCAGACGGCACACAAGGGCTGGTGGCCCTCAGCGGTCTCAGCCATGGCCGCACCACTCCCGGCCTGTGCAGGCTGCGAGGCCGCCGCGATCAACCGAGCAAACAAATCAACAGGGAGCAAGGGCACGTCACAAGGACTGACCGCCAAGGCGCGAGCCCCCTGATCGCGGGCCCACTGCAGGCCGACTTTGACCCCTGCGAGGGGTCCTGCGGCGTCGCCCGGTGCATCGTGAAGGACGGTCAGCCCTTCGGCCTTGGCGAGGGCCTCGGCGTCGGTCCCGGGTCGGGCATTGACGGCTACGACGGCGCACGAGCGCTGCAGGCGCCGGACCGCCCACAGCAGCAGAGGCTTACCGGCCAGGACGGCCACCGCCTTCTCGCCGCCGAAGCGCACCGACCGACCGCCAGCGATCACGACACCAACGACGGCGGAGCTTTGGCCGGGCTCGTCCATATCCTGGCACTATATACCGATGAACCTAAACGTAGCCTTGATCACGTTCGTGGCCGGCGCGCTGCTCCCCCTGGCGGTCTCGAGCACCGCCCGGGCCGACGGGGCTACCGCAACGCAACCCGCGGCGACCGTGGAGATCTTTGCGGCCGGTAGCCTTCGGGGCGTCGTCGCCGACCTGGGAAAGGATGCGGCGGCGTTCAACATCGAGGTCAAATCGAGCTTCGGCGGCTCGGGCCTGATGCGGGAACGCATCGAAAAAGGCGAGAAGCCCGATCTGTTCCTGTCGGCTGATGTGGGGCACCCCCGCAAGCTCGAAACGGAGGGTCGAACTTTCGTTCCCGTGGCGGCATTTGCCCGCAATCGGATGTGCATCGTGTCGCGCAAGTCGGCCAAGGTGACTGCCGCGAACCTGGTCGATCGACTGTTGGCCAAAGACCTCAAACTGAAAACGTCGGCGCCGGTCGTCGACCCCGGCGGCGACTACGCCTGGTGGATCCTCGACCATATCGATGCGAAACGACCGGGCGCGGGGGCCGTGCTGAAGGCGAAAGCCCAGACGATGATGTCGGCCAACGCCGATGCTGCCGACATCCAGATTACCTACTGCAGCGCCGCCGCTACGCGCGTGGCGGAGCATCCAGACCTCACCCGTTTCCAGATCTCCGCGGACCTCGACCCCCATCCTCTGTACGGGATGGCGGTGTTGTCGAACAAACCCGAGGCGATGCGGCTGGCGTTGTATCTGCTGTCGGAAAAAGGCCAGGCCGTCCTGACCCACAACGGGCTGGTACCGGTCACCGAATGAGTCGGGTGATCGGACTCGCTGGATGGAGCGGTTCGGGAAAGACCACGCTGCTCGTGAAGGTGATACCGGTGCTGGTCAAGCGCGGGCTGAACGTCGCAACGATCAAGCACGCACACCACGCGTTCGACGTCGACAAGGCAGGCAAGGACTCCTACGAGCACCGCAAAGCCGGCGCCAGCGAAGTTCTCGTGTCCTCGGCGAAGCGATGGGTCCAGATGCACGAGCTGGGTGCGGGCGAGCCAGAAGCCACGCTGGCGCAGCTCCTGCTGCGTATGTCGCCGTGCGATCTGGTGGTCGTCGAAGGCTTCAAGACGCAGAGGCACCCGAAGCTCGAGGTGTTCCGTCAGGAAGTCGGGAAGCCGGCGCTGCACCCGACTGACAAGCGGATCGTCGCAGTGGCCAGCGACAAATCCTTTCCGGACGCAGGCGTGCCGGTGGTCGACATCAACGACGTCGAAGCGGTCGCAGACATCCTCTGCGACCGCGCCGAACCACTTCAGTCGGTCGTTTCCTCACTGACCAGTTCTTCCTGACCCTCGCCGGGGTCCAGCACTGGCACAACCCGGGATGCGCAGAACTTGAACTCCGGGATCTTCCCGGTCGGATCCAGGGCTGGATTGGTGAGCAGGTTCGCCGCCGCTTCGGCGTAGCAGAACGGGATGAAGACCATTCCGACAGGAACGTCCCGGTCGGCGCGAACATGCATTTCCACCGCCCCGCGACGCGTCTCGACCCGCACTCTTCCACCCGGGCGCAGGTTCAACCGATACAACTCGCGCGGCGACATGAACGCCATGGCCTCCGGCTCCAACTCATCGAGGACGCCGGCACGACGCGTCATCGCGCCCGTGTGCCAATGCTCGAGCACGCGGCCCGTCGAAAGCACCATTGGGAAGTCCATATCCGGGACTTCATCCGGCGGCCGGATGTTGGC
Source organism: Steroidobacteraceae bacterium (assembly GCA_036499585.1). GTDB lineage: Bacteria > Pseudomonadota > Gammaproteobacteria > Steroidobacterales > Steroidobacteraceae > 13-2-20CM-66-19. The sequence continues at coordinate 445,987 of DASYDM010000030.1, forward strand.
CGGAACGATCTTGGCCTTGCCATTCGCGGTCGGGAAGCCGTTGGTGAAGATGACCTCGTTGCCGGGCAGGTCCGGAGCATCGACCGGGTAGGTGACGGCGCCTTCGCGCTCCAGTCGCTCCCAGGTGATGTTCTTGAACGACGGCGTCGCGATCGCCAACTCGGCGAACACCTCTGCCGGGCCCGAATACTTCCAATCGAGGCCGAGCCCGCGCGCGACTTCCTGAATGATCCACCAGTCCTGACGCGCATCACCCGGAGGCGACAGCACTGGCCGGCCGAGCTGCACCCGACGGTCCGTGTTGGTGAACGTCCCGGTCTTCTCCGCAAAAGCAGACGCCGGCAGAACTACGTCGGCGTGGAAAGCGGTCTCGGTCAGGAACAGGTCCTGCACGACGAGATGGTCCAGCATCGCCAGCGCCCCGCGCGCGTGGTTCAGGTCCGGATCCGACATGGCCGGATTCTCGCCCTCCACGTACATGCCGTGGATCTTGCCTGCGTGCACCGCATTCATGATCTCGACGACCGTCAGGCCCTTCTGCGGATCGAGTTCCTGGCCCCAGAACGTCTCGAACAGCTTGCGGACTTCCGGGTTGTCGACGGACTGGTAGTCCGGATACACCATCGGGATGAGACCGGCGTCGGAGGCGCCCTGCACGTTATTCTGGCCGCGCAGGGGATGCAGACCGGTACCGGGGCGTCCAATCTGGCCGGTGACCAGCGCAAGCGCGATGAGGCAACGCGCATTGTCCGTGCCGTGCACGTGTTGGCTGATGCCCATGCCCCAGAAGATGAGCGATGCTTTGGACTTTGCATACAGACGCGCCACTTCGCGCAGCGTCGTAGCATCGATGCCGCAAACCTCGGACATGCGCTCCGGTGTGAAATCGACGATGTTTTTACGCAGCGCCTCGAAGTTCTCGGTGTACTGATCGATATAGCTCTGATCGTAGAGCTTCTCGGTAATGATGACGTTCAGCATCGCGTTCAGCAGCGAGACGTCCGAGCCTGGCTTGAATGACAGGTGCTTGTAGGCGTGCCGAGAGAGAGCCTGGCGACGCGGATCGATCACGATCAGCTTGGTCTTGTTCTGCTTGACCGCGTTCTTGATGAACGTAGCCGCGACGGGGTGATTCACCGTCGGGTTGGCGCCGATGACGATGATGACTTCCGCATCCATCGCCGCCGCGAACGGGGCAGACACGGCGCCGGAGTTCAAACCCTCCATCAACGCAGCGACGGACGAGGCGTGACACAAGCGGGTGCAGTGGTCGACGTTGTTCGACCCAAACCCGGTGCGCACCAGCTTCTGGAACAGGTACGCCTCTTCGTTGGAGCCCTTGGCCGAACCGAAGCCGGCAAGCGACTTCTTTCCGTGCTTGTCCCGAATCGCCTTCAGCCCGCCGGAGGCCTTCGCCAGGGCTTCCTCCCAGGTCGCCTCGCGGAAGTGCGTCCAGGGATTGGCCGGGTCGACCTGCTCGTTCGGATCCTTGCCGACGTGATCCAGACGGATAAGCGGCTTCGTGAGGCGATGCGGATGGTGAACGTAGTCGAATCCAAACCGGCCCTTGACGCACAGCCGATTGTGGTTTGCCGGGCCATCAACGCCTTCGGCGTAGATGATCTTTTCGTCTTTGACCTTATAGGAAACCTGGCAACCGACGCCGCAGTACGGGCACAGCGATTGAACTTCGCGATCCGGATACACGGTGCGGGTCTGATTCTCATCCAGATACGCGGCCGGCATCAACGCGCCCGTCGGGCAGGCCTGCACGCATTCGCCGCAGGCGACACAGGTCGACGAGCCCATCGGGTCGTCGAAATCGAACACGATCTTGGAGCCGTGACTGCGGTAGGCCATCCCGATCACGTCGTTCACCTGCACCTCGCGGCAAGCGCGTACGCACAGGTTGCACTGGATGCACGAGTTGAGGTTAACGCGCATTGCGGGGTGACTCGTGTCAGCCTCCCAGCGCTCAGCGGCTGGAAAGCGACTCTCGGTCACGTTCATGAAATCGGCTTGTTTCCAGAAGTGGGACGTTGGGTCGTGGGATGTTACTCTTTCGGGTTGGTCGGCGACCAACAGCTCCATCACCATCGCGCGCGCTTTGGTCGCCCGCTCCGTCTCCGTCTTCACCTTCATTCCGACGCCGGGGACCCGCTTGCACGAGGCGGCGAGCACGCGCTCCCCTTCGATCTCCACCATGCAGGCGCGGCAGTTACCGTCGGGACGGTAGTCGACCGCATCCTTGTGGCACAGATGAGGAATGTGAGTGCCGAGCCGCTGGGCGACGGCCCAGATCGTCTCGCCCGGCTTGGCCTCGACCTGCTTGCCGTCCAGCTCGAAAGTGATTCCAGGGACCTTGAATCCCGGCGGGGGCGCGTTAGTCATGATTGAACAGCTCAGGAAAGTATTTGATCACGCTGGTCAGGGGGTTGGAGGCCGCCTGGCCTAAACCACAGATCGAGGCATCCCGCATGCACTGCGACAGTTCGCCGAGCAACGCGGTGTCCCACTGACCCTTCTCCATCAATGCCACGGCCTTCTGCGTCCCCGACCGACAGGGAGTGCACTGGCCGCACGACTCATCTTCGAAGAAACGCATCAGGTTCAACGCAGCTCCGCGGACGTCGTCCTGATCGGACATGACGATGACGGCAGCTGAGCCGATGAAGCACCCGTACTTTTCCAGGGTGCCGAAATCCAGCGGAATGTCATTCATCGAGGCGGGCAGGATGCCGCCCGAAGCGCCACCGGGCAGATAGGCTGCAAATTTGTGACCGTCGGCCATGCCGCCGCAGAACTCGTCGATCAATTCCTGAATCGTCACCCCGGCGGGCGCCAGCTTCATGCCGGGGCTCTTGACGCGACCCGATACGGAGAACGACCGCAGGCCAAAGCGCCCATTGCGGCCATGGCTCTTCCACCAGTCGGCGCCCTTTTCGATGAGGTCCCGAACCCAGTAGAGCGTCTCGACGTTGTTGATCAGCGTCGGACGGTCGAACAAGCCCACCTGGAACGGAAACGGCGGCTTGTGACGGGGCAACCCGCGCTTGCCTTCCAACGATTCGATCAGCGATGACTCTTCACCACAGATGTAGGCACCGGCACCGCGACGCAGATGAAGCTTCGGGCCTCCTGGAGGCAACTTGCCGATCTCGTTCGCCAGAATCTCGCGCGCGATCGGGTACTCGTCGCGGATATAGATGTACACCTCGTCCGCTTCGACGACGTGCGCGCCGATCAGCGTGCCCTCGAGGAAGCGATGTGGGTCGGTGTTGAGGTAGTACTGGTCCTTGAACGTGCCAGGTTCGCCTTCGTCACCGTTGATGGCCATGAGGCGCGGTCCGGGCTCTCCACGCACGGACCGCCACTTGCGGCCTGTTGGGAAGCCGGCGCCTCCAAGGCCTCGCAAGGCGCCGTCATCGAGAACCTTGAGGACCTCGTCGATGCTCAGCGTCCCTGCGCGCAAACGGCCAAGCGTCTTGTAACCGCCCTCTTTGACGTAGGTGTCGTAATCGACATAGTCCGGAATTTCCGGATGGATGTGTTTGTGAGCGACGGCGTTCTTGACGGAACTGACGCTCGCGCGCCCCAGGAAGTTGTGTCCGACCTCAGCAGCCGGCGCGACGTCGCACAGACCGACACAAGGTGCACGCACGACACGAACGCCGTCGCCACCCAGTTCGCGTTGCAGCTCAGCCAGCAGCTTCTCGCCGCCGAACATGGCGCAGGTCAGGCTGTCGCAGACTCGAACGGTCAGCGCCGGGATCGCCTTCTCCCCTTCCTTCACCACGTCGAAGTGAGCGTAGAAGGTCGCGGTCTCGAATACCTCCGCGAACGCGAGATGCATCTCGTCCGCCAGTGCCGCGAGGTGTGCGGACGAGATCTGGCCGTAGTGGTCCTGGATCTTGTGCAGGTACTCGATGAGGTTCGTGCGTTCCCGGGATCCCGTCCCGATCAGCGCCTCGACATCCTGCTTCGCGTGGGGTTCGACCTGCCGTCCCTTGGGCACCGCCCGGGCTCGTTTATCTCCGCGCCCGGGATGGTCGAACTTACGTACTTTTAACAGATCGGCAACGTCGTGCTGGCTCATAGGGTTAAGGGTACCATCCCGCCCGCGACACTACCTCCGGGAGCCATGGATATGTCCCATCCGCTGCAATGCCGGTGCGGCACGCTGAAGGGGTTCCTAGACAGCCCCCAGGCCGCCCTTCGCGTGGTCTGCTACTGCCGGGACTGCCAGGCCTTCGCTCACTTCCTGAACCGCGCGGACGACGTCCTCGATGAGCGCGGCGGTTCGGATATCGTACAAACCCTGCCCAAGTACCTGAACTTCACCCAGGGCGTCGATCGCCTCGCCATTATCCGGCTGACGCCCAAGGGGCTCCTGCGGTGGTATGCCAGCTGCTGCAATACCCCGATCGGCAACACGCTGGACACGCCGAAGGCGTCCTTCGTGGGGCTCGTGCACAGCTGCCTGGGCGACCCGAACCTGGCGCACCCCGCTGACGCCCTGGACAGGTCGTTCGGACCCGTTTTCGGGGCCGTGAATACCAAGAGCGCCAAGGGGGAGCCGAAGCCCAAGGCGAGCGCGCAAGGGGCGATGGTATTTCGCATCATCAAGCAGCTGGCGAAGGCGCGGTTCAACGGCGATTGGAAGCGCACGCCGCTGTTCAAGGCCGGTTCGTGGGCACCGGTGGTGGCGCCCAAAGTGATGAGCCCGGAGGAGCGTTCCCGGGTGATGACGGCGGTGCAAGCCGCGACCGGTTAAGCCGCGCGTGGTTCGCGCGGTAGGCTCCCGCGGCGGGCCGCCACGGCGTTTCGGTAACCTTTCAGGCCGTCACCGGTAGGCAGGGTAATGCTAGTGACCGACGAAGCCCTGATGCGCGCCGTCCGGGAGGGGGACCTGTCCTGTCTGGGCACCCTCTTTGATCGCTATCACCGCGTCCTGTTCGACTTCCTCAGTCGGATGACCGGCAGCCGCCATGTCGCCGAGGACCTGGTTCAGGACGTCTTCTTACGACTTCTCAAGTACCGCGGTACCTACCGCGACGACGCCCGGTTCGAGACCTGGGTGTATCGGATCGCGCGCAACGCCAGAGCGGACTACTACGCCAAGCGGGACAAGGGACTGCCGCTGAACGACGAGGCCCTCGAAAGCCCCGATGCGGGACCCGGTCCCGAGAGCGAGTTGGAGCACGAGCGCGATTCGGAGCTGCTGCGAGCAGCTCTACTGCAACTGCGCGAGGACCGCCGCGAGTTGCTCATCCTGGCCCGCTACCAGGAAATGAAACACGACGCCATTGCGGAGCTGTTGGGTGTCGATCCCGGCACCGTCAAAGTCCGAATTCACCGCGCGGTGAAAGAACTGCGCGACACCTATTTGCGATTGGTCGAGAAACCATCATGCAACCCGAAGACAACTCAACGAACCCTATCGATGATCTAGCCGGCTCGCTCGGCGAGACCGAGCGGCGGGAGTTCGAGGACACCTGGGCGAAGCTGGGCGAGATCCCGGCCATGCGCGTAGACAGCGACGGCATGCGCGCGAGGTTCCGGCAGATGTTGGTCGCGGAGCAGCCGAAGCAGAAGCGAAATCTCCTCGGCGAATGGCTGAAGAATTATTTGCCCTTGAAGCCGGTCCTGCAGGCCTGCGCCGCGCTCCTGCTCGTTCTCATCGGCATTCAGGTCGGTCGCGAAACCCGCCCCGTCGTGCAACCGGCCGCCGTCCCGGAGGTCCGGGAGCTCAGCCAGGAAGTGCGGGACCTGCGGCAGATGGTGACGCTCTCCCTGATGCAGCAGGAATCAGCCGCTGAACGCCTCAAAGGCGTGAGCTGGAGCAACCAGCTGCAAAGCCCCGGCAATGAAGTGGTCGCAGCGCTGATCGACACGCTGATGCACGACGGGAACGTCAACGTGCGGCTGGCGAGCATCGATGCTCTCAAGCGCTTCTCAGAACGCGATGTCGTGCGCAACGCGACGCTCCAGGCGCTCGGCACCCAGACGTCACCTCTGGTGCAAATGGCACTCATCGACTTTGTAGTGGAAACACAGGACCGCCAGGCAATCGACACACTCCGTCGACTGTCCAGCGACGACAAACTAGACGCAACGGTACGAGCTCGCGCCAAGTGGGGCATCGGCCATTTGGAGGCTGCATGATGACGCGGACACTCCCGCTTTCAATGTTGGCGGCCTTGGCAGCTGCCACCGGGCTCTCGACGGCCCACGCCTGGTCGGGCCTGACGGACCACTCAACAACCCAACACACGCTGCATTTCACCGGCAGCGGGCCTCACACCCTCGAGATCCGTACGATCACGGGGAGAATCAACGTCGAGGCCTATGACGGATCGGATGTACAGATGACCGTCGATAAGACGGTGTATGCGGACTCCAAGGAGGAGCTCGCAGAAGGAAACCGCGACGTCATTCTGGACGTCGGGGACAACGCTGCGACAGTAGGCGCTATCGTAAAATATCCGGGCCAAAACGCCTGCGGCGATGACAACAGCAGCTGGTCTCGCCGTGGCTGGCACCATCACTACGATGTTCGCTACGACTTCACGGTCAAAGTCCCGAAGAACACGCGTGTCGAGCTCTGTACTATCAATGACGGCAAGGTGGAAGTTACGGGCACCCAAGGTGACTTCGACATCCACAGTATCAACGGCCGCATCGTACTGACCGACGTGTCCGGCTCCGGTGACGCGATCACGATCAACGGCCCGGTTACCGCCTCGTTCGTCGGGTCCCCACAAGGCAAGTCAACCTTCAAGACGATCAACGGCGAGGTCGCGGTCACCTTTCCGCAGAGCCTGTCGGCCGATCTGCGCCTGAAAACCTTCAACGGTGGCCTGTACACCGATTTCGACGTGACACAACAAGGCGCCATCACCAACGTAACCAGAGAGAAGCAAGGCGGTATGTCCGTGTATCGCACAACAGGTTATACGTCGGTACGCGTCGGCAACGGCGGCCCCGAGTTGACCCTGCAAAGTTTGAACGGCGACGTGCGGGTGATTCGCCGCTCGAAATAAATAGGATTCGAATGTCATGAACGCATCAACCCGATATCTGGCCTGCATCGCCCTGCTGCCGCTGTTGGCAACGCTGTCCTCAGGGCCGGCCGAGGCGGCAGCCAAAGGCACTCCCAAGGCCGACTCGTCTGCAAACCCGACGACGAACACGATCACGCCGGATGGCGATCGCACCGTTGTCGCCTTCAGTGATCCTTCGCGGCCCGGAACGCTGCGCATCGGCATCATCATGGGCGGCATCACGGTCAAGGGCACGGACCGCAAGGACGTGCTCATCGAAACGGAAACCCATGCCGGCCCGGGATGCTGTGGACCCCGTCGGCACCGCGAGGATGAGAGCGAGACCCCGCAGGGAATGCGCCGACTGTGGCCGCAGCAAGCGTCAATGACCGTCACGGAGCAGAACAACGAGATCAAGATCGACTCGCCCTCGTTCAACCGGCTGGTCTCGTTCGAGATTCAGGTCCCGAAGCGCACCAGCCTGAAGCTGTCCACGGTCAACGGCGGCAACCTCGAAATCGATGGCGTCGACGGGGAGCTCGAGCTCAGTAACGTCAACGGCTCCATCGAGCTCAAGCATGTCGGTGGGTCGGTAGTAGCGCATACGGTGAACGGGAAGGTATTGGCCACTGTCGATCGAGTCAGCGCCGAGAAGCCCATGGCCTTCACGTCTCTGAACGGGGCCGTCGATGTCACCTTTCCGCCGTCGATCAAGTGCAATCTCAAACTGCGCTCAGACAACGGCAGCGTGTTCACGGACTTCGACGTCGCGACACTGCCCCAGCCGGCCCCGCAGGTTGAGGACACTCGTCGAGAGGGTGGACGCTATCGGATCGATGTGAATCGGGGAATCTACGGCAGCCTCAACGGCGGCGGCCCTGACATCGAGCTGCGGACGTTCAACGGAAACGTGTACGTGCGGAAGGGAAGCTGACGCAGGGACCCGCGTCCCGCTACCGGAACCGCAGTGTGAAGACGGTGCCCTCCCCGGGCACCGATCGCACCGAGATGACGCCCCGGTTCGCGTGGACCAGCTGCCGGCAGATACTCAGCCCGACGCCGGTTCCGCTGCGCTTGGTCGTAAAGAACGGCACGAAGATATTGTCCACGTGGTCGGCAGAAATTCCCGGACCATTGTCGTAGACATGAACCAACACCTGGCCGTACTCGTTCCGTGAGGCGTCCAGGTGGATACGCGGCTTGGGCGTATCCGACAACGCCTCGACGGCATTTCGCATCAGGTTGATCAGCACCTGCTCGATCTGTCGGGCATCGGCCCGCATCTGCAGCTCCCGCGGCGTACATTCGAGGACCAGGGCGATGCGGCCCGAGTCGACTTCGGCCGACATCAGAATGCGAACCCGCTCGAACAGCGCGTAGACGTCCAGCGGTGCGAACTCCGGCGTCGGCAGCCGGGCGAAGCTGCGATAGGCCTGCACGAAATCGAGCAGACCTTTGCCGCGGGTGTGGATGGCGGTGATGCCACGAAGCACATCGCTGTGCTCCGAGGGACTCAGGGTGCGCAGCGTCGGGGTCTCGCTTTCGTCGAGCAGCGTTTCGCGGATCACCCCGCTCAGAGCCAGGATCGGCGTCACCGAGTTCATGATTTCGTGGGTGAGGACCCGGATGAGCTTTTGCCAGGAGTCGATTTCCTGGCGGTCGAGCTCGTCACGGATATTCTGGAAGGAGACGAGCTTGTACTGTTGTTCCAGGAGCTCGAACGTCGTGGCATAGAGCACGAGCTGAAGTGACTCGTCTCCCACGCGAACGCTGAGCATCGCCCGCTCGCCGTCATTCAACTGACTCAGCATGTCAGGGAGACGCGCGTCGACGCGCTCGAACGAGCGCATGCTATTGAGATGCGGCAGGTTGAACAGCTGCTGACCCTGCTCGTTCGAAAGCGTCACCTTTCCGAATTGATCGAAGCAGCACAGCGCAATCGGCACGTGTGCAACGACAGCCTCCAACTGCCGGTGATTCGCAGCCTTCTGCTGATTCAGCCGACGCAAAGCCCCGCTCAGTACGTCGTAGGCTGCGTGCAACTCACCGAATGCACGACCCTTGGAGGGATGCACGATCGGCGTCGAGAAATCGTCATGAGTCACAAAAGTCAGAAAGGTCGCGAGATCGCGTGTGGTGCGCTCGACGTACCCGATCATCTCGACCAGACTCAGCAGCGCCAGGACTCCGCACAGGATCGGAGTGGCCAGAAACTGAGTTTCCAACGCGCTCCACACCGCCAGTAGAGAGAGCCAGGCAAACGTCGCTCCCCGCAGTAGGACGTTGAACCGGAAGCTACTGAATCCCATAGCGGGTCATCTTGCGATACAGCGTGGTGCGCCCCAGACCCAACGAGTGGGCGGCCTGACTGAGATTGCCCTGGTGCTGGGCGATGGCCTTCAGGATGGCCTGCTTCTCGAGCGCTTCCAGGTTGAGGGTGGCGGGTTCCGCGGTTCCCTGGGCAATGGGGAGCAGCCCGTCGAGGCTGGGTTTGCCGTTCTCACTCATGATGACGGCGCGCTCGATCGCGTGCCGCAGCTCGCGGACGTTTCCGGGCCAGGGGTAGCCTTTCAGTCTCTCCAACGCCATCGCGTCGAATCGCGGCTCCGGTTTGTTGTATTTGCGCGCGTAGAGCCGCGAGTAATGCGCCGTGATCGCGGGAATGTCCTCGGCACGCTCCCGCAGCGGCGGCACATGGATCTCGATCGTATTGATCCGGTAGAGCAGGTCCTGCCGGAACCGCGACGGCGAGCGCAGCTCGGCGGCGGTCAGGTTGGTGGCGCAGATCACTCTGGCGTCGACCTTGATCGGCCGATCCGACCCCACGCGCGTGATCGCCTTGCTCTCGAGCACACCCAACAGCTTCGCCTGCATGGGCAGGCTCAGATTGCCGATCTCATCCAGAAATAACGTCCCCCCGGAGGCGACCTCGAACCGCCCTGCCCGGTCCTCGCGCGCGTCCGTGAAGGCGCCCTTGCGGTGGCCGAACAGCTCTGACTCGAACAGGGTCTCGGAGATGGCGCCCAGATCGACGCTGATGAAGGCCTGGCCGTGCCGCAACGACTGGCGGTGAACGGCCCGGGCGACCAACTCCTTGCCAGTGCCGTTCTCCCCGAGAATCAGCACGTTGGCATCGGTCTCGGCGACCTTGGAGATGCTCGTCAACACCGTCTTCAGCCCTGCCGAATTCCCCACGATCTGTTCGGAGTCCTGACCCAGGTATTCGTTGAGGGAGCGTTGGCGGCGGCGGAGGCTCGCAACCTCCCGGTCGGCGTGCGCAAGACGGGAGACCGCCGACACGGTGGCAACCAACTTTGCGTTGTCCCAAGGCTTGACGACGAAGTCGGCAGCGCCCTCGCGAATCGCACTGACGGCCGTCTCGATAGCACCGTAGGCCGTCATCAGGATGACTTTTGTCTCCGGCGCGAGCGACTGTGCGGTGCGCAACCAGTCGATACCCTCCTGACCTGAGGTCGCCCCGGCGGTAAAATTCATGTCCAGGAGGATGACGTCGAAACTCCGCTCGGCCAGCAGGGTCGGAAGCTGCCGGGGGTCGGACGTCGTGACCACCGACCGAAAGCGCTTTTTCAACACCAGCTCGGCGGCGAGCAGGACCTCGGCGGAGTCGTCGACGATGAGGATGTCGCAAGCTTCGGGGCCTGCACCCTGCGCGGGGGTCATGTACCGAAGTGAAACACAAGTTGTTTCAGATCGAAACACCCGGACGCGTAACGGGTTGCCCGGAGGCGGGTATAAGTCTCTCAAAGCGCAGGGAAAAGTCAGGGGGGCGCGGGTTGGCACGGCTTTTGATCACTCTGCCGCGAGTACATGGACAAAACAATCGAAAAGAAGGGTCCCTCGCCGTGGCGATGGGCCGCCATTGGGGGCGTTGCACTGGCTGTCGTGCTGCTCGGCTGGCAACTCATGTCGCGCAGCAACAGCAGCCGGTTGACCGTCGACTCCAGCCGCCTCACGACGGCCACAGTGGAGAAGACCGAGTTCCTCGAGTACTACCCTTTCGATGGAACCGTACAGCCGGCGACTTCCGTGTATCTGGATGTCGAGCAAGGCGGCCGGGTCGATGAGATCCTCGTCGAAGGCGGGCAACACGTGGAGAAAGGGGACCTCATCCTCAAGCTCTCCAACGCCACGTTGCAGCGCACCTCGATCGATACGGAGACTCAGCTTCTATATAACCTCGACATTCAACGCACCACCGAGGCCGACCGCGGACAAAGCGGCCTGGTCTTGCGTGAGAATCTCCTGGACCTCGAGCACCAGATCATGGACGGCGAAGCCAAGATGCGGCGCTACGACCAGCTCATCAAGGACGGCAACGAGGCCATCTCTCAGGAGACCTATGACATCCAGAAGAATCTGGTCCAGTATCTGAAGAACCATCGCGACGTGCTGAAGGAACGGATCCGTCGTGACGACCAACTCTCCGAGCAACTGCTCGTCCAGGTGCGGCGCGCGATCGGCAAGCTCAACGACAGCTTGGAACTCGTCGGCAAGATCATGAAGAGCCTGGAGGTCCGCGCACCGATCTCGGGGTATCTATCGACCATCGACGCGGAGATCGGGCAGAACATCCCGGCGGGCCAGCGCATCGGCCAGATCGACCTGCTCGACAAGTTCAAGGTCCGCGTCAAGATCGACCAGTTCTATATCGCCCGAGTGCAGGTCGGCGGGACCGGACGGATCAACCTCGATGACAAGAACTGGGACGTCAAGGTGACGAAGATCTACCCTGAGGTGAAGAACAGCGCCTTTGAGGCAGACGTCGTCTTCACGGGGGACGTCCCGCAGTCGCTCAAACGTGGCCAATCCCTGACAGTCGAGCTGACCTTCGGCTCTCCCTCGCAGACGCTGACTGTCGCCAAGGGCGGCTTCTTCCAGCAGACCGGCGGCCGCTGGGTTTATCTCATCTCGGACGACGGCGCGAGCGCTCGCAAGGTCGATGTCCGCATGGGACGACAGAACCCGCGCGAGGTCGAGGTTCTGGAAGGCTTGCGCCCCGGCGACCGGATCATCACCTCCGGCTACGACACCTTCAACAGCGTCGATCAGCTCAAGTTCAACGAACCTCTGAAGACCAGGCGGGACCGTTCATGATCATCGAAACCACGAATCTCCAGAAGGTCTATCGCACCGACGTCGTGGAAACGACGGCCGTGGACAACATCAACTTCACGTTGAGCGAAGGCGAGTTCGTCTCGTTCATGGGCCCCTCCGGCTGCGGGAAATCCACTCTGCTGCATATCCTGGGCCTGATCGACAGCCCGACAGGCGGCAGTTACAAGTTTCTCGGCGAGGACGTGTCGAGCTATCCCGAGAGCCGGCGCGCAAAGATCCGCAAAGCGAACATCGGGTTCGTATTTCAGAGCTTCAATCTGATCGATGAGCTCACCGTGTATGAAAACGTCGAGCTGCCCCTCGTCTATGGTGGCGTCCCAGCACACGACCGGCGTGGGCGGGTCGAGGCCGTCATGGAGAAGATGGATATCGCGCACCGCCGCGGGCACTTCCCGGCACAACTCTCGGGCGGTCAACAGCAGCGTGTGGCGGTCGCCCGCGCGCTCGTCAACAAGCCGAACCTGATCCTGGCGGACGAGCCGACGGGTAACCTCGACTCGGAGCACGGCGACGAGGTGATGAAGCTGTTACTCAGCCTGAATGAGGAGGGGACCAGCATCCTGATGGTCACGCACTCGGCGACGAATGCCGCCTTCAGCAGACGCATCGTGAACCTGCTCGACGGCAAGGTCGTCTCCGACAAGACCGCCGGGAACTAGGCCGAAGGGGCGGACCATGCGCAACTACTTCGTCGTACTCCTTCGGACATTGCAGCGCGAGAAGCTATACGCGGCGATCAATATCGTCGGACTGTCTCTGGGCATCGCGTGCTGTCTGATCCTCGGCCTGTTCCTGCTCAGCGAGCTGACCTACGACCGCTACAACGTCAAGCGCGATCAGATCTATCGCGTAGTCAACGAGTTCACGGTCAACGGCGCGACGAACAAATTCGCGGTCACCTCACGCGCGCTCGGCCCGATGATGAAGGCCGACAATCCGCAAATCCTCGAGTTCGTGCGCTTCCAGGACAACGCCAACGGCTCCGGCGTAGCCGTCCACCACGGCAACGATACGTTCTACTGGGAGAACAGCTACTTCGTCGACCCCAATGTCTTCAAGGTCTTCACTCACAAGTTCATCTACGGTGACGAGAACGCCCTCAAGGAGGAAGGCAGCGTCGCGGTCAGTGAGACCTTCGCCAAGAAGTACTTCGGCAATGCCAATCCCATCGGCCAGTACATCACGACGGACACCGGCATCCAGAACAAGATCACCGCGGAGTTCGCCGATCAGCCGACCAACACTCACCTGAAATACGACATTCTCTGGTCGGGGAACACCTCGTTCCTGCGCGACTCGGATAACCCGACGTTGCGCCGGCAGAGCCTGTTCGGCATCAATGTCTACACGTACTACCTGATGGCGCCGGGCTTCGATCCCAAGAGCTACCAGCGGATCAACGACGAGTTCTTCAATCGTTACATGGCGGATATCGCCAAGGCGACCAGCGGATCCTGGCACAGCTGGCTGCAGCCCCTGACCGCCACGCACCTGCAGTCCGAGGTCGAATACGACAAGCCCAACGGGAATCCGCTTTACTTGTACGGGTGCGCTGCAGTGGCAATCTTCATCCTCGCCGTCGCGTGCATCAACTACATGAACCTCGCAACTGCGCGGGCTACCCGACGCGCTCGGTCCGTCGGCATCCGCAAGATCCTGGGAGCGACCCGAGGATCCCTCGCGGCGCAGTTCCTGGGTGAGGCGATGTTGTTCTCGCTGATCGCGCTGATCCTCGGGCTGGTGCTGGTGGAAGTCCTGTTGAAGCTGACACCGCTCGGTTCGCTCATGAGCAACGAGGTGTCATTGAACCTGCGCCAGCAGCCGATCCTGCTCGCGTGGCTGGTCGGGCTGGGACTGCTGATGGGCCTGCTATCAGGCCTGTATCCCGCGATCTATCTCTCCTCGTGGGCGCCCCTGTCGGCGCTGACCGGAAAGACCACGGGCGGCAAGGGCAACCTGCGTCTGCGCGAAGCGCTGGTGCTGGCGCAGTTCACCATTTCGGCCGCGGTCATCGCCTGCACGCTATTGATGGCGGCGCAGATGCACTACGTCGCGAACAAGTCCCTGGGATTCAAGAAAGAGAACCGGCTGGTCGTGACCTTGCGCGGCACTTCCACCATCGAAAAGCTGCCGTCCATCCGGACGGAGCTGCTGAAGAACGGCCACATCACCGGCGTGTCGCAGACCCTGATCATGTTGGGGCAGAACACCAGCGTCAACACGACTACGGTGGAGAACAACGACGGCGGGCTCGATCAGCAAATCTTCAACAACACCCCGATCGGGGACGACTTCATCCAGGTGATGGGCCTGAAGATCGTCCAGGGTCGCGACTTCTCCACGCACCTGCTGACGGACGTCGGCTCGAACTGGCTGGTCAACGAGGCCATGGTGCGCAAGATGGGTTGGACCAACCCGATCGGCAAGCGGATCACCTTCGGGCAGGCCACCGGGCGGGTGGTCGGGGTGGTGCAGGACTTCAACTTCAAGTCCCTCCATTACGCGATCGAGCCGCTCGCGATGTTTCCGCTGGTCAACGACTTTTCGAACGTGCAGGACATCTTCCGACCGTTCCAGCGACGCTTGATGGTGGTGGCCATCTCCGGAGACGACGTCAGTGGGACCCTCGATTACATCGAGAAAGTCATGAGCAAGGTCGATGCGAAGCATCCCTTCGAATACACATTCCTCGACGACTCGCTCGACAATCTCTACAAGGCCGAGCACCAGCTGATGAAGCTGATCAGCGTCTTCGCCGGCGTCTGCATCTTCATCGCGTGTTTGGGCTTGTTTGGACTTGCGGCGTTCACCACGGAACAGCGGACACGGGAGATCGGCACACGCAAGGTGCTGGGGGCCACAAGTTGGCAGATCATCACCCTGCTCTCGCGGCCGATCCTGATCCTGGTCCTGATCGCCTCGGTCCTGGCGTCGATCCTCGCCTATTTCGCCATGGACCAGTGGCTGAGCGGCTTTGCCTATCGGGCCGGAATCAACCCGTTGATCTTCGTTCTGGCCGGGGCCACCGCGGCGGCCATTGCGTTCACCACCGTGGCCCTGCAGTCGCTCAAGACGGCCAGTGCCGATCCCGTGCATGCGCTGCGCCACGTTTCCTGACATCGAGCTATTCGAGTGACTTGGGTTTTTGGCACTGACTTTGGACCTTAGGGGGTCACATGGGGAAGTTCATGCAAGGGATGAGGGCTCTGGGGTTGCGCGCCGCTTGGGTCTGGTTGCTCGCCTTGTCCGGGATCGGACCGGCGTTGGCAGCCGACGCCGACCTCACCGGAACGTGGCAGGGCAAGCTCCAAGCGAGCCCCGGCTCCACCATCACCATCCAGTTCATCTTTGCGCGCAAGCCCGACGGCAGCTACGGCGCGACCCTGAATTCGCCCGACAACGGAGCGATCAAGAACCTGACCGCACAGTCGGTAACCGTTGCAGGCGGCACTGTGAAAGTCACGGTCCCGTCCCTGAGCGGCACTTACAGCGGGACGGTCAAGGGCAACACCATCGACGGCACCTGGGCCCAGCCCGGCGGCAACCTGCCATTGGTCCTGTCGCCTTACCAGAAGCCTGTTCTGTCCAAGGCCAACATCGACCTGTTGACCGGTGGCGCCTGGGCGGGTCCGCTCAAAGCGCCCTTCGGCACGTTGACGTTCGTGTTGAAGTTCAAGACGGATCCCAAGGGCGACATCGGCGGGACCCTCTCGGTCCCCGAACAGGGAGGCCAGGACATCCCGATGTCGGATATCGAATTCGACGGGACCAACCTGGAGTTCAAGATCCCGCAGGTGCGGGGTGAGCTCAAGGCCACCTATGCCAACGCGACCTTCACGGGGACGTGGGCCCAAGGCGGCCCGTCGCTGCCGGTCGTGCTGAAGAAGGGCGAGGCTCCGGTCCTGGCGTTGAAGCTCAGCGCGGATGCCTTCGCCAAGCTGGAAGGCGCCTGGGGTGGCATTCTCGAGTTCACGACCACTCAGGGTCAGAAGATGTCGCTGCCGACGATCTTTCGTTTCGAGAAGGACTCCAAGGGTCGGCTGCTCGGCTTCCTGGATAGCCCCGCGCAGAAGGCCAAGGGTATACCGATCGCCGAGGCAACCCTGACTGGCGACAAGTTGGTCATGAAGGTGCCGGGAGTCGGCGCCGACTACAGCGCCGACCTGAAGGGTGACACGCTGTCGGGGACACTCAACCAGAACGCCCGCGCAACCCCGCTGACGCTCAAGAAGGGTGATATCCCGTCCCTCGCCCTGAAGTTGAACGCGGATGGCTTCGCCAAGCTCGCCGGCACCTGGGACGGCACGATCGAGGTCACCAACCCACAGGGACAGAAAACCTCCTTCGACATCGCCCTGCGCTTCGAGAAGGACCCGCAGGGCAAGTACTTCGGCTATCTCGACAACACTTCGGCAAAGGTCACCGACATTCCGATCACTGAAGCGACCGTGACCGGTGACAAGGTCGTGTTGAAGGCGGTTGCCAACGGGTTGGAGTTCGATGCCGACCTGGCCGGGAAGACGCTGAAGGGCCATTGGAAGCAGGGCCCGCAGGACGTGCCCGTAACTTTCACGCACAAGTAAGGTAATGCAGGGAATGAACCAAGGAATGAGCTAGGGAATGGGTGTATCGATGCGGCGGCTTGACTTGCCCTTCCGGGCCGCGCCGCGTTCCAGGGACCGCCGAACGGGAGTCCACAGCCCCGTTCGGCGGTCGTTTTCGCTGTTCCTGATGATGTTGCTGGTCGTGCTCGCCCAGGCCCCACCGGCGTTGGTACAGAACGCGCCGCCTCACAAACAGGGTCGCTCCGCAGCGGGTTCCACCAACGGGTCCGACGACTCCGGAGCGCAAGGCACTCCTGCCAACAAACTCGACGCCGACGTCGACTCCTATGTGCGGGATGTCATGGCCAAGCGCCACATCCCGGGACTTGCTCTCGCGGTGATCCGTCAGGGGCGACTCGAACGAGTCACCGCCTTCGGCGAAGCCAGTCTCGAATTCCACGTCCCCGTCGCCCCCACTACGCTGTTTCATGTTGCCTCCGTGACGAAGTCGTTCGCCGCCGTCGGCGTGATGAAGCTGATCGAAGGCGGCCGGGTGAAGCTGGACGACGGGATCGGGATGTATGTGGAGGGCCTGCCGGAGAGCTGGCGTAGCGTCAAAGTCCGTGAGCTGCTCAGCCACACCTCCGGCCTGCCCGACATCGTCAAGCCCGGCAGCGCCGATCCCATTGCAGCGACGGCGCAGGAAGCCATCGCCCTGCTTCGGGATCGACCGCTGGACTTCGAACCCGGCACTCACTACCGCTACTGCCAGACGGACTACATGCTGCTCGGGTTGTTGATCGAGAAGCTGAGCGGCCAGTCCTTCGTCGAGTTCTGCAGAACGCAACTGTTCGCGCCCGCGGGGCTGAAGGATCCGCAATTCGGCGACAGCCACACGCTGATCCGCAATCGGGGTCCGATCTACACCCCGTTCGACTTCGACGCCAAGGGTGCTCCCATTGCCGGGGAGTTGAAGGTTCAGAACTGGAAGAGCCCACCCATGGTGTATCCGAACAACGGGCTGAATATCTCGGCGCAGGATCTGGCTCGTTTCGTCGTCGCGCTGATGAACGGCAAACTCATCAGCCGGGCGAGCCTGGACACGCTGCTGACCCCAGTGCGATTCAAGGACGGCACGCTGTCACAGATACCTCCCAGTCCTGAGTACCCGTGGAGGGGTGAAGCGCTCGGTGGGCTGCTTCTCGTGCCCGACGCACAGCACCCTGCTGCCGGTGGCACCGGGGGGCCATATGCGGCGTATCTGTTTTATCCGAAAGACGGCCTTGGCGTCGTCGTGTTGACCAACACCCAGGAATCGAACCCTGACGGGATCGTTGGGGACATCGGGCGGAAGTATCTTTTCGGCACTGCTGCGCACTAGCCTGCGTCAGGCAGCGCGATCACGATTACCTCACACACGCCCGACATGGACCCGGGGGCTACATCTCTCCCAGCACTGCGAGCGCGTTGGGGTCGGCCTTACCGTTCTTGACTGCCACACCCTCCCCTCTCAGCCGACTCGCCTGCTCGCGGAAGTGACGTGAGCCCTCGGGAAAGACGATGCGTCCACCAGCGCCGAGCACCCGGTGCCACGGCAGGTGCATGCCCGGTGGCATGTTCTTCAACGCGCGGCCCGCGAGTCGCGCGCGACCCGGTAGGCCCGCGGCACGGGCGACGTCCCCGTAGGTTGAGTACCGGCCGGACGGGATCAGGGACACAACGTGCCAGAGCGCTTCCATGGCCGGATCCGACTCGATGGGCCGAGACGCGCGAGGGCGTGAGGGTTTGCGCCCGTATGGGCGAAGCAGTGAGCGTACTGACTTTTTGGCGCGGGCCATCGTGGCTCAGGGCCTCACCAGCTCCGTCTTGAACGACGCGAGCTGATACCTCACCGTGAGGGTGCCGTTCGCTGGGACCGTCAACCGAAAGATCGGCTGGCCGTTCTTCGTCCCCACCCGGTGATCGGCCCGAATGACCCGCACACCATCCGGCAGACGCATCCGCAGTTCGAACTCGATCGGCGCGGAGCGCGCGTTACTGATCTCCGTGCGCCCGGTCCCGGTTTCAGCGACGTTACGCAGGGAGATCCCCGGCACCAGCGAAATGGTCTTGGCCGTTCCCTCGTCGATGTTGGTTTCCTCGGCGACAGTGACGACGTGAACATCGTTAGACGTCCCTGCGTCGATCTCTACCTCTTCGTTGACCGCGGTGTCACGAACGGGCGCTTCGTTGACCAACAGCGAGTCCTCGCCGTGATGTTCGAAGAGAGACAAGCGACCGGACGGCAACGGGAGCCCCAAGTGACTCTCTTTGACATTCCGGGTCCTGAGCAGCACCTTGGCAATCTGTGACTGCCCCTCCGTCTCCTCCGGAGACACAAACGCCGTGTAGAGGATTCGGACCGGAATGGCCTGCCGGTCGAGCAGCCGGACCTGCTTGGATTGACGGCTCGCGACCGTGGTGCGCTCGGGGACGCGATAAAGCTTCAGGTCGCCGAGTTGCTCTTGTTGGATCCGCGAACCGGTGACCATGATCTCCTCGAGCGCGCCGGCCGATTTCGCCGCCAAGGCCATGGGAGCGGCCAAGGCCGCGGACCTGCGCTCAGAGGCGTCGCGAGCAATTTGCAGTATCGCCACATCGCTTGTCTTGCCTTGCGGCCAGCACCGCGCAATCACCGGCCCGCCGAGATCGATCGGATCGACCTCATCGGTTTCGCGGTTGAGCTTGCCGGCAACGACCTGTGTATGCGCTGACGGGAAGCCTATGCCGTTGGAATTTCCCAAGGTCACCCACGCACCCAGGTCGAGGGTTTTGCCATCCGGGGACAGTGTCGCGGAATAGTCAGCGGCCCAGTCGAATCCTCGAGCGAGATACGAAAGAGTGACCTCCTGCGTCAGAGGTGCGGCAGTGCGCACTAGAATCGAGAGAGTGGGCGCCGCAGCCAGACCAGCAGTACTGGTGAATTCGACGTCTTCCGGGAATCCGGAACACTGCAGTGCCTCGAAGCCATCGGCAGTGTGGAAGACGACGCCATCGTTACTGGCCGTGATCGTGCCGGAGACTCGTTCGGCCTTCCCTGTTCTACGGTTCGACCGCACCAGAGTGACTGCCTTGCCCGCAGTCGCCGCGATCAGCGTCTCGGGGCTCAACAAGGCCGCGTCGCGATTGCGTTCGATGAGCCCACCCGGAAGTCCGGAGACAATCGCGCTCACCGGCTCGATACCGTCGGCCACGCCCTCAAAGCGGACGCGGGTCTCGCCAGCCGGAATCCGTATGACACGAGTCTCGCGAATGAGAGCGAAACCCTCGAGATCGTCCAATTCCAGAGAGCCGGCGGATCGGTACGGAGACCGGTATACGGTGACAGCGAGATCGTTCGGAGGATCCGCGGCAACCTCATGAACCGGGTCGGCTGCGTGGGCGACCCCACAGACAACCAGCCCCAACCACCAGCAATGCCTACGCATTGCGTGCCCCTTCCTAAAACCGTGTCTCGAAGGTGGCCGTCACCGTCGTACTGCCGTTGGCCGGGACGGTGACCGACCACTCAGCCACGTCGGCACTGCGCCGGGTGCTCTTGAGGCTTTCCTTCAGAATGCGTGAGTCGGCGATCAGTCCATCCTGAAGGAGCTTCACCACCACGGGCCGCGGCAATGCGTTGGTGAGCTCGTAGCTCATGTCGGATTGCCAGTCGAACGTGCTGAGGCGGGTGCGCTTGAGGACTGTTGGCTTGACCTTCACGTCGAATGCATCGCCTGTATCGAGCGAAAGCCGTGAGCCCATCGGCGTGTGATCGATGCGGCTCTCGCCGATGAACTGCGGATCGCCGCGCTGGTCCTTCATGTAGAAGCGCAGTATTCCGGCAGGAAGCTGGTCACCGAGCCCGGCCTTCGAACCGGTGGAGAAGCTGTAGGTCGTTCTGGCGCTTGCTGGTTTTTCCTGGGTGCCGAGCCAACGATTTCGGTACTCGTAGCCATGCTCGGCCGGAACGCCCCGGACATCCAGAAAGCTGACCTGTTTGGTCTGTTGATTGGCGATCGTCGTGCGCTCGGCCAACGGGTAGAGGTAGTAGTCGCCCAACCGCTCTCGCGTGCCACTTTCCGTCCCCGCCTGCTGCAGGTTGTTGCGAGGTTGCGGGCGATAGAACTGCTGCTGTGGGTATTGATTCCCGCCCTCGACCTGATTCGGCGCGCCGGCTACCAGCAGGGTCTGGGCGTTGTCATACGTCGTACCGGTGGAGTTGGTCAGAGTGATCCACCCCTGCACATCGATCTTGCTCTCCTTCTCGTCGTAAAGCGCCACGTAGTCCGCCTTCCAACCGAGCCCGGGTGTCAGGTAGCTCAACGTCGCCGTTCGGGTCCCGGCGCGAGTGCTGTTGACCGTCACGGAAAGCGTCGGGTGCGCTCGGAGGTTGTCTGGGACTTTGGCGAAGATGACGCGGACGGGCAGGCCGTCGTCGCGGAGTACTTCGATGTGATCGCCGATCTTCAGAACCACGCCGCCGTTGGTCGCGAGCACCTGTGCCTGCTCGCGCGTCTCCACGCCGTTCAACGGGTTGACTCGAACCAGGGTGATTTCCTGGCCGACGGCCTTCTCCATGAGCTTGCCCGGCGTCAAGAGATCGAAATCAAAGTTTTGCTCGACGATCGAGAGGTCGCTCGCGGCCAGGGAGACGGTTTCGGGGCGGATTCGCGCCGAGACGTCCTGGAACTCCACTCGCTGCCGCCCTCCCTGGACCTGCAGGTCGCGCTTGTCCTGAATGAGCGCCAGATCGTTGTTGTAGATCGTCACGGAAACCGCTCGGTCGGCTGCGGAAGCCGCGACGGGAACCGTGCCGAGAAGTGCCGAGGCCATCACGATGACACGTGTGCGCATGAGCGATCCTTCCGCCATCCGGGGCCAAGCTCGGCCGCGAAAGCAATGATAGCTGAGAGTCGGCGTTTGCCGACGCGGTTCCTCGGGGAGCGGGAGCCTGCCTTCATTGGACGCAGCGGCGCGATGAATCCTTGGGAGGCGCGCGGAAAAAGCACGGCCCGGTCGCAAAGCCGGGCTCGTATGTAGTTTCCGGTGGATGCGTGTTTGCGCAACTGTGCGCTGTTCGAATTTCCTGCGCGAGCGCGATGCCGATACTGCGCTCACAGGGCACGGGGAGGCAGGTTCAATGAAATTCCACGCGGAAACGACCCAGGTCGGCCTGAAAGTCACGGGCGACATGACCGAGCAGAGCTCCATCGGCATGACCTCGGCTCTGATGAACTCGATAGGGCCGGGCCCTCACGCTCTTCTGGTAGATCTCTCCGACGTTCACCGGTTCGACCAGACGGGCATTCACTTCCTGAGCATGCTTCGCCGCAAGGCCGCCCGCCAGCAGCGCCCCCTCCAGCTCCTCGGCACCACCGCGGTGGTCCGCGCCGCTGAGATCGAGTTCCGCGAGAGCGTTGAGGAGGCGATGGCAGAGTGATGAACACCAATCCCCTGTTCAGCGGCCACTGCCCGACTCGTTGCAGCGCCGCGCCCTGCGGAGCCTCTCACCGGACAAAAAGAGCCTGCCAGATCAAGGGCTTGGCCTGCTCGGCCCAGCAACGCCGAGGTCACCGCACCGCTCGGCACTGATTCACGTCTCACCAAAACGGTCGCGCCATCGTGCGTGGTCGTCCCCTACTTCAGCTTCCCCTGCAGATAGCCCCGAATCCGTTCAGCTTCCGCGGGCGACAGGCCGCCGAGCAGTCCCCTGCGATGTTCCGGTATGTGCTCCGTCACAGAACCCTTCTCTCCGAACACGTAATACTGGAAGAGTGCCAACCACGCCTCCCGGGTCGCGAGGGGCAGCGAACGCACGTTGAGTATGGTGTGGATGAGCGCATCGAAGCCGGAATTGGCGCCGACGGCAGTCCCCGGCACGGCGTGCCACCAGTAGTTCACCAATACGTTGAGGGGCTCGAGCGACTCAACGTGATGCCACCACAGCGCCGGAATGAAGACGGCGTCCCCCGCCTCCAGCTCCGCCCCTCGCGCGGCCTGTAAGGCTTCCGCAAACTTGGGGTAACGAGCCAGGTCCGGCCGGTGCAGGGACACCAGGCTCATGGGCGCCCCCGTCGGAGCGAAGTCCAAAGGACCGATATACAGATTTCCGACCTGCGCGGGCGGAAACAAGGTAAAGCGTCGGCGCCCGGTCACGACGCAACCGATGTTGTTCCATTCGTCCAGATGCGTTGGCGTCGTAATGCGGTTACCCAGCCAGATCCGCGGCTGAACACTCTCGTCCAGGACGGTCAGGCGGTTCTCGCCGAGAAACCCGGGGAGACAATCGCGAATCAACGCACTTTGCACCGCCACCGAGGGAGGCTTGGCAAACCCCGCATACCGCATGACCTGATCGACCACCGCGGACATCGGCAACCGGTTCCGCACGTAGTTGAATCCTTTCATCGAGTCGTCATAGAAGATCCGACCTTCGACTTCTGGCGGAGTCATGATCGCGTCGACGGGACTGCCGTTATCGAATTGGCGGAGGTAGGCCGCCAGGTCATCTCCTGATCGACGTCCGGCTGCGACCGAAGGCCAATGGGCCACAAAGCCCCGCAGGACGACGGGCTGCGCGGATGGGAAAACCTCTTGGCGCAGCAGCTCATCGAACGCGGCGCCGCCGTCCCCAGTTGGGCGAATTTCCCTGATGGGATTCACGACAGCCAACTCACAGCGCGATCGGCGAGCTGCGAAAGTACGTATATATACATAGGCGTGTATCTATGTTCCTGCGCATTTTGGGCGTCAAGTCCGCTCGGACGCGGCCCAAAAGGCGAATCTGCCTTCTCATTAGGGGCTACACTCGGGCGCGGAAAACCATAAGAAGGCGCGCCGTGGCCCGATTCGTTAATTTCCTGCACCGCGCGCGACGGCGTAGACAGCCGATGCCAAGCCTCGCCCACATAACTGCAAATGCACGCACCGGGGGTCCCCACTGTGTCTTCACTTCAAGTCTTGAAGGAACAGAAACGCGCGATCATTAGTCAGCATTCCAGATCCGATGATGTAAAAGGCTTGTTCCAGGTCGTGACGACACTCACGGCCATCGCAAGCATCTGGTGTCTCGTAGTCATGACCCGAGACAAGTCCCCTTGGTACGCGGTTGCCGCCGTGCCGATGTTGTCCTTGTTCACGCTGCGTGTTTTCGCGCTCATGCACGAGTGCGGCCACAACAGCCTCTTCCGCTCCCCGTCACTGAACCGTCTGTTCGGTTTCGTCCTCGGCGTGTTTTCGGGGATGCCGCAGTACGTCTGGTCCCGGCATCACAACTACCATCACTCCCACAACGGCAATTGGGAGAAGTATCGCGGACCGTACACCACCCGTTCGGTCGCCGAATACGCTGCCATGACCAGCGGGCAACAGCGCTTCTACAGGTGGAAGTGCAGCCCGGCGCTGGCACCCCTGGTCGGTTTCATCTACCTGATCTTCAACCCACGCTACACGTGGCTGCGCGGCAGCCTTGCGCTGTCGGGACTCCTCGTCAGCAAGAAGATCAAACAGCCCAACGTCTCATTCAGCGAGCATGCAGCCGCCTTCAGGACGCGCTATTGGCAGTCGCCGAAGGAGTACTGGCACATGTTCTGGAATAACGTTGCGCTACTGAGTGTGTGGGGCGTGATGAGTTGGTTGTGCAGTCCGGCGGTGTTCTTTCCGATCTACCTGCTCAGCGTCTCTCTCGCCGGTGGTGTCGGCATCGTGTTGTTCACAGTGCAGCACAATTTCGAGCATGCCTACGCGAGCGACAGTGCGGGCTGGGACTATGACACCGGTGCGATCAACGGCACGAGCTTCCTGGTCTTACCGGCGTACCTGAACTGGTTCACGATCAATATCGGGTATCACCACATTCATCACCTTTCGTCCGCGATACCCAATTACTGCCTGGTCGACTGCCACAAGCGCAATGAGCATCTCTTCGGGGAAGTCAGGCGCCTGAAGTTATCGGACGTCCGCCGAGCCCTCAGTTACATCCTTTGGGACACCCACACGCAACGAATCATTTCGGTAGCGGAATATCGCCTGCAGACCCCGTAGACGACGGCGCGGCTGCGACGATGTCCGGTGCTATTTCAGCAGTGGATGGCCGGCGGGCAGCTGGTGGGCGTACCAGCTCGCCAGCCGGTGCCGAATCGTTTTCTCGCTGACCTGACTTTCCGGCATCGGCGCGATCAGCTTGTCGTGCACGAGCAACCGATAGACATATAACGCCTTCGCGCTGGCCGAGTCGGTGGGCTCGAACTCAACCGCCTTGCGCCCCTGGGCATAGTCGATCCCTGCCAGCAAAGCGGCTTTGAACAGTTGCGGTTCGTTTTTGAGCTTGCTCATTTGCGGAAAATCGCTTCCATGTTGTTGCCATCAGGATCGAGTACGAAGGCAGCGTAGTAGCCCGGCGGGTAGCCTTTGGCGGTATCGCGAAGCCCGGGTGGGCCGTTGTCGGTTCCACCCGCCTTCAGGGCGGCTGCATGGAAGGCATCCACGTCGGCGCGGCTCGTGGCAACGAAGGCCGTGTGCTGTCTCACGCCGTGGGGGTGAAAGCGATCAATCCAGAAAACAGGATAGTCGACGCCATAAGCGATGCCGTCGTTCTCGGGAAGCTCCACGACTCTATGCAGCCCAAGTGCCCCCAAGGCTGCGTCATAGAATACTGCGGCGCGCGCGACGTCCGCGACACCAATACCCGTGTGGTCGATCATGGAGAGGCCTCCTTCTGGCGAGTCCGGGGTCTCATGTTGACCCAAAACCCCTTCACGTCGCCGCTTTCTTGTCCGCTTGGCCCCACTTCTAGCTAGACTGCCGCAGCAGACCTTCCCGCTGACGCGGTCCACGCTCAGCGGGCACCGGAGGGAGTTCTGGTATGAAATATCTGCCCCTCGCCTGGGCCGGAATCTGGCGCAAGCGCAGTCGCGCTGTGTTGCTGTTGCTGCAGATCGCCAGCGCCTTCCTGCTATTCGGTCTGCTCCAGGGACTGAATTCCGGGATCAAGCAAGCGATTGCCCGCGCGCACGCCGACCGGCTCTACGTCGGCAGCAGTGTCTCGCTGGGGGTTCCGATTCCCATGGGACTGCTGCCCCGGATCCGCAGCGTCCCGGGAGTCAAACTGGTCAGTCCCCTCATCCAGTTCCCCTCGAGCTACCAGAAGCCGGGTCAGGGCATTCCGCTGGACGGGGTCGACCCGGACGCTTTCTTCGGCATCTTCCCCGACTATGTCGTGCCACCCGAGCAGATTCAGGCGCTCAAGAAGGACCGCTCCGGGCTGATCCTCGGGGCGATTCCGGCCCAGCGCTATGGACTGAAAGTGGGAGACCGGTTGCCGCTGCAGACGCAGCAGCCCAAGAGCGACGGCACCAACGCCTGGAGTTTCAACATCGTCGGTATCTTCGACGTCCCCAGTCAGCCGAACGGCGCCGGCGCCGCAATCGTCAACTATGACCTTTTGAACGAGGCACGGCTGGCGGATCGTGACACGACTCTGCTGTTCATCGCCCTGGCTGACACTCCCGCACACGCCCCCGCGGTTGCTGCGGCGATCGACAAGACATTTGCCAATTCGCCGCACGAGACCCGCACGCAGTCCGAAGGCGATTTGATCGCGAGCCAGATACAGCGTATCGCCGACATTGACCTGATCGTCGGCGGCATCATCGGTGCAGTATTCTTCGCCCTGCTGTTGGCGACGGGTGCGCTGATGATGCAGTCCGTCCGCGAGCGGATACCGGAACTCGCCGTCCTGAAGACCCTGGGCTTCTCCGACGGCCTCGTGATGGGTCTGATCCTCATCGAGGCGGTACTGTTCTGTGTCTTCTCCGCCGGGATCGGGCTCGGCCTGGCCTCCATCATTCTGCCCCAGGCGCGAGCGCAGATCGGTATCACGTCGATGCCGATCAACGTCATCGTGAACGGCCTCATATTCGCGGTCGTGTTGGCGATCGCCGGCAGCTCCGTGCCGGCGTGGCGCGGCCTGAAACTGCAAGTGGCCGAAGCACTTGCTGACCGGTAGTCGGGAGGGGGATAACCAATGACCTTTCTCAAACAAACCGTCGCGCTGACTAGCGCGGGATTGAGGAGCATGAGCGAGCGCCGCGGCTCCTCGTTCGTCACGCTCATCAGTGTCACGGCGGCCGTCGGCGTGCTGACTTCCCTGCTCGCGATCCGAGAAGGCGCCAGCATTTTCAATGGGGGTAACGCGCGGCCCGACATCGTCGACGTGATAAGCCGCGGTGCCACCTCCACACCGCAGAGCGTGATCACACGCGATACTCTGTCAGTCATCGAGTCGGCGCCGGGCGTGAAGCGGTCGCCTGACGGCAAGCCTTACGTCACCGCGACGACGTTCGTCAGTGTCGATGTGATCAAGAAGAACGGTAAGACCGGCAACGTCTATCTCGTCGGGTTCTCGCCGGGTTCGGCGCTCGTCCAGTCGAACGTAAAGATCGTCGAAGGACGGCAGTACCGGCAGGGACTGCACGAGGTGACCGTCTCCGAGCCCATCCGCAAGATGTACCGGAACATGAATATCGGCGACCACCTCGTGCTGTTGAAGACGGAGTGGACGATTGTCGGGGTCTTTGCCGGCAACGACTCCATCGGCGACAGCGTGCTGCGGGCCGATGCCGACACTGTCATGTCGGCGTTCAGCCGTACCACATTCCAAGCCGCCCAGGTGCAACTCACGTCTCCCAGTGCCTTCCGTCAATTCAAGGATGCGTTGACGGGCAACCCTGCGATCGCCGTCGAAGTTCGTACGTTGTCACAGAGCATGAAGGACAACTTCGGTCAGCTGACCTCCCTGTTGGACTTTATTGCGTACTTCGTCGGGACCGTGATGGCTAGCGGAGCAGTCTTTGGGTCGTTGAATAGTCTCTATGCCTCAGTCGACGCCCGCCGCCGCGAGATCGCGACGCTGCGCGCCATCGGCTTCAGTGGTTCCCCGCTCGTGATCTCGGTACTGATCGAGGGGATGCTCCTGTCCCTGCCGGGGGCCTTCCTCGGCGCACTCATCACGTGGGTGCTGTTCAATGGCAACGTGGTGGACGTAGCGGGCCTGATCTTCAAGTTGACCGTCACGCCGCACCTGCTGGAGATCAGCATCATGTGGGCGCTCGCCATCGGGCTCATCGGCGGGTCGTTGCCTGCCCTCCGGGCCGCACGGCTACCGGTTGCGACTGCGCTAAGGGCGAACTAGATCCGGGCGCCCCGGTCTGCTCGAGCAATAATTTCGTCCAGTTGGCCGGTTGGGAGGCAGAACGCTGTGTTCCACAGTAGTCACTCTCATAGCGAGCCTGAGTATGGATGCGCGTATTGCCGCTGCCTTCTTATGTCTCCTGTTCCTGACAGCGTGCAATGACTCCAGCGCACCGTCCGCCGGGACCAGCGGTCCCCCGTCGACACCGCAACCGCCAGCCCCGGCCCCAGCCACTGGGACGGCGCGCGTAACGCTCACGTTCCCCGCAGCGGCGGGAATGTCAGAGGGCATGGCCAGCATCAAGTCGGCCGAGTCAGGCGCCAGACCGATCGCGAAGTCGGCCGAGTCAGGCGCCAGACCGATCGCGAAGTCGTATGTCTCGGCGAAAACCGGCTCGGTCACCCTAAGGCTCACCAGCGTCAATGGCGCTGCACCGGCCACAGCAGTCTCGGCGACCGTAGACGTGAAGGGCGGCAGTGCCTGTGCTGCGACCGCTGGGGGGTTGAGCTGCACACTATCGATCGACGCACCGGTAGGCACTGATGGATTGGAAGTCAGCACCTATGCGCAGGCGCAGGGAGCCGGCGGTGCGATTTCAATTGGTGAGACAACGGTGACCATTGCATCGGGGACGACATCGAATGTCGCGGTCAACCTGTTACCGGTCATCACCACAGTATCGGTAGCGTTCAATCCGGCGGGGCTGTCAATCGCCGCTGCTGGCACCTTCACGGCAACGATAACCGCGAAAGACGTGACCGGGGACGTCATCGGTGGAACCGACAACTACTTCAAGCCCCTTACCGTAGCGACCGCCGACCTGGGTACGCATGTCAGAGCCTCCCCTGCATTGCCGCTCACAATCGCTTCACCCCAGCAGAACACGATCACTTTCACCTATGACGGAGCGGGAACCGCCAGCAGCTACGCGTTCACCCTCGGGGGCGCGCAGTCTGCATCCGCTGCGTTTCCATTTTCCACGACGCTCGAGCATCTCTACGTCGTGGCGCAATTCAGCAGCCCTGCGGTGTACGTGTACGACATTCAGTCCGACGGGACCATAACAGGACCCTCGCGCGTCATCTCGGGAACGAACACCACACTGATTCGACCGACAAAGGTCGCCGTCGATGAGACGGCGCAGGTCTACGTGCTCGATGTCGACCACGTTGCGGTGTTCGCACCCGGCGCCTCAGGCAACGTTGCTCCGCTACGCACCCTGCTGCAGGGTTCGAGTCCCTCCTACGTGTCCGAAGGAGCCGGTGCATTTATTACGCATCCCGATCCCAGCGACAACACCAATTCCACCGTCGTGATCAACTATGACACGGACGGTGTGACGCCCATTAATGGCGTTGCGGGCGACATACCGCCCTACAAGGAGTCGTTTGCCAACGGCTTTTCCTCCTTGTCGCCAGACACCGGCCGTGGATTTCTATGCGTCAGCTCATCGATACCGGCCGACGGCGGCGTTGGCAGCATTAAATGCATTACCTCGCCGGTGCAGTGGGTCAGTGGGACAAGCAATCCCGGTACCGCGCAGATCGTCGACGGCGTGGCTAACAACGCGGTCTTCTGCTGCGCGGGCCTGACGAACGACCTTTCGTTCGCTCCCAGCGGCGAACTGGATGTGGCGTACGGGGTATCCTACCTGGGCGCGCCAGCTGTCAGTACGTACGTGTTTCCCGCGGATTTGAGCAACCAGGCGCGCAGCGTGACACCTATACGTTCCATCACAGGCAACCAGACAGGCATCGTATCGCCAACCTCGATCACGCACGACACGGCGGGAAATATATACGTAGCCGACACCGGCAACGGCTCCGGGCTCGGCTCCGTGCGCGTCTTCGCCGCGAATTCCGATGGCAACATCCATCCCGTGCGCGTGGTAGCCCCTTTGAGCTATCCCTATGGAATTGCAATCGGCAAGTAGCGGTGCGTGGACTTACAGCGAGATCATACGCGTGCGTAGGCGCACGCGATTCCAACTGCTGATCACGCCCCTGCGTTGCGGGCCCCGCTCTCGATCTGTACACGGCAAGACCAAAACACCGCGTTGACGTCTATTCCAGCCGAGCCGATTTCGGTAAAGTGTTCACATCGAGTAAGAGTGTATGCGAAAGGAATATGACTTCAGCCGTGGGAAGCGAGGCCCGGTGATCAAATCACCTGGGAAAACACGCATTACCATAATGATCGACGATGACGTGATCGATGGATTCCGTGCCAAGGCGGAGTCTGCGGGGCGCGGGTATCAGACGCTCGTGAACGAGATTCTGCGTGCCGCGCTTGCCGAGGATGACCGGCCGGTGACAGCCAAGATCCTAAGAAAGATTCTCCGAGAAGAATTGCACGAGACTTGACTCGCCGGACACTCCGGTCCTGGGAGTGCCGAAATCTACGTCATTAGCCAAGCCGTGGCGTCGCTTGGCAGTCGATTGACCGCCACCGCGAATCGAGCCAACACAGAGTCCTGCGCACCGACCGCCGTGATCGGAATGGACTTGCAGATTCGCCTTACGCTATCTGTGTCGGGCTTCTCCTTCGGGCCGAACGCCGATTCGTAAGATTTTCTGAGTGTACCGGTGTCGAAAAACTCGATGTGGGGATGCACTGCTGCGAGTTGACTCCGCAACGCTAACTGCTCATGCGTGGGTACGAGAGTGTCCATTTCAAGCATCACGACGCCGGCGGATTCCGCAGTGTCACCGACGCCGCGATTCCTCCTCCGAGCTTGCCCCCCGCCGTGTCTCAGGCACGGATTCAACGTTCATTTGCCGAATGTCGCGATGCCGGGCAAATGCCTGCGCAGATGGGCTTGCATATCAATTGTGGCTGTACGAATATACAGTTATGGCTAAGGACTCGGGAATCGAATGGACGCACCACACTTTCAACCCGTGGTGGGGGTGTGTGAAGTTGTCGCCAGCGTGCGCCCATTGCTATGCAGAAGCATGGGCGCGTCGTGTTGGCATGCAGCTTTGGGGCGGCTCCGCTCCGAGGCGGTTCTTCGGCGACAACCATTGGCGCGAACCGCTACGCTGGAATGCTGAGGCCGAGCGCGCGGGTGTACGCACGCGGGTGTTCTGCGCATCTATGGCTGACGTCTTCGAGCCCCGTGCGGAGCTGGACCCTTGGCGCAAAAAGCTTTGGGATTTGATCGAAAGGACCCCGCACCTTGATTGGCTATTGCTGACGAAGCGCCCTGGTCACATCAAGCATGTGTATCCCTGGGCAACTAAGCCGCGCTGCAATGTGTGGCTTGGAACAACTGCCGAAAACCAGCGCTGGGCAGCCCGTCGCATCGATCGGCTGATCGGCGTCGATGCACACGTGAGATTTCTGTCTTGCGAGCCGTTGCTCTCTGCGATCGATCTCACAGCGTGGCTCGGTAAGGATCTGATCAGCTGGGTCATCGCCGGCGGCGAGAGCGGCGGCGCTGCCCGCCCCACCCATCCGAACTGGGTTCGGTCACTGCGTGATCAATGCGAGACCTATGGTGTCCCTTTTCATTTCAAGCAATGGGGACACTGGAGTCCTGAAGCTCAGGGTGAGACTGCAAATAAAATTATAGAGCTCCAAGACGAAGCAGGCAGGTTTGAGCGACTCTCGTGGCGCCCAAAGAAGTCCAGCGGTCGAACGCTGGATGGACAAACTTGGGACGGGTATCCGCAGGCGAGTTCATAGTTGCCTCTATCCTTGCAGTGAGTGTGGACGGACATGGACGTGTATTCCGGTCGCGAGCAGACCAAAGCCAAGCACTTCGTTCTCAAGACCTATCTGCAAGCCCTTGCATTCAAGGTCCTGACCTTTTCGGATCTGGCGTACGTAGATGGCTTCTCCGGTCCGTGGGAGACGCGCACAGAGACATTCGCTGATTCGTCGTTCATGATAGCGATTCAGGTATTAAAGGACGCGCAACAACAACTCGCTATACGCGGGACACGCCGCAAGATTCGTTGCTTCTTCTGCGAGCGAGACCCTGAGGCGTTTAGAAAGCTGCGGGCCACCGTCGAGCCGTATCACAACCCTAACTCGGGCTTTGAGGTACAGACTCACGGAGGGAGCTTCACCGACGCCGTCCGAGAGATTCAGGCGTTTATAGGGAATTCATTCGCGCTAATCTTCATCGATCCGACCGGCTGGACCGGATATGATCTTAAAGTCCTTAGGCCACTTCTAACGCCTCGACTTACCGAAGTAATCGTCAACTACATGTATGATTTCATCAACCGGGGTGTCAGCATGTCCGATGCGGCGACAGTGGCATCATTCGACCCAATTCTAGGCGGCCCAGGTTGGGCCAATCGCCTCGATCCCGATCTGGCAGCGACAGACCGCGGCCTGGCTGTCGAGAAACTATTCCGTGAGACACTTCAACTCACCGGAAGATTTGAGTTTGTGGTGTCCACAAAGATCTATCGACCGACGATTGATAGGCCGAACTTCTTTCTGACCTATGCAACGAAAGACAAGGTCGGCCTGAGTACGTTTCGCGAGACGGAATACAGGGCTCTCAAGCAGCAGGCATCTGACCGGTCTGTCGCCAAGGAACGAAAAAGGGAGGAGGCCTCCGGTTCAGTCGATATGTTCGCCGGCATGGATGCCGCCGTCCAAAGTCTGCGTGTCGACGATTTCGTGGCCCGAGAGAAAGTGTCTGCCGCAGCGTTCATTCTGTTGATCCTGGAAGGGGGATCAAGATCGTTTGCCGATGTCTGGGCCGCGGTGTTACAAGAGTTCGTGCTGCGGATAACGAACGTCAAGGATGTCTGTGTCACCCTCGCGCGCGGCGGCAGAATCGAAAATACTTGGGGAAGCGGCAATCGCAAACCTCGAGACTCAGATACGATCAGACTCAAGCCGGCCTCTTAGTTGCGGAAAGCTCGGAACAGAATCCTTAACGTGCTTCTGGATTCGGAGATTTCCCGCAGTGGCAGCGATCACCGCTACAGGTAACCGAAGTCCTTCGGTAAGCGCCACACCGAACGAACGGGGGAAAGCCCGTCCGGCAACTAACTCAGTGGTTTCCGCCAATGGAACACAAATACGACTGCTTTATTAGTCACGCTGGCGAGGACAAGGAGGGATTCGTCGAGCCTCTGGCGATGGAGTTGCATCGCTTGGGTATGCGGGTATGGTTTGATCGTTTCACCATCAAAGTAGGCGACAGCCTAAGTCGGAGTATCGACGACGGGCTTGCGCAATCCCGGTACGGTGTGTTGGTGATCAGCCACGCCTTCCTTCGAAAACCGTGGCCTGAGTACGAGCTGCGTGGCCTCGTGGCTAGAGAGATCGGAAAGGAGAAGGTCATTCTTCCAATTTGGTATGGAGTCTCTCGTGATGACATAATTGGATTCAGCCCACCCTTGGCTGACAAGATGGCCATCCTGTCAGTGGACGACGATGTCGCCCCGGTCGCGCGACAACTGATGGAAGTCATTCGTCCTGACCTCTTCGAGCACATTCAGCGTGCCGAGGCACTCCGGAGGAAGCTTCGTTCTCTTCCGGTGAAAGAAGTGCCGTGGAGTAGAATCAAGGTCGATACTCTGATACGACATCATCGTCTGACTCCGCAACAGATGGTCAGAATTCGCAACATTCATTATATCTTGCGCCAGGTTCACGATGTAGGCCTCGGTGAAATGGTTCTCGACTTCAAAAGAGATCTTCGAATCAACGACGAAATATTCATTTGGGAAGGCATCGCTGCGGCGTTCGCGTCATATAGCTCGGCGACGCGAGCCTCCCTTGATGAGTTGCATGAAGTCTTCGGAGCTCTGTTACTTATGTCCATGCAGTCGATTCAGAAAGTTCTCGAAGACGACGGGGGATTCCGATATCTCAATCGCGCCAAGCGCGAGTCGCTGTTGAGGATCTGGTCGCAGGTATCCGATGAGGTCGAGTTTCTTCCTGAGAACTCGTGAACGTCCGCACCGGCCCGTCTCACCTCAGGAGGTATCACCAGAAATACACCTGCA
>DASYDM010000031.1:0-19577 GCA_036499585.1 Steroidobacteraceae bacterium
CGCCATGAACTGACCGCCAAACGTCTCGGCCATCACCTTCGTCAGCGCCGCCGTCAGCGTCGTCTTCCCATGGTCTACGTGACCGATCGTCCCCACGTTCACGTGCGGTTTGCTGCGCTCAAATTTCTCTTTCGACATGGCGGTCTAGGTCCTTAAAAGGGAGGGTAACTACAGTTTGATGATGGTGTCAGCGATGTTCGGCGGCACTTCGACGTACTTGGAAAACTCCATCGTGAACGTCGCGCGACCCTGGCTCATCGAGCGCACGGTCGTAGCGTAACCAAACATCTCGGAGAGCGGCACTTCGGCGTTGATCGCCTTGCCGCCCGCGCTGTCATCCATGCCCATGATCTGGCCGCGGCGGCGGTTCAGGTCACCGATGACATCGCCCGAGTATTCCTCGGGAGTCACCACTTCGACCTTCATGATCGGCTCGAGCAGGACCGGCTTCGCGCGGCGAAAGCCTTCCTTGAAACCCATCGAGCCTGCGATCTTGAAGGCCATTTCGTTCGAGTCGACATCGTGATACGAGCCGTCGAACAACGTCACTTTGACATCCACCACCGGGTAACCGGCGATGACACCCGTATCGACAGCCTCTTTGATGCCCTTGTCGACGGCGGGAATGAACTCGCGGGGCACCGTGCCGCCGACGACTCCATTGATGAATTCGTAGCCCTTGCCCAGTTCGTTGGGCTCGATCTTCAGCCACACGTGTCCGTACTGGCCGCGGCCGCCGGACTGCCGTATGAACTTGCCCTCTGACTCCACCGTCCCGCGGATCGTTTCACGGTAGGCGACCTGCGGCTTGCCGACATTCGCCTCGACCTTGAACTCGCGCTTCATGCGATCGACGATGATTTCGAGGTGCAGCTCACCCATGCCCTGGATGATCGTCTGCCCCGACTCCTGGTCCGTGCTCATGCGGAACGAGGGGTCTTCCTTGGCCAGCCGCTGCAGCGCCAGGCCCATCTTTTCCTGGTCGGCCTTCGTCTTCGGCTCCACGGCCACCGCGATGACCGGCGCCGGAAACACCATCTTCTCGAGAGTGATCACCTTCTCGAGATCGCACAGCGTGTCGCCGGTGATGACATCCTTCAACCCGACCGCCGCAGCGATGTCCCCCGCACGCACTTCCTTGATGTCGGTGCGATCGCTGGCATGCATCTGCAGCAACCGGCCGATCCGCTCCTTCTT
This sequence comes from Steroidobacteraceae bacterium, assembly GCA_036499585.1. Taxonomy (GTDB): domain Bacteria; phylum Pseudomonadota; class Gammaproteobacteria; order Steroidobacterales; family Steroidobacteraceae; genus 13-2-20CM-66-19. Next base: position 1,198 of record DASYDM010000031.1, read on the forward strand.
GTCCTTGGTCGGCACATAGACGGTGTCGCCCGAGTTGAGCGTTCCCGAGTAGACCCGGAAGAACGTCAGGTTGCCGACGAACGGGTCGTTGAGGATCTTGAACGCCAGCGCCGCGAACGGCTGATCGTCCGCCGCCTTGCGTGTGGTCGGTTGGCCGTTGCTGTTGGTGCCTTTGACGTCGGGCATCTCGACCGGCGAGGGCATGAACTCGATGACTGCATCGAGCAGCGCCTGCACGCCCTTGTTCTTGAAGGCGGTACCGCACATGCACAGCACGATCTCGTTCTTGATCGAGCGCGCGCGCAGGCCGGAGCGGATCTCCTCGTCAGTCAGCGCCCCGCCTTCGAGGTACTTGTCCATCAGGACCTCGCTGCCTTCGGCAGCGGCCTCGACCATCTTCGCGTGCGCCTCTTCGGCCTGCGGCAGCAGGTCCGCCGGGATGTCGCGATACTCGAACTTCATCCCCTGGGTCTCGGCATCCCAGTAGATCGCCTTCATCCGCACCAGGTCGACGACGCCCTCGAAGGACTCTTCCGCACCGATCGGAATCTGGATCGGCACCGGGTTGCCACGCAACCGGGTGCGGATCTGCTCGACGCAGCGCTCGAAGTTGGCGCCTGCCCGGTCCATCTTGTTGACGAACGCGATGCGCGGCACGCCGTAGCGGTTCATCTGCCGCCAGACCGTCTCCGACTGCGGCTGAACGCCGGACACGGCGCAGAACAGCGCGACGGCGCTGTCGAGTACACGCAGCGAACGCTCCACCTCGATCGTGAAATCGACGTGGCCGGGGGTATCGATGATGTTGATGCGGTGCTCGGGGAAGGTCTTGTCCATCCCCTTCCAGAAGCAGGTCGTCGCGGCCGAGGTGATCGTGATGCCGCGCTCTTGTTCCTGTTCCATGTAGTCCATGATGGCCGCGCCATCATGGACTTCACCGATCTTGTGCGAGACGCCCGTGTAGAAAAGGATGCGCTCGGTCGTAGTGGTCTTACCGGCGTCGATGTGCGCCGAGATACCAATATTCCGATAACGCTCGATGGGCGTTGCGCGTGCCACGGTTTCCGTCTCGAAGAATCAGAACCGCTCGGCCTACCAGCGATAGTGAGCGAAGGCCTTGTTCGCCTCCGCCATACGATGGGTGTCTTCGCGCTTGCGAACCGCGGCGCCGCGATTCTCGGCGGCATCCATCAGCTCGTGCGCGAGGCGAAACGCCATGGACTTCTCGCTGCGGTCACGAGCGGCGTCAATGACCCAGCGCATCGCCAATGTCTGGCGGCGCGTGGCACGAACTTCAACGGGCACCTGATAGGTAGCACCGCCGACGCGGCGGGACTTCACCTCGACCACAGGCTTCACGTTGTCGAGAGCCTGGGCCAGGACGTCCAGGGCGTCGCCGCCCTTCTTGCCGGTCTTCTCGCCAATGCGGTCGATGGCACCGTAAATGATGCGCTCGGCCGCTGACTTCTTGCCGCTCTTCATGATGACGTTCATGAACTTGGCAAGCATCTCGTTGTTGAATTTCGGGTCCGGCAGAATGGTGCGGACGGGAGCTTGGGCTCGACGGGACATACTTTATCTACCCCTTACTTCTTCGGGCGCTTGGCGCCGTACTTCGAGCGGCCCTGCTTACGCTCGCCCACGCCAGCGCAATCCAACGTGCCGCGCACGGTGTGATAGCGCACGCCGGGGAGGTCCTTCACGCGGCCGCCGCGGATGAGCACCACCGAGTGCTCCTGAAGGTTGTGACCTTCACCGCCGATGTAGCTGGAGACTTCATAGCCATTCGTGAGCCGAACACGACATACCTTGCGCAGTGCGGAATTCGGCTTCTTGGGCGTCGTCGTATAAACGCGCGTGCAGACGCCGCGCTTCTGAGGGGATGCCCCGAGCGCCGGTACCTTTGTTTTCTCTCTATTCATCCGGCGCGGCTGCCGAATGAGCTGACCCGTGGTCGCCATGCTCTATGCCTGTCTCCGATTGGAAGCAAACCGAGCCGCTTTGCATCGCATGCGCGAGCGCGGCCTGGTACTTGAAAGTCGCGGTTGTCGCCCTGCCAGCCTGACCCTTACTTCCGACTGGTTCGATACAGGGGAGGGGGGCCGGATCGACAAAGGCCGGCGATTCTAGGTACCCCCCGTCAGGGTGTCAACCGCATGACAGCCCCGCACCTGCCTCCGCGCAGTCCCGAACCTGCCTCGGCGCCCTCCCCGGCGGGTCCGAGCTCACCGGACCCGGACCTGAGCGGACCCTGATCCGCATCTGAATCGGGCGACCCGAAAGTCCCCGCCGGGACCGTCAGGACTGGCCGGGCAGCGACCCATTGCCCGGGCGCAACCCCGGTCCCGGGGAACAAGCTCTGTCGTCGTGGCGGCGGCCGTCCTCACCTCACCGCCCCTCGAGGCCACCAACACGTGCAGCACCGCAGAGTTGGTTTTCGTGCGCGGTCGTTATTGTTTAATTGCCCGAGAAGTCGCCCAGCCTTGTAGAGTGGTAGGTTACGTGCCAGACATGAAGCCTTGCCAGGACTGAAGGGGTTCGAAATTAGCGCTCGGGGCCTGTTCGCCGCCTGCCTTTGTGGCCTGGTCGCAGTGCTCGCGGCTTCGCAGCCTGCACAGGCCGCCCTGCCTTCGCGCGCCCAGGCACAGCCAGCCGGCGAGGCCGCCGCCCCCGCGATACCGCCGAGCGCCGCAGCGCCCACCCCGATCGACCTGCAGATCCTCGACCCGTGGGTCCTCGGCGGCGACGCGGGCAGGTCTGTCGACCCTGCCACCATTGCCTCAGGTGCCATGGACCCTCAGTTTCATGCCTTTGCACCGGATCAGTTGCACCGCCAGGGTGGCCTGTACTGGCTGCGCCTCACGCCGCCCGCCCTATCCGTGGGCGGAGCCCCGGTACTCCTGCTGCGCGAGGGGCACGATCACCGTGTTCAGGTTTACGGACCCGGCGGCCTTCTCAAAAGAGCCATGGAACTGCCCGTATTCGGCGGAGCGCACCAGATCGTCTTGTTGCTGCCTCCTGCGGGGCCTTCGGGGCCGCAGCCGATTTACGCGCGCGTGGACGCGCCACCCGGTGGCGCCCACGTACTCGGATTCTCGACCTCGGCACTAGAGGGAGTCCTGCAGCAGGGAGCCGTCCACTCGCGGATGATTGCGCTGGCCTTTGGCGCCCTCGCGGCCCTCGCGCTCGGTTCGTTCTTGATCTGGTGCGTTCTCGAAGATCGGGTGTTCGTTCTCTATTCCGCGCTGTTTGGTCTGCAGGCGCTGTATGTCGCCTTCCTGTCGGGTGAAGGATTCAGCTGGCCCGTGCTGGCCTATGCCGTCCCCTTGAACGCGTATGCCTGGAACGTGCCGGCCGCGCTGAGCGGAGCGGCGGCGAGCCTGTTCGTCCGCGAGATCGCGGACCTGAAACGTTTCTCGCCCCGGGTGTACGACGCCTTCGGGTGGCTGAGCCTCGGGTTCATCGTGCTGACCCTTGCGAATGCCCTCAAGCCGCTGGGTTTCGAGAGCCTGGTGAACGCGATCGGCAACATCATGTTCGTAGGGGCTGCGGTCTACACCCTGACGGTCGCGTTCATTGCGTGGCGGCGCGGTAGCCGGCCAGCGGGTTGGTTCCTCATAGCGTGGGTGCTGTTGGAAACGTCCACCATCGCCACCGCTGTCGAGCTTCTGATCACCGATGGGGAACGCGGCGACTCGCTCCTCTATTCGGCTCTGCCATTGTCGATGGTCGCGGCGGCGGTGCTGACCGCTCTGGGTGTTGCCGATCGGCTGCGCGGTCAACGCATCGCTCTATCGGACGCCGAGCGGCGCGCTCAAACCGACCCTCTCACCGGAGTGCTCAATCGTCGTTCACTGGTCGAGCGCCTCGATACTGCGTGCGCGCGCGCCAAGGCACGCGGACTGCCGATCTCCCTGCTGTTCATCGACCTCGATCACTTCAAGGAGATCAACGACACCTTTGGCCACCCTGCCGGAGATGCCTGTCTGGCCGCGATCGTCGGCCCCATCCAGTCGGAGCTACGGCAGTCCGATGTCATCGGTCGCTATGGCGGCGAGGAGTTCGTCGTCATCTTGAGCAGCGCGGACGCGGTAGCGGCTCGGCCGATCGCCGAGCGAATCCTCCGGCGTGTGTCGGAGATTCGCGTCGAAGGCTACGGAGAGCCGATCAGCCTGACCTGCAGTATCGGCATCGCGACCAGCGATACATTGGGTGTGTGGGGCCAGCATCTGATCGCTCGCGCCGACGCAGCGGTCTACGTGGCCAAGCGCGCCGGGCGCAATCGCGTGCAGTTCGCGGAGTCAGCCGCCGCCTAGACTGCAGGCTGGCGGCAATCTTGCCGCTGGTTGTGCAGGCACTTGTCCGATGGCTGCACCTGCGCCTGCAACGGGGTGGCCCACAGTAGACCCGCAGCTACTGCGTACCGCCACTTCACAAGAGCGATTCCAGATCGACCGGCCTGCCCGACCGCGCGCTCAGCAGCGCGCCTTCGATCATCATCATGATGTCGATCGACTCCTCCGGTGTGACACCGGTCCACCCACCAGCCCCTGCCTGCACCAATCGCGCGAACGACTCTGCTTCGGCGAAGAAGCCGTTGCCGGCGGGAACCTCCAGCGGCTCGTAATCTGTCGTCCACCCGCCACCGCGCTTGATCAGCAGAATCGCCGGCCCCTTTGGCGGAGCGTGGTTCATGTAGGTCGTCTGGATCGCGCCCTGGGTCCCGACGATCAGAGCCTGACGGTGCGGCTCCTGCGAGAAGCTGCAGCTGATCTGCGCCACCAGTCCGCTCTGAAATTCATACGTCGCCGCCACTGCCCGATCCACGCCACCGGCCATCCATTGTGCGACGGCCATGACTCGCGCCGGCCGCGCGTTGGCCACCATCCTCACCAGGCTGATGGGGTACGCCCCGCCGTCCAACAAAGCACCCCCGCCCAGGGCGGCGTTGAGGCGGATGTTGGTCGAATCGCTCATCGTGAAGCCGAAACTGCTTTGCACGAGGTTGACCGTCCCGATCGTCCCTGCCGCCAGAAGCTCCCGCAGTTTCAGCGAGTGCGGCTGTGCCCGGTACGGATATCCCTCGGCCAGGTGAACGCAGTTCTGGCGTGCCGACTCGAACATCGCGACGGCTTCCGTGACGCTCGACGCCAAGGGTTTTTCGCACAGAACGTGCTTTTTCGCCTGCGTAGCCCGGATCGACCACTCGGCATGCAGACTGTTGGGCAGCGGGTTGTACACGGCGTCGACTTCCGGGTCCTGCAGAAGTGCCTCGTACGACCCATGATGCTTCGGGATTCCGAGCTCGCGCGCGAATGCTTCGGCCTTCCGCGCGTCACGGCTGGCGACAGCCGTCACGTGCACCAGCTTCGAAGGCGCAACATTCGCCACGAACGTGCGCGCGATTCTGGCCGTACTGAGGATTCCGATTCGCAGGGTCATGGCCGATCACTCATTTCAGAAGCGGCAGGGCCGCAGTGGCTGGCTTGGGATTTCGGTGCTCGTCATAGAGTCCCCAATGCGCTTCCTCCTCATGCGTTGATGCGCGCTGAGCTCCGCTTCGACGCTGTGCGGGCGGGACGGCCAATTCGTCGTACGCTCGCCACGGCGCATCGAACGCCGCGAAGTAGGCGAAGCCCTTCATCCTCTGCCGCGGAAACTGCTTGCGCAGCTCCGCAAAGAACGACTCCTGCCGCTGCGGAGAAAATCCCTCCGCCGCCGGCAGCGTCGGCTCCCCTACCTCCTTGACCAATATCAGCCCACAGAACCGCAACGCGAGATTGTTGACTACGTTGACGACGAAAGTGGCCGCGTTCGCATCCGGAGCGTCCTTGAACCACGGTTGGAAGACCGGGTGGATGTTCGGCAACAGGAAATCGAGCTGGCCCAGGAGCGGCTTGGCTCTGTCCGTATCGAAAATGTGGAAGGGCTCGGTCGTCGAGAGCGGCAACTGCGGTGCCCGGCGGTGCACGGCCGCGATGGCGGCCACGAGTTCGGGCAGTTCATGTCGGCCCGCGAACAGGATCTCGTTGCCCAGCGACAGTCCGGCGACCAGTTTCGGATAGCGGCGCGCCTGCTCGAGCGCCGCGTTGACCTCGTCATCGTTGAACGGGTCCCAGACGCCGATGATCATCGCACGATAGCCGAGGGACGCGGCGATCCCGGGGATCGCCTCCGCGCCGTTGACAGCACTGTAGGTGATCAGTCCATCGAACTTAGGACGCAGTGCTTTCAGATCCTCACGGATGCTCGCCGGATCTGCCTTCGTCGAGCGCCCGTCAATGACCTGCAGTGAGATGGGCGTGTAATCGACGAAGCGCCCGTGTGCGACGACATCCGCCATGCGCCCGATCGTCGTGGCGCTGGTAAACGAAGCGTTGCAGACGGGCTCAGGCGGATTCTGCGCCCACGCCGTCACTGGTAGCGCCAGGACGAGTATCACGCGGAGCGTGCGCCGCGCCAGCCGCACCCCCAGCCGCTCCCTTGCGCTTGAACTTCCGCCCCACCCATTCGCGCCAGTCATCGAGCACCGTAAAGACTGTAGGCACTACGAATAGACTAAGCGCCGTGGACGTGATGAGTCCACCGATCACCGAAATGCCCATCGGCGCCCGAAAACTCGGGTCTGCCGAGAAGCCCGCCGCTACGGGAAACATGCCCGCGATCATCGCGATGGTCGTCATGACGATCGGCCGCACCCGCTTCGAACACGCATCGATCAGCGCGTCGACACGCGACAGACCGTGCTTCTGACGCGCCATGACCGCGTACTCGACCAAAAGGATCGAGTTCTTCGTCACGATGCCCATCAGCATGAGAATGCCGATCAACGACGGCAGCTCGAGCCCGATGCCCGCCGCGATGAGCGCAATGAACGCACCGCCGATCGACTGCGGCAACGCCCCAAGAATCGTCAACGGCTGCACGAAGTCATGGAACAACAGCACCAGCACCGCATAGATGGACAGGATGCCGATCGCCATCGCCGCCAGAAAGCCGGTGAACAGCTCCTTCATACGCTCCGCGTCACCCGTCTGGCCGCGCTCCACGCCTTCGGGCAGATGCGCAAGCGACGGAAGCTGATTCACCCTCTTCAACACGTCGCCCAACGGCTGACCGCTCAGATCGGCGCTGATCGTCACGTTGCGACTGCGGTCGTAGCGCTCGATGCTCTGTGGGCCCGCTCCGAACGAGACTTTGGCGATGTTCTCGAGCGGCACCAGGCCTGCACGGCCCGGCACGAGCATCGACCGGATCCGTTCGAGGTCGCCGCGGGCTGCGTCGTTCAGGCGCACGCGGATCGGCACTTGCCGATCGGGGAGGTTGAACTTGGCCAGGCTCGCTGCGACGTCGCCGCTGGTGGCAATGCGCGTTGCGGCACTGAGGGTCTCGGTCGAAACTCCCAACTCCGCAGCCCGTGCCGGATCGGGTTGGATCATGATTTCCGGCTGAACCAGGCTGGCCGTCGAGGTCACATCGATCAGGCCTGCTCCCCGGATGTCGCGCTCGGCGGCCTGCGCCGCGGCCGTCAGTCGATCCGGATCATCGCCCGCCAGACTGACCTGCAGCTTCTCGCCGAATCCTCCCGAACCGAAGGAGATTCGGACTCCGGGAATATCGTGCAACAGGGCCGATGCCCGGCCCTCCAACGCCGTTTCCGACAGCTTCCGCTTCGAGTGCGGCTGGAGCTGCATCGTGAGAGAGGCCTTGCGAACATCGCCACTCGCTGCCGGTCCGAAGCCATTGGACTGCGAAGATCCCACCGTCGTGAATGCGCTGACGATATCTGGGAAAGTCATCATGCGCTTACGCACGGTCTCGGCGACGTCTCGTGTCTGCTCAAGTGTAGAGCCGGGCGGCAACTCGACGTTGACGACCGAGAAGCCGTAGTCGCCCGGCGGTGCCAGACCCGTCGACATGAACGGAACGAGCGCCAACGACGCTATGAAGAACAACGTCGCGCCGGTCAGTACGGTTTTTCGATGATCGAGGCACCATCTCACCCACGCGAGATAACGCAATTTGATCGGCCCGTCTTTTTCCTCTTCGCCATGCGCCTTCATCATGTAAGCCGCCATCATCGGCGTGAGCAGCCGTGCGACCAGCAACGAGCACAGGACGGCGACCGTGGCCGTAAACGCGAACTGTTTGAAGAACTTGCCGGGTATGCCGGGCATGAAGGCGACCGGCACGAATACGGCACACAGGGTCATCGAGGTGGCAACCACCGCCAGCCCGATCTCGACGACCGCGTCATTCGCGGCCTGAAGGGGACTCTTGCCCGTGCGCAGGTGGCGGACGATGTTCTCGACCTCGACGATGGCGTCGTCGACCAGGATGCCCACGACCAGCGACAGAGCCAGCATGGTCATGATGTTCAGTGAGTAGCCGACCATGTAGTTCAGAGCCCAGAAGGTCGGCAGTACGGACAGCGGCAGCGCGATTGCAGAAACGAACGTCGCGCGCCAGTCACGCAGGAACAACCAGACGACGATGATTGCCAGCAGCGCTCCTTCGAGCAGCATTTGCATCGAGTCTTTGTAGGACTCGCGGACATAGTTGACGGTGTTGCTGACTTCCTTGATCTCGATCTTGGGATATCTCGCGCGCAGCTCTGCGACCACCTTCTCGGTCGCATCGGCCACGCCCACGGCGCTGGCCCCGACAGCGCGGGTCACGCTGAATCCGACTATCGGCTTTCCATCGAGTAAGGCCAGCGAGCGCTGCTCGGCCGCCTGATCGCGCACACTCGCCATCGCGTCCAAACGAACCGAGCGGTTGTCGGGCAGCAGAATCGGCAACCGCGCCAGGTCCTGAACCGACGCAGCGGTCGCGACCGTGCGGACGTTCTGCTCCTGGTTGCCGACCCGACCCTCACCTCCGGGGAGCTCGACCTGAATCCGTTTCAGCTGATGCGAAATGTCCCCGGCCGTCGTCCCGAGGGCATTCAACGCGTCCGGGTCCAGGTCTACGCGAATCTCGCGGTCCACACCGCCAACACGAGCAACCGACCCCATGCCCGGAATCGAGCTCAGCGCGCGGCTGACCGTCAGATCGACGAACCACGACAGCTCCGCAGCGCTCATCGTCGGCGAGTACACGCCGAACGTGAGAACCGGGCTGCCGGCCGTCGTGATGCGCGAAACGATCGGATCTTCGATGTCGTTCGGGAGCGTGGTTCGGATGCGGCTCACCGCATCACGCACATCATCGACCGCCTGTTGCGTAGCTCGATCGAGTTGGAACTCGATCGTCGTCATCGAGTTACCGTCGGTGATCGTCGAGTGAATGTGGTCGATGCCGTTCACCGTTGCGATCGAGTCTTCGATCTTGCGGGTGACTTCGGTTTCGAGCTGCGACGGCGGCACGCCAGGATAGTTGACCGTCACGGTCACCGTCGGGATGTCGAGGTCGGGCCGGTCCTGGATGCCGAGCTTGTTCAGTCCGACGACACCCGCCACCGTCAATGCGATGAACAGCACGATGACCGGCACCGGACGCCGGATCGCCCAAGTGGAGAAGTTCATGTGGGGCCTGCGACAGTGCGGGTCACGCTGACGCGATCGCCATCCTGCAGAAAGCCCGCACCGCGCTCGACGACACGGTCGCCGGGATTCAGTCCTGCAACGATCTCGACTCGCCCGTCGCGAACACCGCCGGTCTCAACACGATGCCGTTCGACCTTCTGTCCATCGGTGACGACGAACACATAGCTGTAGCCGTCTCTCACGATGACGCTCGCGAGGGGCAACGTCGCAGCGGTCCCGTGCGAGATCTCGATTTCTCCGCGCGCGAACATGCCCGGCCGGGCTTGACCCGGCTTCGGCAGATCCACGTACACGAGGCCCGTTCGGTTTCCGGTCTGTACGGTCGGAGCGACCGTCCGGACTTTCCCGGTCAGTTGGGCCCCGTCGGCCGTAGTGACCGTGACGGTCTGACCGACTCGTATGTCCTTCAGGCGACCCTCCGGGATCTCTGCACGCCACTCGACGCGCTCGTTGCGCAGCAGCCGCAACATCTCGTTGCCGGCCTGCGCAATCTGTCCGACCACGACGGTTCTGGCAGTAATGACGCCGTCGTCCGGCGCGACCACCCGTGCGTACCGCAACTTCAATTCAGCCGAGTCGAGATCCGAGACCGCCTGCTGCACTTTGGCCTGTGCAGCCAACTCGTCGTTGTGGAGTTTCTCGAGCTGGGAGGCCGAAAACACGCCCGAATCCTTGACTGCATCTCCGCGCCGGCGATCCGAGCTTGCCGTCACCAACTGCGCTTCCGACTGCGTCTTCGCAGCACGCTTTGAGTTCACGTCGGCCACGAGCAGTTCGTCCGAGAGGCGCACCAACTCCTGACCCTTTTTGACTCTATCGCCAACGTCGACGTCGACCGCCGCTACGCGGTAGCCACCCACCTCGGGCCCGATGATCGCTTCCTGCCACGCGTACACGCTGCCTGTCGCGACGAGCGTGCGAACCATGGAGTCGGCCTTCGGCGTGGTGACGCTCACAGACATGGCGTTGCGCTGGGAGTCTGTTGCCTCTCCCGCTACCGCCAACCCTAGCCAACCCATCAACAGGATCGCCGCCGGCAACTCACTCATCGCGCGCATACGCCCATTCCTAATTCATCAGGTCCCTGATATATTATCAGCCTCCTGATAAAAGGCCACCATGCCCCGCAGCCCCCACCAGGCGATCCGTGAACCGGTTCAACTTTTCGAGCCGGAACATGATGTTGCGCGTGCCCTGAGAGACGTGATGCATACGTTTCGGAGCTTAATGGAAAGCGAGATGCGCGCCCGCGGCTCCGCCCTCAGCTTCGCCCACGCCATGGCCATGAAGTCGCTCGCCCAGGAGCCAGGCCTCTCGGGTGCGCAGGCCGCCCGCCGCTCGCAGGTGACGGCCCAGACCATGAACGGCCTGCTGCGTAACCTCGAGTCCGTCGGTTACGCCGTCCGCGAACCTAACCCCGAGAACCGGCGCGCCGATCGTTGGTTTCTGACCCAGGACGGGCTGCGCCACATGCAGATGGGCCACAGCATCGCGGAAGGGTTCATGACCAGGATGTTGGCCGCGCTGTCGCAGAAGGACGCTGACAAGATGGGCGAGCTGCTCGAGCGCTGCGCCGCCGCCCTGCAAGCTATCCAGACATCCAAGGCCGCCTAGGCGCAGGCCGGTCTCGGCGGACGCCACCCCAGCGGGCACCCCATCACATTTGCCTGAATCGGGCAGCGTACGCACGCCCGACGGGTAGAGCGTCAGTCAGGTCCTTGAGTCGCATCGAGGTGCGCCCCAGAACATCGCGCTCGAGCTTTTCGACCCACTGCAGGTTGACGATCGTGCTGCGATGTATCTGCGCAAACTGTGCCGGATCCAGACGTGTCAGAAGCTCCTTCAGCGAAGTGCGAATGACGTGGCGCCCACTCGCCGTCACCACCTCCGTGTATTTGTCGCCAGCCTGGAAATAACAGATCTCGGCGACCGCCAGCACCCGGGTCGTATTGCCGGCGCTCGTGTGTACCCAGGACAGATACGTCACTTTCGACTGCTCGATTTTTTCCAGCAGCTCGACCAGATTCGCCTGCGGCGCGGTGCTTTGCTGAAGCCTCAGAACGCATTGCGCCAGGCGGGCATTGGAAACGGGCTTCACAAGATAGTCGACGGCGGAAGCCTCGAAGGCCGCGACGGCGTACTCCTCATACGCAGTGACGAATACGATGCGGGTCGTTGCGGCCGCAGCGGCGACCTCGAGACCGCTCAATCCGGGCATCCGGATATCCAGGAAGGCAAAGTGCGGATTGAGGCGTCGCAGCTGCGCAACCGCTTCGAGGCCGTCGTTCACGACCGCGACGATGGCGGCTTCAGCCCAACACCGTTGCAGCCGTCTCGCCAGATCAAGCGCGAGCTGAGGTTCATCGTCGGCTATCAGGACCGTATTCATAGCCGGGTGCGATCGGCTGTCGGCGGGGTGCGATCAAGCGGGATGAGCAGCTTTGCGACCAGGCCGTTCGGGACATTCGTGTAGAGAGTCAGCGACCCGCGATCACCGTACAGACTGTCCAGACGGGCGCGAATATTCGCAAGCCCCACCCCCGGAGGCGAGCTCTCGTTCAATCCAACCCCGGTGTCGCTGACCGTCAGGTCCAACCCATCGGGCTGCAGAACCACAGACACGTGCACGCTGCCTCCTTGAACACTCGGCTCAATACCGTGCCGTATCGCGTTTTCGACCAACGGCTGTAGCAGCAGGGGAGGCACGCGGCAGGAGCGCAGCTCCTGATCCGCCGCGATGGCGTACTGCAACCGCGGTCCGAGTCGAGCTTTGGCGATAGCCAACAGGGCTGCCGCGAGTTGCAGCTCTTCGTCGAGCGATGTGTGGGCTTGGCGGGTGCGACGCAGACTCGTCCGCAGGTAGGCATTCAGATCCTCCAGGACCCGACCCGCCTTGGCAGGATCCTCCTCGATCAGGCTGTGAATGTTGGCGAGGGTGTTGAAAAGGAAGTGCGGCTCGATCTGTGCCTGCAACAGGGCCAGCCGCGCGGCGGTTTCCGCCTGCTGCGCTTCCGCGGCCCGCCGGCGCTCCCGTTCCCACTCTTCGTGGACTCCTCGCGAGTGCGAGAAGTACAGAAAGAACGCGGTCACCACGGCGACCATCAGCACCGTGTCGAGGATCGGTTGGCCGCCGGGGTGACGCCACAGTCCCGCGGCCACATTCGGAGCCCCGAAGAGACTCGCGAACTGCGAGCCCACGATGAACCCGACCGGGATCGAGATCACCAGCCCCCAGACGGGCAATCTGCCGCGCAAGAACACCCTGATCACCTGCATGAGTCCGTAGCAACTCCATCCGATGCAGTTGGAAACGATCAGCTCGGTGGCCAGTGGGCTCGTGTGCAGCCGTGAACTGAGGATAGCGGTCAGACAGCACACCACGAGGGTCACCGCCACAGTGCGCAGCTCGCCCTTCTGCCATGACTTCGGAAGGATCAGGGAGGTGGCATCCGGCATCGCCATGACCCAAGGGTGCCCGATTCACCCGCCAGGGTGAATGCCCCGCGACGAAACGCGCCCCCGCACGACGCGAACGACCTGGGAAGCGGCTGAACGACATGACGCAGTTCGGTGGCTGTTTCCGGTGGTTTACCTGCCGAAACCCCGGCGTCCGTCGCAGTCCAAGGCAGGCGGCCGCCGGCTCAAACACGATGAGGCCATTGATACCACGACACGCCTTCGATCACTTGCGAGACACGTTTGGACAGGACCGGAGATCTTTCATGCCGCCATCTGACAGACTGCACGCGCTGGATGCCGTAAGAGCTTCTGCGCTGATATTGGGAGTTGCGTTACACGGGGCGCAGCCTTTCATTTCCGGACTGCCCTGGATGGTGCGGGAAGCTCCCAGCACCGGGCTGGCAGCCCTCTGGTTCACCATCCATATGTTCCGCATGCCGCTGTTCTTCCTCATCGGCGGCTTCTTCGGACGCGCGGTCCTGGAACGGCGCGGCCTGACAGAGTTCATCAAGGACCGCTCGCGGCGGATTGTGGTTCCGCTGCTGGTCGGAGTGCCGACCATCATGCTTCTGACCGGCGTGGCCTGGGTGGCAGGAGGGTGGATTGCAGGAGCCGATACGCGCGGCCTGGCGGCTCCGCCGCCGAGCGCCCACAGGAGCCTCCTCGACAGCATCAACCTGATGCACCTCTGGTTCTTGTACTACCTCCTGATGTTCTACGCCGCCGCGCTGCCTCTGCGGACGCTGCTCATCCCAGCGGCCAAGGACATCTCGCACTGTCTGGTCGCGCCGGGCCGTGACCCGCGCGTCGTGCCCATTGTCGACCGGTGCATTGGTGTGTTGGCTCGCTCAGGGGCCGGGCCCTTCCTCCTCGCGCTGCCCGCCGCCGCCTGGTATTTCCACTTAGCCGGCTGGTCGCCCTGGGGAGGCCTGCCCGCCCCCTTCTCGCTCCGACCGGATATGGGTGCCGTTCTCGCCTACGGCTCTTTCTTCACGTTCGGCTGGTTGCTGAACCGGCAACAGAGTTTCCTACTCTCGCTCGAGCAGCGGTGGAAGGTCCACGGATCAGTCGCTATCGTGGCGTGGGTAATCTGCCGAGTGCTCGCGGGATCAACCCCCCATTGGGGACCAATCCTCTCGGGTCTTCCGCTGGCCGCATACACCGTCTCGTACGTCACCGGCGCGTGGAGCGGATCATTCACGCTCATCGGGATCGCTTTGAGATTCCTGTCTGAGTTCAACCCCATGCGTCGCTATCTGGCCGATGCGTCGTACTGGATCTATCTGATGCACATCGCCGTGCTGCTCTTTTTCGCGCAGATCCTCCACCCGCTGCACTGGCCCGACGCTGCGAAATACGCTGTTTCCATCGGCGGCGCGATGTCAGTGCTGCTGATCAGCTATCACGGGTTGGTTCGATTCACGTTCATCGGGGCTTGCCTGAACGGCAAGCGGCATCGTCGGGCTGAGGTCATACCCGCCCAGTTCCCCGCGGTGCGCTAACGAACCTGGTTCGCCTCGGGGAACGGATCAGCTTCACCCCGGCGCAGACGACCTGTCCGTTCGAGCTCGCAGATCAGGTTGAGTAGCGCTTCGTGCCGCATCACCCGCTGCTCGTACGTGAGGCGAAGGTTGGCGTCGATCAGTGCGATGTCCAATCCAGCCTGCTCGGCCTCCTGGATGACGTTCCAGTCTCTCGCCATCAGGTCAGCTCCCAAAATATCAGCCCGATCAACAGGAGCGCAGCGACGGGAGAGGTCAACGTCGTGCCGCGCTCCGCCACCAACCGAACTCGCCGCTTCGGCCTGAGCGTGTTTCCTTCGCCCTAAAGAAAAAGGCCGGCAGACTCGCGCCTGCCGGCCCCATTCGATCGCCTGTCTTTTCGTCTTACGAGGCTGCGCTCTCGGACGCCGACGACTCCTCGCCAGCACTCGACTCTTCCAGATCGGGCAGACCGCCACCCACGTCCATGAAGCTGCGACGGTCGGGGCCCTCCGTCCGACGACGGCGAGACGCGTGAGCCGCGAAGCCCGTACCGGCCGGAATGAGGCGACCGACGATGACGTTCTCCTTCAGACCACGCAGATCGTCCTTGAGACCGCGCACCGCGGCTTCGGTGAGCACGCGAGTGGTCTCCTGGAACGACGCTGCAGAGATGAAGGACTCCGTCGCCAGCGACGCCTTGGTGATGCCCAGCAGCACCGGCTGAAGCCGCGCTGCCGTCTTGTTGGCTGACTTCGCACGGTCGTTGATCTCGAGGGCCCGGGCACGGTCGAGCTGCTCACCGCGAAGCAGTGCAGTGTCACCCGCGTCCTGAACCTCGGTCTTACGCAGCATCTGGCGAATGATCACCTCGATGTGCTTGTCGTTGATCTTCACGCCCTGCAGACGGTAGACGTCCTGAATCTCGCGGACGAGATAGTTGGCCAGCGCCTCGATGCCCTGCAGACGCAGGATATCGTGCGGGTTCGGCTCACCGTCGGCGATGACTTCGCCACGCTCCACGGTTTCACCTTCGAAGACGTTGAGCTGGCGCCACTTCGGAATCAGCTCCTCGTACTTCTCACCGTCATCGCCCGTGATGATCAGACGACGCTTGCCCTTGGTCTCCTTACCGAAGCTGACCGTGCCGCTCGTCTCCGCAAGAATGGCCGGATCCTTCGGCTTGCGAGCCTCGAAGAGGTCCGCGACACGCGGCAGACCGCCGGTGATGTCGCGAGTCTTCGAAGACTCCTGCGGGATGCGGGCGATCACGTCACCGACCGAAATCTTGGCGCCATCCTCAAAGCTGATGAGAGCGCCGGACGGCAGCGTGTACACCGCCGGAATCTCAGTGTTGGCAAACGTGACTTCCTTGCCCTTCGAATTGACGAGCTTCATCGTCGCGCGAACGTCTTTGCCGCCGCGCTGCTTCGTATCGAGCACCTGGGTGCTCGACAGACCGGTGACCTCGTCGACCTGCGTCGTGACGGTCAACCCATCGATGAAGTCCTGGAACTTCGCGAAACCGGCCACCTCGGTGACGACCGGATGCGTATGCGGATCCCAGGTCGCAACGACCTGTCCGCCGGCGACAGCGTCGCCCTCCTTCACAGTGATCGTGGCACCGTAGGGGATCTTGTAACGCTCGCGTTCGCGACCAAACTCGTCGACGACTCCGATTTCGCCCGAACGTGACACCGCAACCAGGTGGCCCTTCTCGTGCTGCACCGTCTTGATGTGGTGGAAGCGGACGTGACCCTTATTGCGGATCTCAACGCTGCTGGCAGCAGCAGCTCGCGACGCAGCACCACCGATGTGGAACGTACGCATCGTCAGCTGCGTGCCAGGCTCACCGATCGACTGCGCGGCGATAACGCCGACAGCCTCACCGATGCTGATGGTACGACCACGCGCGAGGTCACGGCCGTAGCAGGTCGAGCACACGCCGTAACGTGTCTGGCATGTAATCGGCGAACGGACCATCAGCTGGTCGACGCCTTCCTGCTCGATCTTGCGAACGAGCTTCTCATCGAGCTGCGTGTTCTTCGGAATCAGGATTTCCGTCTCCGAGCCCGGCTTCAGAACATCCTCTGACAGGGTGCGACCCAGCACTCGCTCACCGAGCGCTTCGACGACGTCGCCGCCTTCGACCAGCGGAGCCATCGCAAGACCCTGCGTAGTGCCGCAGTCGACTTCGGTGACCACGAGGTCCTGAGCCACGTCGACGAGACGGCGGGTCAGATAACCGGAGTTAGCGGTCTTGAGCGCCGTGTCGGCGAGACCCTTACGAGCACCGTGGGTCGAGATGAAGTACTGCAGAACGTTCAGACCTTCACGGAAGTTAGCCGTGATCGGGGTCTCGATAATCGAGCCGTCAGGCTTGGCCATCAGGCCGCGCATTCCGGCGAGCTGACGAATCTGGGCCGCGGAACCGCGGGCTCCGGAGTCAGCCATCATGAAGATCGAGTTGAACGACTTCTGCTTCTGCTTCTGGCCGCGGCTGTCGATGGCCTCTTCGCTGCCGAGCTTCTCCATCATGGCCTTCGCGACCTGGTCGTTGGCACGCGACCAGATATCGACGACCTTGTTGTAGCGCTCGCCGTTGGTGACGAGACCGGACGAGTACTGGTCCTGGATCTCCTTCACTTCACGGTCCGCAGCCGCCACGAGCTTGGTCTTCTGCTCCGGAATGACGATGTCGTCGATTCCGAACGAGACGCCTGACCGGGTTGCGTAGTGGAAGCCGGTGTACATGAGCTGGTCAGCGAACACCACGGTCTCTTTCAGACCGAGCGCGCGGTAGCACGCGTTGATGGTCGCGGAGATCTGCTTCTTCGTCATGTCCAGATTGATGACGTCGAAAGACAAGCCCCTCGGCAGAATTTCGGACAGCAGTGCACGACCGATGGTTGTGGCCACCAGCTTGGTGTTCTCGCGCAGCAAACCGCCTTCGCCACGCACGTACTCCGTCAGACGCACTTTCACTTTGGCCTGCAAATCGACCGTGCGGCTCTCGTAGGCGCGGTGCGCCTCCTGAACGTCGGAGAAGAACATGCCTTCGCCACGCGCACCGACACGCTCGCGGGTCATGTAGTACAGACCCAGAACGACGTCCTGTGACGGAACGATGATCGGATCACCGTTCGCGGGCGACAGAATGTTGTTCGAAGACATCATCAACGCGCGGGCCTCGAGCTGTGACTCGAGAGACAGCGGCACGTGGACGGCCATTTGGTCACCGTCGAAGTCCGCGTTGAACGCCGTGCAGACCAGCGGGTGCAGCTGGATCGCCTTGCCCTCAACGAGCTGCGGCTCGAACGCCTGAATACCCAGGCGGTGCAAGGTCGGAGCGCGGTTCAGCAGGACGGGATGCTCGCGAATGACTTCCTCGAGAATGTCCCAGACCTCCGGACCCTCACGCTCGACCAGGCGCTTGGCCGCCTTGATCGTCGAAGCCTCGCCCCGGAGCTGCAGCTTCTGGAAGATGAACGGCTTGAAGAGCTCGAGCGCCATCTTCTTCGGCAGGCCGCACTGGTGCAGGCGCAGCTGCGGGCCGACCACGATGACCGAACGGCCCGAGTAGTCCACGCGCTTGCCGAGCAGGTTCTGGCGGAACCGGCCCTGCTTGCCCTTGATCATGTCGGCGAGCGACTTGAGCGGGCGCTTGTTGGTGCCGGTGATGGCGCGCCCGCGCCGGCCGTTGTCGAGCAGCGCGTCCACCGCCTCCTGCAGCATGCGCTTCTCGTTGCGCACGATGATGTCCGGCGCATTCAGCTCGAGCAGCCGGCGCAGGCGGTTGTTGCGGTTGATGACCCGGCGATACAGATCGTTGAGATCGGAGGTCGCGAACCGGCCGCCGTCGAGCGGCACCAGCGGACGCAGGTCGGGCGGC
>DASYDM010000032.1:0-2725 GCA_036499585.1 Steroidobacteraceae bacterium
ATTCTGCGGCTCCGTCCTGCCCTATGGCTCGCCCTTCTCACAGCCGCGCTGCATCTGTGGGCGAATGGCGGATATGGCTACTTCCGCGACGAGCTCTATTTCATCGTCTGTGGTCAACACCCGGACTGGGGCTACGTCGACCACCCGCCTCTGGTCCCGCTGCTCGCGTCGCTCATGCACGCCCTGTTTCCCAACTCGCTGACGATGTTTCGCCTGATCCCGGCGTTGGCTCATGCCGGCACGGTTGCGCTCACCGCCGAAACGGCTCGCAAGCTCGATGGCGGCATTTGGGCCCAACTGCTCGCCGGTACGGCGGCATTCCTATGCCCGCTCATGCTGGCTTTCGGGACGATCTTCTACACGGACTCGTTTCAACCGATCGTCTGGTTGTTCTGTGCCTATGCACTCATCGGCATCATCCGCGACGACGATGAACGCTGGTGGCTCCCGATGGGCCTGGTGATCGGCCTGGCGCTCATGGTCAAATACACCATTGCGCTCTGGGTCGTGGCTCTTCTGCTCGGGTTGCTCCTGACGCCGGCGCGCGCCCGGCTTGCCCGCCCAAGGCCCTATATCGCTGCCGCGGTTGCCGCCCTCATCGTGCTGCCCAACTTTCTCTGGCAATGGGCTCATGGCTGGCCGTTCCTCGAATTTGCTTCAGCCGTGGTCGACAGCAAGAACGTCGCCTATGCGCCCTGGACCTTCGTGGCGATCCAGATCCGAGATCTCAACCCGGTCATTGCACCCATCTGGCTCGCGGGCCTCGCAGCGTTCGCGTTCTGGGATCGGTTCACGGACCTTCGCGCCTTCGCCATCGCGTACCTGCTCGTCCTCGTGGCGATGATCCCGCTCCATGCCAAACCCTACTATCTGAGCGGCGCCTATCCCGTTCTCTTCGCCGGAGGAGCCGTGGCATTGGAGGCGTGGCTCACGTCGCCGCGCGTGCGTGCGGGGCTGCTCGGAGGCGTTGCATTGCTCGGCTTGCCGCTGCTCCCCTTTGCTGTTCCCGTGCTTCCGATCGAACGTTTCGCTGCCTATCAGAACTTTCTCGGCGTTGTTCCGGAAGAGAACGAACAGAAGCTGGCGGCCGGCCGCGTGCCACAGCTCTATGCCGACATGTTCGGCTGGCGCGAACTGGCCGCCCTGGTCGGCCATGCCTATCAATCGTTGCCGCCGGAAGAACGAGCGGATGCGGTATTTTTCGCGAGCAACTACGGGGAGGCTGCGGCGGTCGACGTCCTTGCGAAGCCTTGGGGCCTGCCGCCCTCGATAAGCGCGCAAAACAACTATTACCTCTGGGGTCCGCGCGGACATGACGGAGACGTAGTCATACGCGTCGGGGGTCGCCGCGAAGACCTGCTCAAGGACTACGCTTCAGTCGAGGCCATGGGTGCAACGGACAATCCCTGGGCCCTGCCCCTCGAGACCGGCCGCACGGTCTGGATTTGCCGCGGACGGTTCAAGAAGCTGGACGCCGACTGGTCGGAATTGAAGCACTACCGCTAAGGAACAGTCAGGCATCACCGCTTGGCGCGGGCCTCGAGCTCGGCGATCAGCGGTTCAACTGCGCCGCCGTGAGCCTGGATGTAGGAATTGTATTCCACACGCCGGGTCACGACCATGCTGACGCCCTCGACCCGAACGTCGACGATGCGCGATCCCTGTCCGCCATTGCGGACCTCCCACTGGATCGACAGCGGCTCGTCGTCGGTCTGGCTGAGCTTGCTGCCGACGACCGTAATGCCGTCTCCGCGGCTCGTCGGCGCCGAGCGGTCGACGGTCAGCGTCTGGCCGCCATACTGGCCGAAACGCCTGGCATAGGCGTGCGCCTCGGCGTTCGCGGCGACCTTGAGGAAGCGCTCGCGCTGCTCGGGCGACGCCTGGTTCCAGTGAGCGCCCAGCGCGGAGCGCGCCATGTAGTTCAAGTCGAAATCGGTTTGGAGCACCCGCAGGATTCCCGCTTCACGCGCCGCGCCGGTCTTGGTCATGACGAGATCCAGCACCTGGACCGCGGTCCTCTGGATGAGCTCGGCGGCGGAATTCTGCTCGGCCGCCGCCGGCAGGGATGCAACGACAAGGCCGGGCCCAATGAGGGCAAGCGCGGCAGCACCCGCGCCGAACCGTAGTGCATTTCGACGATTGACGGACGACGACACGACTTTCTCCTCGCGAAGCCCGCCGAACCCGGTCGGCGGATGAACACTGGCCCTGGAACATGGCCACAAAGCGACCCGGAAGATGGTTGCGACGTGAAGATTGTCCAGTCTGAAATGCATCGCAAGGCGTGTCGCTGGCATGGTTTCAATGCCGCACGGACATGGCGTGGCACCGTCACGCCGGCGCACCGGATCGAGCAAAACCGCGGTATCCCTTTGGAAATCTCGCCCCGACAGCCGACACCGTCCAGCTTCGAGACCAATATGTCGGCATCGCGGTAAAGTGCCGCGCCTACCTCGTCGGCGGCCGGGCGAGCAGGGCCGGCCTGACCAGGATTGTCACGAGAAGCTCCCAGCCCAGCGAGATCATCAGCAGTCTGCCCATGCTCGCGGTGCCGGGATGGCGCGATAGCCACAGGGCGCCGAACGCCGTGGCGGTGGTGAGGGCGCTGAAGACCACGGCGCGCATCAGGCTCGAGCTCAGCATCGCCGTCTCGCCGGCGCGCCACGCCGTCACGAAGTAGATGTTGAAGGCGACGCCCACGCCGAACAGCAGAGGCAGGGCGATG
>DASYDM010000033.1:0-117351 GCA_036499585.1 Steroidobacteraceae bacterium
AGCGCTCGTGTCCTCGAGATGCGCCGCGTGGTCGCCCTCGCCCACGATGATCCACCGGCGCTCAGCCGTTCCCAGGTGGGCGAAGAACGTCGAGGCTATCGCTGGCTTGAAAGCCGGGTCTCGGGCGCCGTAAATCAACAGTGCCGGCACGCGGATCACTTCGGGATGAATCCCGAGGAACTGCACGTCGCAGCACACATCGACGCGGATCGGATCCGCCGCCAACGCGGCGGCCACGAAGTCCTGAATCAGTGCGGGGCTCGCGACGGCCGGAGAGATGAAGTCCGAGCGGGCTGCCTCTGCGGTGTTGCGCGCAGCCGGGGCCTTGCCTGTTGCGGGACCATTGTCCGGCGCCGCCGCGGGATCAAGGTTATATCCGTATAAAACCAGCGCGCTGATCGGTCGCTTCGCGCGCGTTGCCACCAAGGCCGAGATCTTGGAACCTCGAGACCATCCGAGCAGCACCGGTGGGCGAAGGGTCGGATGACGTTGCGCGACAAACGCAACGACGCCTTCCACATCCTCCGCTGCGCGCTCGGGCGCAAGCCAACCTGACGAGTCCCGCCGCGACGACCCATAACCCGGCAGATCGATTGCATAGGCGGCAAAACCGGCGGCCGACAACAACTCGAGTAACGAGCGGCTTCCAGAGCGCGGCTGGAAATCAAAGGCAGGTCGGGCGCTCCACGTGCGCCCGTGAACCAGCACCACGACTGCCTGAGGATGCTCGGGCTGGCGCGACCAGACGGAGATCTGTTGACCGCCGATGTCTACGACGAGGTGATCAGGCGTTGACTGCGTTGCGGCGAACGCCGTACTTGTACCGCTGAGCAGAATCAGCAGGAGAACTTCGATCGCGCCTCGGAACCTCATCACCGGAATCTCATCGGGTCGGTGGCGCCACTTCATCGCGCGAAACAACTGTGGTGCTCAGAGCTTCCAGCGTCGCGCACAGCTACTGAACCAGCATCAGTTCACCCGACCTGTCTGCCATTCTGACCCACAGCCCACGCTCAACCAACGCACACGCATTCGCGTCGTGTTCGGCATCCGAGGATGATTGGAGCTCGCCGCGCGGTCCAAGTCCTTCGCGCAACCGCTGGTCACTCATGGATCGGACCCGTGTGCGGGCTACTTCCATGTCCCTGGGTGAGTAGCGAAAGGCGACATTGGTAAGCGCCTCAGCCTTGGAGAAGTGGAAAACGTGGCTGGTGTTAGTCAGCGCACTGTTCCGGGCGCTGGCGACTCCTGCCATGTCGTACGCCAGACCGTACTGCATATGGATTGCGCCGAGCAGCAGATTTCCCGTAGTACAACCGGTCTTCGACCGACCACTGGTGTCGTCCACAACCGTGATCAACACATAGACCGGTGAAGTTGACTCATCACGAATCGCGGCCTCGAAGCTTTCCGGCGATTGGTACGGTGCGTTTCGCGTTGCAGGGAGTACAGTGGCTGCGTAACCGAGAGCCACTACCGAGGCAACGCACGTAGCTCGCATCGTCGTCGCCAACATCGACTGGGTCCGTTTCATATCGAACCTTCCAGTTGCCCTTACACTGCGCATGAACTCCTATTCTGCCAGATCACCGAGATCCCAGACAGTGCGTTATGCTCCGCGCACGGCAGCGCTGTTTGCCCCGGCAAACTCGCGGGATGCCGCACGTCACCGCAAGTGGTTGACTGAAGATCGGTTCGAGGTCGCGCTGGCGGCTTTGCTCGACGGCGCCGCGCGCCGGTTGTCCCGAGCCACTGGGGATAGGCGTCGACCTGCATCGGGGCCCGCTGGATGAGCCCGACTGACACCTTGACCGCGGGCCGCGGGCCGAAAAGCGGCGATCGTCATTTGCGTGTCATGCGCCGCGTTAGGGTGTTTACTCACCGCTGGGCTCGGCAGCGAACAAGGTGTTGTCCATGAACAGCGTACACATCGAGCAAAAAAAGGCTATGAAATGCCCCCGCGGGAGGGGATCAGCATCGCGCATTTTCTCACTGTCGCCGACATCGCGCGATCGGCTCGCTACTACGAAACCGTCTTCGGCGCTCGCATTCTGAGCCTGGGTGACGGCAATGCGCCCGCGTACCTGCAGCTCGCGAACATCTGGATGATTTTGAACGTCGGGGGCGGGCCGACACCGGACAAGCCGACGGTAACGCTCAGCGTCCCGGACCCGAATCACATCAATAGCTTCATGAATATCCGAGTTGCGGATATTCAGGCGTGCTATCGACTATGGAAAGGTCGAGGCGCCGAGTTCATCACAGAGCCGTTGGAGAAGTACGGCGAGTGGCGCTGCTACGTTCGTGATCCTGACGGCTATCTTATCGAGGTCGGGCAGAGCACCACACTCAGGTATGGCTAACGCGAGATTTCTGTCCGGCAGTTCGCGCTATTGAAGGAGAACACGCGCCACGCGTGGGGACTACCGGGGCGCGTGCGCTCCACGGCCGTGCCGCTAGTGTACTCGGCTATGACATTCGCCCAGAACTGAAGACCCTTCTGGTTTCCCTCCGATACGCGGACAATCCAACGAGCGGCAAATCGATTGTAGAGAAGGAAGGCGGCTCGCCGGCCCACACGGCAGCGACGATGCCGACGCAGTACGAAGAACTCGGCGATATCGAAATCGTTGGGATCCTCGGATGCAGGCGAACCGCGCGTGACCAGCGCAAAGCCGGCGAGCTGGGCTCCGGCTCGAATGAGGAAGGGAAACCGGCTCTCGGGTTGCGACCAATAGAGGGGAAGTTTCTCGTAACCGAAGCGCCCATCGGCCCCCGGTTCCAAAGCGAATACGTCGCTGAGGTCGTGCGAGTACAGCTCCAGAAGATTCGACAACACCGTTGCATCACGCGCTGTCGCGGGTTCAAGGACAACTTCACCGAAGTCAATCATTTGGACGTCCACGGGTTAGGCGCGGGTTGATTCAAACCTCCGCTCGCGCGTCACGGCAGCGTCTATCCTATGAGCGGTAGTCCCGGAGGTCCATCCAATGGGAACCCGGGAGCGACACGGTGCGGCGCAGACGCCACCCGGACCTATCGAAAGCCAGCTGCACGCAAACCCCATTGGGGCCTGCACGGCGATAAACTCGTATGTGCCCCGACACCGTAGGAGTGGAACAGTGAATCTTCGCGGACTGGCGATTGCCGCATCTGTGGCTGGGTTTGTGACAACTTTCCTGATACTGGCCGCTGCACCAGAGCCCGTCAGGGCGGGAGGCGTGCCCAACGCACGGTCCGTGGCCGCAGTCAAAGGCTCGCTGCCGCGGGTCCCCGCTAACTCCGGCTTCGAAGATACGGGACAGGTGAAGGCCGTCTGGGTCCGACGCACGGCACATCTTCGATTCGTTGGCTCGTGCGACATGATCTACGAGCGTGTGAAATTCATGCTGCTGGAACTGGGCGCACGCGCAAGCGACCTGACCCTGAAGGTCAATGCCATTGATTGCGGGACCGGGATGGCGCCGAGCCTTGATGCGACATTCTCGGTGCTTGCACCGCTCGATACGGAAGGAAACAACGCGCCCGGCATGCCCGTCGAAGCGCACTGGCAGACCGTCGAGCTGAAGAAGACGTGGCAGACCGACGCTCCGCCCCCAGCAGATATGTGCACTCTCTTCGAGCGCTTCACGAATGTCGTCTTACCGGTGTTCTCTACGAGAAACGTGAAGGTCCTGCCCAGGGACTTGTGCGAAACGCGCCGCGTAGGATTGGTGGCAGACGTCCTCAAACCAGCGTAGCGAACCGCCGTTTGCTCGATACCGGGGTACGTCAGCCAACACAAGAGATCAATAGTGGAGATTCTACTCCCGAGCTTTCAACCCTGGTCGTCGCTTGCCGGCAAACCTCGACGACAGTGGTTGGACGGCCCCCTGGTTGCCCCGCCTAGCGACTCCCGGGAGCACACCCCCACTTCGCAGACGGCGTCGGTATCGGACGAAGAACTCCTACGCCTCTATCGCGGAGGCGATCAGGAGGCTTTCCGGAAACTCTATGAGAGACATCGTGGCTCGCTGATGCGGTTCGTGCAGCGAACAGCGCTCAATCGTTCGGACACAGACGAGATCATCCAAGAGACCTGGATGGCTGTCATCCGTGGGGCGGAGCGCTATGTACCCAATGCTCGATTCACGACCTACCTCTTTTCGATCGCCAGGCGGCGGGGGTTGGATCGCTGGCGCCGGCGTGGGCGACATCCAGAGTTGGAAGACGCCGACGTCATCGCGCAAATACCGGCGCCCACGCGCACCCAACCGGAGTCAGTTCTCGGCGCAGAGGCGCTCGCAGAAGCCATCGTTGCTGCACTCGAGACGTTACCGCTGTTGCAACGGGAAACCTTCCTCTTGCGGGCCGACACTGACCTGACCATTGAGGAGATAGCACAGGTGACCGGTACAACCCGCGAGACGGCGAAGAGCCGATTGCGCTATGCCCTGGGCCGACTGCGAGCGGCATTGGAGTCCTGGACGTGAGTGACGAAGACGTTTCGGAATTGGCGGCACGCTACCGGCTGACAGTCACGGAGGAGCCAACCCCAGAACTCGACGAGGTCATTCTCCGAGCAGCTGGGCGCCGAGCAGGGCAGGTACGTATGGTTCGACGAAGCATCGTCGCGGTAGGGTTGGCAGCGGCGATCATCCTACCGTTCTGGGGAGCGCATCTCCTTCGTGCGCCCCACGCTACCGCCGCGCCCGACTACGGTCGTCAGGAAGGTGTAACGCGGTACTACCTTCTGAATGTTGGCCACGATACCGAACCTGGCAGGATGGAGGTGCAGACACCATGAATCGCCTGACATCCGCTATTGCCTTGGTGGCCGCTGGCCTTGTCATGGCTTTCCCGACACTGGCCGTTGTCCCACCGGGGTGGGGTGTCTCCGGGTCTGCGCCTACGGACTATGAGTTCGCGGTCGACACCACTACGGCGGCAAGTGGGAAAGCCAGCGCATCAATTGCGGCCAAGGCGGGCGCCAGAAAAGGTGGGTTCGGAACGCTCATGCAGACCATCGCGGCCGACAATTACCGGGGGTCGCGGTGGCGGCTATCGGGTTATCTGCGCACCGACGCAGCAAGTCGTGCCCTGATGTGGATGCGGGTGGACGGACCGGACGGAAAGGTTCTGGCCTTCGACAACATGGAATCCCGTCCAGTGACCGGAACGACGGCATGGAGCCGGTACGACGTCGTCCTCGACGTGCCTCCCGAGAGTGTGGACATCGCTTTCGGTTTCCTTCTGATCAGCAGCGGCAAAGTATGGGGAGACGATTTCAAGCTCGAGAAAGTCGACCCCACGGTGCCCGTGACCGCCGGCGAGCCGCTGCTATCGCGAGCCCCTGCCAATACGGACTTCGAAGACACGCAGTCGAGTCAGGCCGCAACTTGGACGCAGCGCAAGCTGGTCATCGCATTCCGTGACAATGACTACCTCTGTGCGTGGCTTTACAGCGATGTCAGGCGTGTACTGGTGCAACTCGGCGCCCGCGCCAGCGATCTGAAGGTGAGAGAGAATTGCTTTGTAGATCGATCGGGCCTCGAGGCTACGTTCTCGGTGCTCGTGCCGGGCGCGAGTGCGTCCGGCGAATCAATTCCGGTACGCTGGCGGAGCGTCGACATCCGGCTTGATACAGCACCTGCCGATGAAACCTCAACGGGTTCACGGCTTACCGTCCCCCTGGCCCCGGGCCGGCGCCGGGACCTGATCGAGCTGGTCCAGACCAGGATCCTGCCGCTCTTCTCGATTCGAAGCGCAAAGATCAGCGACGACACGTTGCACGTCGAGTTATTCGAACCGCGACAGCAGTAGCCGTCCGATTAAACGCCGCGACTGGTCGGCCGCGCCCCTCGTGCGTTCGCTAGCGGCTCTGCACGAATGCGCCTCGGGCGCTCCCGGCAGTGGTGATACAGATGGCAGATCGGTATAGCGGCTCCGCAAACTTCGTATCCGGCAGATCATCCCGGATCTTCATGAACAACGGCGCCAGCCCATTGTCGAGCCACGCACCCCAGATGCTGTCATGGTGATCGGGCAAGTAGAGCCTGGGTCTGAACAGGTTCAGATGTTGGAACGTATAAGCGAGTTGGGTCTCCGAGATGGGATGCGGAGTCCAGGGAAAGATGGCGACATCGACTGGCGCCACTTCACTTGCCAGCTGTCGCTCGTCCGCGTTGGGATCGCCGACGCTGTCGAACCACACAATCCTGAACCCGTTGGAGAACGTGAAGGTGAAACCCATTGTGCCTTCGGAGATGATTCCGGGATCCCGGGATCCACGCGCCGATACGGCCGCCGACTGCCGCTCCTGGTCGGGTGTTAGCGGTGGCGCATCGAGCTTGTAAAGCGCATTCAGCGCCGGAATCAGGCCACCCTCAATGGTGCTATGGAGAATGTGTGTAGGCCGAATCGCGATGTCGCCGTAGTGAAGCGTCTCGTTGCCGGCGACCGTGATGGTCTGCGCCTTCGGCACACCGAGCTCGACCGCCTCCGCAGTAGTGATAGCTGATCCGACGACGCGGGCGCCAGTCTGTGAGGCGACAGCCGCCACATCACTGATGTGATCGAAGTGCGCGTGCCCTATCAGGATCACGTCAGCCTTCTTCACCTGATCCACCACGAATCCAAGCGCAGCAGTGCGGGCAGGACGATCGTAGAAGGCGTCCATGAGGACGATCTTGCCGTGATAGGCCAGTTCGTAATTTGAAGTTCCCAGCCAACGCAGGACTGCGACGTCCCCGGTCGGCATCGGGCCGCCTTGGGAGGCAGGGACAAGGCTCTGGCAAGCCGCTTGCGTTGCGGAAGAAGGCCGGGATTGTGCAGACCCCGCGAGCCCGGCTAACGGGCCGATTGCGAGGGTCAGGGTCAGAAGAGCCATTCCGCGCACTTATGCCTCTCTCCCGTGATCAGGGTAGACTGAACGGGTTGGATCTTATCCCGGCCCCGCGGAGTGGCACAGCGCGACATGCTTTCGGACCCGAGCGAACTGCGCATTCTGTCGATCATTCCGCCGATGACGCAGCTCAACACGCCGTATCCATCCACGGCGTATCTCACCGGTTTCCTTCGATCGCGCGGCTTTCGCGCCGAGCAGGCGGATCTGTCCATCGGCCTGGCCCTGAAGCTCCTGTCAGTGGAGGGCTTGCAAGCCATTCACGAACAGGTCACGGCGATGCCCCGCGAGCAACACACAGCGGCGACGCGCTTTTTCACCCAACACTTCGAGACGTACCGCACCACCCTCTCGCCGACCATTCGCTTTCTGCAAGGCCGCGATGCCAGCCTCGCTCATCGTGTTGCTTCGAGGCGTTACCTGCCCGAGGGGCCGCGGTTCGCATCGCTCGATCACTACATCGACGGCGAGCATAGTGACGCGCTCGACTGGGCCTTTGGTGCGCTGGGATTGCAGGATCGTGCAAAGCACATCGCGACGCTGTATCTCAACGATCTTGCGGACGTCGTTCGAGACGGCGTCGATCCGCGCTTCGAGTTCGTGCGATATGCGGAGTCGCTAGCGGCCAGCCAGCCGACATTCGATCATCTTGATACCGCGCTAAGTACGCCACCCAACCTCGTAGACGCATCCCTGCACGCACTGACGCTCGAAGCGCTGTCCCGGCATCAACCGAAACTGGTCCTCATCACCGCGCCTTTTCCGGGCAACGTGTATGGCGCCTTTCGGATCGCCCAGAGCATTAAGAAGACCCACCCTTCCACTGTCACGGTGCTAGGTGGCGGGTATTGCAACACCGAGCTGCGGGCGATGAACGAGCCGCGCGTATTCGACTATTTCGATTTCGTTACTCTGGACGCTGGCGAACGCCCGCTGCTTGCACTCGTCGAGCACCTGCAGGGCACGCGACCGCTTGATCGGCTAGTGCGCACTTACACGCGAGACGGCTTCGTCGATAACAACGAACCTGACATCTCGTTCTCCGACAGCGGTACGCCCACCTACGCAGGCCTGCCGCTGGACGACTACCTTTCGCTGTTGGACATGCTAAACCCCATGCACCGCCTCTGGTCGGACGGTCGTTGGAACAAGCTGACTGTGGCGCACGGCTGCTACTGGAAGAAGTGCAGCTTTTGCGATGTGAACCTCGACTACATCTCGCGTTACGACCTGGCCACCACCGATGTGATGCTCGATCGAATCGAGTCTCTGATCCGGGAAACCGGGCAAACAGGATTCCACTTCGTCGACGAAGCCGCGCCCCCCAAGGCGCTCAAGTCGCTCGCGCGGGCATTACTGCAGCGCCAGTTGAATATCTCATGGTGGGGAAACATCCGGTTTGAGAAGTCGTTCAACACCAACCTGTGCCAACTCCTCGCCGATAGCGGCTGCATCGCCGTCACCGGGGGTTTGGAAGTAGCGTCGGACCGTCTGCTCAAGCTCATGAAGAAGGGCGTGTCGATCGAGCAGGTAGCCCGGGTCACTCGTGCCTTCTCCGATGCGGGAATCCTCGTACACGCCTATCTGATGTACGGATTCCCCACTCAGACCACACAAGACACCGTCGACGCGCTGGAATATGTTCGCCAGTTGTTCGCTGCCGGCTGCATACAGTCCGGCTTCTTCCATAGGTTCACCTGCACCGTCCATTCGCCGGTCGGCAAGCATCCGCAAGAGTACGGAGTCACGCTATCTGCACCCCTGCGCCCGACATTCGCCAACAACGACATCAATTTCACCGACGCCACTGGCGTTGATCACGACGCGTTCGGCGCGGGACTCAGGAAAGCGCTGTACAACTACATGCACGGCATCGGGCTCGATCGCGACGTGCGCGAATGGTTCGAACCGGGCGCCGCCCCCGGCCACGGGCGAAGTAAGGGATCCCGCCGCCGCACGACACGAGGCGTACCACCCACGACAGTGCCGCCGGATCTGATTGAGCGCTCGCTGGCCTGAAACGCGACTCACGGGCTGGCGCCAGAGACGTCCGCGGTATCCAATTCGAACACGTGGTCGTCATAGTCGAAGAAGTACAAGGAACTGTCGGAGCGCGCCGCCTCTATCGACTCCCCTGTACGTAGATTGCGCGCTCGTGCGAAAACGCTTTGAACCCGAAGAATCCGTGATAGCTGCCCATGCCGCTTTGATTGACACCACCGAACGGCAAGCGATTTTCCAAGTAATGAGAAAAGAATCCGTTGATGGTCACACCGCCCGACGAAGTTCTGCTGAGCACCTTGTCGACGTTGTCTTGATTGTTACTGTAAATGTAGAGAGCCAGAGGCTTGCCGCGGCCGCAGATGTGACCGATGACTTCATCGATGCTCCTGTAAGTCACGACCGGCACGATCGGCGCAAAGATTTCCTCCTGCATGATCTGCATGTCAGGAGTGACATCCGTGAGCATCGTCGGATGAATTGTGCGGTCGGCCCTCTCTAGGGTGCCGCCAACGGCGACTTTCGCGCCCTTGGCGACCGCATCGTCGAAGAGCTTCTGGATCCGGTCGAAATTCTGATCGTTGACGATCTGGGCAATGCTTTCTTTCTTGATGCTGCCGTCGTCCTTGTAGAGGTTTTGCCTGACCTTGGCTCGAAACTCCTCGACCAGGGCATTCTTCTGCGGCTCCTTGACGAATACGTAGTCGGGACTGATGCAGGCCTGTCCACCGTTGAATTGCTTGGCCGCCGCCAAATCCCCGGCAACCTTCTTCACATCGGCGTCTTCGTCGACGATGACGGGAGATTTCCCTCCGAGCTCGAGGGTGACGGTGGCCAGATTCTTCGCAGCCGCCGCCATCACCAGCTTGCCCACTCGCGTGCTGCCGGTGAAGAAGATGTGATTGAACGGCACTTCGAGCAATGCGGTCGCCACATCGACGCCGCCTTCAAACAGGGCGACCTCTCTTTCCTCGAATGCCTCTTTGATGATCTTGCCGGCGACTCTCGCAGTCGCCGGGCACAGGTCTGTCAGCTTGACGACGCAGCAGTTCCCGGCGGCCACCGCGGCTGCGAGGGGTCCCAGGACCAACCCGAGGGGAAAGTTCCAAGGACCCAATATGAGGCATACGCCTCGCGCCTCGAAGACGATTCGCGCTTTGTCGTGCTGGTTCTGGGAGGGAACCACTTCGACGGGTTGCATCCATTCGTCGAGATTGTTGATGTTCCGGTCGATATTCCCGATGACGTTCAGGATCTCCGTCACCTTGATTTCGCCTTCGGGCTTGCGAGTGTCCTGTTTCACGGCCGCCACGATCTGATCGGCGTGCGCCTCGACAGCCGTTTTCAACCTACGCAGTTTCTCTTTCCGTTGGCCGGCGGTAGTGGCTTTCATCTCCCATTGATGAGCCTGCTGAAGAGCGAATACCCGCTCCATCTGTGCAGATTGGGCCTGAGCGATCTGTCTGGCGGGAGTGGACACAGGACTTTCTCCGTTCGATCGGCGCCGGTTCTCCGGCGCCGTAGTGTATTGCAGCAAGCTGCATAAAATGGCGCATCTGTGATATTGCGCCTCGGGAGTCCAGACTCACGCCCGGTCAGCCTCCGATATAGGGCTCGCCGAACCTGCAACCGCACTGGGGGCAACTCTCGAGCAAGAGGGGCTCACGTCCGCCCCCGGGTCTGTTCATGCTGACGACGGCTAACTGCGAATCAACGAGTAGCGGGCGCTGCGGCCTCGAAGGCGCTTTCCAGGAAGGCCCAGACGCTCGTCAGTCTGGCGTGCGCTCTTTCGCCGGCCGATTCGCGGAACGGACTGTACGGGGCCCACCGGGCGTAAAACAGCGGGTCTCCCAGTGAATGATCCGAGCAAATCAGCGCCAGGTGTCTGGCGAGCGCCTGCCCTGCTGCGGAGCTCGGCTCCGCCTTCTGCTCGACGAGCTTCGTGGCTTCATCCGTCACCTGCCTAAGCGGCTGGGACCACGGTGCGGCGGCATTCGCTGCGCGCACGTATGCCACGAAATCGTCGTCCATCCCGGCCCAGGCGGCGCGCGCGCCCACTTCCAGATACTTCCGGGTTATGGATGGATTCCACTCGAACATCGCGGCCTGCCCCTTGAAGATACCGTAGCGAAAACCGACGTCTTTCAACTGGACAATCAGCGTTTGAACTTCAGGAGCGGCAGGATCGAGTTTCTTCTCGTAAAGATCTTGAAGAGCGCGAAGGGCTGCCCGCAGTGCCTTTCGGGCCACCAGCACAGTCTTCAACTGTTCGGGTTGGAGTGACGCTACCCAGTTCATGTGGGCCCGCTCCTCCTCCGGCGTGATCCTTTCGTTGATCAGTCCGCGGACGATCGCGAAATTACTGACACCGTCCATCTCCGCTTCCATGTCCATGCTCCTCGTGAGATTACAAAGGTCCTCGAGCGAGAATGGCTTTCCGGATCCGATCGTGGCCAAGGCGGCTCGAACGAGCGCGAGGGCTTTCTCCACCGCGTCCTTTTTTGCACGGCACGCCTGTAACTGGATTTGGAGCACGCGTGTGAGGGGTGGGGTCTTCGTCTTGAGGAGCGTGCGAATCTGCGCCAACGTCATTCCGAACGCCTTCAGCGTCACGATGACGTTCAGCCGCTGCAGCTCCCTCGGGCCATAACATCGCCAGCCCTTGCCCGTTCGCCTCGGTTCAATCAGTCCGTGGTGCTCGTAGACCCGCAACGCACGCACCGTCAGTCCGGTGCGGCGCGCGCACTCCGCGGCCCCGATAGATGCCCATTCTTTTTCCGCTTTCGCCATTCAGTGCGTGAGCGTACGGTGTGACCTAAGGTCCGGATTCAAGCGAGAATTGCGAACGTCGATTCCACAATTCGCCTGAATTGTGCCCTTATTCCGGCGAAAAGACCGCTCATCATGCTCGGCGGAGTCACCCGTCACAGCGATGTTCAGGGCAAAACCGCCAGTTCCATCCAGACCATGCAAAGACCGATTCCCGCAATCTTCTTGTTCGTGCTTGCGTGCACCCCCTTGCATGCGGACGATGCCGTGTGGCAACCCTCGCCCGGCCATGTACAAGAGCCAATCTGGCCGGGGGTGGTTCCCGAGGCGATGCCCGACCCGAAACCGGAGTCTGTCGGCGCCCCCAAAGGGCGTGAGTGGTGGCCCAGGGCCAACGATGTCGGCCGGCCGACAATGACAGTGTATGCAGCCAAGGGCAGCAACACCGGCGTTGCCGTACTGGTGTTTCCCGGCGGGGGTTACCAGTTCCTGGCCATGGATCTCGAGGGCACGGAGATCTGCGACGGGCTGACCTCTCGCGGTATTACCTGCGTGTTGCTGAAGTACCGCGTGCCAGACTCGGGCCCGACGATGAAGAACGGGCGGACCTATTACCCGAAGGTACAAACGGCGCTGCAAGATGCGCAGCGCACGCTAGGACTGGTGCGCCAGCACGCCGCAGAATGGCATGTGGATCCACACAAGGTTGGCGTGATCGGCTTTTCCGCCGGCGGGCATCTCGTCGCCGCCGTCAGCACGCATTTCGCGCAGCGGACATATCCGCCGGTGGACGCCGCCGATGAACTGAGTTGCCGCCCGGACTTCGCCATTGCCCTCTATCCCGGGCACCTTTGGACGCCTGGGACGAACCTGAGCCTGCGCCCCGACATCCGCGTCCGCGCCGACACTCCACCGACCTTCCTGCTGCACGCCGAGGACGACGACGTGGACGACGTGAAACACTCGTTGGCCTACTACGTCGAGCTGAAGAAAGTCGGTGTCCCAACGGAAATGCACTTGTACGCGAAGGGCGGTCACGCCTTCGGTCTGCGCTCCAAGCTGCCCATCGCTCGCTGGCCCGCGCTGGTGGAGCAGTGGCTGCACACCATCGGCGTACTCGGCCCCCAGGTATTGCCTTCCGCCGGCTGATACAGCGCACAGGTGGCGATGTCGATTTACTTCGACGGGTTGTAGCGCCTCATAAGGTCGGCGAGTACGTACTCACCCGCTCCGTCGAGCCCGCGAATTGCAGACGCGATGTTCGCGGGGTGTCGCCCTGTCCACGGTGACGAATGCGCACCTTCCATTCGCTCGACGAGGCGAACGATTGCGTCAAGTGTATGCTTCTGGGCTGCAATTTCTGGCCGACCGTGACACTGCACGGCTACATAGTTCCACGTCGGCGGGCCTGGTTGGATCGTAGGTAACATGGCACGCTCAGACCGTCATGCTTCTGTGATGCCGCTCAGAGCCCAACGATTTGCCGCTAGTTCTCATACTGCGCCCGAACTGCTCCGAGGTGGTCCATCGTCTCTTGCTGCTGCTGATGCTCGCGATCGGCCTGCGCTTCAGGATCATTGAGATCATCCACCGCGGCCTTCATAAGGGCGCCGACGATGTCGACGGCGCTCAAGCCCAAGGCGCCTTTCGTGTTCAGCAACTGCCAGAGTGCGCGCTGTTTCGATTGTTCGACCTGATCTTCCCAGAATCGAGCCTTCACCGGATCAACCTTCGTTCCCTTGCCCTCGCGGAACAGTCCCGCTAGCAGGATCTCGCCGCTGATGTCGTGCTGTTGTGCACTGAGTGCGGCGAACCGAAATGCTTGGCCGTAGTCCGGCGGCGCACCGGCAATCCCGCGAGCGTACATTGCGGCGAGCATGCTTTGGCTGCGCGCGATGCCTGCATCGGCGCTGATCATGAGCCAGCAGTGCGCGTCGTGATCGTCATGAGCTCCGAGCGCGACCTGTCCGCGGATGGAGGCGTAGACCGGCGTAACGTGATACCGATTCTTCGCGTCACACGGAATGTCGTGCAAGGTCGGCGCGGTCACGCGGAAGTAGGGATGCGACTGATACTCGTGATCAAGACGCAGGTGATCGGGATCGTCGATGAAAACGCTGTACGGTACTTCGACAGTCAGCGAGTTTCTTGATTTTCCCGTGCCGCTGAACATCGGATTCTTCTCGTAACGTCCACTGAAGACCTTGATGCCCGAGGAGATCACATAGTTGATAGACACGTCGGCATCGTGCTGCTGAATGTTGATGCGCGCCGTTTTGCCGCCGCCGGGCTCGGGGGATTCCCAGACGCCGGCGATTTCGACCGGCTTTTCCGCGAGGTATGCGCCGGCGCTGACGAGCTTCGCGCGCTCGAGTCCGACCGAGTAGCGAATGTCATCGGGGCCGGCGACTTTGTCGAGCTCTGCGCCAAAACTATCCTTGACGTGTGTTGCGCTCACAATGGCAACGGTCGAGGTCTCTGGAAGACAATTCGGATTCTCGACGTGATCGGAGTTGCCGCACGAGTGACCCACGAGCTGCGTCTTCGAGGCGAATCGCCCGCGCCAGGTGACTTTTGTCTCGCCTGGAGATATTTGCACGAAAGTTACATCGGCACCTTGCGTCACGAACGCGAAAAATATCTCCGGCGCGGGCGGCGGCAACCTCGCGCGCCAGATGCCGTCCATCTCGAGAATGCCATTGCCCCCGGAAACGGGCACAGCAGATGTGGTGCTTTGCGCAGTCTTCGCACCGGGCTCGAGGATGTCCGCGTACCAGTGCACGCTCATGGGCTTGTTGCCCCAGTGACCCGGCCAGTTGTAAACCGCTTCGCCTTCGACGCGACGCCCATGAATTGTTCCGGTGTAAACTGCCGTTGCGCCGAGCGTGCTCCGACCGGTGTCCTTGCGACGGATCACCACGTGATCCGCATTGAAGCTCTCGATCGTGAGATCGGCGAACACGCCCTGCGGCCACACCGCCTTGCCCGTTTTTCCATCGAACTTCCAGTCGCCCCCGCAACCACTCGATTCGCACTCAACCATTCGCGCCGGCAAGGTCTGCGCAACCGCACTGGTGCCGGCAAATGTAGCCACGGTGAACACGCCACTCAATACGAATGCATTCATTGCGCTACACCTCAGTTAGTGCGCCCCGCACCGGCCAGTGGTTCAGCAGTTTTTACGAGAACCTCGAGCCGATGGATGAGCCAGGCGGCCGTGACCTCCTGTAATATCAATGGCTTAGACATTCGCGGCTTACTCACGGGTCGCAAGACTCACTGACATCGGCCCTTTCAGGGTCCGCTCCAACGGAAGCTACATCGGCGGCTCGGAATCAGTAGCATACGAAAACTCAACCACAATGTTGGAGTCAACCGTTTGCGAGCTTGCCCAGGCCGGTGGGCTTGAGTGCCCGACAGATCGCGGCCAAGAATGCGGGCGCAGGCTGACTCCTCGCGTCCCGCTCAGCGCCCCCTGAAGGAAACCACAGATGCCCAACGATCCTGATGACCGCATGCCGGCTGCGCCGGCGTCGCAGCAGCGGGAGGAGCGCGAGATCGATCCCCGGCAGCCGCAGCGCCGTGTGCTACTCAGTTCGGCATTGGCGGCCTCGATGCTCTCCCTGCTGCCGCTCGAGATGCGCCAGGTGGCGCATGCCGCCGATGCGCAGAGCGTCCTGTCTGCCGAGCTGCTGGCGATTCTCGATGCCTTCGCGGACCGCATCATCCCGGCCGACCAGAACGGACCCGGTGCGCGCGCTGCGGGGGCAGCAATCTACATCGATCGTTCGCTCGGCGACTGGAACGCGGGTGAGCTCGAAACCCTGAGCGCCGGCCTGCGCGCCCTCGACGCGCTCGCTCGGCGCCGCTTCTCGTCGGGATTCCCGACGCTGCCGGATGCGCAGAAGGACGAGTTGCTCACGGTAATGGAGGCCGGACAGGCGGCGGACTTCGCTAACGCCCAGCAGATCTTCAACCGCCTGCATCGTCTCACGCTCGAAGGCACGTTCAGCGATCCGTACTACGGGGGCAATCGCAACTTCATCGGCTGGGACCTGATCGGCTATCCGGGCGCCACCCTCGTGTCCACGCCGGAGATGCAGCGCATGGGCAGCCGGCTCGCGCCGCTCCATTCGTCTGCCTACCCACTGAAACACGAGCACGATGGCTACTAAGCTGCGCGAGACCGATGTCGTGGTGATCGGCCTCGGCGGGGCCGGCGGTGTCGCCGTGCTGCCGCTGACCCGCGGTGGCCTCAAGGTGGTGGGTATCGAAGCCGGTACCTGGATGACACCATCCGACTTCCATGCCGACGAGATCCACAACAACGTGCGTTCGCTCGTCACCACGGGTAATAAGGTGAGCCGCGAGGTCCCGACCTTCCGCACCTCGCCGAACGATGTGGCTCACCAGGTGGCGCGGCATCCGATGATGAACGCGGTCGGCGGTACCACCATCCACTACCACGCGCAGAGCTGGCGCCTGAATCCCTGGGATTTTCGCGTCAGGAGCGCCACGCTCGAGCGCTATGGTGCCAAATACCTGCCCGAAGGCAGCACGGTGGAAGACTGGCCCCTGTCCTACGACGACCTGGAGCCGTACTACGACCACATCGAGTACGAAGTCGGGGTCAGCGGCAAGGCCGGCAACATCAAGGGCGTGATCGACCCCGCCGGCAACATCTTCGAGGGCCCGCGGCAGCGCGAATATCCGATGCCGCCGCTGCGCTCCTGCGACTACCTGGACCACATGGACAAGGTCGCACGCAGTTTGGGCCTGCATCCTTATCACGGCCCTGCGGCGATAAACTCGACGGTCTACCAGAACCGAGCCGGCTGCGCGTACCACGGCTACTGCGACCGCGGCGGCTGCCACATGCGCGCCAAGAACTCGACCGACGTGTCGATCATTCCCAAGGCGATGGCGACCAAGCGGCTCACGGTGGTGGACAACGCCGTGGTACGCCGCATCGAATCGGACAACGTTGGCAAAGTCACGGGCGTAACCTACCTGCGCGGCGGCAAGGAATTCTTCCAGCCGGCACGCGCGGTACTGCTGGGCGCGTACACCTACGAGAACATCCGCCTCCTGCTGCTCTCTAAGTCGCGCTTCTATCCGGACGGGCTCGGCAATAAGCGCGGGCAGGTGGGCAAACATTATTTCGGACACTGGGAAGCGCAGGCCGGCACCAGCGTGTCCGCGCTTTTTCCGATGGACCTCAACATCTGGTACGGCGCGCTCGCGCAGGGCGTGTTGGTCGATGACCTGGCGGACGACAACTTCGACCATGGTGGGCTCGGCTTCATCGGTGGGGCGAGCCTGCAGGTGTACACAGAAAAGCATCCGATCGGCGCCGCCGCCATGGGCGGCTTCGGGCGCATGAACAAGCGCTGGGGCAGTCAGTGGAAGGCATTCATCAAGGAGAATGCCGGGCGCTCCGCGCCCGCGTACGTGCAGACAACGACGCTGCCCTACGAGAACACCTGGGCCGATCTCGATCCCACCGTGAAGGACCCGTACGGCGATGCGGTGCTGCGCATTACGTCAGGCCCCAAGCAGAACGAACCGCGCGCCGCCGCACATGCGGGCGCGAAGATGATCGAGTGGTTCAAGGCCGCCGGTGCGATCGCGACGACCGGCGGTCAGGGCGGCACCGGGCCGGTGCTCTCCACACACGCGCACGGCGGCACGCGCATGGGTCGCGATCCCAACACCAGCGTGGTCGATCCCTGGGGCTTCTCGCACGACGCGCGCAACCTGGCTGTGATCGGCGGTTCGGTGATGGGCACTGCCGGTGCGCGCAATCCCACGCAGACGTTGCAGGCGCTGGCCTGGCGCACGGCGCAACGCTTGGTGGATTCGTGGAATGACATCACCGCCTGAACGCCGTTACTTCGACGAAGTGTCGTTTCTCAGGCAGCAAGGGCTGCCGCTCCCCACGGACTAGGGCGACATGATCGAGCTACCTTGGCAGGAGCCCTGTGAAATCTGTGAAACGCTGGCGGGCAGAACCAACGTTCCAGTGGTCGCAGAGTCCGAGTCTACGATTACCGTGGTTACTGAAACCCTCCATAAGATCGCCGCGCTCATTCGAAAGAACATACCTGAGTAGATGGGTCGACGGCGACTTGTGGCCGCTTCCTGTCCTCCCTGGCGTCCTGCGGCGAGTGCAGCTAGAGCAGGTGTCCAGGACAGACATGATTCAGGGCGTGAATGCCCTGAGCGCCGCCCGGAATGGTGTTCCGGGGTTTCGGACATGTGCCTTTAGTCACGTCTCGTGAGAATTGGCGGCAGATTGGCGGGTATTTGGCGTCACCGCCAGATCCCGATCCATACTACGTTACTCCCGCAAGCAACCGGAGAGCGACGTGTCCTTTAGATCGTGGCGAGAACGAATGCTCCTTTCACAGGAACGGGTTGGCGAAATGAGCGGCGTGAGCATCAGGACGGTTCAGCGTTTGGAAGCGGGACATCGAGTCAGCTATGCGACCCTCCGTGCCCTGGCTGCCGCCTTCACAACTGACGTCGATCTCTTGGAGCGGGAGTTCTACGCTGTGAAACAGCCCACAGATGAATTCGTGGAGATTCCGAGATGGGTAAGGCTTCTGCACGAAAAGCTCTGGTTTGGGGGACCACGCTGGAGACGGCGCGATTTCCTCGTGATTGAAGCGCTGTGCCTCGTGTTTGCTGTTATTGCGCTCGCGGTTTCCTTTTTCGTATCGCGGAATTCGAGGGAAACTTCGGCAATCCGCACAATCGCGATTCTGCCAGTTATGTGCTGCTATCTGGTCGCCGTGTCAATTCGGATGTGCGACCGCTACAGGCTCTGGCCAGGCTCTGAGAATGCTCCTCCGGAAAAACCTCGTACGTGGCGAACGATAGCGGCTGAGTACGCCTTCATGTTCGGCGTGGGGATACTGGGCACAGGGATCATCCTTTGGCTGGTATCCCATTCTCAGTAGCCGCCGGCCGAAAGCGGCTACTCCCACTCAGTAGTGGCTCGTCAGTTGCCATCAGCAATTTGCGCTCGACGGGTATGTCACTGCAGCGTCGTCCGAGCCGAGCAATGCGTCTCCACGCCAGCGTCGCCCGAATGGATATTCGGTCCGTTGATCGAGGCCCAGCCACCGCGCAAAAATAGCCTCCTGCTTGTCTTGTAGACCGACGCCACGCAGCGGGCGGCGCACGTCAGCCCCTTCGGTGCCGCACCGCGTCTATTCTGGCGGCGATGCGGTTGACGGCTTCTTTGAGCGGCGCCAAATCCTTCTTGCAGGTATCCCAGAGCACGGTTGGATACGTCTGATGGTAGTCATGACGAAGAATGTTGCCGACGCCCGCTACGGCCTGCCAAGGGATCGTCGGCTCCTTGTCTTTCAGCTCGACCGGAAGGCGCCGGCTGGCTTCCGAGAGAATCTCTAGATTGCGTTCGACCAACTGGCGCGCACGCCGGTCGGTGCGAAATTTCTCGAAGTCATATCCAGCCGTATCGGCCTCGATGTTGGCGACGGCCTCAAGGATATGCCGGACATAAACTCCGGGTCCTTGTCCACTAGAATGCGCTCTCAGCCTCGCCCAAAACGCGATCCCGAATGGCAGGGTCGAGCCCTTGGCGAGTCACGACGTCGACACTTCTACCGAGTTGCTTCTCGAGAAAGTCCTTTGTCTCGACCATATCGACCAAACTAAATCGGGAGCCTGGAACGAGATCGATCAACACGTCGATGTCGCTACCGGCACCCGCCGTTCCGCGTGCCACGGAACCAAATAGCGCCGCCGATTGGATTCCACGTTCGCGCAGGGGAGACTGCAGCGCCGCCAACAATGAGAGGACATCCCTCTTCGTCGGCGACTTCGGAGAGCGCTTCTTAGGTTCTGCCTCACGGCTTACCAACAGACGCAGCGCTTCACGGATCACTTCGCTCGCATTGTTGTACAGACCCGTCGCGACCTTGCGTCGAACGTACTTTTCCAGCTCCGGCGTCAGCGAGACATTCATGAACTCAGATCCAATAGGCGCTTCAGCAGGTATAGCATAGATTAGCAATCTTTGTTATCGACGAGGTAAAATCGCCGCCAGGGAGGCTGTGATGAAAGGGATTGGGTCGTTAGGGCCTAAAGCGTAGGCCCGGCCTCGAAGGGCGCGATTACTTAACTTATTCCCACTCGATCGTGGCAGGCGGCTTCCCGCAGATGTCGTACACGACGCGTGAGATCCCCGACACTTCGTTCACGATCCGTCGGGACACGTGATCGAGAAAATCATACGGCAGACGAGCCCAATGGGCCGTCATGAAGTCCACCGTCTCGACAGCCCGAAGCGCCACGACATAGTCGTACCGCCGCCCATCGCCCATCACACCGACGGATCGCACGGGCAGAAACACGGCAAACGCCTGACTCGTCCGGTCATAAAGATCGTGTTTGCGCAGTTCGTCGATGAAAATCGAGTCGGCGTGCCGGAGCAGGTCGGCAAACTCCTTGCGCACCTCTCCGAGGATGCGCACTCCCAACCCGGGACCGGGGAAGGGATGCCGATAAACCATCTCCCGGGGCAGTCCGAGCTCGACACCGAGCTTGCGCACTTCATCCTTGAACAACTCGCGCAGAGGTTCGACGAGTTTGAGTTTCATGCGCTCCGGCAACCCGCCGACGTTGTGGTGCGACTTGATGACGTGGGCCTTACCCGTGCGGGCGCCAGCCGACTCGATCACGTCCGGATAGATTGTGCCCTGCGCGAGAAACTTCACATCCGCCAGCTTCTGCGCCTCTTCGTCGAACACTTCGACGAACAGCCGACCGATGATCTTGCGTTTGGCCTCGGGGTCTTCGACTCCGGCCAAAGCGCCCAGAAACCGCTTCTCGGCGCCCACCCTGATGACGCGGACACCGAGGTTCTCGGCGAAGGTCTTCATGACCTGGTCGCCTTCGTTCAAGCGCAGCAATCCGTGATCGACGAAAACACAGACCAACTGGTCACCGAGCGCCCGGTGCAGAAGCGCCGCGACGACAGACGAGTCAACACCGCCCGAGAGGCCCAGCAGGACTTTCGACTGTCCGACCTGGTCGCGAACGCGGGTGATCGCGTCCTCGATGATATTTCCAACGCTCCACAGCGCATCGCTACCGCTGATGTCCCGGACGAAGCGCTCGAGAATGCGGGTACCCTGGAGGGTGTGAGTCACTTCAGGATGGAACTGAACTCCATAGAACCGACGCCGCTCGTCGGCCATTGCAGCACAGGGAATCGATGGCGTGGCAGCCGTCCCAACAAAGCCCGGCGGCAGCTGAGCAACGTGGTCTCCGTGGCTCATCCAGACATCGAGCAGAGCCTGACTCTGGCCATTGCGACGGTCCGCGAAACCATCCAGGTGCCGGGACGGTCCGGTCACGGTGACCTCGGCGTAGCCGAACTCGCGTTCGGCCGAGGAGGCCACCGAGCCGCCCAATTGCTTGGCCATCGTCTGCATGCCGTAGCAGATGCCAAGAATCGGCACACCCAGCGTGTAGACGACCTCGGGAGCGCGGGGCGGATCGGGATCGTTGACGGACTCCGGACCGCCAGAAAGGATGACGCCGCGGGGGCTGAAAGCCCGCACTTCGGCGTCTGATATGTCCCACGGATGAATCTCGCAGTACACACCGAGCTCGCGCACGCGGCGTGCGATCAACTGCGTGTATTGCGCTCCGAAATCGAGAATCAGGATCCGGTGGGCGTGGATGTCGGCCGTACTTTGACTCATGGACCCGTCGGCGTGATGGAGGCCGCGCGAGGACGCGGCGCCACGCTCATTCATCAAGACACCCGGTAGTTGGGTGACTCTTTGGTAATCGACACATCGTGGACATGACTTTCCCGCATGCCGGCATTCGTGATGCGCACGAAGGTGGGCCGGGTTCGCATTTCAGTAATGTTGTGACTGCCGGTGTAGCCCATCGCGGCGCGCAGACCGCCGCCGAGCTGCGTCAGGATCTGCACGACGCTGCCCTTGTACGGCACACGACCTTCCACGCCCTCCGGCACCAGCTTCTCGAGTTCCGCAGTGGCATCCTGAAAATACCGGTCTGCGGATCCATGGCGCTCAGCCATGGCGCCGAGCGAGCCCATTCCGCGGTACGACTTGTAGGAGGCCCCCTGGTAGAGCTCGACGTCGCCCGGGGATTCCTCGGTACCGGCGAACAGGCTGCCGATCATCACGGCGTGGGCGCCGGCGACGATGGCTTTCGCGATGTCTCCCGAAAACCGGATGCCGCCGTCGGAAATCACCGGAACGTCGGAATCGCTCAGAGCCTCGGCAACGTTGGAGACGGCCGTGATCTGGGGAACGCCGACGCCGGCGACGATGCGCGTAGTGCAGATCGAGCCGGGGCCGATTCCGACCTTCACCGCATCGGCGCCGGCATCGACCAGCGCCCTGGCCGCATCGGCCGTCGCAATGTTGCCCGCGATGACCTGCAGGTCACTCCACTTGGCCTTGACGCGCTCGACCATCTGGATGACACCGCGATGGGCGCCGTGAGCCGTATCAACCACGACGAGATCCACGCCGGCGTCTCTGAGAGCGGCGACGCGATCGAGCGTATCAGGATTTGTTCCGACAGCGGCTCCGACGCGAAGACGACCTCCGTCGTCTTTGCAGGCGCGGGGGAATTCGGTCGCCTTCTGGAAATCCTTCACCGTGATCATGCCAACGAGCTCATGCCCGGCGTTCACGACCAGCACCTTCTCGATACGATGCTTGTGCAGCAGCGCGAGGACTTCGTCCTTCGGAGCGTTCTCGCGAACCGTGATGAGGCGCTCTTGCGGAGTCATGACCGTCGACACGGGAGCATCGAGCTTTTGCTCGAAGCGCAGGTCGCGGTGAGTGACGATTCCGACTGCCTTCCTGCCCACGACGACGGGAACACCAGAGATCCCGCGCGCTCGCGTTAGATCCAGCACGTCACGGATGCTCATCGTCGGCGAAACAGTGATCGGCTCCTTGATCACGCCGCTCTCGAACTTCTTGACCTTGGCCACCTCGAGCGCCTGAGCCTCGATGGTCATGCTCTTGTGGATGATGCCGATTCCGCCTTCCTGCGCGATCGTGATCGCGAGGCGGGCTTCGGTCACCGTGTCCATGGCAGCCGAGAGCAACGGTACATTGAGCCGAATGCGGCGGGTTACCGAGGTTGAGAGATCCACCTCGCGCGGCAGAACTTCGGAGTAGGCCGGGACGAGGAGAACGTCGTCGAAAGTGAGGGCTTCTTCGAGGATGCGCATACCCGATTATACGCACGATCGCCTTTCGGGTAAACCGCAGCCCCGGCGGACAGCGCTCAACCGCTTGCACACGGCCCTCACGCGCTCGCCCGATAGCCCCCATGTTAAGGTTCGGCGCATGGCAGACAGAGATTTGTGGGGGGACGAAGACCTCACCCCGCCCGTCGGCCGCGGTAAACCGCGTGAAGGCGGTTCCCCCGCGGGTGCGACCCGCCCTACGCCGGGTGCCAAGCCAACCGGCGCCGTAACACCCCGACCTGCAGCGGGCGGCACTGCCGCCCCTGGCGCTCGCGCCGCCCCTGGCGTTGCGCGCCCCGCTACCCCAGCGGCTCAAGGCGATCTCTACAGCAACCTGGATATCGAAACGCCCCAATCCGAGCTGCCGGGCCTGCAGCCCGAGCGTGTGGTGTATTCGGTTTCGGGCCTCAATCGCGAGGTCCGGATTCTGATCGAGCGGGGCCTGGGTGTGGTGTGGGTAGAGGGCGAGCTGTCGAACCTGTCGCAACCCGCCTCCGGCCACTGGTACTTCTCGCTGAAGGACCGCGAGGCGCAGCTGCGGTGCGCCATGTTTCGTCAAAAGAACGCTGCCATCGAGTTCACGCCTCGAGTGGGTCAACAGGTATTGGCGCGCGGGAGGGTTAGCCTCTACGAGGCACGCGGCGACTACCAGTTCATCGTCGAGCACATGGAAGAGGCTGGAGTCGGTGCACTCAAGCGTGAATTCGAGCGATTGAAGGCGAAGCTCGCCGCGGAAGGTTTGTTTGCCGCGGAGCTCAAACGTCCGCTGCCAAAGATTCCACGTCGTATCGGTGTGATTACTTCGCCCACCGGCGCAGCGATCCGCGACATTCTCCACATCCTGGCTCGACGATTTCCTCCTGCGGCGGTGCTCATCTACCCGGCGCCGGTACAGGGTGATGCCGCAG
This sequence comes from Steroidobacteraceae bacterium, assembly GCA_036499585.1. Classification (GTDB taxonomy): domain Bacteria; phylum Pseudomonadota; class Gammaproteobacteria; order Steroidobacterales; family Steroidobacteraceae; genus 13-2-20CM-66-19. The sequence continues at coordinate 23,840 of DASYDM010000033.1, forward strand.
TGCCCGCGCTCGTCGGAGCCCTGCAGCTGGCGGCCTCTCGGAACGAGTGCGACGTTCTGATCGTCGCTCGCGGTGGCGGATCGCTCGAAGACCTTTGGGCTTTCAACAATGAACGCCTCGCGCGGGCGATCCGTGCGTCCCCTATACCCGTCGTATCGGGAGTCGGGCACGAAATCGATTTTACGATCGCAGATTTCGTCGCAGACGTTCGTGCCCCCACCCCTTCGGGCGCCGCAGAGATCGTAGTTCCAGATCGACGAGCGTGGTTGGACACACTCGCTCGTACGTCGGAACGACTCGCAGCATGCATGAGGCGCGAACTACGCTCGCTGTCGTCGCACTTCGACAATGTGATACTGCGCTTGAAGCTGACCCACCCGGGTGCACGACTCAACCAACAAGAGCAGCGGCTGGACGACCTCGAGCAACGCCTCACCAACGCACTGCGCGCGTCACTGCACCACGACCGCAGCCGCGTGAGCGATTTGCTCGGGCGACTCATACACAGATCCCCCGATCGATTGATCCGCGAGTTTCGCCTGCACCATGCCGCCCTTACCGCACGCCTCGAGCAATCGCTTAAGGACTTGCTGTCGCGATCGGAGCACAGATTGAGTCTGGCGGCGCGGACCCTGAACACTGTGAGTCCGTTGCGCACGCTGGACCGTGGCTTCGCAGTTGTTACGCGTGCTGACGGCAAAGTCGTTGTGGATTCAGGCACCGTCGCAGTTGGCGACGAAATCGAAGCGCGCCTTGCACGCGGAACCGTGCGTGCGCGGGTGACAGGAAAGACAGAGGGTACCGGATGAACAGACTGCGTCGCGCTCTTGGGACATCACTTCTTCTGCTCGCGTCGTTGGCCGTGAGTGCTGTTGAACTACCTCAGTCCAGCCTCGTTCCCGGCGGTGTCCTCATCCTTCCCGTCGAGGGCAACGCCAGCACGCCACCACTGGTAACCTTCGATGGCAAGCGCGCAATGGTCCTCCGCAACGACAATCGCTGGGTCGCCATCGTCGGCATTCCACTATCCGTATCCCCCGGTCGCGCGAGCGTCCAGGTACGCAACGGCACTGCGCCTGCGACAGCCGTGGACTTCGAAGTCGCCGACAAGAAATACGTGACACAGGCTCTGAAGGTGGCGCCGGGCAAGGTGGATCTCTCTAAAAAGGATCTCGCACGCTTCAATCGTGAGCAGCCCAAGATTCGAGCGGCCCTCGGTACGTTCTCCAACGATCCGCCCGCGACTTTGCGTCTGATGCAGCCGATTCCGGGGATTCGCTCCAGCTCGTACGGCTTGCGACGAGTCTTCAACAACGAGCCGCGCAGTCCCCATACCGGCATGGACATCGCCGGTCCGACCGGTACGCCCATCAAGGCTCCCGCAGACGGCCGCGTCATCGACACAGGCAACTACTTCTTCAACGGCAACACGGTGTTTATCGACCATGGCGAAGGCTTGATCACCATGTACTGCCACATGAGCGCAATCGACGTGAAGCCCGGGGACGTCGTGAAGAAGGGCGAGGTCATCGGAAAGGTTGGCGCGACGGGTCGCGTGACCGGGCCTCACCTGCATTGGGGAGTGTCGCTCAACTCCACGTTCGTCGACCCGGCGTTGTTCCTGCCGCCGGACGCCCAGTGATGCCTTCGAAGGGCAGGAGATGACTACTTCCGCTTCGGCGGCGTCTTGCTGGAGCCCTTTTTCTTCTTGACCTGTTTGCTCTTCCGGAATCGCAACCGTCGCTTCTCGTCTTTCGTCTCGAGGAATGACTTCTTCCGGCGCTCCGGGTTCTTGGTATACGGATTCTCGTCCGACCGATACTCGATCACGACGGGTGTCGCAAACAGGTCGAAGGTCTTGCGAAACACGTTGGCCAAATACCGTGTGTACGCATCCGGAACGTTGGAAGCCTGGCTCCCGTGTACCACTACACGCGGCGGATTGCGGCCGCCCTGGTGCACGTATCTCAGTTTGATCCGACGTCCACGAACCATAGGTGGCTGGTGTGCGGTCATGGCAGCTTCCAGCGCCTTCGTCAGCGCGCGCGTAGGCATCTCGCGCATCGCGGCTTCATATGCCCGTACAGTCGCCTGCACGACGTCGCCAACGCCAGTGCCGTGCCGAGCAGAAATAAAATGCAACGGGGCGAACGGCACGAAATCCAACTTCAGCGAGAGCTGCCGGCGTATATCTTCGCGCTGCTCCTGAGGGATGCCGTCCCACTTGTTGACCGCGATGATCAGTGCCCGGCCTCGCTCGAGAGCGATGCCCAGAACACTCGCATCCTGCTCCGCCACCTGATCGTGGGCGTCGAGAACGAGGATGACGACATGCGCCTCGTCAATCGCCTGCAAGGTCTTGGCAACACTCGCCCGCTCGACGATATCCTCAACCTTAGAGCGGCGACGAACGCCCGCCGTGTCGATCAACATAAAGTCGCGGTCATCACGGTGGAACGGCACGAGAATGCTGTCACGCGTCGTCCCAGGCTGTTCGCTGGCGATAACCCGTTCATCGCCGATGAGCCGATTCACGAGCGTGGACTTGCCGACGTTAGGTCGGCCAATGACGGCGATGCGGATGACCCCTCTGTCGTCGTCCTCGTCGTGAACCTGTGGCTCGAGTCCTTCGAGCACGTGATCCATCATGTCCCGAATTCCCTGCCCGTGCGCGGAGGAAATCAGGAACGGCTCACCGAGCGCCAGCGCGTGGAAGTCTACGGCAGCGTCATCAAAGTCCAGCCCCTCACCCTTGTTGATCGCCAGCGTGACGGGCTTGCCCGAACGTCGAAGCTCACGAACGACGAAGTGATCTTGCGGTGTCAGCCCGGCGCGGGCATCGGTGAGGAAAACAAGGCGATCCGCTTCCTGAACGGCTCGCTCCGTCTGCTCGCGCATCTGCGCTTCGATGCCGACGGGATTCTCGACCAGGCCACCTGTGTCGATGACGACATACGGAACCGGCCCGACGCGCCCGAACCCGTATTGCCGGTCACGGGTCAGTCCGGGCACGTCCGCGACGATGGCGTCGCGGGTGCCTGTCAGAACGTTGAATAGCGTGGATTTGCCGACGTTCGGTCGGCCCACGAGAGCGATAACGGGCAACATACCGGTGTACTACCGGCGGCGCTCAGTCTTTGCCCTGCGGCTTGGCCGTATCCGCGGCCCCACTCGTTGCACCGCCTCCACCATCGGGGGTGGCGCCCGCGGCCCCGCCGGCGGCGGGACTAGCCGTCCCGTCAGTTGTGGCGGGTGTGGAACCTACTGCGGGAGTAGTAGCCGGCGCCGCCGCGCTCGACTTCGCGGGCTTCGATGCCAGCGGTGTAGTCCGGTATGCCGTGATGCCGCCTGCATCATTGATGACGAGCGTCATGTTGCCCACAACAATCGGTGCGTTGCTCACTCGCGCCTTCCCGCTACGTGCACGCGCAGCCAGCGCACCACTCGACTTGTCGAGCCAGTGCACGTAGCCCTGGTAGTCCGCCGCGACAATGAAGTTATCGCCAGAAGCCACGCCCGAAAGCCGACGATTCAACAGAGCGTTTGTCTTCCAGAGCTCGGCGCCAGTGCGACGCCGCATGGCGGTGATCACGCCGTCCGCCGACGACATGTACAACTCGTCGTCATCCATGCTGAGGCCTTGATAGCTCGACGCCTCGTGCGACCACCACACTTGCCCCGTGTCGAGGGCGAGCATCGCAACGCGACCTTGGAAGCTGACGGCGTAGACGTCCTGTCCGGACACGTCCACTGCGGAATCGATGTCGACGAGGCGCTCGAGTTCTGTGCGTCCGTGAGGGGGCGACACCGTTTGCTCCCAGAGCAGGGAGCCATCGCCTGCGTTAACGGCAATCACTTTGCCGTTGTCGAAACCGCACAACACGAGATCGCCGCTGACAATCGGCCTCGCCGTTCCACGCAGCGAGAGACGCGGAACTTGCTGGTCCTGGTTCCACAACTCGTGGCCGTCCTTTGAAGACAGGGCATGCAACTTCCCGTCAACCGTGCGCACGACGACCATCCGGTCGGACACGGCCGGAGCGGCGAGCACTTCACCGTTCAAGCGGACTTTCCAGAGGTTGGCGCCGTTCGCAGCGTTGAGGGCTATCACTTCACCGCGACTGGTGCCTATGGCGAGGATCGACCCATTGACCCCAGCGCCACCGGCGAGCAACAGCTTCGTTCGCGCCCGCCAGATCTGATGACCGGTCTTCAAATCGAGGGCAACAACATCCCCCTTATGGCCAGCGGCATACACGCGATCGCCCTCGACCGCGAGCCCCAAACCGAGCCGTAACGCCGCACCCTTCTTGTCATCGACCTTGGCGGTCCAGACCTTGTTCACGCGCAACGACGAGGAAAAGGTCACCAGTTTCGTCGGGGTGTCCGGGTCGGGCTTCTTCTTGGTCGCCGAACAGGCCGCCAGCGCCACCACACAGATCAGAGCTATCCAACGTCGCATGAGATTACTTCGCTGCCGCAGGAGGCTGCGTCGGTTTTGATGTGGAGCCGGATGCCTGCGCAGGCAGGTCGGCAATCTTGAGGTCGAGCATTTGCGAATCGGTCGCGCCGGTCAGCGCGCCGCCGCGAGCGGCCTGATACTCCGTCAATGCCGCAGCGTCGTTGCCCTTGGCGTGATAGGCATCACCACGGACCTCGTGAAATATCGTGGCAAACGCGCCCGCGTCACCCGCATTCAGGGTCGCAAGCGCATCGTCGAACTTCTTCTGCGAAACCTGCACTCGGGCAAGGCGCGCACGAGCAAGCAGGGCGAGGTCCTTATCCTTGGAGTTCTGTACAACGGACTGCAGTTCGTTCGCAGCCTTGTCCATCTCGCCGGATTCCACGTACACCTTCGCGATGACGAGCTTCGCCTGATCCAGGTAAGGGGAGGAGCTGTAGTCGCGCTCCATCTCGCCCAGCAGCCCGAACGCCCGCGACCGATCGGTCGCGAGGGCGACCAGGATCTGCTGGTATTTCGCGGACGCGTTCAGCGCCTGCTGATCGGCGTGGTCCTGCCACCACCGATAGCCACCGAGAAGCCCGACGCCAACCACCACGCCAGCGATGATCCAAAGGCCGTTCTCGCGCAGGAGCTGCTTGACGCGGTCCCACTGTTCTTTTTCGGAAAGATAATCGTCCAAAACTATCCCCTATTTGGCGCAAATTCGCCCGTGGCGATTTGCGCGGACATTACTCCGCAAACCGCCGGCAAAAAGCGTGGTTTTTGCCGGCTGCTCACCACTCATTAGCCCGGCTGGTCCTCGACCTGCCCCTCGATGTTCGCGAGCGCGGCCTCGACCCCGCTCACCACCCCTGCTATCGGGCACTCGCTCTGACCCGATTCCAGCCGCAAAGGTTTCATGGCCACCACGCCCTTCGCGACCTCGTCGTCCCCGATGATCAAGGCGAGCGAGGCCCCACTGCGGTCGGCCCGACGAAACTGCGCCTTGAAATTGCCGCCACCCAGGTTCAGCTCGAAGCGACGGTGCGGCAACTCCTCCCGCAACCTCTCGGCCAGTTGCAGACCGGCGGCCACGGCTTTCGTCCCGCTGACGACCAGGTAGACGTCCGCCTTCGGCGGCGGCGGCGTCCGCTGCGCCTGGACCAGCAATTCCACCACACGCTCGACGCCCATCGCGAACCCGATACCCGGGGTCGACTCCCCGCCGAGCTGGCTGATCAGGCCATCGTAGCGGCCGCCGGAGCATACGGCATTCTGGCTGCCCAGGGCGTCGGTGACCCATTCGAAGACCGTCCGGCTGTAGTAGTCCAGACCCCGCACCAGTCGCGGGTTCACCTTATAGGCTACCCCGAGATCGCGAAGCATCGCCAAAAGCGCATCGAAGTGCTCCTTCGACTCCGGGTCCAGGTGATCCGTCAGCAGCGGGGCACCCGCAACGATCTCCTGCATCTCCGGATTCTTGCTGTCCAGGATGCGCAGCGGATTGCCCTCGAGCCGTCGCCGGCTGTCCGCGTCCAAGCGTGCCTCGTATCCGCTGAAGTAGGCGATCAGCTTCTCGCGGTAAGCGCGCCGTGACTCTGGCGTCCCAAGCGAGTTCAGCTCCAGCTGCACGCGCTGGATTCCGAGCCGGCGCCACAGACGGGCCGTCAGGGCAATCAGCTCGGCATCGATGTCGGGTCCGGTGAACCCCAAAGCCTCGACGTCGACCTGGTAGAACTGCCGATAGCGCCCCTTCTGGGGCCGCTCGTGACGGAACATGGGACCGACGCACCACAGCTTGTGGCGCGCGCCGCGCAACATTCCATTCGAGATCGCCGCGCGCATGATTCCGGCCGTAGCTTCAGGACGCAGCGTCAGACTCCTCTCCTCCTTCTCGCCGTCCTCATCTCTGTCGATGAAGGTATACATCTCCTTCTCGACGACGTCCGTCAATTCGCCGATCGCCCGCTTGAAGAGCTGGGTGTGCTCGACGATCGGCACGCGGATCTCCTCGTAGCCGTAAGCGGTGAGCAGATCGCGCACCGTGGACTCGAGGAACTGCCATGTGCCGATCTCGGCCGGCAGCACGTCATTCATTCCCCGAACGGGTTGTATCGACTCAACCAACTCGTCTTCTCCAACTTCGACAGGTATTTACTGATGGGCTTCGGACGTACGTCCGGCGCGATTGACGGAAAACTGCGCGCTTCCGTCCGTGTGAGTCAGGCTCACGAGGCTCGTTGCGTGGCCGTTGACCTCGACCGCAACGCCGGGGGCGTTGCCCAGCACGACCCGCATCGGGGGGGTGCCCTTGAATGTCTTCACCGAATCCGCCGGACCGATGTCGTAGAACAGCCGGTCCCCGTTGGCGTCGTAGACCTCAGCCCAGCTTTCTGCGCTGAACCTCAGAGTCAGCTCGGCGGGCTTGGCAAGGCGCGGTGTCACCTCGGACCCGGGCTTCGTAGCCGCTGCCGCCTCGGGGTGGGCGGCCGATTTGGCTTCGGGCGCCTGCTTCGCCACGACGACCGCTTTCGGTGCCGGGGGCGGCGCAGCCGACAAGGCAGTGGGCAGCGCCTGCGGCCCGCGTGTTTCCTCGACGTTCGCGGCGGCCTGTTGGGGCGCTGCCGCCGACAGCTCGGAGGCGACCGGGTGGGTCTGCGTCGAAACGGCCCCCTTCGACAGCGTCAACACCCACCACACGGCGCCGGCGAGCGCAAATCCGCCGAGCACGACTGCCGCCGGAATCGTGAGTCTCGACGGATCGCTGGGCGGCTCCGCCTTCGGGATCCGTGTCAGATCCGGCTGCACCGTGCGGATGGTATCCGCATACAACGCCACCAATTCCGTAACCGGCTCGCCGACCAGCTCCGCGTAGTGACGCAAGTGGCCCTTCACGTAGACCGGCGCACCGAGGGCGTCGAAATTCTCTGCCTCCAGGGACTCGCAGATCTTCGGGTCGACGTGCAGCTTTTCGGCAGCCTGCAGGATTGTCAGACCCTTCCTTTCCCGGGCGGCACGCAGTCGCGTACCGATGCCGCTAAGGGCCTGATTGCCGCCGGCTTGCACGCTCATGGAAATCAGCCTGGGTTGCGATCGAGCTCGGTCAGCCGCCGAGCCTGATCCGAGTCCGGGAAGTCCAGCCGCAGCTTGCGAGAAAGCTTCTCAGCCGCGACCTTGTCGCCCTGGGCGCGAGTGATGCGCACACCGACCAGAAGCAGGTCCGGAGTCGCGTTGAAGTAACCGAGATAGCGATCCAGTTGCGAGCGCGCGCCAGGCAGATTGCCCTGCGTGAACTGCAATTCGACGAGTTGGTACTCCGCCTCGGCGTAGTTCGGGCGGACCCTCAGAGCCTGCTCGAGCTGCGCGACCGCGAGGTCGTACTTCTTTGCGGCCCGCAGGCACACGCCGGCATTCGTGTAGGCGGCCTCGGGCGTCCTGTACAAGCCGTTGTGAGCCACATCGATGAACAGCTTCACACCCTCTTCGGTGCGCCCGACCCGGCACAGATAGACCGCATAGTTGTTGATGGTCCCCGGATCGCTCGGTGCCAGCCGCAGCGCCTCACGAAACTCATCGTCCGCCTGTTTCGGCTTGTTGAGACGGTCATAGAGCAGCGCCCAGGCGCTGTGCACCGCCGGAAGATCGGGGTCTTCCTTGCGTGCCTTGTCGAGCTTGTCCTTCGCCAGGTTCAGATCGCCCTGATTCATGTAGGCGACGCCGAGCTGGACGTTGAGCACCGCCGCGTCCTGCTTCTTGCCGATGGGTCGATTGGAAGTCGTGACGCACCCGGTGAGCAGCAGCGTGACCGCAAGACACGTGAGCCATCTCAGACTTGTGTTGGCGTTCATGGGTTGACCGCAAGGCCGATTGTTTTACTACCCAGTCTGACCGTAGTCCGATCGATCACGCGTCCGGCGAGTTGACCGCAGGCCGCGTCGATGTCGTCTCCGCGGGTGCGGCGAATCGTCGCCAGCACCCCGCTCTTGATGAGCTCGTCACGGAAGCGCTGGATCGCCGGCACCGGCGAGCGCCCGTAGCGGGTTCCCGGGAACGGGTTGAACGGGATGAGATTCACCTTGGCCGGGTGGCCTTTGAGCAGCTTCGCCAGCGCACGGGCCTGCTGCGGTGAGTCGTTGACGCCGTCGAGCATCACGTACTCGAACGTCACGCTACGCCCGTTCTGCTCGTCGATGTAGTGCCAGCAGGATTCGAGCAGGTCGGCGATCGGATGCTTGCGATTGATCGGCACCAGTTCGTTGCGCAGCTCATCGTCGGGAGCGTGCAGCGATACGGCGAGCGCCACGTTGGTCTCTTCGGCGAGCTTGTAGATCTGCGGCACCAGTCCCGAAGTCGACAACGTCACACGGCGACGCGACAGGTCGAAGCCATAGTCGTCCAGCAGAATGCGCAGGGCCGGCACGACGTTGCGGAAGTTGGCGAGCGGCTCGCCCATTCCCATCAACACGACATTGGTGACGATGCGGTCGCCACCGGGTTGGAAGCCGAGCTCGCGCTTGGCGAGCCAAACCTGCCCGACGATCTCGGCGGTCGTGAGATTGCGGTTGAAGCCCTGCTGTGCGGTCGAGCAGAAGGAACAGTCCAGAACACAACCGACCTGCGAGGAGATGCACAGCGTCCCCCGCTCGGCTTCGGGAATGAACACCATCTCGAAGGCTTGCGAAGAGTCCGCGCGCAGCAGCCACTTGCGCGTCCCATCGGCCGAGTTGTGCACCGTCATGACCTCGGGCGGACGAACCTCGGCGCGTGCACCGAGCTGCGTCCGAAAATCCTTCGCGAGATCGGACATGCTCTCGAAGGAGCCCTCGCCGCGCTTGTACATCCAGTTCATGAGCTGGCGCGCGCGGAAAGGTTTGCTGCCGAGATCCGCCACGAACGACTCGAGCTCGGGACGCGCCAAACCCAACAGGTTTTCGCGGCTTGCTGTGGAGTCGTTCATGGTGGTGAGCGCGGACATCAGCCGCGCGGATGCAACTCCGTCGTGCGGAAGAAGTAGGCAATCTCGACCGCGGCCGTCTCGGGTGCATCCGAGCCGTGCACGGTGTTTTGATCGATACTCAGCGCAAGATCCGCGCGGATGGTGCCGGGAGCCGCCTTCTTGGGATCCGTGGCGCCCATGATCTCGCGGTTGCGCGCGATAGCATTCTCACCCTGCAGCACCTGAACCACCACGGGTCCGGAGGTCATGAATCTGACCAGGTCCTTGAAGAAGGGCCGCTCGCGGTGCACAGCGTAGAAGCCCTCGGCTTCGGCCTGCGACAGATGAACCATGCGGGTGGCGATGACCGACAACCCGGCCTTCTCGAAGCGACTGTAGATCTCGCCGATCAGGTTGCGGGACACGCCGTCGGGCTTGACGATGGAAAAAGTGCGCTCGAGCGCCATTCGATAGCCTTTCTTGAAAATGCGTAAGTCGAAATTCGTAACTCGGGTCGTTCGAACCCGGCCGGCCGCGGGTGCGGGCGCACCTGCTCCGGGACAAAGGGGCAAGCGAGCGAGTTTACCTTGACGCACGCCCCTGCGGCAATTTAGACAGGATTGGAAGTATCGGTTCCGTAAGGGTTTTTACGGATGCCGGCGGCACCAGAACGAAGGGTCACCCAGCAGCCGGCAAAAGCCGTGTCTTTTGCCGGTGGCAACGCAGCCAAATCCGACAAACGCGCAGGGAGCGCGTTTGGACGACCGGAGGTCGGCCCGAAGGGTGCCGGCCAGGGACGGCAAAGGCACAGCAACGGCCGGAGGCCAGTTTTTCCAATGGATCAGACCGAAAAGCTCTCCCCGCACCCGCACTCGCCCTTGACGTTCGGGTTGCGGAAGCTGAACGCCTCGTTGAGGCCCTGCTTCACGAAATCCACGATCGTCCCGTCGAGCAGGGACAGGCTGGCCCGGTCCACGAACACTTTCACGCCACGATCCTCGAAGATGTGGTCTTCAGGGTTCACATCGTCGGCGTAATTGATGACGTACGCGAATCCCGAGCACCCGGTTTTCCGGACCCCGAGACGCAGTCCCACGCCGTGACCGCGGGCGGAAAGGAAGCTTCTGACCCGATTCGCTGCAGATTCAGTAAGGGAGATTGTCATCGCTCACTACGAACTGTCCGTTCAATCGATCTTACCGTGTCACGGCCACTGACGAAGACAAGCTCGCAGCGCGTCTTCGACGACCAGCAGCCGGCCAAGTTTCTCCACCGGGACCCCCAGATCCTCGGCCCACTGCGACGGCGTCCCCGGGGGTAACTCGCCCCGACCACGCCCCGGCAGTTGTCCATTGAGCCAGGAGGCCACAGCCAGAGTATGGGGGCAGCCGTACGCCTTAAAACGTGCGTCCTTCACAAACCCGTCCCGGACTGATAAGCCGAACTGCACCCAGGTCTCGCGACCGGCGCCTCCGGCTTCGCCGAAGAGTTCACCTTCGGGCCGACCGGACCAAGGCGCCACCGCGCGCAACCGCCCCACAGCATCCCGCACTGCGCGGATAGCAACCTGGACGTCTTCCTCCGTCGTGAACCGCCCCAGACTGAACCTGAGGGAGCTCTGAGCCAACTCCGTGTCCCGTCCCAAAGCGCGCAGCACGTACGAGGGGTCTCCTGAAGCCGAGTTGCACGCCGACCCGGTCGAGATGGCAAGCTGCTGCAATGCAGTAACGAGGCTTTCGCCCTCCACGCCCTCGAACGAGACGTTGAGGACGCCGGCGAGCCTCGCCGTGAAGCCGTTCCCGGTGCCGAACTGTTCGCGACCGCCGTTGAGATGGACTCCGCCTAGATCGCGGATGCCTTCCCAAAGCCGGTCACGCAGCTCGGCGATCCGCGGCTGCTCCTGCTCCTGCACGTCGTTGATCAGGGCGCAAGCCTCGCCGAAACCGACGATCTGATGGGTAGGTAGCGTCCCGGGGCGCAGGCCCCGCTCGTGACCGCCCCCGAAGCTTGTCGGCTCGATGTAGCCTCTGCGCGAGCGCTTCACATACAACGCCCCAATGCCCTTCGGCCCGTAGATCTTGTGGGCCGTAAACGAGACGAAGTCCGCGAGACTCGCCTCGAGCGGCACCTTCCCGGCCGACTGAGCTGCGTCCGTGTGAAACAACACGCCTCGATCCCGACACAGAGCGCTCACAACAGCGAGGTCGAGCATCACGCCGATCTCGTTGTTGGCGTGCATGAGCGACACCAGGATTGTGTCGTCCCGGATTGCCTCCCGGATCTTTTGTGGTTCGAGCGTGCCATCGTCGCTGGGCGTCAGATAGGTGACTTCGAAGCCTTGCTTCTGCAGATGCCTGCAAGAATCGAGCACAGCCTTGTGCTCGATTCGCGAGGTGACGATGTGCCGTCCACGGCCGGCGTTCGCGCGCGCAACTCCCAAAATCGCGAGATTGATGGACTCGGTCGCTCCGGAGGTGAACACGATCTCGTCAGGCTCTGCACCGATGAGAGCCGCCACCTGCAGTCTTGCACGATCGACGTGCGCCGCGGCGCGAGTCCCGAAGACGTGGGTGACTGAGGCGGGGTTGCCGAAATCGCCGTCAAGCTCGAGGCAGGCAACCATCGCGCGCGCGACAGCGGGGTCGACGGGAGTGGTTGCGGCGTAGTCCATGTAGACCACGTGATCGCTCGTGCCGCCGCCGGCGCCCTTCAGCTCACGCGTGCTCACTTACCCTCACCTGCGTGCCGCCGCTTGCTCTGTACGGCAGTCAGAATGCCGCGAACGATGTTGGCTTCATTCTGGTCGAGCTCGGCGCGCTGGAAAAACCGCCGAATCCGTCCCATGAGGTGGGAGCCACTTTGGGTGCGGTCACGGAAATCGACCTGCTCGAGCACCTCGGCGAGATGAGCGTACAGGCGCTCCATCTGCTCGGCTGTAGCGAGCGGCACGTCACGCTGCATCGGCGCACGCACAGGAGTTGCCGCCCCACTTACCTGCGGGTTCGTGGCCCGAAACAGCTCGTATGAAACCAGCTGGACGGCCATCGCCAGATTGAGCGACGTATAGGCCTCGCTGGTGGGAATTCTGATCAGCACATGCGCGGACTCGAGGTCTTCGTTGGTCAGCCCCGTCCGCTCCGCGCCGAACAGCAGTGCCGCAGGGCTCGTTCGAGCCTCCCGGACGATGCGTTCGGCGGCATCGCGAACGTCGGCGACCCGAAAATTCTGGTCTCGGTCACGCGAAGTGGTCGCCGCCACGAACCCGCAATCGGCGATCGCCTCGGCGACCGAGTCGACCACCCGCGCCCTTTCCAGCAAGTCGTCGGCGCCGGAGGCACGGGCCGTTGCTTCCGGATGCGGAAATTGCTTAGGCCGCACCAGAACCAGGGAGCCGAGCGCCATGTTTTTCATGGCGCGCGCGGTCGCCCCGATGTTACCGGGGTGGGAGGGGTCGACCAGGACGATCCGAATGTCAGGGGACTGCATCTGTTACGCTACGCGCCTTTCAGACGACCACTTTAAGTATCGTGCAAGCGCTTCTCAATATCGCGGTTCGCGCCGCGCGGCGCGCGGGCGAAATCATCGTCCGCAGCCTCAACCGCCTCGACTCCCTGACCATCACGTCCAAAGGCCGAAACGACTTCGTAACCGAGGTCGATCATGCCGCCGAGCAGGAGATTATCGGCGTCATCCGCAAGCTCTACCCGAACCACGCGTTTCTGGCCGAAGAGAGCGGCCAGACCGGCGAAAGCGAGACCGTCTGGATCATCGATCCCCTGGACGGAACGACGAACTTCCTCCATGAATTCCCGGTCTTCGCGGTCTCGATCGCCTGCCAGCAGAAAGGCCGTCTCGAGCACGCCGTCGTATACGACCCCATGCGACAGGAGATCTTCACGGCCTCCCGTGGAGGTGGCGCTCACCTGGAAAACCGCCGGATGCGCGTCAGCAAGCAGCGTGGGCTCGAAGGTGCCCTGCTCGCCACGGGATTTCCGTATCGTGCCAATACCAAGTATCTGGATTCGTACATGGAGATGCTCAAGAGCGCCATGCAACACACCGCCGGCGTGCGTCGACCGGGCTCCGCCGCACTCGATATGGCATACGTGGCTGCGGGACGTGTTGATGCATTCTGGGAGATCGGACTGGCGCCCTGGGACACAGCCGCCGGTACACTGTTGATTCAGGAGGCGGGGGGCCGCATCGGAACACTGACGGGCGGTGAGTATCGTCAGGGCGGCAACGTACTGGCCGGCTCGCCGAAAGTCTACGACGCCCTCCTCGAGCTGTTCGGCCCGCTGGTGCCCAAAGAGTTGCGCGAAGACTGAACACGCCCGTACAGTCGAAGAACAATAAAGCTGGGGTGGTCCAATGCCGAGTCAGCTCCTTGCCACGAAATCGATTGCCGATCTGCAGGCGGACGACGCTTCCGGGGTAAAGCTGAAGAGAGTGCTGTCGGCGGCGTCGCTCACGGCGTTGGGCATCGGCGGCATCATCGGCACGGGCATCTTCGTCCTGACAGGTACCGCCGCGGCCAACTATGCGGGACCGGCGCTCGCGTTGGCTTTCATCGTTGCCGGGATCGGGTGCACGCTCGCCGGACTCTGCTACGCCGAGTTCGCTTCCATGATCCCTGTTTCCGGCAGTGCGTACTCGTACTCGTACGCAACGCTGGGTGAAGGCATCGCATGGTTCATCGGTTGGAACCTCGTTCTCGAGTATCTGGTGGCCGTAGGAACCGTTTCCGTGGGATGGTCGGGCTATATGGCCCGGTTTCTCGGCGAGTTCGGCATTCACATCCCCGCGGCGCTGGCCAACGCTCCCTTCGACCAGGGCGCCACGCCAATGTCGATCGTTTCGACGGGCGCCATTCTCAACGTGCCCGCAGTCCTGATCGTCGCGGTAATCACCTTCATCTGTTATGTCGGGATCAGGCAGTCCGCGTTCGTCAACTCCCTGGTCGTAGCGATCAAGGTCACCGTCGTCGTGCTGTTCATCCTGTTCGGCGTGAGTCACATCGACGCCGCCAACTGGCATCCCTACATTCCGCCCAACAACGGCGAGTGGGGTCACTTCGGCATCAGCGGCATCCTCAGAGCGTCGGGAGTCATTTTCTTCGCTTATATCGGCTTCGACGCGATTTCCACCACCGCGCAGGAAAGCCGCAATCCCCAACGCGATATGCCGATTGGCATCCTGGGAAGCCTGATCATCTGCACGATCCTCTACGTCATCGTCGCATCTGTGCTCACGGGGATGGTGCCCTACCGCGAGCTCGACGTTGCGGCACCCGTGGCCCTGGCAGTCGACCGCTACTCGTCGGGAAAATGGTTCGCCAAACTCGTGGAGTTCGGTGCAATCGCCGGCATGACCTCCGTCATGCTGGTCATGCTCCTGGCGCAGGCCCGGATCTTCCTGGCCATGGCCCGCGACGGACTGATCCCGAAGTCCTTCGCGCGCATCCATCCGAAATTCCACACGCCCAGCTTCGGCACACTGGTCACCGGCGTCCTCAGCGCGATCATCGGCGGGCTGTTTCCGGTCAACCTGCTCGGTTCGATCGTGTCTATCGGGACGCTTGCGGCGTTTGTGACGGTTTGCATCGGGGTGTTGGTCCTTCGCAGGACGCGGCCGGACATTCCGCGCCCGTTCCGGACCCCTGCGCCGTGGTTCACCTGCATTGGCGGCGCAATCGCTTGCCTGGCAATGATGGTCTCGCTGGGTGAGGAGACCTGGTTGCGCCTGATCATCTGGACGATCATCGGCGTGTTCGTGTACGCATTTTACGGCTACAGCAACAGCCGCGTGGGTAAGAGCGCGCGCTGACAGCGCGGCCCGGCGTCGCGCACGGTGCGCGCGCCACGGCGAGCGCCCTAGCCGCCCTCGTCTTCGTCCGGCTTGACGCCGGCATCCAGCAGCTTTCGCAACCGGATGTTGATCATCTCCACGCCCACCGAAAACGCCATCGCGAAGTACAGGTAACCCTTCGGTATGGTGAAGTGGACCGCCTCGGCGACCAGGGCCACTCCAATCAGGATCAGAAAGGCGAGCGCGAGCACCTTGATGGTCGGGTGGTGCTCGATGAACACGCTGAGCGATCCTGACACCCACATCATCACCGCGATGGCGATGATGATGGCGGCAACCATGATGGGCAGATCCTTCGCCAACCCGACCGCGGTGAACACCGAGTCGAGCGAGAACACGATATCGATGACGGCGATCTGCACCACGATCGCGACGAAGTTCGCGTAGACGCGGCGCTTGATGCCAGCCTGCTCGGCGCCCTCGAGCGTGCCGTGAATCTCCAGCACGCTCTTGCCCAGCAGGAACAAACCGCCGACAAACAAAATGAGATCGCGTCCCGATACCCCTTGTTCGCCGACGTGAAATAGCGGCGTGATCAGCCGGGTGAGCCACACGATCGAGAACAGCAGCGCAATGCGGGTGAGCATGGCGAGCGCCAGACCGGTGACACGCGCGGTGTTCTGCCGCTCAGGCGGTAGCCTTCCGACCAGAATCGAAATGAAGATGATGTTGTCGAGCCCAAGGACGATCTCGAGCAACGACAACGTCAGAAGGGCCAGCCAACTCTGCGGATCGGAGAGCAAGTCGAGCATGACCCGCGGAAGGATACTAGGGTGGTCGTTGAAAGTCTGCCGAAAGGTAGCCGCCCGCGCCGCAGGCGGCCGCCCATTGCTACGGTAGGTGGTCGACTGCCGTCTTCTTGACCGTCGGGAAAATGTGCTCCGCCGTCAGTCCGCAATCCAGCGCGATGGCGCTTGAAATATAGATCGACGAGTACGTGCCGACGAGGATTCCGATCATCAGGGCCTCCGAGAACCCGCGCAGCGCCGATCCGCCGAGGAACAGCAGCGCCACCACGACGATCGAGGTCACCACCTTCGTCATGATCGTTCGCGACAGCGTCTGGTTGATCGCTTGGTCCAGCACGATGTTCGATTCAAGACGGCGATTCGACTCGAAGCGCTCCCGGATCCGGTCGAACACGATGACGGTGTCGTTCAGAGAGTAGCCGATGACCGCGAGAATGCCCGCGACCACGGCCAGGTCGAACGAGGTCTGCGTGCCGGAGAATATGCCCAGAACCAGGATCGGATCGTGCAACACCGCGAGGATGGCGCCCACGGACAGGCGCCACGTGTGAAATCGCAGCGCGAGATAGGCGAAGATCAGCAACAACGTAAACGACAACGCCCAGACCGCACTACTCTTCAGATCGTTGCCGACTTGCGGTCCGACCACGTCCGGCGCACCAACCTGTACCTTCGGATCGAGCGGCTTGAGGATCTCCTCGAGCTTCGCGCGGATAGCGCTGGAATCCTGCTTTTCCGCGGGGGGCAACCGGATGGCCACGTCACGGTTGGTTCCGAACCTCGAAACCGTTGGCTCCTTGTAGCCGGCCTGCACCAGCTTATCGCGGATCGCATCCACGTTGGCTGTGCCGGTGAAAGTTGCCTGTACGTTGACACCGCCGGTGAAGTCGATCGCCAGGTTCAGACCCCGGGTCATGAACGACACAAACGACGCAATCATGAGGATTGCAGAAAGTGTGTACCACACCTTCCGCGTCGCCATGAACGGGAAGTTGGTTTGCTTATGGAAAAATTCCACGTCGGCGACCTCAGATGGAGAGACGGGCGACTTTGCGCCGGCCGCCGTAAATCAAGGTGACCACCGCACGGCTACCCATCAGCGATGTGAACATCGAGGTAGCGATGCCGAGCGTCAGCACGATCGCGAAGCTGCGGATCGCGCCCGTTCCGAAGATCCACAACACCAGTCCCGCGATCAACGTCGTGACGTTGGAGTCGGCGATGGCAGAGAAGGCCTTTTCGAAGCCGGCCCGGATGGCCGCCTGCGGCGAAACCCCTTTGCGTATTTCTTCCCGGATGCGTTCGTAGATCAGCACGTTGGCGTCGACCGCCATACCGACGGTGAGCAGAATGCCGGCGATGCCAGGCAACGACAACGTCGCGTGCATCATCGACAACAGCGCGCTCAGCAGGACGACGTTCGCCAACAGCACGAGGTCTGCGACGAGTCCGAACACCTTGTAGTAGATCACCATGAAAATAAAGACGCCGGCCATACCGATCTCCAGCGCCAGCACGCCACGATCGATGTTTTCGCGCCCGAGCGTCGGACCGATCGTGCGCTCCTCGACAGGATAGATCGCGGTAGGCAATGAGCCCGACCGCAGCAGCAGCGACAGGTCACGCGCTTCGCCAGCGGCCAATCCCGTGATCCGGAATTGATTGCCGAACGCGCTCTGAATCGTCGCGTTGTTGATGACAGTTTCGTCGGTCACCACCCGCGTGACTTTCTGACCATTCTCTTCGGTCGTCTCAGGTCGCTTCTCGATCAGCACCGCAGCCATGTGACGCCCGACGTTCTGACGGGTCGTCTTGAACATGTTGTCGCCCGCGCGTGAATCCAACTTGACGTTGACTTCAGCGCCCTGGTCGCCCTGACCCGGGGTCGCGCTGGTCAATTGGTCGCCGGTGACGATGATCTCGCGCTTGAGCAATATCGGGCCTCCGAAGCGCGTCTTGGTGTACAGCTTCGATCCCAGCGGGGTCTTACCGGTGATGGCAGCATCCGTGGCGCTGTGCGCTTCGTCCTGAAGTCTGAACTCCAGCGTCGCGGTGCGACCAAGGAGGGCCTTCACCTCGGCGGAGTTCGACACCCCGGGGAGCTGGACGTTGATCCGATCCACGCCCTGACGTACGACCGTCGGCTCGGAGACGCCAAGTTGGTTGACCCGGTTGCGCAGCGTCGTGAGGCTTTGCGAAATCGCGTAGTCGATGCGATCGCGCACCTGGCTCGGACTGAGCGCGGCAGTGATTGCCGCTCCGCTGGCCAAGCTCTCCGTCGTGACATTCAAGCCCTGAAACGTCTGAGTCAGTGCTGTTCTGGCAGCACTTGCGTCGGCTTCCGCCGGCAGCACGATCCGGATGCCGTTCGGGGTGGTGCTGTTGACGGTGACCTTGGAGACGTCCTTGAAGGGAACGTTCGCGGTAGTCAAAGCCCGGCGTGCATCGCCTTCGTAGCCATCGAGGAGCTGGCTCACCGAGCTGTTGACGTCAACCTGATACAGCAGGTACAGGCCACCGCGCAGATCGAGTCCCAGCGACATCGGCTTGATCCCGATGTCGCGCAGGAACTGCGGCGAGCGTGAAGCAAACGACACCGCGGTGATGAAGTCCTTCGAGAAGTGCTCGTTGACCAGGCCGAGCGCCTGCTGCTGCTGCGTCTCGTTGGCGAAACGGATGACCAGCCGGCCATCGTCGATCTCGTCTGCCTTGTACTGGGCTTTCTTTTCCTTGAGATAGGCCTCGACCGCCTGGCGCCCCGCCGCGGTGACGGGCGAATGATCCTGAGTCGCGATCAGCAGCGCCTGGTCGTCGCCGAACACGTTCGGCAACGCAAATACCAGGGCGACCAGCAGGACCAGGCCGACGAGAATGTACTTCCAGCGCGCGTACTCGAGCATGGCTCAACCGCTCTTCAGTGTGCCCTTGGGCATGAGCGAGACGACCTGGAACTTCTGGACCTTCACGCGCACTCCCTCGGCGATCTCGATCTGGACGAAGGAGTCCCCGACCTCGACGACCTTGCCCAGCAATCCGCCGCTGGTGACGACCTCGTCGCCGGCAGAGAGCTTCGACAACATCGCCTGGTGGTCCTTGGACTTCTTCTGCTGCGGACGGAACAGCACGAAGTAGAAAACGGCGATGAACGCCACGAGCATGGCCAGGAGGCTGAAGGGACTACCTTGAGCGGGCGCGGCGGCCTGCGCCCAGGCATCGGGGATCAGCAAATTCATTGCGGGTTTACCTGCTGCAGCTTGGAGCTGCCCAAAAAACTATAGTTCTGGGAGCGGAGCGCTCCTTCCGATCGCGCACCCTCCACGGACCTTGAAGTCCACGGGGGCGCCAAAAGGGGCGGCATTATGCCACAGCGCCCTGCGCCAACCTTAAAGGGTGCGCTGAGCCGTTGGGACCCGGGTTTGCTGTGCTGCCAGGACCTCAGGTCATCGGCTGCGCCGCTGCGCCCTCGGCGGCGGCGGCCCTGCGACCGGCCAGGTAGCCGCTTGCCCACGCCCCGAACCGCCCCTCCCGGATGGCCCCCCGGACGGTCCGCATCAGGTCGAGATAGAAGTGCAGGTTGTGGAGGGTATTGAGCCGGCACCCCAGGATCTCGTTGCAACGGTCGAGGTGCCGCAGATACGAGCGGCTGTAGTTCCGGCAGGTATAGCAGGCGCACGTCGGATCGATCGGACCCAGATCTGCGTGGTGCGCGGCATTGCGGATGTTGATCACCCCGGTGGCCGTAAACAGGTGACCGTTACGGGCGTGCCGGGTCGGCATGACGCAATCGAACATATCAATGCCCCGCAGGACCGCTGCGACGATGTCCTCAGGGCGGCCGACCCCCATCAGGTACCGGGGCCGGTCGGCAGGCATGTGCGGAACGAGGTTCTCGAGAACCGCCAGTCGCGCCTCCTCCGGCTCGCCTACGGCCAGTCCGCCGACCGCGAATCCCGGGAAGTCGAGCCTCATCAGACTCTCGAGGGAGGCCAGACGGAGGTCGGCGTACATGCCGCCCTGCACGATGCCAAACAGCCCGCCGGGCGGTTCGACCGGGGAGCTGCCGGCGTGGGATTGCGAGCCCCCGCCGGTCGGCTGAACACCACGGTAGTAGTGGGCATGGCTACGCGCTGCCCATCGCATGGATCGCTCCATCGATTCGCGCGCCTGAGTGTGCGTCGCCGGGTACGGCGTGCAGTCGTCCAACGCCATCGCGATATCCGAGCGCAGCTTCAGCTGCACGTCCATCGAGTCTTCCGGATTGAGGCGCACCTCGCTCCCGTCGATGGGAGAGCGGAATTGCACACCTTCCTCCGTGATCTTCCGCAGGCTCTTGAGACTGAATACCTGGAAGCCGCCGGAGTCCGTCAGAATGGGGTGCAACCAATGCATGAAGCCGTGAAGGCCACCGTGCAGATCGACGATGTCGGCTCCCGGGCGCAGCATCAGATGGAACGTGTTGCCGAGAATGATGTGGGCACCGAGCCCCTCCAATTCCTCGGGCGACATCGCCTTCACCGTGCCATAGGTTCCGACCGGCATGAAGGCCGGAGTCTCGATGACTCCATGTGTAGTGCTGAGGCGCCCAAGGCGCGCCGCGCCATCGGTGGCAAGAACTTGGAGAGAGGGTCTCACTGCGGATTTCCCACGTGCGAAAACGGCATGATCATGAAGCTCGCCGGGTCAAAAACATGGCATCACCATAGCTGAAAAACCGATAGCGCTGCTCGACGGCATGCCGATAGGCGGCGAGCACCTCCTCTGGGCCGGCGAGCGCGCAGACCAACATGAGGAGGGTCGATTCCGGCAGATGGAAATTCGTCAGTAGCGCGTCGACGAGTTGGAACTGAAATCCCGGCCGGATAAACAGTCGGGTCTCGCCGGACCAGGGGCACACGACGGCCGCGGGGCTGTCGGCCGCGGCAGCTTCACGGCTTTGCGGAAGCGCCAACTTGCCCGCCTGCGCGTGCACGGCAGCCGACTCAAGTGCCCTCACCACAGTCGTCCCCACTGCAACGACGCGCCCTCCCGCCGCGCGCGTACGCTCTATCGCGTCGCAGATCTCCGCCCCAACGGTCACCCTCTCTGCGTGCATCACGTGCGATTCGAGGTCGTCCACACGAATCGGTTGAAAGGTCCCGGCCCCCACGTGCAGGGTGACAAACGCCCGGTTTACGCCCTTTGCCGCGACAGCCTCGGCGAGAGCCGCATCGAAATGAAGGCTGGCGGTGGGCGCCGCCACCGCACCGCTCTCCCGCGCATAAATACTCTGATAGCGTTCCCGATCTACAGAGTCAGCCTCGCGCCGAATGTAGGGTGGCAGCGGCACGCTACCCCAACGTTCGAAGAATTCCAGGGATGGCGTCGGCGTCTCGACGAGCCACAGGTCGTCATGCCGCCCTCGTACGCGAACAACACCGCCGGTCGTGGTGATCTCGAGGCCCTCGCGAATCGGCTTGCTGGCGCGCAGTTGCACCAGAGCCCTGCCGTCTTCGAGGGCGCGCTCGAGGAAGAGCTCGACCCGTCCACCCGATGGCTTGGTTCCCAGCAACCGGGCCGCAACCACGCGTGTGTCGTTGAACACGAGCAGGTCGCCGGCGCGCAGGTATGCCGGTAGATCCTTCATCGTCCGGTCCGCCAAAGCCCCCGTGGCGCCGTCGAGGACTAGAAGGCGGCTACCCGAGCGTTCCGGCAGGGGCGTCTGGGCAATCAGCTCTTCGGGAAGGGAATACGTGAAATCGTCGCGTCGCACGCCGCCATGGTATCAGCTAGTCCCACTCGCAGACCCCAGCGAACTCAGTCCCAGCAGATTCGGGCGGATCGGCACTGTGAAGGCAGCCGGACCGTCCGCCGGCAGCTTCGTCTCCAGATCCAACGCTTTGCGATCGCGCATGACGTGCAATGTGACCTTCTCGCCGGGTTGATATGACGACAGGATGCGCGTCGCGTGGGTCCCGCTCGTTGGCGCACGACCGTCGATAGTCAGAATGACATCACCATCCTGCAGCTTGAAACGTGAATCCGCCGGTGCGCGGATCACCAGGACCCCTTTGTCGGTCCCGAAGTAGTGTCCAAGCTGCGGGGTCAGCGACGCCAGTTCCATGTTCATCAGACCCGGCACACCCTGCAACGCGAAGGAAACGACTCCACCGCCGCCCCCCATCGCACGAGTGGTCGGACCGCCGGTGAGCATCGAAAAGATGTTGGTGCTTGCAACAGGCCGTGGGCTGACGGTGAATTCGTGAGATTTTCCCTCACGCAGCACACGAACTTTCAGCTTCGCGTCCGCAGATGCGGAGCGGATCGCGGCCAGGATTTTACGGCTGGAGCCCTGGCCGCGCGTGTCCTCGCCGTCGATCGCGACGATGCGGTCGCCGCTCCTCAGACCCGCATCCCACGCAGGTCCGCCCGGACTCACATCGAGAACCCTCGCACCCGCCGGATCGTTGTCGTTGGCGATGTTGATGCCGATCAGAGAGTGGGCCCGCCAGTCACCGAACATGTTCAGGCCTTGCAGGAACGGACCGGACAGTTGCGTAGATAACCGCGCGACCTCGGCGGAGGTCGCGGCAAGTTGCTGCTTTGCCGACTCGAGCTGCGCATCCAACCGCCGGCGCTCCGCATCGGAGAGCGACCCCGTCCAGGTGACGTTGCCCTGGTCGTCGCTTCTGGCGTTCCAACCACCCGGCGCCGCCGGGGGGAGCGGGGCGGCCGGAGCCGCCGGCGCAGCAGCAGGCGAAGCCGGCGCCGCAGGCACACCCGGCTGAGGGAAGTCCGCGGGTGCCGCCGCAACCGCCGCACCACACGCAGCCGTCGCTACACCCACCATCAGTACTGATCTGCTTCTGTTCACGGCCATCACCTCAACGAAGGTCGGCGGCCAGCGTCTCGGCGTACCGGACCTGGGCCAACGATTTAACGAGACGACTTCGCTCCTGACGCAGCGCATCCAGCCGCCCGGGCGCCACCTCGTTCGCGCTCGCGATCGACATGAGATCGTCCACTTGCGCAATGCGATCCTCGAGCTGGGTCACCGCCATGCGGGTGCCGAACCTGACGACCACAGGCTCCGGCGGCAGACTGGCAAGCCACCGTTCTGCATCCCTCGTGCGCGGGTCCATGACGACCGGCAGCTCCGGCCTGGTCGGAACACCAACTGAAACCCTCGCCTGAGTGCGCGCACCATCAACAGCTCCCCCACGACTCAACAATACGATTCCGCTCACGATGATCAGCAGAGATGCGGCAACCGCACCCAACCCCCACTGCAACCCCTGACGCCTCGCAACCTTGCGCTCCTGCACCCGTTGCTGGAATTCGTTCCAGCCATAGGGCGGTCGCGCGTCGGCCGGAAGATTCCGGAGCACGCGGGTGATACGTTGCTGCTGGCGAGGATCTAGATCGGAGTACACGGCTCTGTGTCCACGGTAGGTTCGAACCACTGGCGCAACTTCAGGTGCGCCCGCGCGAGTTGGGATTTCGAAAAGCTGACCGAACGTCCGAAGGAGGAGGCAATCTCCTCGTGCGAGTACCCTTCGACCTCGAAGAGCCACACGACCGCCCGGGCCGTGGGCGACAAGCTGGCCAGGGCGCGCTCGATATCGAGCGACTCTGCCAGCGGCGGCGGGGACGGCGGTAACAGCCGGTCATATTCGGCCGGCCCCTCGTCGTCGACGTTGGCGGGGCCGAGGCTCAGCCGGGCCCGCTGCCAGGGGGAGCGCATGTACATCAGGCAGCGGCTGACCGCGATCTGCCGCACCCACGCCCCGATGGGAGCTTCGCCCCGGAACTCCCCCAGACGCTGATAGACGGCCAGCATGGTGTCCTGGAACAGGTCCTCCGCCTGGGCCCGCCCGCCGGCCAGCCGGCGGATCAACGCAAAGGCTCCGGGGGCCACTGCGGCATACAGGGTCGCCTGCGCGCGCTCCTCGCCTTCGCGGGCTCCCCTGAGGACGTCTTCGGGAATAGTGGTTTCGACAAGCCGGGTCACAGGAGGTTAGATGCGCGACCCGACGAAAAGGTCGCAGGGCGGCGCAACTTTGTGGCGGCCGCCCACCTATTCGTGCACGACCCGCTCGATCCTCCGGTCCGGCACGAACCATATCAGCGCAACCACAGCGTACAAAGCCTGGGCCACGGACGGTCGCAAGAACGCCACGGCGACGGCGACGGCGTACAGCAGCCCCGAGACCTTCCCTTTCCAGTCCTCGCCGATGACCTGCCGCAGGGCCGATTCGGGGCCCTGAGACCGGACGATCAGGGTCTGCAGGATCAGGTACGCGATTGCGCACAACAGCAGATCCACCCCGTACAGCGCAGTGGGGGCAGAGGCGAAGTGATTCTCGCCCATCCACGCCGTCGTCGCCGGCATGAGTGACAGCCAGAACAACAGATGCAGGTTGGCCCACAACATTGCGCCTGAAACGTGCCGGCACGCGTGCAACAGGTGATGGTGGTTGTTCCAATAGATCCCGACGTTCACGAAGCTCAGCACATAGCTGAGGAAGATCGGTATCTCGGGCCCCAGGTCGGCAAACGTTGCGCCGTGCGGAACCTTCAGTTCCAACACCATGATCGTGATGATGATGGCGATCACGCCATCGCTGAATGCCTCGAGCCGGGACTTTCCCATGTCGTGGAGTGTAGCGGAATCATCGTACGGCCGCGCCTACGCCCGGGCCCGGGACCTGCGAGGCCCGCTCTCTCGAAGTGGGCATTTGCAACAGCCCACCCGCGGAGCAGCATTCCTGCTCCACCGCAGCGTCGCCGAGCGCTGGGGCCAAACTTCGAGGAGTCTCCCATGCACGATCGCAGGCTGGGCCGCGATGGCCCGAGCGTTTTTGCTGTTGGATTGGGTTGCATGAGCATCGGCATTGCCGATGTGTACACCAGTAGCGTGAAGAGCGATGACGAGGCGGTGGCGTTGATCCACCGGGGTCTGGACCTCGGAATCACACTCCTCGACACCGCCGACATTTACGGCGCGTCGGAGATTCAGGTCGGTAAGGCACTGAAAGGGCGTCGCGACCAGGTCACTCTGGCGACCAAGTTCGGCTTCAAGACGGGCGTTGGCGCCAACGCGCGGCGGGATGCCCCCGAGCGAATGGTCAACGGCAGCGCCGCGTATGTACAACGAGCCTGCGAAGCCTCGCTCGAGCGACTCGGCGTCGATCACATCGATCTGTATTACCTCCATCGTGTCGACCCCGACACGCCCATCGAGGAGACGGTCGGCGCGATGGGCAAGCTGGTCAAGCAGGGCAAGGTCCGTCACATCGGCTTGTCCGAGCCTTCCGCGTCCACGGTCCGCCGTGCCCACCAGGTGCATCCGCTGGCCGCCGTCCAGACGGAATACTCTCTCTTCAGCCGGGATCCGGAGAACGAGCTGCTGCCGCTATTGCGCGCAGAAGGCATTTCACTGGTGGCCTACAGTCCGCTGGGTCGCGGCTTTCTCGGCGGCCGGTTCCGCAAGCCGGAAGATCTCGCGGCTGATGACTGGCGGCGCGGCAATCCCCGGTTCCAGGGAGAGAACTTCGCGATAAACCTGCAACTGGTCGAGCACCTGCGTCAGCTGGCCGCCACCAAGGGCTGTACACCCGCCCAACTTGCTCTGGCCTGGCTGCTCGCAGGTCACGACAACGTCATTCCGATCCCGGGCACCAGCAGCCTGCAGCGCCTGGAAGAAAATATCGGCTCCGTCGATGTGACGCTGACCCCGCAGGAGTTGGATCGCATCGGGCGGATCGCACCCAGCGGTGCCGCGGCTGGTGCGCGTTACAACGAAGCCATGGCGAAACTGCTGGACGGGTAACTGCGCTGCTGCACTCACAGACGGGGTCGGGTCATACCAATCGTACCCAGCCACTCGAGCACCAGCTGCGGCCACTTCGAGATCGGAAGATTCGTCCGCTTCACTCCAAACGCGTGCCCTCCCTGCGCGTATAGATGCATCTCGACCGGCACACCGGCGTCCTTCAGCGCGATGTAATAGGCGACCGACTGGCTCACGCCGTCCACGTTGTCATTTTCGGCCTGCAACAGGAATGTGGGCGGCGTCTGGTGATTGACGGGAACGTTCGGATTCAACCGATACCCGTTGCCGCCCGTCCAGAGGTGTCCCGGATAAAGGGCCACCGCAAAATCCGGGCGACAGCTGACCTCGTCGGCGCCATCGGCTGGTGTATAGAGGCGGTTCTCGTATCGGGTGCTGATTTCCGCTACGAGGTACCCGCCCGCCGAAAACCCGAGCACCCCGATCTTGTGCGGATCCACGTGCCATTGGGCGGCGCGATGCCGGATCAAGCCCATCGTTCTCTGCGCATCTTCGAGAGCTTGCGTCGGTGTCACTCTATTGTCGGGCCGGCACTTGCAGTGCCAGTCGTACGGCAGGCTCGGTACGCGATACCTCAGCAGCACGCACGTGATTCCGGCTGACGTCAACCAGTCACAGACCTCCGTGCCCTCTGCCTTCAGGGCCAACCCTTCGAATCCGCCGCCGGGAAATACGACTACCGCAACTCCGGTGTTGTTTGCTTTGGGCGCATGCACGGTCATGGTGGGCCGCGTGACGTTGGTCCAGCCCAGGTCCGGCCCCGGAGCCGGTTGTGCGTCCGGCGGTGTACCCGGCCAGATCGGCAGCTGATCAGGTTCCGCAGACGGCGACGCGGGGCTCGGCTGGGCGTGTGCACCGACCGCTATGGCGGCAACCGACAGGATTACGAGCAGAGTCCTGAGTCCCCATGACCGCATACAACGCCTTTCTTACCCAACAGGCCGTCAGGTGTGGATCGTGCGCCGCCATTCCGGCGTATCGATGGCCCGATTCTGGCTAATTGTGGCGCGGGGCGTAGTGCTGCGCGTGGGACTGCCCCCTTCAGTCGGAATACGGTCCGCCGACTCCATCGACACCGTACAAAGCTTCGCTCACGTTGTATTGGTGAAAAATGGCGAAGACCCCGATACACCACGCAACCACCGCGACGGCCGGCCACCATCGCGAGATACTCCGGCGGCCGAGCAGAAGGACGCAGGCCGCGGCAGGCGCCGCCAGCAGGGTCACTAGGGCATGCATCGGAAAGTAAATCGGGCCCACGGCGGCGCGCGCCCTCACGCAGCCGAAGAAGTAGTAGCTGGCCAGGTCCAGGATAAACAACATCAGCAAACCGACGCTTCCCCGCCAGAGCAGCGCCGAAAGGCTTACAAACCTGCGCGCATAGCGCGCCAGCAGAAAGCAGAACACCGGAGCGGCCACCAGGCCACCCAACGCGTATAGCGCTATTCCGACAACCTCCATGGGCTTGCCCTTCAGCAGACGGAGCGGCGGATTTGCGCCACCGCGACATAGAGTAACTGGGATTGCCTTGCCGGGCGCGACAACGCGATACTAGGGGCGCCGCACGCGCTCGAGGGCCGTGCAGAAAGCCTATAGCAAGATCGGTGCGCCGCATTGCGGGCACACCGCCGCGGATTTTACGTCCGCAACGCTCGGGAGCCCTCGCATGCATTCGCCCCCGGATTCTGTGTCACGCAGAGATGTGCTGCGCGGCCTTGCCGCGACCGCACTCCCCTTGAGCCTGGTCGGCTGTTCGAGTCAGAAGTCCAATGCCCTCGTGATCGGAGGCCTCCCGGTCACCTGCAACCTCACCCTCCCCGTCGCGTGCGTAGCCAAGAGCGCCGCCAGGACGGCTGCGGGGGGGCCTGATTTCGAGTACGACTACCAGAAAATCAATGGCTGGCCGGAGGTGAAGGAATCGCTGATGTCCGGTCGCATCCAGGCCGCCTACATGCTCGCGCCTCTCGTGATGGACCTGGCGGACAAAGGCATCCCGATCAGGATCGTCTCGCTCGGGCACCGCTCCGGGGCGGTGATCATGGTGCGCAGCGACTCCCCCTACCAACACTTCCGCCAACTCGCTGGCAAGCGCGTCGCCGTGCCCAGCCGCTTCGCGGTCGACTATCTCTTTCTCGGACGCATGCTCGCGCAGGAGAACATGCGCGTCGAGGACGTTGTGATCGTCGAGATGGCGCCCCCTGACATGCCAGCCGCGCTGTACGCAAACGCCGTGGACGCCTATTGCACCGGCGAGCCCTTTGGAGCCGCCGCCCAGAGCGCGGGATATGCGCGACCCCTGCGAATGACACGTGATGAGTGGCCGAAATACATCTGCTGTGTGCTGACCGTCCGAGAGGAGTTGATAACCGCGAACGCTCCCATGGTTCAGGATCTCGTCAATCGCATCCTGGGAGCCGGTGTGTGGCTGGACCGGGGACCGGATCAGCGCGAGAAAGCGGTGCAGATTGCGGCGGGGCCGAAATTCTTCAACCAGGATCCGAAGATCATCCGCTTCGTGATGCAAAACCCCAGCGACCGCGTGACCTATGGGGACCTCAGAATGATCCGCTCGGAATTCGACGACTTGATGCAGATGTCGGTCAAGGCGGGAACGCTCAAACAGCCGGTCGCGTACGAGAAGTATGTAGACGAACGGTTCGCGCGCAGTGCACGTCCTGCGGACATCACCCTATGATGGATACACACGCCATGGCAGCAATTTCGCGATCACGCCGTGCCTTTGCAGTGGCAATTCTGTCCGTACTTCTGACTGAGGTCTCGACCGCCGGCACGACCGCTTTCAAGGCCGGTGTATTCGATCCGGCACGTCAAGCTCCGGACTTCTCCCTACCGGGCTCCGATGGGCGCGAGCTGCGCCTCAGTAGCTTCCGGGGCAAGGTCGTTCTGCTCGCGTTCGGATACTCCTCGTGCATGGCGGTGTGTCCGGTGACGTTAGCGACGTTCGCCCAGGCCCGCCGCAAGCTGGGAACCGCTGCTGCTGACGTTCAGATCGTGTATGTGACTGTCGACCCGCAGCGTGACGTGCCCGAGCGGCTGAAGAAATTTCTGGGCAGCTTCGACAAGACATTCATCGGCGGCACGGGAACCGAGGCGCAGCTGGCCGCGGTACGCAAACAATACGGTGTTACCGCCACGAAAATTCCTTATGAAAACACATACAGCTACGACCACTCCTCGTTCACGTACCTCATCGATCGTGCGGGCCGCATCCGGGCGCTCATGCCCTACGGACACAGCCCCGACGACTATGCGAACGATCTGAAAATCCTATTGAAAGAGTAGCCGTGCGCCCTCGATCAGTGGTGTTGGCCGTACTGGGTGCGGGCGTGCTCGCGGCCCTGACGTGGGCTGCCTTCGCGCCGATACACGCCAACTCGCGAGATCAGGTCTTCGACATCCCCAAAGGGACCTGGGCACGTCGGATGTCCGGCGACAAGGTCGAAATCCTGCCGGACCATATTCGCCTGACCGTCGGGGTTCGCGATGTGTTGGTCCTGCGCAATCAGGACGCCGTGCCGCAGATCTTCGGTCCCACGCTGATGATGCCCGGACAGAGTTTTCGGCTCCCATTCGAGGAGCCTGCCGTATACACGTTCTCCTGTACCGCGCACGCCAGCGGACAAATGATCATCAGCGTCGATGCGTTTCCCGCCAACCCGTTGGCGAAAATCTCGTGGCGTGCCCGGGAATCGTGGTGGCATGCGCACCTGCTCGCTACACGTCTCTTCGCTATCATCGTTGCCGCGCTCTAACTCCTGAGATCAATGCGACACATCAAGGCTTCCCTCCCCTCCATCGCGGTCATTGCTACACTGATCGCGGCGTGGTGGGCCGCGGTCATTGCGACTCATAGTCTGATCTTTCCGACACCCGCGGCGGTGGTTACGGGGACCTGGGAGCTGATTGCCAAGGGCACGCTCTGGCAGCACATTGCTGCGTCGCTCATGCGAGTTGCGATCGGATTCGGGTTGGCCGTGTGCGTTGCCGTTCCGCTCGGGTTGTGGATGGGTTGGGTCCGCGCTGCGTATCGGACGCTGAATCCGATCTTCCAGATCCTGCGACCCATCTCCCCGATCGCCTGGATTCCGATCGCCATTCTCTGGTTCGGTATCGGCGACGTCTCACCCGTGTATCTGATCTTCATCTCCTCGGTGTTTCCGATGGTCGTCCAGACCGTCGTGGGCGTACACACGATCGAGAAGCGGTATCTGCGGGCTGCCGAGAACTTCGGCGTCTCGCGGCGCACATTGTTCACTCGCGTCGTCATTCCGGCCGTATTGCCGCAAATCGTCGTGGGCATGCGGATCGGGCTCGGCGTCGCCTGGCTGGTCGTGGTGGCCGCGGAAATGATCGCCCTGCACTCCGGACTGGGCTACATGATCATGGACTCCCGCAATGCCGGAAATCGCTACGACCTGGTGGTCGCCGGAATGATCATCATCGGCCTCATCGGACTGTCGTTGGATGGGCTGATGCGCCTGCTCGAGGGGAATCGCTGGGTGAGGTGGCGCTATGCCCACTAAGATCGAGGTCCGCAATCTCAGCAAGAGTTACGAATCCGACAAGGGGCGGCTCGAGGTCGTCGAGAACGTCAGCTTCACCGTGCGCGAGGGAGAGTTCGTTGCTCTCGTCGGCCCTTCGGGCTGCGGCAAGACCACCCTGTTGAATCTGATTGCGGGATTCGTACGCCCCGACAACGGCACAGTCATCATTGATGGGACGCCGCATTCGAAGCCGGACTCACGCGGGATCCTCATCTCGCAGCAAGGCTCAGTGTTCCCGTGGCTGACCGTACGCGAAAATCTGATGTTCGGTCTCAACGCCCATCCGCCGGCAGACCATGCGGACATCGCCGACCGTTACGCCGAGATCGTCGGTCTGAAAGGTTTCGAGGACAGCTTTCCGCACGAGCTGTCCGGCGGCATGCTCAAGCGCGCCGAGCTGGCGCGCGCGCTGGTCGTCAAACCTGACATTCTTTACATGGACGAGCCGTTCTCGGCGCTTGACGCCCTCATGAGTCTGCGCATGCGCAACGAGCTGCTGCGAATTTTGGCGAAGGAGCGCCACACCGTGATCCTGATCACCCACGATGTCGAAGAAGCAATCCACCTGGCCGATCGGATTCTGGTGTTGTCCTCACGGCCCACGCGCATTCAGACAACGTTCGAGGTGCCCTTTCCGCGCCCGCGTAAGCTGACGAGTTCCGCCTCCCAAGAGCTGCGAATGTCGATCCTGCGTGAACTGGGGGTAGAGCGCGACGCGATTGAGTGACGCAGTCACCGGGTACCGACTATGGTGGATTCAGTGTCTCGCGAGTGGCCACCGTCTTCACCAGCGACGCGACGATCCGCAGGATGTCGGACCCGACCGCAACAAAATCGAATCCCCGCTCACTCTCCGCCCTCACCGCCTCATCGGTCCCAACATAGATCCCCAGAGGCAATCCCTTCATCCGCACGCGCTGTGCAATGAGTTCTATCTTCTGCTGAACTTCAGGATGCCTGACATCTCCGATTCGCCGCAGGCTACTGGACAGGTCGTAAGGCCCGACAAAAACCCCGTCGATGCCTGGAACGCCCAGTATTGCGTCAAGATTCTCGACGGCTTGGGCATGTTCGATCTGGACGATGATGGCTTTCTCATCGTTGTCCGTCACCACGGCCGACGCCAAGCGGGTCCCGTAGGAGGTGGAACGACCCAGGCCGACGCTGCGATTGCCGACGGGGGAATACTTGCCGGCTTCCACCACCTCCCGAGCAAGCGCCTCGGTGTTCACCTGCGGGATGACTATCCCATCGCACCCCGTATCAAGCGCCTTCTTCACATACACCGCTTGGGGACTCTCGATTCGGATGAGTGTCAGACACGGTGGCTTCACGGCCTGGATCATTCGCTGTGCATCAGCGACCGTGAGCGTCGAATGCTCCAGGTCGAAGCACAACCAATCGATTCCAGCTCCCGACATCGCCTCGACAAGCTCAGGCGAATTCACGGTTACTATCGTCCCCAGCATCGGTCGACGCTGCCGGGTTGCGGATGACAACAATCTACCCATGAAGAACCCCTATATGGACGGACAGCGCTTGCATGCTACGCTGCCCCAAGCATCCACCGCGGAACTCAAAGTAACATCGGCAACTACAAGAAAGGAAGCAGCTGTGGTCCGCTCACCCACGAATTCCCCGGCGATCTCGGTTCTCATCTTGCTGGCGTCCGTGCATTGCGCTTTCGCGCAACAACGCGCGAGCCTTACCGAACCGCCTCCCGAAATGCTCGGTGTCGACATCGACGCCACGACGCGCGAGCGCGTTATCGCCGGTATCGTAGCGAAGCTGAACCAGATCTATGTGTTTCCCGAAACCGCGAGAAAGATGGAGCAGGCACTGCATGCGCACCTGAAGAAACACGAATACGACTCCATCAGCAAGGGAGGCGAGTTCGCGGCGCTCCTCACAAAGCACCTGCTCGATGTGAGTCACGACAAGCATCTAGCCGTTACGTTCAGCCCAACGAAGCTGCCGGACCTCACCACGCCCCTCACCCCGCAACAGGCAGAGAGCGACCGCAAACGAGACGCACACGTCAACTGCGCGTTTTCGAAGGTAGAGATCCTCGATGGCAATATCGGGTATGTGAAGCTCGGGGGATTCGGACCCACAGACACCTGCGCGCCGACGGTGACCGCAGCCATGAATTTCGTTGCGAATGCGGATGCTGTCATTCTCGACATGCGTAGCCCCGGTGGTGGCGACGCCGTCACAGTCGTGTTTCTGGAGTCCTACCTGTTCGATCGCCCCACGCATGTCAACGACATCTGGACGCGCTCAACGGACACGACGCGCCAGTTCTGGACACAATCGCAAGTGCCGGGTAAGAGGGTGGACACGGCGCCGGTTTTCGTGCTGACCTCCTCCCACACGTTCTCGGCCGGCGAAGAGCTTGCCTACGACCTCCAGTCCCAGAAGCGTGCAACCGTCGTGGGCGAGACCACAGCGGGGGGCGCGCACCCATTCCGTCCCGAGAGGATTGACGACCGGTTCACGCTCCGCGTGCCATACGCTCGCGCCATCAACCCGATCACGAAAACGGACTGGGAAGGCGTGGGGGTGCAGCCTGACGTGAGGGTGCCCGAGGGGGATGCTTTGGCGACGGCACAAAAACTGGCTGCCAAAAAGATTGCGTCAATGCAACCGTGATAGGGTCGACGGGCGAATGAGCCAATACTGAGCGGGTACAAACGATGACGAGCGAACCACGAGTGCAACGAGTTCGGCACGAGCTGAAGAGGCGCAAGCTGACGGTGAAAAGAGTAGAGGGTCTTCCAGCCAGGATGGTCCGAGTAGTGCTCAGTGGCGAAGATCTCATCGGCTTCACGTCAATGGGCTTCGACGATCACGTCAAGTTGACGTTTGGGATGGAGGCCGACACCGAAGTTAGGCGCGACTTCACGCCGCGGAAATACGACGCCACCGCGGGTGAGCTATGGATCGACTTCTTCCTGCACGGCGACGGGCCTGCATCGCAGTGGGCGGCGCATGCAACCACTGGACAGACACTTGAGGTCGGTGGGCCCAAAGGGTCGATGGTCATCGACTCGAATGGTATCGACGCGTACTTGTTGATCGGAGACGAGACTGCGCTGCCGGCCATCTCACGACGACTGGAGGAACTTCCCGCGCACACGCATGCGAACGTCGTCGTCGAGACTGAGCCCGGCGTGGACCGCCCGACGCTGGCCAGCCCCGCGACTTTGACGACTCATTGGGTCGACCGGGACCCGAAGGGACCGCCCGAGGTGCAGCTCATCGAAGCACTCCGCCGTATCGGTGTCTCCCCCTCCGGTTGCTTTGCCTGGGTGGCGCATGAATCTCATGTCGCTCGGGCCATCCGCACCCACCTGGTGGAAGAAAGGGGCTTCGGCAAGAAGTGGGTCAAGGCGGCCGGATACTGGCAGCGTGGTACAGACGGAGCGCACGAACCGATTTCCGACTAGTGGCCGGAACCAGGCGAGCGCTTACATCACCCTGATCCTGTTTGCGCCGTAATCACCGCCTTCTTTTCCTCACTTACGGGGTGGGCGCAGTACGTTGCCGACCCTGACACTGAGCTGCCCGCCATCATTTTCTGGCTTCCCGGCAGCTTTGCAGGCGCCACTGGCGACAAGGTATTGATCGTTGGCGTCACGACTGTGATCGCCGGTGGCCTGATTCTGAGTTTGCGCTGCCGCTTGCTTGCGATGGATGACCTTGCAAGAACCCGGGTCAGTCAGGAATTGCCGATCGGCCTTCTCACTTCGGTCATCGGTGCTCCGATATTTGCACTGCTTCTATGGCGGTTTCAGAGGGCCGGTTGGGCACGGGCAGAGTAGGCGGCCTCGGATCGCAACTCGCAAGGACGGCCGACACGTCCGCCTGCTGTCGAGTGGGTAGTGAAAGGCCCACTTCAACGCAGTTCCAGGCGTACGCCGCGGCGACGATTACCTGACCCCATAAAATCGATGAAACCGCTCTCGCACACATCCGCATGACGTGAAGAATACGGCCGCCCGCAAGACGCGCGTCGACATTCCGGCCCGTCTAGCGGCAAAAGAGCCGTATGTGTTGGGGATTTGAGTTCCCTGGTTTCCAGCGGCTGGCGCTCATCATTTAGGCACAGCCTCCACCGATTTGTGCGGGTCGGTTCGTGTTCTTTGTCTCGCGGCGTTTGCCTGCATCCGCCACAGACGATATATTGTCGATGAATAACCAACAGCGGCGCGCCCCAACAGAACTCATTTGAATCGGGCGACGCGCGTCGGAATGGGGGACCAAGGATGTCAACTCCATCCTAGGCATAGATCGACTCGGCTCGCGGCGCTCTTCGTCTCCGCTGGGAACGCCGGCACGCTTTACGTCGGTTTCCAGTGAGCTCGGTCCATAAGGGAAGCAGAATGGCAAAACACGCACTGGTCTTTATTCACGGCATGGGAGAGCAAACCCAGGGCTGGCATCAGCCCGCGCTGGATGTTCTCAGCAAGGCCTTCCCAACCTACGAGCTTCTGAAAAACAGGAGCCTGACGGATTTCGTCGAACCTGTCCCTATCCTGTATTCGGACTTCTTCACGCAATTGCGTAACACCTGGAAGACGGACGTCGGCCAGATCAAGCTGGCCCTTGGCCAGGAACTGCAAGCCGCCGATGTGCCCCAGCGCGACGCCATAAACAATCGCTTCGACAGCATTGCAAACACGATCGGCGCGGGCACGGACTCGTTCGTGTGGACACACGCGATGGACGTGGTCCTGTACAGGTTCTTCAGCCTCACGCGTCAACGAGTCAACGTCAGTGTAGGCAAGCAGATCGTAGCGGCAGCAGGCCCGGAATTCAGAGGCTGGAGCGTCATAGCCCATTCACTGGGCACGGCAGTCATTCACAACACCCTGAACGCTCTGTATTCGACAGCGCTGATTCCAGGTCAACCGCCTCTGAAGCCGCAGGAGACGCGCCCGAAAGTGCTGGCGATGGTGGCAAACGTCTCACGGGTGCTGCAACTGCCCGCCGTAAAGGTGTTCAGCAGCCTGGTAATGCCCGGAGACGCGACGCAGGGTCGGGCCTGCGATACCTACCTCAATGTGCGGCATGTGTTCGATCCGTTCATGTTTCCGCAACCGTTCGAACCGGATAACACCTGGCCGACGCCGGGTACGTTCGTGCCTTCTCAGTACCAGCACATTCGCCCCTCAAACATCGACATCCAGAAGCTCACAGACGTCCACGACTTGGAGAACTATTTAGAGAATCCGCGGGTGCACGTCCCGATCTTCCGCGGCATTGTGGGACCGGATGTCATTCCGGATGGAGAGTTTCAGGAGAAGTGCACTGCATTCGATAAGAAAATCGCCGCTGCGGAATTAAACGCGATCCGCGAGGCGCTCGAACAACTGATTCCAGCCAAGACGGCCGAATGGTCGCAGATTCTGCAAACCATTTTCGCTCTGAGTGGGTTGAAGCTGCCATGAGTTATCGTCGCTTTCTGATTTGCGTCATTGTCTGCGCGGTGGCGGCACGATGGTCGGCTCAGTCGGTACACGCCGCCGAGGCCGCGAACGCGTGTACGGCAGTATCGCCGACAGCCGCCAATGTAATGGGTCAGATCCAGGTCAATAGGGCAGCGGACTGCTACGGAGGGGACAAGGACACATCTGCTCTTGCTGCAAGGGTGCTGAAGGTGGCCGCGCCACAGATGTGTCGACAACCGTCATCGACTTTTCGACGGGATCTGACGGGCGCGGCTCAAAGCCTGGAAACGCAAGCCGAGGTGTTGGCCGGGAGGGCGACTCCGGAGTGGAATGTCTTGATTGCCGCCCTTCGAAGAGAGCTCAATAGATCGACTCTCGAGCTGCAGGACGTCGCAACGACAGCGAGCGCATCCGACTGGTCGTGGAATGGCGCTGACACGCTGCAACGAGGGACGATCTACCTCATTTCCTACGGCCCTGTCTTGCAGAGGCTGTGCCCCGGGGAAGGCTGCGCGGCCGCCATCACTACCGCCGAGGATGTGAATCGGCTGGTGAATTTGACAGCCATACTGAATCAATGTGCCTCGGCGAAACGGGTTGCCGGCACACAGAAGGGGCTGACCGAACTCGATGCGGAATGGAATTCCTACTTCTTCAAGACGCGCTCGCAATACGTTTGGGAGCTGGCGCTGAACTCAGCCCGATTCACCGGCAAGGACAATGTCTTTGCAGAACCACCCAATGATCAGATCATGCTGTTCCATCCGGGTGTCGCGTACGAGTATGTCGGCGGCGGCGCAGGCCACGACAAGTCGTATGAGCCCATCGTGATGGCCGACCTCATCGGCTACAACCGGTTTGGCTGGTCCAATGCGAACGGAACCACATCGATCGGGACAGCGCTGGGCGCCTCAATCGTCGCCACGTATTCGCCGGACAACCAGGGAAGTCACGTGGGATATGGACTGATGGTTCACGCCTACAACACATACTCGTTCGGCGTGACGCGCAGGGATACGGGCGCCGGAAAGAAAGATACCACCTATCTGGTTAGCGTGGATCTGATGAAGTTTCTGCTAAACCCTTCTGCGCAAGCGATGCAGGCGTTTCGCGGAGCAGGTGCGCCGGCCGCTACGACTGTGAAATAGCGTAGCGGAAGCGCCGCGCGAGCCAAGGGAGCGCAGCACGAGAGCCTGCAGCAATCGCGATCCGATCACTGTGCGAGCAAGAGACCGGCAAATAACTACGACGTGTTCGGTGGCAGGTACTATCTGGAACTCAAGATCAAGTCCTAGGGAACCGCCATGCGCACCACTTCACCTCTGCGATTGCCCGTCAAACTGGTCTGTCTGGCCATCGTAAGCGGGGTGGCCTCCGGCGCTTGGGCCGATACGGTGCTCATCACCGGCGCGAATTCGGGGATCGGTCTCGAGTTCGCCAAGGAATACGCAGCGAAGGGCTGGACCGTCATTGCCACCCATCGGCACGATGAGGTTCCTGCTTCGCTGGCGGAGCTCGCCGGCAAGTACGCCAATCTCCATGCCGAGCGCCTGGACGTCACCAAGCAGGAGGAGATCCACGCCCTCGCGTTGAAGTTGAAGGGCGCGCCGATCGATGTGCTCATCAATAACGCAGGCGTGGTTGTCCTGGGCGGCAAGGATGGGGCCTGGTGGGGTAACGGTGCCGACTCGAAGGGACAGACCTTCGGCACGTTGAACTATGACGAGTTCGATGTGTTCATGCGGACCAATGTCGCCGGACCCAGCAGGGTCACGGAAGAGTTGTTGCCGAACGTCAAGGCCAGCCGGCAGAAGAAGATCATCGCGATCAGTTCTTCCAACGGCGCGATCACCGGCAAGCCGCAGTGTTGCAGCCTGTTCTGGTACCGGGTGAGCAAGGCCGCGCTGAACAAGCTGATGGTCGGTATCGCGGCGACGGTCCAGAAGCAAGGGGTCACGGTCGTCATGTTCAATCCCGGACCGGTGCGCGTGGAGAAACAGGCGAACCTGCAGTTTCCAGGCATGCAGGCCACGCCGGTCGTGGTGGCGAGCATGATCAAGGTGATCGACAAGCTCACGATCGCCGACACCGGCCGCTTTCTAGCTCAGGACGGCACCACTGAGCCCTGGTGAGCCTGGAAGGTGTCTATCCGATTCAATTCGCCCGCTCATTGAGGAGAGTTTGCAGCAGGGCCACCTGGCCAGGCCGGCCCTCAGCACGCGCGGCCGATAGAGGGGTCTGATTTTGCTGGTCGACGGCGTTGATGTCGCCGCCGTGCTGTGTTGACTCGATTGTTGATATTGGCTCCATGCTCCAACAGCAGCTCGATGATCCTCAGGCGCTCCTGCGCATGCTGGTCCATCCCGAGGATTGCAAACCGCAATGCAATACCTTTGCTTTCGGTGGAGACATCGTGGACCAATCCATCGTGCATCAGGGCGATGCGCACAGTTTCGAGATCGCCGCGAACGGCCGCCTGGTCGAGAAGAGCCTGAGAAGGCGCGGGCACGTGAATGAGCAACAATCGCACCATGTCCTGGTGACCGCGGACGGCTGCCTCGGAGAGTGGGCATAGCCGTTTTCCTTCGACGGATTTGACGTCGTGTCTCCTTATGTGCGCAAACGAGTACGGGGTTCTCTGAAGCGTTCTGGCAGCGTCATCCTCGCTAGCCAGAAACCTCGCCGCATAGTCGAACCTACGAGTGCGCGGCTCGGGCTTCAGCAATTCTGTCAGTCACATACGCCTGACGGCTCGTTGACTTCACAAGCGCGCCGTAGTGCTTCAACTGTCCCCATTTGAAGCCGCGCGGGATATCCAGTTCGGGAAGCTTGGCGAAAAGCCTGCTGCGGCCGGGCCCTAAGTACAGCAGATCAAACAGCGCCTTTTCTGCGGTGGCGATCTTGATTGATCCATCGGCCCCTTCGACTTCGAATCCATTGAAGAGCTCCGGTGGGAGGCGGTGAAACGAGACCACGCCGACGGGCGTGCGCACGCGACGCGGACGCCCGAGCGTCATGGCGTAAATCACGGAGGGCACCTGTTCGATCAGACCGTGATGGAAGAGCGCGGACTGAAGGGATACGTAAGCGGGAGACGGCGCAGAAATCAGCTCAGGTATCGCGAACCGCGAGACTTGCGAACCCTGTAGCCAACGACCACGAGTCAGGTGACTCAACAGGCCGCCGCGGGCGAGGCGGCTGAGAATCATGTGGGCATTAGCGGGCGTGACGTCGAGAGCCGCTGCCGCGTCGCGAGTCTCGAACCCGATGCCAAGCGGCTTGAGCCGCTGCAGGGCCTCGATCTGGTTCATGACCGCATGCCCTGCAAAGCATTAACCACCTGCTCCTGCATTTCGTCCCAGACTTTGCGGGTCCGATAGTGATCCTGATAGGACGGCTCGAGGTAGGCCAGTACCTGCCCGGCGAAATCGTCATAACTGATGGTCATCGCGTTTTCGATCGCCTGCGGGATCTGCGAGCGGATTCGCTCTGCCTCCCCTAACGCGGCGGCACCGGCATCGATCAACAACTTGAGGTCGAACAGATCGCGCGCCTGCGTCTGAGTTCGGAAGGCTAGTGCCAGGACCTTCTGGCAGAACGCCGCGCCTGCGGTGTAATGCTGGACGAGCACTGGATAGAGGCGGTAGTGAGCGGTGAGCTGCGGGTCGACCGGCTCGTGCGCCACGGCTAGATCGAAGGCACGGCGCGAAAATTCGATCTTCGTTGGGATTCCCAAATCTCCGGAGCCACTTCGCAGCGTCAGTTTCCAGCGCTGTGTCGTTTCGGTCTGCTTGGGACTGGATACCTTCAGGATCTCGATTTGTTGCGCTCTGAGTGTCTGCAAGAATGGTGGCGCCGAGAGGACGCGATCCACGTGGTTGCGAAGTACGGCGACCGACATCTTGCGGACATCGAGGTCCACGTCTTCGGAATACCGGATGCTCTTGTGGAAGAACCGCAGGTTGCAGCCACCCTTCAGCGCATATAAGGCGCGGTCGGCCCGAGCGCCGAAGGCTCTCAGGAACAGGAGGTGAAATACCTCGATAGCTTCGCGTTCAGCCCACATGACGACCGCATTCATATTGTACGTAATCAACATTAACGTTGATTATATGCAATGTCAAAGAGGAGGCGCGGCAGCCACCGCGAGGCTCGGACCTCGCCCGGACTTCGTGTGTAACGAATGTGTAAGTGTTTGGCTCGTTCAGGTGGGCCGTATGGGGCGGCGGCCTACACGCAAAACCCTGTATTTAGGTGGTGCCCGAGGACGGAGTCGAACCGTCACGCTTTTAAGGGCGGCGGATTTTGAGTCCGCTGCGTCTACCAGTTCCGCCACTCGGGCTACGAGGAATGCGGGGCCGCGGAGTATAGGCTAGTGCCGCGGTGCCTTGAAGCGCCAGGCCCGCGCCCGCCGGGCGCCACGGCCAACCGCGGTCCGCGACCGGCCCCGCAGGGGCCGGTCGACAACCCCCTTCGCCCCCCCGTATCCTCGCCGGCCATCATGAATTTCTGCAATCAATGTGGTGCCCGGGTCGAGGTCAGCGTCCCTCCCGGCGATCACTTCCCGCGCTTCGTCTGCACCTCGTGCGGAACGGTTCACTACGAGAACCCGAAACTGGTCGTGGGGTGCGTACCCGAGTACCAGGGAAGCATCCTGATGTGCATTCGTGCCATCGAGCCCCGACGGGGCTACTGGACAGTCCCCGCGGGCTTCATGGAAAACGACGAGACGCTGCAGCAGGCCGCTGCCCGCGAGTCGTACGAGGAAGCCCTGGCGCGGGTCAAAATCGGCTCGCTGCTGACGGTCGTCCACGTGCTCCATGCGCACCAGGTCCACGTCTTTTTCCGAGCGACGATGGACGCTCCCGAGTTCGGCGCGGGGCCGGAGAGCCTCGAGGTCAAGCTGCTACGCCCAGAGGAGATCCCCTGGGCGGACATCGCCTTCCCGAGCACTGAGTTCACGCTGCGGCGGTACCTCGAGGACCGCGCAGCAGGGCAGGAGCCCCACCATTTCACGACGTTTGACCGCCGCCTACCCGCCAGCTGACGCCCGCGCAACCGCGTGTCCCGGTACGACGGCATTGCGGCGCGAACGAATGTCCTCGCGCAAGCGGCGGTACCCCCAGCCGCAGCGATATCCACGGGTCCCGGACGTCCCGGCGCGCGGGGTCGGCCCCAGCTGACTTGCTTGGCGACGCTCGCATGGCAAAATGTCCGGCCCTTGCAGCCCGCTTTCGGAACTACCCGAGAGG
This sequence comes from Steroidobacteraceae bacterium, assembly GCA_036499585.1. GTDB lineage: Bacteria > Pseudomonadota > Gammaproteobacteria > Steroidobacterales > Steroidobacteraceae > 13-2-20CM-66-19. Next base: position 64,936 of record DASYDM010000033.1, read on the forward strand.
TCGGGCGCCAGGCACATCGACGATCACACCCGGCTTTGGCTCCCGCTGAGGGAGCCAGGCTAAGTCCTCTGAGGAAATTGCATGACCTTTGTCGTTACCGAGAATTGCATCAAGTGCAAGTACATGGACTGCGTCGAGGTGTGCCCGGTCGATTGCTTCCACGAGGGTCCGAATTTCCTGACCATCGATCCCGAAGAATGCATCGACTGCACCCTCTGCGAGCCGGAGTGCCCGGCCGAGGCGATCTTCTCGGAAGAGGAATTGCCCGCCGGCCAGGAGCACTTCAAGGCCTTGAACGCGGAGTTGGCTAAAGATTGGCCGGTGATCACGGAGAAGAAGGATGCGCCGGAAGACGCCAAGGAGTGGGACGGCAAGCCGGATAAGTTGAAGCTCCTCGAGCGCTGAGGCCCGGGCGATCGCGAGGCGCGCGAACGCGACCCTGTCCGATTGCCGAGGTTCAGCCCCGGGATCGCCCGCGCCGAACCTCTTCCCGGTCCCGCGACGAACTCTTCGTCGTCCCGCTACTTCCCCTGCCCGTCCCGCAGGTGCTGCGCAAGCATGCCCGGCGGCAGGTAACCCGGCAGCATCTCCCCGCTCGTCAACACGATCGCGGGTGTGCCGCTGAGGTCGAATTCGCGGCCCATGGCGTATTCCTTGGCTACCGGATTGTCGGCACAGGCCGCCGCCTGCAGAGGCTGGTCGCGCTTGGCCGCCGTGAGGGCCGAGTTGCGATCCCGAGAGCACCAGACCTGCTCGGCCTTTTTCCACGATTCGGTGTTCGGGCCCGAGCGCGGGTAGGCCAGATAGCGCACCCGGATGCCCAGGCGGTTGTATTCGGCGATCTGACGGTGCAACTCGCGGCAGTAGGCACAGTCGACGTCGGTGAACACAGTGACGGTGTACTTCGGATTGTTGGGTCCGAAGATCACCATGTCCGATTCCGGCACGGCGGCGATCAGCCTGACTCTGGAGTTCCGGCGTCGCTGCTCGGTGAGATTGTCATTGTGGGCGATGTCGATGAGGTCGCCATTGATCAGGTACTTGCCATCCGAGCTGACATAGACGACATCGGCGCCATGAGTGAGCTCGTACACACCGGGAATCGGCGAAGGATGAAGATCTTCGGCACGCGTGCCCGCCGGAAGCTTTGCGGCCAGCGCCACGCGGGGATCCGCAGCACCGGAGTTGGACGGCTTGACCGAGCTGACCACCGCTGAAGTCGCTTGTCCACTGACGTCGGCAGGCGCAGGGGTCGCGAAAGCAATGCTTCCCATGAGCGCGAACAGGCACAGGAGCAAGTGTGCTTGCATGCGAAGCATCCTAGCAAACAGGTGGGGAAATCGCGGAACCGTCCGCCAACGCCGACACTGGATTCACTGGCAAAAGTCGCCTACGGCGCTCTTGCGGACATCAGCTTCGTTGCCGGCGGCAAAAGTCGCGGCTTGTGCCGCGTATGCCGAGGATCAGCCCCGAGGGTGATGCTGCGTGTGCATTTCCTTCATGCGCTCGCGAGCCACGTGCGTATATATCTGCGTGGTGGACAGGTCGCTGTGACCCAGAAGCATCTGCACAACGCGAAGGTCCGCGCCATGATTCAACAGATGCGTCGCGAACGCGTGCCGCAGAGTGTGCGGCGACAAGTCTTTACCTATGCCCGCCTTGCGGGCGTAGCGCTTGATGATGTGCCAGAAGGCCTGGCGCGTCATGCGGTCGCCGCGCCGGGTCGGGAACAGATAATCGGTCTGGCGCTCCAGAAGGATCTCGCCACGCGAACCGCGCGAGAACTCGATGAGCCAGCGAACCGCTTCCTCGCCCAGTGGGATCAACCGCTCGCGGTTGCCCTTGCCGAGGACACGGATGACGCCCTGGTTCATATTGACCTGACCATGGCGAAGGTTGACCAACTCGGAGACACGCAGCCCGGTGGCGTACAACACCTCGAGCATGCAGCGATCGCGGTTACCGAGCGGATCGTTGACGGCCGGCGCGTTGAGCAGCGACTCGACTTCCTCTTCGGACAACGACTTCGGCAACGAGCGCCCGATCTTGGGCATCGCGATCTGCGCCGTGGGATCTTCTTTGATCTCGTTCTCGCGGACCAGATATCGGAAGAAGCGGCGGAAGCTGGAAAGCTGGCGAGCCGTCGAGCGCGGGCGCGCTCCGGCGTGTACCCGCCAGGCAATGAAATCTTGCAGGTCCGCACGACTGGTGCGAACGATCGGAACCTGGCGTTCGACCAACCACCGCGCCAAAGCGGTCAGGTCGGCCCTATACGCCGCGAGCGTGTTGGCAGACAACCCCCGTTCCATCCAGACAGCGTCCAGAAAACGAGACACCGCCGGATCGGCCGAATCGGTGTTGGGGGTGACGGCTACCGCAGCCTGGTTCGACAATTGCCCTCTCGCTTGAAGTCCGCACGCACCGCCCGGCGCGCATCGATAACCCGGACTTCGACCACTTGATGTCGCGAACGCAGTATGGTGAGGGGGGTCGAGACACCGGCGTGATGATCATCACATCCACCCGGAAGCATTAACATAAAGAGAACCAGTTCACATACCGTCGCAGCCCGTTCCCCGATAGAGACATCATGGCACCCCCTAAGAAGGATCCTTCCATCCCGTTGCGCACAATAGCGCTCGCTCCATTGCGTCTCGTTTACGCCGTCTACGCAATCGCGACTTTTCTCGTAATGGGACTGCTTACCCTGCTGGCGCTGCTGCTGGTTCCGGGGCTGCGGCGCCGCCGCGCGGTCGCCAAGGTGTGCGCCCGCAATTTCCTGCGGGCGGCAGGAATGCCCGTCACGGTGCGCGGCATCGAACAGATTCCGCCGACGCAGTGCGTGATCGTTTCGAATCACGCCAGCTATCTGGACGGCGTGCTGTACACCGGCATCCTGCCTCCTCGATTCGGGTTCGTGATCAAGCGGGAGATGAACGGCGTTCCGCTGGCGGGCCTGCTCCTGCGCCGGCTGGGATCCGAGTTCGTCGAACGGTTCAACCGCAACCGAGGTGCGGCGGACACCCGGCGGGTGTTACGGACTGCAACCAACGGTAACTCGTTGGTCTTCTTCCCGGAGGGTACATTCACTCCGTCACCGGGGCTCTTGAAGTTTCACACCGGAGCGTTCGTCGTCGCCGCGCGAGCCGGGTGTCCGGTCATTCCGGCCGTCGTGCGGGGCTCGCGCGTGGCCATGTCTCCGCGAAATGGAATACCCCGACCGAACTGGATCGAGGTCCGGTTCCTGAAGCCGATCACCGCATCCGCGACTTCCGCAGACGGTGCGGCAATCGAGCTACGTGACAAGGCGCGGAAGGCGATCCTGCAGGAGCTGGGTGAGCCCGACCTTACATGTTCCGACGATACTGACCGCCCACGCGATAAAGCGCTTGGGTGATCTGGCCCAATGAACAGACTTTGACGCTCTCGAGCAGCTCGGCGAACACGTTGCCGTTGCTGGCCGCCACCTGCTGCAGCCGCTCGAGCGCGGCTGGGGATGCGCCGGCATTGCGGGCCTGAAAAGCCCGGACCGCAGCCACCTGGTCCTGCTTCTCCTCCTCGGTCGAGCGGATGAGGGCGGCTGCCTTGTGCTCTTGCGAGCCGCCCGGCGCCAGGAAAGTGTTGACGCCGACGATCGGCAGACTGCCGTCGTGCTTGCGGGTCTCGTAGTAGAGCGACTCGTCCTGGATCTTGCCCCGCTGATACATGCTCTCCATCGCGCCCAACACGCCGCCGCGCTCCGACAGCGACTCGAACTCGCGATACACGGCCTCTTCGACCAGATCCGTCAGATAGTCGATGGCGAAAGAACCCGCCCAGGGGTTCTGGTTCTTGTTCAGCCCCAGCTCGCGATTGATGATCAGCTGGATGGCTACCGCGCGTCGCACGCTCTCCTCGGTGGGAGTCGTAAGCGCCTCGTCGTAGGCATTGGTGTGCAGGCTGTTGCAGTTGTCGAACAGCGCGTACATCGCCTGCAGCGTGGTGCGGATGTCGTTGAACGAGATCTCGCGGGCGTGCAGGCTTCGTCCGGAGGTCTGGATGTGATACTTCAACATCTGACTCCGCGGACCGGCGCGATACAACTCGCGCATCGCCCGGGACCAGATCCGTCGCGCCACGCGGCCGATGACCGCGTACTCCGGATCCATCCCGTTGGAGAAGAAGAACGACAGATTCGGGGCGAAGTCGTCGATCTTCATGCCGCGCGCCAGGTAGTACTCCACGATGGTGAAGCCGTTGGCCAGCGTGAATGCCAGTTGGGAGATGGGATTCGCGCCGGCCTCGGCAATGTGGTAGCCGGAAATCGACACGGAGTAGAAGTTCCGGACGCGCTGGTCGCTGAAGTACTGCTGCACGTCCCCCATCATCCGCAGGGCGAATTCGGTCGAGAAGATACAGGTATTCTGCGCCTGGTCCTCCTTGAGAATGTCCGCCTGCACGGTGCCACGAACCGATCGCAGCGCCTCGGCCTTGATGCGCTCATACACTTCACGTTCGACGAGTTGGTCGCCGCTGACACCGAGCAGGCCGAGGCCCGACCCGTCATGTCCCGCAGGCAAAGCGCCCTTGTAGGCGGGAGGGTCGGGGATCTTCCGCCTGGCTTGCTCCCATCCTCCGGTACTGCGCAGATACGCCTCGATCTTCTGATCGATCGCCGTGTTCATGAACATCGCCAGGATCATCGGCGCCGGACCGTTGATGGTCATCGACACCGACGTCGAGGGTTCGCACAGATCGAACCCGGAATACAGCTTCTTCATGTCATCGAGCGTCGCGATCGACACGCCTGAATTACCAGTGCGCCCGTAGATGTCCGGTCGCGTATCCGGGTCCTCACCGTAAAGCGTCGTCGAATCGAAGGCAGTTGAAAGGCGCGCGGCGCCGTGGCCGCCGGCCAGGTAGTGGAAGCGCCTGTTGGTTCGCTCGGGCGGGCCCTCGCCGGCGAACATGCGTATCGGGTCCTCCTCCTCGCGCCGGTACGGATAGACACCGGCCACGTACGGATAAGCCCCCGGCAGGTTCTGCGTCAGAATGAAATTGAGGATCTCACCCCAGTCGCGAAAGCGCGGGACGGCCAGCTTGGGGATTCGTTGGCGGGACAGGCTCTCCGTGTAGTTTTCACCGCTCACCACACGGTCCCGGACCTTGTAGGAATAATTCTCGTCGGTCGCAGCCGCGACCCGCGCCGGCCACGCCTTCAGTTCGGCGACGGCTTCGGCGCCCATCTCGTCCAAGGCCCGGTTATAGGCGGCACGCAGCTCGCGCCGAGTCGGATCGCCCGAGTCCGCCTGCAAGGCGGCTTCCGGCACCCGGTCCAGCGACTCGGGGAGGTGAGCGTCATTCAGAGCGCGTAGCGATTCATGCAGGCCATAGGCACGACGGGCGGCAGCAACCTGTCGTTCGACACGTTCCCGAATTCCGCGCCCTTCCTGCGCAATCTCGGCGAGGTAGCGCGTTCGCGGGCCCGGGATCAGGGGCTCACGTGAGACGATCTCAGTCGTGCCGACGTTTCCAACAGCCCACGATGCCGATCCGATGGCCTTGGTCTGCAAGGCCGAGCACAATGCCTCGAACAAGCGGTTCACGCCGGCATCGTTGAAACGGCTCGCGACGGTTGGAAACACCGGCAGCCCGTCGTCAGGCAGCTTGGACTGCTCCGGATGGTTCCTGCGCCATTGCTTGCGCACGTCGCGCAAGCTGTCCGCCGCGCCTCGCTTCTCGCTCTTGTTGAGCACGATGAAGTCGGCGAAATCCAACATGTCGATCTTCTCGAGTTGGCTGGCGGCGCCGTACTCAGTGGTCATCACATACAGCGACAGGTCGACCAGATCGACGATCTCGGTATCCGACTGACCGGTGCCGGCGGTCTCGACGAGGATCAACTCGAAGCCGGACGCCTTGTACAGGCCGATGACGTCGGACAGCACTGCGGCGGTGGCCAGATTCTGGCGTCGCGTTGCCAGCGACCGCATGAACACAGTCTCGGCGGCGAGACTGTTCATCCGGATCCGGTCGCCCAGAAGCGCCCCGCCGCTGCGCCGTCGCGTCGGATCCATGGCCACGACGGCGATCCGCCGCTCCGGGAAATGCCGCACCCAGCGCGCCAGGAGCTCGTCCGTCAGACTCGACTTGCCGGCCCCGCCTGTCCCGGTAATTCCAATGACCGGCACCTGGGCTTTGGAGCGTGCAATGGCGCGACGGATGGGGTCTGGATCCAGCCCGTGCGCACCCTCATTTCCCTCCTGACCCTCGAGTACCGAAATGGTCCTCCCCAACTGACCGTAGTCACGCGCGTTCAGCGGACGAAATTCGTACAGTGGACGCGGGGCGGCGCGAACGCGGGCAAACACATCGTCGATCATCCCGTTCAGCCCGAGCACACGCCCGTCTTCAGGGGTGTAAATCTTCTCGACACCGTGCCGCTCCAGAGCCTCGATCTCATGCGGGGCGATCGTCCCTCCACCGCCGACGATGACACGGATGTGCTCACAGCCCTTCTCGCGCAGCATCTCGACCATGTAAGTGAAATACTCGTTGTGGCCGCCCTGGTAGGAGCTCACCGCCACCGCGTCCGCGTCTTCCTGAATGGCCGCGCCGACGATGTCGGCTACGCTGCGGTTATGTCCGAGGTGTACCACCTCTGCGCCATGGGACTGCAGCAGACGACGGATCATGTTGATCGCGGCATCGTGGCCGTCGAACAATGAGGCGGCAGACACGAAGCGCAGCGGGCGCCCCGACTGCTGCGTGCCCTGACTCGTGGCAGCGGTCGCTTGCGGGCCCACCTGGGTGCGTGCGTTCATAGCGGCTCCCGGCCTTTGCGGCCGTCAGGAGTAGTTGGATCCCGGCAGCGGCCGGCGAGAAAATCTACTCACGAGTAGGATTACCTACTCAGCAGTATTATTGAGTATACTGCAGAGCATGACCATCCGTCGACCGCGCCCCGCAGCGCCCTCCCGTGAGCCGCGACGCCACGCCCTGGCGTCTTCCGATGACTCGCGTCGCGGCATCCCCTCGTCTGCGGGGGACAGCCCTGCGTCCCCACTCGCCCCATCGCATTCGGCCTCGCCTTCTCCTTGGCGGGCACGTCGCGATCGTGTGCAGGACAGAGCCATCAAGCGCGAGGCGGTCATTCGCGCAGCGGCGCGCGCCTTCAACGAAAAGGGCTACCACAACACCTCACTGGACGACATCGCAGCCGCGCTCGAGGTGACGAAGCCCACGGTCTACTACTACGTCTCCAACAAGGAGCAGTTGCTGTTCGAGTGCTTCCTGGCCGGGGTGGAGCAGATCCGAGCGGCATTCCGCGAAGTGAAGCAACTCGACGTCAGCGCACGCGACCGACTCAATGCGGTGCTGCGCCATTACGCCCAGGCGGTCGCCTCGGAGTTCGGGTGGTGCATGGTGCGGACGGAGGACCTGGACCTGTCCCCGAGCATGAGCGCCCATATCAAGGCGCTGAAGTCCGAGGTCGATCAGGGCATCCGGCGTCTGCTGCGCGAAGGCATGCAGGACGGTTCGATCCATCCCTGTGACCCCAAAATGACGGCCTTCGCCTTGGCCGGCGCGCTCAACTGGATTGCGCATTGGTTCCGCGAGAATCAATCCATGACCAGCGCGCAGATCGCCGAGGCCTTCGTGTTGATCTTTGAGAACGGACTGTTGCCGCGTCAGACATCCGCGGCGCTCCCGGAGGAATCCGCACATGTCGAGTCAAGCCATCTCAAGTCAAGAAGTAGTGGTCGTGGCCGCGACACGCACTCCGATCGGAGCGTTTCAGGGCGCACTCACCCAAGCAACAGCGCCGCAGCTCGGCGCCGCGGCCGCGAAAGGGGCGATTGAGGCCGCCGCTCTCGCGGGGAGCGACATCCAGGAAGTGATCCTGGGTTGCGTGCTGCCCGCCGGGCTTGGCCAGGCGCCCGCGCGGCAGGCCGCGCTCGGCGCTGGCATTCCTATTTCGACTCCGGCGACGACGGTCAACAAGATGTGCGGCTCGGGCCTGAAGGCCGTGATGATGGCGGCCGACCAGATTCGCGCCGGCGGCGCGGAAATCATTCTGGCGGGCGGCATGGAGTCGATGACCAACGCGCCCTACTTCCTGCCCAAGGCCCGCGGCGGCTACCGCATGGGCCACGGCGAGATCCTGGATCACATGTTCTACGACGGGCTCCAAAGTCCCTTCGACGGCAAGCTCATGGGCTGCTTCGCCGACGCAACCGCCAGCAAGTACGCATTCTCCCGCGAGTCGCAGGACGCGTTCGCGGCAGAATCGGTGCGTCGCGCGTTGAGTGCGATGCAGTCGGGCGCCTTCGAGTCCGAGATCACACCGGTTACCGTAAAGACGCGAAAGGGCGAGTCGGTCGTCCGCCAGGATGAGACCCCTGGCACGTGCGACCTCAGCAAGATCTCCTCTCTCAAGCCCGCATTTGGCAAGGAGGGAACGGTCACTGCCGCGAGCTCATCTTCCATCTCAGATGGCGCGGCTGCAGTAGTAGTAACGACCGCGGGTGTTGCACGCGAGCGCGGACTGAAACCGATTGCCCGCATCCTCGGGTACTCGAGCCATGCCCACGAGCCGGAGTGGTTCACCACCGCACCCATCGGCGCCATCCGCAAGACCCTCTCGCGGCTCGGGTGGGAATCAGGGGACGTGGACCTCTACGAGATCAATGAGGCTTTCGCGGCCGTGACCCTGGCCGCGATCCACGACCTTCAGCTCGATCCGGCACGAGTCAATATCAACGGCGGTGCTTGTGCACTCGGCCACCCGATCGGTGCCACAGGTGCGCGGATACTGACCACCCTGATTCATGCTCTTGTCCGTACAGGCGGTCGTCGTGGCATTGCTGCCTTGTGCATCGGGGGCGGCGAAGCCGTCGCGATGGCGGTCGAAAGGTTATGATGTAGCCGTTCGCGCACGGCGCCACTTCCGGTCAATCCCCTTACAAGGAACCTTATGAAATTCAACGACGCGCAAGCCGTCGTCACGGGCGGCGCTTCGGGCCTCGGTGATGGCATGGCCCGACACGTCGTCGCGAGCGGCGGGAAAGTCGTCATCCTCGACGTGCAGGAGGGACCGGGTCAGGCGGCAGCGGCCTCTTTGGGGGAACGCGCAGCGTTCGTTCGTTGCGACGTGACTTCGGAAGCCGAAGTCAACGCGGCGATGGACACGGCCCGTGAGCGGATGGGCGGGGTCAATCTGCTGGTCAACTGTGCAGGCGTCGTCGGTGCCGGGCGGGTTCTGGCGAAGAACGGTCCAATGGCCGGCGATTTCTTCGCCAAGGTCGTGCACATCAATCTGATCGGCGCATTCCTGTGTGACAAGGCCGCCGCGGCAGTCATGCAGCACAACACTCCCAACGCCGATGGCGAGCGCGGTCTGTTGATTCACGTTGCCTCGGTCGCGGCCTTCGAGGGTCAGATCGGTCAGGCTGCGTACTCCGCCACGAAGGCAGGACTTGCAGGCATGACTCTGCCGATCGCGCGAGAGCTGGCCCGCTTCGGCATTCGCTGCGTCGCCATCGCTCCCGGCATCTTCCACACCCCGATGCTGGATGCCATGTCGAAGGAGCTGCAGGACTCGCTCGCGGCCCAGATCCCCTTTCCCTCGCGTCTCGGCAAGCCCGAGGAATTCGCGAAGCTGGTGCAGTCGGTGTTCGAGATTCCGATGCTCAACGGCGAGGTCATCCGCCTCGACGGCGCCATCAGGATGGGACCGAAGTAGTGGCCGATCGCGATGTGATGCAGTACGACGTCGTCGTCGTGGGCGCCGGCCCCGCCGGCCTCGCCTGCGCGATCCGTCTAAAGCAGCTCAAGCCCGAGACCAACATCTGCATTCTCGAGAAGGGGTCAGCGGTTGGCGCCCACTCCCTGTCGGGCGCCGTCATCGAGCCGGGGCCGCTCGATGAGCTGGCCCCGGAGTGGCGCGAGTCCTTCCCGGGAATTCACGTCCCCGCGAAGCGGGATGAATTCCGGCTGCTGACGCGCAGGGGCAGCCTGCCGCTGCCGATGCCGTCCCAGCTTCATAACAAAGGCAACTTCATCATCTCCCTGGGGCAACTGACACCCTGGCTGGCGCAGAAGGCAGAAGGGCTCGGAATCGAGATCTTCCCGGGATTCGCGGCGGCGCTGCCGCTGATCGATGCCAACGGCGCCGTCGCCGGCGTACAGCTCGGCGACGTGGGCCTGCAGAAAAACGGCGAGCCCGGCCCCGACTTCTCGCCCGGCCCGGAAATCCGCGCGCGCACTACGGTCATTGCCGAAGGCGCGCGTGGCAGTCTCGCGAAGCAACTCATCAAGCGCTTTGCGCTCGACGCCGGCTGCGCGCCACAGAGCTACGGACTGGGCATGAAGGAACTATGGCAGCTTCCGGAAGGCCGGGTCGAGCCGGGCCTGATCCAGCACGCGTTTGGCTGGCCGCTGGACTCGCGCACCTACGGCGGGAGCTTTCTGTACCACCTCGACGCGAATCGCGTGTATGTCGGATTCGTCGTGGGTCTGGACTACGAAGACCCGCGTCTGTCGCCGTTCGAGGCGTTCCAACAGTTCAAGCATCACCCGTCCGTGAAACCGCTGCTCGAAGGCGGCGAGATCCTTGCAGCCGGAGCGCGAGCAATCACTGCCGGGGGCTGGCAGTCGATCCCGAAACTCGAAATGCCGGGCGCGGTCCTGATCGGAGACACGGCGGGCGGCGTCAACGTGCCGAAGATCAAGGGCGTTCACCAGGCCATCCGCTCCGGAATGCTGGCGGCCACAACACTAGCCGAGTCCGGATCGCCGGCCGGCTTCGACGCTCGCTGGCGCGCTTCACCCGGCGGCCAGGAGCTGCGGTCGGTCCGCAACTTCAAACCCGGATTCAAGCGGGGGTTGTGGTTCGGGATCGCCAACTCGGCGTTGGAAGTCGTGGCGGGCGGCCGGACGCCCTGGACGTTGCGCAACACGACGCCCGACTTCGCGAAACTGAAGCACCTCGATGCCGAGAAGTCGCCCGACCGTCAGTGGGTGGACCGCACACTCCCACCGCGCGATCGGCTGGCATCCGTGTTCCTCGCGTCGACGACGCACGACGAGAAGCAACCAGCCCATCTGAAGATTCTGCAGCCGGACATCTGCTCGGATCGCTGCGCGAAGGAATTCGGCAATCCGTGCCAGAAATTCTGCCCCGCCAGCGTGTACGAGATGGTCGACGACGGCAACGGTGGAAAGCGTCTGCAGATCAACGCGGCCAATTGCGTGCACTGCAAGGCGTGCGACATCAAAGATCCGTACGAGATCATCAACTGGACCCCGCCCGAGGGTGGGTCGGGACCTAACTACCAATCTCTGTAGCGCACTACCTGTTGCCGTAACATGCCCGAGCTCTGGCGCCCCACTCCATCGCAGATCGCCGACGCCAATCTGACGCGATTCATGAGCTGCGTGAATTCGCGACGCGGCACCGCCATCGAGCGTTACGCCGATCTGTACACCTGGTCGATCGAGTACCCCGAACAGTTCTGGGTCGAGCTGACGGGCTTCGCGGACATCCGTGCGCAGTGGGGAACCGGTCCGGTACTGGACAACCCGCAGGCAATGCCCGGCGCACGATTCTTTCCCGACGCACTGCTGAATTTCGCCGAGAATCTGCTGCGGTATCGTGACGATCAGCCCGCAATCGTGTTCCACAATGAGCGCGGTCAGCGTCGGGAACTGTCGTATCGCACGTTGTCGGCGGAAGTCGCACGGGTTGCGGCCGGACTGAAGGCTCTGGACGTCAAGTCCGGCGATCGGGTCGCTGCCTTCATGCCCAATCTGCCGCAAACCGTGATCGCGATGTTGGCGGCTACCAGTCTGGGGGCGATCTGGTCCTCGTGCTCGCCTGACTTCGGGGTCCAAGGTGTGTTGGACCGCTTCGGTCAGATCGCCCCCAAGGTACTGTTCGCGGCCGACGGCTACACCTACGGCGGCAAGCCGTTCGACTCGCTCGGACCCTTGACGTCCGTGCTGACCAGGTTGCCGTCGATCGAGCACGTGGTGTTGGTTCCGTACCTGGCGGCAGCCCCCGACATAGCGACCCTGCGCAAACCAACAACCCTCTGGGAGTCATTCGGCACCCCGGGCACGCCCCTCGAGTTCGTCCAGACTGCATTCAACCATCCCGTCTACATCCTCTATTCGTCCGGCACGACTGGCGCCCCCAAGTGCATCGTGCACGGCGCGGGGGGCACGCTGCTCCAACACCAGAAGGAGCATCTGCTGCACACGGACCTGAAGCGAGCCGACCGCGTGTTCTACTTCACGACCTGCGGCTGGATGATGTGGAATTGGCTGGCCAGCGCGCTGGCGGTCGGTTCGACGCTGGTGCTGTTCGACGGCAATCCGTTCCACCCGGACCCGTCAGCTCTTTGGAAGATGGCCGAAGAGGAGCAGGTCACCGTCTTCGGGACCAGCGCCAAGTACATTTCCGCCATGCAAAAGGCCGGCCTCGTACCCCGCCGCGACCGAAATCTCCCGGCCCTGCGGGCGATACTGTCGACCGGATCGCCGCTGCTGCCCGACGGGTTCGACTACGTGTACGAGTCGATCAAGCCCAACGTGCAGCTGGCATCCATCTCCGGCGGAACGGATATCGTCTCCTGCTTCGCCCTCGGCTGCCCGATTCTGCCGGTGAATCGCGGCGAGCTGCAGTGTCGGGGATTGGGGATGGCCGTCGAGATCTTCAACGACGCGGGCCAGCCCGTGCGGGGACAGCAGGGCGAGTTGGTTTGCACCCGGCCCTTCCCGGCCATGCCGGTGGGGTTCTGGAATGATCCGGACGGACGGAAGTACCATGCCGCCTACTTCGATCGTTTTCCGGGAATCTGGCATCACGGCGACTTCGCCGAACTGACCGAGCACGACGGCATCATCATCTACGGACGCTCCGATGCGGTCCTGAATCCCGGCGGGGTGAGGATCGGGACGGCGGAGATCTACGGGGCGGTGGAGTCGATCCCGGAAGTCGTCGAGTCGCTTGCCGTCGGACAGAACTGGCACGACGATGTCCGGATCGTTTTGTTCGTGCGTCTCGAGGAGGCAGTGGCGCTCGATGAAGCCTTGCGCAAAAGGATTCGGGACACGATCCGCAGCAACACGACACAGCGACACGTGCCCGCGAAAATCATCGAGGTGGCCGATATTCCCAGGACGTTCTCGGGCAAGCTTTCCGAGCTCGCCGTGCATAACGTAATCCACGGCAAGACGGTGAAGAACACGGATGCGCTCGCGAATCCGTGCTCACTGGCACTGTTTCGCGACCTCCCCGACCTGCAGTCCTGATCGCACATGAACCTGCGCGAGCAGTACGAGCAGCTCACGAGCGAGCGCGGGTTCAGCGCAGACCCGGTTCAGCGCACCGTCATCGCGCGCCTCGATGAGTTGCGCGAACGCCTGATTGCGGCCGACGAAGCCAACTCGACCTTACTGCATCGCCTGGTCAGCACGTTCGGCAACTCGCATCGCAGGCCGGAGCGGGGACTGTATCTCTGGGGCGGAGTCGGTCGCGGGAAGACGTGGATGATGGACCTCTTCTACCAGAGCCTGCCGTTTCCGGAACGCCGCCGCCGGCACTTCCATCGCTTCATGTATGAAGTGCACTCGGAGCTGCGGGACCTGCACGACGAACAGGATCCGCTCGAACGGGTCGCGGAGCGCATCGCTCGCGACACCCGCGTTCTGTGCTTCGACGAGCTGTTCGTCTCGGACATCGGGGATGCCATGATCCTCGGCGGGCTCTTTCGCGGTCTGTTCGAACGTGGCGTAACGCTGGTGTCGACTTCGAACGTCAGCCCTCGCGACTTGTATCGCGACGGTCTGCAGCGCCAGCGCTTCATCCCGGCCATCGAGCTCATCGAGGAATACACCGAAGTCGTGCCCGTCGCCGGCGCGACGGACTTTCGGCTGCGGAGCCTGACGCAGGCAGGCACCTATCTGCTCTCGACGACCGCCGACACTGCTCAGCGCCTGGCCGCGTTGTTCGAGGAACTGGCGGGTCACGGCAATCAGTCCAGTGGCTCGATCGAGATACTGGGTCGGTCCATACCGGTCGTGTGCCTGAGCGAGAATGTGGTTTGGTTCGGCTTCAATGCCATTTGTGCCGGACCTCGCAGCTCGAATGACTACATCGAGATCGGCCGCGCGTATCAGTCGGTATTCGTGTCCGATGTGCCGGTGCTCGATGGACTGAAGGAGAACGAAGCGCGGCGCTTCATCGCCCTGGTGGACGAGATGTACGACCGGCGGGTAAACCTGATCATCTCGGCTGCCGTACCGCCCGGAGAGTTATATCGGGGCGAGACGCTGCGCATGGAGTTTCAGCGCACGGTAAGCCGGCTGATCGAAATGCAGAGCGAGGAATATCTCGCCAGCGAGCATCGACCCTAGCTCCATTGGCGCAAAGTCGCCTGCGGCGCTTTGCGCGGACGCCACTGCGTCGCCTGCCGGCCCTGATTTAATTCAGGGCATGGTTGTTGCCGGCTACGCTCGCGGCTAGGCGTTCGCTTCGGCCTTGGCGGCCTCGATTTGCTCGGCGAGGCGTTTCTCGGACACCTTCACCATCGTCCGCAGTTCCTGCGCGAACAGCGACACGCGAAACTCCTCGATCATCCATCGCAGCTGTTCCAACTCCGGCCGTACGGCGGAAGCAACAGGCTGCGCCGCGAGTGCCCGAAAGGCTGTGGTAAATGGCTTCACCTTCGTAGCCAGTTCAGCGTCCCGTTTGACGTTACCTCCCGCCCTCTCAAGCCGCCGCGTGATGGCCTTGAGGTAGCGGGGCAGATACTCCAGCCACGGCCGTGAAGTCGCTTCGATGAAGGTCGGTGGCAGCAACGCAGACATCTGCGTCTTCACATCCGAAACCGTCTCAGCGAAGGCGGCTGTCTTGAGACCGTCGAGCGCCACCCTCGCCGCGCGCCACTCGCGAAGTATCAGCAACATCAGCGATGCCAGTCTGTCCGCCACCTCGCTGAGGTCGCCTCGCCGCTGATCGAGCAGGCGCGTGAACTCTGCCTGGGTCCGCGGCAAGGGACCATCCTGGGGAAACAGGCAATCGCGAAAGGTACGCTGCGTAAGGCCTTCAGCCAGGGGCAAGGTCAACGAGAGCCCGCTGCTGAGCAAAGTCAGCTCCCGATCCTCCGAAAACCGTTTGCTGACAAACTTCACCTGTTGCGGCAACGCGAGCAGGGCAAGCCGGGTGAGACCTCGGCGCGATACAGCTTCTGCCGCAACCCCGTTTCGTGCCTCAACCACACGCACGCCGCTCCCGGCGTCTTCCACAGCCGGATAGACAACCAGACGGAGGCGGTTGCGATTGACCTCTACGCTTTCCGCGAGATTGCCGAAGTCCCACTCACGGTGGACCGCCTCTGCGGTAGGCGTTTGAGGCGCGCCGCGCGAACCGGCGTCACCGCCTACGCGTGCACCCACACCGGCCGCGACGCCGGGGCCACCACCCGCCGCACCAGCGATGCCTCCCGCCCCCACGGCCGCCCCCACGCCGAACACCCGCCGCTTCAACGCCGCCAGATCTCGTCCCTCCGCGACAACGCGATCCTTCGCGTCGACGACGCGAATATTCATTCGGAGGTACGGCGGTAGCTCCAACGACGCTAGTTCCGTCGGAGTGACATGCGACCCCACACGAGCCGTAACCCACTCCGACAGCCAGGTGTAGAACGGTGGCAGGTTGTCGGAGACGGAACTCAACGCTTCCTTCGCATGCTCTGGCACAGGTACGAGTAGCTTCCGCTGACTCTTGGGCAGTGCGCGAAAGATCTCCGCGATCTTCTCCAGCCGCATCCCGGGAACCACCCACGCCAGTCGCTCGGGCTGCAGGGTGTCCAGTAACTCGACGGGCACTGTGAGCGTGATGCCGTCATTTGGTTCGGAAGGCTCGAACACGTAGCTCAAGGGAAGGCGGTTCCTTCCGACCTCGATCTCGTCCGGAAAGCGGTCCGGCGCAGCGTCGGGCGCCTCACGACGCATCGCGTCCGATCGCGTCATGAACAGAAGGCGGGGAGCCGCACGCTCAGCTTCGCCACGCCAACGGTCGAACAACGCCACCGAGTTGACTCGCTCGGGAAGTCGGGCGGCATAGAAGTCGACCTCTGCCTGCTCGTCGACGAGGATGTCACGACGGCGGATCTTCGCTTCAAGGTGGCCGATGTCTTTGCGCAGTGCCCGGTTGGCAGCAAGGAAGTCACCGCCCACACGCACGGGCTCGCGCCCCCGGGGGTCACCACGCCCACGGCCGCGGCCGTCACCGCCGGATCCGCCATGCGCTCCGTCACGGCCGCGGCCGTCACCACGCGATTGGCCCCCACCGTGACCATTGCCGACGATCCCGCCCCGTGTGTCCTCACGTCCATCCCTGCGCATCCGCCCACGCTCGCGACGCGGTGCATCGTGGGCGACGCGAAGCGGCAGCTGCTCCGCGTCCTCCTCCTCTTGCTCCGCGACGGCCCCTAGCCCGTCACCTTCGTTTACCAGCGCTTCGCGAATGAATACATCACGTGCCTCAAGCGGCTGCACCTGCCCGTAGTTCACTCGTCGCCGGGACGCCAGCGTGAGACCGTACAAACTCACCGTCTCAAACGCCCCAACATATCCACCGGTCGCAACCCAGTGAGCCTCGCTGTAAATCCTCTTAACAAGGTGCGCGCCAGCCTGTTCAATCCACATCGGATTGACCGACGCGACCATGCGGGCGTACACGCGCGATGTTTCGACGAGGCTTCCCGCCGCAACCCACTTCGGTGGCTTGGAGGCCAGCGGCGTACCAGGCGCAATGACGAACCGCATCCCCCGCGGGCCGTCGTACTCGCGCTTCTCATCCAGGCTGCCAATCGACCCGAGAAACCCGGTCAGGATGGCCTGATGCAGGTCGCCATAGCTGGCCGGTGCGGAGTTGGGCTTGAGCTCGAGCTCGCGAACCGCTTCGGAGAGTTGCGAGTGCAACTCCTGCCACTCGCGCATGCGCAGGAACGACAGAAAGTGCTCGCGACACCACTTGCGCAACTGATTTCCTGACAGCGCCGCGGACTGTTCGTTGAAGGCCCGCCACAGATTCAACACCGTGATGAAGTCGGAACGCTCGTCTGCAAACAACGCGTGCTTCTGAGCCGACTGCTGTTGCGCGTCGCGCGGTCGTTCGCGTGGATCCTGTGCCTCGAGAAACGCGGTTATCGCGAGCATCTCGGTCAGACAACTGTGATGCGAGGCGGCGAGCAACATCCGTCCCAGTCGCGGATCCACTGGCAGCCCCGAGATCTTGCGCCCCAGGCTGGTGACCTGCCGCGCGTCATCCATGGCCTTCAACTCCTGAAGGAGTCGAACACCGTCGTTGACCAATCGCGTATCGGGGGGATCGAGAAACGGGAAGCTCTCAGGCTCTCCCAAACCGATCGTGGCCATCCGCAGAATCACGCTTGCAAGATTGGTACGTAGAACCTCGGGCGGCGTGAAGTCCTCGCGGAGCGTGAAGTCCGCTTCGGAGTAGAGCCGGATGCAGATGCCCTCCGCCTCACGGCCACATCGCCCCTTACGTTGGTCCGCGCTAGCCTTTGAGATTCCCTCGATCGGCAAGCGCTGGACCTTGCCACGCACGCTGTAGCGGCTGATGCGGGCAAGACCGGAATCGATGACGTACCGAATGCCAGGCACGGTCAGCGACGTCTCGGCGACGTTGGTTGCGAGAATGACTCGGCGGGCCGCATGCCGTTGGAAGATCCGCTCCTGATCCTTAGCCGAGAGGCGCGCAAAGAGCGGCAATATCTCCGTGTGGGGCAGACGCGCCTTCTCGAGCTCATCTGCGGCTTCCCGAATCTGTTTCTCGCCCGGAAGAAACACGAGTGTGTCGCCGCTCAGCGCACCCGCTGTACGATCGAGTTCGCGCACGGCCTCGACGATGCCTTCGGGTAGAGAAAGATCGCGCGCGTCCTCGCCCTCGGCGGTGGCTGAGTCATCGTCATCGTCGGCGCCTGTTGCGGCGCTCTCGCCCTGCCCCGACGACGACACACCGTCAGACACCAGCGCCCTGTAACGCACCTCGACTGGATGGCTCCTTCCTGACACCTCGATCACGGGAGCACCATCGAAGAAGGTAGAGAATCTGCCGGGATCGATCGTCGCCGATGTCACGATCACGCGCAGATCGGGGCGTTTCGGTACGAGCCGTTTGATCACACCGAGCAGAAGATCGATGTTCAGGCTGCGCTCGTGCGCTTCGTCGATAATCAACGTGTCGTAACGTCGAAGCAGGCGGTCGCTCTCGAGCTCCTTGAGCAGGATACCGTCGGTCATGAGTTTGACCTGGCAGTTCGGGCCGCTGCGGTCGTTGAAGCGGACCTTGTAGCCGACCGCGCCGCCGACCGTGGTGCCGAGTTCCTCGGCGAGTCGCGATGCCAACGCACGGGCGGCGATGCGCCGCGGCTGGGTGTGGCCTATGAGGCCTGCGGCCTTTCCCCTTCCTCTTCCTGCTTGGAGGCAAAGCTTCGGGAGCTGCGTGGTCTTGCCCGACCCTGTCGCGCCGCACACGACGATGACAGGGTAGCGTGCGAGGGCCTCGAGGATCTCGGTCCTGTGGGCCGTGATCGGGAGGGCGGGGTCATATTGAAGTCGCAGCGCTGGTGATGTCGGCTGTGTATTCAAATCACTCCACGGCGAATCTGGTCGAGCTCGATCGACTCGAACAGGGCCCGGAAATTGCCCTCTCCAAAACCGTCGTTGCCCTTGCGCTGGATGATCTCGAAGAAAATCGGTCCGATGACATTCTGCGTGAAGATCTGCAGCAGCACGCCCTCGCCCTTGTCCGGATTGCCGTCGATGAGAATCCGGCGAGACCTGAGCGCCTCGAGCGATTCCTTGTGCCCCGGCACGCGAGCGTCGACGCCTTCGTAGTAGGTCTCGGGAGAGTCCTGGAAAGCCACGCCGTGGCCTCTGAGGGTGTCGACTGTCCGATAGATGTCGGACGTCGCGAGTGCGATGTGCTGAATGCCTTCACCGTGGTATTCGCGCAGATACTCTTCGATCTGGCTCTTGTCGTCCTGGGACTCGTTGATCGGGATCCGGATCTTGCCGCAGGGACTGGTCATGGCGCGCGAGATGAGTCCGGTCTGCCGGCCTTCGATGTCGAAATAGCGGATTTCGCGGAAGTTGAACAGCTTCTCGTAGAAGCTGGCCCAATGGTCCATGCGGCCGCGCATCACATTGTGCGTGAGATGATCGATCCGTGTCAGCCCGGCAGACTCGATGCGGGTGCCGGCGTTGACGGGCCGGAAATCGACGTCGTAGATCGACTGGTCGCCATACCGGTCCACCAGATAGATCAGGGACCCGCCGATGCCTTCGATGCAGGGAATGTTCAGTTCCATGGGTCCGGCGCTCTGCGGGCCGGGCCTGGCGCCCAGCTCGATGGCCCGGTTATAGGCGTACGCCGCATCCTGGACCCGGAATGCCATGGCGCAGGCGGACGGTCCGTGCTGCCGCGCGAAGCCCTGGGCGAACGAGTCGGGTTCGGCGTTGATGATGAAATGGATGTCGCCCTGGTTGTGCAGGGTGACGTTCTTGGAGCGATGGCGCGCCACGACCGGGAACCCGAGGCGCTCGAACAGCGTCCGCAGCAGTAGCGGGTCGGGGGCGGTGTATTCGACGAACTCGAAGCCGTCGGTACCCATGGGGTTGGCGGCGGTCCGGCTCTGGGCTGACTGGGTCATGATGTGAGGGCCTCTCGCAGGCGGCAGGCCCTCCCGGCAGGCCCGGCAGATAGTTTCAGTTGCAACTATTATACCGGCCGCCCGGGCGCGGAGATCGCCACCAGGGGCCTGCCCCGTGCAAGCTGCGAGGCCCTGGCGGCTCGAGGCACAGCCGGCTGCAAGGCCCGCCGGCCGGGAGGCGGTGACGGTCATGTATAATCACCCGCCGCGTCCTATTGCGCGGGCGGGGGACTGCGTGAAGACGAGTGCCGAGTTCGAGATAAAGTACTGTCAATTTCTGGATGCGGACGGAAACCTGGCCGCCTCCGCTCCTCCCCTGGCCCGGGACGCCGCTGCACTCACCAAGATGTACAGGATGATGACCCTGGCGCGGACCTTCGACGCCAAGGCGGTCAATCTGCAGCGCACCGGCAAGCTCGGCACCTACGCGTCGTGTCTCGGCCACGAGGCCACGCATGTGGCCGTCGGCGCCGCCATGCTCCCGGAGGACGTTCTGGCCCTGGTCTACCGGGAGTACGGCACACAGCTGTGGCGGGGCGTGAAGATGTCCGAAATCCTGCTCTATTGGGGCGGAGATGAGGCCGGCAACAACTTCGCCGGGCCCCGGCACGATTTCGCCTGGTGCGTCCCGATCGCCTCGCAGATGCTGCACGGGGCGGGGGTCGCCATGGCTTTCAAGATCCGCGGCGAACCGCGCTGCTCGGTGACCTACATCGGCGATGGCGGGACTTCCGAAGGGGCCTTCTACGAGGGACTCAATCTCGCCGGTGCCCGAAAGCTTCCCGCGGTGTTCGTGATCGTCAACAACAAGTGGGCGATCTCGGTCCCGATCGAGCAGCAGACGGCCGCGAAGACCCTGGCGCAGAAGGCCATCGCCGCGGGCATCCCCGGCATCCAGGTCGACGGCAACGACGCAATCGCCGTCCACCATGTCCTGTCGGAAGCCCTGGCCAGGGCACGCCGCGGCGAAGGCCCCACCCTGGTCGAGGCCATCACCTATCGACTCAGCGACCATACGACCTCGGATGACGCGAGCCGTTATCGCAATCCCGAGGAAGTCACGACGGCGTGGAAGCACGAGCCGCTGGTGCGCTTGCGTAAGCACCTGACGAAGCTCGGTGCATGGAACGACGCGCAAGAGGAAGCCCTGAAGGCTGAGTGCGCACGTGAAGTCGAGGCGGCCGTCGATCAGTACATGAGCGCGCCCAAGCCGTCGACGGACGCGATGTTCGACAACCTGTTCGCGCGGCCACCGAAGAGTCTCCTCGAGCAACGCGAGATCGCGCGTCGCTACGCCACCGACAACAAACACTGAAATCACCATCGCTCATGGCAAAAGTTACGATGATCGAGGCCATCAACCGCGCCCACGCGTGGGAAATGGCTCACGATCCATCGGTCGTCGTTCTCGGCGAAGACGTTGGTCTGAACGGCGGAGTCTTCCGCGCTACGGCGGGGCTGCAGGAGCAGTTCGGCAAGGATCGGGTTCAGGACACTCCTCTGGCGGAAGGCATGATCGCGGGCATGTCGATCGGCATGGCCTGCCAGGGCTTGAAACCGATCGCCGAAATTCAATTCATGGGCTTCCTCTACCCGGCCCTGGATCAGATCGGCAACCACATGTCCCGGATGCGCAACCGCACTCGCGGCCGGCTGACGTGTCCGATGGTGATGCGGATGCCGCACGGTGGAGGGATTCACGCTCCCGAACACCATTCGGAAAGTCTGGAGACCCTGCTCGCGCACCTTCCGGGGTTGCGAGTGGTCTGTCCGTCTTCGCCGGCACGCGCCTACGGTCTGTTGCTGGCGGCGATCCGGGATCCGGACCCGGTCATTTTTCTCGAGCCGGTCAGGCTCTACCGGCTGGTGAAGCAGGAAATCGCCGACGACGGCCAGGCTCTGCCGCTGGATGTCTGTTTCCGGTTGCGCGAAGGCACGGACGTCACGCTCGTGACTTGGGGAGCGATGACGCTCGAGGCCCTCCGGGCTGCCGAACAGTTGGAACAATCGGGAGTGAGCTGTGAGGTCCTTGACCTGGCGACACTCTCACCGATCGACCACGATACGATCCTCGAATCCGTGGCAAAGACCGGTCGCCTCGTCATCGTCCACGAGGCGCCACGCAACGTTGGTATCGGCGCGGAGATCGCGGCCACTGTTGCCGAGCACGGGTTGTTCGATCTGCATGCTCCCATCAAGCGCGTCACCGGCTACGACACGGTGATGCCGCTCTTCAAATTGGAGCATGACTACATTCCGAGCGTGGCGCGCATCGTAGATGCGGTCCGCGAGACGCTGGCATCGTGATCAGCGGTCAACCTATGGCGGCCTTGCAGCCGGCCCGTGGGCCGGGCCCCACCTTCACCTCCCGCATCGATCGGAGCGGCGCATGACGACGTTCACTCTTCCTGATCTTGGCGAAGGACTGGCCGAGGCCGAGATCGTGCGTTGGCACGTCAAGGTCGGCGATGCCATCAAGGTGGACCAGCCGCTGCTGGCTGTGGAGACGGCGAAGGCCGTTGTGGAAGTACCGTCACCATTCTCCGGTAAGGTGCAAAAACTGTACGGCGAGCCGGGCGACACGATCGCGGTGGGCGCGGCGCTGGTGGACTTTGAGACGGCCGCTGGCGACAAGGCCGCGAGGGCCCACGACGCGGCCGCGGCGGCGCATACCGCGCCCGCAGCCCACGGGAACGCGGCACCGACGGCAGGCCACCTGGCATCCGCACCGGCCGCCCGCTCAGCAGCAGCGCATGACTCGGGCACAGTGGTCGGCAACATGCCGACCAGCGACGAAGAACTCATCGAGTCGGCGGTAGTTGGGCACGGGCGCGACCCCAGCCACGCAAACGCAAGATCCAACTCAAGCGCGCGAGGTCGTTTGCGCGCAGCGCCCGCGGCACGCGCAGTGGCGAAGCGCCTCGGCATTGATCTGACACGCGTACACGGCACGGGTCGTGGCGGCATCATCACCGTAGACGATGTCGTATCGGTGACCTCCCCGTCGGCAAACGTCGCCTCGCTTAGAACCAACACCGCGCAGCAGCGCGGTATCAGCCTGGTCGCACGAGCGCAGACTTCGACGAAGTTCGCCGCGTCAGGCGGCAGCGCGCCAGTGGCGCCAGAGAAGCTACGCGGACTGCGACGCTCAATGGCGCAAAGCATGAGCCTCGCTCGCGACAACGTCACGAGCTGCACGATTTTCGACGACGCCGATCTGCACAATTGGGCCAAGGACCAAGATGTCACCACGCGCTTGTTGCGCGGCATCGCTGCCGGCTGCAAGGCAGAGCCTGGTTTGAATGCGTGGTTGGACGACACAGCCCACAGCCGCTTACTGCTCGAGCAAGTCGATGTTGGGATCGCGGTCGACTCTCCTGAGGGCCTGATGGCTCCGGTGGTCCGGGACATCGGCAATCGCTCGGGGCCGCAGCTCCGTCAGGACATCAATCGGCTCAAGCACGGCGCCCGCGACCGCTCGCTCGGCGCCGAGGACCTCAAGGACTTCACGTTCATGCTGTCGAATTTCGGCATGATCGCCGGTCGCTATGCGACGCCCGTCGTCGTGCCGCCCGCGGTCGCCATCCTGGGCGCCGGCCGGCTGACTCACGACGTCGTCGCAGTCATGGGACGAATCGAGGCGCATCTGCGAATGCCTCTGTCACTTACCTTCGATCACCGCTGCGTCACGGGCGGAGAAGCCGCCCGCTTCATGCGAGCGCTGCTGGTCGACTTGGAAAGGGAAACATGATTCATGCACGCAACAACTTCTCCCGAGGACGATAGCCGCTTACTGCGAAGTATTCCCGCCGCGCGGGTCGCCCTGATCGAGAAGATAGTCGCCGAGGCTCGCGTCCGCGGTGAAGGTCGCGAGCGCAACGCGTTGCGACAGAAGCTCATACAGACCTACTTTCGCGGAGTAGGTGAAGAGGATCTCGCGGGGCGCACCCCGCAAGTCCTGGCGCGGATCGCGCAGGCCCATCTCGAGTTCGGCTCCCCGCGTCGCCTACCGGGCCAGTCGCGGGTCCGGGTCTTCAATCCCGACGCCGAGCGTGACGGGTTCGAGTCACCGCATACCCTCGTCATGATCGTCACGGACGACATGCCGTTTCTGGTCGACTCGGTCGGCATAGTCTTCACCCGCGCGCAGCTTGCCGTCCATCTGATCATCCACCCGGTCATCGACCTTCAGCGTGACGGACGCGGCCGCCTCACCGATCTGGGCAATAGCGGCTCAAAGGCGCAACACGCGGAATCCTGGCAGCTCTACGAGATCGACCGCCAGACCGACCCTGCCGTCATCGCCAGGCTGCAACAAAACCTCGAGACGACCTTGTCCGACGTTCGCGTCGCAGTGGACGACTGGCGCGCGATGTGCGAACGAGCGCGCGACCTCATCAACTCGCTCAGCAACCGGCCGCCGCCACTCCCGGCAGATGAGGTCAGCGAAACGAGCCGCTTGCTCGCGTGGATGGAAGATCGACACTTCGTCTTTCTGGGCTACCGCTACAACCGCCTCGAGCGAGGTGCGGCCGAAGACCGCCTGGTCCCGGACGTCAAGACCGGACTGGGAATCCTCAGGGCACATCGCAACGGGGAACGACGCCCCAGCGTGCTGAGACTGCGGGGTGACCTCCGGGCGCGAGCTCGCGATCCGGAGATGTTGATCATCACCAAAGCCAACTCGATATCGACGGTCCATCGCCCGGAGTACCTCGACTACATCGGACTGAAGGACTTCGACGCTCGCGGACGCGTCATCGGCGAGCATCGCTTCCTGGGACTTTGGACCTCGAGCGCCTACTACCGCAGTCCCCGCGACATTCCGGTGCTCCGGCGCAAAGTCGAACGGGTCATCCAGCATTTCGGCCTGGATCCGGCGGGACACGACGGTAAGGCGGTCCTGAACGTTCTCGAAACCTACCCACGCGACGAGTTGTTCCAGGCACGAGCGGACGATCTGATCCGCATCGTGCGCGGCGCGGTAAACCTCTACGAGCGGCGCACGGTGCGATTGCTGGCCCGGCGCGACCCCTATCATCGGTTTTATTCCTGCCTGGTGTACGTCCCCCGCGACCGGTACAACACGGAGGTCAGGCAGCGAATCGAAGAAATCGTGCTGAAAGGCTTCGACGGCGAAAGCGTCGAGTCACAGATCCAGATCTCGGGCTCCAATCACGCCCGCGTGCATGTAGTGGTGCACACCGATCCGCAGAGTAAACACAAGGCGGACTACGGCGAGATCGAACAGCGCATCACCCAGGCGACGATGACCTGGCACGATCGGGTGCGCGACGTGTTGGTTGCGAAGAACGGCGAAGCGCCGGGACTGCTGCTCGCGAATCGCTATCGCAAGGCGTTTCCGCTCGCTTACGAAGAAGACGTGGTGCCTGCGGAGGTCCCCGCGGATCTCGCCGATCTCGAGGCGTTGCGCACGGAACCCACTCTGTTGCGGATGAGTCTGCACCGCCCCTCCGCACAGATCTCGATCCGCATGCACCTGAAGGTGGTCAAGCTCGGGGATCCGGTCCCGATCTCGGACCTGCTGCCGATGCTCGAGAATTTCGGGTTGCGGGTGATCTCGGAGCGGCCGTACGAGCTGCTCTGGCCGGAGGGCGGGTCGGCCTGGATCCAGGACTTCGAGCTCGAGCACCGCGACCGCATGCAGATCACGATCGCCGGCATGGAAGCCACATTCCGGGAAGCCGTGACGGCCGCCTGGACGGGCGAGATCGAGAACGACGGATTCAATCGCCTGTTGCTCGCAGCGGGTCTGGTGGCGCGCGAGATAGTGATCCTGCGCGCCTACTGCAAGTACCTGCTGCAGACGGGCGTGCCGTTCAGCCAGGCCTCCATGGAACGCACGCTGACTGTCAACCCGGGAATGGCCCGCAATCTGGTGCGACTATTCGCCGCGCGACTGGATCCGGACAGCGTGCACTCTGCCAAAGCCCACTTGACCAAGGCTGGTGATCGCAACGCCGAGAAGATCGTCGGCCAGTTGCGCACGGCACTGGATTCCGTCACGAGCCTGGATGAGGACCGCATCCTGCGCTCGTACCTCAACCTGGTGCTGGCAACACTGCGCACCAACTTCTATCAACGCGACACCGGCGGGCGGCCGAAGGCGTACGTGTCGTTCAAGTTCGATCCGGCGGGGATCCCGGATCTGCCCTTGCCGCGGCCGAAGTTCGAGATTTTCGTCTACAGCACGCGGGTCGAGGGGGTCCACCTGCGCATGGGCTATGTCGCCCGAGGTGGTATCCGCTGGTCCGACCGGCGTGAGGATTTCCGAACGGAAGTCCTCGGCCTCATGAAGGCCCAGAACGTCAAGAACACTCTCATCGTGCCGGTCGGCGCCAAGGGCGGCTTCTATCCGAAGCGCCTGCCAAACGGAACGCGTGACGAGGTGCAAGCCGAAGTCGTCGCTTGCTATCAGACGTTCATCCGCGGCCTTCTCGACATCACCGACAACATCGTAGCCCACCGCGTCGTTCCGCCGACCCGCGTCGTACGACGCGACACGGACGATGCGTATCTGGTGGTGGCAGCGGACAAAGGCACGGCCAGCTTCTCGGACATCGCCAACGGCATTTCGGCCGACTACCAGTTCTGGCTGGGCGATGCGTTCGCATCCGGCGGCTCGGCGGGCTACGACCACAAGAGGATGGGCATCACCGCCCGCGGCGCCTGGGAGTGCGTGAAACGACACTTCCGCGAGTTGGGTACGGACATTCAGAAGTCTGACTTCACCGCCGCCGGCATCGGCGACATGTCGGGCGACGTCTTCGGCAATGGCGCCCTCCTTTCGCGGCACATGCGCCTGCAGGCAGCCTTCGACCACCGGCACATCTTCCTGGATCCTGTCCCGGACGCTCCGTCGAGCTTCCAGGAGCGGCAACGTCTGTTCGCCCTCCCGCGTTCGAGCTGGGACGACTACGACCGCAAGAAGATCTCGAAGGGAGGCGGGGTTTTCCCCCGCACGGCCAAATCCATCGCCCTCTCCCCGGAAGCGCGCACGCTGTTGGGACTGGAAACGCCCACGGCACCGCCCAACGACATCATCCGCGCAATCCTGAAGATGCCGGTGGACCTGCTCTGGAATGGCGGCATCGGCACATACGTCAAGTCGAGTCAGGAATCCAACGCGGAAGTCGGAGACAGGACGAATGACGGAGTGCGTATCAACGGCGCACAGATACGCGCGAAGGTTGTCGGCGAGGGCGGTAATCTCGGGATGACCCAACGCGGGCGCATCGAGTACGCCCTCACGGGCGGCCGCCTCAACACGGACTTCATAGACAACTCCGCCGGAGTCAACACCTCGGACGTCGAAGTCAACATCAAGATCCTGCTCAATCCGCTGATGGCAGCGGGCAAGATCACCCGGGGCGAGCGCAACCAGCTCCTCGCACGCATGACCAACGAGGTCGCGGGACTGGTGTTACGCAACAACTACCTTCAGAGCCAGGCCATCAGCACTGCGGAGCTGCAGGCGCGCACACGCCTGGGCGAGTACCAGAACCTCATTCGCGCCCTGGAGCGCTCGGGCGAGCTCAACCGCGCGCTGGAATTTCTGCCGTCGGACGACGAAGTCACGGAGCGACGCAAGCGCGGCTGGGGCATGACCCGGCCGGAGCTCTCGTGCCTGCTGGCCTACAGCAAGATCTGGCTCAACAATCACCTGTTGGACTCGGACGTGCCCGAGGATCCCTACCTCTCCTCGGAGCTGGACCGGTACTTCCCGGGGCCGGTGCGGGATCGCTTCACCCGCGCCATCGCGAAACACAGGCTGCGCCGCGAGATCATCGCCACTGCGACCACCAACAGTCTGGTGAATCGCATGGGCGCGACGTTCGTGCCCCGCGCTCAGGAAGAGACAGGCGCCGAACCCGCACAGATCGCCCGCGCCTACACTGCGGCACGCGAGATATTCGACATGCGCAGCATCTGGGCGCAGATCGAAGCTCTGGACACACGAGTGGCGGCGAAAGTGCAGTACGCCATGCAATATCAGACCAGCCGGCTGCTGCGTCACATGACGTATTGGCTGCTGGCCCATCGCCGGCAGCAGCTGCACGTCGATCGGGCTGTGGCGGAATTCCGGAAAGGCGTGCGACAGCTCGAAGCTGACATTGCCCACATCCTCACGGGTGCGGAGCTGGAACGATTCGAGAAGACGCGCAAACAACATACTGAGGCGGGGGTACCGGCGGACCTGGCGGCCCGCGTAGCGAGTCTGGAAAGCCACAACGCGGCACTGGACATCGTCGACCTCGCTTCCGCGCACGAAGCCAGCGTGCTCGAAGCAGCCAAGGTGTACTTCGACCTTGGAACGCGCATCGGACTGGATTGGCTGCGGGAGCAGGTTGAGCAGCTACCCGTAGAGGGTCCTTGGCAGGCGGTGGCTCGCTCGGGCCTTCGCGATGGAGCGCTACGCATCCACCGTAAGCTCACGGAGCGCGTGCTTGCGGCCGAGCATGAGGGTTCGGCGGCGTCCCGAGTGACTGCCTGGGTGGAGTCGGCCGGCGAAGACCTCGCACATTGGCAGCGGATGCTCACAGACATGCGATCCGCGGGGGCATCGGACTTCGCTACGCTGTCGGTCGGTATCGAAGCCATGCGCAAACTGGCAGACTGAGTTTATCGGCGCAAACCGGCCGGAGGCCGTTTGCGCGGAATCAGCGCCATCGCCCGGTTGAGCTCCGGGCAAAAAGCGTGGTTTTTGCCCGGTTGGTAGCGTTGAGTGGCGTTCTTTTTTGACGTGATTGGAGAGACCTGTGCCCGGCAAGCTGATCCTTCTGCGACATGGCCAGAGCATCTGGAACGTCGAGAACCTCTTCACCGGCTGGCACGACGTGGACCTGTCGGAGCAGGGACGGCGGGAAGCCGCTCAGGCGGGTCGCGAGCTTCTGAAGGAGAAGCTCGAGATCAACATCGCGTTCACCTCTGTGCTCAAGCGAGCCATCCGGACCTTGTGGCTCGCGCTGGATGAGATGGACCGGATGTGGATTCCGGTCGAGCGCTCGTGGCGGCTCAACGAACGCCACTACGGTGCGCTGCAGGGGCTGAACAAGGCACAGACGGTCGAGAAGCACGGCGACGCCCAGGTGAAAATCTGGCGCCGCAGCTACGACATTCCGCCCCCGAAGCTCGATCTCGATGATCCCCGCCACCCGCGCGTCGATCCTCGTTACGCCGGTGTCAATGGCGCTGAGTTACCGGCGACGGAGTCACTGAAGGACACGCTCGCGCGAGTGCTGCCTTACTGGCACAGCCGCATTGCCCCAGAGTTGCGCGCCGGGCGAAACGTCCTCGTCGCGGCCCACGGCAACAGCCTGCGAGCCATGGTTAAGATGCTCGACAACGTGGCGGAAGATGAAATCACCGAGTTGAATATCCCGACGGGCGTGCCGCTTCTCTACGACCTGGACAAGGAGCTGAAGCCGCTAGGGAATCGCTACCTGGGCGACCCTGCAGCCATTGCGGCAGCGGCCGAGGCCGTGCGGCGTCAGACCGAGAAGAAGTAGCGCGCTACCCGCCCCCGCGCGCCGACGCGGGGTCTGCGCGACGGCCTCACCAGTCGACTAAGCGGTCCACCCGTCGTAGCGCCCGCCGTTCTTTTCCGCCACCGCGGTCAGGTGAGCGGTCATCTCCTGCATCATCGGCACGATCAGCCGCATCATCTTGGTCGCGTGCAGGCTGAAGTGCAGCTCAGGGTCGTTGTCCACGGGCTTAACATCCACCGTGAACCCCTCGCCCTCCAACTCCGTCCGCACTGTCGCGCACGACGCCTCTGTTGGCAGAGCGAGGAAGAAATCGACCGGGTAGTCGTTGAACGGCGCGTAGCCTTTGGCCCGCAGGTCCTCGACGAGCTTGGCGTCCCAGGTCTCGGTCTTCAGCCTCTTGAAATTCCGCAGCTTCGTGTAGATCCGCACGACGACGACTACGCCGGCGACCAGGACTGCAATGAAGAACGCTAGCGTCACCAGGAACTCCGGTTCACTCGTCCGGTGCGATCGTTACGCGCAGTCCGGCGAGATTGGGGGTGAACTCGATCTGGCAAGACAGGCGCGAGTTGGGCTCGTAGTGCGACAACTCGGTGAGCAGCTCGCGCTCATCTGACATCGGGGCGGGCAGCTTGGACTGCCATTCCGGGTCGACATAGACGTGGCAGGTAGCGCAGGAGCACATGCCCCCACAGATAGCCGCCACCCCATAATCAAGCTCCCGCAGCGTTTCCATGACCTTCAGACCGGTTTTCGCGTCAACCTCGTGTTCGACACCGTCGCGATCGACGACCCGCAATAACGCCATGAATTCGCCTCGAGAATGCCCTTGGGGACTGGGGCCGGGTAGTGTGCCACAACTGCGGCGCTTCGCCGCCAGGCTGGCGATCGCCAGGACAACCTCCCGGCGCCGTGCGCGCCACCCGCTGCGGCCGTGTCGACCATCGCCCGGGCGGATTTCCCGTTCAAAACGTCCCCGGCACCCCGCGAGCGACGGCGGCGGCCAGCTGCTGTTCGGCGGCGATCTCGCCCGCCGTCGGGGCGATTCTGAGCTTGCGCTCCCGGTACCAGAACCAGGTGTGCAGGTCGAACAGCCAGACGGAGGCTGCCAGCTGGCGCTCGGTGACGCTGCCCAGCCCGGCAGACTTGAGGAGTATCTCGGCGTGAGGCCTCGCGGCTGAAAAGTACGACAACACACAAGCCACATCGAGCAGGGGATCGTTCACCACCCCGCACTCCCAATCGATGAGCATCAATCCCTGATCCGCGTCGATCAGATTCGACCCGTGCAGGTCATGGTGAAGGACAGCCGGGGGCCGGGTCGTCCCGCCGGACAGCGACCACGCGAAGGCCGCCTCTTGTACATAATTTGCCGGTGGCACCTCGCCGCTGACACGGGCGGGCTCGAGTCGCTGGGCATAGCCCCCCAGCACCTCGAGCAAATCAAACCTGCCGAATGAAGGTGCCGGAATGCCGTGCAGCCAGCGCAGGGTTGCGCCCAGTCGCGCCAGGCTGTCAGGGTTGCCGAACTCGGCGTCGGTCCAGACCGGCCCTGCTACGAATTCGGTGATCAGCCAGCGATCCTTCGCATCCGCATGAACGATCTTCGGCGCGAGCCCCGCACCCGCGGCCAACGCGTGCAGGCGCCGCTCGACACTACGATCCGACACGAGCCAGGCGTCCGTCGTAGGGCTCGACCGCAGCACGAACGCCCCGGAGCGGGTGTCGACCCGAAAGGTGCGATTCACGCTGCCGCCCTGCAAAGGCGCCAACCCCACCACCTCTCCCGGAACGTGCGCCAACGCCTCCCGGACGACAGGGTGTTGGGCTATGGAGTCCCCACCTGCGAGGCCCCCGGCCGGCACGGGACCGCCGGGACCGGATTGCGGTACGTCTTGAGCCATGTGGCAAAGCCTACCGCAGACACGCCGAGATACACCAAGGACAACAGGGCAAAGAAGAACAGCCCCTGCTCGACGTACAGCACCATGAGCGTCCCATCGATGGCCAGCCAGTACAGCCAGTTCTCGAGTTTCACCCTGGCGGTGAGCCACGTGGCGAACAGACTCCCCCACGTCGTGAGCGAGTCGAGGAACGGCCAGGCAGCGGATGTTTCGGCAGCCAGCCATCGCGCGGTTAACGCACTGATTGCAATGGTCAGCCCACACACGGCCAGGTGATAGCGCAACGGCCATATCGACACCGTGCGCGTCGCCTCCCCTTGGTTTCGCGTCCAGTGCCAGAACCCGTGCACGGAAATGACCACGTAGTACACCTGTAACGCAGCCTGCATCGGCAGGTGGGCAATGGCGTTCACATAGATGGCCAGCGCTGATCCAGCTCCACCCGCAACCCAACACCAACGCGACCGTTTGACGGCCAACAGTGAGTACAGGAGGCCGAGGATGACCGACACCACCTCGCTGAACGAGGCGTGGGAGAGCCCCGCGAGGAGGTTGGCGATGAAGTGCTGGAGGTCGGTCACGCAGGGTCCAGGGGTCCGATGACCTTCATCACGAACACCGCCTTGCCTCCGTCGCGACCGCGCTGGGTGAACGTCGCACCGAACTCCTTGCGCAGTACATCGAAAACCTCGTCGTGCGGCCCGTAGATCTGGGTGCTCAGACTGTTGGTCACGACACGCAGCCCGGGATGGTTGTTGAGGCGGTCGATGAAGCTCTTGATGGTCGGAATGTAGTCCGTGGCGAACGGATACAGACTGATCTCGACGGCGATATCCATGGCAGACCTCCGAAGCGTGATGGGTTTGCGGTCGGTGACGGTTGGCGCATTTCCTGTCGGTGGCGATCGGTCCGCTAGCGAAAAGAGTAATTTACCGTCACGCCGTACTGGCGCGGATCGCCAGCCTGGGTGTAGCGCTTGTTGGGGTAGTCGGGGGGCTCGTCGCCGAAGAAGAATCCCCGCATCGCGTAGTACCGGTTGAAGGCATTGCGCACCCAGGCATACGCGGACCAGTGCGGCTGCTCGTAACCCAGCTTCAGGTTGACCAGCATGTAGGGACTGGACTTCTGATCGTTGCTCACATCGTAGTAGAACGCATCGACGCTCTGCGAATCGACGCGCAACGTGACTCCACTCGGATGGCGGTACTGCGCAAACAGCGAGACCTGATACGGGGGCGCATGGGATTGCTCGCGGCCGTCCAGGCTGACACCGGCGGTTTCGTAGCCGAGATAGCGGGTCTGCAACAATCCGAGCGTGCCGCCGAGCTGGAAATGGCGGGTCGCCCACCAGCTCAAGCTCCCCTCGAGTCCGTAATTCTCTCCCCGCGCCGCGTTCTGGTTGTAGATCGTGAAGGTCAACGGGTCGGTCGGATCGGGCTGATAGGACTGTTCCACCTGCTCGCTGGTGCGGCGCATGTAGAACACGTCCGCTTGCAGCTCGAAACGACCGTCGGCGCTACCCATCTTGTACCCGGTTTCCAGGTTCCACAGGAACTCGGGCTTGAATTGCTTCAAGTCGGCGGGGAGCGAGGAGTCGACGTTGAATCCGCCCGCCTTGTAGCCGCGCGAGAGCGTCACGTAAAGGCTGCTTCGCTCCCGCAGCGCATAGTCCAACGACAGGTGCCCCCCCTCCATCGTGTCGCCCGGATTGAAGGTCACGTCGGCGGAATCCGCGTAGTGGGCCGCGCGGTGCTCGATCCGGGCGCCGAGGGACAGTCGCAACCTGCGCGTCAGGCTGAAATCCAACTCGCCGTAAGCGGCGTAGTTGGTCGACGTATACAGACTGTGGAGGGTGTTGAAGATCTCTTGCTCGCTGAAGTCGTTCTCCTCGTTGGTCTCTCTCGCGTGCACGACGTAGACACCCGCGGCCCAGGCGAAGCCCGTGCCGGCCCCGCGCGTCGCGGGTGAAGTGAACCGGAGATCTTCGCTGATCGTGCGGCGGTTGCGCTCGTTGTGGTAGAAATACCGATACGGCGCATTGATCCCCCAGAACGCGTCGTTCCCCCAATCGCCGTCGAAGGAGTTCACCAGGCTCGAATCGGCGAGCGTGGCGATGTTTTGAATGACCACCCCGCTCAGCCCCGAGTACTGCAGATGAACAGCCGCCGCTCGTGAAAGCTGGCTGTCCTTCCCGGGATCGTCCGACTCCGTGATGCGGGAGTTGTCAATTGACCACGCGTCGTATCCGTTGTCGAGATTCACATACATTGCGGCGAGATCGAGCTGCAGATCATCGCTTAAGCCCCAGTGAACCTTGCCGCGCAGCGTGGTTTCGTCGTAGCCGTTGGTCGAGTCCTGGTTGAGGAACACGTTGCGGCGAAAACCGTCGCTCTTGTAGTTCTGGGCAACGAGTCGGAACGCGGCATCGGGACCGCCCAGCGGCCCGCCAAACACCGCGCCGGCACCGTACGTCCCATAGTCGCCACCCGTGGCCTCGCTACTGAACTCCCACTTCGGCTGCGGGTCCCGGGTGCGGACACTGATGAGGCCGGCGAGCGCGTTGGCGCCGTAGACGGTTCCCTGCGGGCCGCGGAGTACTTCGACCTGTTGCGTATCGAACAGGGTCGCAGGCATGCCGACGCCGGAGAAGTCGATGTCGTCGATGAGAAAGCCCACGGACGAGTTGGGCGCGCCCTGGTACTGATCCAACTCGCCGATGCCGCGCAGCTGGAAATAGCGCGGGCGGGAAGTTCCCGCCGCCCAGTTCAGGTTGGGAATCAGGCCGAGAACGTCCTCGAAGTGTTGCACACCCGCGGCCTCGAGAGTCTGAGCATCGAGCACGGTCACGCTGGTCGGCAACGCCTCGACGTTTTCCTTCAGCAGACTGGCGTGAACGACGACTTCATCGAGCGGCGGCGCTCGCGTGTCTTCGGCGGCGGCGCCGAAAGACCAAGCCACGGACGTGGCCGCAATTAAAGTTAGCGCCCGTCGTGGGCGCCGCAAACGCAAATGCATGTCGATCTCCCCTGTACGAGAAGACCCGAATCAGCCCAAAGCGGTTGGTGGAGACGAGACGCGGAACCCTGTCTGACCAATGATCGCCGTAGCGAGGGCGTCCCACATCGAGGCGATTTCGGCGATCGTTTCCAGAGCATAGTTGACGCTCTGTAATGGAAAGGATCGCCGAAAGCGACCGATATGGGGCGGCCGCAGTAGGCGCAGCATTGGTTAGACAGGGTTCTAGGCTCACCTGCTCCCTACGCCGGTACTAACCGGATCAGGTTCAACGGGTTTGCCGGACATCGACCGGCATCTCAGGCCCTGCTCGTGGGCCACCCCAAGGTTTGTGCGCGAGGGAGTTTATCACTGTCCCGCCAGAGAGGGTCAACAATGCGGGGTGCGACACTTTTTCACTTCGCACCCAGAATTATTCCCGACGCGCAGGCAGCACACTCTCGCAGCATGCCGCGCGACGGACGCGCGGAAGGACTAGAATCGCGCTCCTTGGCAGCTGGAGCGGCGGACCTAAAGCAATGACACGCAAGATCCAGGTTCACCAGGTAGATGCGTTTACCCGCGAGCGCTTCACAGGAAATCCCGCCGGCGTCGTACTCAACGCGGACGGACTCACCGAGGCCCAGATGCTCGCCATCGCACGCGAGCTGAACAACGCCGACACGGCCTTCATCCTCTCGGCCGACGGCACTGACCACAATCTGCGGGCCCGCTTCTTCACTCCGAGAACCGAGGCCGGCTTCGTCGGACACGCAACGGTCGCCGCCCAGTACGTCCTGTCCAGGCGCCACGATGCGCCGGCGAAGCTGAAACAGAAATCGAAAGCCGGGATCGTCGACGTGGAGATTCGCGGTCAAGGCGAGGACCGCAGCGTCGCAATCCGTCAGAAGGCGCCCCCGATCGGTCGGGAGTTGAATGAGCGAGAGCGGCTCGCCGTCCTCGACGCGTTGGCACTGGCGACGGACGATATCGATCCCCGTTGCCCGCTACGCATCGTCGGTTCGAGCAGCACGCGACTCATGGTGGGCGTGCGCGGCTCAGACCCCCTGAAACACCTGAAGCCGGA
The DNA here is from genome assembly GCA_036499585.1 of Steroidobacteraceae bacterium. Classification (GTDB taxonomy): domain Bacteria; phylum Pseudomonadota; class Gammaproteobacteria; order Steroidobacterales; family Steroidobacteraceae; genus 13-2-20CM-66-19. Next base: position 100,157 of record DASYDM010000033.1, read on the forward strand.
CGCTCATCGCCTGACTACGCTGTCGGCACAGATCGGTGCCGCCGGTTATTTCGTGTTCGCGCTCACCCCGAACGGGAACGAGCATCTGACAGAGTCGCGGATGTTTTGTCCGGCGCTGGGGATTCTCGAGGATCCTGTCAGCGGCAACGCTCACGGGTTGTTGGGTGTCTATCTGGCCCGACTCGGCATCCTGCCGAGCGACGGTCCCCGGGCCTCCTTCGCGGGGATCCAGGGACACTACATGCACCGACCGGGCCGGGTTCAGGTGGAGTTGGAATTTTCCAACGGGGCCGTGGACGCAGTCTGGATCATCGGACGCGCGATCTCGATCTTCGAAACTGAGATCAGTCTCTGACCTGAACGCGTGAGATGAACCACGCGGCCGGGACCGCGATACAAGCTCCGAGTATGAACGGCGCGCCCGCCCCAAGCACCTTGTAAACCGGCCCGGACAGAAACGGGCCGATCACGCGCGCCAGGCTGGTGCTGGACTGATAGGTTCCCAACACAGAGCCCCGGTCATGCTCATCTGCCTGCTTGGAGGCTAGCGCGGAAGCCGTGGGATTGAAGGCGCCGGTCCCGATCCCGCACAGGGCCAGGGCGATGGCGGTCACCGTGATGTTCGGCGCTTCGGCAACGATCGCCAGCCCGATCACATAAGCGCCGACTCCGAGGATGGCGAGCTTTCTCTCGCCGAGTTTCGGCGCCAGGACTCGCACCAGACCTCCCTGCGTGAGGACGGCGAAGATCGCCAGGCAGAACATGAACAGTCCGGCCGTACGCGGCCCGAAACCGAACCGGTGCAGAGCCCAGATCGCGAAGATCGATTCGAGGATCGCCTGCGACGACGTCACCAACAGCGCAGCGCAAGCGACGAACCGTAGGGACGGACGCTCGATCAACAAGCGTATCGGTCGCGCTCGGACCTTGGAGGCGTGCGCGGCTCGCTCCTCGGCGGAGCGGGTCTCCGGCAACACGAATGCGACCAGACAGATGGCGAACACACTGAGGCACGCAGATACGATGGCCGGCCTCGTGAAGTCAGCCGTGTGGATGTCATTACCCGCGAGAATCCCGCCGATAGCGGGTCCCAGCGTAAAGCCGACTCCGATCGCCGCGCCGACCATTCCCAGCGTGGCGGCCCGATTCTTCGGTGTGCTTATGTCCGAGGCGTATGCAAAGGCCGCGGAGATGTTGCCCGCCATGAACCCGCCCAACACGCGGGACGCGAGCAACCACCAGATGTTGTTGGCGAATCCCAGCATCACGTACGAGACACACGCGCCGGCGAGGCTGCTCATGAGAATCGGCCGCCGCCCGTAACGATCGCTCATCGCACCCCACATGGGCGCGGAGACGAGCTGACACAGCGAGTACGCGCCCAACACCGGCGTGATGACTTCGGCCGACGCACCGAAACGCTCGCCCATGTACGGCAGCAGCGGAATCAGAATGCCGAAACCCAGGATGTCGATGACACTGACGAGAAACAGAGACAATCGTTGCTTTTTCAAACTCCGTCGCGCCTTTCTGGATCAGTGATTCGGAACGAGATCGCGCAGATTCGCGCCGGGCTGTGCCTGCTGCGGCACGTAATCGCGTGCCGCACGGATGATCTGGTTGGGGATCCGCGAATCATCCCAGTCGGACCCGGGCGGAATCTCGCGACCCGTGCGCAGGATGACGATCCCCATCGAAGGGACGAGCCACAGCCGCTCCCCTGGGGACTCCACGAGGAAGACGTCCTTGAGGGCATACGCTGCGGCAGCGGACCCCGTCGAGTCCAGGCGCACCCCGGCACCCCAGGAGGCATTCCCCTTCGCGGGTCGTAGCATCTGAGGCACCCAGCCAGGCGGAACGATCTCGTCCTCCTGATAGTGCCCATCGGTTGCCAGCACCTCGCCGAGGCGGATCCAGTCCCCCTGCCGCGCCAGAAAGCAGCAGTCCGCGTGCGCGGCACCCCCGGCTCGGTCCAGCCACAGCCAAGCGTCAGCCGCGCCCAGCTTGCGCCACAATTCGACGGAGAGGTAATCCGAATAGCGCTGCCGTGTGGCGCGCTCGATCACGAGGGCCAGCAGCTGCAGGTCGGCCGGCTCATTTCTCCAGGTCTCACCGGGCCTGGCGGCCGGAACGGATTTCAGCACTTCGGCCTGCACATCGCTCCCGAACCGGGCACGGGCTGCGGCGGACCACGGGTTCATTGGCGATCCGGCGGGAGCGAGTCCACTTGATTGTTGCATCAGGGCTCGCACGGTGATCTGGCCGCGCGGATCGTTTCGCCACTCGGGGATGAAATTCAGGATGGGCTCGTCGGCCCAACCGATACTGTGTTCCCCGATGGCGATCCCGACCAGGAGCACCGCCAGAGTCCGCGCCATCGTGTGAGAGTCCCGCAAGGTATCGAAACCGGTACCGCCCCAATATCTCTCGAACACGATGTGGCCGTGCCGCGTGACGATGAACGCGGTGGCACCGTGATCAGCGGCGTAGTGCGACGCCTCGACCAGTGAGTCTGCGTTGAGCATCTCGAGGTCGGGCGCAACGCGCGGTTCGGGCGGCGTGTTACCGCCTTCGACCCGTTCGCGAGGCTCATACAGCGACAGCGGAAGATCCCGGCCGCCCTGAATCACAAAGGTTGAATAGCGCTTCCAGAACACCGGGTGGCGGATCCAGGCGACGGCGGCGAGCACCAGGAACACACCCAACAGAACCAGGACGATGCGCCCCACGAGGCGTATCACTTCGCAGACACTCCAGCAGCGCCGCGCTTGCGGCCGGACGCAGATCGTACCGGACCGCAGTAACGAGCGCGCCCTCCTGCAATCTCGAGCTCGTGGGTCGTCGCAATCGGCCACTCCGAACGATGATGTGTGGCGATGACGACGGCGGTCCCGGAAGCAATCAGCTCCTCGAGATGGACCATGAGATCCCGGCGAGTGGGACCGTCCACTCCCGAGAAGGGCTCATCCAGCAGCAGCAGCTGTGGGTGACGCACCCAGGCACGAGCGAACAGCACGCGCCTCATCTGCCCATACGACAACTCGACCAGCGTGCGTGCGGCGAACTCCGCCAGGCCGAAGAAGGCCAGGGAACGGCGGGCGGCCGCGCGATCGGCAGGGGTGGGCGAATCGTTCAGCCCGATGCTGGCATAGCGGCCCGACTGCACGACCTCGGCGACGGTCAGCGTCTGCGGATGTCCGGTCTGCAGATGCGGCGCGACGATGCCGACCCGCGTCTTGAATACCTGCAGCGGAACACCGGGCTCGATTCCGGCGCGATCGATGCGGCCGCCGACCGCAACACCGTGATCCCCGTACAAGGTGCGCAGCAGCGTCGTCTTGCCCGACCCGTTGCGTCCATGGATCACCCAACACTGGCCCGGCCGGACCTCGAACGAAATGTCTTCCAGGGCCTTGTGCTCGTCCAGATACACCGCAGCGTGGGCGAGCCGCACGAGAGGCTTCGCCGCTTTGTGCCGTGGGAGTACGGATCGGGACGCCGGCGCGCGGCGAACGATCGCCCGGTCACGCTCACCACTCAACCATTTTCGCAGTACCGCGGGGCGAAACCGCCCCCGATAGACGATGCGTCCCTTCTCCAACACCAGCGCATGCGTGACCCCATCGGGGACATCCTCGACACGGTGAGTGGTCAGTACCCAGGGAAGGCGGGAGCGCGTTGTCTGTTTCAACCAACGCAATGCGCGCGACCGGTTGATCTCGTCCAAACCGTTCAACAATTCGTCCAATAACAGCAACTTCGCGCGCGAGGCCAGTGCCTTCGCCAACAGCACGAGGCGCCGTTCGCCGTAAGAAAGAGACAGGAACGGGCGCTGCGCGAACTCGGCGATACGTAGTTTCCTCAGGGCCGCGTCGACCGCGCGACGCTGGACGCCGGTGAGCTCGTCGAGCGGAATGTCAGTACGATGCACACCGGTGCCGACGATCTGCTCGACGGTGTGATTCCAGCCATAACGCTCGTACTTGTCCTGCCGTTCCGGGCCGACGTAGCCGATCTCTTCCTGCACGCCGTAGGGACTCGGCCATATCTCGCCGCGCCAGTGGTACCGACGGGACTCGCGTCCTGTTGGTGTCGGCCAAACGGAACCGGCTATCAGTTTAAGCAGCTGAGTCTTGCCCGCACCGTTGCCACCCGCCAGAATCCAACGCTGGGGGGATTGGATGTGCCAATCGATGTCGTGGAGGACTTTGCGCCCGCCACGCTCGAGAGAGACTTTCTTCAGCCTGACATCGATATAACTCGCAGAGATTGATTTGGACCGGCGCATTCGTCTTATTCACGTAACTGTCGATACTTAAAAGTCCACACGCCCCGTTGCCCAAGCCGCTCCGCTTGGGCGTTAGGGCACTCAAGGCCGTCCATGCACCTTCGGCTGTTCGCTCCGCGGTACTGGCCCACCTGGGTCGGGCTGGCTCTGCTGAGGCTGGTGGTCCTGCTCCCCTATTCGCAAATGCTGAGCGTCGGGCGCGCGCTGGGCAACGTGATGCGCGTGCTTCCGCTGCAGTTCGTCCGCACCGCGCGGCGAAACATGGAATTGTGTCTGCCCGAGCTCAGTCCTGCCGAGCGCGAGAAGCTCCTCGGTCGCCACTTCCAGAGTCTCGGCATCGCGCTGCTCGAGATTCCCTTTGCCTGGTGGACCCGCGCGGAGGCGGTCGACCGCATCGTGCAAATCGAGGGCCGCGAGCACATCGAGTCTGCACGCGAGCGGGGCCGAGGCGTCATTCTGATCACCGCGCATTTTACTCCGATGGAGATGGGCGGCCGCATGCTCGCCTCGGTCGCTCCCGTCAAGTTTCTTTATCGCCCGACGAAGAACGAGGTCATCTCTTACTTTCTGCGCAACTGCCGGCGTGCTCATGGCGGTGATCCCATCGCCCGCGATGATATCCGGACGCTGATTACGGCGTTGAAGCACAACGAGTGCGTCTGGTATGCGCCCGATCAGTGCTACCGCAAGAAGGGCGCCGAGATGGTGCCGATGTTCGGCATTCCCGCGGCCACGAACACCTTCACCTCGCGCCTCGCCCGAATGACCGGGGCTGCGGTACTGCCCTATTTCTTCGAGCGGCTGCCGGGAAACCGCGGCTATCGCGCGGTGATCCATCCGCCGCTCGAAAATTTCCCAAGCGATTCGGCCGCGGCGGATACTGCGCGCTTTCATTCTCTGATCGAAGCTCAGATCCGCAATGTCCCCGAGCAATATCTCTGGATCCACAGACGCTTCAAGGGACTCTCGGCGGACTACCCCGACTACTACGGCCGCGGCGAGCGCACGGACGCAGGCGCCGCAGCAGCCGCACAGCCCGCCCACCGACCGGGAAGCTGAGCAGCCCTACGATCTGCTCGTTGTCGGTGGGGGGGTCAACGGGACGGGTATCGCCCGGGACGCCGCGGGCCGCGGCCTCTCGGTACTGCTGTGCGAGCAGGACGATCTGGCAGCACATACCTCCTCTGCCAGCACCAAGCTGATCCACGGCGGACTGCGTTACCTCGAGGACTTCCACTTCGCGTTGGTACGCAAGGCCCTGCTCGAGCGCGAGGTGCTCCTGAATGCCGCCCCGCACATCATGCGGCCCCTGCACTTCGTCATGCCGCACGATGCACACCTGCGGCCGATGTGGATGATCCGGGCAGGCTTGTTTCTATACGACCACCTGGCCCCGCGTAAACGCCTGGCGGCCTCGGCCGAAATCGATCTGCGCAAGCACATCGCCGGCGAGCCGCTGGATCCGCGATTTCAACGGGGCTTCGTCTACTCGGACGGCTGGACGGACGATGCACGGCTGGTCGTCCTGAATGCGGTGGACGCCGCCGCTCGTGGCGCCACCATTGCGACACGTACTCGTTGCACAAAGATTGAAGCCGTCGCGGGAGAGTGGCGCGCGACGCTCGAAGAGGGCCACGGCAAGGATGGCCATAGCACGGACAATAGCAGCCGGTCCGTTCGGGCTCGCGTGGTAGTGAACGCCGCAGGCCCTTGGGTCAGCCGCTTCATCACGGGGGCGTCGCCGATCCGGGCCAGTCACCGGGTGCGCCTGGTCAAAGGCAGCCACATCGTGGTGCCCAAGCTGTTCGCCCATCGCTTCGCGTACATCTTCCAGAACGAGGACCGGCGAATCGTCTTCGCGATTCCCTACGAACGGGAATTCACGCTGATCGGGACGACGGACGTCGACTACGAGGGAGAGCCGCACGATGTGCGCATCGACTCGGCGGAGATTGCCTACCTGTGCGCCATCGCGAACCGTTACTTCACCCGACGCACCGGCCCGGCCGATGTTCTCTGGACGTACTCCGGCGTGCGTCCCCTCGTCAACGACGAGGCAACCGATCCTTCCAGCGTCACACGCGACTATCTTCTGGAGCTCGATCGCGAGCCCGCGCCGATGTTGTCGGTCTTTGGCGGCAAGATCACGACATTCCGCAAGCTCGCAGAGACGGCGGTAGACAGGCTCGTCCACGTGATCGGCTCCAACGCAAGCGCATGGACCCGGGGCGCCAGGCTGCCGGGAGGGGATCTACCGGGCGGCGGAAGTTTCGCGGTCTTCCTGCGCACGGTGGAGAGGCGCTATCCCTGGCTTCCAGTCGCACTGCGCCGACGGTACGCCCAAGCCTATGGAACGAGAATCGACCGGGTGTTGGGTAGCGCCAACAGTCTACGAGACCTTGGGTCCGAGCTCCTTCCACAACTCTACGAGCGCGAAGCCGAATATCTGTGTCGCCAGGAGTTCGCGCGCACGGCCGAGGACATCCTGTGGCGTCGCTCGAAACTCGGCTTGCATCTGCGAGGCCAGTCGACACGTCCCCTGGAAGATTGGTTGAGCGCGACTGGTTGGGCAAACAGTCGCCAACCCCCGAGCGCCTGATCGCCCTGCGCGAGCGTAGCGTGATCCGGATCGCAATTTCGGCACGCCTGTCCCCGTAGCCAGCCGTCTCCTTCAGGCGCCGTGATAGCGTGCGGATTGACGCAGGAGATGCGGGATGTCCGACCCGGTTCTGGCCGCCATCATTGCCGCTGCCGCGACGATCCTCACCTCGTTGCTGCAGCTTAAACTGTCCATCGGCAGGGAGATCGCCGCCCGCGCGCAGGGCGGCAACTCGCGTCGCAAGGCGCGCGCGCCCACTCTCATTCTGGTCGTCATGCTCGTCGCCGCCGGCGTCGCTGGGTTCGCGCTGTCTCAATGGCTCTCGGAGAATGAGCGAGCGGCGCAGAGCGTGCTGCAAAGGGAACTGCAGGCACGTGTCGACGAAATCAGCAGGACAGCCAGCCAACTCGAAGCCACACGCGCCAGCGCGCGAGCCGAGATTGAAACCGAAGTCCTGAAGCGAACGGGCACAGACGGAGTCGTCGTCATGACTACGGTCGCGCCGTGTCGGCCGGCTGTCGTCGTCAGTCCTCCTGGGAGTGGAACACCGCCGGGAGTTTCCGCGGAGACGAGTCCCGCACCTTCGGCCACGTGCACCGAAGTTGAAGCAATTCCGATCACTCTGTGCGCAACGATCCCCGCGAAGGCGAGCGTGAGCGAGATCCAACTGTATACGCGTGTGGCGGAATCAGATGCGCCGTGGAGCACCAACCGTGCGCTGCCGGGCCAGGAAACCGGTCAATCCCGTTTTTCCGAGAAATCCGTCGAAATCGCGGACAGCCCTGGAATCAAACAGGTCTGCCAGGGTTTCACCAACTGGTCCTCGGAACACGCCCGCATCGCCAGGATCGTCGTGCGGTACACCCTGTAATCGACTGGCGTCCGTTGTGTGGGCAGGGATGGGAACTCACGATCGCCATCCTCGTTCCACAACACCCCTCATGACAGGCCGGCCTGCCGGCTCTTTACCCAAGGACGCTTCCGTGACGGACCCGGAATTCGAGCGGCGTGTCTACGCCTGCTCCGTCGAGTTGACTCCCCACATAGCCCGCATTGCAACACGACACTCCACGTCGGCGCTGTTGGAAGCCGTCGTCGGCCACGTTCGCATCGGACTGGTCCATGGGCGGCAGCGAAAATTGCTGACGCGCGCGGACGTCGACACCATTCTGGCGAGAATGCGCGCAGGCGTGACCAAAGAGTAAAAGGCCCGCGCACCCCGTCAGGGATGCGCGGGCCAAAGTCACCGCAGGAGAAAAGAAGGACCTCGTCAGTCCTCACTTTGCCAGACGGGCGGAGCGGAGTTTTTCCCCTACCGCGCGTGTGAGCCACCGTGTTGGCCTATCGCCGTGAGGGCCTCGCTCTTCGCGAGCCCAGGAGCAATCCGTAGGCCCCCAGATATTCGAATCCAACTGATTCATACACACGCCGCGCTCCAACGTTATCTTCACCCGTAAATAACGTCAGGCGATCGAAGCGGTGCAATCGCCTGCAATCGACTAGAAGCCTTCGCATCAGCGAGACACTCAGCCCGCGCCGCCTGAACTCGGGTCGCGTATAGACACCACCCACCTGACCGAGGCTGCCGTAGACGGCGTTGAGTCCAGCTATCGCGACGAGTTCGTCTCGTTCCGACAGCCCCCACCAGCGGTGCGCGGCGGCACGACTTTCGAACTCTGTCTTGCGCTGCGCCGCACTCATTTCGTTTGGTAGCTTGAGCTCGCTCATATAGGCGACGTTCAACCGGTCCCACTCCGGAAAGTCGTCCACGGCGAGAATTCGGGTAACTGGACCGGACGCGCACAGGGCGTCGGGGTTGGCGTCGGCGTCGGCGTCGGCCAGACTCCTTGCGTAGAGCGCATCCCGCACGACCTCGTGGGCTCCCCTCGCGGGCTGGAACTCGGGGTCGGCGCGCAGGAGCTTCCAGATCGCCGACGCGGTTACCCACTCGCCCACGACGCCACAGACTCCTGGCCGCTCGTGCGCTGAGGAAGCCAGGATATCCTCGGCCAGGTATGCCCGGCCCCCGGCCTGCACCAGGAGATTTCCGACGCGGGTGAGGCAGAACACGGCCACGACCGTGCCGTCCTCCTCAGCCAGGCGAAAGGTGCCGGAGAATGGATGCGTGCCACCCCGGGGCCCGTGGGCGGCCAGACTGGCCAACAGAAATAGCGAGGACTCCCGGTGAGCCTCCAGGAACTGGCGGACCGCGATCAGGTCGGTGTCGAGGACGTCCCGTATCATGGCGGCGGCCACGCGTTGGACAAAGACCGGACGCGGACCCCGGTTGAGGTTGAGCCGGCATACTTTAGAACACGTGACATGAGCGCAGCCCTGACCTTCAAAACCTCTGCCCCGGTGCGTGCCTGGTCGCGCGCAGCGATCATCATGCTCGCGCCCATCTGGCTGCTCGGCATCCTGAATAGGGGCCTGTGGACGCCCGACGAGCCCCGCGAAGCGGACATCTCCTGGCGCATGAGCCAACAGGAGGATCGCACGCTCCCGCGACTGGCCGACACCCCCTTCCTGGAAAAGCCGCCGCTGTCCTATTGGATGTCGGCGGCCGCGATCGACACCTTCGGCGACTATCCCGGGGCGGCCCGCCTCCCCAACATCGTGTATGCGATCGTCACCACGGTCGCCGTGGGCACGATCGCCTACTACGTCAGCGGGGCGGCAGCCGCATTCCTGAGCGCGATATTTGCCGCCAGCGCCTTGATCTTGTTTCGGGTCGAGGTGTGGCTGGCGCCGGATGCAGGCCTGTTGGCGGGCTGCGCGTTATCGCTGCTCGGACTGTATCTGGGCTTCACGGCGCCGCCAGGCCGGCGCAAGCTCCTGGGCTACGGCCTGATGCACCTCGGGGCCGCCTTGGGGTTCATGATGAAGAGCGCTCCGGGCTGGCTGGCCCCGGGCCTGGCGCTGCTGACCCTCATCGTCTGGGAGCGCCGCTGGGCGGAGCTGCGCCGCTGGGAGTTGTATGCGGGCCTGCTGCTGCAGGCGGCGATCATCGGGCCCTGGATCCTGGCCGTGAGCCAGACCTCGCAGGGGACGCAGGCACTCCTGGCGTTCTTCTGGCACAACGTCGTCGGGAGGTTCACCCGCATCGAGGCCCCCGCCGGCCTGGACTACACCTCCGGACACCCGAACTGGCCGGGCAAGTACCTCCTCGAGCTCCCGGTGTACCTGTTTCCATGGACGCTGTTGGCGGTCGCCGCCGTAGCTCGAGCCTGGCGCCGCGTGCGGACACCGGGCCTCGAAGGAACCGGGTGGCGCTTCTCGATCGCCGCATCCGTCCCCTTCCTGTTGGTGCTGTCGTTTTCGGCGACGGCCCGGGATATCTACTCGGCGCCCGCCCTTTTGGGCCTGTGCTTGCTGATGGGTCTGTGGGCGGCGGAGGTGGAGCAGGCCCCGGGCAAACTCGACAACCTCGCCCTGAGGGGTACACAGGTGCTGGTGGGCTTCATCACCTGCGTATTCGTCGGGTTTCTGATCATCCTCGGCCTGGGTCGCAGCGAGAACGTCGAGTCGATCGGATCGGTCAGCGGTGTAGTGTTGCTCGCCGCCGCGGTCATCGTGCCTGCTATCGCGACCGTGGCCATCTGGAATTCGGTATCCGCGCAACGTCGCGGTGAGGTTCACCAGAGCCTGGTGTGGAGCTATGCGGGGTACGCGGGAGCGCTGTGCCTGAGTGCGTTGGCCGCGTTTCCAGCCGTCGACCGCTGGCAGGACCTGGGGCTGCTGGCAAGTGACATTCACCGCGACTCCCACGGCACGGCGCTGGCGCTCCTGGACCCGGACGAGACGACGATCGCCATGTTGGATCATCAGCTGAAGACGCCGTTCGACATTCTCGTGACATCCGAACATGACGACGCGCGCAGAGTCGTCGCCAACTGGTTCCTGATGCACGACGAACAGGCGCGGGTGCTGGTCGCCCTGCCCGGGCACGCTCCGGGTGAATTCAACCGGTTCATGGCGAGGATTCGGCCCAGTGCCCCGCCCGGTGACGGCATTGCCGGGAAGCTTGCGACTCAGGGCGTGGCGACTCCCGTGCGGCGATACCAGTTGCCGCAGGGTCGCCGCTACGAGATGTTAGGTCCGCCGTAGACGTATTGATCGCAATAACTGCGTTCAGAAACATGGCGCTCGTGGACGCGGCACACACCATCCTCATCCCGCACGCTGGCATTCCCCGAACTGAAGGACTTCAGTCCGGGAAACGCCCTCTCAAACGCCTCGGGCCTGTTGTCGAAGTGTTTACACGTCCGGCACTCGCGCAACCCGGTCAGCGCGAAAGGCGTGCGATCGCGCTTGGTCAGAGGCCGCTCCAATACGCGAAGAACACCACTGCGGACAGCACGAACCCGAGCACGACGTTCACAACAACACCAGCGCTGAAAGCGTAGAACGGCTTCAGTCCCGCGCTGGAGAGCTCACGCAGACGCGTAGTCAGTCCGATGCTCAGGAAGCAGAAGATGAACGCCCAGGTGCGCAGGTTCTTGATCGGGGCGACGAGATCCGCCGTGGTCGCCTTCTTGAAGTCGGCATAGCTGATCGATCCGGTCACTGCGGTGATGATCAACGAGGCCAGCAGGAATCCGATGACGAACTTCGGGAAGCGGCGCCAGATCTCACCGGCATCGGGTTTGCGATTGACGCCCGTGCTCTCCCAACGCGTCGTGGCAACGATCGAGAGAATGAAGGCCCAGATCCCGATCCACACATCGCGACCAATGACCTTCATCAGCGTAAACGAGTTCAGAGCCGCGTCCGGCGAGCCTGAGATACCGGCGACGTGGCCGTCGGCATAACCCCCATAGGCTTGCGCTGCGGCGAGACCGGCCGCGTCGGCGAACTCCGAGGTACCGATCCAGGCGCCCGCCACGCCGGTCGGCAAGTGCAGCGCGCGCGCGACGATCGGCAATACGAAGATCATGATGATCGCCCAGAAGATCACGAGTGTGATCGCCACTGGCGCGTCCTGCTTCCGCCCGCCCACGGCGCCGGAGATCGCGATGGCCCCCGAGACGCCGCAGATCGCTCCGCCGGCTCCCAGCGTCGCGGCGAGGCGCTTGTCCAACCCCAGTTTGACGCCGACGAAATAGATGACGCCGAACGTCACCAGCGACACGATCGACGCCTGCAGGATGGCGACGGGCCCGGCCCAGACGATGAGCGTGAAGGGCAGCGTCGCTCCCAACAGCACGATGCCCGTCTTGACGAAATACTCGACGCGGAAGCCGGCATCCATCCAACGGGGCAACAGGTTGAGATTGGAGATCAGCAAGCCGAGCAGCAGAGCGACCAGTGGAGGCTCGAGATTGTAGTGATCGGCCTGGCTCCATTGCCCGAGGGTGAAAATCAACACAGAGACGACGAACACGAGAACGAAGGAGATCAGAAACTGACTCACCTTCCAGCCGAGCGCTCTTGCGCCGATTCCGAACAACACGGCCCACAGCCCGAACAGCGTCAGGTAGCGCGCCGCGTTGGTACGCAGATCGGCCGCCGCATCGGCGACGTGATCCCACTTCTTCGGTATCACGGCCAGCCACTTGATGCTCGAGCCGTTGAGGAACAGCCAGACGGCGGCAAGCGTCAGGCCCAAGCCGAGCCACACGGCCCACCAATCTTCCTTCTGGACGAGGTCCTTCCAGTTGGAGGTTCGCTGTTGAAGGGCGCCCTGCGTCGCCTGCGCGTCGGTGGCCATGCGTAGTCTCCCGCGGTAGGGGTGGGAGACTACGTCCGCCGGGTTCAGCCGCCCAAATAGCCTTGTTGCATCAGCTTAGAGAGTTCGGTTGTTGGTGCGCGGCTGTTACCCGTTTGTTACTCGGGAATGGCGCCTTAGCGGTGCTCTTCGCGCCCACCACCACCGTTTGGACCGTGGCCGCCCTCATGGGCCTGGGGATGGCCGCCGCCCGGATGCTCGCCACCGCCGCCGGGAGAGCCTCCCGGATGTGGGCCGCCCGCAGGACCGCCCGCGTGCGGGCTGCCTCCGCCACCGTGCGGATTGCCGCCGCCTGGCCCACCGGCAGGTGCGGCGTGATGCTCAGCCTGGGGCTGCGGGTGAGGAGCCTGAGCGTGTGGGGGCTCATGGCTCACCGGGCGATCCACGTGGGGCGCGGCCGCCAAGTGAGAGGTCGGAGCGGGCTGAGCATGCTCAGCCCGCTGCGCCGGGCCAGCGCCATGGTCGGGGTGAGGAGCGGCTTCCGGGTGAACAGCGGCGTTCGCGTGTGGAGCAGCCGGAGCGTGCTCCAAGTGGGCCGTTCCGTGCTCGTTCCCGCCACCCGCGCCCCCGCTAGGGCCGCCGTGTGTTTCGCCCGCACCGTTGGCATGAAACGCAGTCGGGGGCCGATCCGCCCGAGGACCCGCGGCGACGTGCGCGGAGCCGGGGCCGTGGTCCGGTCCAGGATGCGCCGACGCGGGGCCACCGTGGTCAGGTCCAGCGTGTTCCGGGCGAGGGCCAGCGCCGCCAGCATGGACTGGGCCGCCGGCCGCCCGGGCCGCCACCACGCCCCTTCCGCTAAAGGAGTTTGGTCGCTCGGTCGCCGCGATCTGAGGACGACCGCCGTTCACGGAAGCTCGCAACTCATGGTTGCCAGCAGCCATCTCGGCGTGCTGGCGCTGCACGGAAGTAACCTCAACGTGACGGTCGTGAGCCGCCGCCAATTGGGCGGCGTTCGGACGCGCCGACAACCCACCTGCTCCGCCGTTGAAGCTGACGTGATTGACGTTATTCACCACGACGGTCTTGTTGTAGACGTTGGTGACTCTGATGTTGGTTACGTTGGTCACAGAGCGGTTGTATACGACGTGACCACTGCGCCAATACGCCCCTTGAAAACCAACACCACCGTAGCCAAACCCGTAGTTCACGCCACCATAGAATCCCACGTGAGGACCCCAATAGCCCGCATGCCAGAGATAGGCACCGCTGTCCCAGCCCCAATAGCCGGGAGTCCACAGATATCCAGGAGTCGGCGCCAGCACCCAGGTGCCGGGCACCCAGTAGTAGTCGTCATCACCCCACGCCCAGTAGCCAGGGGTCCAGATGTAGTCCGCTCCCGGAGGGGCAGGCTGAACATAGACAGGCAGGGCCGGTGGCGCGATGGTGATCGAGACACCGACAGCAATGCCGGCGAAAGACGCCACCGGAAGCGCCGCCAGCGCGAGCGCCGGAACGAAGCTGCGAAGAAAGTGGCGAGTACGCATGAATTTCCTCTCCGTTCGTTGGCAAAATGCGCCGGCGGCGATTCTGCGGAAACGTCTGCCGTTATGGCCGCTTAGCCTGCTGGCCAAGCGCTGAATGTCACCTGAATTCGAAATCGGCCCCCGCGGTGCGGGCCTTTCAGGTGCATTAACGCACGGGGACCGGGGGTGTTGACCTCATCGATCTAACGTCAGGCAGAGGCTGAGGTTCCTTGTCCGGCAGGCGTCGACGACGCAGGCAGACCCGCCCTATTGGGCACTCCGAGAAGTTGCACCGCCGCCTGATACAGCCGCGCACGCAGTGCGAAGCGATCGCTCGCACGGGTCACATATCGCACGACTACTTCGACTCCGCCGTAAGCCGGCCTGATGATGAGACCCGGGGCAGCCGAGAAGGAACCCTGGGTCTGACCTTTGACCGCACGCTGCCATTCCAGCTCCGCCTCGTGAGTGGTCTCGGTGGTTGCCGCCAGCACCTCCTTGTGGATCGCGTCGGCAATCGCGTGCGGATCACGCTCATAAGGAACCAACACGAGCAGCTCATCCCAGAGCCACTGGCCGGAAGTCGAAAAATTGAAGTAGTGTCCCTGGATCGCAAAGCTGTTGGCGAAGGTGACCCTTCGCCCGGTCGGGTGCCCGGCCTCCGTCCAACTGCCCGTCTCCAACAACACGGAGTGAAACATCCCGATATCCACTACCTCGCCACTCACACCGTTGATCTCGACCCAGTCGCCGAGACGAATGCCGTTCTTGCCCATGAGCGAGAGCCAGCCCAGAAAGGCCACGATGAAGTCCTTGAGGGCGACCGTCAGGCCGGCGCCGACAATCCCGAGGATCGTGCCGATCTGCGTGGGCACCCCGACAAGGACGATCAGAATCACCACCAGCCCCAGCACCTGCAGTCCCATCCGCGTCACGCCCCGCAGGGTTCCCACCTGCCGGCGGTCCAGCTTCGCGCGGTTGAACAATCGGTCCAGCCATCCGTTCAGAACCAATACCGCCAGGACGATGCCGATCACCGTCGCGACGCTCACCAGGGAGGCGTGCAGTACGGTGCGCATTCGGCCCCCGAGCAGGGCGCTCCACTTTGCGTAGATGTCGGACAGCTCCTTGCGATCGGCGATGCGCTCATCGAGCAGGGTCAGGAGGCGCTGGTCGGCAGCGATCTGGCGGGTGGTGCTGAGCAAGCCCGCGGCGTTGGCAGTGGTCGCAATAGAGGTGCCAGGCGCGGCTGCGCCGCCTCCCTGCCCATCCGTCTTAGCCCGCTTGGTGTGCTGCGCCAGCTGCGGCACGCCGCCCTTGGACTGCTCGAGCCGGGCGGCCATGCTCTGCCGGTCGGCACCCAACTGGTCAACACTGTCCAACACCTGTTGGCGCGCGTCGTCGACATCCCGCTGCCGATCCCGCAAGTCGAACCAACGCCCCACTCGGCGAGCCAGACCCCGCAGGTTCGCCAGAGGGTCCGGGGTTCGCGGCGCGGGAGCCGCCACCTTCTGCTCGGTCGCGCTGTGCTGCTGCATCATCTGCTGGATGCGTTGGTGCAGATTGCCGCCCGCATCCAACAGGTCCTGGTTGGCTTCCTCGACCTCGTCCTTGTCGAGCTCCACCTGCGACTTCGCCAGCTCGAGTTGATCCTGGGTCGAGCTGCGCTGCGAGCCCGACCCGCTGGTCAACGAAGCGGTGAGCTGATCGACACTCGCCTGGTCCGTCTCCAACAGACGCTGTGACTTCTGCAGGCGGTTCTCGATCGCTTGCGCGTCGGTACCGAGCTGCGGCGGATGCGCTTCGATCTGGCGCAGCGCGGCGGAGAACGCGACGTCGAGCTCGTGGTCGGCCAGTTGCACCGCGGACGCTGCGATCGTCTTCTCATCATCGGATGTTGCGAGCTGCGACAGACGCTGAGCACCCAACAGCGTCGCCTGGTCGATGCCCGCAACGACCTCCGCCGGATGGCCGGATCTACCGTGGCGTGGGCGGCCGGAAGCCGGCTGATACGTGGCCCACAGGCCGTACCCGGTCAGGGCCAGCAAGGCCACCAGGACGATGACGATGACTTTTTGTAGCGCACTCATGGCCGCTTATGATGCCACGTACGGCCACGCTGCCCGGCCTGTTACACTTAACGCCACGCGCCCGTAGCTCAGCGAATAGAGCATCGGTCTTCGGAACCGAGGGTCGGGGGTTTGAATCCCTCCGGGCGCGCCATCTTGCTTTTCCCGCCTCGAAATCCGTCCAACACCTTGAACGGCAAGCTCACGTCGGGAGTTTTAAATCCCTCGTCTCGCGTGCAGGCCAAGCGGCCGGTGAATGCGAGCTTGAGCACCGCTCGCTTGTGCTCCGGACGCGGTGAATCCCACAGATTTCCGGGGTCTCGTAAGAAGTCGAGCGAAGTTTTAAGTGCATCGTCGAAGTCGGGCAGCGCGCGGCGGCGAAGACGTTCTCCGAGGGCTGCAGGCTGCGCAGGATCGTCGCGAATTGCGCCTCGATCGTTTCGCGCCGGACCGTCTGGCTGTAGCCCTCGCATCCGCGTTTGGGACAGAAGTAGTACGGATACCGCGAATACTTGCCCTTGGCCCAGCAGGCCGTGAGCGGTGTGCGGCAGTGGCCGCAGACGACGGCGCCGCGCAGGCGAAAATCAGCGTCGAGGTTCTTGCGGGCCGGCACGCGCGCATTGCCGGCAAGGCGCTCCTGAATCTTCTGGAACGTCTCAAAGCGGATGAGGGGCTCGTGATGGCCTTTGCGGAGCGAGACGCCCCACGCCGACGCTTCGACGTAGCCCGCGTACACCGGTCGCGCGCAAGCCGCACGCGGGAAATCTGCGCCAACCTTCAGAATTGCTGCAGCTTTTCGCGGCCGTCACTGCGGAGTGCAGTGACGGCCGTGTGCATTGAAGAGAAGAACTGCAGCACTTTGCAGTGGATCGCCGTCAGATCGCTACGTCGACTCGATCAACGCCCCAGAATCTCCTCGAGGCACCACCCGTCACGTGAGATCCGCCGCGGCCGCCAGCGATTCTTCGTATCCCGGGGCCCGCAGCTCGGCGGCGAAGCCGGCCAGACACATCTTCGAAAGCACCACCCTCGTTTCCAGCGACCCCGG
>DASYDM010000034.1:0-2021 GCA_036499585.1 Steroidobacteraceae bacterium
CGTCATACCTGCGGGCTGGGGCACGAGCGCGTGTGCCTTCATGAGATGCAACCACTCCATAATTGCCTGATGGAGCGTAGAAAAATACCGGTTCGCACTTTGTCAGCAACGAGTCGGATGATACCTCCGCGGAATGACATCTCCATCGTCGATTCGCGCCGCTGAATATCGCAAGCGCGCCTCGGAACTTCGGAAACGAGCTGCGCAGGCTGAGCAGGCAGTTGTTCGGCAGCACCTGCTAGAGACGGCTGCATTGTGGGATCGCATGCTCTTCGACGAAGAGGAGAAGTTCGGGCGATCCAACGAAGGATAGCGGGTCCATACTGAAACACAGGGCGACGGACGCGGCGGCCTGGCCAGCTTCGAAGAATCGACTCGGCAGCCCACCGCGACAGGCGCCAGGACTTCAGCCGCGGCACGCGGGGCGCCGCTGTCGTCACCCAGGCGCAAGAGAGGCACCGCGAAGCCGCACCTGCGGCTGCCGCCGGATCAGCGACTGAGTGGTTGGTCTAGGTGGTGGGTCATTGCGTTCTCCCCACTCCCCGCTTGTTCAGTGGCTGGGTGCCGACATCCTCTGTGACGAACCGATGATGACGCTCTCGGGCGATGTCGATCACCAGCTGCACACTACGGGCAGGGGATACCAGCGCCTTCTGCCTGAGCTTTTCCAACTCGTCGTACGATAAGTGTTCATAGGGTCGCGGTAGCATCATCCCTCTTCAGCTGTGAGCGCGGGATGCCTTCAGCTGATTGGTCCTATCTATGCAATCCGCAAGGCGGCAGCAGCGACCATTCCGGGTATTCCACTTCGGGACGCTACCCAGTCAATCTCTCCGACGGGTAGTGGGCATGGAGGACGACGTGGTCGAACACTCGTTGTTGCCACCTTGGACCGCTACGGCTCAAGTCCATCGTGTCATCGCAGTCGTGAAACGCCCTGCGTGAAGGCGTCGGTTCGGGTTATTGAGTTCATGAGCGTCAACCCGAGTGAGGCAAGAGTCAGCGGTTGGGTCCTGCGAAGGACTAAGCCTTTAGCGTCGTCGATATCACCGCCAAAACACGGGTGCTTTTCGGTTGCAGGCGCCAAGATGACAGGGTCGTTGAGGAAACGTCTGGGATGGCAGGCCGGCCGGTGTTCCGTCTCCTCCGGGCATGGGCCGGCCACCAACTCGCGGTCCTCGAGGTCGACATGGCGTTTACCAGCGCTAGGGGCGCAAACCTTGCAGAGCAGCGGGAGGCGTTGAAGCTGCGGCCCATGGCCGAGTTCGATCCCGACAAGCCGGCCCGCATCTACGACAACCTCAATGAGATGTTCTTCGAGTGGGAGCCCGACGAGCTCGAGCTACTGGGCTGGTATCCGGTCTAGGCGACCCATTTGGCGTAGCTCGTTAGAAAGAGTGCATTAAAGCCATCAAGGTGCGATAACGCACGCTGTACGGTTATCTTTTCTCTACTTTCAACTGCGGCGGGTGGGGAGCGCGCATGAGTTTCGACGGTAAGTGGCTGGCCAGCTCGGGAGTCACGAATCTGCCGCGGCAGTATCGGGAGCGAGCTGAAGGGGCACGCGCCAAGGCCGAAACAGCGGCTGACGAAGAGACGCGGAAGAAATATCTTCAGATCGCCGACACCTGGGAGCGCATGGCCCAGTACGAGCAGCGCTCCAACCTACAAGCGCACCTCTGGAGAAAACCAAAGGAAGTGTAGAGTTGCTCGCTCCGGGGCCTCGCCGCCGGTCAGGAGGATCGAAAGAAGACGGCCTCCAGCATCTGCCAGTGCGTGGATCTTCGTGTTGCGCCCGCCTCGAGAGCGACCGATCGCCTGTTTCCGCTCCCCCCTTTGCGGAGCCCGACCTGTCACGCCCGGCCGTTCTTGAAACGCGGAAAAATCTCGTGCCCTATGCATCAGATGCTTTCCGCGGACGCGGGAAACTACACGCCGAGATAACGGTGCTGCAGCGCTTCGTCGCCGGCCAAGGCGGCCGAATTGCCGGACCACACGACGCGGCCCTTCTCGACGATGTA
>DASYDM010000035.1:0-1640 GCA_036499585.1 Steroidobacteraceae bacterium
ACGCCCAACCGTCTTTCGATCGGCCGCACGTACATGCCCAAGTTCCTGCGCATCGGAGTCCATCAGTCTAACGTTTCTGGATACACCTCAAAGGCATGGTGCGTTCGACGAGTTGGCTCGACGGTTCTCCTGAAGTGGGGCGCCGTCGAGGTCAATGGTGTAGGAGACGGGCGAAGAATTTCGTGGACACTTCCCCCGCGGACGAAAACAATTCGTTGCGGCACGGAGCAGCGTGCGAAAGCTTATTCAAAAACCGCCATCGTGCGGCGACGCAGCCATCGCTATGAACCACTGCCTGGAAATATTGCGATCCGCCGCGGACGACCCGCCGCTCGTGGTGCCAAGCTCGACCAGGCGCTCGCTACGATCCTGTTTGTTGATGTCGTCCGCTCCACCGAAAAAGCCGCGCGATTGGGCGATTCGCGTTGGGCACAAGTGATGAAGCACTATTATGCCGCCGTCCGTGGAGAGCTGAAGGCATTGCGCGGAAAGGAGGTCGTGACGACGGGTGACGGGCTACTGGCGACGTTCAGAGCGCCGGCTGCAGGGGTCCGTTGCGCGACGGCAATCCGTGAGGCGGTGCGCACGCTGGGGCTGGAGATCAGGGTGGGGCTGCACGCGGGTGAATACAGAGTGAGCGGGGCTGAGGTGTTCGGGCTCGCGTTTCATATCGGCGCGCGCGTCGCCGCGAAAGCTCGTGCCGGCGAAGTCCTGGTCTCGAGCGCGGTCAAGGATCTGATGTCGGAATCTGGAATCCGTTTCAAGGATCGCGGCTTTCACCAACTCAAAGGCGTGCCGGAGCGATGGCGCTTGTACCGGGTCGAACACTAAGGCGTCCTGCAAGAGTGGATACCGGCTTTGCAATCAGTTCGGTATTGCGACTCCATATACCGCAAAGCGGACGTTTCCTTGGCAAAGCCAATCATGTCATTGAACTTTGCCCCGTGCGGTCGTCCGCCTTTGGCGCGAAGCGGACATGACGGCTGATAGACTTGAAACCTCGTGACTGACCGTCGCCGTAGGCGCGGCCCTGCTTCAGGCTGGTGAACCAGTCGGCGTATGGCAAGTTTTTTTGCGAGTTGCCGGTTGTGGTCGGGATCACCGTCAGTCACCACACCGGACCTCGCTCGCCCATAGCACGCTTGGCCTCGTCTATCAGCCGTCGGGACTGCGCGCGCTGCTCCGTGGACGGATGGCCTCTAAGAGACCGTTTGAAAACGGAGTGGCGGTTTGAGGCGGTCCATGATTCAAGCTTCTGATGTGGACAGCAGCGAATCGGGCCCGGATGGCCGCCGGTGTTGGGGGCACCTCAAGCGTCCGTTGTTAGATTAGGCGACACCTTGGAGATAGGAAACATGGCGGTCAAGCGGATGGACAACGTAGGAATCGTCGTCGAAGACCTCGGAGGGGCGATTGATTTCTTTCGCGAACTCGGCCTCGAGCTCGAGGGGCGGGCCACGATCGAAGGAGAATGGGCCGGGCGTGTCACTGGACTGGGCGATCAGCGTGTCGAGATTGCCATGATGCGCACACCGGACGGCCACAGCCGGCTTGAGCTCTCCCGCTTCCTCACGCCGCCTGTCGTCGCAGATCACCGGAACGCCCCGGTCAACGCCCTAGGCTACCTCCGCGTCATGTTC
>DASYDM010000036.1:0-155567 GCA_036499585.1 Steroidobacteraceae bacterium
CGCGGCTGCGGCCTTCGGCGAGCGCTTCTGCGAAGTTGGCGAAAATAACGGTGAACAGCAACCAAATGGTGATGCTCAAAATAAACCCCGCCGGCGCTTCGCCGTGTCCGGCGAGTGCCTGGCCGTAGAGGACGGCCGTGACAAGCGTGCCTAGATAGACCACGAACATCACCGGATTGCGCCACTGCACGCGCGGATCGAGCTTGCGGAATGCCTCGATTACCGCGGGCCAGACAAGCGAGCGATCGAACATGGAGAGTCTGTGGCGCGCGACAGGTGACGGATGCGGGGCAGGCACCGGTGGCGGGGGTACGTTCGCGGCAGGTATGCGCGCCGCGCGCTCTTGCGTCAGTTCGTTCATTTAGCGACCCCACATCGTCAGATGCTCTACAACCGGCCCCAGCGCCAGTGCCGGTACGAAAGTCAAAGCGCCCACCAGCAGCACCGTCCCGATCAGAAGGATCACGAACGTCGGTCCGTGCGTGGGCATCGTTCCGGACGTCACCGGGATGCGCTTCTTGGCGGCCAGCGAGCCGGCGACCGCCAGCACGGCGACGATCGGCCAAAAGCGTCCCAGCCACATCACGATGCCGAGGGCGGTGTTGTAGAAGACCGTATTGGCCGACAGGCCCGCGAAAGCGCTGCCGTTGTTATTCGATGCCGACGTAAATGCGTACAGGATCTCCGAGAACCCGTGGGCTCCGGGATTGGCGACACCGGCCTGTCCGGCCGTAGCACTGACCGCGATGGCCGTGCCGGCCAGCACGATGAACGGCATCACCAGAATGGCGATCGAGCTCATCTTCATCTCGAACGACTCGATCTTCTTGCCCAGGTATTCGGGCGTCCGGCCGATCATCAGGCCCGCGATGAAGACCCCGATGATGGCGAAGATCAGCATGGAATACAGACCGGTGCCGACGCCGCCGAATACGACTTCGCCGAGTTGCATGTTGAACAGGGGTACCAGTCCGCCCAACGGAGTGTACGAGTCGTGCATCGAGTTCACCGCGCCGGAGGAAGTGCCCGTCGTGATGGTGGCGAACAGGGCCGACCCTGCGATGCCGAAACGCGCTTCCTTGCCTTCCATGTTGCCGCCGGGCTGCAGCGCCGAGACGCTCTGGTCCGCACCCAGCTTCGTGAGCTGTGGATTGCCCAGTTGCTCGTTGTAGTCGGCCACTACGAAGAGCGCCACGAACAGAATGGCCATTGCAGCGAACACCGCCCACCCCTGGCGCGCATCGCCCACCATGCGTCCGAACGTGCAGGTGAGCGCCGCTGGAATCAGGATTTCGGCCAGCATTTCCAGCCAGTTCGTGAACGGCGTCGGGTTCTCGTAGGGGTGCGCCGAATTGGCGTTCAGGAACCCACCGCCGTTCGTGCCGAGCTCCTTGATGGCCTCCTGAGAGGCCATCGGGCCCATCGGCAGCGTCTGCTTCTGCGTCGTGAGATTCTCGAGCACCGGGTTGCCAGCCGCGTCCTTGACGGGATTCCCGGCTGCATCGGTCTTCGGCTGCTGATACGCGACCGTCTCGAGGGTCGTCACGTCCTTGTAGGCGCTGAAGTTCTGCACCACGCCCTGCGAGGCCAACGTGAGGGCGATCACGACGGTCAGAGGCAACAGGATGTAGAGCGTGCAGCGCGTCAGATCGACCCAGAAGTTGCCGAGGGTCTTGGAGCTATGGCGCGCCAACCCGCGAATCAGGGCGACCGCCACGACGATCCCGGAAGCCGCCGAGAGGAAGTTCTGGACCGCGAGCCCGGCCATCTGTGTCAGATAGCTCATGGTCGACTCGCCCGAGTACCCCTGCCAGTTCGTGTTCGTGACGAAACTGACAGCGGTGTTGAAAGACGAGTCCGGCGAGACGTTCGCGAACTGCTGCGGATTGAGGGGCAGCCAGAGCTGTAGGCGCTGCAGCACGTACAGCAGCACCAGGCCCAGCGTGTTGAACAGCAGAAATGCCAGCGCGTAGGATTTCCAGCCGGTCTCGGCCTTCGGATCGATGCCGCCGAGGCGATAGATCAACGACTCCACAGGTGCGCCCACGCGCAACACTCGCGAGCGTCCTTCCATGACATTGGCTATGTAGAGGCCCAGTGGCCGCGCACACAGCGCCGCCACGACCAGAAAGGCGACGAGCAGTGCCCATGAGGCGGGAGTCATCAGAACTTCTCCGGCTTGAACAAGGCGTACAGGAGGTAGAAGAAAAGGCAGGCGGCCAGTACGCTTGTGACGATGTACACGACGTTCAGTCCTCGCCTCCCAGTCTCGCGATGACTTTGGCAAGCCAGACCGTCAAACCACTCAGTACTACAGTACAGACGATGAATAGAGCGTCCATGCCGCCAAGGTAGAACTGGCGGCGTGAGGGCGTCGTTAAGAAAAGTTCCGCGCCTTACCGTAGGCATGGCCGGTTTTCCGAGCGCCGAGGCGTACAAGTCGGACGCAGTTTTGAAACGCCGTAGCGGCCCGACACGGGGGCATCGCGGCGTCCGTGCGACGCGCCGGATATAATCCCCTCCCGCGACCCGTGCGGCGCATTTTCCGAGTGATCTCATGACCGAAGCCTCCTCCCAGCCCTTCCTCCCTTTCACCCGGCCCACGGTCGACGAAGCCACGATCACCGCAGTGGTCGAGGTGCTGAGGTCCGGCTGGCTCACCGGCAACGGTGCCCGGGTCCAGACGTTCGAGGCCCGTCTGTCCAAATACTTCCACGGCCGTCCCGTCAGGACATTCAACTCCGGCTCCTGCACGCTCGAGATCGGGCTGCGCATCGCCGGCGTCGGCCCTGGGGATGAGGTCATCACGACGCCGAACTCCTGGGTCGCGACCTCCAACGTGATTCTCGAGTGCGGCGCGCGGCCCGTGTTCGCGGATATCGATCCTCGCACCCACAACCTCGACATGAGCAAGGTCGAAGCGGCGATCTCGCCACGCACCAAGGCCATCATGCCGGTGCACATGTGCGGGCTGCCCTGTGACATGGACAAGCTGTACGCGCTCGCCTCGCAGCACAAGCTGCGTGTCGTCGAAGACGCGGCCCAGGCGATCGGCGCCACCTGGAAGGGCCGTCGCATCGGCACTTTCGGCGACCTGGTTTCCTTCAGCCTTCAGGTCAACAAGAACATCATGACCGCCGAAGGCGGCTGCCTCGTCGTCAACGACGCGGAGGAAGCGAAGCTGGCCGAGAAATACCGCCTGCAGGGCGTGACGCGCAGCGGCCTCGACGGCATCGATGTCGACGTGCTGGGCGGCAAGTACAACATGACCGAGATTGCCGCCGTGTTGGGACTACATCAGCTCGACAAGATCGAAGCCTTCAACACGCGGCGCCTGGCCCTCGCACGTCACTATTTCAAGTGCTTCGGAGACGACTTCGAGGCTCAGACCGCAGCGGAACTGCCGGTCGCCGACTTCACGCAGTGCAACTGGCACATGTTTCATCTGGTCCTGCCGGAGCGCATCACCCGCGCGCAATTCATGCAGGAGATGCTCGATCGCAAGATCGGCCTCGGCTTCCACTACGCCGCAATCCACCTGTTTACCCTGTACCGCAAGCTGGGATTCCACGAAGGGATGTTTCCGATCGCCGAGCGCGTTTGCCGGCAGATCGTGACGCTGCCGCTGTTCCCAACGATGGGCGAGGCGGACGTGGAGCGGGTGGTGGCCGCGACGAAAGAGATCCTCAACACCTAGCGGCATAGCCGGCAAAAACCACGCTTTTTGCCGGCGAAAACGGAGGCGTTGTCTGCGCGAAGCGCCGCAGGCCGACTTCGCGCCGAATAAACGAGGGCCCACCTGTACGGCCGGCGCCGGCAAAGGTTACTTCGCTTGAGTCACGCCGTTGACCGGCGCGTTGCGATTATTTTCTTCGCAGGAGTATTCCATGGGGTGCACATCAGGGCGCCATGCGTATACCCGGCGATAGCTGTAAGGATGCTCGAGGGTCACCGGATCTTCGACCGTCATGACCAGTTCGAGACCGCTGCCACCGTCGATCTTGGTGTAGCGCTCGACGACATGCTCTTTTGTCGAGTGGCTGCTGCCCTCGTCATCGATGAACGTCTTGTCGTTCAAGCCGGTGGTGTCGACGACGAGCGTGTTGCCTTCCCAGTGTGCGACCGAATCACCCAGGAACGAGGGCTCGTAGTTCGCCAGATGACCGCGGTTCAGGTAGATCCGCCGCACGTTGTGGGCGACCTCGTGCAGGAAGGTGATCATTCCCGGCGTCTGCACGATCGTGATCGGGTACGGGCTCTCCATCAATCGCGGCATGCCGTGAGGCATGCAGTTGGTCGACGCGTCAGCCTCGGGGGTGCCACGATTCTTGGCCCGGATTCGCCGCTCGAGCACCTTCATGTACTCGGGCTTCAAGGGCGGCGCAACTCCCGGCTCAGGTCCCAATAGATATTCGTAGCCTCTGAGCCACCAGACTCCGGTGAAATCCTTCGGATCCGCGGTGGGAGGCGCCGAACCCGGGGGAGCCGAAGCCGAGCCGCGCAGCGACGGCGTGAGGGCAAGCAACGGATCCGGGCTGTTGTTCAGGGTTTTGCGGGGCCGGCCGGGGTTCTTGGGCCCGGAAGACCCTACGATCCCACCAGGGGCAGCGGCAGGGGCAGCCGCAGGCGCAGCGGCAGGGGCGTCAGCCGGTCCGGCAGCGCTTGCGACGCCGATGACCACCAGCGCCGCGGTGGCGGCCGCCAAACCTGTTACTGCTAATGATTTCGTCATAAATCCCCCTCTCGCGATCCTAGCTCGACCCGGAACAATGACCCATCACTCACTTCGCTGCTGTACGAGCCGGGCTCTCCCATCATCCGCCACTCGGCCACGCTTACGGAAGCGTGAGCGCCACCAATTGCCCCGGCACGCCTTTAGCGCCGACCGGCACGACGATGTACTGCTTCCCGTCGATCTCGTATGACATCGGAACACCGGACTGATTCGCCGGAAGCGTCATCTGGTGGATGATGGCGCCGGTGGCCTTGTCGTACGCGTTGAACTTGTCGCCGCCGCCTTGGGCGCGATACAGCCCACTCCCCTCGCCCGCGAACAGTAGCGTCTTGGTCACCAGCAGTCCGACCTGATCGAACGAGCCGGTACGACCGAGATCGATACCCTTGAGCGCCGGGTTGTTGCGCGCCCAGTCGGGGGTCTCGCTGCTTGGGACCATCCACACGTGATCACCCGTATTCAGGTTGATCGCAGTGATGCGACCCCACGGCGGCTTGATGAGCGGCAGTCCCGCCGGTCCGCCCCACGTACGGTCGGGCCATCCCTCGCCGTAACTACCGACAAAGCCCATGTCGGTTATCTTCGAATCCGGGTGCAACCCGATGGGTGAGACCGAGGAGATCGAGCTGACATAGAAAATGCCCGTCTCCGGATCGACCGCCGCGCCCTGCCAGTTGGCGCCTCCCGAGAGCGCGGGACGCAGGAGCGAGCCGAGGTTCTTCTTTTCCGGATCGGTGATCGACGGCGGCAGGTATTGCGGGCCGTAGCGATAGTGGCTGATGATCTCCAGCGCCTGCTGCTTCAGCTCGGGAGTGAAGTCGATCAGATCCTCCACCTTCAGGCCCTGCGGCTCATACGGCGCAGGACGGGTCGGAATCGGCTGGGTCGGCGAGGTCTTCTCACCGGGCACGTCCGACTGGGGCACCTTCATTTCCTTGATCGGCCAGACGGGTTTGCCGGTCACGCGGTTGAAGACGAAGATCAATCCCACCTTGGTGACTTGCACCACTGCCGGAATCTTCTTGCCCTTGACCGTGATGTCCGCGAGGACCGGAGGCGACGGAATATCGTAGTCCCAGATATCGTGATGGATGAGCTGGTAGTACCAGACGCGCTTGCCAGTGTTGGCATCAACACAAACGAGCGTATCGGCGAACAGGTTGTTGCCATGACGTTTGCCACCGTAGAAGTCGCCGGTGGCGTCCTCGATGGGCAGATATACGTAACCCCGTGCGGCGTCGGCCGAGAACGGCGTCCAGACACCGGCGTTGCCAGTGTATTCATTGCTGTTGTTTTCCCAGGTCTCGGCACCGGGTTCGCCGGCCTGAGGTATCGTGTGGAAACTCCACTTGAGCGCACCCGTGTGCGCATCGTATGCACGCACCCAACCTGGCACGGCCCTCATTGAAGGCGGAGCGCCGCCAGCCGTAAATGAGACTCCCACCACCACGGTGTCGCCGACGATGACCGGCGGTGAGCTCGAGCCCGGAGGGGTCTTCGGGAGTTCCGTGACTCGAGGCAGCCCGTCCTTGAGATCGACGATGCCCTGTTTGCCGAAACCCGGGACCGGCTGTCCGGTGTGAGCGTCCAGTGCAATCAGTTGGAAGCCCGGCGAGATCATGAAGACCCGGCTCGCTTCGGATGGGTTGCTGCTACGCCAGAAGGCAACACCCCGGCCGGAATTGCGGCGTGGCGCCCGACTGCCGCGCTCGCCCTCCTCCAATCGATACATCCAGAGCGTCTCGCCGTTCGTCGCATCGATCGCAACGACGTCGCGGCGTATCCCGGCGGTCGTATAGAGCACGCCGTCAGCCATCACCGGATTCGCCCTGTAGTAGTACTCCGGAGTGGGACCGTAGTTGTCCGACTTCCAGACCCACGCGACGCGCAGCTTGCTGACGTTGTCGCGATTGATCTGATCCAGCGGTGCGTAGCTGCTGCTGGCCAGGTCACCGCGGTTATTGAGCCACTCCGTGCGAGTGTGGATCTTGCCGCCCTGCGCCGTTGCGGCAGCTTCGGCGGCAGCGTCCACCGGCCAGCCGTTTGCGCGACGAATGCGGACCAGCGCAACAGCGTAGTCCGTGGCACTGAGCGAGCCCGGGTTGGTCGGCGGCATCGTTTTGCGAACGAACTCGTCGAGTGCACCGAGGCCCTGCGGTAGCCAACGTTGTTGGAAGGCGCTGCCGATCAGGGCCGGGCCGGTTTCCCCGCCGCGCATTTCCGGACCGTGGCAGATCGAGCAGCTACGCAGATAAGCGTCGTCGGTCGATTGAGCCTGCGACAACGGCATGTAGACCGATGCGAGCAGGAATGAAGAGATGGCGAGCCATCGCGGACGCACGTTTTGAATCATGGGCGGCGATGATAGCTGGTCATGAGACGTGCTGGCCGCCACTGCGTGAACGCACCTCAGGTCGGCCGGGAGTGTGCCGCCCGGGGCACACCGCTGGCCGGACTACAGCCGCAGCATGCGGCGGCTCTCCGCTGCTGCGGCTCGCGCCCATCGGGCGCCGGCCACGGGCCACTCAGCCCGCAGGCACCAGCCGCAACCGAGTGATCTCCGACGGCGCCCCGAATCGGTTGGGAATTCCCCAATAGCCGGTGCCGCGACTCACGTAGACCCACAGTCGATTCAATCGGTGCAGGCCAGCGGTGAACGGCTGCTGGAATCGCACAAAGTGATTCCATGGCCAGAACTGCCCGCCGTGCGTATGACCCGACAGCTGCAGATCGTAGCCCGCCTGAGCGGCCGCCGCGGCCGATCGCGGCTGGTGAGCCAACAGGATCTTTGCGGCCGCGTCTGCGGGCGCTCCCGCAAGCGCCGCTGCCGGATCGCTGCGTTCAGCGGGGTTGAAATGGTGCGCGCTGAAGTCGGTGACCCCGGCAACGACCAGCGCAGCGCCGTTGTGCCTGATGACGGCGTGCTCATTCAGCAGCACGTGTAGCCCCAGGCGACGGAACTCCGCGATCCAGGCGCTGGCGCCGGAGTAATACTCATGATTGCCGGTCACGAAGAACGCGCCGTGCGTGGCGTGCAGCCGGGCTAGCGGTGCGGTGTGCGCGCGCAGCTCCCGAACCGGACCGTCCACGAAGTCCCCCGTCAGAGCGATGAGGTCCGGGTGCAAATCGTTGACGGCGTCGACAATCTTCTCAACGTAGGGGCTGCGAATCGTCGCTCCGACGTGGACATCGCTGACCTGCGCGATCGAGAACCCATGCAGCGCCGGGGGAAGATTTTGGACCGGCACATCGACGTTGACGATCCGGGCGCGTCGACGCGCGCCTGCGAAGCCAAGTGCCGTTGCCACAATCCCCAGGCCGGGCACCAGAGCCGCAGTGACTGCGCGCAAGCTGGCGAGGGTCGCGGGGGAAACCCCGAAACTGGCGGGGATCAGCACCAGGTCCCGCAACACAGTCAGCACCAACAGCGAGGAGAACAAACCTGCCATGAACATCCCCGGCGCAGCGATCCGGTCCGACTGCGGCCGCGGCCAGAACCCACGAGCCAGGAGGCTCAGCAGCATCGAGGAATAAGAGAGGCACAGCAGGACGCCGGTTGCGATATGCACAGGCATGCCGGCGGGAAGATCCGGCACGACACGCAGCCCGATGTACAGGTGCAGCAGCCCCAGCAGCAGGGGGAACAGAAGACGGCGGCGGATACTCATGGGCGCTTTGACCATCGTGGGGACAGGGCCACACAAGTTCAATGCTACGATTCCGGCCTTCGTCGCGAGGGGGTCGAGCATCATGAAGTCCGCGTCATCCAGCGCTACCACCACCGCCGATCGCAATCGCCGCGCACTGCTCAAGCTGGCCTTGATGGGCGGCGGTGCCGCCGTTGCCGGCCTTTTCAAGAACACTGCGGTCTCGGCTGCAGCGGCCGCCAAGGATGACAAAGCTCAGTCCGCTCTCGACCGTGCCGCGCGCGGGATGCCGACACCGCGAATTCGCGACGTAACCGTCATTCCCGTCGGCGGCGGTGGGATAAACGACTCCCTGATCGTCAAGGTCACCACCGACCAGGCCGGCCTCTACGGCTACGGGTGCGCCACCGACACCTACCCCGGCGGCCGCACGAGGCTGGTCGGCGCAGCCGTCACCGAGTACCTCGAGCCTCTGGTTGTCGGTCGCAACACCGATCGCATCGAAGACATCTGGCAGCTCTGTTACATGAGCTCCTACTACAAGAACGACACGATCCTCAACTGCGCGATCGCGGGGGTTTGCGATGCGCTCTGGGACATCAAAGGCCGGCAGGCGGGAATGCCTGTCTATCAGTTGGTAGGAGGCAAGGTCAGAGAAGCCGCTGAGTACTACCTGCACGTGGGACTGGGGGCGAAGGACCCGGGCCCCCAACTCGTCGGATCGACCAGAAAGATGATGGAAACAGGCGCGCGTAACTTCCTGATAGCGATGTTCGCGCGCGACGGAGCCACCGACACCCTGCTCGGTCAACCGAAATTCGAAGACGGCGTCGTGCCGTTCGACCGGGACAAGGAGACTCGCAAGGTGCTGGCGGGCTTCGAGGCCTTCCGCAAGGAACTGCCGCCCGAGTTGGGATTGGCAGTGGATGTGCACTCACTGCTCGACACCGTCCGCGCAGTGAACTTCGCCAAGGACTGCGAGGCATTCAAGCTGTTCTACTGCGAAGACGTGCTCGCCCCGGAAGAGTCGGACCACTACCGAATCCTGCGACAGCAATGCGCAACGCCGCTGGCAATCGGTGAGTTGTGGAGCAATCCGCACGAGTGGCAACCCTTGGTGCAGGAGCGTCAGATCGACGTGATTCGTCATCATGTCTCGCACATCGGCGGATTCACTGCCGCGCGCAAAGTCGCGGCGTTCGCTGAAAACTTTCAGGTCAAGTTCGCCTGGCACGGAGCTCCCAACTCCCCGGTCGGACGCATGACAAACCTGACGCTCGACGTGACAGCGCCCAACCTGTGCATGCACGAGCACATCGACTTCCCTCCCCTGGTTCAGGACATCTTCCAGGGCCACGCCCAGGTCAAGAACGGCTACGCGTGGATCAGCGAGAAGCCCGGCTGGGGTATCGAGGTGGACGAGAAGCTCGCGGCGAAACATCCGATCACTGACGAGCGACCCAATACCTTCCGCACTCGGGACGGGGCCGTCATGCAGGGCACGGGCTGAGGCCACGCGGCAGCCGCGCGCAAGGCGCGCGGTGCCGGCCGCCGCACCGACCGGTCGCGCTGATGCCGGTCACATTGACCTGCCCGAACGCCCCATAGCTCTTCGTGTCGGGAGTGATCAGGTTGGTGAAGTACACGCGATTGAGGGATGCCTGCAGGAGTTGATTCCCCGCCGCGGCCCCGTGGACAGAAACGAGCCGTTGCGACCAGTATCGAACTTCGTCTGGTCAGCATCGTTCTTGGCGTCGAAGTCGTAGCTGCGATAGCCGGCGATGAGCGTCAGTGTCACGCCCCCCAGCTTCCAGTCGAACGTCGAGCTGAGACCTTCATTGCGAGTCAGGAGCGGCACGTTGAGGTTGAGGTCCTCGGCATCCCACGATCCGACGAGGGGCTGATATCCGCCGAAGTAGGTCCGATTGAAGATACTGGCATAGGTATTGAGCGCGCTGTTTTGCTGTGTGACCTGCGCCTGTGTCGTTGGGACGCCGGTTCCACCAGCCTCGGGGGTGAACGACGGCGCCTTCGTAACGATACTGATGGCCCCGACCGTCGTGTTCTTGCCGAGCAGGGTGCCCTGCGGACCTCGCAGGACTTCCACACGATCGAGATCGGTAAAGTCCTGGTAGGTCATGCCCGGGTGCGAGAGATACACCCCGTCGACCACCACGCCGACGGAGGCCTCCAGTGCGTCGTTGCCCGCGGATTTGCCGATGCCGCGTATGGCGATGCCGGTACGCCGCGAATTGGGTGTCGTCGCCTCGACGCCGGGGGCCTTCTGAGTGAGATCCTGCACGTTGACGGTGTTGTCGCGCACGAGGTCGGAGGACTGAATGACGGTGATCGGTTGTCTGGACGAACACTCTCCAAGCAGCAACCGTGCCAGGAGCACCGGACGCAGCGATTACCGCTCGACCGTGACTCCAGGTCGGCTTCGGGGATGTGTGGAAGCCAACATCACGCGTCGTAGCACTGTTCGTTTTGCAGCAGCGTCAGAGCACGAAGGGGATCAGAGCGGCAACCCGATCCCGGTACGCGGCGTATTGCACGCCGAATACTTCACCCATGTAGCGTTCCTCGATTCTGAGTTTGCGCCAGAGCGTAATGCAGGCGAGAGCGACTCCGATGAACCCCTGAAGCCGACCTCGCGCAAGGGCCTCTCCTAACAGCGCAAGTAACAAACCGGTATAGATCGGGTGACGAACGAGGCTGTAGGGACCGCTGGTGGTGAGTTCATGCGATTCCTTGACTGTGATCTGACCGCTCCAGTTGCCTCCGAGCTTCGCGCGGGCCCAGATCGCGAACGACAAACCCGCAGCGGTCAACACCGTGCCCACGGCAGCCCAGGTCTGCCACTCGCCGGGCAAGACATACTGTCGCAACACCGAGACCGGGAAAGCAGGCCACCAGACGAGAGTGAACCCGATGAACAGCGGCACAAAGTGGGACCGACGCGATGCCGCTGATTCGACCTTGACGGAGGGTTTGACGTGGCGGGCAGCGACCCACCAGTAACCCAGCCAGGTCGCCCACATCCCTACGAACAGCCACCCATAGACAATGCCCATGTGCGGGATTATCCCGCTGCGGGCAGGAGGCCGCCGCGCCGCCGGGCCGAAAAACCGAACGTCTGGTCGAATGACTCCGGCCACCCGATGTCCGCTGCCCGGCCGTCCCCCGCCGGGACCGAAGCGCGCGCCGCTCGACGCGGAGACAATGACCGCCAGACCTATCATTGGCTTTCACTTCACGCCTGACAGAGAGTCACCTATGTCCGAGCAGGATCGTTCCCCGTTGCCCCCGGATCTGGATCGCTTCGCTCTCGAGCGTCGGCGCTTCCTGGCCGAGGGCTCCGTCTATGGCGCCGGCATTCTGGCCAGCCTCGGCCTCAGCCGCTACGTCGTCGCCCAGAATGCGGCGCCGCCCGCAGGAGCGCCCGCGGCCAGCCCGAGACCCGGCGCCCCCGGCGCCCCCGGCGCAAACGGCGGCCCTGGCGGCCGCCCGCCGCTTCCCCCGGAGCCCAAAGTCTCGCAGGCCGCCCCGTTGCACGACCTGAAGGGGAAGGTCGCCTACATCACGGCCTCATCTGACGGAATCGGCCTCGGCATTGCCCGAGCGGCTTCGAACGCCGGCATGAAGGTCTGCATCGGCTATCGCAACGACGAACGTCTCAAGGCAGCTCTGCCGCTGTTCAAGAAGAAAAATGCCGGCCTGCTGCCGATCAAACACGACGTCACCGATCGCGATGCCTGGGCGAAGACTCTCGAGCAGATCAAGAGTCAGTTCGGCAAGCTGCACCTGGTCGTCAACAACGCGGGCTCCAAGACCGGCAAGCGCGTCAGCGACTGCCCGGCCAGCGACTGGGACAACGCCGTCGCCGTGAATTTCACGGCAACGTACAACAGCGTCGCCGTCTGCCTGCCCCACATGCTCGAACACGGAGAAGGCTCTCAGATCGTTGTGACCTCATCGATGAGCGGCCTGCTTCCGGGCGGCCCGCTGGGGGTCTACACCGCGACCAAGATTGCGGTGGTCGGACTGATCGAAGCCCTGCGCGTTGAGCTCGAAGGCACCACGGTCGGCACCTCGGCCTTCGTGCCTGGCGGTGTCAACACCGACAATTGGGTCGGTACCGGCGAGGAGAATCCGTTCCGTGCGGCCAACAGGCCGGCAAACGCACCCGTGCGCAGGGGGCCGTCGCCGGGCATGGATCCACTCGAAGCCGGAGAGCGTGTAATGAACGGCGTGATTCACAACGATCTGTTCATCGTGACTCACCCTGAGTACATGCCCGGCACCCAACAGCGCTTCGACGCCATGTTGGCTTCGGAGCCCGAGGAGGATCCGGCATCGTACGAAGCGCGCGCCAAAGGAGAGACACGCGTACTGCACGCCGGCATCTATCCGCGCGAAATCGTGCACCGGCAGAAGCCGCGTAAGTCCTATCGCAGCGTCAAGGTTTAACGGAAAGCCACTATGAGCAGGAACAACGACAAACCGATGGCTCACGACGCGCGCCTGGTCGCCGAAGCTTTGAGCCGCCGCCAATTCCTTCGCGCCAGCACCGCCGTCGGTGCTGGTGGACTGATCGCCAGCCTGGGCCTCGGCGAATACGCCGCAGCCCAAGGCTCCCAAGCCGGGGCCAGCGCATCAGGTCAATCCGGTGCTCCGGCGCAATCCCGCGGCCCAGGCACGCGCCCCCCTCCGCCGCCAGAGCCCACCGTCTCCCAACCTCCGCCGCTGAAGGATCTCAAGGGCAAGGTTGCCTACGTGACCGCGGCTTCGGACGGCATCGGCCTTGGAATCGCTCGCGCCGCATCCAATGCAGGCATGAAGGTCGTCATCGGCTACCGCAATGAGGACCGCCTGAAGGCGGCGCTGCCATTGTTCAAAGCAGGCAATGCGGGCGTGTTCGCCGTGAAGCACGACGTCACGGACCGTGACGGCTGGAAGAGCATGTTGGATCAGGTGATCCAGCAGTACGGCAAGCTGCACCTCGTCGTGAACAATGCCGGTATCAAAACGCTGCGCCAGGCAAGCCAGGCCAGGTTCGACGAGTGGGACAACGCAGTCGCCGTGAACTTCACGGCTATCTACAACAGCGTCGCTGCATGCCTCCCGCACATGATGGAGCACAAGGAAGGCGGCCATTTCGTGACGACGGCGTCCATGGGCGGACTTCTTCCCGGCGTCAATGCGGGCGTGTACACGGCCACGAAGATCGCGGCCGTGGGCATCATGGAAGCGCTGCGCGTCGAGCTCGAGACCACCAACATCGGCACGGGGGTGTTCTGTCCCGGCGGCGTCAACACGGACAACTACTTCGCAACCGGCGAGGACAACCCGTACCACAGGCCAGGCGCACCACAGCGCCCGTCCGGCGCGCCTCGCCCGACCTTCACGTCGATGGATCCCCTGGAGGCTGGCGAGCGCGTGATGAATGGCGTAGTCAACAACGATCTGTTCATTCTCAGCCACCCGGAATTCAAGCCGGGAATGCAGGAGCGCTACGACGCGATCATGGCCTCCACGCCCAAGGTCGAGACGCCCATCAACCCGGAGCGGATCGCCAACGAAGTTCGGGTCACGCGCTGCGGCATCTACGAGCGCGAGATCGCGCATCGCAAGGTCAAGCGCGCGAGTTATCGCTCGACCTGAGACGAACGCGCCAGCCGCCGACACGGCGGCCGCCGGCTCAGGCGAGCAGGCTGCCGTCAGGCTTCCAGAAACGCCTGCGGGTCGGCTTCGGCTGCCCCGCAGGCCCTCTGAATCCCGACCCTGAACGCCACCCGGGCCCGTGCCAGCATGGATTGGGTTGCCGTATGGCCTATTCCAAGACGGTCCGCGATCTCCTCGACCGACCGCCCTTCGATGTACTTCCACTCCAGCGCGTTGGCATACCGGCCGGGAAGGTGATCGAGCACCTCGTGAACCCGGCGCGCAAGTTCCGCACGTGAGCACGCAAAGAGCGGATCTGCATTCGCTTCATCCTCGAAAACATCGACGATCTCGGCCAACTCCGGCTCATCGTCGATGAGCACGATGTGCTCGCGATATCGGCGCCGCACACGCACCCGATCGACTATCTCCCGCAGGCAGATGCGACACAACCAGGTGAAGATCGCCGCGTCGCCACGAAAGCTCGAGAGCTTGCGCATGGCCTTGCAGAGAGAGGCGACGACCACTTCACGCGCAAGCTCTTCATCTCCTTCCAAACGGGATTTGGCGAACCGATACAGCCTCGGGAAATGAGCGTCGAAGAAGCTGCCGAACGCCTGCTGCTCGCCCTCGAGCATCCTCGCGATGAGGGGTGTCTCATCGTCAAAGTCAGCCAGAGCGCTTGTGGCTTGATCCATGCTCATGCGTCCGCCGACTCCGCCGCCGCCGATACCACCGAGGATTGCAGTCGGATGCGGAAGGTGGTGCCCTCTCCCGAGCGACTCTCGGTTTCGATCCGCCAACCCAGGCGATCGCAAATCCGGCTCACGAGATACAGACCAAGACCCAGCCCTCGGCTTTGCGCTCCCCGATAGCGTCGCTCGAAAATCCGCCCCAGATCCTCGGGGGGAATACCTGCCCCCGTATCGCGGACAGTCAACGTATCTCGAGTGAGCGTGACGTTGATGGTCCCGCGCTGAGTGTAGTTCACCGCGTTGAACAGGAGGTTGTTGACGACGGATGCCACCATAACTGGCGATCCCTTGACGACGACAGGCTCGAGCTCCACGAGTATTTCCACCTCGCTCGAAGCGAGGCTGGCGCCGGCCATGTCAGTCGATTCGGTTACGATCCGATTGAGAGCGCAGGTCTGCGGGGGGCCGTCGGCCTCGCCTCTGGCGAGATATAACAACGCTTCGATCAGCGATTGCATCTGCGAGCAGGCCCGTTGGATGCGTCCGAGACGCTCGACTCCCGCGGCGGACAATGCCGGTTCCTCCGAAAGCAGCTGCGCCGAGCTCGAGATGATCGCCAAGGGAGTGCGCAGCTCGTGGCTCGCGTCCTCGGTGAACGACTGCTCCCGCTCCAATACCCGCTCGAGTCGCTCCATATAGCCATCGAACGCCGCGGCGATCACCCCAACCTCGCGGTTCGCGAAATGGTTGCCAAGACGGCCACTGCGTTGCAGGGGATCCATATGCTCGACGCGGTCGGCCAGTTCCGTGACGGGACGCATCACCATGCGCGCGAGAGTGAAGCCAACCACCGCCGCGAATCCGAGCGCGAATAGGCCGACCACGATTGCGACAGTGATGACCCTGCCCTCGAGCGTATCCACCTTCTCGGTATCCAAAGCGAGGTAGAGACGTCCACGCGGACTGTCCTCGACCCCTACGAAGTAGAAACGACCGCCCAGGACCACGTCCTCGTGGTATCCAGGCGATAGATCGCGGAGTCCTGCGGGGAGCTTGGCTTGGTCCGCCGCATTGCCGACTACGAACCCGCTCATGTCCTCGCCTGGGGCCGGCAGCACGCTCGGATGGGTCTCCAGTTGCAGCTTGAACTGCTGCATCTCGCGGACGAGCGTGCGGTGAAGCATCTCGTCCTCGAGAAGCTCGATGAACTGGTGAACCGCGAAGGCAAAAACGACGCACAGGGCCAAAGCGAGAACGGAACTCGCCAAAAGGAATCTCGTTCTCAGGCTCCAGCCGAAACGCATCAGGTCCCTTACGCCAGTCGGTATCCCGTGCCGTGCACGGTGTGCAGCAGCTTCCGTTCGCCCTCACCATCGATCGCACTACGGATCGCAAAGATGTGTACCCGCAGTGCAGCATCGCTTTCGGGACGATCGGCTCCCCAGACGCTCCGCTCGATCTGTTCACGCGTGACCACGCCCGGGGAAGCCCGCATCAACTGCTCGAGGATGCGCATGCCCGTCTGTGCCAGCGTAATGGTGCGGTTGCCGCGGCGGATACTCAGCGTTCGAAGATCGAAAGTGAGATCCTCGACGTGCAGTACTCCTTTCGCGCCAACAGTCCGACGCACGATCGCGGTCAGACGCGCCAGCAACTCGGGCAAAGAGAACGGCTTGGTCAGGTAGTCGTCGGCGCCCGCCTCGAAGCCGCGTAACTTATCAGCCTCGGTGTCCTTGGCAGTGAGCATCAGCAACGGCACGTCCTTTCGAGCCGTTTCGCGCAGGCGCTTGCAGAGGGTGATGCCATCCATGCCCGGCAGTCCAAGATCCAGAATGACAGCGTCATAGCTGTCACTGGCCGCCAACTCCAAGCCCTTCGCGCCGTCACGCGCATAGTCGACCACGTGACCGCGTGACTCGAGAAATTCCCCCACATTGGCAGACAGATCGAGGTTGTCTTCAATCAGCAGAAGTTGCATGGGAAAAGCCTACCAATGAGCCCGTAACGAATTCGTTAGACGACCGGGCCAGGCAAAACCACGCGTAATATTCGTACCGAATCAACGCCTTAAATGCGATTCGGACTCGTTCCAACACGGCTGGACTGAACGCACCCCGCGGCGCATGAACATGCGGCCCCGTGAGTTGCTGCGTGAGAAGGCCTCTTGGCTTCTAAGGATTCGCGCTGAGCCGTCGGAAGTAATCCGCCACGGCCCCCTGGTAACCCGCCGGCATCGGCGCCGGGTTGGCGCTGCGAACCTCACCGGGCTGAACCTGGTCCGGCGCGTGCCGCAGTTGCAGTTCGAGTTTATCGACCCCGCTGAGCACCTTGGCGTAGAGATCGTCGACCATCGCGGGATTCCCGGGGAAGCGCTTGGGATCGAGTCGCTGCATCGAGCGGATCAGGTCATCGACCTGCTTGCGGGCGCCCTCGTCTTCACCGACGGAATGGCGCAGACGATTCAGCTCGTCCACGCCCGCCTGATAAGCCTCGCGGGTCCGCGGACCAATCGCGATGGTGTTGTTTTCCGGCCCGAGACGGTGCGGCAGGCGCGGATCGAAGCCATTGTTGCCGGCATTCCAAGCCCCATCCACATAGCCACCGCGATAACCGCCACCGCCGCCCGCCACGCCCCCGACGGGGCCAACCAGTCTGCCGTCGGCGCCTCGGCCAGGCTGGCCTTCGGCGACCAGGCCCTGGCCGTTTGCATTGCCGCCCGACTGGCCACCGGCCTGGCTGCCGTTGCCGCCCTGCTGTCCGCCTGGCTGCTGTCCGCCCTGTTGACCCCCGGGCGTACCGGCCTGCTGGCCCGGATTCCCCGGCTGGCCGTTCTGTCCCCCGGGCTGGCCCTGTCCGGGGTTGCGCCGCAGACTCTGATCGAGCGCCGCAAGCCGACTGCGCAGCCGCTCGACCGTGTCGAGCGCGTCATCCGAATTGCCTTTGCCGTCCGCCGCGGCGGTTCTCGCGTCGCCGAGTTGGTCGCGAAGATGCTTGAGGTCGGTTGCAACCTGCGTTTCGACATCATCGTTGAGCGGAGCGTAGCCACGACGAAGCATGTCAGCGCTTCTCTGGAGGCGTGTCTCCGTGTCCGCCGTCTCGAGATCGCCCAGGGCCTCGTGCAACTTGCCGGCAGCGGTACGGCTACGCTCATCGGCCTGACGCTCGGCCGCATGCATGTCGCGAGTAACTCGTGCCAGATCGTCGGCGAGCTTCTGTCGGTCATCGATGAGTCCCGGTAGTCCTCCGCGACCGGCCAAGCTCGCTGTGCTGCGCGTGGTTCGCAGCTGGCGCATGCGCTCACTCTGCTCGCTTTGGCGCTCCTGGAGGTCTGCGACCTGCTGCCCCAGGGAATCGAGTTTGTGTCCAACGTCCTGCTGCTGCAGGCCGGCGAGCAAGCCCATCGCCTCGCGCAAGCGGTCGGCTGCGCGGCGCGCATCCATGCTGTTGTGCTGGTCGACGGCGCGACGCATGTCGTCCTGGGCCTGACGCAGACGGTTCAATGCCTGACGTACGCCCGAGGATTGCGAGCTGTCGCCCCCGCCTGATTCGGAGCCGTCGCTGCCGGAGGATGAGCTGCTCGAGCTGCCGTTGGAACCACCCTTGCCGGATTGCGAGCCATTGGGCTGGCCCGACTGGCCTTGTTGTCCTTGCTGGCCCGAGCGACCCTGTTGCCCGGATTCGCTCGAATTCTTCGCGAGCTGCTCGACCTGCTGCTGCAGCTCTTCGGCTTTCCGGCGGAGCATCTCCTGCTGCCAGCGCTCTTCGGCCGACTGCTCGCCGTTGTTCTGCCGTTGCGCCGCCAACTCGCCCTGACGCCGCGCGAGTTCATCGAGCTTGCGCAACGCGTCCTCGATCTCCTGATCTCGCTTGTTGGCGGAGAACGGAGTCTGCGGCGACTCGTACATGTTCTTCTGCGTATCCAACTCGAGATCGAACAGGCTCGCCAGATCGCGGCCCGCCGAGTTGACGGCGCCACCGCCTGCGCCCCCGCGACTGTTGAAGGCCACCTGGATCTGACGGAAGGTCGCCTCCGCGCGCAGCAGGTGTTGGAGCGCCTTTTGCTCATCGGCCACGGCCGCAGCCCATTGCTGATCCGACAGCTTCTGGGCCGCCGGCGTCATCGCGGCCGCCGCCGCCGCCATCTCCTGCTGGAAGCTGCTGAATTGCTCGTTCTGGGACTGCAGATCCCGCATGCTCAGTCGGCCGGCGAGGGACAGCGACTGGCCCCGCAAAGTGGTCTGCACGTCCGCCAGAAACTTGGACTGTTCCGCGGCCTGTTTGGCCGCGGCGCTCTTCTGCCCGTTCTGCGTCCAGGTCGCGGCGATGATTTCCTTCTCGCGTTCGGCGATCTGCGCCTGGTCGTTGGCCATATTGCCCCCGCCCCCTGCGCCGCCACCGCCGGATTGGGACTGCGAGAACTCGCGCTCGAACGGCTCGATCTGCACGAACGAAATATTGGTCTTCGCCTCGCTGCGCGCATCCTTGGCGGCCGCATAGACAGCCACCACATCGCCCGGCACCAGCTTCAGAGACTCGAGGGCGATGGTGGCGGTACCGCTGGACTGATGAGCACCGGCTTCCTTCATCAGCCGCAGTGTCTTCTCGGGGCCGCCGTTCACCGAATAGTGCAGCGCGAAGTCACTCAGCCCGAAGGGATCCTCGGCTTTGGCCGTCAACGTGACTTCTTCGATCGGGCTCGCGCGGTAGTCGCGCTCGGGCTTCACCAGCGCCACTTCCGGCGGCTTTACCGGGCTGGCCTCGATGAAATAGTCATCGGAGATGCGCAGCACCTCGGACCGGTCGCGGGCTGCGACGTGATAAGCGCCGTCCTTCTCGAGCTTGATGACTCCCTGATAGACGTTCGCCTTGGCGCCCGGTGTGAGTTTTATTTCGCGGCCATCATCCAGAGCGAGCGACCCGGCACTCATCGGCCGGTCGGTGGTGATCTCGAGCTTCGCCTCGGTTCCCTCCACGGCCCGCAGGTCCCCGCCGTGATCTTCGATAGCATCCGGCAGCTTCGTCCAGTCCGGATGGTGATAGGTCACGCGGATCTGTTTTACCGTCGGAACGTCGGCGACCCGCAGATGGAAGTGCGGCGACTGCACCGACCCTGCGTCGATAAAGTACTCCACGTCCTCCGGCACACCCGCGAACAGGAACTGGAACCCCGAGGCTGACGGCCGTGGCTGCATCGTGGTCTCTTCCCACTTTGCGGCCCGCTGATAGCGGACATGAATCTTCAATTGCTCGCGCTGCAGGCCCCGAAGCTCGGCCGTGACGAGCTGATCAGC
Source organism: Steroidobacteraceae bacterium (assembly GCA_036499585.1). Classification (GTDB taxonomy): domain Bacteria; phylum Pseudomonadota; class Gammaproteobacteria; order Steroidobacterales; family Steroidobacteraceae; genus 13-2-20CM-66-19. Next base: position 20,033 of record DASYDM010000036.1, read on the forward strand.
GTGACGGCGCACCGTCGCATCGCCGGGGCTGACGCGAACTTCGTACAGCGGCTCGCGGGGCGGTCCTGTCCACAACGCTGCCGCACCGTAGCCGAGGTATCCTGGACCCGAGCGGATGAGCCAAACCAACGAGCCGAGACACACGACACCGAGCGCGAACAGACCGAACAGGAGCGCATCCGGAGCGGCGGACTTGAGATCGGTCCTGCGGGCCACGCGCAGCGTGTCCGCGGCAAGCAGATCCAGGAATGGATCGGAAGATTTCCCATCGCGGTCGGCGAACGTCATCAACCGCTGTTCGAATTCGGGGAACGCCTGCTCGGCCCGGCGCGTCCACCACCTCTGACCGAGGCGCCAGAGCGGAACTGCGAGTCCGAATACCGTTCCCAACACCAACGTCAGCAGCAGCAGCGCCCGTGCGCTCCACAGACTCGTCGTGGAAAACGCAAACTCGTTGATGATCACCACCAGCACGAGAGTGGCGATGAGTGCCGCGGCAGTGATGATGGCGGTGCCACGGGCGAGCGCGGCCAGCTTGAAGCGCCGCCGGAGCTGGCCTACATAGGAACGCAGTTCGTCGATCGCGCTCACGGCTCGTCCCTCAGGGTTCCCAGGTACCCGCTGCCGATCGCGGACTCGATGAGGGCGAACAGCAGCAGGGCCAAAACAGCGTACCACCACAAACTACTCGGCATCATGCCCGTCTGTGCAGTGGACACGGGGACTGCCCCATTGGAGGCGCCGGGAGCCCCAGCTTTGGCCTGCGCGCCGGGCGGTGCCGGCGGCGCGACGGCCCCCGGGCCCTGCCCGCTTCCCCGCCACAGCGCGAGCGTCTCCTCGGGCATCGCAGCCAGATCAGACTCCCGGCGGTCGGGGTTGGCGGCCACGAGGTCCTTGCGCCCGTTGGCCAGCCTGACCTCGTAGAACCCCGCCCGGCTCAAGGCCAGAGTCCGGGCGCGAGTCGACTCGGCCAGCGTCAGTGCCGGGCGCCCAGCCGGGTCGGTCACCTCGACGCCGACGGCACCCTCGCGCTCGGTCCGCAGTTGGAGCAGATCGTCCACCCGAACCGAGCTGTTGCCCGTTTCCCCGCCCGTCAGGTACCGGACGGCCCGCTCCACGAAGGCGACAAACACCGGGTGCAACGGCAGATCGCTGGTCAGGTTGTCGAAGCCGGAAGTGAAGACCAGAACACGGCCTTCTCCGAGGCGCTTCTCGAGCAAGAGCGGAGTCCGGTCCTGCAATCGGACCGCAACGCGCGCATCGGTCTCATCGAGCGAGGTCGCGTAGAAAAATCGCACTCCCTCCCATTCCTCGATCGTGCCTGCAGCGGCAAACGCGGTGTTGGTCTCACCGACGGCCGCAAAGCGCTCCGCTTCCCGCGAGTAGTGCTTCGACCCCTGGATGCGCTGTCCCAGCACTGGAACCTGCGATTGCTGTGCGGTGGCGGTGCCCAGCGACACGAGCACATTGCCGCCGGTGCGAACGTACTTCTGCAGACGATCGGAGAATGCAGCCGGGAGCGATGCCACGTCGCACAGCACGACGAATGCGTACTGAGCGGGGTCTGAATTACCGACCTTGTCGACGGTCACCTTGTCCAGTGTCGCCGAGCTCTGGGCCGCTGACGTCAGGGCCGTGCCGAAATACAGGGCGGAACGACTGTCGGAACCTTGGTACACGAACAGTCCGCGCTTGCGTTCCGACCGCTCGATAGAGAACAGATACTCGTCATCAGCGGCAAGGGAATCCGCACTATTGATCTTCACGCTGCCGCGGCTGAAGCCGTACGGGAGGTCGAGAGAATCGATCTCGGCTGTAGCACGACCGGAGGCCGGCACCGCCACCGGTCGGGTCGCGACCGTCTTACCGTTGATGATGAAGGACGCAGTCATAGTCGCAGCAGGAGTGCCATAGCCCGCGATAACTGCACGGACATGGACCGTGCGCGGGTCCCACACTTGCCGCGGAACTTCCACGCTTTCCACAGCCCAGTTGGCAGCCGCTGACCACCCGGCAGGGGTCTTGCGCCCCCGGTCGGCACCCACCACCGGACCCACCGGATGCAACACCAGCGAAACGTTGTTGGGCAGTGCCATCTCGTTGAAATTCGGCGGCATGCCCGTCTTTTGAAGATCGCCGATCAGGTGCACCACCACCGGCACCTTTTCACTCTCGGCAATCGACCGAACCACCGCCGCCAATGAGCTGTAGCTACCGCGCGAGTCGCCGGCCTGGATGCTCTCGACTGCATCGTTCAGCGAGCGCTTGTCGCGGGTCGCCTGGGTCAGCAGGTGCACCTGCGCGCCGAGGGCGAGCACCTGAGCGCGGTCAGCGGAGCGTCGGGTCGCTAAGGTGTTCCGCGCGACGATCTTCGCCTCCTCGAGACTGTTCTGCGCGCGCATGCTGAAGGAGTTGTCGATCGCAATGACCTGCAACGATTCGGGCACGACGCCGGCAATCGGTCGGTTGAGGTACGGCTCCGCGAACGCCAGTGCCAGAAACAGCAGCACAGCCAGCCGTAGCAGCAGCAGCAGCCAGTACCTGAAGCGACGCCGCTGAGTCGCCGTCAGCGGCCGGCGCTCGAAGAACATCAACGAGCTGAACGGTACGGGTGTACTGGTATTCCGGCGCAACAGGTGCAGATACAACGGCACGCCGATCGCGAGGGCACCAAACAGGAAACCGGGCGCCAGAAATCCCATCCGTTACTTCCTATGCTGCCGGATCGTCAGGTATTCACGCAGGGCGCTGTCGAGCGGCCGGTCAGTCACCAGCAACTCGTATGTCAGTCCAGCCCGTTCCGCTCCCGCCCGCAACGCCGCGATATGTGCGTCGATCTTCTCCCGGTATTCGTTCACGGCATAGGCATTCGAGACCTCCATCCGATCGCCGGTCTCCAGGTCGACGAGCACAGAGGCATTGCCGAGGTCCGGCCGGATTTCCCGCGGATCCATGATATGGAACAACAGGATCTCGTTCCCGTGGAAGCGCAGCGGCTCGACCGCGCGGATGACGTCCGCTGGCGGAGCGTAGAAATCGGATACGACTACGACGATGCCCCGCCTGCGCAGATACGTCTGCAGATGCTCCATCGGCGCGTCAAAGCTCGTGTGAGCACGCGGCTCGGCCGCCTCCAAGGCGGCGAACAATCGGGGCAACTGTCCATGACGGGTCGAAGGCTTGATGTATTCGCGCACCTGCCCGTCGAACACCAGCAGGCCAGCGGCATCTCGTTGCGTGCGGATCGCCAGGTGAAGGATTGCCGCACACATGAACCTCGCATAGTTCATCTTCGTGACTGAGTGCGAGGTGTAGTCCATCGAGTTGCTAGCGTCGAGCAACACGGTGATCAGGCTGTTGGTCTCGCCACGATAGCGTTTGAGGTACATACGCTCGGCGCGCGCGAAGACATTCCAATCGACATGCCGCAGGTCATCTCCCGGCGTGTAGGCGCGGTATTCGGCGAACTCCTGGCTGAATCCGAAATCCGCCGAGCGGTGCAGGCCGGCGACGAAACCGTCGACGACCGTGCGAGCGACCAGGTCGAGACCCGAAATCGCCCCCAACACCGCTGGATCGAGAAATCGTGACACGTCAGCTCCGTGGCGGCGGCAGGTGCGCGAGCAGTTGCCGCAGGATCTCGTCGGCATCGATCCGATCCGACTCGGCGTGGAAGTTGATGAGGATGCGATGGCGGAGGACTGGAATCGCGAGCGCCACGACGTCCTCGTAACTCACGTGATAGCGGTGTTGCGACAGAGCTCGAGCCTTCGCCGCCAGAATGACGAACTGTGCCGCGCGAACGCTGGCACCGTAGTTGACGTACTTCTTGATGACCGCGGGTGCACTGTCGTTCTTGAAGCGTGTGGCCCGGACCAGTTCCACGGCGTAACGCGCGATCGGTTCTGCGACTGGCACCCTGCGCACGAGGTCTTGGAACTCGAGCAACTCGTCCGCGTTGGTCACCGCTGCGACATCGGGAACCGCTGTACCCGTCGTCTCATCGACGACCCTCACCTCATCTTCCGCGCTCAGGTAGTCGAGCACCGTGTTGAACAGGAAGCGGTCGAGCTGTGCCTCGGGCAGCGGATAAGTGCCTTCGAGTTCGATCGGGTTCTGGGTTGCCAGCACGAAGAAGGGTCGGGGTAGCGCGTAGACCGTGCCGCGTACGGTGCAGGAGCGCTCCTGCATCGCCTCGAGCAGCGCCGACTGAGTCTTCGGCGGCGTACGATTGATCTCGTCTGCGAGCACGATGTTGCCGAAGATCGGACCGTGCACGAACGTCCACCGGCGGTGGCCCGTAGTGGGGTCTTCCTCGATGATGTCGGTTCCCGTGATGTCAGCCGGCATCAGGTCGGGCGTGAACTGGATGCGCCGGAACTGCAGGCCCAGGGCAGAGGCGATCGTGCGCACCATCAGGGTCTTCGCCGTTCCGGGCAAGCCCGTGATCAGACAATGGCCACCGACGAACAGGGCGATCAGGATCTGCTCGAGGACCTCGTCCTGGCCGACGATGACCTTGCGAACCTCGCCCAGGATGCGGTCGCGCACGGTATGGAACCGGTCGACCCGCTGCTGCAGGTCGCCCGAATTCATCTGCGCTGGGGATAGGCTGCTCATGCGTTATCTCGTTTCCGTTAAAAAGGGTTGGGCCAATCTCAAGGGTTGTTCTTCAGCTGCAGCAACAGTTTCTGCGCCGGGCGGAAACCGGGGGCCGCCTCGAGTGAGGCCAGCACTGCGTCCTGCGCCTTGTCCTTGCGGCCCGCCTCGAAGTAGGCCTGCGCCAGATCGAACTGCGCCGCCGCCGTGTCCAGGGGATGCAGGGCGACGACCGCCCCGTACTCGCGGATCGCGCCATCGAAATTCTTCTGCGCCAGCCAGAGCTTCCCCAGATGGCGGTGCAGGTCTTCGTCGTAGGCAGGATCGATGTAGTTGATGCGATCGAGCGTCGCGGCAGCATCGCCTGGGTGGCCCTGCTCTTCCTGCAGGCGCGCCAGGGTCTTGATCGTGTCCGGGCGGCGACCGCCCACCTTCACGTAGGACTGCAGCACGGCCGCGGCGGCCGCCTTGTCGCCTTTGGCCAGCTGCGCCTCGGCCAGGAATTCATACGCGTTCGCATCGAACACGTAGTCGGGATACAACGCGATGACGTCGGGGCCCTCCTTGATCACGGCGTCGTATTGCTTGTTGCGCGAGTTCATCGCGATCTTCGCCAGCTCCTTGTGCCAATCATCGTAGTGGGCGACGGTGTTGGCGGTAGCGTCGTACAGCCACTTCTGGAACTCCGTGTCGAAATCCCCGGCGCTCATCCCCAACACCTTTTGAATGGTGTCGGGCGTGCTGACGAGGTCGGCAAACGAGTGGACCATCTCGAGAAGCCTGGCTGCGCCCCACTTGTTCTGGATGTAGTCGCAGATCCGTCCTGCCTGGAAGTACGACACGAAGACCTGCGCGGGGTACTCGGGGTGTACGAACCCCTTGTCCAGGTCCGCAACCGGCAACAGCTTCTTGTCCCGCAAAGCGATCACGATGTCGGGTGTCATGGGATCGCCCCATTCGGGCGAAGCCTGCGACTCCTCGTGCGTGGCCAGGCCTTCGGTGAACCAGCGCGGCACGCGGTGTTTGGTCGCGGCAAGAATGAATACGTGGCTCATCTCGTGGCGCAGCGTACTGGCCCAGTGAAAATCTCCGGGCTTGCGACCCGACGGACTGTCCATGGCGACGACGTTGCCGAAAGTCACCCCCAGGGCCCCGAGCCCGGGCAGGCCCAGCGTTCGCACCGCGAAGTCCTCGTGATCCGGATAGACCTCCACCTGCACCGGACCGGAGAGCTTCATCTGGTACTTCTGCTCGTACACCGCGATCGAGCGCTTCAACTCGGCGATGAAGTACGGATACAGCAGATCCGACTCCTTCATGTGGAGCTTGAGGATCGTCGTATCGTCCTTGAAGACGACGAAGTTCTTGTAGCTGTCCAGCAGCCGCAGGCTGTTGACCGTCGCCTCGTTGCGATAGCCGTTCTCGTAGCACTTCTGCAGCTGTTGGCGCGCTTCGTCGTCCTGACCGAGGCGCATGAGATTGACGCCCAGCTCCGACCTCGCCGACCACAGATCGGCCTCCGCCGCGATGGCCTTGCGGTAGTACTCGATCCCTTCGGTGTAACGATTGCGCAGCGTGAGATGGTGGCCGGCGAGCGCGAACGCCCGACCGTAACCGGGATTGATCGCCGCGATCTTGCCGAACCAGGTATCGGGGGAGCGGTCGGCCAGGATCTCGATGGTTGCGTGCACGGACATCGCATCAAGCGAGTCGGCGGAGGTCTTCAGGGCGGCATCGGCTTCGCTCCCGGCCTGTGCCGCGTCGGAATCCTCCAACGCGAGATTCGCCAGCAGTTCGTGCGCCTCGGCCCGTTGCGGATCGGCCTCCAGCGCCTTGTGCGCCCAATCGATCGCACTGCTGTCATAACCGTCGGCGCTGATGAGCGCCATGCCGAACAACGCCTCCGCGTTCTTCGGGTCCCGCTGCAGCGCCTCCTTGAACAGGTCCAGCGCGTCCTGGTTGTTGAACCGCTCGTGCAGCATCCGGCCCCAGCGGGCGCGATACTGTGCGTTGCGATCCGCTTGCGCGGTCGCGAGACGAAACTCATCGTTGGCGCGCTGGTAGTCGCGTAGCCCCCAATCGCCTTCCGCACGCAGATAGGCCGAATCCGATTGAGCCAGGGCACTGAAGCAGCTCTTCGCCTCGGCGCGACGGCCATGCTTCTCGAGCTGTCGGCATTGCGCCGGGCGGCCGGCACTGTTGGCCGCAGCCGCGTTCGCAGGCGGGCGATTCGCGCTACCCGGCGCTGCGCCCTGAGCCGCGCCAAAGGCTGCGCCTGCGGCCCAAGCTGCCACCGCGATCGTCGCGATCAGGTGTGGCAGCCGGCGGTTCATTTGTCCAGATCCTCCTGGACCTGCGCGAGCTCCACGAGCGCCGTCGTCAATTTCTGTTTGTACTCATCCGGGGACATCGCGGCGCGCTGGTACTTCAGCGTGTCGATCTGCGTCTCGAGGTGCTCCTTCCTCGCCAGTAAGGCCCGCTTGGCCGGATTGGATGCGGCGCTTCCCGCCTCCGCCAACCGCACGAGCGTGATACTGGACAGCAGCTTGCCCGCACCGCTCGAACTGGACGCGACGCGAACCGCTGCGGCGTTACCGGCGTCAGCGAAAATGGCATGCTCCGTAGCCAGACGCTTTTGCGACTCGTAGAACGCGGCGGTCTTGGTAGTCGCGTATTGAAATGCCTCCAGCGCGCTGATCGAATCGTTCTTGTCGACGTCGGCGCTTGCGTCACGCAGCGCATCTACCCAGTAGCGCGCAAATACGGTGGCATTCTTTTCTGTTCCTGACTTCGTAGCGGCGATCACCGCGCGACCCGCATGGGCCAGGATCGATACCGAGGCCCCACTCGAGCTGGTCGTGTTGACGATCACCTGGCGGCGGGCAGCGATCTGGTTGCACAGCTGCGCGAGGCTCGAGGCCGAGATATCCGGCCCGACCAGATTCATCTTGTACTGTTGGCCGTCGTAGGAGCCGTGGCCAATCAGGATCAGGACGAAGTCATCACTGGATCCGGCCTCTTTCGCGATCGATTCGAGCGACTCCGTCATGCGTGCCCGCGTGGCGTCGGTCCCCGAGAGCGTGATGACGTGATTCGTGGTGCCTGCGGCCTTGAGAATGCGGTCGAGGTCCCCCGCGAGCGCCGTGAAGCGCTGCTCGTAGTCGGGCTCGCCGCCGAGACCGGCGACTGTCAGGAAATAGGAGTCCGCGCGTGCCTGCGGAACCCAGGCCCATCCCAGCAGGATCAGGGCAGCGATCCAGGCAGATGCTGGGTACCCCGACACTCGCCCGCGAAGTCCACTCATACCACGCCCCATAACCTGCGGAGCATCCATTCGCCACAGCGCAGCGCCAACAGAACCAGAAAGACGATCGGCATGTTCCACAGATCGTGGATTTCCCGGGAAACGATGCCGGCCTGGGAAAACGGGATGTCCCGCGCGAGCGCCGGCAGCTCTGCCGGCCCAACATACCGCCCGCCGGTGGTCGTGGCGAGCGTCTCGAGGAGATTGCGGTTCTGCTGGGTGTGAAAGCTCTCGGCCACACCGTCGAGACGCTGGAACGTCGCCACATCGCTGCCGAGCACGTCCTTGCCGTGCCGGGCCGTCATCTCGGCCACGTACAGTCCGGCGTTCGGGGCTGCCCAGTCCGCCTGGAAGTGCCCGGGGGAATTCGGCACCGGGCTCAGCTCGACCGAGGCCGAGACGCCCCCCGGGCCGATGACATGAGCCGTGACGCTGACATCGGCCGCAGTCCGATATTCTTTGTCGCGAACCTCGGCGGAGATTCGGGCATGTCCGTCATCGAACAGAGTCGTGTCACGCACCGAGGCGATGAGCTGGCCGCGAGTATCGGCTACGAGCCAGCGCAGCAGCTGTTGCCAGAACAGGTCATGACTCTTGTCGCCGAGAGGCAGACTCATCTGCCATCTCCAGGTGCCGCCGGTCGCCATCACCGCGGAGCGGCCGCGGCCGAAGTTTTCGGTCACCAACAGCGGCATGGTCTTGTCGGCGGCGTGCATTTCTGCGAGCACGGCCGCGCCGGGCTTCGGCTTGCCGGGATCCTGGTAGTCCATCAGGTACGGCAGCTTCTTCCACTGTTCGAGATTCTTCGCCGGATCATCGACCAGCCGCGTAATGACATTGTCCTCGCCGCCGGAGGTGAGACTGACAGTGGCCGGATCACGATGAAAGGTGTCGTGTCCCTCCGGAAGGATCACGGGTAGCAGGTCGGCGATCTGCGACCCACCCCAGATCCCGTCCGCCAGCGACTGGCGACCGCCCAACAGGAGCAGCCCACCCCCGCGGCGATCCACGAAGTCCCGGATCAGCTGCTGCTGCGCGGGAGTGAAGTAGCCCGCATCCACCGAGCCGATGATCAACGCCTGATAGCCGAACAATTCCTCCGCCCGCTTGGGGAAACCGTCGGCGAGCTCTTGCGCGTTGGCCACACCCTGGCGGTAGATCTTGTTCTCGGTCGTCCGCAGCATCGAAGCCAGGTGCAGCATCGGGTCGTCTTCGGCCGCGCGCCGGATGAACTTGTACTCCCAGCGCGGCTCGCCCTCGAAGTACAGGACCTTCCGCGGCTCCGGCTCGGCGTAAACGATCCGCGTCAGCACGTTGTTGGATCGGTTGGTTTCGCCGGCGACCGGCTCGACTGCGAACTGCAGCGTCTTGGCGCCCGCCGTGCCGACGTTGAACAGCAGGTTCTGCGTCTGTGCACGACCATCGGGCCCGAAGCTCACCTCGCGCGAGGTCAGGAGCTGTTTGCCGTCCCGGACTGTCAGCGTCGACTTGCGTCCCGTGAAGCCGGACTGTTGGAACTTCACCGTCGCACTCAAACGCGAGCCGGCCAGCGTGCGGCCTGCGACGACCACGTCCTGGATCTCCACATCCTGATCCGCGGTGTCACGGCCGAACCCGACCGTGTAGACGGGCAAACGGCGATTGCGCAATGTCTCGAGGACATCGCGATCGATGCCACCGGTGTTGTCCCCGCCATCGCTCAGCAGGACGATCGCTCCGAGGGGCAGGTCGGCCGTCTGCGTCAGCAATTGCTCCAGCCCGGCACCGATGTGCGTTGCCGGCGCCTCGGCGTTCACCAGCGCCGCCGCATCCGTGATGCGCGTTATGCCTGTGTCGAGACGATAGAGGCGTGTCTGGAACTTGCGCTGCAGCTCGGCCAACGTGCCTGCCTGAAGGGCTTTGACCGCCTCCTGTTCGCGCGTCGCGCCGTTGTCAGCGAGGCTCATGCTCCGTGAGTCGTCGACCAGCACAGCGACGATATTCTGGCGCGGCTTGAGCTCCGACACCGACAGCACCGGCCGCCAGAGCAACACCAGCAGCAAGGCAATGGTGGCGACCTCGAAAGCCCACAGGACGCCCAGGCGCCAGACAGCGAGCTTCGCCTTCGAGCGCGCGACTCTTGCGAGCATGAGCGTCGCGAGGACAGCCGCGCCTGCAACTATCAACGCAAGCAGTACCCAACGGGGCTGACCACCCAGCAACACGAACTCGCCGCGGGCAAAGGCGGCGTAGGGATACTTGAAGAGAAATTCGAACATCCGTAAGAGAGCCCGGTGGGTCGTGCATCAGACAAGGCGGCTGCGCCGCACCCGTCCCATCAATGCGTCATGCCGTACACGACGTAGTTGAGCCCCACCCGATAGGCCATGGAGGCAAAGTTTTCCGGATACTCCGGCATGTCCGCCCACTCCCAGGCATCCCCGAGGTGCATGTTGTGGCAGATGGCGACCATGATGCGGCCCTTCTCGTCGCGGATCGCCCGCCACTTGGGCACGTACCCGTCCTTCTCGTAGGTCCGTCCCGTGTTGACGTACTGCTCGCCCGGGACCTGGAAGCGCTGTCCCAGGTCGTAGAGCACGTGAAAGATCTCATCGTTGTCGCTGAGGTCCTCGACGGGGCGGTCGGGCAGCACCTGGCGCATGGCGGACATGAAGCGATCCCAGTCCTGGGTGCCGTGAAAATCGTCGACCATCAGGAAGCCGCCTTTCAACAGATATTCGCGCAGCCTTTGCGCTTCCGCGTCGGTGAACGTCCAGTTCGCCACCTGCACGGCGTAGACCCAGGGATAGTTGAAGATCTGGTCGCTCTTCAAGTCGACGATCTGTTCGGTCGGACGCATCTGGATGCGCGTAAGGCGCTTCAGCGCCAGCAGGAACTGGCGATCCGCCTTGGGGTAATCGCGCGCCCAGTTGCCGTAACCGAACCCGCCGTAGCCGTATCCGTAACCACCGCCCCCGAAGTTGCTGGCCGTGTATCGCAGTCGCGACCAGTAAAACTCCGCCTTCTCGCCGGTCCCGTCGTCAGGGACGCTCGAATAGTCTTCCTGAGCCCAGGCACTTTGCAGGCAATACAGCGCCACCAGTCCGCAGCCCAGACTGCCGAGCAAGGCCAGAAACCGGTTCGGTCGCTGCGGCCGCATACGCCTCTGGCCCTCTAGGAGCCTGTCTGATCACGGGCAATTCGTACCCCAAGACTGTGTCCGGCGCTTGCCCAATGCGCCGTGCAACCATACCGCAGTCGGGTTGCTCGTTCCCGCCCACGCATGCCTAAAATGACTCAATGAAGCGCCGCGAGTTCATGACATTGAGCGCGACCGCCACCGGACTGGCCGTCGCGGGACTGGCTGGGCCAGAGCACGCCGCTGCGGCTGCCAATGCGGCAGCGCCAGCACAGACTTCGCCGGGAGTGCCCATGGCGATGCCCGGATCCAACGGGGCGCCACCTTCGGGACCGCCCGCAGGACCGCCGGCCGACATCACCCTGCGCATCGCGCCGCTCGCTGTCGAAATCGCTCCGAGCCATTTCGTCAGCACGATCGCCTACAACGGTTCCTCTCCCGGACCGATCTTGCGCATGCGGGAAGGCAAACCCGTGACGGTGGACGTGATCAACGACACCGACGCACCTGAGCTGGTTCACTGGCACGGACTCTTTCTGCCATCCGAGATCGATGGTGCCGAAGAAGAAGGCACGCCGCCCATTCCTCCGGGCACCCGGAGGCGCTATCAGTTCACTCCGCGGCCAGCCGGCACGCGGTGGTACCACTCGCACGCGATGGCGATGGGCGATCTGCATCGCGGCAGCTACACGGGCCAGTACGGCTTTCTGCTGATCGACTCGGGAAACGATCCGGGACGCTACGATCAGGAGGTCTTCCTGGCGCTGCGCGACTGGGAACCGTATTACACCGATCAATTCGTCGACATGGATGAGCAGGACGCGCCTGGACCGCAGCCCGAGCGGCCCGAGAAGCCCGACGATCGGCCCAATGGGCTCGAGGTCGTCTCGCAGCTCTACTCCATCAATGACAAGGCTCTGCGTGCCGGGGAACCCATCAAAGTGCGCCAGGGCACGCGGCTGCTGGTTCACCTCCTCAACGCCAGTGCCGTCGAGAACCGCACGATTGCCCTCCCCGGCCACGAGTTTCACGTGCTGGCGTTGGATGGAAACCCCGTGCCCACGCAGCAGACCGCGAAGGTGATCACCCTCGCCCCCGGCGAGCGGGTCGACGCTTTCATCGAGATGAACCGCCCCGGCGTGTGGATCCTCGGGTCAACCGACGACATGACCCGCAACGCGGGCCTCGGCGTCGTCGTCGAGTACGCGAACCAACATCGCGAGCCGCAATGGATCGCCCAGCCGGGCGTTCATTGGGACTACACCGCGTTCGGGAAGTCGGTCGCTGCCCCGGCCCCCGCGCCGGCGCACACCATCGACATGGTGTTCGACAAGGTTCCCGGTGGCGCCGGCCAGTTCAACCTGTGGACTGTCAACGGCAAGACGTATCCGCACGACAAGGAATTCGTGCTGCAGAAGGGAGAGCGCTATCGACTAGTGTTCCGCAATCGCACAGACGATGCGCATCCGGTGCATCTGCACCGTCATCTCTTTGAACTCGTGGACGTGAACGGCAAGCCCACGAGCGGCATCATGAAGGATACGGTTGTGGTACCGACCTACGGCAGAGTCACAGTAGACCTCGCCGCGGACCAACCAGGACTGAGCCTGTTCCACTGCCACATCCAGTCGCATATGGACTTTGGCTTCAAGGCGCTGTTCCGGTACGCGTGAGCGGAGCCGGCAGAACCACGCCCTGAATCGATAAGTCGATCAGGGCCAGCTACGACGCATCGGGTGTGTCGGTCGGCGGCGACGGCCCTTCGGGAGTTGGCGACACTCCGGTATCAGGCTTGACAGGGCCAAACACGCCCGGCCTGTAGGGAAACACCAGGCCCTTCACACCGAGGGTTGCAACCGAACCGCGCAGACGCGGATCCATTCTCAGATCCGCGGCAGCGTCCAGAACCTCCTGCTCGGTAGCTCCTGCCACCTCGGTGGTCAATGCCTCGAGGACTTTCTCGAGACGCACTTCAGGCTGTTGGGCAGCGAAACGCTGATATTTCTTCATGGGCGGAATTCCATTCTGAGACCTTCCCGCAGCAGCGTTCGACGCATTCTCTTGCGAGCGGAGTCGTAGGTTGTCTTCGAGAAGCCGTTTGCCGAGCAGATCTCATCGGGCGTGAGACCGTCCGCGAGTCCGTCCAGAATACGCATCACGACGGGATCGTCAGCAAACAATCTGGTGATGGCCGCCAACTCCTGCACGGCCAACAAGGCTCGCTCGGGATCAGGCGACGGGTCGAAGATATCCGTTTCGCTTTCATGACAGCCGCGACTCATCTGCCGCCAGTACTGCGAGCGAATGCTGCGCATCACGCCCGTGATGAACGCGTCCACCGGCACACCCGGGGGTCTCCCCCGGTGGCCGCTGAGAACTCGGGCGAAGGCCTCCTGCAGGAGGTCCCACCATTGGACTTCAGGGGCAAGGCCTCGGGCCAGCAGCTTTGCATTGGCCTTGAGCCGCAGCAGGTCCATGTCGCTTATCAGTTCCGCTGCAACGGCGCGCTCCAGCGGAGTGCCGATGACGGACGGCCCGGGCACGGGGGACGACTTGGTTTGGCTCATTGATGGACTATGCGCAGCCGACCCCCCCCCGCGGACAGTCTCGCCGCGCGCGGCGGTCGCGCTCTGCGCACAGCGCCCAGCCGCCATGCGCACAGCCGCCCTGGGCGCAATTGGCGCCACCCTGTCCGCGACGGCCCTGGACCTGCGCATAGGTGTGGCATGGACAAAGAAGCCGAGCTAGCCATCGTTCGTAAAGCCTACTCCCGTCAGATCCTCGCTGCGGCAGGAGTGCGGGACCCCGCCGTGGAAGCTGCGTTCGCGCAGGTACCGCGAGAACACTATCTCGGCCGCGGCCCTTGGATGACCTTCAAGACACCGGTCCTGCAGAGTCGGCCGGCCGGGGCCGGCCCGCCCCCGGATGCCTATGCCGCAACCCCGGACGATGATCCGGTATTTCTGTACACCGATGCTCTCTTCGGGCTGCTCACTCAGCGTGGGATCAACAACGGCCAGCCGTCCTTGCACGCGATCCTACTGTCGGCAGCCGCCATCCAGCCTGGCGAGCATGTCGTGCACGTGGGCGCAGGAACTGGCTACTACTCCGCCATCTTGGCGCGCCTGGTCGGGCCCAACGGTCGCGTGACAGCAATCGAATTCGACGACGAGTTGGCCGAGCGACTCGAGCGCAACGTCTCAGCCGAACCCAACATCACACCGGTTCACGGTGACGCGGGGAAGAACTCCCTGGATGCTGCGGATGTCGTTTACGCGAACGCCAGTTTCGCCAGAATTCCGGACACGTGGCTGGATGCGCTGCGTGATGGCGGTCGGATCCTCGTGCCGATGAGCTACCGTTTGCCGCCGGGCTTTCCTGGCGCGGCGCAGCCACAGGATCTTGCGAAAATGGGCCGTGCCCTGGCGTCAGCGTGTGCATTTCGCATCGAGCGGCGTGGCGTTGACTACCACGTGAAGTGGATCTGCCCTGCCGCCTTCATCGCCGCCGAAGGGATGGACACCGAGTCGGTTGCAGCCCTGGCGCGGGCGCTCGAGAAAGGTACGGCCAGAAATGTCACGCGGCTCTACTGCCGCGACGACATTCCGGACGACCAGTGTTGGTTGCGAGGCAAGGGGTGGTGCCTCGCCTACAACTAGCGGCCCGGCGCCGGCGTGTTCGCCCCCCGCTAACTCTTCTTCGGCGCGAACGTCATGGCCACTGAGTTCATGCAGTAGCGTAGCCCCGTCGGACGCGGTCCATCGTTGAACACGTGCCCCAGATGAGCATCGCAGCGTGCGCATGAGACGGCCGTGCGCTCCATTCCGAAACTCTTATCCACGCTCTCGAGGACGTTGTGCTTCGAGATCGGCTGATAAAAGCTCGGCCATCCGGTTCCCGACTCGAACTTCGTGTGCGAGTCGTAAAGCGCCGTCTCACAGCAGATGCACTTGAAAATGCCATCGCCGTGTTGATTCAACAGCGGCCCCGTGAACGCCCGTTCGGTACCCGCCTTGCGGGTAATCTCGAACGAGGCCGGCGCGAGTTGCGCCTTCCACTCGGCGTCCGTCTTGTGAACCTTCGGCACGCGGCTGAGGCCGAGGCTCTTGCCGTCCGGCCCGAAGTTCTCGATGGACACATCGGACGCCGCGGCGGGGGGCAGGTTGGCCCCAGCGGGTCGAGCGATGGTCGCAGCCAGGGCGGCTATCGAAAGCGCACCGTCCCGCATCACGCGACGCCGGGTGAAAGTTGAATGACTCATGGCTGACTCCTCTTCGCTATCCAAACGTGAACGAGAACGCCTGGACGCCCGGGTCCAGGAACTCGATCGTGAAGGTCCGGTCGCTCACTCCGCCCTGTTGGCGGATGAGTTGGTAAAGGCGCTGGCCGCTCACGGTTCCATTACCGTCAGCGTCAGCATCGACACCATGGTCCGCGCCCGGCGCTTTGCCGTCGAGCCGCACGCGGAAGCGGACAGGCTTGCCGTCCTGGGTAGGCCCGAGGACGAGGTGCAGGTCGCGGGCGTGGAAACGGAATACGATCTGGCCCCCCGGTACGGCCAGCACCGCCCGCTCGCCGTCCACCATCCACTGACCGGCCAGGCCCCACTGATTGAGTTGCGGGGCGGCGGGCGCCGCGTACTTCTGTGGTTGGTTCTTGAGGACGACAGGCGTACTCGCGAAGTTGTCGGCGCGCTCGTAACCGACATAGGTCTCCGGTGATTTGACGTCCCGCTCGCTGGCGGCGGCCTCGACCCCATTGCCCCGGGGGTTGACGAGGTCTGTAGGTACGCCCGCAACCTCCGCTTCCGTCAGCAGACTCTGGATCGTCCGCTCGGACTTCTCGTAGTCGCCCTCGCCGAATGCATGACCGCGGATCTGGCCCTGGGAATCTATGAAGTAGTCCGCGGGCCAGAAGTTGTTGTTGAATGCCGACCAGATGGTGTACTTGTTATCCACCGCCACGGGATACGTGATACCCATGTCGTGCACGGCTTTGCGCACGTTGTCGAGATTCCTCTCGAAGGCGAACTCCGGCGTGTGCACCCCGATGACCACAAGGCCGTAGTCCTTATACTTTTTGGCCCACGCACGCACATACGGCAGCGTCCGCAGACAGTTGATGCACGAGTAGGTCCAGAAGTCGACCAGCACGACCTTGCCGCGCAGGGACTGTGGTGTCAGCGGCGCCGTGTTGAGCCATTCGGCCGCGCCATCCAGGGAAGGAAACACTCCCTCCGAGCCCACCGCACCGCCAGCGCCGTGGCCAGCCGCGGCCATCATCGCGCCGCCGCCCGCCATCATGGCACCGTTGGCGGACATAGCACCGCTATTGGCGGACATGGCATTGCCCCCGGCCATCATGGCATTGCCGCCAGCCATCATCGCACCGTTGGCCTTCATGGCGTTTCCGCCAGCCATCATCGCGGGACCACCCGACATCGCCCCGCCCGCTGCCATCGCTCCGCCAGCCTGCGGCCTCGTGGGCCCGAGCTTCTCGAGCAACGCCTGCTCGAGGCGAGTCGTGCCCGACAACGACACGCGCGTCAGCAGACCGGTATCCAATCCCAACGCGATCACGGCGACCGCCACGAGCACTAAGGCACCCAGACCGCGGCGTACCCACTCCCCTGCCCCAAGGGATCTTTTCAACAGCGCCACCACGCGACCACCGGCGAGAAGCGCGACCGCGAGCGAGGTTGCCGCACCCGCTGCATACGCTACTAACAGGAAGGTCGTCTGGGCGTTGGCCCCTTGAATCGCGGCGCCCGTAAGAATGAGACCGAGGATTGGTCCGGCGCAGGGAGCCCAGAGAAATCCGACTGCGATGCCCAGGACGAAGGAGCCGAGGATAGAGCCTCGCGAACCGGGTGCATCCGAGCTCTGAGACAGTCGGTTGCCGAACGCCACCAGGGGTTGCGTTACGTAGTCCGTCAGGCGCGGCCACAGAAGCATCAGGCCGAAGACGGCCAACAGCACCATCGCCAGTATCCGTCCGTACTCGTTCGCCTGGACGACCCAACCTCCGCCGACCGCTGCCAGTGTCGCGACCGCTGCGAACGTCAGAGCCATTCCGATGAGCATCGGCAGGATGCTCGTGGCAAAGGGCCGACCAGTGCGTGCGAACACGAAGGGCAGCACCGGGAGCACGCACGGGCTGAGGATGGTTACCACCCCGCCGAGGTACGACACGAACAGAAGGGCCACACGCTCTCCGGACTCTATTTAGATACAGACTATAGCGCATCCGGGGCCCGAGCCCCGGCCTGCACCCTGAGCTGACCCTGAGTTCTGCCGTGATATTGCAGCCATCGGCGCCAAGCGATGCCGGCGCGAGGCGTTCACACAGTGGTGCCCGCTGCGCGGTTATTCGTACCGCAGGGCCGTGACTGGTCGCTCCATTGCTATCCGATAGCAATGGGCCACGACCGTCAGTGTCGCAATCGACACCGACAGCAGGAACGCCGCAACGAACAGCCGGGGATCGAGATCGACGTGGTAGGCAAATCCGTGGAGCCAGCGATTCATGATCCACGCTGCGAGCGGCCAGGCGATCACATTGGCCCACAAAACGGGCTTGATGAACTGCCAGACCAGCAGTCGCAGGACATCACCCGTCTGGGCGCCGAGGGACTTGCGGACGCCGATCTCCTTGGTCCGCCGCTCGGCGGCCGCCGTTGCGAGTCCGATCAATCCCAGACACGCGAGCATCAATGCCGAACCTGAGAACACGGCCAGGATCTGGGTCTGACGCGCCACCGACACATACAGTCGCTGAATGTAGTCGTCGACGAACTGGCGATCGATCGGGTCTTCCGAGCCGGCGCCCCGCCACAGATCGTCGATCGCGGCCAGAGTTTCGGGAATGTCGCGGCCGGCCAGCTTGGCGCTGATCAGACTCAGTCGGGGCGGAGAAATCGCGTAGGCCGTGGGCAGAATCGGTTGCGTGGCGGCGGCGAGGGAGAAGTCCGGGACGGTGCCGATGATCTCGCCGGATTGCGGGCCGAACGTGCGGCCATCGACTTTGCCGCCGATCGCCGCCGCCGGCGAGGCAAAACCCAGGGCTCGCACGGCCGACTCGTTCAACACCACGCGCCCCATCGGACCGTCCTTCACGTCCTGACTGACTACCGGATCGCGCCCCGTGGCAAACAGCCGGCCGGCGGTCGGCCGGATTCCATACATCTCGAGCAAGCCGGGCTGCACCTCCACCACCGAGATCGACATCGCGCTGCCATCCTTCAAGGTCGCGTGCGCAGTCCAGCCACCAGTGAGAAAAGCCTCGTTGGAGCAAGCAACTTCCCTGACCCCCGCGAGCCTCCGCAAGCGCTCCTCGAAGGTTGCATTGCACTGCGAATGAACGATGAGCATCTGATCCGTATCGAGCCGCAGGACCGAGTGCGTGGCATAGGAGAGTTGCTCGTACGTCACCCCGGAGCCGATCACCAGGCCCACCAGCGCCGCAAACTGACAGGCGACCAACCATTGGCGTGTCGCATCGCCAGCGCGTTGGCCGCTCACCAGGCCTGCGCCCGGCTTGAGCGAGTGGATCGTGTTGAAACCCGACAGAACCCACGCCGGATACGCGCTGGCCACGACACCCAGCGCGACGACTCCGGCTACCGTGAAAAGCGTCGCCGCGGAGTTGTTCCAATAGTCGGGGACCGCCGCTGTGTTGAGGAAGGCGTTGACCCTCGGCATCAGCCACTCCGCCAGCCCGAGCGCCAGCACGGCGGCAAGGAGCACGTAAAGCAGGCCCTCGCCGAGGAATTGGAGAAGCAAGGATCCGCGGCCCGCGCCGAGGGCTTTCCGCACTCCCACCTCGATCGCGCGCCGGGACGCGAGCGCTGTGGAGAGACTGATGAAATTGACACATCCCACCAGGAGGATCAGGACACCCACGATCGCCACCACCGCCAGGCGAGCTTCGATACCAGGGTTGAAGTCCGGGAGCAGATGCACCTTGTCGAGCCGAACGAGACTGATCGAAGGTGCGTTGTCTGCCATCCAGGTTGGGAACACGCCCTTGGCAAAAGCGGGCAGCGCGCGCCGCAGGACGTCTATCGAGGCATGCCGCGCGAGACGCAGATAGGTTCGTCCTGGAAAGGCAACCGACGTGGCGCGCGCAAAGCCGGCGCCCGGATCCAGTTGTGTCAGCGCCGAATAGGCCGCCAACGAGCTCGCGAAGACCCCGGTCTTGATGAGCGCGCTCTGCGCCGGTTGATCCGCTACAACCGCCGTCACCTTCATCGGATGCTCGTCGCCGAGCTGCAACGAGGCGCCGACGGGGTCTTCCCGACCGAAGTACCTTCGCGCGGCTGCAACGGTCAGCACCACGGAGTCCGGTGTCCCGAGCGCGTTCCGCAGGTCCCCGGACACCACCGGCAGAGGCAGGACATCGAACACGTTGGGATCGGCCCAACAGATCTTCTCCTTGGCGGAGACGACACCGGCGCGGACTCGCAACTCCTGCTCCGCGACCCGCGTCACCGCTTCGACGTCGCTGAACTGCAATTTCATCTGACTGGCCAGCCAGATCGGACTCTGCAGGTGATGAGTCGGCGCGCGGCCCGCTGACGCCAGAACGAAGTCGGCGACGTAAGTACGCTCGTACCCCGGGATGTGCCGGTCGTATCCCAGCTCGCTGCGCAGGATCGTGACGGACAACAGTGCGCCGCAAAGTCCGAACGTCAGACCGAACAGCGTGATCGCCGAGTTGAGTCGGTTGCGCGCCAGGTTGCGCAGCGCGGCCATCAGACAGTTGCGTAGCATGCGGCAGTGTAGCCTCGGCCGCGGTCACACCGCTCATGTGTCAAATCAACGGGTTGTGAGCGTCGCAGCCGCCCGCGCTCCGGCAGGTGTTCGGAATCGGACAAGCAGATGCGGTAGTCGCCGACGTCAACTTCCCTAGGCGCGACTACATCATCGCTCTGCCGACGGCGCCACACAGCTCCGCAAACTTCCTACAGCTGTGCTCACCAACGGGCACGAAGATCAGTAGCTGCAGGTGCGGCGCGCCTTCCACCACGTATGAGGTGTGCTCGCACGTGAGGTCCCCAAAACGCGTCGTGTGCGTGAAAACCCCCTCGGAGCGGCTCACAACTTCAGTGCTGTGCCACAAGTCGTGAAACCCGGGACAGGTGTCATGCAGCTCGGCAATCAATGACTCGAACGCCGCGTCACCCGCCATGCGGCTGTAGTCGAACCGCGCCTTCGCCAACACCCGACGTGCGGTGGTCTCAAACTGCTCCGGATCGCGCCGGAATTCGGGCTCCGTCATGAGGATCCGCAGCAGGTTGCGGTCCTTGATCGAGCGCTCGGCCGGATCGGAAATGCAGCGCACCCACATTTCGCTCCACCCGACGATTTCCCAGCGCGTAGTGATGACCAAGGCGGGATAGTTCAGGCCCGTGAGCATGCGTTTCACCGCCGGCCCCAACTCCCCGGAATCCTCCGTGGTCAACGGCGGAGGCCGCAGTTGGACCAGGTTGAACAGGTAGTCACGCTCGGCGGGCGACAGGCGCAGCACCGCGCTGAGGCGCTCGAGAACCTCCGCCGACGGATGCACATTGCGCCCTTGCTCGAGCCAGGTGAAATACGTCGCGCTGAGACCGGCCAACGCCGCCACGTCCTCGCGACGCAGCCCGCGCGAGCGGCGCCGGACCGACTCGGTCAGTCCAACCGCGTCGGGCGAGATTCGCGCCCGACAGCTCTTCAGGAAGGATTTCAGTTGCTCGCGGTGATTGGCACTGCGCATGGCTTCGGTTCCCCTCATGGGCGAATCATACCGAAGTCAACGCACCCGCCAGCGACTCGAAGATCTCGAGGATCGCCTCGTCCGGGACCAGCTTCGGGGCCTGCGAGCGGACGAAGATGAGCCCGGGAACCAGTGCATCGAGCATGACGACGAAACGATCGAGGGGTAACGGCAACTCCTCTTCCTTGACGAATTGGAGGACCTGTTCGCGCAGGAGCGCATGCCGTGCGATACCTGCTTCCGCCACTCGCGTTCGCATCTCCTCGTGCGTCAGGGTGTAGAGGAGAAACTCCGCGCGCATGGGCGCCTCGGCTTGCGCTTCTGGGGCATCCGCAATCACGGCCTGGGCGAGCAGCCGCAGACGCTGCCTGAGTGAGCCGGCATGTCCCTTCGGCCAGGCGAAGCGCTCGTGCCGCTCCGCGGCCCACCTCGCCACCACGGCCAGAAAGAGCTGCTCCTTGCTCTCGAAATTGTCGTAGATCGCCCCTTTGGTGAGCCCCGCTCGGGCGGCGATCTCATCCAGGGTCGTGCGGTGAAAACCCTTCTCCGCGATGGCTTCCCGGGCGCCGGCGATCAGGCGCTCCCGGGTGTGCGCCCGGCGTTCCGCCCAGGCAATTTCGGCCTTCTTGGAAGATTTACTGGACTTCGGCAATTAACATACCTCATAGTACGTACCGTATAGTATGTACTTTGAGTCTAACCTCTTTCAAGCGGCAAGGGAACGGACATGATCGGTCGAATCCTGCTTCTGGTCGTATTGGCTGCGATCCTCGCGGGCGTCGTGCGCCTGTCGATATTTCTCCTGCGACGTGCGCGTCGGCAGCGGGAGGTCGCTGCGTCGCTCGCCATCCGGACAACAAACGCAATCGAGAGCGGAATGTTCGTGCGTCTGGGCGGCATCGAGCAATGGATCAGCATTCGCGGCGAGGACCGACGCAACCCCGTCATTCTGATCATGCACGGCGGCCCCGCCACGTCGTACATGGGTTGGACTCCGATCTTCCAGTCGTGGGAGCGGTTCTTCACGGTGGTGCAATGGGATCGCCGCGGCGTAGGCAAGACCTTCGGTCGCAACGGCGGCCGCGGCTGTGGCGAGATGACACTCGATCGGATCGTCGCCGACGGCGCCGAGCTGGCCCAGTTCCTCGCCGGCCACCTGCAGCAGTCCCGGATCATTCTGCTGGGCCATTCGATGGGCTCGATGATCGGAATCTCCCTCGCGGCGCGGCATCCGCAGCTCTTTCACGCGTACGTCGGAACCGAACAGCTCCTGGACATGGCGCGCAACGAAGCCGTGTCGTATCGGATCATTCTAGATCGCCTGCGCGAACAGGGAGAGATCAAGCGCGCCGGGCAACTCGAATCCCTCGGTCCGCCACCCTACTCCACGGCCCGCCGCTGGGGCACGAAGCAATACGCCGCCGAAGTCGCCGACCGCGCCTATGGAGCCGTCTCGAAACGGATTCACACGATGATGGTCGATTCGCCGGCCTACACCCTGAAGGACCACATCGACTTCGTGTTCGCCAGTGGCTTCTGTCTGGACAAGCTTTATTCGCAGTGGATGAGCTTCGACGCGCACCGCTTCGGCACGCGGTTCGAGGTTCCGATCTACATCATCACCGGAACGAGCGACGTCATGGCTCCCACTGAGCTCACGGAGGAATGGCTCAATACGATCGAAGCGCCACAAAAGGCCCTTGTCACTCTTCCCAATGCGGGCCATGGAGTGTTCGCTACGGCGCCCGAAGCGTACCTCGACGCACTGATCTCGTTGGTCGGACGGCCCGTCGCGGCGCGGGTAGCCTGAGGCTCGTCGCGGGGGCGCACCCTTCACCAGGGTGCACCCCGCCGCCTGCTCAGGCCGGTGGCGTGTTCGACAAGTGCTCGGGCAACGCTACCGAGAACTCGAGGACCTCGTGGCCGTCCTCGCGCTCGACGTTGATCTGCACCGCTGCCGGATCGACGTTGACGTATTTGCGAATGACGTCCATGAGCTCACGGCGCAGCAGCGGCATGTAGTCCGGGCCACCGCGGCCCCGGCGCTCCTGCGCAACGATGATCCGGAGGCGTTCCTTGGCGATGTTCGCTGATGGGGGGGTTCTGCGAAACAGTGCAAGTAACCCCATCTCAACCTCCGAACAAGCGTGCGAAGAACCCCTTCTTCGGCTCATCGATGAAGCGTAGTGGCAAGCTCTCGCCGAGCAACCTTCCCACCGCGTCCTCGTATGCGCGCGATACGTCGCTTTGTTCGTTGAGAATCACAGGCACCCCCGCGTTCGATGCCGACAGCACATCGACCGACTCCGGGACGACGCCCACTACGTCGAGACCAAGGATTTCCTTGACGTCACTGACGCTCATCATCTCGCCCGTCGCCACCCGACGCGGGCTATAACGGGTCAGCAGCAGGTGCTCGCGAACGCCGCCGTTGCCGGCCTCGGCGCGTGCGGTCTTGCTCGCCAGCAATCCCAAGATCCGGTCGGAGTCCCGAACCGAAGACACTTCCGGATTGACCACGACGACCGCGCGATCCGCGAAGTACATCGCCAGATGCGCACCCTTCTCGATACCTGCCGGCGAGTCGCAGATGATGTAGTCGAAGCCCTCAGTGGTGAGCTGATCGAACACCCGCCGGACGCCCTCCGAGGTCAGGGCGTCCTTGTCACGCGTCTGCGAGGCTGCCAGGACGAACAGTGTCTCGAAGCGCTTGTCCTTGATCAGGGCCTGTTTGAGGGTGCATTCCCCTTGGATGACATTGACGAAGTCGTATACCACGCGACGCTCGCAACCCATGATGAGGTCCAGGTTGCGCAGACCGATGTCGAAATCGATCACGGCGACGCGCTTGCCGCGACGGGCGAGCCCGCAGGCAAGACTGGCCGAGGTGGTCGTCTTGCCGACGCCCCCCTTGCCCGATGTGACAACGATGATTTCGGTCAATGCTCACTCTCCTCGTAGGGTCGTGGATGGTTTAAAGCGCTTGGACGGGCTTGATCAGGTGCCAAGGCGCGCAAAGTGCAATTGTTCTCCCGCGAGCCAGGCCTGAACGGGCTTGCCGGCGAACTCCGCGGGAATCGTCTCGAACACGCGGAAGACCCCCGCGATCGAGACCAGTTCCGCATTGAACTCCTGGCAGAAGACCCTTGCGTCGGTGTCTCCGTGCGCACCTGCCATGGCGCGTCCGCGCATCGATCCGTAGATGTGCACACAACCGTCGGCCATGATCTCGGCACCCGGCCCGACGGTAGAGGTCACCACGAGATCGCGGTTGCGAGCATACACGCGCTGCCCCGAACGGACCGGCTGGTTATGCATCAGCGTCGGCGGGGAAACTTCCTGCACCACCGGCGCAGGCTGCACGACGGGAACCGCCGCGCTCGGAACGCGGAAGTGCGTGATGATCGGCAGATCGACTTCGCGCGCCAGTTTCTCGATCCCCGCGCTGCCCTGAACCAGGCCGACGGTGATCATTCCCGCGCGCCGGATGGTGTCGACGACGGTTCTCAGCTCGGCCACATCGGGCTCGCGCGGCAGCAGCGCGAGATCGAGGCAGATGGGCGTCCGGTCGAAGAACTGGGGTGCCGTCGCAGTGCGGCCCGTGAGCTCATCGAGGATGGCACCGGGGTCGCTCGTGCGGATGCGCACCTGGACCAGCCCCACCTGACCAAATCGGATTTCGATTGAATGCTCGCGCTCGCGTAAGACGTCAGCTGGCTTGTTCATCCGTACGTTCGATCTTTAGTTTTGTCCGAAGGAAGAACATCAAGATTCGCGAAGATCGCGCAGTCTACCGGGACATGGAGCGCTTCGCACGAGATGACGCGCGACTTGGACAACGCCTTGACTGTCAGTACCTTCCGCGCAAAAGCTGCGAAGAATTCTCGCGCAGACCGATGGGTTGCACAGCCGCGGAGCAAGCAAATCGCTGCTTCGTTTCCCCCCGCGTCGAAGCCGAAGTGCGACACCCGAATCCCTCGGAGGGCCCGCCGCCTGGCGCAGCTTGGGAAAAACCGGCCCACCGGTGGCCGTGCGGACGAAGTGTCTCGAGTCTGCGATACCGCTCATCGGGTCGCCGCCGGTGACGGGATTCACCGCGACCCAACTCAACACTGACTACCCGACTGCGCGGCCGGACCGTTCACCCGCTGCCGCGCAGTCGTAGCAACCGACTACTTCGCGGGCGGTGCTCCACCCGGACGCGGCATCTTGGCCATGGCGTCTTTGCAACCAGCGCTCAGCTTGTCGGTGTTCTCGCGCATGCACTGGAACATTTCACGGCCCTGCTTGCCGTCGCACAGGCTCTTCTGATCGGCCGCGCAGGCCTTGTTCATCGCATCGCGAGCAGCCTGCATTTCCGGTGATGGAGCCGGTGCCTGGGCTTGGGCCACGGCGGCACCCAGGAGCGATGCGGCCAGGATCATGGCGGTGAGTTTCATGGAGGTCCCCTCTGGTGTAACGAAGTGTCTCGACGTCGATGCCGGCCCACTTCGGCTGGGACGGTCGGCTCGCGCCGCGGCGGATCATAGCAACACCGGTAATAGGACCCAGGGTCTGTCAGGGAAGCCCGACCGCGTCCCGGTCGCAAGCGTCAGTCAAGCCCGTTCGGATGAGTGCGGACTGTCACCCTGCTGCAGCCTGGAAGTCAGTTGTGCCTTCACCTGCGGCCACTCCGATGCGATGAGTCCGTACATCGCCGAGTCCCGAATCCGCCCCTGACGCATGACCATGTGACTGCGGAGCACGCCTTCGTGCTTCGCGCCTAACCTCTCGATGGCGGCGCGGGATTTCGCATTCAACATGTCCGTCAGCAACTCGACGCGATTTGCGCCCCACTCTTCGAATGCGTGCGTCAACATCAGGAGCTTCGCTTCCGTGTTGATTGCGGTTCGTTGCCAGGACGCTCCCAGGAAAGTGAACCCGATTTCTACCCGCTTGTTGGGAGGATCCGCTTTCATGAAGCGCGTGGAGCCCGCCACGCGACCGCTCCTCTTGTCGATCGTGGCGAACGGCATCTCCACACCCTGCGCGTAACGCTCCTGGGCGCGGGCGAGAAAGTCCTCGAGCTCCTGCGGCTCCGGCACTGTGGTAACCCACAGCTTCCACAGTTCCCCATCCTGGATGGCCGCGCGCAACCCATCGAGGTGCTGCCGCCCCAGAGGCTCCAGGCGCACCCACGAACCTTCCAACACCCTGGCTTCGAGCCGCATGCCCTCAGGCCGCCTGGGTCGCGATCTGCCGCAGCGCCTGCTCGAACACCTCCACAGGCTGTCCGCCCTGGATCAAGTGGCGATCGTTGATGATGATCGAGGGTACAGCCTGAATGCCGTGGCCGGTGTACAGACGCTCGCGGTCGCGAACGTCCTTCGCGAATTCGTCGGAAGCCAGAATCTGCCGCGCACGGGCCGGGTCGAGACCTACCCTGGTCGCCACATCCACCAACACCTCATGGTTGCTCGGATCCAGACCATCCGTGAAGTATGCGCCGAACAGCGCGCGCTTGAGCTCGGGCTGGCGCCCTTCCAGCTCGGCCCAGTGCAACAAGCGATGCGCATCGAACGTGTTGTAGATGCGTGTGCGCTTGTTCATGTCGAACTGAAAGCCGAGCTCGGCACCCCGCGATCGGATCATCTCCTGGCTCTGCTGGATCTGATCGGGCGTCGATCCGTACTTCTGCTCGATGTGCTCGACGATGTCCTGGCCACCGGGCTCCATCTGCGGATTGAGCTCGAACGGCTGGAAGTGCAGCTCCGGGTCGATCTCACCGGACAGCCGGCCGAGCGCGGCCTGCAGCGACTGCAGCCCGATGACGCACCAGGGGCACGAGACGTCGGACACGAAATCGATCTTCATTCTCACGGCCATGCTCACTCACCTGCGCGCGGGAAACTCAATATAGCTGCCACTATACCACCGCACCTTCAGCGGCCCCTTCGCGTCCTCGACGGACTCATCGCTCACGTCCGTGCCGGTGCCGTAGTTGATCTGCCGATCCGCCCTCTTGTTCAGACCCAGGATCAGAATCAGCCGGTTACCGGCTTCCACCCGCCGGCTGGTCAGCCGCTCTGCGTGCAAGGTCAACTTCTGTCGCACACCGGCCTTCAGCAGGCGCCGGTGAACCCGATCGCCCGCGTAACTGGCGCGAATCTCGTACGACGGACCGAACAGCCGGACGTAGTCCCCGCCCGGTAGCAGCTCGTACACCGCGAAGTTCAGGTCCATGTCCATCCTGTTGACAGTGAAGTCGAGGTGCAGCGTGAACTGCCCGTCCAACTCGACCGTGCGGGACATGGGATCGCTCACGAACGTCACGCTGTTGTGCGGCGGCAGTGACTTGAGCATGAGATCCGCGGCGGGGCGCCAGTCCGCATCGCTGCGATCCGCGAGATTGAGCGACTGCTTGACGAAGTGGGCGTCGGGCGCTCTGCGCGTGGCGAGGTGGTGCGTATCCCCTTCCCCGACCGCCTCGAAATAGAACTTGGCGCTACCGCGAGCCATCGCCTCGAGCGACGCTGCATGGCGCCACTGGTTCGCCCCCATCACCTCGAAGTTCACCCCGCGCGCGAGGAGCTCGGGGCGTTTCCCGCCTTTGAATACCGAGTCGAACCACTGGTAGCGCAGCTCGTTCAGATCCAGCAGCGCGACCGGATCGAGCGGATAGTTGCGCAGGGCCGGCGTGATCTCGTGTTGCAGGGTGTTCTCATCGTACGGCCCGACCAGCAGGGTCTGGTTGGCGCGCGGGTTGTAGCGGGCGAGTTGGTTGAAGAAATACAGCGTGCCGGCGGCGGAAGGGTCGAAGTACCCCGTCATGGCCAGGACGGGGATGTTGAGATGTCCGAGCTCCTTGCCGTAGGGGACCAGG
The DNA here is from genome assembly GCA_036499585.1 of Steroidobacteraceae bacterium. Classification (GTDB taxonomy): domain Bacteria; phylum Pseudomonadota; class Gammaproteobacteria; order Steroidobacterales; family Steroidobacteraceae; genus 13-2-20CM-66-19. The sequence continues at coordinate 47,672 of DASYDM010000036.1, forward strand.
GACTGCCAGAAGCGATCGTAGCTGGGGTGATTCAGCCAGCGGCGGAAGAAGCGGTTCTGGACGCCGTTCAACCGGTCCAGATCCCGGTAGGGCTTGCCGCTGGTATACCAGTTGGTATCGAGCGCCCGCCAGTGCGCATCGTCCGCTGCCGCCGCCTCTTCGGAGCCCGGCCCGCCGACCATGGCCAGCGCCCAACGATAGGACGAGTTGTGAAAGATTCCGCCTTCCATGGGCGTGTCGATTCCCGGAACCATCGTGCCCGTCGTCGCGATCGCCTTCAGCGCCCCCGGTAGCCGTTTTGCCGCGGCCCACTGCGTGAACGCGCCGTACCCGACACCATACATTCCGACGCGGCCGTCACTCCAACTCTGCTGCGCGATCCAGGAGATGACGGCGCGGGCATCGTCGCCCTCATGTTGGTACGGGATGATCGCATCGGTGCTCTTGTATTTCCCCCGGGTATAGCCAATCACTCCGACATAGCCGTGAGCGGCGCACTCGCGTGCCCGATTCTCGGGATCGACCTTGTTGGTGAACTCCAGGAGTGCGGGTAACGGCTTCGGCATATCCCGAGGCCTCACCACGATCGCCGACAACGTCACGTTGTCGGCGGTCTTGATCAGAACCTCGTTGTCGTACACATATCGCCGGGCCTCATCCTCCGCGTCCAGGGGGCCAGCGACACCGGCAAGGCCGCGATACGTGTCCAACGTCAGCCAGGCCCAGATCACCTCCAGCGCCTGCGACAGATTCAGCTTGCTGCGTGCGCGAACCTGATCCAGGACTCGCTGCAGGCTCTCCTGCTCGGCAGCGACCGGAGCCTTCAGCCAGCCGCTGAGTACGAACGCGTCCAGATCGCCGAGCTTCGGAACCGTATCGCGAAACGACTGCGTCAACGCCTGCGCCAGCGGGACCTTGTCGCTGCGCTCAGCGGCGCGCGCGCGAATGTACATGTCGTACAACAAGGCACGGGCAACCGGCCGACCCGCATCCTTGCTGCGGCGACGATCGCGGAGCGATTGCCGGGACGCATACGCGGACGTCGGATCGCCGGAAACCATCTGCAACGCCGAGAGATTGTTGAGATAGCGCTCCGAATCCGGCTCCTGGTAGACGGGTAACACCCGTGTGGCGAGATCCCGGACAGCGGCCGGAAGCCCCGGATCGGCAGCACTGGCCGGCGCACGGAACTCGAACTCCTGAGCGATCGCTGTCGATGGCAGCCACGACACCGACGTGCACACCAGAAGCCACAATGCGCTCGCTAGTCGGATCCACCTCCGTGCGTCGCGCACACCGCCTTGGACGTCCTCCGTCATTGCTGCGCGACCGCCGACGTCTTGCGTCCGCCCTGCTCGGGGGTCGTCTCTTCGATGTGCTTTTGCAGGACGGGGTCTTTGATCAGGTGGAGCACCGTGGAGAAGAACGGGTCACGCGCCTGGGTCGACCGGCCGATGTGAATGACGGCCGTCTGCGATAATTCGTTCGTGAAGACGCTGAGGACGCGCTCGAGCGCATCGTCATCGAGGGTGCCGAAAGTATCGTCGATCAGCACCCAGGGTGGGGCTTGCACGACGACGCGGGCAAAGGCCAGCGCCAGTTGCTCTTCCTGGGTGAGCTCCTGATCCCAACGCCGCGTGGTGTCGAGCAAGGCGATCAGTCGCTCGAGACCCAGGCGGTGCAGCGCGTTGGCGAACGACGCCTCCTGAAATGTCTCGACCTTTTGCGGATACGCCAGAACCTCCCGCAGGGTGCCACGAGGGAGGTACGGGGTCCCGCGCGGGATGTACAGGAACTGCTCACCCTTCGGGCGAGTCACGGTTCCGGCTCCCCACGGCCACAAGCCGGCAAGCGCGCGGAACAACAGCGTCTTCCCGGTCCCGGGCGCGCCGACGATCAACACGCGCTCACCATGGCTGATGACGACTTTCTTCTCCTTGAGCATGTCGCAGCCGGTCGAGGCGGCGATCTCGAGTCCCTCGACCGTCATCGAGCCCGGTGGGCCGTCTTCGTACGTGATGCGACTATCGAAGTCCTGGTGCTCCTCCTCGCCGCTCGTCAGCGCCTCGCGGAAACTCGCAACCCGCAGCAGAGTCGCCCGCCAATCGGCCAGCACGCTGAAATTATCCACGAACCATTTGAGGGAAGACTGTGCCTGGGTAAAGGCGGACGCCGCCATCATCAGTCCGCCGAAGGAAATCTTGCCGGCAAAATAGATCGGCGAGGCTACCAGAATCGGAGCCACGATCGTGATCCACCCGAACCCCGATGTTATCCACGTCAAGTTGGTGAGCCCTCTCACCAGGCGACGCGTCGCCGTGAGTACGTTGGCCAGGTGCAGCTCTACGCGACGCTTCTCGTCGCTCTCTCCCGAGGCGAGCGAGATTCCATCGAGGTGCTCGTTGATGCGGACCAGGGAGAACCGAAGATCCGCCTCTCGCGCGTAACGATCCGCATTCCGGGCAACGAGGCTGCTGCCCACCCAATAGCTGGCCAGCGAGCCGAACATCGCGTACAGGATCGCGGCCCAGAGCATGAAGCCGGGCACGCCGTAGTCCGTATCCCCGAAGCGAAACACGAAGTCTTTCGACAGCAGCCACAGCACGCCTGCGAAACTGACGAAGAGAACTGCCGACTGCAACAACCCGACGCTGAGGTCGGCGGTGAGCTCGCACAACTTGCGCGCGTCCTCGTGCATTCTCTGGTCGGGGTTGACTCCCATCTGGCCACCGGTGTTGGCCAGCCAGAACGCGCGCCGCGGCTTCATCCAGTCCCGCAGCAGATCCTGGACCAGGCCCTCGCGCAGCCGGATCTTGCTGGTCTCCACCAGCCAGCGTTGACCGACGTTCAGCACCAGGTTGAGAACGGCCAGCACGCAGAAGACACCGAGCTGAAACAGGAAGTCGTGCAGGTCGCGGCGCGACAGCGCGTCGTAAAAGGGCTTGTTCCATTGATTGAGGAGAATCTGACCATAGGCCGTCAGAAGCACGATCACGAAGATGGACAGGGTCAGGATGATCAGGGGCGTCCTGACCGGGGGCACGAAGACCGCGCGCATCATCGCGCCCATCTGGCGCGTCAGGCGCGATTCTGTGGCGGGCTCGCGAGCCTGGCCGGCAGCGGGGACTGACTCGGCCGTCGCTCCACTCCCGACAGCCTTGCCCATGGACTTGGCTTTTGCTTCAGTCATCAGTGCTGCATGGCCCGACGCCGCGCCGCGACACACGAAATGAGCGCCGCGTAGCTCCACGCAAGGTGTCTGGCGGAGGTCTGCACTCCCGTGGCCTTGTCGAATTGTTCCGACAACTCGCCACCCGGCGGAGTGAACTCCTGCACAGTCCTGAGAAACGCATCCCCACGTTGCAGCCACCCGGTCCCGTCACGGGGTGCGACGGCGGCCCGATAGCAGAGTTCCGCGGCTCCAAGGGTCGAAAAGTAGTAAGCACCGCCCGAATAGTAGACATCGCCGTCATACCGGCCCATGGCCACCCCGCGCCGGTTGCGATTGATCGGATACGCCTGCGCGAATAGAACCTCGAGCCGATCGAGAGTGGCCTGGATGCGGGGGTCGTGCACCGTGTGCGGCCTTGCCCCGCCCTCTTCATCTGAATGGATTACCGCCAGGATCACCGCAATATCCAACTCTTTCGTCGAGCGCTGGCCGGAAGCCAGGACCCTCGAGCGATAGTAGTTCTCCTCGGGTGCCCAGAAACCGTCGAGGACTCGGCGTATCTCCTGGCTCTCCGTTTGAAGCACGTGAGCTTTTCTCGGGTCTGCCTTGTCCGCCAACCACGCTGCACCCGCCTCGAGCGCCGCAGCTGCTACACGCAGCGTGTAGTAGTGCTGACCTCGCTCCTCCTCCCAGATGTCGTACGAGGGTTCCCGCCAATGACTGGACACGAACGTCAGATCCGCATGGATCAATTCCGCTGCGCCAGGGAGATTCGCGCCCGCACGCAGCCACCGCAGCAGGACGAGGGCCCGCAGTGCAGGCCCGTCGTGCTGCGGCCGACACCACTTTGAGATATCGAGCGTGCCGTCGGGGTTGACCCGCGTCTCAGCCACGACGTGTTCGCCATGCGCGATCGAAAGCTCCGCGTCGTCTCGCAGGTACTGTTTGAAGCCAGGTGTGACCGCTCCCCGCCATTGCGACGCTGACACCAGTTTCCGGCCGTCCAGTTCGGTCAGGGAGGAGCTGAAGGCGACGAAGTCTTTGACGTGTTGGATCGCTTCGCCCCCCAGCGCACCCGCTTCGAACAGCAGCCGCAGAGCATCGATGACGACCGCCGAATCGCGGAACCAGTGGAAGAAGTAATCGGGATCCGGGTCATACGCAGCCAACACAGGCGAGGCGACGATCGAGCCCGCAAGCGGATGTATGGTCTGGCCAAATCCGGGTCGCGACTTGACCAGGCCCAGCGGCGAGACACTGCGGAGCATCGCCTCGGCCGAGTAGCGATACTGCCGCTCGACCCACTGCTCCAGGGGCTCCATCACCCGACTCGCGAGCGTCCGCGGATCATGCTCCGCCCGGGCCCGCCAGAACCGGCGCGACGAACCCCAGGCGGCGCAGGCCGGTTTGCACTTCGGGCACGCTCATGAACAGCTTCCAGAGCAAGCCCGTGCGGTAGTTCTCCATCATGATGATGATGGGGCCCTGGTCGATGGCGAGGAAGGTATCGGCGTACCAGCCCCGGCTTTCACAGAAGGCGTCGGTGAAGCCATACCGTCCCCAGATTCTCTCGCCGTGCGCCTTCAGGAAGTGTCGAGCAGCGTCCATCGATTCCCGCGGTGTATAGGGCACACTGGCCAACGCTGCGGTCGGGGAGATTGTTCCGTTGTCGTTGTCCGGAGCGTGGGCCGAGTAGCCGTCCGGATCGTCACTGGCCGTCAGTCCCCAGCATGCGCTGCTGTAACCCTCGTGCCCATTCGGGTTGGCAACACAGTGCGCATGGTTGATTCGGGCGTGCCGCACGTTGAGATCCCAATAGTCCGCGTAGCTGTCGCGCAGCCCGCGAGGATCCAGGCCACAGAACGAATAGTGAGCGAAGAACAACGGGCCGCCGAAAGGCATCCCCAACGGCAGCTCGATCCCGCAATAGGATTTCCCGTTGACGAAATCCCGGCCGCTCGCGAATCCCCTGTGGTACGCGATGGGATCGACCGCATAGCGTGGGGCGGCCGCGGCCAGAACGTACGTGATCAGACACTCGTTCCAACCGTGGATCTCGTGATCCATTGCCCAGCCGTTATAGGGACTCCAGTGCCAGTACAGCAAAGGACGGCCGCCCTGGGTGAACCAACTCCATTCGACCTCCTCCCACAGTGTCGTGATGCGCGAGCGCACCGACGACTCGAGAGGAGTCGCGAAGTTGAAATAGCGCCGCGCGCACAACAAGCCCATGCACAGGAACGAAGTCTCGACGAGATCGGCGCCATCATCCTTGCGACCGAACGCAATGGTTTCGCCCGTCCTGCCGTTCATGAAGTGTGGAAAGACGCCGTGGTAACAGCGCGCCCGCAGCAAAGCCTCGAGCATCCGATCCAGCCGCTCGAGTGCGGCCTCACGAGTGACCCAGCCGCGTTCCACGGCAACGATCAGCACCATTACAGCGAAGCCAGAGCCCCCGATGGCAACCAGGTCATCCACCGGAGCGGGTCGGGTCGTGCGCCGATCCGGTGCAAGGCCGCTACCGGGGTGGGCGCCCTCCCAGAAAAAATGGAAGGTTTGACGCTGGATCACCTCGAGCAGTTCGTCATCCGCGAGCGCTGCAGCGGCCTTGGCCGGGAGCGGCAGGGGCGCTGCGGCGCTGAGCGCCGACGTTTTGGCAGCCGACAGTTCGGACATTCCGACCTCCTTTGCACAGCGCTGACCTCGAGCCCGAGCACGGGGCGCTGCGTGCCAATGATAGGCACGAACAATAGGCGCATTCTTTGCGTCAGACGCTAAGATTTCCCCGCCCTCGATGGCAAGCCCTATTTTTTTGGCCCGAAAGGACATTCGATGAGCCGGATTGAAACGCTGTTGGCCCGCATGACCCTGCCCGAGAAGCTCGGGCAGCTCACGATGACCGCGGCCGGATACGCCGTCACCGGTCCCATCATCGCCGGCGACTCGACTGAATCGATCAAGAACGGAACGCTCGGCAACCTGCTGAACCTGGTCGGCCCCGGTCCGGTGCACGAACTGCAGAAGCTTGCCGTCGAGCAGTCGCGGCTCGGTATTCCGTTACTCATCGGTCTGGACGTGATTCACGGCCACCGCACCCTGTTTCCGATCCCGCTGGCCGAGACCGGCGTGTTCGATCCCCCGACCTGGGAACAGACTGCGCGCGAGGCGGCCCGCGAGACTGCAGCGGACGGACTGGCGATGACGTTCGCGCCGATGCTCGATGTATCGCGCGACATTCGCTGGGGTCGGACGGCCGAAGGACCCGGTGAGGACCCTTGGCTCGCGGTCAAAATCGCCGAGGCGAAGGTCCGCGGGTTTCAGGGCGAGGATCTTGCCTCCATGGAAGGGGTAGCCGCTGTTGCAAAGCACTTCTGTGCTTACGGACCGGTGAACGCAGGTCGAGAGTACGCCTCCGTCGACATCTCCGAACGCACCTTGCACGAAGTGCATCTGCCGGGCTTCGCGGCAGCCGTGAAAAGTGGCGTCGTCGCGATCATGCCCGCCTTCACGGATCTCGCAGGAATTCCGATGACGGCACACATGGCTCTGTTGCAGGGCTACCTGCGGCAGAAGTTGGGATTCGAGGGCGTCATCGTGAGCGACTACAACGCCATCGGCGAACTAATGAAACACGGCGTGGCTGCCGACCTGGCAGAGGCCGCAACGCTGGCCCTCAAGGCGGGTGTCGACATCGACATGATGGCCGACGCCTACCGGCGCGGACTGCCGGTGGCGCTGGATCGTGGCACGGTGACCATGCAGGAAATAGACACGGCGGTACTGCGCGTCCTGCGGCTGAAGGAGCAGTTGGGACTGTTCGATGACCCGTATCGGCGCGGCTCGAGGAAGGAGACTCCCGCCACGCTGCTGGCCAGGCGCGAGCTCGCGCGCAATGTCGCAACACGAGCCATCGTGATGTTGGAGAACAAGGACCAGACGCTGCCGCTGAAGAGCTCAGCGCGCCGGCTGTGTGTTCTGGGCCCGTTGGCTGACGCGGGGCCCGAAATGCGCGGACCCTGGTGGGCCGCCGGAGAGCCGGAAGCACAGATCAGCGTTCTCGCGGGGCTGAAACACGGTGTACCCGGCGCCGAATTGCGCCATGCCCCGGGAGTCACGATTTCAGGAGACGACGTCAGCGGAATCGCGGGTGCGCTCGAACTGTGCGCCAACAGTGACGCCATCATCCTGTGCCTGGGTGAAGCCGCGACGATGAGCGGCGAGGCTGCAAGCCGGGCCCACCCCGAACTGCCTGGAAGACAGCGTGCGCTGGCCGAAGCGGTGTTGGATCGTGCACGCGAGTTGACGATCCCCGTTGTAGTGGTGCTGTTCTCAGGTCGCCCGCTGGTGATCCCGTGGCTTGCGCAACGCGCCGACGCACTGTTGGCTGCGTGGTTCCTCGGAAACGAGGCGGGCAACGCCCTCTGCGATGTGATCACTGGCAAAGCCTCGCCCAGCGGGCGGACCCCGATTTCGTGGCCGCGCGCCCTGGGTCAGGTGCCCATCTTCTTCGGGCAGCGCCCGACGGGCAGGCCCGCCGATCCCAAGGATCATTTCACCTCCAAGTATCTGGATGTTCCGAACGATCCGCTCTATCCCTTCGGACACGGACTGAGCTATGGCCATTTCAGTTACACCCATCTGCAGGTGACTCCGCACGAACCGAAGGTGACCGACACGCTGAACATCAGCGTCGAGGTGACTAACGACGGACTGCGTCGGGCCGAAGAGACGGTATTTCTGTTCACTCACGACAAGATCGCGAGCGTCACCCGGCCGCTACTGGAATTGAAGGGATTCGCCAAGGTCAGCCTGGATCCGGGCAAGACCGGGACGGTGAGCCTGCAGCTCCCCGCGGCCGACCTGAAGTTCCTCGGCGCGGACCTGACTCCCGTGTACGAGCCGGGTGAGGTGGAGATCCTCGTAGGGCCGAGCGCCGATCGCGATCGGTTGATGGTCGTGAACGTGCGGTTGCGCTAATTCACCGGCAAAAGTCGCCTGCGGCGGCCTGCGGCCGACACAGCAGCTGCGTTGCCGGCGGCCCTCATTCGATTGTCGAGTTAGGGCGTGGTTTTTGCCGCCTGCGCCGGCTATGGCTCGGCGATTGCCCCCACCCTGAGCGCATCGATTTCGGCAGCGGTGATGGGTCGGAAGGACTCCAGGATCGTCCTGTCCTGCGGCACGCGCTGCCGGAGCCGATCGACCTCGTCCTGCTGGAACACACCGAGCTGATATTTGCCCACCCGCACGGCATGCGTCTTCTTCAACCAGGCCGCGAAACCATTGGCGACCGCCGGGGTTGTGAAGACAGCGCGAAAAGCCTCTTGCGATCGATCATACAAAGCCAGCCACAATTGCCTGGGTCCGCCGGATCTCCCGGGCGCCCCCATGTCCCACAGGGGCGGACGCACGGAATCGTGGTCGACGACGTTTATCAGGCTCTCGAAACTGCATGCGTACAACTCGTGAGGCGCCTTCACACTCGTGAGCATCACATCGAGGGTCATGTGCGTATCGACTTGAGTGTAGACAGTCGGTCGATGCACGGGCACCAGAGTCAATTGCACGGACTCGGCAGCCGTCGGCTCGAGCTGTTCGTTCCAGAGCGTCGGCTCAGTGATGACCATCTCGTCGATCGGAACGCCGCCGCCCGGTGCTATCAACAGGTCGATGACGAGGGATTGCGGCTTGAGCCGACCTCCCGGGGCGACGGGTGACAATCGCAGGCGCCCCGGGATCACCTCCAGAGCATGACTGCGGGCACTTCGCGGCGGGTCGAGATCGGCCCAGCCCTTCAAGCTGCCGCCGAGCATGTTCAGGGTCAGGCGGCTCGACACGAGACGCCACTGACGCATGGCTGGACCAGGAGAGATTGAGATCAGCACGCGACGCGCTACCGGACCGGGCACCGCGAGAACGTCACGGTCCACAGATGTGCCCACCGTCGAGAACAGCGCGGGTACGGTTCTTATCGCGGCAGAGCCCGACAAGGTGATCTGTCCCTTCAGGCTGTCCGGACAATCCTGGACCTCCCGACCGACAACCGCCTCATCAACAGGGCCCGACGCGCAACCCTCTCCCGCGCAGACGGCAATGAAAAGAAGCAGGATCAAGCTGCATCGCATGCGGCAACCCACCGGCGAGTGTTACGGTCTGTAGCACTCAGATTACACTGCTACGATCCGTAGCACTAGTGGGCGTACCGCGGAACGAGTGGCGCGTCCTCGTTAGACCCCGGCAAGCCTGTCTCGTAGACCTTGCAGCGATCCCCGCCACCACTCGGCACAGCGCTCGAGCGTCGCCGGCTCGGGAAAGCCGTGTCGCGCGGCGTGCCGCCGCGGAATCGTGTCCCACGCGCGATGCTCGATGGAAACTCGCGTCTGGTCGCCTACGGCTTCGAAACAGACCTCCACTTCCGTCGACTGCTCTGGGGCGAAGCTCGCCTGGCGCCATGAGAATTGCAGACGCCGACCCGGCTCCCAGACCGAGACGCGCCCGATTTCAAACTCGCTCCCGTCGGCGAACCGTGTGTAGAGCCGCCCTCCTAGGCCCGCCTCGAAGGCCAGTGTGCCGTCGCCTCGGTGGCCGGTCCCGTCCGGGCGATATCCGATCTCGAACAATCCACTCGGGCGCCACCAACTCGCGATTTCGCGAGTGAAGACCTCGAACGTTCGCAAAGGATCGGCGGGAACGCGCACCGCGACGAAAACTTTGGAGCTCATGCGCCCGCACCCGCGACCTTCACCGCTGGCACACCGTACGGGCTATCGGTAAGCCTCCGCCTGCGTCGCGTCACGGCTTCTGCAGATGTCGTTTGAGCGACGCCAATTGGTTCGCCCACAGCGCCTCCGTCTGTTGCAGCCACTGCTTCAGGTCATCCATCGGCTCGGGCCTCAAGCGATAAATCCGGACTCGCGAGTCGAACTCATCGCGAGCCTCATCCACCAGGCCGCTTTCCCGCAGCATCCGCAAGTGGCGGCTCATGGTGGGAAAAGAGATTTGCGCGGCGGCGGCGAGATCGCCTGCCCGGCGTGGGCTCTCGCGGAGGAGCTCAACGACACGACGCCTGTGGGGATCCGCGAGGGCCGCCAGGGTGCGATCGATGTTAGGTTGCAACATCATGAGGTCAGTCGCTCCCGGCCCCTGGCGACGAAGCGCCACGCACGCGCCCTACGCACACGCGACTCGTCACCGGCGAAACTTGAGACCGGACGCTGCTTCCATCTCCTCGTGAGTCACGTCCTTCACGGCTTGGTGAAAGCTCCAATGATGACCTTCCGGATCGACAGCCATGTAGGTCCGTGCGCCGTAAAACTGGTCCGCCGGTTCCTGCACGATTTGTGCGCCCGCCCGACGCGCTCGCGAGCAGTGGTCATCCAACCCAGCCTCCAATTGGACTACCACTCGTTGCGTGTTCTTGCCGTCGACGTGCAGCGGGCTGCGCGTCCAGTCGGCGAATTCGCTCGCGATCATGAGCGTCCCGCTCCCATGCGCCATCTGCGCGTGGACGATGTTGCCCTGCGAATCGGTCAGCAGCTCGCTGACTTCGAAGCCGAATGCCTTCTCGAGCCAGTCGAGCGCGGCCCGGCTGTCTCGATAGACGACGGAAGGAATGAAGGAGGGACGGGATTGCGTGCTCATTGGGGGCCTCCGCAGGTCCTTTTGTTTTCAGATAATAATTACCCAATACCGTAATTACTAGTCTAATTGACACAATATCTCTAGATATATATCTTAAGATACATCTTATGAGCGGAATAAAAAGGACCCGCTATGTTTCGACACTTCCATTTCGGCCCTCACGGCCATGCTTCCATGCACGACAGGTTTCACGAGTTTTTCCAGGCAGCCGGGCGCCATCGCCACGGACGTCACGGCGGTCCTTTTGGCTGGGGCCGCGGCGGTGGCTTTGGAGGCTTCGGCGGCGATGACTTCCCGCGTGGCCGGCAGTTCAGTTCAGACGACCTTCAGCTGCTATTGCTCAGCCTGATCGCCGAGCAGCCCAGCCATGGTTACGAACTCATCAAGGCCCTGGACGCTCGCTCCAACGGCTTTTACAGCCCTAGTCCCGGCATGGTGTATCCGGCACTGACGTACCTGGAAGAACTGGGCTACGTGACCGTGCAGGTAGAGGGCAACCGCAAACGATACGAGTTGTCTGCCGCGGGACGCGAATACCTCGAGCGTCACCGCGAACACCTCGAGCACATGCTCGAGCGCCTGAAGCACCTTGCTGACAAGATGGACGTCATGCGACGCGCCTTCTCCGGAGAGGATCCGAGAGAAAGCGATGACAAGAGTTGGATTTCGGAGCTGGTGGAGGCACGCCGCGCGCTGAAGCGAGCGCTACACCGCCATGGTGACTCGTCGGCGCAAGAGCAGCGGCGTATCGCTGAAATTCTGGCGCGAGCGGCCGTCGAAATCGATTCCAAGAAGAAGTAGCACTCGGGCCAAGAGATCTCCCGCGGGTGCGGCGAGCCGATCGATGACGGCTCGCCGCCTCCCCATCAGGGCGGGGTTGGCCCGTCACGCCTCAGTGGCGCCCGACGTTTTCCCAGTATCGCGGGGCCTTGTAGTAGTCGTACACGCGATCGCGGAACTGCATCCCGTCACCCCGTGTCAGCTCCTCAATCGAGCCCGCGGGCGCGGCCTGAAGCTGATCCTTCGTGTACCCGACCACGTATGAACCCTCGTCCTCGTCGAAGTCGAGCGCGGACCAAGGGACCGGGTGGTATTTCTCCGCCATTCCCAGGAACCCGCCGAAGCCGACGACCGCGAACAGGATGCTGTTGGATTGCTTGTCCAACACGATGTCCTCGATCTCGCCGATCTTACGGCCCGTCGTGTCCTTGACATTGGTCCCGATGACCTTCTTCGCCCGAATGGCCGAAGTGTGACCACTGGCTGTCGTCATGCTGTACCTCCTCATCGTGATACGGTCGTGTCGCCACGACCACCGGGCCCCGGTTGGGCCCGATAGTGAGGGAGGTTAGGAGCAATCGGAGTGCAGCGGTATCGCTGGGCGCCGTCAACCCGTGTCAGCCGCTTCCTACCGGAGCGCCTTTGTCGCCGATGAATCAGCGAGCCGCGGTCAGCAGCACCGGCTTGTCGCGATACAGCGCAGGTAGCGTCTGCTTGAAGTTGCGGATCTTCGGCAGATCGTTGATCACGATGTACGGATAGGACGGATTGTGAATCAGGAAGTCCTGATGATACGCCTCGGCGGGATAGAACCCCTTCAGCGGATCCACGCGCGTGACGATCGCGCCATGGAACGCCCCCGCCTTGGTGAGTTGCGCGATGTAGTCCTGGGCGATCTTCTTCTGGTTCTCATCCGCGTAGAAGATCGACGAACGATACTGCGTGCCGGTGTCGGGACCCTGGCGGTTGAGCTGCGTGGGATCGTGGGTCACGGAGAAGAAGACCTGCAGGATCTGCCCGTAGCTGACTTCCTGCGGGTCGAACGTAATCTCGACCGATTCCGCGTGGCCCGTGTTGCCACCGCTGACGGTTTCGTACTGGGCGGTCTTGCTCTCGCCACCCGAATATCCCGATACGACTTTGTGCACCCCGACCAGATGTTCGAACACCCCTTGCACACCCCAGAAGCAGCCGCCTGACAGGACGGCCTTCTGTAGCGGGCCGGCCGCTTTCGCGGTGTCGACAGCCGGAGCCGGGATCACGACAGGCGCTTCCGAGGCCACACACGCGCTGGTCAGCGAAAGCACCCCGCACACGGCCAAAGCCTGAACGGTGAGCTGTGCAAGGAGAGGAACCCGTTTACCCCGATTAACCATCGTCGTCATGTCGAGCCATCCTGCTTGTGTGCGGCAATCAACTTGTGCGGTAACCAATGAGACCGCAAGGCGCACTGGGATATTGCTCCCCCGAGCTTTGCCGGGGCAAGTTTGTCGGCCCGCGACGTCCGCAAGACGCCCACCGCCTGCCGCGCTGGCCCGCGGTGACTTCAGCGTACGCTTCCGGCTCCGAGTACGCCCCCGCTGGGAGGCTTCACCCCTGGCCGGAACCTTCGCAGCAGCGCCCCGTTCAGTTGCGTCCGCCACCGACTTTACCTCCCCGTGCAATGAACATTCGCGAAGGACTCCCGCACCCGCGCGGCGCCAGCTGGGACGGCAAGGGAACGAACTTCTCCCTCTTCTCCGCCCACGCCACCAAGGTCGAGCTTTGTCTGTTCGATGCTCAGGGCGAGAAGGAGCTCGAGCGGATCGAGTTGCCGGAATACACCGACGAGATCTGGCACGGATACCTGACCGAGGTTGGCCCCGGATCGGTTTATGGATATCGCGTTCACGGCCCTTACGAACCCGAACAGGGCCATCGCTTCAATCCCAACAAGCTGCTGCTCGATCCCTACGCCCGAGCGCACGTCGGCGAACTCGAATGGGACCCCGCCTGTTTCGGGTATACCCTGGGCGCGGAGACTGCCGATCTGTCCTTCGATGAGCGTGACAGCGCCCGCTTCATGCCCAAGTGCGTGGTCGTCGATCAACAGTTCGATTGGAAGGAGAACGGCAAGCCGCTGGTTTCCTGGGACCGGACGATCGTGTACGAAACGCACGTCCGCGGCTACACGAAGTTGCATCCGCAGGTGCCAAAGACCCTCCGCGGCACGTTCGCCGGCCTAAGCGTAGCCGAAGTGATCCAGTACATCCGCTCGCTGGGAGTGACCACCGTCGAGTTGTTGCCGATTCACACGTTCATCAACGACAGCCACCTGCTCGAGCGCGGTTTGACGAACTATTGGGGCTACAACTCCATCGGGTTCTTTGCTGCCGATCCGCGGTATGTGGCGGATCGCAACCGCGGCGTCTCCGAATTCAAGGAGATGGTCGCGCGTTTCCACGATGCGGGTTTGGAAGTCATCCTCGACGTGGTCTACAACCATACGGCGGAGGGCAACGAGCTGGGCCCCACCTTGAGCTTCAAGGGCATCGACAACGCTTCCTACTACCGGCTGATTCCCGACCAGAAGCGCTACTACATCAACGACACGGGCACCGGAAATACCGTCAATCTGAGCCACCCACGGGTGATTCAAATGGTTACCGACAGCCTTCGCTACTGGGCGCAGGAGATGCACGTCGACGGCTTCCGCTTCGATCTCGGCACCATCCTCGCGCGTGAGGCGAATGGCTTCGACAACCAGAGTGGCTTTCTCAAAGCCTGTTCGCAGGACCCCGTTCTGGCGGGGGTGAAGCTGATCGCGGAGCCCTGGGACTGCGGACCCGGCGGTTATCAGGTCGGTGAGTTTCCACCCGGCTGGACCGAGTGGAACGACAAGTATCGCGATACCGTACGCGACTACTGGCGCGGTGAGTCGCCGGCCGCCGCATTGGCGCCGCGTCTACTGGCCTCCTCCGATGTGTTTGATCGCTACGGCCGCAGGCCGTACGCCAGCGTCAACTTCATTACGGCTCACGACGGGTTCACCCTCAACGATCTCGTAAGCTACAACGAGCGCCACAACGAGGCCAACGGTGAGAACAACCAGGACGGCAACTCGAACAACCGCTCATGGAACTGCGGCGCCGAGGGAGCGACAGACGACGCGGACGTGAACGCCCTGCGCCAACGGCAGCTACGTAACCTGCTCGCCACACTCCTCCTGTCTCAGGGCACCCCCATGCTGCTGGCCGGCGACGAATTCGGTCGCTCCCAGAAGGGGAACAACAACGCCTACTGCCAGGACAACGAGATCAGCTGGGTCGACTGGAACGCTGCCGAAGGGGCACAGGCCCTCACCAACTTCGTACGCCAGCTGACGACGCTGCGGCGTAAGTATCCGATTCTACGTCGCAACCGCTTCCTGTCCGGGCTGGTCAACGAGCGCATCGGCATCAAGGAGATCACCTGGATCCACGCCGCGGGCCAGGAGATGACCCAGGAACAGTGGCAGGACGATAACATGCTGTGTTTCGGAATGATCCTGGACGGGCGCGCCCAGCCGACCGGCCTGAAGCAACGCGGCCGCGATGCAACGATCCTGATCGTCTTCAACTCGTATCACGACGTCGTGAATTTCACGCTGCCGGCGACCACCGCGCACTCCGACGAGGATTCTGTTTGGGAGCTGATGATCGATACCAACATCTCGAACCTGCCGGAGTGTGAGCCGTCCCTGTTCGCGCCGGGCAAGGAGTACGAGATCACCGGCAGATCTCTGCTGGCCTTCGTGCTGCAGTCGGTGCACCCACACGCCGGTTGACAACCCTACACCATCACCAACCCGGTCCGCAGCGCAATCATCACCGCCTCCGTGCGACTCGTGGCTCCGAGCTTTCCGAAAACAGAGGCCAGGTGGTACTTGATCGTGTGCCGCGAGATACCCAACTGCTTCGCCATTTCCTTGTTGCTGAGACCGCCCGCCAGCATCTCCATCACTGCGTGTTCACGAGGTGTCAGCTGCTCCTTCAAAGGTGGCGCCACGCGCAGGGCGGCTGGCGAAGCCGGGGCTCGGGCCGGCCGGATCATTGGCTGCGGCGCCACATCGCCCAATAGATCGCGTGACAACACCAACACACCCTGGGTGACCGCGTCCAGGGCGGCTTCAATCTCCTGTGCGGCCGCGACCCGGGGCAAGACGGCGCAGACGCCGTCTCGAAACAGCCGCCAGACCCTGTCAGCGGGCAACTCATCGGCGAGCGCGACGACCAGCGGGACCTGCGCTTGCCAGATATCCGCGACCATCATGGCTTCCCAGCCGTCACGATCGAGATCGTAGACGACGATGTCGGGCGCACTGCCGGCCACTACATCAGCGACACACTTCACGGCCGGGAGCAATTCAAACTCCGGATTCGTCCCCACGGCATCGCGAATCCTCTCCTGGATCCGTGTGCTCTCACTGACGCCCAGAACCCGGAGGCTGCTCATGCACAGCGCCGCCGCTGCGGCCGCTCACCCAACGTCAGCGTAACTTCGACAGGCTGCCCGCCACGGATCGCTCCGACCGCGACGGTCTTGCCAGCCACCATGGAGCCCAGCGCTACCAACGCATCTTCGGCTCTCGCACACGGACGGCCATCAAGACTGATCAAGATGTCGCCTACGTACAGGCCCGCAGACTCCCCCGGCCCGCCCTTTTCCACGGCTGCGATCAACAGGCCTCGCGCACCCTTCAGCTCGAGGTCCTCCGCGACGCGATCCGGAAGCTCCACCGGCTGCAAGGCCAGGCCAAGGTAACCGCGTGCAACGCGGCCGTGGGCGACGAGCTGCGCCACGACCCGACCGATGTTCGACATGGGTATGACAACTCCGGCCCCACGCGCCAGACCTGACGTACCCATCCCGAGCAGTCGGCCCTCGGCATCGACCAAGGCCGCGCCAGAGAATCCCGGCCGCAGTGCGCCGTCTAGACGGATGAAGGCGTCGAGCTCCGCTCCGCGCCAGGTCCGCCATGCCGGGCCGACCGTCGCAACCAATCCGTAGTCGAGAACGGTGTGGGCTCCGCCGTAACGACCAACCGCAAACGCCAAATGGCCCGGGCGAACCCCGTTGGCATCGGCGGCGTCCCACGGTGGCGCAGCACCGTCGATCCTGGCCCCGTCCAACGGTGGCGCGGCGCCGGTCGCCGTCACTCGCAGCGCCGCGATGTCGGTTCCCGGATCGCGTCCAATGAGCGTCGCCGAAACCGGCTGGCCGTCCGGGAGCACCACCGTCACCCCGCTATCACGAACAACCGTATGAGCGGCCGTGACGACAATTCCCTCGGACCAGAGAATCCCGCTAGACGGGAAGCGTCGTCGCGCGTGCACGGCCACCACCCGGCGTCCGGTCCGTTCGACGAGATCGGCAATGCCGTCCGAGGCAGCTTTGAGAAATCCCAGGCTGGAAGCGGGAGTGGCCATGGTCGAGTCCTTTGAGGTGAGGGTGTGACGGCGATTCTTAAAGACCCCTGGCCCCGGCGCCTCACCCGAATGTCTAGTGAGCCGCGTCATTGGCGACCGTCCGGCACCCATGGCAAGCTTCCGCCCGCGAGGAATTGGGAGGGTTTACGTGACCAGCTCGAAGACGTTCCGGTCGAGCACGGCCGCCCGAGTCCATAGGGTGTCGTGGTGACGCATGCAGACTCACCGCCGCGCGGTGTACTGTTCGATCTCGACGGCACGCTTCTCGACAGGAAAAACTGGCCCGGGCACGGCTGGATCGATTCTCCGCTGGGGCCGCTCGAGTGGCTCTAGTCCGAGTTCTCGCGCTCGTTCACCGTTATGTCGGCATGACCATCGGCATTCTGATGGCGATGTGGTGCGTGTCCGGGATCGTCATGATGTACGTGGCATATCCCGACCTGCCCGAATCGCGTCGTGTGGCCGCACTGCCGCCGCTGAACGCCGGCCATTGCTGCGCCCTTCCCGCGACGGTTCTCCCGGACGACAGGACGGTCGCATCGTTTCAGATCGAGATGCTTGCAAAGCGACCGGTGCTGCGTGTCGCGAGCGAATTCGGACCGCCCCGATTGGTCGACCTGAATACGGGGACGACGATTGAGCGGGTCTCCGAGACCGAGGGCGCGGTGGTTGCCGAGGCGTATGGCCAACGAACGAACCCTGTCGTGACCTGCCTTGTCCCGACGGAAGCGCCAATGCCCCCCTCATGCCTGCACACTCCTCTGCAGGCAACCGTTGACGACGTCGATCAATGGACGCTCTCGGGCGTCCCGCCATCAACGCGCCCGCTGTTTCGGTTTGCCCGCGACGACGACCCCGACGGCACCGAAGTCTACGTGTCATCCGTTACCGGCAAAGCCGTCCAGGTCACGACCCGCCGGCAGCGCTTTTGGAACTGGCTGGGCCCCATCCCTCACTGGCTGTACGTCGTGCAGTTGCGGCGCCACCCTGCTGTCTGGTCGAACCTGGTGATCTACGCCTCTGCAATTGGTGTATTCCTCACGTTGGCAGGAATCTACCTGGGCGTTAACGCCTTCGTCCGCAATCCCGGACGCCGCTGGTCACCCTTCCGCGGCTGGCTCCAATGGCACCACGTCACCGGGCTCATCTTCGGTGTGTTCGTACTGACCTGGGTCGCCAGCGGACTCCTGTCGATGAATCCCTGGGGGTTGTTGGAAAGCGAAGGGGCCGGTGCCGAGCGACAGGTGCTCCAGGGAGAGGCGATCAAAGGAAGTCAGGTTCGCAGCACCCTGGCCGCGCTCCAAGGGCTGTTGGGGACTGGCGAGATCCTGTCGCTGCGATCGGCGCCTCTGCAGGGACGACTGTATGTCATCGCTACCACGGCGCTCGGGGGTCGGATTCGTTTCGACGCTCGCGGCGTTGCAAGTCCGCTAAGCCCGGTAGAGATCGATGCCGAGGGGCACAGCCTCGTCGAGCTGGCTACTGAAAACGGCAACGCCAGTGACCCACATCACTCCATCCCAGAAGAGGCGCCGGCGCGTGGCGCGAGCGGCGCATGGCCGGCCACGCCTGCGTCGGCCGCGACTACACGAGTGCCGTCCCCGGAACTCATCACTCAGGAAGACGACTACTACTTCACTCATCATTCGCAGATCGCCCAACTACCGGCCTATCGCCTGGTCCTCGGCGACACCGATCACACTCGCTATTACTTCGACGCCGTCACCGGACAGCTCGTTCGCAAGGTCGATGCTCCGGCCCGCGGGTATCGTTGGCTCCACGAAGGACTGCATCGGTTGGACTTCACCGCGACGTTGCGCTCGCGGCCGATCTGGGACGCGGTCATGTTGGTGTTGATGGCCGGAGTGACGCTGTCCACGGTAGCCGGAACCTGGCTCGGAATCCGCAGGATGCGGCCGCGCCGCTAGACCAGACGACTAGCCTGTGCCCCGTCGACTCTGCTTTGCAATCCAGGCTCGCCCGATCCGGTCTATTATCGGCACCAAGTCATCCTGCGAGGTTCTGCGGACATGAATTCATCACACATGCATCGCACTATCCGGGCTTCGCTCCTCACCCTCACTTGTGCTGCCTCGAGTACACCCGTACTGGTGCTGGCCGCGGCTGAGGCGGGTCCCGAAGTCACGGCTCCGCAAATGATCGACGCATTCGAAGGAACGTTCGGTGTGCACGCTGGCCAGCGCAGAAACCATATCAAGGGAACCTGTGCGGCGGGTGAGTTCGTCGGCACGAAAGACGCCGCGGCCCTTAGTCGCTCTGCCCTCTTTTCGGGCAAGAGCATCCCCGTCGTGGGGCGCTTCTCTCTCGGCGGCGGCAGCCCCGAGGTCCCCGACGCGGCCCCCAGCCCTCGCGGCATGGCACTCGAGTTTCGGATTCCCGGCGGCGCTCTTCAGCACATGACGATGATCAATGCGCCGATCTTCGCCGCTGCGTCCCCGGCATCCTTCCGCGATGCGATCGTCGCCGCAAAGCCCGACCCCAAGACCGGCAAAGCCGACCCGCAGAAGCTCGCTGCCTACGCGGCCAGCCACCCCGACGCCGCAGCGCTCACGAAGTTGTCGACCGGACACAACCCAACAGCCAACTACTATCAGACAGCCTATTTCGGCATTCACACCTTCAAGTTCGTCGATGCGAAAGGCACAGCGCACCCGGTGAAGTGGCAGTTCATGCCGCGTGACGGCGTCAGGGAGATGACCGCTGGGGAAATGAAATCGGCCCCGCACGATTTCCTGGAGAAGAACCTGCTCGCTCGCACGCACAAGGGGCCCGCGGTCTGGGACATGATCGTGTACGTCGGCGAGCCCGGCGACCCTCAGGACAACCCTACTCTCGCGTGGCCCGAGAATCGCAAGCACTTCACCGCCGGCACCCTCACCATCACCGAGGCTTCGCCGCAGCAGAAGGGGATGGCGTGCGAGCCGATCAACTTCGACCCGTTGATCATGGCCGATGGCATCGCGCCGACCAACGACCCGATTCTGCTGTTCCGCTCACCCGCCTACGCAGTGTCGTTCGGAAAGCGACTGTCGGGACAATAACCGGCCGCGGCGGCACGCGGCCGCCGCCAGAGGACGCTGGGTTAGTCCTCACTGTTGCGCCAATCCCGCCCGACACGCCGCGCGCGCCTCTTGCGCCGAACCTTAGGTCACACAGTAAGGTTCGCCGTAACGGAGGCCCATCATGAACGCACGTTTCCTTCGTGCCGCCATTGCTACTGGCATCGCCTTCCTCGCCATGGACACCACGGCGAACGGCGTAGATCTCTCCCCGGGGAAATGGCCCGAACGAGAACGCGCGCGTCTGGAACAACTCGAGTCCACCCCCTGGCCAGCAGAAGCCCGCACCGTGGTGGGTAGCTCCGGACTGGTCGCCGCAACACTGTCCCCCGTCGCAACGCACGTTGGAATGCAAACGTTGCGAGGCGGAGGAACCGCTGCCGACGCGGCAATTGCCACCGCGCTGACACAGATTGCTACGAACCTCGGCTCCATCATTTCCTACGCGGGAGTGTTGCAGCTCGAGTACTACGACGCGAAGACGGGTCAGGTAACGTCGCTGGATGCAGGCTGGGGCGCGTACCGAAATGAGACTGACCCTCTCACCATTCCGACCCTCGACCTCTCCGATCTGGTTCCAGGCTCTGCGGTCGTCGCGGGACCGCAGGGGAGAAAGACGCTCGTGCCGGGATTCATGGCTGGCATCGAAGCAATGCACCGCCGCTTCGGAAAGTTGCCCTTCAACGATCTGTTCCAACCCGCCATCTGGTACAGCTCGCACGGCCTTCGGGTCACACCGCTGCTGAGCTACTATTTCTCTTCCCGGCAGAAGAGCCTCTCCCGCACGGCAAGCGGCCGCAAATTCCTCCAACAGGCCGGCGGCGACTTACCTGAGATCGGCGACGTGTTCGTTCAGCCCGAAGTGGCACGGCTGCTCCGGGATGTGGCGAAGCATGGCGCCCAGGCCATGTACACGGGTTCTTGGAGTCGGGAATACATTGCGGCGGTGCGTTCCGAAGGCGGGAAGGTAACCGCGGACGACCTCGAGAACTACGCGGTGACCTGGGAAAAGCCACTCAGCACGCAGTTCGACGGAGCGGAGGTATTCGGGCCCGGCGAGCGCAACCCCAGCGGGTGCACCACGTTGGAGATGCTCAATCTCCTGAACGCCTCCGGAGTGGCGCGCCTTGGCCCCTATTGGACAGACTCGCACGTGCTCGCCCTACATGCCCAGGCGCTGCAACTGGCTACCTTCGGACACTACGCACGGCAAGTGTTCGCATTCGAGGAGGCCCATCGCCTCGCTCACGACTGTGTGCACCGGACTTCGCCAGCCTATGCGAGCATCGTCGCGCCTGCATTGCCCGAGTTGTCCGGTTACGGGGCGGCGGGTTCGGAAGGACACCACAGCGCTGCCGTCGTTGTAGTCGATCGCTGGGGTAACGTCGCAGCCCTGGTCCACTCCATCAACGCGGAAATATGGGGTGACACCGGAATCGTCGCGGGCGGCGTGCCCGTAGCGGGCGCCGCTGGTCTGTACCAACAGCGGTTGGCCGCACTCAAGCCCGGCGAGCATCTTCCGAGCGACATGGCGCCCCTGATTGTCCTGAAAGGAGGCAAGCCTGTGATGGCGGTTGCGGCAGTGGGATCCTCCCTCGTGCCCGAAACTGTCCGTGTCGTTACGACCGTTCCTTATGGAGCTGACTCGCTACGAAAAGTCATGGCATCACCTCCGCTGCTATTGAACTTCGAGGCGCAGCAGAACGCGAATCCCCTGGCACCACGGCCCCTGCTGACTCCCGGGGGCGCCTATACGCCGCAGATCGTTGATCAGCTCGTCACATCCGGCATTGCGGTCAAGTCGGTCCCCGTGGAGCGCGTTCGAGCGATTCGAGGTACGGCTGCCGCCGCAGTGATCGACCCCGCTTCCGGCATCGCGCACGCGGTCGAGGCACCGAATGTCGTGGTGTTCGCCGACGCCGATCCCTGACGGCAGCGCCTGGTCCCATGCGATGCCGCTAGGCAATTCGTAGCGGCTGAACTCGAGGTGGACGCCGCGACGATGGCGTCGCCTCAGCCGCTCAAATCCCTGGACCGCCCGGACCGAACAACGGCCGCCGGAGCGAAGTGAACCAGTGAGGCGACCAGTTCCCGCACTTCCGGGTCGGTTACCTGGATCGTCACACTCAGGTGGTCGTCAGTGTCCACGACGACAATCGATCCGTGTCCCCGCTTTTGCTGACAGGCACGATTGTCGCCCTCGACGTCGAGCAGCCGAATCGCACTCACATGCCGAAAGTCCAACACGAAGTCGCCCGTCGCGTACCTGGCGTTACGCGTCAGCTGCGTCCCGGCCCGGCTGGGCTTGGAGTTCCACTCTGCGTCTCGGGAGTACGTGGCACGAAAATGCAGCTCGTCGCCGCTCTGAACGACCTTCCCGTCCTCGGCCGCGGTAAATACACCGGAGAAGAAGCAGAACCCGCCTGCCTTGTCCGAGGGTTGAATCAACGCGCGGATGTGGCTGCGTGCTTCGGTGTCGCTCATGGCGCGCGCCTGCACCTTGGCCGCCGGAATGATCTGGTGGGACGCGCACCCACTGAGCACGAGCACCCACAGCAGTCGAATGAGCTTCATACCTGATTCCTGGACACGCGCGCGCGTGGGGACTTCGGGAGGCGAAGCTTGAGGCGGGTCGGGCGGACGCGGACACCAAGCCGGTCACAAACGCGCGGAATGGCTCGTTTCGGCGGAGGGTTATGTTTAAATCGACCGCGCTATTTCAGCGCCTGCTCGGCGAGAAACACGTCCGTCAGCAACGCCCGTAGATGAATCGACGCGTTGAGATTGTCCACCAGCAGCGAGCTGATCGACGGACGGCTCAGCACCAGGCCGATTGCGCCGCGGGCCTTGCGAGCATCCTCGGAGATAGCCTCGATGAAACCTGCGGCCTCGCGTGCGGACGAAGGCGAGGTTGCAACCAACGACGCTTCGAGCAAGGCCGCCAGCCCACCCAGGGCGACGTGCATGTCGCTCAAGGTCTTGCGAGCCTCCGACCCTGAATCGTCCTGACGCCCTTGGGCGGCATAGGCCAGCAGATATTCATAACCGCGCTCGATGATCTCGATGCGGCGCGTCAGCTCGGCGAGATCATGCATCAGTTCTGTTTCTTCCCGGCGGCAACCATCAGTCCTGCTTCTTCCCGGTCACGTGCGCCGCGACGTGTGCGCGTTGCTCCTGACGCGTAATCCAGCCGCGGACCATCGCCCGAAGATACATCCGATTCTCGGGAATCAGCGCAAAGTATATGTGAATCATTACCAGGGTCACGGCGGCGAGTGCGGCAAGGCCGTGTATCACGTAGATCACGCCCCAGGTGTCGAACCCGAAAATGTAGGGATCGCGCTCGAGAAACGGTGTCCGGACTTTCTTGAGCATCAGCGCGCCGGTCACCACGGCCGACAATGCCATCAGACCCATCGCGTGATGCATCAACTTCTGGGCAACGGAGTATTTGCCGACCTGCTCGCGGCGCAGCTCCCCTGCGGTGAACCAGATGCTGCGCAGCTTCCGCCACGCCATGGAACGCAGGAGATGGAAAATCGTCAGCAGAATCAGGATCACCCCGGCGACCCAATGAATGGGAGACCAGTCGAAGCGCACTCCCATGATGGGCAGGAGCGCTGTCCCCATGAGCGTCAGTACGGTGATTGCGGTCAGCCAGTGAAACACGCGGTCCACGGCGGCGTGGCGGACGACCCGATCGGTGTCCGCCGGGGTAGTACCTGAGGGAACCGCATCCATCGCGTCAGCGGACGTAGCCATCGGCTCAGCCTCCCGATCTGCGACAGACCAGGCGGTAGACCGCGTGGCCGAGGATAACCACCAGCCCCACACCGGCGGCCACAGGCAAGAGATCCCACGAAACGCCCTCGAGGACGTTTCGTCCCCACGCATCATGGCCAAATCTGAAGATCTCCATCCCCATTACCTCGCTATGCGTCGCGGATCGCGCGACGCACCAAGCTCTCCATCAAGGGCACCTTGAACTGGTTGAAATTCAACACACTCGCCCCCTCGACTGCGAGCTTCCCCGCCCGATTCGCGGTGTCCTCGTTCCGGGGGCTGCCCGTGATGGCCTGTTCCACCGATTTCAGCCGACGCGGGACGCACTCGACAGCCCCGCACGCCAGACGGATCCGCTGGATCTTGTCACCGTCGAGCACCATCGCCGCGGCGATGCTTACGAGAGCGAAATCCCACGTGTTGCGATCCGTCACTTTCTCGAAATAGAACTTCGCGCCCGCCCACTCCTTCGGGTACCTGACGGCTGTGAGCAGCTCATCAGGCTGCAGCACCGTCATGCGGGTGATGTCGATCGAAGGTCCGATGAAGAACTCCTCCGCCGGCACCACGCGCTCGCCGGTGGGGCCTCGAATGACCATCGAAGCATTCAATGCGACCGAGGCCGTGGCGGTATCCGAGGGTGTTACGGCAATGCACCGGCTGGCGCCGAACAGGCAGTGTTCCCGATTCTGGCCTTGCGGGGTGTCTGCATAACACGTGTTGCCACCCGCCCGATAACAACTCACGCCGTAGCGGTAGTACCAGCAACGTGTATCCTGACAGAGGTTGCCGCCCAACGTGCCGGAGTTGCGAATCTGGGGACTCGCGACCCTTCCGGCTGCCATCGCCAGCAACGAATATTTCTCGTGTACCAACCCGGAGTTTTCGATCTCCGCGAGTCGGGTCAGCGCACCGATTTCCAGACCAGCCGAGGTCTCGCGAATGCCGTGCAGTTCCTTGATTCCGGCGATCTCGATGACAGCGGTAGGACGCTTGTTACGGTCCTTGAACCAGTCGAGGCTGTCGTTTCCGCCTGCGAGGAACCACGCCCCCGCGCCCAGACGCTGGGCCAGCCCGAGCGCGCCCTCCACCGTATCCGGCTGGTAGAGCTCGAAGTGAGGCATCATGTCGCGGGACATCCGCAGCACTCCTACTGACAGTTGATCTGTAGCGGCGTATGGGACAAAGGCAGCTTCGCGGCGACGTTGATGATCGTGTCCGCCTTCACGGGGGTCCTGTTGAAAACATAACCGCCCAGCGCGTCCGACAGGGCGCAAAGTACCGCCGACGCAGCCGCCCCCAGCGGTGGCTCGCCGATTCCCTTGGTCCCCATCGGGCTCGTGGGGTCGGGCTTGTCCACCCAGTCGGCCATCAGGTTCCGGGGCATGTCCAGGTAGCTCACGGGCTTGGCCTGATACAGGCCGATGTGGCCCGGCAGGCCGTTCTGCGGGTCGAAGATCAGGTGCTCGAGGGTGGCGATGCTGATGCCCTGCATGGAGGCGCCCTTGAGCTGAGTCTCGAGGCCCATCGGATGGATGACGGTTCCGCAGTCACCCACGTTGAGCAGATCGAGGATCCGGTGTTGACCCGTCTCGAGATCGAGCTCGATCTCCACGAAGGCGCAGGCGAATGCCGCCGTCTCACCTCCGACCGGCAGATTGTCCTTGGCGACGCCGATCAACCCCGAGCCTGCCAGCGCCTTCGCCGACGCCTGGGTCATCGGATTGATGTCCTTGGGCAACTCCTGGCCCGAGTACTTCCCGCCCAGAGCGACCGCGCGGTTGGCGATTGCCGTATACGTCAGGTGCCTGCCGGGATTGGATCGGGAAAAGACCTTCGTGCCGTCGATGTCGTAGTCGTCGGGCTTGCCGCCCAGATCGTGGGCGGCGATTTCCTTCATCTTCTGCAGCGCGTCCATCGCGGCGACGTAGTTGGTCCGTGCCATCGTGAACGAGGTGTTGCTGCCGAATTGGCCAATGTTCCAGGGAAGGTGCTTACGCGAGTCGCCGCGCTCGACGACGCAATTCTCCCAGTCGTACTTGAGAGCTTCTGCGGCGATTCGAGCCGTCCCCGAGTGAGAAAACGTGCCGAGGTTCCCCACGCCGGTATGGATGTGGAGCTTGCCGTCGGTCGTGATGCGCACCAGCCCATCGAAACCATTGAATCCCGCCGGGTGATAGGCTTGGCCGATGCCGACGCCGGTGACCTTTGAGCCCCGGCGCTGGCCGCTGCGCGACCGTCGCTCTTCCCAGTTGAAGCGAGCGGCCCCTTTCGCCAGTGCATCCGCAAGATAGGCGCTCGTGACGGGCCGGCGGTCCGAGCCGACCTTGGAGCCGGTGGGTTGCGGTGAGTTGATCCGCCGCATCTCGAGACGATCGATCTTCAGTGCCCGCGCCGCCTTGTCCAGGAGCGGCTCGAGAACGCACGCGATCTGGTTCTCTCCGGGGCCGCGTTGCGCCGAACGCGTCGGAGTGTTGGTGTAAACCGGCACGCCCCGCCAGCGCATCGACTCGGGCTGATAGACGACCGACAACGCATCCGCCGCGTTACGAAAATCCCAGAAGCCGTTGTGCGCGCCGCTGTCCTGGACGATGTACATGTCCGCGGCCAACAGCCTGCCGTTGGCGGCGAAACCCATCTTCACGCGCCCCTGAAAGCCGTTGCGGGCGCAGCCGATGTAGTATTCCTCTGCCCGGCTGACTCGCATCATGACCGGCCGGCCGAGCTTCTTGGACATCAACGCCGGAATGGCGAGACTCGGATAGGCCGTGCCCTTGGAGCCGAAACCGCCACCGCAGAACTCGGCGATATAGACCAGCTCATCGGGCTTGATTCCGATGTACTGCGCCAGCTGGGGCATGACGAACGTGTGGCTCTGCGTCGAGCCGTGCACGAAGCACTTCCCGTTCTGCCAGAAGGCCATGCAGGTGCGGGGCTCGAGGCTGTGGTGCGAATTGCTCGCCGTGACGAACGATTCATCCAACACATAAGCCGACTTCCTGAACCCGT
The DNA here is from genome assembly GCA_036499585.1 of Steroidobacteraceae bacterium. Taxonomy (GTDB): domain Bacteria; phylum Pseudomonadota; class Gammaproteobacteria; order Steroidobacterales; family Steroidobacteraceae; genus 13-2-20CM-66-19. The sequence continues at coordinate 74,581 of DASYDM010000036.1, forward strand.
CGTCGACATTGCCGTACGCCCAGTCTTCGGCGGACTTCCCGGCCGGCAGCTTGCCATCACCCGCCTGTGCAAAATCCTCCTTGGACCATTTCAGCGTCTGCAGCTTCAGATTCTGGGCACCCACGTTGCCGTCCAGACGCGCGTCGGGTCCGTCCGGGTGCAGGCTCTGCAGAGGATCCACCGTAAACGCAAGCGGCTCGAGGTCGAGTTTTATCCTCTCCATCGCATCTTGAACCGCGGTCTCGTCCACCGCCGCAACGGCGAGGACAGGCTGACCGATGTACTGCGGTTCCCGGGACAGGATCGGCGGATTCGGCGCCGGCACCGCAGTGACCTCATCGGGCAACAACACTCCGAGAAAGCCGGGAACCTTCTGCGCCTCGCTGACATCGATATTCCGCACCCGTGCGTGCGGCATTGGGCTGGGCATGAAGCGGCAGAACACCATGCCATCGACGCGAAAATCCTCCGCGTACTTCGCTTGTCCCGTCACCTTCGCCATGACGTCGTGCGGGGTGAAATTCTTGCCCAGCAGCTTGTAGGTCATGACCCCATCACCTGCGCCGCGCGCATGACACCGTTGAGGTAGTTGTCGTACGCCCCGCACCGACACAGATTGCCGGCAAGCGCGAGTCGAGCCTCGTCACGCGTGGGTTTCGGATTTCGCTTCAGGAGCGCCACAGCGGAGACAACTTGCCCCGGGGTACAGAATCCGCATTGCGGCGACAGCTCGTCGATGAAGGCTTGCTGGACCGGGTGCAGCTCACCATTGGGCCCGCCCACTCCCTCGACCGTGACGACTTTTCGACCCCGGACGCTATGGGTGAGCACCGAACAGGAGTTGTGAATGATGTCGTCCAGCATGACCGTGCAAGCTCCGCACTCGCCACGGTCGCACCCCAGTTTGGTGCCTGTCAGCCCGAGCTTGTAGCGAAGGGTCATCGCCAGGGTTTCCTGGGGTAACACGTCGACGCGACGGACCTGCCCGTTCACGTTGATGGAGACCAGCCGCTCCACCCCGCCGGCCACCGAGCCCGACTGTCGGGCGCAGCCGGCCAGCCCGCCGTACACGTAGGTGGCTGCGGAAGCGACGGCACCGGAAGCGATGACGCGCTTGATGAACTCGCGCCGCGCCATCGATTGAAGAAGTGGACGGGCCGCTTCGGTACCGTCATCTGCGACCTCTCGGCCGCGACCGAAGGGATCCCGACCGCCGGAATCTGCGCCCATGAGTGCCCCCCTGTGGCCCGCTTGCGAGTATAGCCTCACCGACCGCTCCCAGGGGACGTCGCCGCCTCCCGCCCTGCGCCGGTCCCCCTGAACCTCACTCTTATATACTGGGATTGAAGGAACCGACACCGCCCGTCGCGCGTTGATTGCGGTTTCGCGATTCGAGACAGCGGGAGTGGGATAAAAACAAGCATGGCTGAGACCGTAACGACTCCCGCCCCCCGAACTCACCGCCGCTCCTCCCTTCCCCTGCCTCCGGGACCCCTGGCTGGCTTCGGGATCGCGCTGGCGGCGGTCGTCCTCATTGCCTTCTTCTCGTTCCGGGCGCTCGAGACCAGCCGCCAAGCGGCCGATAGCGTCGACCAGTCGAACGACATCATCGAGCAACTGCAGTTGTTGCTGTCGACCCTGAAGGATGCCGAGACCGGCCAGCGTGGGTACCTGCTGACCTCGGAAGACAGCTACGTCGCCCCCTTCCAGGACGCCAAGTTCGCAGCGCCTGCCGAGATCCGCAGGCTTCGCGAGCTGACGATCGACCGTCCCGAGCAGCAGCGTCGAATCGACACCCTCGAGCAACTCATAACGCAAAAGATCGCGGAGTTGGACCAGACCGTCCAGCTCAATCGCGCCGGTGACTCGAAACGAGCTCTGGCTCTTGTCCGCTCCGATGTGGGCAAGGAGCTGATGGATCGGGTCCGAGCCCAGATTGCGGATATCCAGCGAGCGGCTCATGAACTGCTGGCGACCCGGGAAACCGAGTGGAACGGTGCAACGAAAGCCACGTATGTGGTCACAGGAGCCGGGTCCGCGCTGCTGATCGTGTTGATTTTTGCCGCCGGAGCAATGTCGTCACGCGAGTTCCGCGCCCGCGAGACCCAAGCATGGCTGCGCACCGGTCAGATGATGTTCAGCACGAGGATTCAGGGCGAGCAGCGCCTGGAGGTGCTGGGCGAGCAAGTGCTGACTTTTCTCGCCAACTACATGGATGCCCAGGTGGGCGCCCTCTATCTCTCCGAAAGCCATTCGCGGCTGCTGCGCTTTGCCGGATATGCGATCCCCACCGAGCGGCTGCGCGAGACGATCCACCCGGGGGAGGGGCTGTTGGGACAAGCCGCTCGCGAAGGGCGCGCATTGCACGTCCGGGACGTACCGGAGGGCTACCTGACGGTCGCCTCCAGCCTCGGTCGCTCGAAGGTGCGCGAGCTGCTCCTGGTACCCGCGATCGTCGACGGCGGGGTGCAAGGCGTCGTCGAGTTGGGCTTCCTCCACCCTGCGGAAGCGGCCGATCTGGAATTCCTCCAACGGATCTCCGAGTCCCTCGGTGTTGCGGTCCGTGCATCGCGCGACCGCACACGCCTGGAGGAGTTGCTCGCCGAAACACAGCGCCAGGCCGAGGAGTTGCAGACGCAGCAGGAAGAGCTGCGGGTCAGCAACGAGGAGCTCGAAGTCCAGACCCGCGCGTTGAAGGAATCCCAGGCCCGGCTCGAGTCGCAGCAGGCCGAGCTCGAGCAGACCAACACGCAGCTCGAGGAGCAGGCACAACTGCTCGAAGCGCAGAAGGACGAGCTCGCCCGGGCGCAGATCGTGCTCGCGGAGAAGGCTGCGGAGCTCGAGAAAACCAACCAGTACAAGAGCGAGTTCCTGGCCAACATGAGCCACGAGCTGCGCACGCCGCTCAACTCGACGCTGATCCTCGCGAAACTTCTGGCCGACAACAAGGCTGGCAACCTCACCGACGAGCAGGTCAAGTTCGCCCAGACCATCTCCTCCGCCGGTCGCGAGCTGCTCACGCTGATCAACGATATCCTGGACCTGTCGCGCATCGAAGCCGGCCGCCTGGACGTCAACAGCGAAGTCGTACCGATCGCCCGGGTAGTCGAGTCGCACCTGCAGAGCTTCGAGGCGGTCGCACGCGAAAAGGGTTTGCGATACACCGCCGCGGTGGCTCAGGGCACTCCGGATACGATCGAAACCGATCCGGCGAGGCTGGGGCAGATTCTCAAGAACCTGATCTCCAACGCCATCAAGTTCACCGACCTCGGCGAGGTGGCGTTGGTGGCCGGCACGACATCCGACGGTCGAGTCAAGTTCGCGGTCCGAGACACCGGTATCGGCATTCCCACGCAGCAGCTGGGATTGATCTTCGAAGCCTTCCGACAGGCCGACGGCAGCACCCATCGCAAGTACGGCGGCAGCGGCCTTGGTCTGTCGATCTCGCGCGACCTGGCTCGTCTGCTGGGGGGCGATGTCACGGTGACAAGTGCTCCGGGCGAAGGCAGCACGTTCACGCTCACCTTGCCGCCCGTGTACGGCGGTGCCAAACAGGTAAACCTCGAGCGCACCGGCGAGGTTCCGATTCTATCGGCGCCCGGTCGCGGCAGACCGACACACGCACCGGCTGTGGCTCCTGGCTCTGCTGCGCACCAGGACGGCCGCGCGCATCGCAGCGGTACCGGCAGCGCCGCCGCGGCGCTGCGCCCGATCGAAATCGAGGACGACCGCGAACATCTGTCGAGCCACTCCCGACTCATATTGATAGTCGAGGACGACCCGCGTTTCGCTGAAATCCTGCGCGATCTGGCGCACGAGATGACCTTTCAGGTCGTCATCACGCACTCCGCGAACGACGCGCTCGTCGCCGCAACGACCTTCAATCCCAGCGCCATCCTGCTCGATGTCAACCTACCCGATCACTCGGGCCTGGGGGTGCTCGACCAGCTCAAACACGATCCGCGCACACGGCACATCCCGGTACACATGGCTTCCGTGGCCGATTTCAGCAAGGAAGCGCGCGCGCTCGGCGCCGTAGGGTATGCAATCAAGCCGGTCAAGCGCGAAGAACTGGTCGAAGCGTTTCGGCTGCTCGAGGCGAAGTTCTCCCAGAGCCTGCGGCGCGTGCTGGTCGTCGAGGACGACGAAACTCAGCGCGAGAGCATCCAACAGCTGCTGGCCAGCGACGAGGTGCAGATTACGGGGGCAGAGACGGCCAGTGAGGCCTTCGCACAACTGCAGCGCACTCATTTCGACTGCATCGTGATGGACCTCAATCTTCCCGATCTCAGCGGCTACGAGCTGCTGGAAAAGATGGCGCAGCACGACGACGTCTCGTTCCCGCCCGTCATCGTCTACACGGGTCGGGCACTGACTCGCGAAGAGGAGCAGAAGCTGCGGCGTTACTCGCGCTCGATCATCGTCAAGGACGCGCGGTCGCCGGAACGGCTGTTGGATGAGGTAACGTTGTTCCTGCACCAGGTCGAGTCCAGCCTGTCGACGGACAGACAGCGCATGCTCAAGGCTGCGCGCGACCGTGAGACGACTCTGGATGGGCGTCGCGTACTGGTGGTCGAAGACGATGCCCGCAATATCTTCGCGCTCTCGAGCGTCCTCGAGCCCAAGGGAATCAAGATCGAGATCGCTCGCAATGGCAAGGATGCCTTGGATGCGTTGTCTCGCACGATGCCGCAGGCGCAGACTGCTATCGATCTGGTCCTGATGGACATCATGATGCCCGAAATGGACGGTATCACTGCGATGAAGGAGATACGCAAGCGCCCCGAATGGGCGAAGCTGCCGATCATCGCGCTCACCGCCAAAGCGCGTAAGGACGACCAGGACAAGTGCCTCGAGGCCGGCGCCAACGATTACATCGCCAAGCCGCTCGACGTCGAGAAGCTGTTGTCGCTGATCAGGGTCTGGATGCCGCGCTGAGGCACACTGCTTGGATGCGAGCGCCAGGAATTTCGACATCGAGGTACAGCTGCTGATCGAGGCGGTCTACCTCAAGTACCACTATGACTTCCGGCACTACGCGCGCGCGTCGCTGAAGCGGCGCATGACGGCCGCACTGAGCCGCTTCGGCTGCCGGACGCTCTCGCAGGTGCAGGACCGTATCGTCCATGATCCATCGGCGTTCTCCCTGCTGTTGGACTACCTGACCGTTCCGGTCAGCGAGATGTTCCGCGATCCGGGTTACTTCCGGGCCCTGCGGCAGAACGTGGTACCCGTGCTGCGGACCTACCCGTCCCTGAAGATCTGGGTAGCCGGCTGCAGCACAGGCGAGGAAGTCTATTCGATCGCGATCCTGTTACGGGAGGAAGGGCTCCTCGATCGGACCCTGATCTACGCCACTGACATCAACCCGCACACGTTGCAGAAAGCCCAGGCCGGTATCTACGAGCTCGAGCGGGTTGCCGGCTTCACGGAAAACCACAGGAAATCCGGCGCGCGCACTTCGCTTTCCGATTACTACACAGCCGCCTACGAGGCTGTGGTACTCGACAAGTCCCTCCGACAGCACATCGTGTTCTCGGACCACAGTCTGGCGACAGACAGTGTGTTTGCCGAGGTGCACCTGGTGTCCTGTCGTAATGTGCTGATCTATTTCGATCGGAAACTGCAGGACCGGGCCGTCGGCCTGTTTCACGATGCGCTGGTGCGTAAGGGCTTTCTGGGCATCGGGTCCAAGGAGTCGCTACGCTTCAGCGCCCGGTCGGAGGACTTCACGGAACTGGTTCCGTTGGATCGCCTCTACCAGAAGCGGGATGTGCCATGACGGCGTCGGGGACGCTCCGCGATCGGGTCCAGGCAATCGTCATCGGTGCCTCCGCGGGAGGAGTCGAAGCCCTGTCGGTGTTGTTGCCCAGCCTGCGCCTTGGGATGCGTGCCCCGGTGTTCATCGCGATGCATCTGCCCCGCGAGCGGCCCAGCCTGCTGACGGATATCTTCAGCTCCCGCTGTGCGCTACCGGTACGCGAGGCGGAGGACAAGGAGCCGGCGCTGCCCGCCACCGTCTACTTCGCCCCTCCGGACTACCATCTGTTGCTGGAGGACGGCCCACGCATAGCCCTGTCAGTCGATGAACTTGTCCACTACTCACGTCCTTCCATCGACGTTCTGTTCCAGTCGGCCGCGGATGTGTTTGGCGAGAGCCTCATGGGGATCATCCTCAGCGGCGCCAACGAAGACGGCGCCGAGGGGCTCAAGACCATCCACGACTGTGGCGGTGTCACGGTCGTCCAGGAGCCCACCGGCGCGTACGAGTCTCGCATGATCAACGCGGCACTCGGAGCCTGTCAGCCCCACTTCGTGCTGTCGCTCGACGCAATGGCTTCATTGCTGAGCGCGTTGGAAGTGCCTGGATGAGAGCCGTGATGCCCCGGCGCTCAGTGGGGTGAGGCCCCGCCGCCCTTCCTGGCCTTCGCCCCTGCGGCCTTCCCGCCAGCCGGTGGCGCGTAGTTGCCCGCGAACCCCGGGTCGCACTCGTAGGGAAACACGTGCTGCCCGGGCTCTTTCCGCCATGCAATGAACCGGACGCCACGGTTCTTGATCACCGCCGGATCTTCGAACTCCTGCGTCGACAGCAGAGTCTTGCCGTCGGCACCGAGCTTGAAACGCTCGATCACGCGGATACCGTCGCTGTGATCCAGGCCGTTGTTGGTGATCGTGCTGGCTTCGAGATGCGTGGTCTCGACCACGAGCGTCGAGCCATCCCAGTGACCTGAGGAAAATCCAACCTTCGAGTTGGGATAGTCCGCCTCCGCCTTGCGCCCGTCCAGGAAGATGATGCGCACCAGATCGTAATACTCGAGCTTCATCACGATGAGCGTGTCGCTCTGGAAGATCTCGATGGGGAAAGGCCCCTGCATCGAATACACGATCGACGGCGGCTTGCAGGCATTCTGCGTCGTCAGCTGATCGTACGGACTCCACTTCCTGGCCGCCTCGATCGCCTCCGGGGTCAGGATCAGTCCGCCATACTGTCCGGCCGGAAACTCCACCGGGCCCGTGTCGTCGAGAAAAACCGTGTTGGGCGCGACCTTGCCCATCAACTCCTCGTCACGCGGAATCTTGACGTCCAGGTTCCAGAACCCTGACAGATCAGGGTGCGGCGGCACCACAGGGATCGCCGCGGCAGGGACGCTGACTTTTTGCCCACAACCCGCGAGCAGCAGAATCATCGCTCCCAGAGCCAACGCCCTCGTGCCGCCCGCCGCTCGCGAGGCCCCCAGCCCGGCCATCGCCAACAACCCCGCCCCGCGCATCACTTCTCCTTCACCGGCGTGGCGGCGGTCCCGATCGGCTCGCCGTTCTCCCGCGTCGCCGACCGCAATCTCATGTAGCGAGTGCCGTCCCGAGCCGGCCAGCCTTCGAGGGTGATCGTCTCGCCAACACGGATGCTGTCGGGTTTCCAACCCCTGCGTCGCAGAACGGAAGGCGAATTCGTCTCGGCGCGCCACAGAATGACCTTGCCGCCCTGCTTCACGTCCAGCGCCACGATGCCGTGAGGATTGCTGAACCGGAACTCGCGCACCACCCCGGTGACCTTGACGAGCTTGCTGTCCGTGTCGAAGAACACGGCGAAGGAATGGTGGGCCTGGGCTACGACCGGCATCCCGGCGACCAGCACGGCCAGCACCAGCCACTTGCGGATTGTCATCTCTCTCACCTCAACTTAGAGTCCCGCGATGCTCGCAACGCTCGACCCCCACCGAATCGACCTGTGGTTCACCTTCTGTACCGCGGTCTCCAATCCGGCCCTGCTCGAGACTTATCGCGGCCTGCTCACCGAGCAGGAGCGTGCGCAGGAGAAACGATTCTACTTTGACCGTGACCGACACCGCTATCTGATCACCCGCGCGCTGGTACGCACGACCCTCTCCCGCTATGTCGGCGTACGGCCTCAGGATTGGAGCTTCGCGCCAAACTCCTATGGTCGCCCGGAGGTTCGCAACGATAACCCAACGGTCCCCCGGCTCTCATTCAATCTCTCGCACACGAGCCAGCTGGTGGTACTGGCTGTTACTTCCGATCACCCCATTGGCGTTGACACGGAGGACGGCTATTCACGCGAAGCGCCTTTGGCTGTCGCGGATCGCTTCTTCGCCCCGCGAGAGGTTGCCGATCTGCGTGCGCTGGCACCGGAGCGGCAAGCGGAGCGGTTCTTTCAGTATTGGACGCTGAAGGAGTCGTACATCAAGGCTCGCGGCATGGGGCTATCGATACCGCTGGGGGAATTTGCGTTCCACTTCGGCGGCGGACAGAACGAGCGGATCGGCTTCGAAACCGAAGCATCGCTCGACGACGACGCCTCGCAATGGACCTACTGGCAGTTTGGTGTCAGGGAGGGGCATCTGGTCGCGCTGTGTGCGCGCCGCCTGGGTTCAGGCAGACAGCAGGTGCAGGCGCGGGAGGTCGTCCCCCTCGGGATAGACCTACCCATGGACCTGCGGCCGGTCGCGCAATCGCCCCTTTAGGGTGTTCGCCCGCCCTTAGGGGTGTTCGTCCCGTTGGCTGCCGCCCAAGGCAGCCGCCACACTCGCGATGAAGGCGCCGACCACCATCGACAAAGCCGTGAAAATCGACGCTGCAGCGGCCGCCTTGCGGGCGACTTCGGCAGCCTGCCCGGATTCGGGTGTCAACGCAGCCAGTGCACTGCCGGAGGCAGCATGCGCGCCGACGACCGAGGCGCCCGCAGCCGCAATGGCTGCGACGAACACCGTCGCCACCGCCCAAGTCACGAACCCATGGGCCGTGTCCCTGAAGAACACTTCATGAGTGTGCACACCGACCCACTTGGTTCGCAGGCGCCCTGCCACGTAGCCGCCCAGCGCCGAAGCGAGCCACTGGACGACGATCAGCCAGATGCCCGTCGACACGGCAAAGGCCGTTGCGGATGGCTCGCGCGTCGGCCAGGGCATCACGGCAGCGATCCCGAGCCCCGAACCCAGAGCCACCAGCATGATTGACACCGCGGCCGCGACAAACGCGCCCGCGAAAATCGCCGGCCAGGAGACGGCCGCCACCGGCGACTCCACGGCGGATCCCGTGTCCGCTCCCACGGCACCCGTGTTGATTCCGACAGCGCCCGTCGTGCGCTGCTCGTAGACAGTCGTGCTCATCTCTGCCTCCGGGATGTCAGTGCCAGATCAACGCCAACAGAATGATCACCGGAATCGGCACACCCAACAGCCACAACAGGATTCCGCGCCCCATGTCGTCCTCCAAGCCCCCGTCCGGCGGGAAGCTTCCGTTGACATAACAATGGGCTGCGACGGCAGGGGTTCCCTGGCCTTGGCGCGGTGATGCTCAGCCTCGCCGCCGACGGCGAGCTTTCGCCTTCAGCGACAGCGTTGCCGCATCCTCCAGCTCCCGCAGCAGCGCCAGCAGCATCGCCATCCGTCGCGAGCCGAAGCGCCGCGTGATGTCGCCGTGGATGCGGTCCGAAAGCGGGGAATACAGGCTGAGCAGGCGCACGCCCTTGCGATCGAGGCTTATGACGCTGCGTCGCAGGTCGGACTCGAGTTGCCGGCGGACGATGAGCTGGCGCCGCTCCATGTCCGGGAGTATTCGCGACAGGCTGGGTGCGAGCAGACATGTGGCCTGGGCGAGCGCACCGGCCTCCAGGTAACCAGCACGGCCCAGAGCCCGTAGCACGCGCCATTGCTGCTCGCTCATTCCCGTCTCACGCAGCAGCGGCCGGAACTGGCGCATCACGCACTCTCGCGTCCGCAGCAGCTGCAGCGGCAGAGACCGGGATGCGGCCAGAGGTAGTGTCGGTTGCGACCTATCGTGCGTCGATCGGCGCCGTCCAGGCTGGGAATCCATGCCGCGCGAGTCCACTCGCTTCAGTTGTGATGTTCGAATCCTTAACATCATAATAAACCAACTTTTCATGCGTCCAGTGTCGAGCACAAGGCGTCAACATGACTGAGACACTCCCGAAGCGCGGCGCACGCCGCGGCGAGCAGGTTTTGCAACGTCTGCGCGAGCGGCCACCCGCCATCTGGTATGCCGGCGAGGCAGTGGCGGACGCAACCACACACCCCGCGCTGCGCGGCGGCGTCCATACTCTCGCACACCTGTACGACCTGCAATGGGAACAGGCGCAGGTCATGTTGTACGACTCGCCCTCCACGGGCAACAAGGTCGCACGCTCGTTCATGATGCCCCGGACCCAGGCCGAACTCGAGAGCATCAGCCGGGCCATGAAAGTCTGGGAAAACGCAACTTTCGGCATGATGGGTCGGGTGCCGGACTACATCAATCGCGCGATCACCGGATACGCCGCCGGCGCCCCCTTCCTGGCCGAGGCCGACCCGCGCTTCGGGCACAACATCATACGGTACTACGAGTACCTGCGAGAGAACGATCTCTGCCTGACACACACGTTGATTCCTCCCCAGGCCAACCGGGCCGTCAACTCCGCCCACCAGGCCGATCCGTTTCTGGCGGCGCGGGTCAAGGAGGAGACGGATGCCGGCATCGTCATTCGCGGCTGCCGCATGCTGGCGACACTGCCGATCTCGGACGAGATCATGGTGTTTCCGTCGGCTCTGCTGAAGAGCCACGAGGAGGAGGCGCCCTACGCGTTCGGATTCTCGATCCCCAATGACACTCCGGGATTGCGCTTCCTGTGTCGCGAGAGCATGGACTACGGACGGTCCCACTTCGATCACCCATTGGGCTCGAGATTCGAGGAAATGGATGCGGTCGTCATATTCGACGATGTTCACGTGCCTTGGGAGAACGTCTTCCTGTACCGCGACGTGAAGCGATGCAACGAGGCGTATTCACGCACCGGCGCGATCGTGCACATGACGCACCAGGTCGTGGTCAAGAACGTCGCGAAGTCCGAATTCCTCCTCGGCCTGGCCTCGCTCCTGGCGAACTCGATCGGCGCCGAGATCTATCAACACATCCAGGAAAAGCTGGCGGAGATCTGGGTCAATCTCGAGACCATGCAGGCCTTCCTGCGGACGGCGGAAGCCGACGCGCGGCTCGATGAATGGGGGGTCATGCGCCCCGCCTGGGACCCGCTGGATGCGGCGCGCAATCTGTTTCCGCGCCTGTATCCCCGCATGATCGAGATCATCCAGCAGATCGGGGCCAGCGGCCTGGTGGCCATGCCGACGCAGGCGGACCTGCAGGGGCCGCTGGTTTCGGACATCCGCAAGTACTACCAGTCCGCGCGCGCCGAGGCGTTCGATCGCATTCCGTTGTTCCGGCTCGCCTGGGATGCGTCGCTGTCGGCCTTCGCTTCGCGCCAGGTGTTGTACGAGCGTTTTTTCTACGGCGATCCGGTCAGAATGGCCAGCGCCGTGGTGACCGGGCACAATGCCGAAATCCAGCAGTACGCGGAGAAAGTCCGTGAGTTCGTCAGAAAAAACCGGGACGAAGCATTCGCCACCTGAGGCGCGCAGCTATCGCGACACGATCGGTCTGTTCGCGACCGGCGTAGCCGTAGTCATCGCCCGCGCCGGGAACGAGGTCGTCGGCATGACCGTCAATGCGCTGACTTCCATCTCCCTGGATCCGCTCCTGCTGTTGTTCTGCCCTTCGCGAACGTCACGCTTCGCCGAGCACATGACGACGCTGACCGGCTTCACGATCAACCTCCTTCGGCACGAGCAGCAGGCGCTGTCCACCTATTTCGCAGGTGGCTGGAAAGAGGAGCAGCCCCCGGCGTATCGGCTGGTACCGTCGCGTTCCGCCCCGCGCATCCAGGGGGCATTGGCCTCCATCGACTGCGAAACCTCTTCGATCACCGAAGCGGGCGACCACTGGATCGTGATCGGCAAGGTACTCGAGCTGCACCAGGGAGTCCCTCCGCATCACCCTTTGCTGTTCTTTCGCGGCCGCTACCGCGCCGTGGACTTCAGGGAGAGCAGCGCCGCGCCGGACTTGACCAGCGTGCACGACGAACCGGCGCACATCTACTACGAGACGTAGGGCTACTGGCCGCGCGCACGCGCGGCCGCCCGCCCTTCGTGCTCCCAACGCGGCCCGGTGGCTACACACCCCACCACACCGCTACACTTCTCTTCCCCACCTTCCCGGGAGTTCCCGTCGATGCCGACCGTCAATCTTGCGCAAGCCGATCAGATCATTACCGCCGCGCTGGCTCATGGCCGCGCCGCCGGCATGAAGCCCCTGACGGTCGTGGTTCTGGACTCCGGTGGACACGTGGTCGCACTCAAGCGCGAGGACAACTCGAGCCTGATGCGCCCGCAGATCGCGACGGGTAAGGCCTGGGGTACCCTGGCGCTGGGGATGGGATGCCGGGACATCGCCAAGCGCGCCGCAGTCGCGCCGGCATTCATCGGTTCGCTGTCGGACATGTCCGGCGGCAAGGTCGTACCGGTGCCCGGTGGCGTTCTGATCAAGGACGCGAATGGGCAAATCGTGGGCGCCGTGGGCGTCACCGGCGATTTGTCGGAGAACGACGAGGCCTGCGCGATCGCCGGCATCCAAAAAGCCGGGCTGATGGCGGACGCCGGTAGCGTGTAGTTCGCCCTACTCCCCCGTGTCCTCGCCCTCGAAATAATCCACCGAGGGCTGATCCTTGATCATCATCCGGACCCACATGCCGTTGGGCCACGTCGACGGATCTGCCATGCCCCCAAAGGCATATTTCTTCGAGTCCGGATAGCCGCAGATGTCCGTGGTGTTCTGGTTCGAAAAAGACAGATAGCGCAGCGGCGCGTCGCCCGTGTTGGTCAAAGTGTGCGCGTGGTCCGGCCCCGGCAGAAACGCGGCATAGTCTCCCGGGCGCACCGCGACCCGCTGCTCGCCGATCCGCAGCTCACCGCTGCCTGACAGGATGAACACGCCCTCCTCGACCCCGGTGTGAAAATGAAACGGGAACGAGGTCTTGCCAGGCGCCAACTCCATCCAGTTCATGCCGATCGCCTTCGCCCCCGCAGCGTTAGCGAGGCGACGGCCGGCCGCGCCGAAGCGGCCGCGGCTGCGACCCATGCTCTCGAGTTCATCGACATTCACGACGTTGGCATGTCGCCTTTCACCCATGACGGCTCTCCCTCGGTTGAAGCCCTTTGATGGGGACTCTTGATCGTGGCCCGATGGCCTCTCACTGTGCAGGTAATGTGACGAAAAACGTCGCGCCGGAGCCCACGCGACTCTCGGCACGAATTCGGCCGCCATGCGCCTCGACGATTCCCTTAGCGATGTAGAGCCCGAGTCCGGTTCCGGCCGACTTGTGCTCACGAGCCGACCAGTACGGATCGAAGATGTGCGGCAGATCGTCCGGCGCGATACCGGGCCCGCTGTCGCAGACCTCGAACTGCGCCAGCCCGTTACGGGCCTCGCTGCGCACCCGGATCGAGTCGCCTGCTTTGCAGAACTTGACCGCGTTGCCCAGCAGGTTGGAGAACACCTGCACCAGGCGGGCCCGATCGCAGTTGAGCTGGATGTCCGTCGCGGCGGGCACGTAATCCAACGACAGGCCTTTGTCTCTCGCGCCGCGCTCGTGCGCGGCGACGGACTCGCGGATCAGAGGATGCATCGGTTCGGGCCGACGCTGGATCGAGAGCCGTCCGGAGCGCAGATTCACCATATCCGTCAGATCCCCGATCATCCGATTCATGAGATCGACGTTGCGCAGGACGCGTTGGTGCTGTTCGCGCGCCTGCTCCGGAGTCGGTTGATAGCGCGGATTCAGAAAGACGGTGGTGCTCGCGTGGATCACCGCCAATGGCGTCCGCAGATCGTGCGTCACCATTGCCAGAACGTCTTCACGAATACGGACTGCCTGTGCCAGCTGCTGCCTTTGCATGTGGAGCTGGTAGAAGATCTCGGCCTTTTGCCTGAGGATCTCGGGGTTGATGGGTTTGAAGAGGACGTCGACCGCTCCGGACTCATAGCCGCGAAACGCGCGCAGCGGCTCGCTGGCCCCGGCCGTGACGAAGATGATCGGAATACGACTCGAGCGTTCCATGCCTCGCATGAGCTCGGCCAGCTCGAATCCATCCATCCCCGGCATCTGGATGTCCAGCAGGGCCAGCGCGAAGTCGTTTGCGAGCACCTGCTCCAACGCTTCCGAGCCGCTGTGCGCCTTGTAGATCTCCCGGTCGTCCGCGCGCAGCAGCGCCTCCAGGGCGACCAGGTTCTCCTCGATGTCGTCGACGATGAGAAATTTCGGCTTTTCGAGCATGTCACCCCTGAGGCCAGATATCTGCGCGTAGGCCTGCAGCGTGCAAAGAACCCCGCTTGGGCTCGCAAGATTCGCGCCCGCTTGCCGGCTGCGCGGACATTGGCTCATCCTATCGCATCCGCCCGCCGGTCCACGACTGGACTGCGAGTGACTCACGAGGTTCCCATGGCCGACGAAACGTTACTCGCAATCGACCAGGGCACCAGTTCCACACGTGCTATCGCGTTTTCGACGACTGGCGAGATCCAGGCCCTGGAACAACAGCCGTTCGAGCAGATCTATCCCGAATCGGGCTGGGTCGAGCACAACCCGGAAGTGCTGTGGGCGACGACGCTGGCGACCGTGCGCGGGGTGCTACAAAAGCTGCGCGAAAAACGCCAGACCGTTGCGGCAATCGGCGTCACCAACCAACGTGAGACGACGGTCGTCTGGGACCGTCGTACGGGTATGCCGATACACAACGCGATCGTGTGGCAGGACCGACGCACCGCCGAGATCTGCCGAAAGCTCGCGGACCAGGGTCACGAGGACACGGTGTCCAGCCGGACCGGCCTACGGCTCGATCCCTATTTCTCGGCCACCAAGCTCGCGTGGATCCTCGACCGGGTTTCCGACGCCCGCGAAGCCGCCAACGCCGGGCACCTCGCGTTCGGCACCGTCGACAGCTTTCTGATCTGGCGTCTCACGGGCGGCCGGCTGCATGTCACTGACATCACCAACGCCAGTCGGACTGCGCTCTTCGACATCCGCGCCGGTCGTTGGGACCCGGAACTGTGCGCCCTCTTCCGGGTTCCGATGAGCTGCCTGCCGGAGGTTCGCGACTGTGCGGGGGATTTCGGGTTCGCGGATCGAGCCGTGCTCGGCGAGAACCTGCCGATCTGCGGCGTCGCGGGGGACCAGCAGGCCGCCCTCATCGGCCAGGCCTGCTTCGGCGCGGGCGACCTCAAGAGCACCTACGGCACCGGTGCATTCATGGTTCTCAACACCGGCGACCACATGGTGCGTTCGAAGAGTCGTCTGCTGAGCACCGTTGCCTACCGCCTGGACGGCCACGTCACCTACGCCCTCGAGGGCTCGATCCTTTCAGCTGGCTCGACAGTGCAGTGGCTGCGCGACGGCCTCGGCCTCATCGCAAGGGCGTCGGAATCCGAGGCTCTGGCCCGCTCGGTACGTGACGCGGGCGGTGTCTATCTGGTCCCGGCATTCACGGGACTGGGCGCACCCTATTGGGACCCCGACGCACGCGGCCTGATCACCGGCCTGAGTCGCGCCTCGGACCGGGCGCAATTGGTACGAGCCGCGCTGGATAGCGTTGCGTATCAAACACGGGACCTGTTGGATGCCATGCAAGCCGATGGGGTGACCCCGGCCAGTCTGAAAGTCGACGGAGGCATGGCGCAGAACGAGTTCCTGCTGCAACGCCTGGCCGACATCACCGGACAGACCATCCTGCGTCCCCGCATCGCCGAAAGCACGGCGTTTGGCGCTGCTTGCCTGGCAGGTCTGGGCCGGGGTGTGTTCGGGTCGCTCGCCGAAATCAGTCGGCTTTGGCAGCCGGACGCCCGTTGCGAACCGAAACTGGCCGCGGCCGAGCGTGAGCGAGAACTGGCGGGGTGGCGCGCAGCCGTGCGGCGGGCGCGGTCGTAAGACGAAACTGCCCCGGCGAGACACCCATGGCGCGGCGGAACTGTCGATTGAAGGTCGACAGATCGCCGAACCCATATTCATAGGCCACCGTCGATACGGGCTCGGTCGATTCCAACAGCCGCACGGCCGCGCGACGCAATCGCATCCGCAGAATGTATCGACCCGGCGTCGTTCCCACGACCTCCTCGAACGTGCGCAGGAAGTGGAACGGACTCATCCGGGCTTCTCGGGCAAGGTCCTCGAGCGCGAGGCGATTGCCCCCCGCGGCCTCGATCCGATGCAAGGATGCCGCGATCCGCCTTGCGTCGCGAGCCCGCGGCCCGAGCGAGATCGACTTGTGATCCGCAAGGACGCCGCAAACCTCCCCGGCCAGACGCAACGCAATGTCGAGGGCGACGTTCGTGTCGACCGTCTTCATGCGCGCAAGGTTCTGCACTTGTGCCAACACGGACAACAACGGCTCAACCGGTGGCAGGCTGGGTAAGGAGAACGCGATGCTACGAGCCGCGGGGACTGCGGCGACGATGGGCTCGAAGAACTCCTGTGTAAACTGAAACGAGACACAGCGATCGCCGCGGCTGTGCTCGTGACCGCATTCGAAACACGCCCCGGAATTGCCCAACAGCAACGAGCCCGGAGCCAGAACGGCCGAGCCCTGGGCAGAGCGATATCGAAACGTGCCACCGACGACCAGGGCAATGCCGATCTCGCGATGTCGCTCCTCGAAGGCACGATCTTCCGGCCCCGCATCACACAGGAATTCCGTGATTCGCCAGCCGGCACCGGCCGCAATGCGCCTCGGGGTGATCACCCCTCGAGGATAGCAATTTTTCCCAAGCCTCCGAGCCGTCGGGGCCCTAGCCTGTGACCAGGGTATCGCCCTGGTGCAGGGCATCCGCGACCCCCTCTCAACCGGCCTCGACAGGCTTGAAGGAGCCCTCATGTTCGATCACCTTTCCATCGGAACCCGCAACGTTGCCGCCGCCAAGAAGTTCTACGACGCCGTGCTGAAGCCTTTGGGCTACACGTGCCTGAGCGAGTCGGAGGGCGGCGTCGGGTACGGCAGCAAGAGCCCGCAGTGGTGGGTTCAGAAGAGCTCCCGGCCTGTCCCGGCAGACGCTGAGTCTGGATTGCACTTCTGCTTCACCGCGCCCACGCGCGCCAGCGTCGATGCGTTCCACGCGGCCGCGCTGAAGGCCGGTGGTAAGGACAACGGCGAGCCGAGGCTTCGTGCGGACTACGGCCCGGACTACTACGCGGCGTTCGTCGTCGATCCGGATGGATACAGGTTGGAGGCTTACACGAGCAAGAAATGAACACCACGGGCATAGGGGGTGTGATCGCCCGCGTGGATCCCTCGTGAGTGCTACTCGTGAAGCTGCGGCGGCGCGTTGGGATCGATCTCGACTTCGACGCGACCGCCCACGAGTTCGACTCTGTGGTGAGGGAGTGCGACGGTTGCCGGCCCAGCTAACACATGTCCGTCGCGAACATCGAACGCCGCCCCGTGCAACGGGCAGATCAACCGCGTGCGGCGCAGGCGGCCTTCGCTCATTCGGGCCAGCGCATGGGTGCAAACGTCGTCCACCGCGAACACCCCGTCCGCGGTGTGACAGATCAGAATCTCGCGTCCTCCCAGGGTGCAGGCCTGCATCTGCCCTTTCGGGAGGCAGGCCAGCTCCGGCCCCGCGAATCGGCTCATTGCGCCGGCTCGATTCTCAGCAATGCGCCGTCGTCTTCGTCGGTCACCGCGTAGATCAATCCGTCCGGCCCCTGTCGAACGTCGCGAATGCGCTGGTGCAACTCCGTGAGCAGCGTCTCCCGGCGGACTTCCCCCAGCTTGTCGTTCAACACCACGCGCTCGAGACCGCCCGTGCGCGGAACCTCACCCCGCCGTGAGCTGCCGACAAACAGATTTCCCTTCCAGGCCGGGAACCGATCTCCGGAGTAGAAGGTCAGTCCCGACGGAGCGATCGAGGGCAGCCAGATGATCGTCGGCTGTTCGATGCCCTCGGCCACGGGAGACTCCGAAATTCTCGTGCCATCGTAGTTACGCCCGAAGCTCACCTTGGGCCACCCGTAGTTGCGACCCGGAAGGATGACGTTGACCTCGTCCCCGCCGTTGGGTCCGTGCTCGGCATTCAACACGACACCGGTGCCCGGCTGCACCGTCAGGCCAAGGTGATCGCGGTGGCCATAGCTGAAGACTTCGGGACGTGCATCGGCGCGTCCCACGAAGGGATTGTCCTTCGGGATCTTGCCGTCTTCCGTGAAGCGCAGAACCTTGCCGTAAATGCTGTTGAGATGCTGAGCGTCGTCTCCGAACGGCCCACCGGTCGTCATGTAAACACTCAGGTCGGGGCCGAAGGCAATCCGCGAACCGCTGGTGCTACCGGAGTCACCGACGAACAATTCCTGGACGTGAGTCAACGCGTGACCATCGAACTCTGCCCGCAGCAACGTCACCTTGCTCTCGTGGCGCACCGGCGGCTTGGCATCCGCGGGCGGCGGATTTCCGGGCTTGTTGAAGGTGAAGTAGACGAGATGGTTCTTCGCAAACTGGGGATGCAGTACCACATCGTGCAAGCCACCGTTACGATAGGCCGGCTGTAGCGCGGGTACGCCCGATACGGGCGCGAGATCAAGCGTCGGCGAAGCTCCGCCAACACCGTGAACAATGCGCAGCGGGCCACCCCTCTCAGACACCAGCGCGTCACCCGACGGCAGAGGAGCGACAGCGAATGGGTGGTTCAACCCTCTTGCAACCACCACCACGCGAATCTTGTGCTGTTCGGCTGTATCGAACGTGTAACTCTTCTGCGTGAGAGTGACCGGTGCGATGCCTACTTCCGGCTGCTGCTGCGTCCACCCTGCGAACGGGACCAGTAGACCTCCCGCCAGCAAACTCAAGCGCGAGAGAGACTTCGGACACGCAATACGCGAGTAGGACATGGGCTCGACCTCGTGGTGTGGGGGTTATTTTTCTGCGCCGGCGGCGAATAATACCCGCCCGAGGCTCTTGTACAATGCGTCGAAACGCTGATATTCGCCACACTGTCCTGATTTGCTTTTTCCGGGGGATACGCCATGAAGATTGCCGATCTGTTCACCGTCGAGGGCTATGCGGCGATCGTCACCGGAGGAGCCAGCGGCCTCGGGTTGGGCTTCACGGAGGCCCTGGCGAACAACGGCGCCCGTGTAACCATGCTCGACGTCGACGCCGGGAGTATCGACAAAGAAGTCAAGCGCTTGCGCGCAGCGGGACTGGATGTCAGCGGCAAGGTCGTCGACGTGACCAACCACCAGGCCCTGGATGCGGCCTTCGATGAGATCGTGCGCGGGTACGGCCGCCTGGATGTTGTATTCGCGAACGCCGGCATCGACTCCGGCCCCGGCTTCCTCGGCGGCTGGGCCGGCGCCCAACGCCCCCGAGTCGAGGTCGGCGCGCTCGAGAACTACACGGACGAGCGGTGGAATCGAGTCATCGACATCAATCTCAACGGCGTCTTCGCGACGGTACGCGCGGCTGCGCGGCACATGAAGTCGCGCAAGTCCGGACGGATCATCATCACGACCTCTCTGGCCGCTTCACGAATCGAAGCCGCCATCGGCTCCGCCTACATGGCTTCGAAGGCAGCCTGCACCCACTTCATGCGTTGCGCTGCACTCGAGCTCGCCGCCTATAACATCACTGTCAACGCCATCGCCCCCGGCTTCTTCATCACCAACATCGGCGGTGGGCATGCGCACGACCCGAAAGTACAAGAAAGCATCGCGAAGGTGGTGCCGCTGCATCGTGTCGGCTTTCCGAAAGACATGCAGGGGCTGGCGTTATTCCTCGCATCCCCCGCCTCGGCGTATGTCACGGGACAGGAAGTCCTCATCGACGGGGGCCTCGGTCTGGGCGCTGCCGACTGACAGCGTGACTGCAGACTCCCGTCTGTTGGTATATAGCCGACAAGCGCTCATGATCGACGTCCATGTCAATGCGACGTCAAAAAGTGGCCATTGCCTTCGGACGCGTGTTGCGTGAGTTGCGTCGTCAGAAGGGACTCTCGCAGGAGCGATTAGCCTCACTTGGGGACTTCGATCGCACCTACCCTTCCCTCCTCGAACGCGGCCTACGCACGCCAACTCTCACGGTGATCTTTCGACTGGCCGACGTGTTAGATATCGCGCCGTCGTCGCTCGTCGCGAGAGCGCTCGAAGAAGCGAAGAAGCTGTAGGTGTGAGCCGCGGGCGCCCTGCGCTGCGGCTTCACTCGAGCTCGGGGTATGGACCTCGCCCGCCGGCGGCGATGAACTCGTCGACGCGCGCGCTCAACACGGGCAATGGCACCGACCCCAGCTCGAGCACCGCGTCATGAAAGGCCCGGATATTGAAGCGCGCCTCCAGCGCTTTTTCCGCCTTGGCGCGCGCGTCCAGTATGGCCCGCTCACCGAGATAATACGAAAGCGCCTGCGCCGGCCACGCAATGTACCGATCCACTTCGGTCTCGATCTCATGCTCTGACAGCGCTGTGTACTGGCGCATGTAGGCCAGCGCCCGATCCCGAGTCCAGCCCTGCGAATGAATCCCGGTGTCCACCACCAGCCGGGCCGCTCGCCAGATCTGATACCCGAGCATCCCGAAACGATCGTACGGGGTTTCGTACATCCCCATCTCGAGGCCCAATTGCTCGCAGTAGAGAGCCCATCCCTCGCCAAAGGCCGAAATGTACGTGCGCCGCCGGAACTCGGGTTGTCCCTTGTGCTCCAGCGCCAGAGCCATCTGCAGTGCGTGCCCCGGAGCCGACTCGTGCAGCGTCAGGGCCGTCAGGTTGAACAGTGGGCGGCTATCCAACTGATAGGTGTTGATGAGATATGTCTCGGGGCCTCCGCGGCCCGCGGTGTAGAACGGTGCCAGATCGGGTGGCACCGGAACGATCGTGAATCTCATCCGCGGCAGCAGTCCGAAGAATTGGGATGCCTTGCCATCGAACTTCTTGGCGATCCAGGCACCGCGCATGAGCAACTCATCCGCGGTCTTCGCATAGAACTTCGGGTCGGTCCGCAACTCCCGCAGAAACGCCGTGTAGTCTGCCTTGAAGCCTGTATCCCGCATCGCCGTGAGCATTTCTGCGTGCAACCGCATCACCTCCGACTCACCCAACTCGTGAATCTTCGCCGGCTCCATGTCCAGCGTGGTGTATTCCCGAATCTTCGCGCGGTAGTAGTTGACGCCGTCTGGCATGTCCGCCGCAGCAAGTGATGTGCGCGTCCCGGGCACATACTCCTCGCGCATGAACTTCAGCAGCTCGACATAGGCCGGCTGCACCGGGTCGCGAATGACTTGCAGAGCCTCGGCTCGCAGGGCAGCACGTTCTGACTCCGGAACCGCCGGCATCTCCTTGAACGGCGTATAGAAGAGGCTGTCCTCCGGCTTTGCATTCGTGACCGCCGTGATAGAGGCGTCTCGCCCCTGCATCGTTATACGCGGCGGCGTGAATCCCCTCTTCAGCCCCGCACGCATCTCATCCATCTGTTCATGGAAGTAGCGTGGCAGGTCCCGCATCTGCGAGATCCAATTCCGGTAATCGGTTGGAGTCCTGAATGTCCGCCGGGCGGTATAGCCGATGTCGGTCCAGAAGGTGGAATCCGAATTGGCCGGCATCTCGTAGTCGCGAAAACGTTGATTCGCGACGAGGACTTCGATCTGCGGCCGGTAGACGTCGAAGTTGACACGTTCGGCAGGCGACAGTTGAGCGCGATCGATCTTCTGAAGTTGTTGGAGAACGCTCTCCCAATACCGCAGGCGCGCCTGTTGAGCGCTGGGATCTACCTTGGGAAGGTGGGGAGCCACCGGGCGAGAAGAATTCTCGTCGTCCGGAAGCTCATTGTCTCGCCACTTCCATTCTGCGGTGTAGATTGCGCGCAACCGCGCATCTGCACTCGCCGGAGCTTTGGCCTGATCCACGATTTCGTTTGATCCGCACCCCGTCAACGTCAGCACACCTGTGAACAGGCTCGCAGCGACGACCGTCGCCGTCAGCCGCGAGCCTCTCATCCCAGCGTCTCTCAGGGGGATCCCTTGAGGCAGTCGCTCATGAACTTCTTACGGTCATCGCCTTTCAATGCCTTGGTCTTGGCGTCGGCGTTGCAGGTTTTCATTTTCTGCTGCTGCGGCGTCAGGGATGACGTTGCCGCCGCCCCGCCGTTCGCCGAGAGACAGCTCTTCATGAATGCCTTGCGGTCGTCCCCGCTGAGGTTCTTGGACTTGGCGTCGGTAACGCAGCCGGTCATCTTGGATTGCTGGGCGTTGTCCGCTGCCTGTGCCTGGAAGCTCACCGCCCCCACAGCGAGCAGCGCGCCGACAGCTACCGTCAACAGTGATTTTTTCATGGATCTGTCTCCCATTGCGACCTGGTAAGCACCGGGTCGTATGGTAAACCGGGACAGCCCCCGCCTACACCTTTCCGCTGTCCAGCTGCCTGCGGATCGCGTGAAGTTCTTTCTTCCTCGCCCCGTCCACCGCCGGGACCGACAGCTCCATCTCCTTCAGGGCATCGATGAGGATCCGGGAAATGATCAGGCGGGCGTTTGCCTTGTCGTCGGCCGGCACGACGTACCATGGCGCCAGTGCGGTGCTGGTTGCCTCGAAGCAGGCCTCATAGGCGCGCATGTACTGCTTCCAGTACCCCCGTTCCTTGATGTCCGCCTCGCTGAACTTCCAGTTCTTGGTGGGATCGTCGATCCGCGCCAGGAACCGCTTGCGCTGTTCCTCCTTCGAGAGGTGCAGGAAAAACTTCACGACCCGCGTGCCGTTGCGATGGAGATGACGCTCGAGGCTCACGATCGAGTCGAAACGTTTGCGCCAGATGGCATCGTCAGACTCGACCGCGTCCGGGAGGTGCTGAGCCTGGAGGATCTCGGGGTGCACCCGCACGATCAGCACTTCCTCGTAATACGAGCGGTTGAAGATTCCTATCCGACCCCTCTCCGGCAGCGCACGTGTCGTCCGCCACAGGAAATCGTGGTCCAGTTCCTCCGCACTCGGGTGCTTGAAACTGAACACCTGGCAGCCCTGGGGGTTGACGCCGGACATCACGTGCTTGATCGCACCGTCCTTACCAGCGGCATCCATCGCCTGGAAGATCACGAGCAGGGCGTGTCGGTCCTGCGCGTACAGCATCGTCTGCAGCCGGGAGAGATCGTGGACATGCGATTGCAGCAGGTGCTCGTAGCCCTTTTTGGAGTCATAGACCGGGTCGACCCGAGTTGGCCATTTCGCCAGATCCACCTTGGCGTCCGGTGGGACACGAAAGCGCTTGGGTTTGATGCTCATGCATACACTTTAACCCAAGCGCTTCGTCCCGGCGCTCAAGCCTGCTGCTGAAATTGTTGCACCTCGGTACTCCCGGCCAACGCGGTGAGCGTCGACAGCCCACCCGTCACCGCCTGCGTCACTGCATCGAAGTATCCCGCACCAACTTCCCTCTGATGCTTTGTCGCTGTGTACCCGTCAGCCTCCGCCGCAATCTCCGCTTGCTGCAAGCTGACATACGCCGTCATCTGCTGGGCTTTGTACCCCCGCGCCAGTTGGAACATGGAGAAGTTCAGCGCATGGAACCCCGCCAGGGTGATGAACTGGAAGCGGTAGCCCATGGCTGCCAGCTCCCGCTGGAAGCGCGCGATGGTGGCGTCGTCCAGCTTGCGCTTCCAGTTGAACGACGGCGAGCAGTTGTAAGCCAGCAGCTTCCCCGGAAAGCGCGAATGAATCGCTTCGGCGAAGCGCCTGGCTTCCTCGAGGTCCGGCTTGCCGGTCTCGCACCAGACCAGGTCCGCATAGGGCGCGTAAGCCAGGCCGCGGGAAATCGCCTGTTCGAGACCGTTGCGCACGTAAAAGAATCCCTCGTTGGTTCGCCCTCGAGAGGCGTCGACGAATTCCCGATCCCGCTCATCCACATCGCAAGTGAGCAGATTGGCGGCTTCCGCGTCGGTACGCGCCACCACCAGAGTCGGAACGTTGCAGACGTCTGCCGCCAGGCGCGCCGACACGAGCTTGTTGACGGCTTCCTGGGTCGGGACCAGGACCTTGCCGCCCATGTGCCCGCACTTCTTGGCGGAGGACAGCTGATCCTCGAAGTGGACGCCCGCCGCGCCCGCGTCGATCATCTGCTTCATCAGCTCAAAGGCATTCAACACGCCGCCGAAGCCCGCCTCGGCGTCGGCAACGATCGGCTTGAGCCAGTCGATGGAGTCGTCCCCCTCCGCGTGATGAATCTCATCGGCGCGGCGCAGCGTGTTGTTGATGCGTCGGACCACCGCGGGCACCGAATCGGCCGGATACAGCGACTGGTCCGGATACATCTCACCGGCGAGGTTCGCATCGCCAGCCACCTGCCAGCCTGACAGGTAGATCGCATCCAGCCCCGCCCTGACCTGTTGCATGGCCTGGTTGCCGGTCATCGCGCCGAGCGCGTTGACGAAAGGCTTCTCGTTGAGATAACGCCAGAGCTTTTCCGCCGTCAGGCGCGCGATCGAGTGCTCGACGGGCACGGTGCCGCGCAGTCTGACCACGTCTGCGGCTTTGTAGCCGCGGCTTACACCCCGCCAGCGGGGGCTGTCGCGCCAGGTGCGCTCCAGATCTTCTGCAGTGGATAAGGATCGGGAAAGTGTCATGGGGAAATCTCCGCGGCGCCCGTCATGTGAGGTGAGTGCAGCATAACGACGCTGCACCGCGGAATTTAACTATAGAAACTTCACACTGTTAATTTCACATGACCACACGCGACCGGTCACCGTCAGTTGGCATGCAGCGCGCTGCGCGAGGTGTGTGATGTCGAACCTCCTTCGCAAGGGCCACTTTCTGGGCGCCAAACTGCGTTCGCTGCGCAAGCGCAACGGATTGACGCTCGAGGAGCTGTCGACTCGCTGCATCCAACGCAGCGCGGACGTGGCGCCCTCCGTCTCGTATTTGAGCATGATCGAAAGCGGCAAACGCACGCCGGGCCCTGAGGTACTCGAGCTCCTCGCAGCCGTGTTCCAACGCTCTCCCGCGTGGTTCCTGGATGAGAATGCCGACCTCGAGCCCGCACCGGCCTGCGGCCCCGCCGCAGGCGCGGCCCGGGTGCCATTGGAGCCCGCGTTCCTGTTTGCAAAGGATGTCCTGCAGGCTGCCATTCCCGAGCTCCTCGCGCAGACGGGCACCACCGGACGCCAGTTCGCCCACCTGTTGATCCGCTCCCATCAGGAGATGTCGCGCAACGATTTTCCTGATCTCGAGCGCGCCGCAGAGAGCGTCGGAGAGCGGAGGTTTCCCCTCTCGGCCGAAGATCTTCAGGCCCTCTGCAAGCGTCATGGCCTCGAGATCCGCTGGTTCGATCGCCGCCCCGTGTTGGCCCGGGACAAGGATCGCGAGGTCCGCAGCATGCTGCGCTCGTTCTTCGAAGCGCCCAACGTGATCTACGCCAACCGGGCGCTCCATGCGGACCCCGCGCGGCTGAAATTCGATCTGGCCGCGCACATCGCACACAAGGTGCTGCACGGCGGCGACGGGCTGAAGTCCGCCCACGCCACGGGTGGCGAGATGGGCGGCAGCCCCGAAGGCGGCTCGGGGGACGCCGGGATGAATGCTCGGGATGTGCTGCACGCGTGGCGCGATTTCGAGTGCAGCTTCTTTGCCGGGGCGCTACTGGCTCCCCGACTTCCCTTTCGACGCTTTCTGACGCGCGAGCGTCATCGCGTCGAGTCGGCGGTGAAGCTGGGCCTGACGCACGCGGTAGTCATGCGACGCATGACCAAGGTGTCGCCGTATCCGTATTGGCATTTCTTCGACGCGTATCCGCCGGGATATCTGCGTGCCGTATACCGGGGGAACGGCATTCCCCTACCCTGGGGAAATCTGGCGCAGGTGAGCGACCCTTGTCCCAACTGGGCCGTGTTCCGCATGATCCAGGGCGAGCACGGTGAGAGCGGCTCACAGATCTCGGTACTGCGCGACGGCGAGCAGTCCCTCCTGTACTGCTGTCATTCGATCCGTGTGCGGGACATGGCAGGCAACCCGCACGTGCTGTCGGTTGGCGTGGACCTTGCGCCGGCGCTCGACTCCAATGGCAGCCGGGCTTCGCTGTTGACCGAGTCGATCTTCGAAGAATGCGTTCGGCGCCGCGGTGAGGCCCGAATTCCGAGAAGCGTCGCGCCGCTGCTCGCCGCAGCCGCCAACGTTCTCGACATTGCATGGATCGAGGAGGCGCTGAATCAGCCCGCCCGCCTGATCTGCCCCCGGAGCTCGCGTTGCCCCCGGCCCGAACGGTGTGAGGGGGCGAAACCCTCGCGCGCGCGGGAGATCGCCGATGTTCGTCAGGAAATCATCGGACGCGGGCCAACCGGCTGTTCCTGACACCATAGGCGAAGTACACCACGATGCCGACCGCGTTCCAGATGAAGAAGTATCTTTGTGTGCGGGACTGAAGGTTGGTGAACAGGTACAGGCAGCCGACGACCGCCACCACACCGATGATCCAGCCCAAAGGAGCTCTGAAAGGTCGTGCAGCCTGCGGTTGACGCGCCCGCAATACCAACAGGCACGCTGCGACACCCACAAACGCGCACAGCGTCCCGGCGTTCGCGACGGCCGCAATGTCCGCCAACGGGAACAGGCCCGCGATCACCGACACCACGATCGCTGTGAACACGGTCATGATCACAGGCGAGCCGGTCTTTGCGTTCACGCGACCCAGACGCTCAGGCAGGAGGCCGTCCCGTGCCATTGCAAAGAAAATGCGGCTCTGACCGTACATGAAGGCGAGGATCACTGTCGGCAACGCGACCACCGCGGCCGCACCGATCAGTCGGGCTGCGACCGGATGCCCGAGCGTCCGCAAAATTCCCGCGAGCGGTTCCGCACTACTGGCAAACTCCCCAAACGGCACGGCGCCGAGCGCGGCCGCTGCGACCGCCATGTACAGAACGGTGCAGACGATCATCGATCCGATGATTCCTAGTGTGATGTCACGTCCAGGATTGCGCGCCTCTTCCGTAGCAGTCGCAACGGCATCGAAACCGTAGAAGGCAAAGAAGATGATGGACGCCGCCGGCAGCACACCCCGGGTCGCACTACCGATCTGATTGGCCCAGAACCCGTAGGGCATGAAGGGCGTGAAGTGCTCGGTTCGGAACGCCGACAGACCCAGCGCGATGAAGACCAGCAAGGCCACGATCTTCACGACCACGAGAAACGTGTTGACTGTGGCGCTCTCGCGGGTGCCCGCGCTCAGCATACCTGCGACGACGACGACGATGACGACGGCAGGAAGATTGACGAGGCCGCCCACCAACGGTCCTGAAAGGAGCGCTGCCGGCAGGTGGACTCCTGCGGACTCGAGAAATCCCGTCGCGTACCCCGACCACCCGACTGCTACAGCGCCGCAGACAACCGAGTACTCGAGGATGAGACTCCATCCGACGATCCATGCGAGAAATTCACCCATGACCGAGTACGTATAGGTATACGCACTTCCAGCGGCTGGCATCATCGATGCCATCTCGGCATATGCGAACGCCGCGCAGACGCACACCACGCCCGCAATCACGAAGGAAAGAACGACGGCCGGACCAGCCATTCCGGCGCCGACACCAATGAGCGTGTAGATTCCGGTACCGACGATAGCGCCGACTCCCAGTGCCATCAGGTGCGGCCAGGAGAGAGTTCGCTTGAGCCGCGGGCCCGACTCGGGTTCAGGATGGACGGGCCTTCTTCTGGACCAGAAGCTCATCGACCCATTCTAGCGCCTCCGCGGGCCTTCGCGCCCGCAAGGTCCGCTACAGGTTTTTCGCCCCAAAACCCCGCAGGACCATGGAAAAGAGCTTCTTCATACCCTTGATCGACAGGTCCCCGTCGATGAAGTACATGCGCAGATAGGCGGCACCCATGATGGCATCGGCTGCCAGCTCGATATCGGTCTCACGCGGCAGCTCGCGGCGAGCGATCGCACGATTCAACACAACACGAATCGGATCACGCCGGCGCTGCATGACCGGATCCAACGCGGCAGCGAGAGCCGGATTTCGCGCCCGCTCGGCAATCAGCGTGGGCATGATCGCGTTCGCCGGCGGGTGATACAGGATTCGGACCCCCTGACGGTAAAGTTCCATGATGTCCGACAGGAGGTCGCCCTTGTCGCGTGGAACGATCGCAGGCCAGCGATTGAATGCCTCGATGACCAGATGCTCTTTTGTCGGCCACCGTCGATAGATCGTCGACTTGCTGGCGCGAGCTCGCGCGGCGACTTTGCTCAGAGTGAGGCGCGCATAGCCTTCACTCGTGAGCAATTTCGTCGTCGCCGTGAGTATCGCTTCTTCCGATTGTTTGCTCCGCGGCCGGCCGGGCCCCGTCCGGGTCCCGCTGAGGCTTTCCGCAGAGTCGCGTTTCATGACGTGCTTCGATATTGAGTCCACAGCGACAAACTATCGCACAGCCACGGCCGCAGCAACCACCGACACGTGTTGCAATGCAATTGCAACACCGCGATTCGGTTACATTTACATTCCTTGAGAGTTCTCCAGCGAGTTTGTTTTGGATTTGCGGAGAGTGTTACCGCAATCATCCGGACTCCGTAGAGCGTGGCTCGCGCCACGCACGCGCATTCTCGACCAAAGTCCGCTCAATGATGACGCATCCGGTATTCACCGGACGGCGTTCCGGTCGAAGAAGTCCTGCGCCGCTTGGCGGAATTCCGCGGACTCACGCTGCGTTTGGAACGCACGCAGCTCCTCTTCGATGCGTTCCCGCACGTCGCTCGTAGGACTGCGCAACAGCCGTCGTGTCGCGAGTAGGGCATGCGGAGGTTGTTTCGCAACTTCTTGCGCCAAGGCGCGAGCTTCGTTCAGCAGTTGTTCATCTTCCACAATCCGCGAGACCAGTCCCGCCTGGAGCGCTTGATTCGCGTCGATCGGCCTGCCGAGAAGCAACATCTCCGCCGCGCGCTGGTATCCCATCACTCGGGGTAACAGCAGTGAGCTACCTGCTTCCGGGACTAATCCGAGCTGTACGAAGGGCACCGCAAGGCGTGTCTCGCGTGCAGCGAGGACGAAGTCGCAGTGAAGGAGCAGCGTGACGCCGACACCGACGGTCGTTCCGTGGACAGCCGCGATCATCACCTTCTCCAGCGACGGCAACAGCCTAACGAACTGCGCGGCGGGATGGGTATGGGACAATGGCGGACCGTTCACGAAATCGCCCAGATCGTTCCCGGCCGTGAACGAGGCGCCGGCCCCGCTCAGCAGCACGACTCGGACGCAGTCGTCGGTCTGTGCTCTCTGCAGAGCAGCCACGAGCGCGCTGTACATCTCCAGCGTAACGGCGTTGCGCTTTTCCGGCCGATTCAGCCGGATTTCGCAGACGCCTCCGGAAGCGGAAACCTCGATCGCGTTCATATCCGGCCCCCTATGCCTTCCCCTTCAACGTATATAATCATACTATATATCGATGCAGGCCCCCGCTCGCCCCATCCGCGCCCAATTGCCCGGCCGCGCCCACAAGCGCATGAGCCGTCTGGCCGTCGAGCGAGCGATGTCCAGCCACGATCAGATCGTCGCGGTGCTCGCGACGGAGATTCTGCGGGGAGTACACCGTCCGGGCGAAAATATGCCGCCCGAGCCGCTGCTGATCGAGCGCTTCCAGGTTTCCCGCACGGTGATGCGCGAAGTCATGAAAACGCTCGCCGCCAAGGGGTTCGTCGTCTCCAAGACCCGCATCGGCACTCGCGTGCTCGATCCGGTGAACTGGAATTTTTTTGATGCGGACGTCCTGGCGTGGCGCGTCCGCATGGGCCTCGATGAGCCGTTCCTGCAGGCGCTGACGGAGATCCGAAGAGCGGTGGAGCCCGCCGCCGCAGCGCTCGCAGCTCGGCGCCGCACGACCGGCGACATCGCGCGTCTGCGCACGCTGGTCCAACAGATGAGCACGACGGATCACACGCGCCAAAGCTTTGCGGAGGTCGATCTGGACTTCCACCTCGCCATTGGTACCGCGTGCGGAAATCCGCTCATGCGCTCGATCGCCAACGTGATCGAGGCCGCGCTGGTGGCTTCGTTCTCCATGAGCTCGCCCGTCGACGATGCGAGCGACCACGAAGTGACTTCCAACAGTCACGCGGCCATTGTGGATGCGATCGAGGCTCGCGATGAGGCCGCCGCCGCCGCCGCCATGCTGAAAGTGATCGATATCGGAGTCCGTCGCATCGACTCCAGTCGCCGCAAACGAGGACCCAGGAAATGAAGCTGCGCTCGCGCGCGTGGTTCGACAATCCCGCGAACCCCGATCTCACGGCCCTCTACCTCGAGCGTTACCTGAACTATGGGCTGACGCTCCCTGAACTACAGTCGGGCAAACCCATCATCGGTATCGCGCAGACCGGCTCGGACCTGTCACCCTGCAATCGTCATCACCTCACTCTCGCGGAACGCATTCGCGACGGCATTCGTGAGGCCGGTGGGATTCCGCTCGAGTTTCCCGTGCACCCCATTCAGGAAACCGGCAAGCGACCCACCGCCAGCCTCGACCGCAACCTCGCCTATCTCGGGCTCGTAGAAGTGCTCTACGGCTATCCCCTGGACGCGGTGGTGCTCACGATCGGCTGCGACAAGACGACGCCCGCCTGCCTGATGGCCGCCGCGACGGTCGACATCCCCGCCATCGCGCTGTCGGTCGGCCCCATGCTCAATGGCTGGCACAAGGGCGAGCGCAGCGGCTCGGGCACCATCGTTTGGCGGGGACGCGAGCTGCTCGCCGCCGGAAAGATCGACTACCCCGGATTCATCGAGCTGGCGGCGACCTCGGCCCCATCAACGGGCTATTGCAATACGATGGGGACCGCGACGACCCTGAATTCGCTCGCCGAAGTGCTCGGCATGCAGCTCCCGGGCTCCGCTGCGATTCCGGCGCCGTACCGTGAGCGACAACAGATCGCGTACGAGACGGGGAAGCGCATCGTTGCCATGGTGCACGAGGACCTGCGCCCCTCCCGGATCATGACGCGCGACGCATTCATCAATGCGATCGTGGTGAACTCGGCCCTCGGAGGCTCGACCAACGCGCCCATTCACATCACCGCGATCGCCCGTCACCTGGGCCTCGAGCTGCCGCTACAGGAGTGGCAGACGCATGGACTCCGGGTTCCGCTGCTGGTGAACCTGCAGCCGGCCGGCACCTATCTCGGAGAGGACTTTCATCACGCCGGCGGTGTCCCCGTGGTCGTGAACGAACTGATGAAGCATGGTCTGATCCGCGAGAGCGCGCTGACGGCCAATGGCAAGACGATCGGCGAAAACTGCCGCGGACGCGAGATTCAGGACGCACAGGTCATCCGGCCCTTTACGCAACCCCTGCGTGAGAACGCGGGATTCCGGGTCCTGAGTGGCAATCTCTTCGACGCTGCGATCATGAAGACGAGCGTGATCTCCGACGATTTCCGCCGCCGTTACCTGAGCAATCCCGCGGACCCCGAAGCCTTCGAAGGCCGCGCCGTCGTCTTCGATGGACCGGAGGACTACCACGCCCGGATCGATGACCCGGGCTTGGATATCGACGAGTCCACGCTGCTGTTCATGCGAGGCACGGGAGCGATCGGTTATCCGGGCGCCGCCGAAGTCGTCAACATGCGCCCACCGGCAAGTCTGATCAAACGCGGGATCACCTCGCTCCCCTGCATCGGCGATGGACGCCAGTCGGGAACTTCCTACTCTCCCTCGATCCTGAATGCCTCCCCGGAGGCTGCTGTCGGCGGCGGGCTGGCGCTACTGCGCACTGGCGATCGGGTCCGCGTCGATCTGCGCAAGGGAACGGTTGACCTCCTCGTCTCGACGGATGATCTCACCGACCGCCGTCGTGCCTTGGAAGCGGCTGGTGGTTACAAGTACCCCGCATCGCAGACACCATGGCAAGAGATTCAACGCTCGATGGTGGACCAACTCGCCGCGGGCATGGTGCTGAAGCCGGCGGTGAAATATCAGAAGATCGATGAGACGTTTGGCGTCCCCAGGGACAATCATTGAGGGCGCGCGAGCCGCGCGACCTAAACCCAACCGCCATCCACGACGTAGTGTTGATTGGTGCAGGCACTCGCGTCTTCTGACGCCATGAAGACGATGAACCTGGCGATCTCCACCGGCTGCAAGCGTCGTTTCAGGCACTGACGCTCCATCAACTGCGCCTCGGCCTCGGGGGTCAGCCATTTATCCAGTTGCCGTTGGGTCATGATCCAACCCGGCGCCACGGCGTTGACTCGTATTCCGAACTCGCCGTAGTCGCGAGCCAGTGAACGCGTCAGGCCGATCACACCGGACTTCGAGGCAGTATAAGCAGCCATGTTGCCCTGCCCGATCATCCACGACACAGACCCGAGATTGACGATGGCGCCGCCACCCGCGGCCTTCATATCCGGCAACACGGCCTGCGCGCAGAAGAATTGCTGCTTGAGATTGATCGCAATCCGGTTGTCCCAGATCGCCTCCGTAACGGTCTCGGTGGGATGCCGCTCGTCGTGGGCTGCATTGTTGATGAGCACCTGAACCTCGCCCAAGCGGGACTTCACCGCGGTAATCGCCTTCTGGAGCGCTGGAATGTCCGTGAGATCGCAGTACTCGAAGTGGACGGTCGCACCGGAGTTCGTCAGCTCCTTCGCCAGGGACTGCGATGCCGCTGCCGCGATGTCGATGAAGGCCACTTTGGCCTTCTGACGAGCGAACTCCCGCACGATGGATTCGCCGATGCCCGAGCCGCCCCCCGTCACCAACACGACTTTGCCTTGAAGATCCGGATAAATCGCCATTGCTACCTCAACACCAACTCCGCGCATGGCAATCCTGGTACGTCGACGCGGAACTGAAACAAATCCCCGGCCTGTGGCTGAGCGCGTCGGTCACGCTCCGAGAGCCCTTTCCATGCCGTGGTCGCGAACGCCGTGCGTCGGTCCTCGCCGCCGAAGGCGATCTTGGTGACGTTCGCGCACGGAAACCGTACGCTCTGCAACAGCTCACCTTCCGGAGAGTAACGCCGCACGCCCCATCCGGCGAACAGCGCGATCCAGACACATCCTTCGGCATCAACGACGGTGCCGTCAGGATAACCTGCGCCTTCCTCGATGCGCACGAAGATGCGCTTCCCCGTAATCCGCCCCGGGCCCAGGTGATCGAAGGCATACACGACACGATCGAGCGTATCGGTGTGATAGAAAGTCCGACCATCGGGGCTGAATGCGGGTCCGTTGGTAATCACGTAGCCGCTGTCACACGGTGACGTGCGACCGTCGGCGCCGAGTCGGTACAGCACTCCGGAAGGATTGGCCTCCTGGTCGTCCATCGAGCCGAACCACAGCGCACCATCCGGGCCGACGCTGCCGTCGTTGAGTCGATTGCCGGGAAGGTCAGGCTCGACCGACGCGAATTGGCTGAATCCTGAAGTCTCCGGGTCGAACCGGTGCAGGCCACTCTTCATGCCCACCAGGAAACCGCCCCCGCGCAGTGGAATCACGAAGCCCGGCTTCGACGGAGCCACCCAGACGCGTTGCTGCCGCGTCAGCGGGTCGAAGCGATGCACATAGTGGCCCTTGATGTCGACGAACCATAGCGCCGACTCTCGCTGGATCCAGATCGGGCCTTCGCCCAGCTCGGCCCCAACCGTGCACAGGTGCTCCGCATCGAGTGTCAGGCGATGGGGCGTACCGGTCATCTCGAAGGCCTCAGGACCACACGTAAGTCGTCTTGACCTGCGTGTAGAACTCGACGGCCGCGAATCCCTGCTCACGCGGCCCGTAGCTCGAGCCGCGCGTACCTCCGAACGGTACGTGATAGTCCACGCCGGCGGTTGGCAGATTGACCATCACCATGCCGGCGCGAACGGCCTTCTGAAAGTGACGGGCGTATTTGAGGGAGGTCGTGACGATACCGGCGGAGAGACCGAAATCACCGCTGTTGGCCACCTGCAGGGCTTCATCGTAGTCACGGACGCGGATGACGCTTGCAACCGGTCCAAAGATCTCTTCGCAATTGACCCGCATCGCCTGTTTCGTCTCGGCCACGACGGCCGGGCTCACGTACCACCCGGGCTTGTCGAGTTTCAACGCCTGCCCGCCCGTCACGACACGGCCGCCTTCGCGAGCGGCAATGTCGATGTATTTCAGCGTCTGCTCCATCTGATCGCGGCTGGCCAGCGGCCCCATCTGGGTGGTCGCGTCCAATGCATCCCCGACCTTGAGCCCTGCGGCCCGCTTTGCCAGGGCATCCACGAATCGATCGTGGATGCCTTCCGTCACGATCAGCCGGCTCGAGGCGGTGCATCGCTGACCGGTTCCGAAGAACGCGCCGTCCAGTGCGCAATTGACGGCGCGATCGAGATCCGCGTCGTTGAGCACCACCAGGGGATTCTTGCCGCCCATCTCCAATTGCACCCGAGCCTGGCGCGCTACGGCGGCCGCACCGACCTTGGCTCCGGTGGACTGCGATCCGGTGAAGGAGATCCCATCGACGCCGTGATGGTGGACGATTGCCTCTGCGACTGAGCCTCGCCCAAGAACCAGATTGAAGACACCGGCAGGGACCCCGGCCTCGTAGAGGATGTCAGCGAGCGCCGCCGCCGTGGCCGGCGTGGGGCCGGCCGGTTTCATCACGACGGTGTTGCCGAACGCCAGGGCCGGCGCCGACTTCCACGCCGGGATCGCGATTGGAAAATTCCACGGCGTGATCAATCCAAACACGCCGACAGGCTCACGCGAGGTGGTGACGTCCACCGCAGGTCGGGTGGAAGCCAGATTCTGGCCGTGGCGACGCAGCGCTTCACCGGCGAAATACTTGAAGATCCGCCCCGCCCGACCCACTTCGCCGATGCCTTCGGGAAGCGTCTTACCCTCTTCCCGGGACAACAGACGTCCCAGCTCCTCGCGACGCCTCAAGATGAGATCGCCGGCCTTGTCGAGACAGTCCGAGCGGACTTCCGGCGAAGCATCCGACCATGCCGGGAAGGCCTTGCGTGCCGCGGCAACCGCCGCGTCAACTTCGCTCTGACCTCCGTCCGGAAAACGGGCGACGATGTCCCGTGTATCCGACGGGTTCTCGCTCTCGTGCACGAGCGGTGCGCTGACACGCTCGCCGCCAATGAAGTGCGGCAGGGAGAGTGTGGAGTCCTTGCCCGTAACCCGTGTCGCATCCTGAATCATGAGGTGACCCTGTCCTGGCTCATGAGGTGACCCTGTCCTGGCTCATGAGGTGACCGTACCTTGCCTCATGAGGTGACCTTGTGGGCCTGCATCTTGCCGTCCGCTGCGGCCGCCGCGCGGCCGTGCCCCCACAGGTCCTGGATCGCCTCCAGGGTGCGGCCTTTCGTCTCCGGGACGTACCAGGCTACGAAGATCGCCGCCAGCAGGCTCATCCCACCGTAGATCCAGTAAGCGAATCCATGGTTGAAGAGCGCGTTCAATGCCGAACTGCCGTCCAGGATCTTGAAGGTCCAGGAGACCAGCAGATTCGCCGCCCACTGCGCCGCGACGGCGATCCCCATCGCCCAGCCCTTGATGGAGTTGGGAAAGATCTCGGACAGGAGCACCCACACCACTGGCCCCCACGACAACGCAAAACCACCGATGTAGGCCACGACTGCGACCAGCGCGCCAAGGCCCACGGCATGCGCGTTGAACAGCAATCCCAGCGCGAGCATCGAGACGGCCATGATCAGGGCGCCGATGATGAGCAGTGGTTTGCGGCCCAGCCGGTCGACGCTCACGATGGCGACGACGGTGAACAACGTGTTGGCAGCACCGACCACCACCGTTTGCAGCATCGATGTGTCGGTGGAAGCCCCCATGTTCTGGAACATCAGTGGCGCGTAGTACAGCACCGCATTGATGCCGACCAGTTGCTGAAACACCGACAGCATGATCCCGACGAGGATCACGCCCGCGCCGAACGAGAACAGCGGGGCATCCTTCACTTCCAACGTTCTCTGGATGTCCGCGAGGATCAGTTTGGCGTCGGCTTCCGAAGTCACCCTGCGCAGCTGTGTCAGCGCTTCCTCATTACGGCCGCGCATCACCAGCCAACGCGGAGTATCAGGCACCAGCAGCAGCAGCAGCAGGAAAATCACGGCTGGGATGGCCTCGGAAGCCAACATCAGGCGCCAGCCCGTGCCCTTCAGCCACGTGTCGTCGCCCTGCGCCGCGATGTACCAGTTGACGAAGTAGACGATCAACATGCCGCCGACGATTGCGAGCTGGTTGAACGACACGAGGCGGCCGCGGATGGCACTCGGTGAAATCTCCGCGATGTACAACGGCGACAACATGGACGCGACGCCGACACCGATTCCGCCGATGATGCGGTAGATGATGAAGGGCCACAGCGCGGCCGGTCCCATGTGGCCGATCGCTCCCAACCCCAACTCGGGCACAGCCGAACCCAGCGACCCGACCAGGAACAGGATCGCGGCGGCGATCAATCCACCCTTGCGACCCAGCGCGCTCGACATCCACGCCGCGAGCAGTCCGCCGATCAGGCACCCCACCAGCGCGCTGGAGATCGTCCAGCCCGACAGGCTGCTGGCAGCGGTCTCGCTCAGGTGTTGCGGCGTGACGAAGTACGCATCGATCGAACTCACTGCGCCGGAAATGACCGCCGTGTCATACCCGAACAACAAGCCACCGAGCGTGGCCACGAAAGTGAGGCCGACGACGAGTGACGAGTTCGCGCTTTTGTTTTCAATTCCCATCTCTTCCCCCTCAGCCAGAAATGGTCTCGACGATTTCAGCGCCACCCCGCGTCGACGAAGTACTCGTGCCCGGTGCACATGCGGCCATCCTCCGAAGTCAGGAACAGCGCCAACGCCGCCACATCCTCGGGCTCGACCCGCACCTTCAGACACTGCTGGGCCAGGATCCGTGCCTCCTCGTCAGGGGTGTGCCAGAGCCGGGTCTGGCGCGGAGTGCGCACCCCTCCCGGGACAATACACGTCACCCGGATCCCGTGTTCACCCAGCTCACGCGCCAGGGCACGAGTCATCCCCTCGATGCCGGCCTTTGCCGTCTGGTAAGCAGTGAGATTGGGAAGCGCCAGATGCCATGACACCGACCCCAGATTCACGATGGCCCCGCTCCGCGCAGCCTTCATCCCGGCCGTAACGTGCTGGGAGCAGAAATACAGGTGGCGCAGGTTCACGGCGAGACGGTCGTCCCAGTATTCGGGAGTCACGTTCTCGAAGGCATGGCGGTCGTCGTTGCCCGCATTGTTGACCAGGATCTGCACCGGCCCCGAGCGCGCGATCTGCGCGAACGTCGCCTCGACCGCATCGAGGTCCCGCAGGTCGCACATGTAGAACTTCGGCGCCGGCGTAGATCCTGACAGCGCACGCTCCAACTCGCGCGAGTCGTCGGCGGCGATGTCGACGAAGCTGACGTGCGCACCTTGGCGCGCGTAGGCGGCAACAATCGAAGCTCCGATGCCGGAGCCACCCCCCGTAACGACCACCCGTTTACCCCGCAGACTCGGATAGACCGCGCTGTGAGACTGCACTGCAGATTGCGTCATGACCGCAGGAGCCCCCGGGCCGCGAGATTGCGCATCAAAGCCGTTACTCCGAAAGTCCAGGGCGGCGCCAGGTCGCAGGTCGTTACCTTGTTTTCCAGCGTCCCGAAACGTTCGCTGAAGACGCGAACGAGATCACCGCGCTTGTGTGTGAAGCCTCTTCCCGGAACGTCGCGATCCTCCACTGGCGCGAACATCGTGCCGAGAAATAAAGCGAAGCCGTCAGGGTATTGGTGATTGCGGCCGATCGTCTGACCGATGAGCTCCTGCGGGTCACGGCTGATCAGCGACATGGAACTGCGGCCCTGCAGTCGAAAGCCGTCATCGCCCTCGACATGAAGGCCGATCTCGGCGCGCCGCACGTCATCGAGCGTGAAATTCTCATCGAACAGGCGAATGAAGGGACCCACCGCGCAGGAGGCGTTGTTGTCCTTGGCCTTGCCCAACAGCAACGCGCTGCGCCCTTCGAGATCGCGAAGATTGACGTCGTTGCCCAGGGCCGCACCGATCGGACGACCGGTCGGATCGCACACCATTACGATCTCCGGCTCCGGATTGTTCCAGACGGAGTCGCTACGGATCCCGACCCACTCTCCCCAACCGACTGACGACAACACCGGCACCTTGGTGAAGATCTCCGCGTCGGGGCCAATGGCGACCTCGAGGTATTGCGACCACAGGCCATCTGCGATCAGGGCCTGCTTGAGTCGAGCCGCCTCGGCCGAGCCGGGTTTGACCGAGCGTATGTCGGTGCCCACACGGCTCTTCAGGGAGTCGCGCACATTTTGTGCGGCGTCGGCATCGCCGCGCGCACGTTCTTCAATGACGCGCTCGACAGCCGAGGTCGCGAAGGTGACGCCGCTGGCCTTGACGCATTGAAGATCGAGGGGTGACAGGAGTTGCGGGCCGACCCTGCCCGGGTGCTCCTGGGGGTCGGGCCCGCGTTGCCACGCCGGCACGAACCGCAAGCTTTCCAGATCACCCAGATCGGTACCGGGAAGACTCCCCTGGGCCTGCCGCTGCGCTGGCCATCGGGCCACGAACTCCGCGGTGGTGGGGGCGAAAGCGGCGACGTCGAGGACCCGCCCACCGCGAATCAGGACGGGCGTCGGGCCAGCTTCGGTGAGCAGCCTCCCCAGCAACGAGGCGCTACGCCAATCGCGCGGCAGGTAATTCAACATCCTCAGCGCCCCCTCGCGCTCGAGCGGAAATTTGGTAGCGCTACCATCCTCCTGCGAGGGCGTGGCTGTCAAGAGCCCTATGGGTGGAAAGGGCCTTAAACTACGGTCGTCGGGGCGCGGATGTCCGAGGCATCCGCGGTTTCGCGCACGAGGAAGTCGACCACGGCGAGCAGCGCCTCGCGCTCGCTGGCCCCGGCCGCACGCGCTCGGTCGTACATCTGGATCTGCCGGTGAGCACTCGTGCCGCGCGTCAAAATGGTTCTCAGGTGCTCTACTTCACGGACGCAGCCGAGCGCCTGGGCGTCCTCTCGCACCAGCTCGATCAACTCCTCGACCATGTCGGGGAACGGAACCAGCTCGCCACGGGCCAGGTCCAGCAGACTCTCATCGAAGCTGTAGCGCATGGCGCGCCAGCGGTTCTCGGCAATCAGCACGTTCGGATAGAGCCGCCAGCTCTGGTTGGCGCGGCGCAGCCGATACAGACTTCGGCACAGGCAAACGACCAGCGCGGCGATCGCGATCGAGTCGTCGATGCTGGTCGGGCAATCCATGATGCGCACTTCCAGCGTCGGAAAGCGCGCGTTGGGCCGCACGTCCCACCACATCTTCGTGGTGTCCTCGATCAGCCCGTTTCGAATCAGCATGTCGAGGTGGCGGCGTAACTCGCCATAGCTTGCGAACCGCTCCGGCAGGCCGGTGCGCGGCAGCGAGCTGAAGACTGTGGATCGGAACGACATCAGGCCCGTCCGCTCACCCTCCCAGAACGGCGAGGAGCACGACAGCGCCAGCAGGTGGGGCATGAAATACGACAGTTGGTTCATGATGTCGATGCGCAGATCGTCATCATCGATGCCAACGTGGACGTGCATGCCACACACCATCATGCGCCGCGCTGCGGCCTGCATCTCGCTGGCGAGCGCGTAGAACTGCTCTTTCTCGGTGGGCATCTGCCGCGTTGCGCGGGCAAAGGGATGGGTCGAAGCCGCGATCGGCGCCAGCCCGTAGTCACGCGAGAGCTCGACGATCATGCGGCGCAGACGGGCGAGGTCGGCCCGCGCCTCGGGAATCGACCGGCAGACCCGGGTGCACACCTCGAGCTGCGAGCGCAGGAATTCGGGACTGATCTGGCCGTTGCCGCGATCGTTACATTCGCGCAGCAGCTCGTACGGCGGGTTCTCGTTCACGTCGCGCGAATCGAGATCGACGAGCAGATATTCCTCTTCGATTCCGACCGTGAAGGGCGGCTCTGAGGTAGTCACGACTGGGGAGCTCCTGCGACACGGGGTGCGCAGGGAAAGTGTACAAAAAATCAGCCGTCCAGTTCGGAAATAGGTCGCGGTGCGGCGATGAAAAACCCCTGCGCGAAGTCCACGCCGATGCGCTCGAGCTCATCGAGCACCGACTGCGACTCGACGCACTCCGCAACGGTCGCGATCCCCAGGGCCCGCCCGACCTTGCTGATCGCCTCGACCATGCTGCGATCCACGGGGTCCTGTGCCACCTGGCTGATGAACTGGCCGTCGATCTTGAGGAAATCGACTGGCAGAGTCTTCAGGTACATGAAAGA
The DNA here is from genome assembly GCA_036499585.1 of Steroidobacteraceae bacterium. GTDB lineage: Bacteria > Pseudomonadota > Gammaproteobacteria > Steroidobacterales > Steroidobacteraceae > 13-2-20CM-66-19. The sequence continues at coordinate 114,703 of DASYDM010000036.1, forward strand.
GGACAGTCCGGTCCCGAAGTCATCCAGGGAAAACTTGCAGCCCCGACCCTTGAGCTCCCGCATGAAGTAGATGGCGTTCGACAGGTTCGTGACCGCCGCGGTCTCGGTGATCTCGAAGCAGAGCGCCCCTGCAATTGCCGGATCGCCCGCGTTCTGCAGGACGAACTCGGCGAAGGACTGCTCATTGAGGGAAGTCCCGGAGAGATTCACGGCCAGCAACGGCAACGCTGCGCCCCGCGTGCGGCGTTCGCGCAGCAGCTCCACCGCCCGCAGCACCACCCATCGGTCGATCACTGACATCACGTTGTAACGTTCGGCCGCGGGGATGAACTCGCTCGGCGGCACGAGTTGCCCGTCGTCGTCGCGCAGTCGCACGGTGAGCTCGTGGAATGCAGGCACGTCCTTCGTGCCGCTGGTCCGCAGCGCCCCGGTTGGAGCGATCGGCTGATAGAACAACTCGAGTCGGTTCTCTTCCGCGGCTCGGGTCACTCGAGCTACCCAGTGCATCTCGCGATGCCTGTGGGAGCCACCACCCGCTTCATACACATGGATCCGGTTACGCCCTTCATCCTTAGCCGCGTAACAAGCTATGTCGGCAGCGCTCATGACGTTCGCGACACTCTCGGTGTCGGACTTGATCTGCACGACGCCAACGCTCGCGCCTACGGACAGAGTGCTGGACCCCCACATGAATCGGTAGTCGCGAATCGCTTGGCGTACACCCTCGGCGATGCGAGTGGCCTGCTCCAAGGTACAGCCCTCGAGAAGCACCCCGAACTCATCGCCGCCCAGCCGGGCGATAGTGTCGGAAGCGCGAACCCGTGTCTGCAACAGACCTGTCACATCGCGCAGCAAGCGGTCCCCGGCCTGGTGGCCGCAGGTATCGTTGACGACCTTGAACTGATCGAGGTCTATATACAGAAGCGCGTACGAACCCTCACCCCGTTGCGCGCTCAAGACAGCTGCGTGCAGCCGGTTGTCGAACTCGCGCCTGTTGATGAGGCCGGTCAGCGCGTCGTGACTGGCTTGATAGGACAACGCCCGTTTCAGACGCCGTTCCTTCGTGACGTCATGAAACACGATGACGGCGCCGATGACTCGACCCTGGCGGTCGCAGATCGGAGCGGCGGATTCCTGGATCGCCACTTCCTGGCCCGCGCGGGTGATGAGAACGGAGTGGTCAGCCGGCACGCCGGCTTCGTTGCGCCCGAGGGCGCACATCAAGGGATTTTCGATCGGCTCGCGTGTGATCTCATTGACGAGGTTCAGCACGTCAGCCAACGGCCGCCCTCGCGCCTCATCGAGGCTCCAGGCCGTCAGTGCCTCGGCGATCGGGTTGATGTACTCGATGCGACCTTCGGCGTCAGTGCTGATCACGGCGTCGCCGATAGACTGCAGCGTCACCTGCGCCCGCTCCTTCTCCGCGAACACAGCTTGCTCTGCGCGTTTGCGTTCGGTGATGTTCGCAATCGTACCCTCGTATCCCACCACCCGGTTGGCCGCGTCCCTCACAGCTCGCGCGTTCTCGAGTATGACGAGCTGCTGCCCGTCTCGACGGCGCATGAGAAACTCAGCATTGCGAATCTCCCCTTCCGACTCCACACGGCGCATGAATTCAGCGCGATCCGTGGGATTCCAGTAGAGCTGCACAACGCTTGGCAGTGCGTAGAGTTCCTCAGCTGAGCCGTAGCCCAGCATCGAGACAAAGGCTGGGTTCACCGATAGCAAACGACCTTCCCGGCCGCTCTGATACACGCCCTCGGCAATGGCCTCGAACAGGCCCCGGAACTTCGATTCGCTGGCCCGGAGCGCATCCTCGGCAAGCCGCCGGTCGATCGCGATGCCCGCGAGCTGCGCCGCATGCTCCATGATCTCGGAGTCCTTACGGGTTGGAAGACCCGGCACGCCGTGAAAGACGCCCAGGGCGCCCAGGATCTTGCCGTTGGCCGCCTTGATGGGCGTCGACCAGGCGGCCCGGAGGCCGGCCGTCAGAGCGTCGTCTCGCCGGGATTCCCAGAACGGATCCTTGGCCACGTCCGCGACCAGAACCTGGCGACCGAGGTACACGGCAGCGGCGCACGACCCGTTGCGGATATCGACGGCGCAGTGCGCCAACCCCGTCGCAAGTTGTTCCGGCAGGTGCGGTGCAACGACGTACGAGAATGCCTCGCCCCGCTCGGCCAGCACGCTGACCGAGCAAACAGTCCCAACACCCACCGACTCGATCAGGCGCGTGATCGAGGCCAGCACCTCCTGCAGCCGGGCGTTGCCGGCAAGCTGGGAGAAGACATCGCGCTCGGCAGCGGCCACGCGCTCGCTACGCTTACGCTCGGAAATGTCGGAAATGCTTCCGCGAACCAACCGCCGGCTTCCGCTCGGCAGACGGACCAGGCGGACCTCGCAATGAATCTCCTTGCCGAACGCGTCGAGAAACAACCACTCGTGCACGAGAGACTGGCCGTCGAGCGTAGCTAACGTGTTGGCCCGGGCACGCTGCGCCGACGGGACGCCGTCCGGCTGCAACAGAGGACTGAGCTCTATCGGCCCGACCTGGAGCAACTGTGAGCGGTCCAGGCCGAAGAGTTTTTCTGCATTCTCGTTGGCGTCGACGAACCTCGCGGCGTCCACGTCGAACACTACGATCGCTTCAGGAGCGTGGTCGACTAGAAGGCGGTATCGCGCCTCGCTCTCGCGCATCGCCTGTTCGGACTCGCGCCTATCGGTGACGTCACGCAAGCACAGAATGAACATCTCACGGCGGGAAAGCGGCGCCTTGCTGACCGCCAACTCGGCCGGGAAGGACTGGCCGTCCTTACGCTGTCCCCAGAATTCACGGGACGCCAGATCCAGATGCGTGTCGCCGGAAGATGCGGCGAGACGCTGCAGGGCCTGGGTGATGGACTCGTGGACGGCGATTTTGGGGACCAGCAGGTCGATTCGTTGGCCCACGACCTCGGCTTCGACGAAGCCAAACACCCTTTCGCCGGTGGGGTTGAGCGTCTGGATCACTCCGTCCTCATCGACGGTGAGGACGACGTCTTTGATGTGGTCGAGGATGACCTGCAGGTGCTCGGAACTCTGCGCGCGGGCTTCGTGCGCGAGCGCTCTTGCCTCATCGGCCATGAGGCGCATCGACTGGACGATGCCGCGGCGCTCGTCATCGACGGTCTGGTACTGCGCGCTGATCAACTGCAGCAGCATGGCCACATCCGGCTCCGCAGAGCCGGTGCGCAAACGGACCTCCTTCAGTTGCGCCCGCAACTGGGGGTGGAGGTCGGAGCTCTCCTCGCTCAAGGCGCGATCATCGGCCCTGACTAGCGTGGTGGTAGCGCCAGGACTCGGTTCAGCTGCCTTGCCGAGGGCCCGTAAGGTCTTGGAATTTGACATAACGGATGCCGCGGGACCGAAGATCAATATTAAGAAAGCGCTGCGGCGCGCGCGTGAAGCCGCTCGTATTTTCTAATCGGCAAAAAGTCTCCTTCGGTGCTTTTTGCGGACAGCAGCTCCGTTTCCGGCGGCAAAAGACGTGGCTTTGTGCCGCCTGCGCGGCAGACCTAGCGGGATTTGATCCCGGTCGCGCTTGCCGTGGATGTCTTGGAGGACACGTCGGCCAACCCAGCGCCGGCGATCAGCGGAACGGAGTAGGTCAGCGTCTTCGAATCGCCTTCGACGGCGGTGGTCACGGTAGCGGTGAGCACGTAGATGCCGTCGGCCTTCGGCACCACAGTCACGGTCCGCCGGATCGGCACCCCGACTCCCGGCCGCTCGACGGTCAACGGGTCGGAGCCCTTGACCAGCTCGAGTCCCCGGTCTCCCTCCACTTTCATCATCACGCGAAGAATCGCATCACTGGGGATCAGAGCGAAATCGATGTCCAATGGCTGTCCCGGCTCGGGCCTGGACCGCACTTCGAATTTGACCTCCAGCGGACCGGTCGACTTGCTGAGGTTGACCGCCGGGGTCATGTCCGCCGTGCTGGCGTCTACGGCAGTCCTCTGCTTGGGTTTCGCCTGGGCCTTCTTGGGATTCAGAGCGTGCGCGACGGGGGTGTCGGCAGCCCCACAGCCGGTCAGCAGACAGAGCAGCCCGGTGGCCGCCAGGGTCGCTAGCATCCGGCATTGCAAACCTGAAGTCCTCGGAACTGCCATCGGCATACGGTGCGGACAATACCCCGTCCAGGGTCTGGATAGCACGTTTCCCGTTGGAATTCGTGACGTTAAGCCGATAAGGGCGGGTCTTCGATGGCCGCGACCTGCTCCCTCAGGTCCCCCACATAACCCTCCCAGTACCGCTCTTCCCCGAACCACGGGAAGGCACGGGGGAAGGCGGGATCGTTCCACCGATTGGAGACCCACGCGGCGTGGTGCAGCATCCGCAAGCTGCGCAGCGGCTCGATGAGGCGCAATTCCCGGAAATCGAAGTCCGCAAACTGCTGGTAGCCTTCGGCCAGCTCCGACCACTGGCGCTGCTGCTCGGACGGCCCGCCCGAAAACACCATCCACAAATCCTGAATCCGGGGCCCCTGCGCGCAGTCATCCAGGTCGACGAACACCGGCCCTTGCTCGTTCCAGAGCAGATTCCCGAGGTGACAGTCCCCGTGAAGCCGGATATCGCGCGTCGGCCCAACCGACTCGAAGACCTCCCGGACGTGGCTGATGAGGACCTCGCTGATCTGTGCATATCGATCGAGCAAGCGTTCAGGCAGAAGCGATCCGCTGAGTACCTGTACACGTGCCTCGACCCCCAGCCTCTCGATGCTGATCCGAGGTCGCGCCCGAAACGGCATCCGCGCGCCGATCTGGTGCATGCGGGCCAAGGCGCGCCCGAGGATCTGCCGGGCGTCGGGGGCATCGAGCTCCGGCGCCCTGCCTCGCATCCACGGAAAGGCGGCAAAACGAAAGCCCTCGAACTCGAACAGGGTGCGGCCGTCGACCCGCACCGGGGCTGCGACCGGCAACTCCGCCGTCGCGAGCTCGGCGGTAAATTCGTGCTCCTCGGCAATCTGCGCGTCGCTCCAGCGCGCCGGCCGGTAGAACTTCAAAACCAGCGCGCCCGTGGAACTTCCGAGCTGGTACACGCGATTCTCATAGCTGTTGAGCGCAAACAGACGGCCGTCAACATCCAGGCCGACCGAGGAGGCGGCATCGAGCACCACCTCCGGGGAGAGGCCGGTGAAGGGTGTCACAGCAGCGACGCCGCTTTTGATTATCATCGCTCGCGCAAACTCTCAGCTTTCCAAAGGAGATTCTCGCACATGGCCGGAAAGGCGATCTTGGTAACGGGAGGGGCCGGTTACATCGGCAGTCACGTGGTCCTGCAGCTCCGCGCGCGCGGCGAGCGCGTGGTCGTGCTGGACGATCTCTCGACAGGATTCCGGCAAGCGGTTCTCGATACCCCACTGGTCGTCGGCAAGGTGGGCGATCGGGACCTGGTGATGCAAGTCATCAAGGAACATGAGGTCGGGACAGTCATGCACTTCGCGGCCCACACTATCGTCCCGGAGTCGGTTGCCGAGCCGCTCAAGTACTACGGTAATAACACCTGCTCGACCCGCACGCTCCTGCAGTGCTGCCTGGAGTCGGGCATCGCACAATTCGTTTTTTCCTCGACCGCCGCCGTCTACGGAATTCCTGCCGAGGCCTTCGCGGCGGAGACCACTCCGACTGCCCCGATCAATGCGTACGGCACCTCGAAGTTGATGTCAGAGTGGATGCTTCGCGACGTGGGCGCCGTCACCCCGCTGCGCTATGTGGCGCTTCGTTACTTCAACGTTGCCGGCTCGGACCCCGAAGGGCGAATCGGCCAGGCAACGCGAAAAGCCACCCTGCTCGTCAAGGTGGCCTGCGAGGCCGCGGTCGGGAAGCGCCAACACGTCTCCATCTTCGGAACCGACTACGCGACGGCGGATGGAACCGGCATTCGCGACTATCTCCATGTCAGCGACCTCGCCGCCGCCCACCTGGATGCGCTGAGCTATCTGCGTGGAGGTGGCCGGTCGACGACGCTGAATGTTGGTTACGGCCACGGTTACAGCGTCCGTGAGGTCCTGTCGAGCGTGGAGCGTGTCACCGGTAAGCCGCTCAACATCCGCGAAGAGCCTCGCCGCGCCGGAGACCCGCCAACCCTGGTAGCGCGCGCGGACCGCGTTCGCAGCGAATTGGGTTGGAAGCCGAACTTCGACAATCTGGACCTGATCGTCCGTACGTCATACCAGTGGGAACAGCGGCTGCAGAGCCAGCCTTGGTAGCGGCGGGGGGACGACCCACCCCGAACCCTACGGCGGCCCGAACCGCCGCGGCAAAGCGATGTAGAATCCCCCGATGCAGTGGGCCCGCCCCAAGTCTTTGACGGGATTGATGGTACTCGGTCTGGCGCTCATCGCCGTTCCGCTGCTCGTGGCCGTCCTCACGGCCGGTTTCCACATCCAGACCATGGCCGAGAAGACGCAGCGGATCGTTCTCGAGGGCAAGACGATCGCCCGGGCGAGCCAGGACATGGTGAGCCAGATCGCTACCCTGGAGCGGACCGCCCGCCTGTACCCCGTACTGAACGATCCCAACTTCCTGGAGAACTATCGCCGTCAGGATGCGCGCCTGACGACGACACGACTCCAACTGGACAAGAACCTGCGTGATCCCGGGGCACACAAGACGCTCTCTCAGTTCGCCGACCTGCAGGAGCGCATCCGACTTACCGTAGTGAGCCTGGCTCCGGGTACCAGCGCGGCCTCGAGCAGCTCCGGCGCGCCGATGTCGCAGCAAAATGCACTCTCGCGGGATTTCACCGAACTGGCGGCCCTGGCCGACCAGATCATTCCGCAGACCAACGACCAGATCGACGCCGAGATCTCGACCCTCGACGAGCAGACCGCCATCGCCCGGCGCCGGCTGTTCTGGCAGGCCGCCCTGCTGGTGCCGTTGGCGATCATCGCCATCGCGGCCCTGACGCTCATGATCGGCCGGCCCCTGCGACAGCTCGACCGGGCAATCAGCGAGTTGGGGGAAGGGACCTTCTCGAGCCAGATTGCCGTCTCCGGGCCGCACGATCTCGAGCGACTCGGCGGCCAGCTCGAATGGCTGCGTCAGCGCCTGCTGGACCTGGCTCACGAGCGGAGTCGATTCCTGCGGCACATGTCGCACGAGCTCAAGACTCCGCTCGCTAATATCCGCGAAGGCACGGATCTGCTGATGGACGGCGCGGTGGGGGAGTTGGACCCCAATCAGCGCGAAGTGGCGACGATCTTGCGCGAAAATGGGATCAAACTGCAGCGAATGATCGAGAACCTGCTTTCATTCAGCGCCTGGCAGACCTCCAGCGTAGGCCTGGACACGAGCGAATTCCGGCTGCGCCCCGTGGTCAAGCAGGTTTTGGAGAACCAGCAGCTCACGCTGCTGTCACAGCGTGTTCGGCTTGATGTTCGAGTGGCGGACATCACCCTGATCGCGGACCGGAGCAAGATGCGGTTGATTCTCGAGAACCTGGTTTCCAATGCGGTGAAGTACTCCCCCAAGGGCGGGACCATTCACCTGCGGGCTGCCGCCTATGGCGAGCAGCTGATCCTCGATGTGGCCGATAGCGGCTCTGGCATTCCCAAGGAGGATCGCGAGCACGTCTTCGAGGCCTTCTACACGGGGCGGGCGTCCAAGAGCTCCTCGGTCAAGGGCACCGGCATCGGCCTGTCCGTCGTCCTGGAGTTCGTCTCCGCCCATGGCGGCACGATAGAGATCGTCGACGGTGAATTCCCGGGAGCTCACTTCCGGATCATGTTGCCCATGCAGGCCGCAGGAGACCCCGAGCCGGCCAAAAGCACCCAGAAGGCCCACGCGCATGCGGCGTGAAGCCCATCTCTGCCTTGCCGGGCTCCTGGTGCTTCCGCTGGCTGCCTGCACCCTAGAGCAAGCGCCGCGCGAACGCCCACCCCCGGCGCCGGTGGTCGACAAGGCCGCGGTACAGGCCCAGGTCCTGACCGAGTACGTCCAGCTCCTGCAGCGACTGGTGCAGGGCGCTGCGGCCGAGCAGGCCGAAATCGTTGCTACGGCGCAGCGCGAGTACGAAACCGCCCCGACGCCGAGCCGTCAACTCCGTTTTGCCCTCGTTCTCGGCACCCGCGGCCATCCGGCTGCGGACCTCCCGAGAGCCCAACGTCTACTTCGGGAGCTTATGGCAAATCCCGAAACCCTCATGCCCGGCGAGCGTGCGCTGGCCAGCGTAGAACTGCAGCAAATCGACGACATTTTGACCGTCGAGGCGGAAAACCGCAGGCTGCAGAGTGATGCCGTCCGCGCCGACCGTGACAAACTGAGCAACATCAACCGCCGCTTGCAGTCCGAACTGGACGAGAACGCGCGGCTGAAGAAGGAGCTCGACGAGGCGCGCGCGAAGCTCGATGCCATTGCCAACATCGAGCGCTCGCTGAACGAGCGCAAACCGAGCAACGAAGGACGATCCCCGTGATGCCCAATGCGAGCCTGGTTCCAACGGTCCAAACCGATACGCTGAGGATGCGAGCCTTGAACCAACCCGGAAAACGCAAAGCCCGCATTCTCGTGGTCGACGACGACCCGGGATTGCTGCGGTTGCTCACCATTCGGCTCAGAGCCGAGAGCTACGACGTCGAAGCGGTCGAGAGCGGCATCCAAGCACTCGCCGCCGCGAGTCGCTTCCGCCCGGACCTGGTCATCACCGACCTGCGCATGGATCACATGGACGGCATCGGGCTGCTCAAGGAGCTGCAGAATCGCTGGCCCGGCCTGAAAGTCATCATCCTCACCGCGCACGGCACCATCCCGGATGCGGTCCAGGCAACCCAGATGGGCGCCTTCGGCTTCCTCACCAAGCCGGTCGATAAGCAGGAACTGCTGGATCAGGTACAGAAGGCCCTGAGGATTTCCGGCTTCGGCGCTTCCGATGAGGACTGGCGCGCCGAGATCGTCACCCGCAGCTCGGTGATGGAAGAGAAGTTGGCCCAGGCCCACATGGTCGCGGGAACCGACGCACGCGTCCTCATCACCGGCGAGAGCGGCACTGGCAAAGAACTACTTGCGCGCGCGATTCATCGCGCAAGCCCCCGACGCAACAAGCCCTTCGTCGCCATCAACTGTAGCGCGATGGCAGAGAACCTCCTCGAGTCAGAACTGTTCGGCCACGAGAAGGGCTCCTTCACCGGTGCCACTCGTGCCCACCGTGGACTGTTCATGGCCGCCGATGGCGGTACTTTGATGCTCGATGAGATTGGCGACATGCCGATGCGGCTGCAGGTCAAGCTGCTGCGCGTGTTGCAGGAGAACGCGATTCGCCCCGTCGGCAGCACAGACGCAATGCCCGTCAACGTGCGCGTAATCTCGGCAACGCACCGGGATCTGCAGCAACTCATGAGTGCGGGTCAGTTCCGCGAGGATCTGTACTACCGCTTGAACGTCGTTCACATCGAGATGCCGCCGCTGAATCGCCGTCGCGAAGACATCCCGTTGCTCGTCGCTCACTTCCTGGCGCAGATTGCGAAGGAAAGCGGCGTCCGAAAGATCTACGCGCCGGAAGCCGTGGAGCTCCTCGCCACGGCCGACTGGCCGGGCAACATCCGCCAGCTGCAGAACGTAGTCCGCCAGAACGTGGCACTATCGCAGACGCCCATTATTCCGGTCGAGCTGGTCCAGCAGTCCCTCGGTGGGGGACCGGGCCGCCTGCCCTCGTTCGACGAAGCTCGCGACGAGTTCACACGCAGCTATCTGTCGCAGATCCTCCAGATTACGGGAGGCAACGTAAGCCAGGCGGCGCGGCTCGCGAAGCGCAACCGCACGGACTTCTACAAACTACTCGCCCGCCACCAGCTGACGCCTGAAGAGTTCAAGCAACGCTGATCAGGATTTCGGTGCCGAAAACGACCTCGCCGTGAATCGCACCTGCGAACACGGCGGTGGTTGTCGGTACCTTCACGTCGAAGCCCGTCGAGTACCAGCCTGGACCGGGCGCCCCGCGGCCGACGACCTCACCGCCGACCGAGTCCCCGCCAGCACCGTTGCTGCCGTCGCCCCGAATTAGTCGCGGCGTCAGCCCCTCCGGGCAGACCAACTCCACCCGCACCCTCTCCCGCTCCACGACGACGACGTTTCCGCGAAGGGCAACTGCGCACTCCGGCGCGAAGTGCCAGCAGACCTCGACCTGGTGGGTTCCAGCGCATCGAATCTCGTCCGCCACGATGAGGCGGTGGTCTCCGTACACCCAACTCCTTCGGTGCGTGACGGGGTCGGGGAGACGACGATAGCCATCGTGGCTGGCCACCAGCTCCTGAACCTTCCCGTCGAGCGAGACCTTCTCCGCTCGTACCCTGGCATGACCGAGCCAGATGAAGCTCCCTCCGTAGACCGACTGGTCCTCGCCATCGACGACCACCGTGTTGTGTGCCCGCGTGCCTTTGAAGTACCGCCGCCAGGGATTGCTCCCTTGGTAGGCGTAGGTTCCGGGATCGATGAAGACAGGCTTGCCGGCGACACTCAAGCAGAACGACAGCGCATCCGCATGACCGTGCGCCGCGATCGACAGAAACCCCAACGGGCCCGCGTCAGCGACCAGGCGAACTTCGCGTGGAGTCTCGAACTCCTCGCCCAGGACGTAGTAACCGCCCTCACGGAAAGCTCGCCGAACCGGAAGCTGCTGGATCGAGGCTCGGATGGACTCGAAGGTGAATTCGGCCCCATCGCCCAGCAGCCAACGACTGCGTTCGTCGAACACGCCCGCCTTCTGACGCAGCCCGGCGTGCGCGAACAACACGGCGCCGGTAGCCATCATCGATCGAAACAGGTCCCCGTCGCTCTCCTTTTCAGGTACCCATCGCACGAGCACGCCCTCATCCGCGTCCCCGATTGCAGGGACATTGTCCCCGACGTCCGCGATACTGGCGACGAACTCCAACATCGCCTGCAGCCGCCGCCAATAGTCGCCGCCGAGGTCGACGCCGTTGGTGCGACCCACGAGCCCGGCCAGCAGCATCATGTCCGCGACCGCGCAGTGATACCAGAGCGCCTGCTCTTTGTTGACGCCGTCGCCGAACGTCTGGCTCAGAGCCGCCCGGGTCAGCTCCCAACGGGCCGTTGAGCTCCAACGTTCGCTCTCGCGCCACACGGGCCAGGTCTGCGTCGCGATGAACAGCCCGGTAGCCTCGCCGAGGAGGTGGTTGTTCGCCGAAGAATGTCTGGACCAGTGACGTGCGATGAAGTGGCAGTGCCGATACACCGAGGCCAGCCAGCGCTGTTGGAATTGCCGGCCCTCCTCGCCCGCGAACAGCAGGGAGTTCGTGCCTCCGAGCAGGTGCCATGCGATCGACCAGTTGACGAGGCGGATGGCGTGCTCGAGGCTGACACACCAGTGGATCCCGAGCGGGTATGGAGCCTGGTCCAGCCATGACTCGAGCAGGACCCTGCAGCCCTCGGCAAAAGTGCGCTCGCCGGTCAGATGGTACGCCTGCGCGAGGGTCACCAGCTCGAGGTGCCGGTTGAGTTCCCACAGATACTTCACGTCCCCGACCTGCGAAGGGTCGCGATAGTCGAGGTCCTTGCCGAACACCAGCGGCGAGCGCACTTTGGTTTTCGGATCGATGTTCCAGTGCGGTGGGAAGCCCAACTGAGCGCCGCGCAGCGCAAAAACGTCGAACACTCCGTCGAGCACCCGATTCGCGGCTCGCACGTAAGGCTCCGGGTCGAAGTCCCGAGGGATTTCCGGTACCCATGGCTTGCCGCAGGCTCCGGCCGGAGCCGGGACGATGCGCGCAAGCCCGATACCTGCGCGTTCGGCCGTGCCCTGGACCTTGCGGCCGACACGGAAGCCCACCTCGGCGGGGCTCATCGAGCGCAGACGGGAGATCGCCCAGCGAACGTCCACAGACTGCGCTACAGCAGCTTTTCGATGATGAAACGGGGCCGTTGCTTGGTCTCCTGGTACACCTTGCCGAGGTATTCCCCCAGGATGCCGATGCAAAGGATCTGGATGCCCCCGAGGAAGTAGATGGGCAGCAACGTCGAGGTCCACCCGGGCACGGCGTCATCGGTAAAGAGCCGTACCCACAAGGTCCACATCCCCATCGCGACGCTCGCGAGGAAGACCACGAACCCGACCGCGGTGATGAAGCGCAGCGGCACTACGGAGAATGAAGTAACTCCGTCCAGCGCCAGCGCCAGCATCTTACGCAGCGGATATTTGGAGACGCCCGCAAATCGCTCGGACCGGGTGTAGTAGACGATGTCCGATCGGTATCCCAACAGCGGCACGATCCCGCGCAAGAACAGATTGACCTCACCGAACTTCTTCAATGCCGCCACGGCGTCGCGGCTCATCAGTCGGAAGTCCGCGTGGTTGTAGACGGACTCGACACCCAAGGCCCGGATCGCGCAGTAGAAGCCTTGAGCCGTGGCCCGCTTGAAGAAACCGTCGCTCGTTCTATCCTTGCGCACGCCGTAGACGACGTGAGCGCCCTTCGAGAAAGACGTCAGCATGTCCGACATCACGTCGATGTCGTCCTGAAGATCGGCATCGACGCTGATCAGTACATCCGCGTCCACTGTGAACAGGCCAGCGAGCAGGGCATTCTGATGGCCGCGATTGCGGGAGAGCTTGATGCCCCCAATCCGTTCATCGGCCTGTGACAGGATCTCAATGAGCTGCCACGTGCCGTCACGGCTGCCATCGTCGACGTAGACGATCTGGCTGCCACGGGCCACCTGCCCCGAAGCAATGAGTCGATCCAACAGCGCCGTCAGGCGCCGCGACGTCTCCGGCAGCACCTCGGTTTCGTTGAAGCACGGCACTACGATTCCCAGGCGCGGGGTCCTCGCTGGCTCGGCGACCCCCGTCGGCGCCACCGCTGCGGGGACCAAGGGTTCGAAGTACCTGTTTTGGGCGTGCATGGTGAGCTACCGCGTGAGGGAATCGGGGGCCAGACCCGCGACCCGCCCGGGGCCGGCCGCCTCGAGCGCAAAGCGTCGACCCGACGGGACGGGTGTGCGGTCATACGGATTGCGCCGCAACTCCTGGAAATAGATCGGCCAGTTGTCGTAGCTCGACACCTGCAGGAAGTCCTTCAACGTGTCCCGGCGCGACGGAGCCTGCTTCTCCACGAAATCGGCCGTGCAGCGGGTGCCGCTTGCGCGGATGACCCGAGTGTCCGCTTCCCGCAAGCTCGTCAGCCGTACGCTGCGATCCAACTCCAGCATCGACATCATCATGAAATGCGGGTCTTCGGACATCACGAGGACATGACCCGTGCAGGCCCTCGCAAACGCACGACCCTCATCTGCCAGCTGCGTGAAGGCCTGCTGTTTGGCCTCGTGATCCCATGGGAATGCACCCATCGGCACGGACTGGGTCGCGCGGCGCGATACGGTGAGTGGATACATCCACTGATAGTGCCGATCCAGGACACCGTGAGTCGCTTCCGCGACGACCTGGTTCGCGATCGGCAGTAGGACGGCGATAGCAATGACCTGTGCGGGCCGCACCGTGCGAACCAGCAAGACCGCGATCAAAATGGCGACCGCGAGATAGGCGAACAACATATGCCGGCCCGGCGTCGAGTTGGGCAGCCAGAAAAGAAGAGTCGGCACCGCAAGCAGCCCTATGGCCCACCAGGTTACCCGGTCCAGGCGCGCCGCACGTGTGAGGCTCAACGCTGCGGCTGTCACGATGCTGGCCACACCCGTGCACAGCACGAAGACAAGCAGACCTCGCGGGACAGTCTGCGGTTTGTAGAAGGTGGCGAAGAAGTTGGCGACGAACCCTCCACCTTCGGACACGGCGTTGCTGTCGTGGTAGCTCATTGCTGATAGCACCGCGAACGCTGCGCAGGCGGCGAGCAACACTCCCATTCTCCTCGCGGCACCTTTGAGCCAGAGACTGCGATCGCCCGCCAGGGTGGGCGGGCCGACCAGCGTCAGAAAGGGAAATGCCATGGCCTCATCGGCACGGACCGTCAACGCCGCCGTGAAAATCACGAAAGCGGCCAGCCCCAATGAGATCCTCGATGCGAGCGTTCGCTCTTCCTCGGTGACGAAGGTGAGCATCCAGGCGCCCGCCAGCAACAGGGTCAGAGCCGGCACCTGCGGATGTCCGCTGGTCCCCAGGTCCAGAAAAACGGGGCTGAACCCAAACACGGCACACACGGCCAAGGCCGCCAGACTTCCGAACAGGCGCGCCATGTAAAGCGCCAGAAAGAGCATGGCCGCCACCGCCGAAACGAACCCGACGACGTTGATCGCGGCAATGACGGTTGCGGGGCTCAGCAGCGCCGACTGCGTCAGCAGATGGTAGAGCCCCTGGTAGTACCCGAAACTTACCGTGTAGCCGTAGTGAAATCCGGCGGTCTCATGCAGCCCGGAGGACGCTCCATAGACGAATGCCAGCGCCGTCCGCTCCAGGTCTGGCTCGCCCACCACACCGTGAAACACGAACGGAAGGACCAGCAACGCATACAGCGCAACGGGAACCGCCAAGACCCAACGCAGCGGGTCATGCAGCGTGCGAATGCGAAGCTCCGGCCTTCTCGCCCGTGGACGAAGGAGCGGGATAGCGGACGACCTCATCGATCTGGTAATCCTTGATGTCCCGTGCATGTGTGAAGATGACCAGCTCACCTAACAGCCCCAATGCGAACAACTGCATTCCCAACACGACCAGCAACGACGACAGCAACAACGCAGGCCGGTCGGCCAGCGGGTGCAGGAACACCAGCCGATCGATGGCCAGCCAGGCGACCAGCACCGCACCGATCGCAAAGGTGGATGCGCCCACCATGCCGAAGAACCGCAGCGGCTTCTTCGTGAAGCGCACCAGGAAGAACACCGTGAAGATGTCCAATCCGCGATGGGCGTACTCCTTGAACGGATAGCCCCCGCTGTAGCGGTCGCGAGGCGACTGCGTTACATCGACTTCCTGCACGCGAAAACCCTGGCGGTTGGCCAACACCGGCAGGAATCGGTGCTGGTCTCCGTACAGCTGAATCTCCTCCAGCACTCGCCGCTTCATGGCCCGAAAGCTGCAACCCAGATCGTTGAACCGTTGCCCGGTGACGGACGCAATCAGGTTGTGGAAGGCGTTGCGGCGCAGGTTTTCGAAGCTTCCGCCCGAGCGGGGCCAACGTCGGCCGATCGCCAGGTCCGTGCGCCCGCCGGCCACGGCCTCGACGAGTTTCCCGATCTCCGCGCCCTGGACCTGGTGGTAGGCCGGCAACGTCACGATGGTTTGCCCCGTAGCGCGCTGGAAACCGGCCATCAGTGCAGTAGCCTCGCCGAAGCGCTTGGTCAGGCTGATGACCACGAGCGACTCGCCACGCCCCAGCAACCGCTGGAATGCCGTTGCGACTTCCGGCATCGCCCCATCGAGAACGATGATGAACTCGTACGGAATCTTGAGTAAGTCCAGGCCCGCGCGGTACTCGGCATACAGCGCCGTGATATCCGCAGCGCGACGCTTGCCGACTGGCATGATGACGGACAGTTCAGTTGTCATGATGAGTTCCGTAAGTAGTTAGTACTGGCGGTGGCCCACCGCGCCGACGATCTGTTCCGTGAGTTGGGAAAACTCCTGCTCACGGACGTCGCCGAGCTTGTAAATCAATTCACCGAGTGCGCCCGAGGCCATCAGGATGATGGCGCAACTCGAGAAGATGACTGCCGACCCCGCAATGGGCAGCGAGAGAGTCCCGGTTGCAACGAAATTCGCTATCGTCCAACTGAAGGCGATCGCCGCCGCCAACAGCGTCGGCAGCGATAGCAGGCCGAACCACAGCATCGGGCGCGCCGTGAACGAGGCGACCGTCTTGATCACCATCATGTCGAGCAGCACCTTGTAGATGCGGGACAGGCCGTACTTGGACTTGCCGAACTGGCGCGCGTGATGGCGGACCTTGATCTCCGCGATGCGCGGACCGGCGATCGAGGCCATCGCCGGAATGAACCGATGCATTTCGGAGTACAGCGGAATCTTCTTGATGAGGCTCGCGCGATACGCCTTCAGAGAGCAGCCGTTGTCCTTGATCGCGACGCCGGTCACTTTGGCGATCAGGCGGTTCGCGATGCGCGAGGGGATCTTGCGGGAGATCAGCTTGTCCTGGCGGTCGTAGCGCCACCCCACGACGATATCGTTACCTTCGTCCATCCGGCGCAGCAGCTCACCGATGTCTCCCGGGTCGTTCTGGAGGTCGCCGTCCATGGTGACGATGACTTCCCCGGAGGCCTGGGCGATGCCCGCCGCCATCGCCGGGGTCTGGCCATAGTTGCGCCGGAATTTCACCAACACGACCCGCGGGTCGTGGCGGGCGATGTCGTCGGCCAGCGCCACCGTCGAGTCCTTGCTGCCGTCGTCGACGAACACGATCTCGAACAGCAATCCCAGCGGCTCCACGGCCTTGACGATGGCGGCGTGCATCGGCCGCACGCTGTCCTCTTCGTTGTAAAGAGGCACTACGATGGAGAGGTCGGGCGTCATGTCAGTAGTACGGGCTGTCGTTGCGCTCTGTCGACCGATTGAGCACCACACCCATGAGATTGACTTCCGCCAGCACCTCCTTGGCGTTGGCGAGCGTCCTGCGTGCCGTCTTGCCTTGCGAAACCACGAGGAGAAAGCTGTCGACGCGAGGTGCGAAAGCGAGGACGTCGTCGGTCACCATCAATGGCGGCATGTCGAAGATGACGATCCGGCGCGGCGCCTGCGCTTCGAGCGCATTGACGAAATCAGCCATGCGCGGCGAGCGCAGCAGCTCCGAAGAGCTCTCGACGGAGGTGGCGTTCGGCACCACCGCCAGGCGCTTGACCCCGATGTCGTAGACGATCTGGTCGAGCTCGGCCTGGCCTGACAGATAGTCGGTCAGGCCGTGCTCGTAGGTCATGCCAAGGTAGCTGCCGAGCTGCGGGCGCTGCAGGTCCAGGTCGACCAGCGTCACCCAGGTGTTGACGTCCTGAGCCAGGGCGAGCGCCAGATTGACCGCCGTCAAGCTCTTGCCCTCGCCTGCCGCCGTCCCCGTCACTCCCAGCGTGTGCCAGTTGTTCGCCTGCAGACGGTGAAGGACTCTCGTTCGCAGGATCTTGTAGGCGCGAGAGATGGCGACGTCATGCACACGCAGAAGTACGTGATTGCGTTCCATCGCCTCGGGATCGACAGGCGCCACTCGGTACTGCGGAGGTGTGACCGGTTCAGATGGCGTCGGAGGTGGGACGCCGACGTGCGAGCGCTGGGCGCGCGGCGTTGACATAATGTTGCCCGCAACAGCAGCCGTGTGCTCGAGCGCCGACCGGCGCATGACTTCCTCTACGATGCTCATGAAGTCGTTACCTCAGTAGAAATTTCGAACCGTCATCACCACGACCGCGCTGCAAACCACGACCGAACAAGCCAACATCGCCACCTTCCACCGCTGCCGTCTGGCCGACGACGCATCGCGGATCTCCGGGATCACCCCCAGGGGCGACAAAGCCAGAACCCGACGCACATCCCGGCTCCCCCGCACGCTCTGGTCGACGCTCTCGACGAAGACAACGGTGGTAAAGCTCAAAAGAAGCGCAAGCATCAGTCCCACGGCTGCGATCGCAATACGCTTCGGCTTGGACGGTTTGGCCGGCACCGCGGCGGCCTGCACCAGACGCAGCTCGTCGCTGCGCCCGCTTGCAATGGCCGCGCTGCTGAGCTCCGAGTCCATCTGGCTCTTGAGCAGTTCGTCGTATTTGGTGTGGGCCAGCTCGAGATCCCGCGAGAGCTCTTTGTATTCGCGCTCGACCTGAGGCGTCGCCTCGACGCGCTTCTGCATCATCTCCAGCTTGGCGCGCAATTCAGTATCGCGCCTCTCGAGGCCCGCGAGCTGCGTGTCCATTGCGTTGATCTGGGTCTTCAGTTGGACCACTGCAGGGCTTCCGACTGGGTTGCCGGCATTGGTCTCGCCAGAGGCGATCCGCGTCTCGAGCGTCTTGATCTCACGCTCGATCCGCTTGATATCGGGGTGATCTTCGCTGTAGCGCTGCCTGGCCTGCGCCAGAATCGCCTTCTGCGCCTGGAGCTGAGCCGGAAGCGAGAGGCTGTCCACCGCGCTGCCACCCGCCTTCAACGCGTCGATCTGCCGACGCAGGGCGATCATGTCGGGGTGGTTGCTGTCGTAGGTCGCGAGCTTCTTGTTGTAGTCGGCCTGCAACTGGCTCAGCAACCCCTCGTCCGTGCCGGCGTTACGCGCCTGCTCGAGCTGCTGCTGCAGAAAGATCTTGTCCTGTTTCAGGGCGCGCATCTGCTGGCCGATGTCGTCGATATCGCGCTGATTGCGGTCCATCAGGTTCAGGTTCAGGTCGGTCAGCTCCGGCAGGTTGCCGAAGTTCTTGGCCTTGAACTGAGCCAGTCGCGACTCGAGACCCGCGATCTGGGTGCGGTACTTTTCCGTCTCGGTGTTGTAAAACTGTCCCGCCGCCTTGGCCCGCACCTGAAGGTTGCTGCGGCTGGCCACGAGGAAGCCATCGGTGAGCCAGGCCGCCACCTTCTGGGCTTGCGCGGGATTGCGGCTGCCATACGAGACCGTGAATGCCGAGATGATCTCGCGCTCGCGGCCGGTGTCCGGATCCAACACGGGCACACGAACCGTCTCGACCGATGCCTTGCGAATGACGTCCGCCACGGCGTCCTCGCGATCTTCCCCCGCCGGCACGAGCGACGGCATCTGGTCGATGAGCTTGGAGATCGTCGGATAGCTCAGGACCGAATTCGCCAGGCTGTTGACGTACTGGTCCATGTACTCCTTTTCCTTGCGCACCTTGTCCTTGTCGGTCGGCAGCTCCCCGGAGACGGTCGCATCGGAGAAGGTGATCAGCCCGGTCGATACGTAGATGTCGGGCATCCCTAGCGCCAACGCGAACGCGATGGCTACGATCGGCAGGGCGATGACCGCCAGGAGCATGCGTCGGCGCTTCAATGCGGCCAGGTAGTCGGAGAACTCGGGCGTGATGGCTTGAGTATCGGTCATTGTAATCGTCCCGCTGGAATTCCATTGAGATCGGGAAGCGGCTGGTACTTGCTCAGGGGCTGGTACACGAACGACAGGTTGACGGCGTTCGAGGCCGCATTCGGCTCGCCCTGGAAGCGCTGCCAGGTGTAGTCGTATTCGCCGGCAATGTGGAAGTCGCGGGTCATCTGGAAATCGAAACCCGTGGTTCCGGCGGCATAGTCGGTACCCTGAACCTGCAGATTGCCGCCGACGGCGCCGCGCAAGCGGATTCCGCGCACACCGACGTAACCGGACAGCCGCGGCCGCAATGCGCGAATCACCCGGAATCGCAACTCATCGTGCGTCACCACGGCGCCGGAGGAGCTCGGACTGACGCCCCGCAATCCGTCGAGCACGAACCGGGTCACCTGGTAATTCCAACTGACGCCCGCACCGCCGACGACGCTGGTGTTACTGACCGTCCCGGCGGGGCCGACATCCGCCTGCGATCGGGTCACGCCCAAACGGAAGTAGTAATGTTGAATCTGGGTTCGCTTGAAATCCCACTGCCCTTCGGCGCCGAAGCTGTTGGTGTCGCCGAAGCCGGTCCGCGGCTCGTAGCGGGCGCCGATACCCGAGACCGTCAGCGTCGAGCGCTGCGACATATCGAACCCCATCCCGACCTTTGCATCGTAGTCGTGGAATCCGATCTGGTTGATGAGATCGTTGCGACTGAACGAGATGTTCTCGTACTCGAGATCGACGTGCAGATGCCGCAATGGCGTCACGTCGTACGTCATCGACGGCGCGACCCGCTCCAACTCGCGCCGGTTGTGAACGCTGACGCGGCCGTTCTCGCTGCCGACGATCTCACCCAGGCCTACCCCGGGGAAGCTCGCGGGCAGCAGTTCCGAATAGATGACGGTCTCGTTGGCGTACTGGCCGATGATCGAATAGTCGCCCTTCTGCGTCTTGTGCTCGCCCTTCAGGTCGAGGTATCCATCCGTGGACTGATCGTCATGATCGTCCGGGTAAATGGAGGTCCGTATGTGGGGCGCCACTGATATTTCCGAAGTCTGCGTAAGCGAACGCATTGCCAGCTGCGCATCCAGAAGCGCGCCGGCCACGTGCACCTTGTCCTGCCCGTCCTCCGCCATCCGGTAGTTGTCGTTGTAGACTCCCCCGACTTCCAACCGGGGGTTGAAGTCCCAGCTCTCGGCTGGAACGACCTGCGAGATCGCGCAGGCGACGGCGGCAGCGATGGCCGCCCGATACGCCTTACGGGACGACGACGACATCGCCGGCCTGCAACGTGATGTTCTGATCGAGATTGCGTCCACGCACCACGTCCGTGTACTTGAAGGGCAACGCCTGCTGTTGCCCGGCTTCCGTGCGCCGCAGAATCATGATGTCGCCGAGCGCCGCGAACGGCGTCGTGCCGCCGGCCATACTCAACGCCTGCATCACATCGACGCGGGGGTTGACGACGAAGTCACCGGGCTTGTTGACCTGACCGATGACGTAGACCTTGTTTCCCTTGATCTCCTGCACCGAGACGGTCACGACGGGATCCGAGATGAATTTCTTCAGCTTGTCGGTGACCATCTGCTGCAATTCCTGAACGCTCCTGCCCCGCGCGTCCATCTGACCGGCGAGCGGGAAGGAGAACGTGCCGTCCGGGCGGACGAGCACCGGCCCCTGCAGATCGGGCTCCTTCCAGACCGAGATCGAGAGCATGTCGCCCGGCTTGACCGTATAGGTCGAGTCGGGCGCACCCGCTCGAGCCGGTGGCGAGGGCGGCGGGTTCGCGGCGGCGAGCTTCTGCGCCGCCGGCGGATTCGCGGCAAAGGCCAGTGGCGTTGTGGCGCATAGCGCCAACATCATTGCCGTCGCGCACGTGCGATGGCGGCCGGTGCAGGCCCCGGTGGAGGCGAGTTTCAAGAGCATGGGGAGAGTCCTCCTTACGCGTCACTTAAAGCATGAAAGCCGTGAGTTCTTATCTCGAACGAACGAGCTTAGGTTCGGCCAAGCTTTAAGCAATCGGCATACCTGAGCTGTAGGGGACTGCGTCGGCCTTGACGAATGCGTTCAGCACGTTCCGGGCCGCTGGGGCCGGATCGCCTGCAGCGTCTTGGGAGGGCTCGGGGGAGGAACGTTTCCTGCGCGCCGGCGTTGGTTACGACGGTCCCGCGGGGGGACTGACTGTGGACGCGAACCCGGCAATGACGACGGCCTCGAATCGAACTCTCCCAAGCATCTGTTTCGTGGGCCTGCGCAACCTGCCGGTACTGGCCCCCGAATACGGCCATCTCGGCGTCGGCGGCGCCGAATTGCAGCAGACCCTTCTGGCTCGTGCGCTCGCCCGCAAGGGATATCGCGTCACCATGGTCGTCGCCGATTACGGACAGTCTGACGGTGCGACGTGGAGCGGCGTCCAAACTTACAAAGCGTTCCAGCCGGAGGCGGGCCTTCCGGTGTTGCGCTTTCTGCATCCGCGGTGGACGGGCCTGTGGTCGGCCCTGGGCAGAGCCAATGCCGACATTTACTACACCAGCTGCGCCGGCGCCCTGGTCGGTCAGGTGGCGATGTACACGAAGCTGCACCATCGCAAACTCGTGTTCCGGATCGCGAGCAACTCCGACTGCGATCCGAACTCTCTGCTGGTGCGGTTCTGGCGCGACAAAAGACTGTATCGGTACGGTCTGCGGCGCGCGGACGTAATACTTTCCCAAACACCGGAGCAACACGCCGCCCTTCTGCAGAACTTCTCGCTGGACAGCCGTGTGCTGCCCTCCCTGACCGCGGAACCTGGCGAGCGCCGTTCGTTCCGGGATCGGGACATCGACGTTCTGTGGGTCGGAAACATTCGCGCCCTGAAGCGGCCGGACGTGCTGTTGCGTCTCGCGCGCGAATTGCCTGAACGGCGCTTCGAGATGATCGGTGGTCCGATGCCGGGTTCGGAGGCGCTGTACGAATCCGTCCAGGCTGAAGCCGCATCGATCCCCAACGTCAAATTCCACGGATCGGTCCCCTACCACGCTGTTGGTGATTTCTACTCACGGGCGCGCATCCTCGTCGGTACTTCCGAGATCGAAGGGTTTCCAAACACGTATTTACAGGCTTGGAACCACGGATCACCCGTTGTGGCGTTCCTGGATCCGCAGCAACTCCTCTCCTGGCACGCCCTGGGCCGCAGTGTGCAAACGTTTGAGGAAATGAAAGCGGCCGTGGCCAGTCTTTGCGCAGACCTTGCTGCGTGGGAGCCCGTCAGCCGCCGTTGCCTCGACTATATGGAGAGCCGGTGCAGCGAGACCAAGACGCTAGTTCCTTACATGGACGCCCTTGCCTCGCTACGCGTGTCGAGCGCACGCAGTGCGATGGGGGCGCGTCGCTTCAATGGCGCGGCCTGAGAGCCAGATGAGGCCTATCGTCGCTGGCGAGCAGATGCAGCCGTCCGTTGCCGTCCGAAACCGACACGCACCGTGCAAATCCGTCCTCATGGTCGGGACGGACCCGGAAGGTAAGGGCGGGATCCGCACCGTCGTCAGCGGCTATCTCGAGGCCGGTTTGTTCGAACGGTTCGAGGGACGCTATGTCACGACCCACCGCAACGGAGGAGGCTGGACCAAGTTGACGGCCGCCGTCGGCGGGTGGCTTCGCGTCATGGAATCGCTCCGCAGTCTGGATACGCCGCTGGTTCACGTTCAGTGTTCGTCCCGTGCGTCGTTCTGGCGCAAGTCCATCGTGTGTCTGATGGCGCGCGGGGCCGGTCGTCCTTACATCCTTCACATTCATAGCGGCGCGTTCGTACGCTTCTACGAGGAGTCTGGGCCATTCGCACGTCGCTACATCCGCAACATCGTCGAGCACGCAGGGACAGTCATTGCACTGTCCGAGCAGTGGCGTGAACGACTTCTACGCGCCTTTCCCGATGCTCAGGTCGAAGTCCTGAGCAACGCACTCGTCCCTCCGCCTATCGATCAGGTGCGCCCGGCGCGCGAGCGTGACCCGGTCGTGTTGTATCTCGGGGACATCAGTCGGCAAAAAGGAGTGCACGACCTGGTAGCTGCCTTGGCGGAGACGCCAGAGCTGAGATTGGTCTGCGGTGGCCTCGCACCGCCCTCAGGAGGGCTGGAACCGACCCAATTGGAACGAATGCCGGGCGTCAGCGGCCGCGTCAGCTTTCCCGGCTGGCTCGGCCCGGAGTCCAAACGGGCAGCGCTGTCCAAGGCAGCCGTCTTCGTTCTCCCCTCTT
The DNA here is from genome assembly GCA_036499585.1 of Steroidobacteraceae bacterium. Lineage (GTDB taxonomy): Bacteria > Pseudomonadota > Gammaproteobacteria > Steroidobacterales > Steroidobacteraceae > 13-2-20CM-66-19. The sequence goes on from DASYDM010000036.1 coordinate 137,898, forward strand.
ACGCGGAAGGGCTGCCGATGGCGCTGCTGGAGGCGATGGCCTGGGGGATCCCGGTCATTGCCACCCCGGTTGGCGGCATCCCCGACCTCATTACACACGGTGAAAACGGGCTGCTGGTCCAGCCAGGGGACGTATCTGCGTTGACCCGGGCGCTGCGGGATCTCGCCGGAAACGTCGAGTTGCGCGAGAAGCTCGGACGCGCCGCCAGAGCCCGAATCGATCAAGCGTACGCACTCGAGTCGGTGCTGGCCCGACTGGGGAAACTCTATCGGCAGTACGGAGTCCGGGAGCGAGCCTGATGGACAAGCGACCGGGCCTGCTGTTCATCGTCAACTCGCTCGGCGTCGGCGGCGCCGAAAAGCAAGTGGTCACCCTGCTCAATCGCCTCGATCGCAGCCGCTTTCGACTCCACCTCGCGTATCTCAAGCCGGCAGCGCCGCTGCTGGCGCAACTCGAGGTTGATCGCCTGGATGAGCTGTTGTGCTGCAACGCGCACCGCGGAATCGACTGGAGCGCCGTCGGCCGTTTGCGCCGGCTGACGCAGCGGCGGCACATCGATGCCATCATTTCCACCAATACGTACTCGATGTTGTATGGCTCGCTCGCTCGCACGCGAGCCGTTCATCCGCAACTGGCGACTGTTTTTCACACCACGCTCATCAAGGGCCTCAAGGCGAAAGCCCAGATGCTCCTATACCGCAGCCTCTTCAAACGCTGCGATCTGTTGATCTACGTGTGCGAGAACCAACGCGACTATTGGCGCGACGGCGGTTTGGGCGGTGTGAATGACACGGTGGTGCACAACGGTATCGACGTCAGATACTTCGGAAAACAGCCGTCGCCCACGCACAGCACCGCGCTTCGCAAGAGCCTTGGCTTCGCCCCCGAGGACTATGTCGTCGGAATCTGCTCGGCGCTGCGCCCAGAAAAGGCCCACGCGGATCTGCTGGTTGCCATAGCCGGCCTGCGCGAACAGGGAATCCCGGTCAAGGCGTTGTTCATCGGAGACGGCCCCGAGCGAGCTGCGATCGAATCCAACATCGAAGCGCTCGGTTTACGGGGATGGGTTCAGATCACCGGCGTGCAGAGCGATGTGCGTCCCTTCATCGGCTGCTGTGACGTCATGGCCCTGGTATCGCGGTCGATCGAGACATTTTCGTTGGCTGCGCTCGAATCGATGGCCGCCGGGAAGCCGTTGATTCTGACCGATATCGGCGGCGCTTCCGAACAGGTCATCCACGGCCAGAATGGGTTCTTGTACGAGCCGGGCGACATCGAGGCGCTGCAGCTGCACCTCACGAGCCTACGGTCGCAAGACCTGCGCGCTCAGATGGGCGCTTCCGGCGCAACACGAGTGCGCCGCATGTTTACCGTGGACTCGATGACGGCCGGATTCGAGGCCCGGATCGACGAGTTGCTGGTTCGCGAGAAGGCCTCAAACCACGATTGGAACATGAGCACGCTCCACAAGTGAGCGGACCAGTTCATGGCTCCACCCAGGTGCTGTCGCCAGCGCCTCTCGATCGGCTCCGGTGAGAAGTAACCCTCGCGGCGCAGCCGCGCCGGGTCGATGAGGGCGGCCGCCCAGTCCTTCAGCTCATGCCGCAACCAGCGGGACACTGGCACCGCGAAACCGCTCTTGGGCCGATCGAACAGCGGTTTCGGCACGTGCCGCTCCAACAGGGTGCGAAGGATCCACTTACCGCGGCCATCTTTCAGATGCACGGACGTCGGAATGCTCCACGCCACCGCGGCAACGTTGGGATCGAGGAGCGGCACGCGGGTCTCGAGCGACACGGCCATGGCTGCGCGATCTACCTTTACGAGAATATCGTCGGGAAGATAACTGCGAGTGTCTGCGTACATCATCTGGGCAACCGCATCTCGCACACCCGACGCGCCATCGTGCGCTTGCTCCTCGTTCGCGCCGAGCACCACGCCGGGCCGCCAAAAACTCGTCATCTCCCCGTACAGTTCGATCGGCGACTGCACCCCCCACAATCTCGCACGCTCAATGATCCTGTCCGATACCTGCTGTTTCCCACGCGCCCGCGATATGAGCGCCATCGAAGAGGCCATCGCTCGCGCGGCCCAAGGCGGCGCGTTGCTGAGCACGTGTGCGGCATTGCGTCTCAAATTCGCTGGCGATCCTGCGAGGCGATTCCACCGATCCCGGACTTCAAGGTAGCGGGAATACCCTCCAAACAATTCATCCCCTGCATCTCCCGACAGGGAGACAGTAACGTCGCGTCGAGCCAGCTGTGAAACGAGGAACGTGGGAATCTGCGAGGAGTCCGCGAGTGGCTCGTCATAAATCTGCGGCAGCCGCGGAATCACATCGAGCGCATCCCGTGAGGTCACGACGAGCTCCGTGTGTCTCGTTCCGAGGTGCTCGGCGATCCGCTTCGCGAAGGGAGCTTCGTTGAACTCCTCCTCGTGGAAGCCAATTGAAAAGGTCCGGACCGGGTGGGCGCTGGCGCGCTGCATCAGTGCAACGATCAGTGACGAATCGATGCCGCCGGAGAGGAATGCCCCCACCGGCACGTCGGCAACCATCTGCAGGCGGATGCTCTCCTCGAGAGCGGAATTGACTCGCTCGAGCGCCTCGTCGGCGGAAGCGATCGCACCCTGCGTAGATAGCGGTGACGCGTCATCCACCGGCGCGGATGGCTTCCAATACGCCCTTTCCTCGGCATGCACCTCGCCACCGCGGATCGCCGCGCGCAAGATGCAACCCGGCCGCAACTTCCGCACTCCGGAGAAGATCGTGTACGGCGCTGGTACATATCCGCGCTTCAAGAGCAGCGCGAGCGCGTTGCGATCAATCTCCGCGCCCCAAACACGATGCGCCCGCAGCGCTTTCAGCTCGGAGCCGAACAGGAACGTCGGGATCGCCCGCCCGGACTTGCCGCGGAAGGTACCGTAGTAGAGGGGCTTCTCGCCGAAACGATCGCGAGCGAGCCACAACTCGCGCTCACTCCGATCCCACAGCGCGAATGCAAACATCCCGCGGCAGCGTTCGACGGCAGCCTTCAGCCCCCACTGTTCCACCGCGGCCAGCAACACTTCCGTATCGCTACCTCCACGAAACGTGTGCCCACCCGCGCTGAGCTCGTCACGTAGCGCGCGAAAATTATAGATCTCGCCGTTGAAGGTGATCGTAAAGCGACCACTGCCGGAGCGCATCGGCTGGGCGCCGAGCGGAGACAGATCGACGATGGACAGGCGGCGGTGGCAGAACGCTAAGCCGCTCTGCGGCTCGAGCCACGTGCCTCCTGCGTCCGGCCCCCGATGGACCAGCGATGTCGCCATCGCGTCCAGATCGACCCGGGCCGCCTCGGCGGCGAATCCCCCGGCCTGCAGAAAACCCCCGATACCGCACATGCTTCGACCCCGTCCGCTCGCAGATTCCCGGCAAACGCAACGGTCAAGGGGTATCGGGGTTCCGCCCGGCGCCGTGCCAGGGGCCCCTTGGCGAGACGAAACGCGTCAGGCCCCCGGCGCCCACCTGCCGGGGCGCCGGGGTCTGTGCGGCAGTCTCAGTTCTGCGTCGTCAGGGCCTTGGGTGCAGCCGGGCGCTTCACCGGATTGGTGCGCAGCAGGATGATGCCGTCCCGCTCCTTCAGGGTGACGGTGGTCACCGAGGCACCGTTGTTCGTCGCCGGGTCCTGAGTCCCCTTGAGCTTCACGAACGCCGTCTCGAGCGTCACCGTCTGAGTGCCGTTACCCTTGGGGTTCACCAGAGCGATGCCGTTATCGAAGTCACGGCGCCACACGCCCTTCTGCCACGCCGCCGTCGGTGCCGTGCCCGAAGCCTGACCGAGGTTCGAGTCGAACTCGTCGAACCAGGCGACGCCGTTGTACTGAGTCGTGGTCGGAGTGAAGCTGAAGTAGCCGTCGTTCATGAGGCACGAAGTCAGACCGTACCGAGCTGTCTGATAGTCGTTGGGGTCGCCCCAGATGTTGAAGATGCCGAGCTTCGGCTCGAGCATCGCGCCCAGGATGGAAGTGTAGCGGGTCATCATCCCGCTCCAGCCCGCCCAGCTCTCAACCGAGTACGACTTACCGATGTAAGCCTCCATCACGCCACCGTTGACGATCTTGTTGTACTCGCTCGGGACGGCACCCTTGTCGGCCCAATCGCCGATGTTGCCGATCCAGTACTTGCCCGAAATGAGCGTCGGGGCGAGCGTGTAGTAGCGGGCATAGCCTTGACGCAGCCACGTGCCCGCCTGGGCGGAAGAGGCAGAGTCCACCACGCCGTCGCGGTTCCAGTCGCCGTCGACGTTCGGCTTGATGAACGTGTTGTCCATGAACAAGCCGTCCACCGCCGGATTCGGCTTGACGTACGTGTTCACGTAGAACTTCGTGATCCAGTCGATCGCGTTGTCGCCGTTCGAGTCGCGCGGCGTGTTGAGGCTGTTGTTAACGGTAAAGTCGCCGGAACCGGCCACTGACTTCACGGCCGAGCTCAGGCCCTTGTCCGTGTAGAGCCACCACTTCATGCTGTTCATCTTACCGACGAACGTTCCCCAGCCGCCCGCGAGAGAAAGCGGATTCTGGTAGTCCGATTCGGCATACAGGAAGACCAGAGCGTTCGGATTCTTCGCCTTGATGGCGGCGATACTGTTGTTCAGCAACGCGTTACCGGGCAAGAGTCCCGGATACATGCCGAGCACCATGATGTTCTGCTTGGCGAGATTCGCCTGGTACGTCGGATCGTTGTAATTGAACGGACTGCCGATCTGAATGCCGGCAATGCGCGGAAACCCCGGTTTGGTGAATGCTCCGGCGGCACCGCAAACCGCCAGCGCGCCCGCAGCCACGGCGGCCACGGATAACTTTCGAATAAAATGCATGGACATCGGATCCCCCGAACAAGTAAATGCGTCAGCCGCCCCAGCCGACGGCGGACCTGCGCAAGCTTTCAGGTTCGAGCCGTTCTCGTTGCGTTGAGCCGGAGTGCGAGTCCAGCGTGGCGCCGCGGTTCGATGACCGCATGACGTCTGTGGCGTCGGGCCATGGGAACGGCCCGCGGGCATTCTTACAAGGGGTTGCCAAATCTCCAACCCGTCTTCCTTTGCCGACATACGGGTTCTGCGTACGTCATCTCGCCGCAACACTAAAGCGCGGAACCGAACGTGGCGCGTGATCGTTGAGCGTGCTATGGACATGGCTAGCACTCCTATTGTCGGTGGCGTTGCGGTCGGCCCCTTCCCATCCCTCGCAACTTGCGCGCAAAGCGTCCTTCGCGATGCCCGCAGCGGCCACGGCGGATTTGGAGTCGCGATCAATGCTGAGAAGGTCGTAACCTGCCAACGCGACCCGGTGTTGGATGAACTCATCCGCAGCGCCACACTGAGATATCCGGACGGCGCAGGGGTGGTAGTTGCGATGAGGCTCAAGGGCGCGCGGTCCACGCGAGTGGCGGGCGCCGACCTGTGGCTCGAGATCCTGCGCCAGTCGCGCGGGCGTGAGATCCGCGTTGCCTTGATTGGAGCCGAGGCATCGGTCCTGCTCAAGACACAGTCCCGGATGCGCACCGAATATCCGCACGCCCGGATTGTTCTGGCTCGTGACGGGTTTGCCGGCGTTAAGGACCCCGCCAAGCTCGCGACCGACCTCGCCGCTTCGAGGCCCGAGCTCGTGTTTGTCGCTCTGGGATCGCCGCGGCAAGAGCTGCTCATCGAAACCCTCCGCACGACATACCCCGCTGGTTTCTATCTCGGGCTGGGCGGTTCATTCGATGTTTACGCCGGCGTCAAGAAGCGGGCGCCGCTGTGGATGCAGCGCAGCGGCCTCGAGTGGCTGTATCGCTTCCTGAAGGAGCCCTCGCGGGCCCGACGGGAAACCAAGCGCTTCAAGTTTCTCGCCCTCCTCCTCACCGGCCGCCTGTAGCTACCGTCCGGCAGGCGCCAATGGCCCTCGCCGCCGCGGCACTGGCGCCGGGGACTGTCCCCCGCGCGCCACCTTGATTGCAGGTCCCGCCAATGGAATCTCCGCCGCCTCCTTGCGCTCGCTGCGGGCCAGAATCGCGCCTGCCATGCTCAACGTCATTCCGAAGTACAGCCAGATATACGGCCAGGGCTTGGACAGGTTGGTGAACATGATGGAGACCCCGAGCCCGAGGACTCCAAACACCAGCGCGATCATGTAAGGCCGCATTTCCGGGGAAGCGTCGTCCATCGCGCGACGTGCACTGGCTGCCGCCTGATAGAGGATGGCCAGGAACGCCGACAGCCCGATGATCCCGAGGTTGAACAAGAGGTCGAGGTAGTAGTTGTGGGTCGCGAACACGAATCGCGTGTCATAGACGTTCCAGCCATAGCCGGTGATGAACGTCCAGGGATCTCCCATCATGTGCGAGATCGTATTGGCCCAGATGTTGGTGCGGCCCGAGGATACTTCGCTCATATCCACTGCCGAAGACTGCCCCGTCAGGCGGCTCAGCACGACATCGCCCACGCGTGGCTCAACGACGCTGACCAGGACACACAGAACGAGTGCCGCAGCAAGACCTCCCACCAGCCACGAGGCGACCTTTGAAACCGGTATGTAGCGGCGGCAAATGAAGCAGGCGGCCCCGTACCCGAGGATGAATCCCACATACGCGCCGCGCGATACCGTGAGGATCAGCACAGCGAGAGTAAAGAAGGCGCCGCCGTACCAGGCCAGTCTGGCCGCACCACGGCTGTTGACGGCCACGGCTAGCATGACTGGCAGGATACATACCAGCATCGCGCCGGTTTCGTTGGCGTGTCCGAACATGCCGAACACGCGATCCGCCTCTCCGCCCTCCGTCCCGACTTTCGAGCCCAGATGGGTGAGGCCGGCGACGTCCGTCAACGTCAGGACGCTCGAAACGCCGATAGCCGCGACGAGTGTCTTGATGAGTGATTTGAAATCGGCCTCATCCTGCAGCGCGTAGAACACGGTGAAGCAGAACAGCGCGGCGTCGAACAGTTGTGCCTTCAGCAGGATGCCCGAAACGACGATGTTGTACGCGGCGTAGTGGACGATTACGCAACACGTGACGAAACTCAGTGTGGCATAGACAATCCAGACTGCGAACGCTGCCTGCAGCATCGGCAATTTCATGCGCAATCCGTTGCCGGAGAGGGCAACGCGAAAGAACATGGCCAGGGCAATCATGTAGAGCACCGCGTTCTTGGGGCTCAGCCCGGGTCCCAGGCTCATGTCCTTGCCGAGGATGTCGCTCGAGGCGATCACCCAGATCAGTAATACGAATAGCCACCGCATAGCTTTCCTTTCAGGCTCGCGACGGCCGCCTGAACACCAACTTCTTCGCCCAGTCGCACAGAGCCAGTGCCTCTGGAACCCGCATCACGAGCAATAGCACGGCAAAGACCAAGCCATAGGCCATCGCTCCCAGAACAACTCCTGCGAAGCCGAACAGATCCGTCCAGGCCGTGCTGACGATGACGGTCGCAGCGGCAATCGCTGCCAGAGCGACTCGGGCGATGCTGCCCCAGGAGATGACTTCGCCCAACCCTACCCCGTAGGCCTTGATCGTCCGCCACCCCAGCCAGGTCACATCCACGATGCTGCCGCACACGAACGCCAGCATGGCGCCGGCCAGGCCCAGGAGCGGAACCAGAACGACGAGCATCACGCCGCAGGTCACCACTGCCCCTATATTGCTTTCGACCAACGGCCGGGTCCGATTGATGGCCCGCAGGGCTGGCGCGAAGTCGAAGCACTCGCGAATCACCACCAGCATGTAGAGTTGCATGACCAGCGCAGCGTCACGGTAGCTTGGGCCGAACACCTCCACGACCAGCGGCTGCGCATACCGCGCCACGATCACGGCGATCGGAAACAGAAAGATGGTGTTTACGACGGTCGCGCGTCGCCATAGAGCCAGTGCCTCGCGCGACTGACGATCCTTGCGAACCATCTCGGGGAGCACGACGCTCGATACGGAATTGCGCAGCGTCACGACGACCGGCTCTCCGAAGCGGCCGATCGCGTACTGCGCGAGCGCGACCGGACCCAATACACGCGCTACCACGATGTTGCTCAAGTTGCGATTGAGCATAGCGAGCAACGACGCCGTCCCTGACGGCACGCAGAATCTGATCTGATCGCGCCAAGGCTCCGATAGCGCAGGTTCCGACCGGCTGCGATCCAGAACTCTGAACGCGATCGCGGCGCAAACCAACCGAACGCCTTCGAGCGTGACCAGGGCCCAGATGATCGAAGTGACGTCGTGCGTCGCCGCCGCAACAAGCACGGCCACCGTGACCCGGCTCATGAGTCGTGCAGCGGAATACACGAACACGGCGCCTGGCCGGCGGTTGGCGAGCCAGAAGTACTCCCAGAAGTCGAAGTTCACCGACAGCAGCGTGTAGGCGACCAACGGGACGAGATACCCGTGTGTGAACGTGCCACCACTGAACGCGTCTACGACCGCAAGTGCGAGCATGACCAGTGCACTGCTCGCGAAGGTCAGCACGACTGTCTGCCGGGCAATGCGCCACGGACTGCCGGGATTGGCGGGCACGCAGTACAACAGGCTGTCGTTGATCGAGAAGACGGCGAAAGACTGCAGAATCGACGCGTAGAGCAGGAACTCGCGATATTCACCGAACGCCTTGACGCTCAGCAGGCGTACGAGCAACACCGGGCTGATCAGCATCAACCCGTAGTTCGCCAGGCGCGACAGGGTCAGGACGGCGGTACGATTGCCCAGCGACGACATGGCTTATCCGCGAGCGGCCACCGCGGCGGGCGGATCTGCTTTCCATACCTCCGTAACCCCGTCTCGCCCCCTGTACACCACTTTGAACTCCGGCGACGCCAGCTGTTCCGCGATTCCGAAGGAGCGCATGAGCTTGCGGCCGTCCTCCTGGTTCTCGCCGCTGCCGATGATGTAGACGGCGCCGCGGTTCGGCCGGTCCAACAGAGCCTTGAGGTCGTCGCCGGTCCCCAGCAAGGGAGTGTTGGTGTAGAAGTCGAGCCATTGCCCGTCGACCCGATGCATGAACGGGGCCGCCACGAGCTTGTTGACCAGCCAGTAATCGACGTGGCCGAGATAGTAAGTCTGTTGGAGCACATCCTCGGCTACGAGGATGTCGTGCGGGCCCGGGTGGATCGATTCTATGTACTCGGCCGCACCCTTGTGGTCTGGGTGGTTCGCGTATCCACCTGTCACAGCTTCATCGACGCGGATGGGGTTGACGATCAACACGGCTGCGACGGCAGCGGCGAACGCTGACAGCCTCGGGACTGCCAGGCCGGACAGATTCGGCCGCAGCTCCAACAGTCTTGCGGTGCCCCACTGAGCGGCCGCCACGGCGCCGATGAGGAGCGGGACGATCTGCGCGTGCGCGTAACGCGGGGGAATGTTCCATTTCATCCAGCCGATCATGAGCAAGGGAATCCAGACGCCCAGCGTCACCATCAGGAGGTGATCCGGCACCGCCCGACGGTGAGCCATCAACCAAAGGCCGGCCGCGAGCGCCACGACCACCAGCATGCCGCTGACCGGGGATTCGGAGCCGATGGAGAACAGGGCCCACACGCTCGGCCACCCGAGCATCAGGCCTGCAATCTGGCGGGGTGTCCCCGCCCCGTGTGCCGACAGATAGAAGCCTTGTACGGCCGCAATGGCTGCGACGAATGCCAACAGCAGGATAGTCCTGCCCAGAGGCAGAGGCCCCTGACGTCGCGCAATCACCAGTCCCGCGACACAGAACAGTGCGGCCAGGTGATAGTGCAGAGACAGCGCGCAGACGATGGTCGCAGCCAGCAGCACCGCTGTCGCAACCCAGGCGGCGTTGCGAACCCACCCGATCCGCAGAGTCAACAGCAGTGCGGGCACGAACGCGGCGGCGAGCCACAACCGGTTGATGTGCGGAATGAAGGCCGCCTGCGGCCCGTTGAGAGTCGCGCCGTCATCCGAGCCGACATCCTGCGGATAGGAGGTGGAGATCCAGTGATTGATGACGGCAAATCCCGCCGCCATCACGGCGAACGCCGCCATGGCCGGCCAGAGCCGGCGCCGATCGCCATGAGCCAGAGCCGGGAAAAAGACGAGGAAAGCGGCGAATACCGCCAGCGTGTGAAACTGAATTCCGATCAGCAGCACGGCAACCGCGGCGACCAGCACCCAGGCACGATCCGTCCGCTCCCATTCCCACAACAATGCCAGATACCCGGCCACACACGTGGCCAGAAACACGTACATTCGAGCCGTCTGCGCGTCGTCGATGAAATCGGGCAGGAAAGCGACCGCGGCGACCAGCCCGAGATTCCACCCTGGTGTCAGGAATCTTCTGCCGGCGGGCCACGCCAACAGCATCAACAGCACCCCGCAGAGGGCGGAGGGCAACCGCAGGGCCCACTCCGTCTGCCCGAACGCGTGTACCGAAGCAGCCATGAGATACAGCTGACCGACTGCCCGCGCATAGAACATACCGCTTGGCAGTTGCGGTGTGCCGTGCTCCACGAGGTGCATGGCCGGCAGGCTCATCGTCTTTTCGTCGCCGTGCAGACCAACGTCGCCCAGCCCCCAGAAGCGGGCGAAAGTACCGGCAATGACGATGAGCGCGAACAGCAGTGTCGTCAGACCACCCAGCCGGGCGTCAGCGGGCCGTACCGCGAATAGCGCGGAAAAATCTCTCAGCAGTCGTTGGATCATCGGGATCAATGCCCTTGGCCGACCCGGTGCGCCCCGCCGCCGGACGCCGGGCCTTCATGTTTAGTACGCCTTCTCATCCCGTAGCACGCGCACGGCGGTGAGGAACAGGATCTTCAGGTCGAGCAGCGGCGACCAACACCGCAGGTATTCGAGGTCGTAGTTGACTCGTGCCTGCATGTCCTCGACCCGGGCGGTCTCGCCGCGGCAGCCGTTGATCTGCGCCAACCCGGTGATGCCCGGCGGAACCTTGTGCCGGATCATGTAACCCTTGATCAGCTTGCGATATTCCTCGTTGTGAGCGATCGCATGCGGCCGCGGTCCCACCAGGCTCATCCGCCCCTGGATGACGTTGAGCAACTGCGGCAGCTCGTCCAGGGAATACCGTCGCATGAAACGACCGATGGGAGTGATGCGCGCGTCCTCGCGAGTTGCCTGCACCACCTGAGCTCCATCCTCGAGCACGACCATCGTGCGAAATTTGAATACGAGGATTTCCCGTCCGTCCAGGCCATAACGCCGCTGCTTGAACAGCACCGGACCCGGTGAAGACATCCTGACCATCACGGCCAGGGCGAACATCAAAGGAGCCGCGATGAGCAGGAAGGCCGCCGCCAGGATGATGTCGGTGATGCGCTTGACCACACCCCGATAGCCGTAGAACGGGGTTTCACACAGCGCGACGACCGGAATCCCGAACATCTCCCCGGTGCGGGCCTGGATCAAGTCGAAGGCCACGAGGTCAGGTACGTAATAGACCGAGGCCGTCGTATCGCGCAGTTCGTCGAGGAGCTGGAGTACGCGGCGGATGTGGCGAACCGGCAGCGCCACGAACACGACATCGATGCCCCTGGCTTTCACGTACGTGGGCAGGTCGGGGAGCTTGCCCAGCAGACGCATGCTGTTGCACATCCCCAGCCGCGCCGGATTGCGATCGTCGAAGAAGCCCTCGACGCGCAGCCCTGCCCCCTCGTGACCCGTACCGATCCGTTGCGCCAAGGAAACGCTGACTTCGTTGCAGCCGACGAACGCCACGCGCCGCACCATCGAGGGATCGAACAGCAGCCGACGCAGGACTTCATGCAGAACCAGCTTGGCCAGAATCAACAGCGCCGGCGTGAGGAATACCCAGGTGAGCACCACCCGCCGCGAGAAGCCTTCCGAGTTCTTGGTGACGAAACCGACACCGAGCAGGATCGCAACGATGATGAACCAGCGCACCACGACGCCCATGGCCAGGGGTAACGCCGGCGGCAACAATTGCATGGAGTCGGAGGGCCGGCCACGCGGAAGTAACAGCGACAACAACCCCACCAGCACGGAAAGCACGACGAAGAAGCTCGCGAAGCGAATTTCGAACAGTACGCACAACAGATACAGCAGGCCGATTGCGATCATCGGCGGGACGATGAGGTCCAGGAACGCCACGAGAGCGAGGGAGACCCCGCGCGTGAAGGTAATCGGCTCTGTCATTCGTGCAACAACTGGCGGCTTGCAGCCTGCGAGGGCCCCCCGTGGGGCGGGTGCATAGGTGAAGCAAGCATTGGACCCGCTTGCTTGCGCACAACGACCCCAGCGGGCGGGGACGGCCAGCTACCTCAAAACGCGCTACTGCAAACCTTCCGCTTCCGCTGACACATTGGATCCTGGACGTCGCGTTACTGTCGCGCTGTAGCGACGTGCCAATTCCGCTTCGATATCAGCATGTTATGGCAATCATTGCGCCGCGGGGTCCGCACGCTGTCGGCCTGACCCGACATTCTGGCGCTCATCCGCTGCGGCCAAGGTCCTGAATAAGATTGGAAATGTGTTGAAATCCAATCGGTTAGTTTCCCTGGCACGCGCGTTGCACTTACGTTCCCGCACATTAAAGGCAAACCCGTCGAAAGATGGGGGCGCAAAACTTCCGGTCTAAGAGGCACGAGGCCTTACGACAGCGGGGTTGCCGGGACGGACTCGCACTCTGTCTCGTGAAGTTGACGGCTGTGCACCCTGCGAGGGCCCGCACGCCGTACGCCTCATGCAACCCATCGACTGTCGGCCAACCTCGAGCTTCCGTAGGACCGGGCTTGATCGGGGTCGCACAATTCGGGGGTTTCATGACGAGAGCCAAACGGGGGTTTGGGTCGGTTCGTATTGTTTTGTTGAGTGGAATGGTGGTTTTCGGCTCCTTGTCCCTCACTGCCTGCGGGGGTGACTCCGGGATCGCGGGGAGCGCCAGCACCGGCTCGTCTCAGACCGGAAGCGTCAGCTCCGGCGGCAGCGCAGTGGCCACCCCGTCGGACGGCGGTTCGGGCTCCCAGAACGGCGGCGACTCGAATAGCCCGGCCGCCAAGACGGTCAACCTGCAGTGGGAGGCTCCCACGCAAAACAGCGACGGCACGCCGCTGGTGGATCTCAAGGGATATAAGATCCATTACGGCACCGAATCGCAGAACTATACGGGCGAGATCTCCGTGGACAACCCGACCGTGACGACCTACCTGGTCGACTCCCTGGGCGCCGGGAAGTACTACTTCGCAGTGACCGCGTACAACAAGTCCGGCACTGAGAGTTCGCCGTCGGACGAAGTCGCGGCGACCTTCAACTAGTCGCAGCCGGCAAAAACGACGCCCAGGGACTATCAGGTCTCTCGGGGCGTCTGCGGGTCCTGCGGTCCACTCTCGGCCGCCGGCGCATGCTTACCGAACTGCGTCGAATCGATCTGATGCTTCTCCAATAGGTCGTACAGGGTCGGGCGAGTCACACCCAGCATCTCCGCTGCACGCGAGAGGTTGCCTCGCGACACCGCCAGTGCCTGACGAACCGCCTGCGACTCCGCACGCTGCCGCGCAGTGCGCAGGTTCAGAAACTCCGAAGATTCGCCAGGATCCTGCAACCCGAGATCACTGGCTGTCACGACGGCACCCTCAGCCATGATGACCGCGCCCTTGATCCGGTTCTCGAGCTCGCGCACGTTGCCGGGCCAGCGATGTGCCTGGATCGCGCGAATCGCATCGGGCGCCAGCCCGCGGCTGGGTTTGCCGAAACGCTCTGACATTTCCTGCAGGAGAAATTGCGACAACAGCAGACTGTCACCCTGCCTGTCGCGCAAAGGCGGCACGCGAACGACGACTTCGCTGATGCGGTAGAAAAGGTCGTCACGAAACTGGCCGGTACCGACCTGCTGATCGAGGTTGCGATTGGTCGCGCACACGAAACGCAGATCCAACGGAATAGGTGTACGCCCGCCGATACGCTCAACCGTCCGCTCCTGCAGGACACGCAGCAGCTTGGCCTGCAGAGATGCGGGCATCTCGCCGATCTCGTCGAGAAAAATCGTACCGCCGTCGGCCGCCTCGAGCTTGCCGGGAGTGCGCTTCGCCGCGCCGGTGAAGGCGCCCTTCTCGTAGCCGAACAACTCGCTCTCGAGCAGTGTGTCCGGAATCGCCGCGCAGTTGATGGCAACGAAGGCCTTGTGCGCCCGTTGCGAGAGCCGGTGAACCGATCGCGCCAAAAGCTCCTTGCCGGTACCGCTGTCGCCAAGGAGCAGCACGGTGGCGGTGGTGGGGGCCACCTTCTCTATCGACCGCCCCAACGATCGCATGGAGTCGCTGACGCCGATGATTCCATCGAGCGCCATTGCGCCCGTTCGCTCACGCAGCCGCCAGTTCTCCTCCTCGAGTTCGCGTACGCGAAACGCGCGGCGCACGACGATGGACAGAACGCTGGCGTCCAAAGGCTTGTGATAAAAATCCGCCGCGCCAAGGCCTACCGCGCGCACGGCCAACGCGCGATCGTCGTGCTCCGTCATCGCGATGATCTTGATATCGGGAGAGATCGTCAGAATCTGGCGCAGCAGATCCATGCTCTGAGTTGCAACCGCCGGATCGTGGGCGGCCCCTAGATCGAACAGAACGACATCCGGCTCGAGCCGGCGGACGATCGCCAGGGCTTGCTCGGACGTCGGAGCACACGTCACCTCGAGGTCGGCAAACATCGCCGCCAGTTCGCGGCTGGTCGCCGCATCATTCTCCAAAATCAGCAGCTTCCGGCGCTCACTCACTGTGTACTCGAGCCTGACGGGATCCCTGAACCTTACGCGAGAGTGTAAAGTGTTCCGACTATACGGGGGTGGGGACAGTTCACAATGCGCCCAAGTTGGCCCGCAATCCGGCTGGCGCTGGCGGCTGCGATCACGCTCAGCGGATGCGGGGGTGAATCACGCCACGATGCAACTCAGCCAGCGGCAGGCGGTTCCCCCGAAGCATCCGTCACAGCGCGTCGCCCTATTTATCCACTGACGGCGTCAGCCAACCACCGCTACCTGGTCGACAGCGAAGGCGCTCCGGTTTTGCTGGTGGGCGATGGCGCGGCGCAGACCCTTGTCCAGCGAATCCCTGACGTCGTGACAACCTACCTGGATGACCGCGCTGCCCACGGGTTCAACGCACTGTGGATGCACGTGATCGTCAACGATCAGGACGGCGGCAACGTGGACGGCCAGACCGATGATGGCATCAAGCCCTTCGTGACGACCCTACGGAGCGAGTCGTGCAGCAAGGGCCCCTGCTACGACCTGAGTGCCCCCAATCCTGCTTATTTTGCCCGCGTCGACCAGATACTGAAGATCGCCGCCGCTAACGGCATGGTGGTCTTCTTGGACACGCTTGAGAATAACTCCTACCTGCAGCTGTTTCAGCTCAATGGACGCGCGCGAGTCGCGCGCTGGGCGCAATACCTGGTCGAGCGCTACAAGTCCTTCCCGAACATCGTGTGGATGACGGGTAATGATTTCCAGACTTGGTCTTCCAACAGCACCACGCAGGCCACCGACGGTAGCTCCGCCACGGACAATCAGCTCGCGCAGACGATTATGGCGACGATCGCGGCCACCGACTCCACTCATCTGCAGACCACCGAGCTGAACTACAACATGAGTGGCTCGCTCGACGATCAGTTGCTGGTCCCTTTTACGAGCCTGGCCGCCGCGTACAGCTATTACCCGGTCTACCACCAGGCCCTGCGCGGGTACGACAGTACGGCCCGAACCGCTCCGGTGTATCTCATCGAGTCGTACTACGAGCACTACTGGTACGGCAATCTCGACCCACATTCCGCCGACGATCGGATGCTGCGCAAGATTCCGTACTGGACCGTCCTCGCCGGGGGCCTGGGTGGATACTTCTACGGCTCCATCTGGTACGTATTCCCGAACTACTGGCGGAATCGGATCGACACCCGCGCGGTCACGCAGCTCGGCTACTGGAAGGAGCTGTTCACTTCGCTCCCCTGGTACGACCTCGTGCCCGACCAGAACCACCTGATCGTGACGGCGGGCTACGGCACCCCGAGCGGGGATGGCCGCGGGAACATCCAGACCGACGCCTACGTAACGGCCGGGGGGACCCCCGATCACAGACTTGCGATAGCCTATCTGCCGGCTGGCGGCACAATCACCGTCGACATGACCCGCCTGAGCGGAACGGTCGTGGGGCAATGGTTCGATCCGACCACCGGCACCTACGCCCCTGTTGCGAACTCACCGTTTCCCAACACCGGACTGCGCAGTTTCGCCGCCCCCGGCCACAACGGCGCGGGCGATGCCGATTGGGTCCTGATTCTGCGGGTTCAGTAGTATTCACCCTACCTGCCATGCGCCGATCCTGTCGGGCCCCAGCGGACCTGTCTGGCGTGACCGACACTTTGGTTCCATGCGTGGAACAGTCCACAATGGCGCCCTCATCGGCGCACGAACAATCAATAAGAGTGATCGCAAAGGCCCTTCCTTACGGACGTCTCCTCGCAGGATGCTTGTTTGCGGTGCTCGCCGTGGCAGGTTGCGGCGGCGGCACCGATGCGAGTGACAAGTCCGCCGACCCGCCGCCGCCGGCAGCTGCGACGGTCAGTATCAGCGCCAGCCCCTCGACGGTCAGCACAGGAGGCGCCTCGACACTGACCTGGTCGTCGACCAATGCAACAAGCTGCATGGCCAGCGGCAGTTGGTCGGGCTCCCAGTCGACATCCGGGTCCATTTCCACCGGCCCCCTCAACAGCAACAGTACTTTTTCCCTCACCTGCTCTGGATCCGGCGCCTCTGCCGTTCAGTCAACGAGTGTGACGGTGACCGCCGCCACCCCCGCGCCTGAAGTGACCATCAGCGTCAATCCAACAAGCGTGATCAGCGGCAGTCCCACCACGCTGAGCTGGTCATCGGTCAATGCGACCAGCTGCAGTGCGTCCGGCGCCTGGTCGGGTAGCCAGGCGACCTCCGGATCGATGTCGACCGGGTCTTTGACGGCAAACAGCACCTACACTCTCACCTGCACCGGCGCCGGTGGAACGGCAACGCAGTCCGCGACGGCGACCGTGATTGCGGCACCAACAGTCGCCATCAGCGCGAGCCCGACAACGGTAACAACCGGGGGCTCGAGCACGCTCACCTGGTCTTCCGCAAATACGACCAGCTGCACTGCCAGTGGCGCCTGGTCCGGTCCGCAGGCAACCTCCGGCAGCGCCTCAACCGGTGCCCAGACGGCCGCGAGCACCTACACCCTGACGTGCACGGGGCCCGGGGGCATGGCAACTCAATCTACGATCGTATCGGTCGCTTCCGGTCCGTCAGGGCCGACCGTCTCGATCAACGCGTCCCCTTCAAGTATCGCAAGCGGCGGTAGCAGCACGCTCTCCTGGTCGTCGACCAATGCCACGACCTGTACGGGGAGCGGCGGGACGTTTGCAGGGACCAACAAACCCGTCTCTGGATCTGTCTCTACCGGTCCGCTCACTTCGAGCACGACTTTTACATTGAGCTGCACCGGAACGAGTGGAACCGCAGCGCAGTCAACAACGGTCACCGTAGTCAATCCCCCCACCGTCTCGATCAGCGCGTCACCTCCGACCGTCGCCAGCGGCGGCAGCAGCACGCTCACCTGG
This sequence comes from Steroidobacteraceae bacterium, assembly GCA_036499585.1. Classification (GTDB taxonomy): domain Bacteria; phylum Pseudomonadota; class Gammaproteobacteria; order Steroidobacterales; family Steroidobacteraceae; genus 13-2-20CM-66-19. Next base: position 155,473 of record DASYDM010000036.1, read on the forward strand.
TCATGGAGCAATGCGACGACCTGCACGGGCAGCGGCGGGACGTTTGCGGGGAGCAACAAGCCCGCCTCCGGATCTGTCTCCACCGGACCGCTTAC
>DASYDM010000037.1:0-1703 GCA_036499585.1 Steroidobacteraceae bacterium
AACTCCAACCGCGTTACCTCGACCTTGGCACCCATGCTGTCCTCCGTCGTTCGACGCCGACCGGGGACAGAGAATCTGACTTCCCTCCGAAAGGGAATCCCCAATCTCACAAGAGTCTGGAATTTCGACGCCTGGTATTACCTCTGGGGTCGGCGCGGACATGACGGACGCGTAACCATCCTCGTCGGGGGTCTCCGCAAAGACCTACTTAAGGTTTACGACTCAGTCGAGGCAATGGGTGCAACGGATAATCCCTGGGCACTTCCGCTCGAGACCGGCCGCACGATCTGGATTTGCAGGGGAAGATTCAGAAAGCTGGATACTGACTGGTCCGAATTGAAGCACTACCGCTAACAGAGCGTCAGGCGCGCCTCGCGTATAGCGTCAGGCGCGCCTCGCGTATAATGCATTCCGAAGCAGAGCGGGCTTGGTCCGGCTCATGGGGCCAAGCTGCTACAGATCACCGCCTGGCGCGGGCCTCGAGCTCGCTGATCAACGGTTCAACCTGGCCGCCGTGAGACTGGATATAGGAATTGTACTCTGCGCGTCTGGTCACGACCATGCTGACGCCATCGACCCGAACGTCGACGACGCGCGATCCTTGCCCGCCATCGCGAACGTCCCACTGGATCGTCAGCGGCTCATCGTCGGTCTGGGTGAGCTTGCTGACGACGGTCGAAATGCCGTCTCCGCGGCGCATCGGTATCGCGCGGTCGACGGTGAGCGTCTGGCCGCCATACTGGCCGAAGCGCCTGGCATAGGCGTGCGCCTCGGCGTTCGCGGCAACCTTGAGGAAGCGCTCGTGTTGCTCGGGCGACGCCTGGTTCCAATGAAGCCCCAGCGCGGAGCGCGCCATGTAGTTCAGGTCGAAATCGGTTTGGAGCACCCGCAGAATTCCCGCTTCGCGGGCCGCGCCGGTCTTGGTCATGACGAGATCCAACACCTGGCCGGCGGTCCTCTGGATGAGCTGGGCGGCGGAATTCTGCTCGGCCGCCGCCGGCAAGGATGCGCCTGGCCCGGCGAGGGCAACGGCGGCAGCACCTGTGCCGAGACGCAGCACACTTCGACGATTCACGAACGACGGCATGACTCCCTCCTAACGAAGGCCGCCGAGCCCGATCGGCAGATCAAAACTATCTGTGGAATATGGTCACAAGGGGACACGGAAGACGGTTGCGTCATGAATATTGTCCAGCCCGAACTTTATCGGAAGCCGTGCCGCCGGCATGGTTTCAATGCCCTCCGGGCATGATGCGCACTCCGGGCATGATGCGCACAGAGTAGAATCATCAAGTCGTCGCACCGCATTAAAGCAAGACCGCGGTATCCCTTTGGAAATCTCTCCCAATGTGTCGGGCCGGTGAACAACACCCATCGGGGTTCAGCTTCGAGAGCTATCCGTGGGTATCGCGATAGAGTGCCGCGGCTAGGCAACCGGTGGCCGGGCGAGCAGGGCCGGCCTGACCAGGATCGTCACGAGGAGCTCCCAGCCCAGCGAGATCATCAGCAGCCTGCCCATGCTCGCGGTGCCGGGATGGCGCGACAGCCACAGGGCGCCGAATGCCGTGGCGGTGGTGAGGGCGCTGAAGACCACGGCGCGCATCAGGCTCGAGCTCAGCATCGCCGTCTCGCCGGCGCGCCACGCCGTCACGAAGTAGATGTTGAAGGCGACGCCCACGCCGAACAGCAGAGGCAGGGCGATG
>DASYDM010000038.1:0-6541 GCA_036499585.1 Steroidobacteraceae bacterium
CAAAGGTTCAACGTGAACCGATTTCTGCAGTTTGTTCGGCCAGATTTTCAGGTTTATTCCGCGAGTTGACTCTCGGTCCCGGGTGCGCAGTCTCGACATCGAGCGTCATGCTCGTGTGCAGACGGACTGACGTCCGTTGGCGAACTGGCTTCCTGGGCCTGAGCAACAGCGAAGGTGCTGACGGGAAAGACAGCCGGAACTGCCGCCCCCGACTGGAAAGAGCCCTCGGCCTCGAGCCGGGGGCTCTTCACCCATTCAGCTCACCGACTGACCTGAAGACTGGCTCCCCCACTGGGACCTTTGCCAGGGCCGGTGCCAAGGACGTCCCCGCTCGAGACAAGCTTCACCCAAAGTGAACCGTTGTCCTTGTAGTACGAGGTGGCGCTGGCCTTGCGCAGCGCATCCAGGCTGCTCTGCGCCGTACCCGAGCTCGCGGTGCTGAACCCGGCCAGGTCCAATATCACCCACGAACCGGCATCGAGTTCCGACACGTTGACGGTCATGGCTGGCCTTTCGGTTGCCACCTTCAGTTCCATGCCTGCTCGCACGTTGGTTGTTCCGTCGACGGTGAAATTCTTGCCGTCGCGGCTGAGAATAACTGGCGGCTGCGCAGGCCGGGGCCCCCTGGCAAACCCACCCCCGCCCAGACCACCGGCACCCGGACCACCCCCGCCCGGACCGCCCGCACCCTGGCCACGAGCGCCCTGACCGGCACCGCCAGCCGGCCGAGGGGCGGCAAAGCTGATGCGTCCGTAATCGCCCTTGCACACCGCAGCGTTCCAGGTGGGCTTGATGTGGCAGGCCTTATCGATGGCGACTCCGTCGGCAGCGTCGGTGTTGAGAATGTAGGAGTCGGCGACACCGCTTACCGTGCCGTCCTTGTCGTGGAACACCGCAACCCTATAGCTACCATTGCCGTAATCGTCGTTGCTCCACTTGGTGATCTCCGCCGAGGGGAAATACACCGGTTTCGCATTGACGAATTTCGCGCGCTCTATGGTGTTGTTGGAGCTCATTCCGAAGCTGGTATACAGCAGGTAAGAGATCGCTCCCGTCTTGCGGGTGGCGTTGTCCTTGAAATTCACGAAGGTGACATTGTCCAGTTCATGACGGGCGTCGTAGAACTCGTAGCCGCGGATCGGGAAATCCGGCAGCTTGGGCTCCGGCAGGCTGCGGCCGTAAGCCTTTTCCGCCGGCGTCGTTGGGTTGCCGATGTTCTCGGTTTCGCCCACGAACAGCGAGTCGATAACCTTCGAGGTGAAGGCGGACCGATTGTTGTTGCCGGACGCATGCGTGTACCCAATGGCGTTGTCGGCCAGCTTCAGGTTCTTGTACACGTGCATCTCCCCGCGGGACCACAGACCGCCATTGCGGTTCTTGTAGGCAGTGAAATCCTCGAAGTCCGATTCCACTTGCGGGCTGTTCGGGTCAGCCGGATTGCTGGCGGAAAGATGCCCGCCGGTGCGGAAATGACCATCGGGCTGGGGGCCACGGTCCATCAGGAAACCGTCAAAGTTCGAGTGGGCGGTGTTGCCCTTGAACTCGCGCATCTTGGTTCCACGTGGCCAGGTGTTCTTGCTGATCTCTGTGCCTTCGAATTGACCCGTCGGGTGCTGCGGGAAAGCGAGCCAGTAACCTGTCGAGTCGGACCCCGCGGCCACGTTGTCGCGATAAACGTTATCCGGGTTGGTGATCCAGAAAGTCGACGCAGTGTTGTCGGAGGGGATCAGCACCTGCTTGGAGTCCTGTCCGGTCAACCTGAAGTTCTTGCCGTCCGGCTCCGTTCCGAACGGGGCGAGGTTGGTCGGGTCGCACGGCAGGCTCGTATGACACTTGGTCTGGATTCCCAGGTTGTGGACGAACTCGTTGTCGTGCTCGATGCCGTCTTCCATGAAGAAGCAGTGACCCACCGTGTTGTAGGTGACGTTGTTCTCCACGTGCACGTAGTTCGTGCCATGGATCGTCACGCAACGGCTGTAGGTGTCGTGGATGGACGAGTTCTTGATGTACTGTCCCTTCGCGTCGCCGACCAGATGCCAGTGGATCGGATAGCGCGCCAGCGTCAGGTTCTGGCCCATGCGAGTGAGCTCGACGCCCGAGACATACATGTGGCTCGAGGGCATCGCCATGATGTGGCCGCCGAAGAAGGACTGTTCCGCATCGGCCGACGCCTGGACCTTGATGTTGCGTGTCAGCAAACCGACTTCGCCGCGCTCATCCACGCCGAAGGTGATCTTGCCGAAGTGCATGTAGTCCAGCTTCTTGTCGAGCGTGATCTTGTTTCCGCTGACGGCGGCAATGTTGCGCCGCTCGGCCTGCCGGGGATCGTAATCCGTCGACGCGAGGACGATCTCGTCCCCAACCCGCCAGCTCGCGGCATCCAGGACCTCTATCGAGGTGCTGCCCGCCTTGGCCGTGCTGGAAAGCTTGGTCCAGGCGTTGGAACGATCACCGTGCAGATTCAGGGTTCCGCCCGAGATCATGATCCCGCGGTCACCCATGCCGGCCATGACATCTTCACCCTTCACCTTGTCGGTAAGGGTGATGGTCGCCTTGCGCGTGTGGGGGGCCGCCTCGCTGCCAATGGCCAGCTCACCGTGCAGCATGATCCACTCGGTGGTCAGTTCCAGGTCGGCATTGTCCGAGAAAGTGAGCTTGCCGTCGATGGACAGGCCGTTCAGCGCCGGCGGGCTGACGTCGAGGATCACGTTCCGGTCTTTGCCAATGGTGACCTTGTCGCCTGCCACTGGCACCTTGCGGTTTGGCCATGAATTGGGATCAGACCAGCGAGTGGCGGCCGGCGCTTCGGCAGTCTGTGCCTGGACGACAACCGGTGCGCTGCCGATCAGGAATGTGGCAAAGAGCAATACAACAAGGAATGAGTGATTCAACTTCTTCACGATGTCAGGCCCCCCTTATCTTCTTTGTGGGAAGATGACCCGTAATTTGCGCGGCGGCAAAAAAGGATCGCGCAGTCACCGCCACGCGGTATATGTCCGCCAGTCGGTATGCATGATGTTCACGGCGATGTGGGCTGTACCGAACATGAGTCAGGTACAAACTAACAACGCCCCTAGTTAGCCGCGATGCTGCAGGCGCGGCGGCGGTCGCGGCGCAGCCCCGGCAGCGATGCGTCAGGCGTGTAGGCGATCTTGAAGCGTTCGAGTGTGACGAGGTTTCTTGAGGTTCCAGGACGATGCGGCGACAGGTTTCAATGAAGCCTCGCCGTCTTCGCGCCGCGCGCGATACACATCGACGATGCGCTGAATGTTCACGGCGACGTCGCTCTGATGAGTGGAAGCGCCGATCACATCCCTGAGTTTGGCGTCGCCATAGATGACGACGGTGACCGGATCCGCCGCTTCTGGATCAGGCGGTGCGCAGACATGCAGGTCCACGAACTGCGCATTGGCGGCCGCAGGATCCAATGCGATCCAACGGCTGCTTCTCATCGGCGTGCCCCTGGATGCTCCACCGTCGCCGGCAATTCCTGACCCCCCGCTGCGCCTGCAACCGCTGATCGAATCGCTCGCGGATGCTCACCGCGCGCACCGGGCGGCAGGTTTCGACGCATTGCAGAGCTTAGCTCTACATCTGCGATGTGGCGTCAAATCATCCGGCAGAACGGCCAGAACAGCGATGGCCCCGGAGATTCCATCGTCGTCGTCGCTATCCGGGCCGCGATCTGAAAAGCGTCATGGTTTCGCAAGCAGCGCCTGGACAGCTTGCGCCTTGGCTGCGGAATCATGCGATGCCAACGCGCGATGAGCCCCCACCAAAGCCGCGCGCTGTTCTGCGGCAATCGGCAATGTCGGATCGAGCAGGAGGTCGATATCACCAATCTGACTTGCCTTGTACAGCACGAGCCCTTTCGCAAAGCCGGCATTCGGAGCAAGGTCGATCGCCGCATCGAAATGAGGTTTCGCCTCGGCAGGCTTCCCCGCGACCACAAGCGCCTGGGCCAGAGTCAAAGGCGTATAAACATAGAGGCCCAGCATGTCGTTGGCCCGGTGCAATTGTTCGACCGCTTCGGCAGTCCGACCGCCCGACGCCCGCTCGATCCGGCGGGCGATACACGCGCCCGCCCACACCATGCGGATCTCGGCGACGGACGCAGCGCAGGCGATGGTCAATTGGGCAACGGATTGGCCACGACCGTTCGATTCCTACGCCTAAGTACCCGATATGCTTGAGAAATAATTGGCGCAGCGGACGGGACTCCAAGGCATCCTCCGCCTTCGGAATCAGTAACATACTGATTTCTATGGAGCAAGCGGTCCCCCTGTGCCCCCTCAAATCCCCCTTGGTGCCACCGACAGGTGCCGCCAGCCTGCAGTACCGTTGGAGGGTCGGGGGGCAATCCCTTGGTACGCTGGCAGCCAGGCAGTGAGGCTGAAGCCCAGGAAATCAGGGCTCGTGTAGTTTCGTGCGGCGCCAGCTCGCTGCCGCTGATTGCGTCGGCCGCACGCTCTCCGCGACTGAGTCAGCGATGTGCTCCTTCGTGATCACTCCCACTACATCACTCGGTTGGCGAATACCATTTCCCCGAACGACGACTATCATCGACGCACTCTCCCTCCAGAGCCGCTGAATTACCTCGAACATGATGTCGGACTCACGAGCGATCGTGAATCTGTCGCTCGCGACCGCTCTCATGTCCACGCCCGTGTAGGCGGCCTCGAGCCCTCGACGAATGGATGTGTTCACTCGCAGCGTTCCAACGATTCGATCCGCTTCCGTGACAACGACATGCCGTAGAGCGCCGCGGTGCGCCGCTCCGTGCAGATATTCATCCAAGCTGAAAGAACCCGGCAGAAGTTCGAAATCCGCCTCCATGACATCTGCGGCGCGGCGCACGAGAAACATGTTCGCGTGCATGGCTTTAGGGATGAAATGCCCCCGGCCCACGAGTTTGATGGTGTAGATGTTCTCGTCATTCAACACGCGGCGGACGCCGATGCTGAGCGCCACAGTCACGATCATCGGCATCACCAGATCGTAGTCGCGGGTCATCTCGAAGATCATCGTGATGGCGGTCATAGCCGCGCCCGTGCCACCGCCGACCATTCCTGCCATTCCGAGCATCGCGAAGGCCGGGATAGTCACGTCCGGCAAAGGCATGAACAGCCGAGCCGCCGCGCCGAAGGCACCTCCGAGAGTAGCGCCCATGAAGAGTGACGGGGAGAAGATCCCGCCGGAAGACCCCGAGCCCAGACTGATCGAGGTGGCCGCGAGCTTGCCAGCGAACAACAGCGCGAGAAACGGTCCCGCGACCAGACCGCCGGTGAGGATGTCCTGGATCGACGAATATCCGACGCCGTCGATCCGATAGTGTCCGGATCCAAGGAGGAACGAATACATCATCAACCCTACCAGCAGCATTCCAACTGCGTGGCGCAGGTACGAATTGCGGACCCGTTCAAACAGGCGCTCGGCGCCGTGCAATCCACGAATGAAGGCGGTCGCAGCCAAGCCGCATATCGTGCCGAGCACCGCACATAACAGCAACGCTTTCAGCGATCCCGGAGCGGTCGTCACTGAGAGATTTAGAGGGACATCGAAGGCGGGACGAACCCCGAGCATGAACCGGCCTATGAAAGTGGCAGTGCCGGTAGCCAGCGCAACCGGCAAAAACGTGCGGACGCTGACCTCCGGCATCATCAACTCGATCGCGAACATGACACCGCCCAGCGGGGTGTTGAAGGTCGCTGCAATACCGGCGCCCGCTCCTGCCGCCACGAGGGTAATACGCTGCCACGCTTCCATGGGAACGAGCTGTCCCGCCGTTGAACCCAGCGAAGCTCCGATCTGAATGATCGGCCCCTCGCGCCCGACGGCTGCGCCGGTGCCAATGGACAACGCCGACGCCAACGACTTGATCGCCGCGACGACCGGACGGATCTTGCCTTCGCGATAAAAGATTGCGTCCATGACCTCCGGAACGCCGTGGCCACGGGCTTCCGGGGCAAACTTCGAGACGAGGAAGACGACACCCAATCCGCCTATCACCGGCACCAGGATGACACCGGGCCCCCAGGTGCTCACCGGAGCGTAAACGTTCGCATCATAGACAGCGGAGAACCGGCCGAAATACGCAAGGTTATGGATCAAGCCGATCAGGGCTCGAAATGCGATCGCACCAAAGCCGGTCACGATTCCGACCCCGATGGCGAGCAACGACAAAGTCAACAGCCCGATGCTCGCCAACGGGCGATCCTCGGTATGCATGGCGGCTGCAGCTGGCAAATGCCCTCCGACGACTTGAGAGTGATACGATACAAATTGTAGCGTATGTGGCTTTGCAATCGGCTCGTTCTTCCGCGCCGGTGTGAGTTTCGAAGTGTGGCGGGACGGACGCCTCCCGCGCGCCGAGGGTCGCTTCGAACGGATTCGAGTCCGGCCTACCTTCGCCTCCGCGCTGCTGGACTGGATGCCGACGGCTTTGACGCAGGAGATGCGTGCCAACGGCGAAAGGCCTTGGCCGGAATTCCGCGCCTTGCCGGGCTAGTCAGGTGCGCGCGTGTCGGCCGCCGCCTTAGCG
>DASYDM010000039.1:0-2359 GCA_036499585.1 Steroidobacteraceae bacterium
CGCGATGGGCATGGCGGCCGCGATGTCCCGCGGCACGTTCCTCGACCCGCTGCTCATGGTGCTGGCGCTGATCGGGATCTCGATGCCGGTTTACTGGCTGTCCGAGGTGGCCAACCTCGTCTCCCAGTCGGCACTGCACAAGTCGTTCCTGTTCTCCTGGGTACCGCCGCTCGGGTACACGCCGCTGACCCAGAACCCGGGCCGGTGGTTCGAGGGGCTGATCATCCCCTGGATAACGCTGGCCGTGCTGTATATCGGACTGTACGCACGGGTGCTGAGGGCGGCACTGCTGGAAACGGCGTCGGAGGATTACGTGCGGACCGCCCGGGCTAAGGGCCTCACCGAGACGCGCGTCCTCGTCCGGCACACTCTCAGGACGTCACTGATCACCTTCGTGTCGCTGTTCGGCCTTGACTTCGGCGTTCTCGTCGGGGGCGGGGCGCTGCTGACCGAGGTGGTGTTCGGCATCCACGGGGTCGGCTACCTGACCTACCAGTCGCTGGCCAACCTGGACTTGCCGACGATCATGGCCACCGTGGTCTACGGCGCGTTCTTCATCGTCCTCGCGAACGTCCTCGTGGACATCCTGTACGCGCGGCTCGACCCGAGGGTGAGACTGTCATGAGCACCAGCACCAGCACCAGCATCGGCCCAGCGGCGCCCCTGCTCGAGGTCACCGACCTGCGGGTCACCTTCGACACCGAGGACGGCGTGGTCCGCGCGGTGGACGGGGTGTCCTTCGAGCTCGGCGAGGGCGAGACGCTCGGCATCGTGGGCGAGTCGGGGTCCGGCAAGTCCGTCACGATGATGTCGGTGATGCGGCTGATCATCGACCCGAACGTGCACTTCGCCGGGTCCGTCGCCTACCGCGGCCAGGACCTGATGGCGCTGGACAGGAAGGAGATGCGCGCCGTGCGCGGGTCGGAGATCGCGATGATCTTCCAGGACCCGATGACGTCACTGAACCCGGTCTATAAGGTGGGCTGGCAGATCGCCGAGCAGATCCGGGCGCACCGCAAGGTCTCCAAGGCCGAGGCGCACAAGCTGGCGGTCGAACTGCTCGCCGCGGTCGGCATCCCCAACCCGGAACGGCGGGCGGACGACTACCCGCACCACTTCTCGGGCGGCATGCGCCAGCGGGTCATGATCGCGCTCGCGCTGTCCTGCGACCCCCGGGTGCTGATCGCGGACGAGCCGACCACCGCGCTCGACGTCACCATCCAGGCGCAGATCCTCGCGCTGATCAAGAAGCTGCGGACGGACTTCGGCTCGTCGGTCGTGCTCATCACGCACGACATGGGCGTGGTCGCCGAGATGGCCGACCGGGTGGCGGTGATGTACGCGGGCAGGATCGTGGAGCACGGCACCGTCCGGGAGATCTTCTACCGGCCGCAGCATCCGTACACCTGGGGGTTGCTTGGCTCGATCGCCCGCCTTGACCGGCCCAAGCCCGAGCGGCTCAACGCGATCCCGGGCTCACCGCCCTCACTGACCAGGCTGCCTACTGGATGTGCCTTCGCGGAGCGGTGCGCCTACCGGTTCGACAAGTGCGCCGAGGTCCCGCCGCTGCACGACCGGGTCGGCAACGGGCACCTGGACGCGTGCCACCTCCCGGCCGAGGAGAAGCAACAGCATCGCTCAGAACTGCTGCTGTTCTCCGCGGGGCTGCCGGAGGCCTTGACCGCGGGAGAGGATGCATCATGACGGACGCCGACACCGGCGTGCTGCTGCGCGCGGACAAGGTGCGCAAGTACTTCCCCGTTCCTGGCGGCCTGCTGCCTGGGCACCCTGTGCACGTGCGTGCCGTGGATGACGTCAGCCTTGACGTGCGCGTAGGGGAGACACTGGGCCTCGTGGGAGAGTCGGGCTGCGGGAAGTCGACGCTCGGCCGCTGCCTGCTGCGCCTGCACGAGCTGACTAGCGGCACGGTCACCTTCGCCGGGCAAGACATCTCCCGGTTCTCCCGCAGGGCCATGCGCCCGTTGCGGCGCGAGATGCAGATGGTGTTCCAGGACCCGTACGCGTCACTCAACCCGCGCAAACGGGTCGGCAACATCATCGCCGAGCCGCTGCGCATCCATCGCCAAGGCGACCGTACGGCGGCCCGGCGGCGGGTGGGCGAGCTGATGGACCTGGTAGGGCTGTCGCCCGAGCATGCCAACCGCTATCCGCACGAGTTCTCCGGCGGCCAGCGGCAACGAGTAGGCGTGGCGCGCGCGCTCGCGCTGAATCCCCGGCTGATCATCGCGGACGAGCCGGTCTCCGCGCTTGACGTGTCCATCAGGGCGCAGGTGATCAACCTGCTTGATGACCTTCAGGACACCCTGGGGCTCACCTACGTCTTCATCGCGCACGACCT
>DASYDM010000040.1:0-3725 GCA_036499585.1 Steroidobacteraceae bacterium
CGCTTCTCCACGGTGCGCATGGCCGACCGCATCGTCGTGCTGCGTCACGGGACCTTGGTGGAGCAGGGGACGCATGACGAACTCGTCCGGTCGGGGAGACTCTACGCGGAGCTGTTTCAGATGCAAGCGGCCGGATACCGCTGACGCGCCTCGGCCCGCAATGGGCTACGCGGTCGATTCGCCGGACGGGTCGCTCTGGGAGCGCTCGCGTGGCCGGATGGCGGGGAGGGTGATCGACGGGGTGTCGCGAGGCGCGCTCAACTCGCGCACCGCCTCGGTGATCGTGGCGTTGGTGCCTTCCAGCGCCCGCCGATGCTGGCCAGAGTCGTAGACACCAGTGAGTACCCAGGCGGGATCCGCCCCATAGTGGGCGACCACCGCGCTCAAGACCTCGATCGTGGGGTGTGGGGAGAGATCATCGATCGTCATACGGAGCGACAGCTCGCTGACATTCAGCCGCCGAGCGAGTTCGATGATCTCCTGAGGATGCTGGATGGCGAGCAGTTCCCGCACGCGCGCGGCAATTCCGGTGCGATCCATGAAGCGAGTGGGTCAGGGAGATGGTCAGCGCGCGTACGGCCATCGACGACCACACCTGGGTGCTGCGCGCAGCTGACAGCCGGCGTGCAAGGTCCGGGCCGGCTGGCGTCTCTGCGGTCGAGTGGGCGGTTGGCCTAGTTCTCGTTGCCACTGGCCAACGGGAGGTGGCGCGTCTGAGACGCGAGCCGGGTTCTTCCCGGCTACGTGGCGTGCGGGTGGTCGCGAGCATCCACTCCGTCGTCAGAAGCAACGTCCGCCGGCCAAGTACGGTACGGAGGGCGAGGGATTCGAACCCCCAAGGGCTTGCGCCCGCCAGTTTTCAAGACTGGTGCAATAGCCATTCTGCCAGCCCTCCCGGGCCTGACAAAGCTACAACCTCAGTAGCGGGGTACGCGGTGCCACCGCGGGTCATCGCGCCAGAAACTGGAGATGCATAAAATACCACCGGCCTCCGGGAACCGAGACCGAGTCGTCACTGGTGCTTCGAGCCCGTTCGTTAGCGTGGTCCGGGGAAGTCGCGGCGTCATCACTGGTGACACCCCACCGCATGTGGGGTGATCCCGTTTAGGAGAATGTTTTCATCCGCATCCCTGTTCCCTGAGGCGCTTTCCTCCCTTTGCTCTGGAGCCTCCGGATGAAAAAGCCTTTGCCCCGCCGCCGTCCACCCAAACCCCGTGTCGCCCCCTCCGCGCTGGAGCGGATTGTCCCGAACGCGGCGGGTATCGACTGTGGGTCGGCGGAACACTACGTGGCCGTCCCGGCCGACCGCGACCCCAGCTCGGTCCAGGCGTTTCCCACCTTCACCGCCGATTTGCATCGGCTCGCCGACTGGCTGACCACGTGCGGGGTCACCAGCGTCGCCATGGAAGCGACCGGAGTCTATTGGATTCCGGTGTTCGAGATCCTCGAAGCCCGGGGATTGACGGTGCTGCTCGTGAATGCCCGCCATGTGAAAAACGTCCCCGGTCGCAAGAGCGATGTTTCGGACTGCGAATGGCTCCGGGATCTCCACATGATGGGACTCCTCCGGGGCAGCTTCCGCCCCGAGGATGCCATCGTCGCTCTGCGCGCCTACTTGCGCCACCGCGCGACGCTCATCGAGAGCGCCGGCGCGCACGTCCAGCGGATGCAGAAGGCCCTCGTCCAGATGAATGTCCAGTTGCCCCTCGTGGTTACCGATATCACGGGGGTCACGGGCCAACGCATTCTGCGCGATATCGTCGCGGGTGAGCGCGCCCCCCAGCGCCTCGCGCAGCACCGGGACCATCGGTGCCACGCCTCCGAGGCCGAGATCGTGGCCGCGCTCACGGGCAACTACCGGCCCGAGCACGTCTTCGTCTTGCAACAGAACCTGGCGCTCTACGACATCTTTCAGCAGCAGCTCACCACCTGTGACGCCGCCATCGAAGCGCATCTGGCGACCCTCGTGGCGCGCGCCACGCCGCCCACATCCCCCCTCCCTGAGACGCGCGGGCGCCGGACCCGCAGCCGCAATGAACCGAGTATCGAGCTCCGGACCCCCTTGTATCGCATCACCGGCGTCGATATCTCGCAGATTGATGGCATTGGTCCGTACACGGCGGTGCGCCTCATCGCCGAAATCGGTACGGACATGAGTCGATGGCCGACCCCGCAGCACTTTGTCTCGTGGCTGACCTTGGCGCCGCAGAACAAGATCTCGGGCGGGCGTCTCCTCAGCTCGCGCACGCAGCCGTCGGCCAATCGGGCCGCCGCGCTCCTCCGGGTGGTGGCGATGAGCCTCGGCCGCACGCAAACCGCTCTCGGGGGGTTCTATCGGCGCCTCGCGTACCGGGTCGGCAAGGCCAAAGCGATTACCGCCACGGCCCGGAAGCTCGCGATTCTCGTGTATCGGATGCTCAAGGGAGAACTCGTGTACGCGGATCCTGGGGCCGCGGCGTATGATGCGCAGCATCGCCAGCGCGTGTTCCGAGGACTGCGTAAACACGCGGCCCAGATGGGGTTCGGTCTGGTCGACCTGACGACCGGTGAGGTCATCGAAGTAGCAGTTTCTTAGGAGCCACACCATCAAGCCTCTTTGTGACGCCTGACCAGTTGACGACCGCGGCGATTGAGCAATACCTCGGCTCCGGCGATTTCAATGGACTGCCGGCGTACGCGCTGACGCGGCCCGGCCTTATCGACCTCGACACTCTTCGTCCGATGCTTCGGTCGCTGGTCGAGGCTGGCACCTTGAGTGTCAGCTTTGGCACCGTCCATCCCAACCCGCATATTCGCGCCCTTAAGGACCCTCCGGCCGCGTTTCAGGTCGGGGAACTCGAGGCGGCGACCGACGACCGTTTCGTCATCTACCCGACAGCCTCAGCCCTGGCCGGCGCCGTGAACCAGAAGGTCTACGCCGGCCGCCCCTACTCTCTCCGCCTTGCCCTCGGGGCACCTCAGCTCGACTTCGCATCGTTCGACCTTGCAGTGCTCGACCACTACCAGCGCGACCCGCGCTACAATCTCTGGACGAACGATGTCCAGGCCACTCTCGCCATCGGCGACGCGAGTTTTGAATCAGCCACGTTTCCTGAGAAGCACAAGGTCCTGCTGCAGAGCTTCGGCTTCAGCTATTCGCCCCCGCGAAAGCGCGCCGTTGCTGTCTTCTTCACCGATCTGCATCGCCTTACGCCAGAGCACCAGGGCCTTTGGCTCACCTTCGAGGTCGAGGGCGAGTACAAACTCCATCCCGACTTCGCGCGTGCGGCGATCATGGGGGATTGGGAACTCAAGGCGTCACTTCGCGACGCATTCGTGGTCGAGCTGCATACCATTTCGGCTATGACGCAGGCGATCGGGTGGGGTCCGTTGTTCAGGAACGCCTTCAAAGAGCCCCCGCGAGAATTGGCCCTCCTGATTCGCCCGACCGTCGCGGCGTTCAACGACTTCGTTCTCGCGCTCGACAAGATGATGTCGGACAATATCAGCCTCTCCTTCTTTCCGGCATCGGTTCCGCGCGAGACCGAAGAGCTGCGGGACGATGGAAAGACCGTTGTGCGCTCGCGCGGGTCGATCGCGCTCCTCGCGGACTGGCTCGCACGGTCGTTTCGCACGCCCGATCCCGCTCCGTTGCAGGAAACGCTCGCGACGTTTCGAAAAGTTCGGAAACTACGACAATCTCCGGCTCACGCGCTCAACCCGGATGCATACGATGAGTCCATATT
>DASYDM010000041.1:0-7125 GCA_036499585.1 Steroidobacteraceae bacterium
ATGGAAGGTGCCCGCGACCCGTTCGAGCAGACGCTTGGTGACGCGCGGGCTCAGCAGCGCATCCCCGCCTGCCACGACATGCACCGCGCGGATCAGTTCGACCGGCTCGGTGTCTTTCACCAGAAAGCCGCTGGCGCCGGCGCGGATCGCCTGCGCCACGTACTCGTCCAGCTCGAAGGTGGTCACCACGACGACCCGGGTGCCTGAGAGTTGCGGATTCGCGACGATCTGCTCCGTGGCCCAGAGACCGTCGCCGTCAGGCATCCGGATGTCCATGAGCACGACATCCGGGCGCTCACGAGTCACCAGCGCGACCGCCTCGCGACCCGTGGCCGCCTCGCCGACGACCTCGAGATCCGGTTCGGCCTCGAGCAGACTGCGGAACCCCGCGCGGATCAGCTGCTGGTCATCGGCAAGTGCAACGCGAATCATCACGAGACCTCCTGGTCGTGGGTGGCGGGCAGCTCAGCGACGACGGCGAATCCGCCACCGTCTGCCGGCCCGGCAGTGAGGTGACCGCCGAGCAGTTCGGCGCGCTCGCGCATGCCCAGCAGGCCGCGACCGCCGGATTCCGCGGCGCTGCCCGGTGCGGCGGGTGCGCTGCCGGTCCCGTCGTCGCGCACTTCGAGCCGATAGATGCCGTCGCGGCGTTCCAGCGAGATGGTCGCGTGGGTCGCTCCCTCGGCGTGCCGCGTGACGTTCGTAAGCGACTCCTGCGCGATGCGGTACAGCGCGAGCTGCACCGGCTTGGGCACGTGCTCGGCCGGGAGCCGATCATCCAGGCGCACCTCGACCCCCTGGGCCGTGACGGATGCCGCCAGCCCCGGCAGTCGGCTCAGATCCGGCTCAGGCACCAACGGCGCGCTCGGGTCGGCGCCGCCCTCCGCGCGCAGAATTCCGAGGACCGTTCGCACCTCGTCGAGCGCCGTCTTGCTGGTCTCTTTGATGCTGGCCAGGGCCTCTTTGGCCTTGTCCGGCTGCTTCTCCATGAGGTGCAGCCCGACTCCGGCCTGCACGTTGATCTGGCTGAGTGAATGGGCGAGCACGTCGTGCAGTTCGCGCGCGATCCTGACCCGCTCGGCCTGCACCTCGGTCTGACGTCGCTGGCTCACTCGACGACGGAACTCGGCCGCGCGCTCGCGGCGTGTGCGGATCCCCTCGCCGATGCCCACGACGATCAGGATGCCGAGGGTGGTTCCGGCGATCCGTCCCGCCGTGAATCGGTCGTCGCCGAGCACCAGTGCCACGGCGATCGTCGCCACCCACGCGACGCCGATCGAGATCCACGCCCAGACGCGGGCATTGCGCACGATCGCGCTGACGATGCCGAAGGCGAGCGCCACATAGGGCGGCCCGACGTGCTCGTTGAAGATCAGGTCGAGCGAGGCGCCGATCGCGGTCACCGCGACGACGGGACCGGGAAACCGTCGAGCGCCGATCAGAGCGAGCGGTCCGAGCAGCGCGATCCCGATCGTGATCAGGCTCTGTACCGGCGTCTGGTGATAGATGCGCACGAACACGAGAGCCGCAGGAACCTGCGCCAGGAACGACAGGATGACCGGAAGCCAGAGCGAGGCCCAGCGCGGCATACGCCACTCGGGCGGGTGCGCGCCGCCATGCCATGCCGACCACTGCTGCTGGCGATGCATCCAGAGCTCTTCGCCGAATTGCCGCTTCTGCTTGCGCGTCGGGCGAGCGCGGGACCCCGCGCCGCCGTCGAGCGGGCGCGCGGGTTCGGACATGGCTCGATGCTACGCGGGCGCTTCGGCCCGGCCATCCGCTGTCAGGCGCGCGCCGGATACTCCCGCGGGAGTACGCGCGCAACCGACGGGCCTAGGTCGACTCGAAACGGTGCGCGAGTCGCTGACATCGCGAGTCGCGCAGAACGTTGCTGACCTCGCCGAGCTCGGCTTTCTAGGGATGGCTTACCGGCATTGAATAGAGATTGTCGAGCTCGTCGATATCCCGGTTTGGGTAGGTTGGTTCGTTTCCGCTCCAACTGTCATCTGCGGTCTCGAACGCGTTGTCGAGTTCAATGTGATTTACCGCTCCGCCAATGGTGAAGTTGAGAACAGCGCCATTTAGAAGATCCCAAACCGCATTTGGATCAGGACTCATGGTGGCCGCGACAAGGCCCGGCACGAGGAAGGGAACGCTGGTTGTTATTGCGTAGGAACTGACCTGGTCCGACACATAGTCAAGCGTCGTGACGATGAGAGGCGGTGGAGAGCCTGCGACAGGCATCGCTGGCAGGACAGCCCCTCCGGGAAGTGTGAGCGACATGTCCGCGGTGCCTACGGTGAAGCTGTGAACCGGGAATGGTCCGTCTGGATCGGTCCCACCACTCAAGCCATCCAAACTTGGGACTGACTGCAGTTGGGAGGCGTCGGGGCCGCAGGAGGAGTCGCAGTAGAACATTCGAGTCGCAGAGAAGGTCACACCGAAGTCGCCATCGGTATCGGCTACTGCGGAGGTATCGCGCAAGGTTGCACTGGCGACGGAGGGAAACTGTAGAGCGTCGTAGTCGCCCTTTGATAACCCCTCGCTGGCGTATGGATCGCCAAGGTTGCTCATCGTGACCACGTTTAGAGTTCCGTTCAGTTCCCAGCTGAGAATTCCGTGATCCATAAACGCGTGGGTCTCGGCTTCTCTCTTGGCGCCATCGATAATGAACTCTGGCGTAGAGATGACTAGCCGGTTGGCCCACACTTGGCTCGACCAAGACCCTTGACCGAGCGAAACTTGGCGCCCGTTGAGCCAGCCACGAACTTCGGTGATAGAGCCGCCACTTGCTCCATCCGACTCAGGGTCATACCCGACTGAGTTGTAGTACGGAAGGCCAGACTTGAACGGTTGAACGGTTGAGTCGATACCGTCGATTTCAACCGTAAATCGACTCACGCGTTCACCTGGTTGGATACCGTAGGTCGGGTCCACGCCGGGACCCATCCATATGTAGTTGATCAAGGGATAGTCGCCCGAGTCGGCGACGGCGGACGTCGCCGAAACGGCATTCACGGCAGGTGCAGGTTCGTTTGCCGATCCAGACACGGGCCCTGAACATCCTGTGATATCCCCTGGCAGAGAACCAATGTTGCCCGCGATTAGACAGACAAGCGCGGTGCCGTCTAGACGGAACATGTTGGTCCACGTGTCACCGCCGTTCCAACGAACCCATCCTTCATGAGCAGGCATTGTCGCTCGCTTGCCTTGCACAACTACTAGCCCACTTCGATACATCGACACATGCACGGCGTACGTGATCGCCCCGACCGCGTTCACGCTCGGACAGAATGGGTCGTTTGCCACGTGATTTAGATCGAAGCCGACAAAGTTGCTCGACTTGGTCACGCCACTCAACGTCATGCCGCTGGTACTTGCTCGTCGTGAGTCGACAACTGAGTCATCGTCGGTCGGATCGACTATCTCTGTCGTGCCGACGTCGTTTGAAAGCACCGGATTTGTATTGCCGGTCCAGTCCTCGGTGACATCCATCATCGTTCGAAAGTCTTCCTGACCGATTGTCGGCTGTTGGAATGTGCGACCGTCGCCGATGAACGTCAGCCGGTTCGGGTGCTCGTAAGGGTGCCCACCAGCTACCGATTCAGCGTAGGCACCAGCGATACAAGCCTTGACTATGAGTCGATCACTGCTGACCGGATCGACCGATAGATCGGAATAGGGAAGGAAAGTTCGGTAGTTGAACTCAGTCGAAGTGTTGATGTAGGGAATCAATGCGCCCGCGTCTTCGGTGGAAACTCCCGACATAGACCGACGTGCAGAAGAACGCGACCCGCTTGAGGGGGTGAGCGTCGAAACGGTGAGCGACATTGTCGTATCGTCGTTGACGCCAGAGATACCCGACGTTGGCGCCCCGAACTCAAACGTGTCGCATCCAACGGTGAATGAGTGGATCGTCCCTGCACCTTGGATCGACGGTCCGAGCGCCCATCCAACCGTCAAGATCATTGCGTCCGGAAATGCGCTTTGCCATTCGGCAAGGCTGCCCCCGTCCTCTGAGTCTGAAGGTGCCGCGTCTTCAACGAATCCCGCTGCATTTGAAGTTACGTATTCGTCGCTACCAATTTTGCTCAGCGAGCCATCCGCGGTGCCATCGCCATCGAAATCGACACTCAGCGCCAGAAGGGGGATGCTTCCACTGCCTGTCTCCGTAATGGTCGGCGTCTTAGCATCGGACAGCGCGATCAAGTCGGGCCACGCCCCAGTAGCGAGAGCGGTTGCGGACGAGTCATCGGTGGAGACGTGAAGTCCGCCTCCGACCAACAGCGTGTTGTGTCCGTGCGCCGCAGTGGCGGAGGTGTCCCAGGTCGCCAGGTTGTGGGTATACAGGTAGCCAGGGCTGGGACAATCGACGTTTGGCGTTGGCCCTGCGGGGTCTGAACCCGATGCTCCGGAGTCCGAAGTCGATCCCAAGGAAAGGGTGAAGTTCTGAGCGGGTGGGAGATCGGTCACCGTGAAGGATGGCGATGAGCTTGTGTCCGTTTGTTCGCCGTTGAGGCCAAGCGTGTACTCGTTTGTACCAGCCGGCGCCATCCACGCGACGGCGATGGTTGTTGGGGTAGCCGCCACCACGACCTGCGCCGTCAATGTGTCCGGATCAACTTCTGATGGCGAGTTGTCTTGAGCTGGTACACCGTCCTGCACGTCGCCCGTCAAAGTATCGTCATTGATGCTTTCTGAAGTCCCCAAGTAGATCGTGATCTCAACGGCCGAACCGTCCTGCTCCTCGCCAGTGACCAACCTTTGATTGTCCGTGGTTGTGTCGTTGTCGATGGAGATCGAGTTGCCCTCGACATCTTGGAAATCAGACAAGTCTGAAATGTCGATCGCTACGGGCAGGTCAGTGTTGTCAGCGGCTGCTTTGGCAGCGGGCATACCTACGACAAAGGACACCACTGAAATGACGATCGCGAATGCGAATAACTGACTGTGACGACTCATCTGTATCTCCCACACGATGACGTTTGCCATCAACGTAGGGCGAGGTAGACAGCTCTGTCTACCAGTCTGCGTGAACAATCAAATTAATAGCCCAACAGCTCCTTTTCCTTCTTCACCGCGATGTCATAGCCCCACCACTGTGCCCGCCTCTTTTCAGTCTGGATCCTCGCGGCAACTACTCCCCAGGCGCCATCGTTCGAAACCTGGTATTCGATTGGGTCGCCGCTCCTCTGCTGGGTATGAACGCCCCCAGCCGCTGGAACATACAGTGTGACGCCGTCAGGGAACTCGACCTTCGCTTTCTCGAGGTCACAGGTGGGCTTCGGGCCCAAGTCTTGAACATGTACGGACCCTGTCACCTGACACGCGGGAAGCTTCTCGGTTGGAATGCTAAAGCCCCTGCCCGCGCAGCCCGACATCGCTAGGACAACGCTGATGCCGACCACCGTGGTCAGCGCTAACCGTGATGGCCGATAGGTCAAGCTCATAATCGAATCATCACTTACGTGCGCCTGGGAGTCCACGCCCAATATGAGGGTGTCGCGCGAATGTGAGTGAGATAGCCACTCACGGAATGGCAGAGAGGTCCATTGATGCGTACCTCGCCGGGGCGTCGCCCGAGGCGGCGACGCTGATCGCGCAGGTCCGCGCGATAATCCACGAGATGCAGCCCGACGTGGTCGAGTCGATCCCCTACGGAATGCCGACCTTCGCCTCGTTTCCATCCGGGGGCCTGGGCCAAGCACGTGGGCGTCTATCCGGTCTAGCCTGCACCGGATTCGTCGAGAGCAGGATCGTCCCGCTGCGCGCCGCCAGGGACACGGTTCAGCTGCCGCTGAGCACACCATTGGACGACGCAGTGACGCGGGAGTGCTGTCCTTCCTGTTGCATCGACCCCGAACGCAACGCACGTGACGACCTCGACCGCTGTCCCTGGTGGCCGGAGCATTCCCGGCGATCGCCACGGCACTCTGCTACGCCGGTCCCACCCGCGCAGTAGGGCTACTCGTGATCATCGCTGCGGCGATCACGTGCATTTCGTTGGCCGCCGTGCACGGGCACAGTCAATCGATCGCCGACGCAACCCAGAGATTCGGCTCAGTTGTTCGGCCGTACGTGACAACTGTGAGCGGCTACAAACCGGCACCGGACGCGGCGACCGCCCTCGATCCCGACACCGTGACCGCCCGTACTACTTTCGACGATGCCACCCAGCGGGCAGACCCTCGTGCAGTTCGCCATCGTCACGCAGCCGGCCACGGTGCCGGTCTGCGGCGCGGCCCTTCTCGTGCCGGACAGCAATCCCGAGACGAGCTGCGCGCCGAGCGGTGACATCTGGGATCGGCGGAGCGCGACCGCTCACGAACTGGCGAAGTACACCGACGGCAACCTCATTCGCGTTGTGGGGCTTTCGACGACACCCGACACGGTGCTCCGAAGCGCACTCGACCGCGCCCGGCCGATGACCGACAGCGAATACAACGCTGTTTTGTTCCCCATGGACTGACCGACGACTCAGCCGCGAGCGGCGACCTTTTGCTCGATCGCCAGGATGCGGTCCAGCAGCGCGCTGGTCGCAGCATCCTGGGCCGCCAGATGCAGCTGGATCTGCTTGGCCTCCTCGAGGATCGCCCCGGCATCCTTGTAGGTGGCGGCGGCCCGGTCGTCGGATGCGGCGGCCTGGATGTTCTGGCCCACGATGATCACCGGCAGCAGCACGAGCTGCAGGAAGGTCTGCGCGATCCACGACACGATGACGATCGCGCTGCCGCTCATCAGGGCGGCCGGCAGGCTGACCAAGGCCAGGGCGGCGAACGCGTACGCGCACCACATGGTGCCGACCGAACGCGTGATGCCGAGCCCGACCTTGCTGTTGAACCGCGACACCGGCGACTCCGCCATGCGCCGCAGGGTCTTGCGGATGGTGGGCGGTCCCTCCTTGACTCGCTCGGAGGCGCGGGGGTGCTCGTGGTATTCGAAATGGGTCGTGGTCATACCGACCATGATCGCCCAAAAAAGAAGAGCTCCCCCACTTGGACTCGAACCAAGAACCTATCGGTTAACAGCCGATTGCTCTGCCAATTGAGCTATGGAGGATCGCTGCGAACAGCCCGGCTAGCTTAGCAAACGATGCGACGCCTCCCGGTCACGACTGCAGGGCCG
>DASYDM010000042.1:0-15432 GCA_036499585.1 Steroidobacteraceae bacterium
CTGCCGGTGATGCCGTTCGCGGCGCTGCCGGTGATGCCGTTCGCGGCGCTGCCGGTGATGCCGTTCGCGGCGCTGCCGGTGATGCCGTTCGCGGCGCTGCCGGTGATGCCGTTCGCGGCGCTGCCGGTGATGCCGTTCGCGGCACTGCCGGTGATGCCGTTCGCGGCGCTACCGGTGATGCCGTTCGCGGCGCTACCGGTGATGCCATTCGCGGCACTGCCCGTGATGCCATTCGCGGCGCTACCGGTGATGCCATTCTTGGCGCTACCGGTGATGCCATTCGCCGCGCTACCGGTGATGCCGTTGGCCGCACTGCCGGTGATGCCGTTGGCCGCACTGCCGGTGATGCCGTTGGCCGCGCTACCGGTGATGCCGTTGGCCGCACTGCCGGTGATGCCGTTGGCCGCGCTGCCGGTGATGCCGTTGGCCGCGCTGCCGGTGATGCCGCTCGCGGCGCTACCGGTGATGCCCGTTGTGGCGCTGCCCGTGATGCCGCTCACGAGAACCAGCCCATTGCTAGCCGGCTGCGTGCCGCTGATGTCGATCGTGCTGCCCTTTGACACCGAGATCGTTCCGCTCGACATCAACGGAGTCAGATCCATCTTGATGCCGCTAACGACCGCCTGACCCGTCGCGCTGTCGTACTTCTGAACGACGCCAGCGAGATAAACCTTCGTCGCACCGGGAACATACAACCCGTCCGCAACGATCGATTGCGCCGTGATGGACCCGTCTTTATTGGTCTTGCCATACACCGACACAGCTTCACCGACAGTGAGCCGGCCCGCGGCGGCAGTAATGACTGTTTGTCCGAGCACCGTAACCAAGCCGTGCTGCACGTTTACGGCCTCAACCGGCCCGATCACGGCCAGAGCCACAGCGCTACCGGTTATTCCGGCCTGCGACACACCCGTAGCACCCACCAGGGTTGCCGCGGCAACCACCCCGAGTATCTTCTTCATCGAAACTCTCCCCGTCGTCCTTCGGCTTCGTCTATTGTCGTTTCAGTCTTGGCTGTTCAGTCTTTGCGTGGCAAGTTGGCCAACACATCGATCTCTTCCATCGGCGCGACTTTGAGGTTGCCCTCGTGCCTGGGTCGAGGAACGCGCTGTTGCTGGGCGGCAATCTCCATAGCCGTCGCAGCTTCCTCGAAGAAATAAACTCCAACTCCGTACTTCTTGCCGGCAGGACTGCCCTCGGTCGACGCAATGCGCGTCAACGCGGTATCCAGCTCGGCCAGCAGTTCCTGACACTTCTCCCCTGAGAGTTCCAGAAACTGGTCACGGCCGGAATCCGAGAGCAGCTCGTCGGAAACCACCGTGCGCTCGAAATAACCCGGATCTGACTCTGCGCGCAGCAGGTTGTGCACGAGACTCTGGGAGACGACCCCCAGATATCGGCCCATCCGCTCGATACGAGTCGTGTCGCCGCCGCGCGGCACATATGCGCGCGACAGGCAACGTGCAGTCGTTCCGTCGATCACTTCCACTGAACCCGCTGCAACCAACTCGTCTATGAGCGCCTCTGAGTCGGCTTCAGGGCAAGCAGTCGTCACCAGCTCGGCGAAACTCTTGCGCGGGGAACCGGGAACGGGAACGAGGTCGAGATCCATCGGCAGCCCGTAGGCGCCCGAGAAGTTGGCGTGCGTGTGCCACGCAGTGAGCAGGCTGGCAATCTGATCCAAGCTGACAGCCGTGCGCAGGCTGAGTGGAGCGCCGGCTCGCAGTGCATCTCTCAACGCACTGACATCGGATTTCGGAAGTCCCGCGACGGCAGCGAGACGCGCGTCAGTGGTTGGTCGCTTCTGATCCTTGAGTCGCGCTTCGAGCGCTTGGATATAAGCGCGTCTAACGACTCCAGCGATTTCGCTCGCCGAGATTCCATACTCGAAAGCAACACGCATGAGCGGTCGAACCATGCCGGCGAACACGTCCAGCACCGCTTCCTTTTCCTTGTTCGTCCGGCTCATTTTTATGTGACGTACTGCCTTGCCTTGTGACATTAACGCTAAGCGTGACAGGCACTTATGTCAATCACGGGAAGTACTTATGTAAAAGTCCCGAGGTCCCGGAACAAGGGTACTCGCAACACCTGAGACGAACCGCGGTGGGAATTGTTTGAGAAACAGCGGCTTAAGGTGCCCGCATTGGGGGCCGACTACGGGAATTTGACTCATTCCAGGCCGCCCCGCGGCTGCGGACCTGGGTCACAGATTCGCAATGTCGAATCAGGGTTTGGATGAGGTGCAGCGCACCAACCGCGGGCATCAAGCAGGCGATGGAGTTGGAGGAATATCGCGCCGCGGGGGCCTTTCGTCCCAGGGGCCACACGGCGCACGGTGCACAGCCTCTCGGCCCACCGCGCTCGTTCCTTCGCGCTTTAAGTCCGCGCCGCCGGATCCAGCATCCGCCGATGTTCCAGGATCGCGTAGCGGTCCGTCATCCCGGCGATGTAGTCGGCCACCGCTCGGGCCCGACCCGTGGGCCCGTGACTAGCTTCCCCAGCTTTAGCGACATCGCGATGTTCAGGCGGCATCAAACTGACGTCGGCGAAGAACGCCTCGAACAACTGGGTGACCACGCGACGTGCCTTAGACGTCATACGTAGCACCTTGTAATGACGGTATACGTGCTCGTGGAGGAACGCCTTCAACTCCACGTGTTCCTCGCGCACTTGATCACTCAATCCCACCAGCATCTCGGGATGCAGCCGGACATCGTCGATTGTGGCGGGATGGGCGGTGTCCAGCCGGGACTGCGTCATGCGAATCAAATCGACGACGATATAGTTGATCATCCGTCGGATGACCTCGTGGATCAGCTTTCGCTCGCCCAGGTCCGGGTAGCGTCCGACGACTTCGTCATATTGGCGGCGGAACAAGCGCAGCGCGCACAAGTCCTTCACGGTGACAAATTGCGCGCGCAGGCCGTCATCGAGGTCGTGGTTGTTGTAGGCAATTTCGTCCGCGATATTCGCGAGCTGCGCCTCGAGCCCCGGTTGACGACGGTGCAGGAAGCGCTCTCCAAGCTCGCCCAGCTCCCGAGCATTGCGCACTGAGCAGTGCTTGAGAATGCCTTCACGACACTCGAACGTCAGATTCAGGCCCCGAAACTCCGCATATCGCTCTTCCAGCTCGTCCACGACACGCAGCGACTGGAGGTTGTGCTCAAACCCTCCGTGTGGCCGCAGGCATTCATTCAGTGCGTCCTGTCCCGCGTGGCCAAAGGGAGTGTGTCCGAGGTCGTGCGCCAGGCAGATTGCCTCCGTGAGGTCCTCATTGAGGTGTAGAGCTCTGGCCGCAGCGCGCGCTATCTGCGCGACCTCGATGGAGTGAGTGATGCGGGTGCGGTAAAGGTCGCCTTCGTGATTCACGAACACCTGGGTTTTGTAGACCAGGCGTCGGAAGGCGTTGGAGTGAATGATCCGGTCGCGATCGCGCTGGAATTCGCCGCGGTACTCGGGCCTAGGCTCGGGGTAGCGCCGGCCGCGGGATTGGTCATCGTGCGCGGCGTAGGGCGCTAGTGTCGCCGCGACTGAGTCACCGGCGGAGTTCATGGTCAGCCGAAATACTCGGCCAGCGTCCGTGTCAACGCCGGCTCCGGGTACTCCGCGGTCACAAACGATTGGCCGATCGACCTCATCAACACCAACCGCATGCGTCCGCCCTTCACCTTCTTGTCGATCCGCATATGGTCCAGCGCCGCGTTGGGCTCAACACCCGCGATATGCGTAGGCAATCCGGTTCGCTCCAACAGGCGCTTCAGGCGCGCGACATCCGGAGCGTCAACGAGTCCGCACTCATGCGACATCCTCGCCGCCATGAGGAGCCCGGCGCCGACAGCCTCGCCGTGGAGCCACTGCGTGTAGTGGGTCGCCGATTCGATTGCGTGCCCAAAGGTGTGCCCAAGGTTGAGTAACGCCCGGTCCCCGGTCTCCCGCTCATCACGCGCAACAATCTCGGCCTTGATCTCGCACGACCTGCGGATCACGTGCGCGAGTGCGGCAGGATCCCCGGCGAGTAGCTCGCCCATGTGATCCTCCAGCCAGGCGAAGAAGGCGGCGTCACAGATCAACCCGTATTTGATCACCTCAGCGAGTCCGGCCCGCAACTCACGTGGCGGAAGAGTCGCGAGAGTGTCGGTATCGGCGATCACTGCGGCCGGCTGGTGGAAAGCCCCGATCAGGTTCTTGCCGCCCGGGTGGTTGACTCCAGTCTTTCCGCCCACGGACGAATCCACCTGCGCCAATAGAGTCGTGGGCACTTGCACGTAGGCGACGCCACGTTGGTAACAAGCGGCAGCAAACCCAGCCATGTCGCCGACGACACCGCCACCCAAAGCGACGACGGTGCAATCCCGAGCGAAGCGGTTGGTCACGAGGACGTCGAGGATCCGTGAGACCGTCGCAAGGGTTTTGTGCGACTCGCCGTCCGGGAGAATGGCTTCGACGACACGTTTGCCAGCGAGGCCGGGGGTCAGCCGGTCGAGGTAGAGCGGCGCGACGATCGTGTTGCTGACGATCAGGACGTCGCGCGCCGGAATGTGCTGAGCGAGGAGATCCGGACGGCCCAGCAGCCCGTGCCCGATGAGGATGGGATAGCTGCGGTCGCCGAGCTGGACTCCAAGGAGCTCGAGAGGGCGTTGAGGCTGGGGTGTGTTCACTGATTCAGTATACGCAGAACGCTTTCGGCCACGGTGCGGACCTTGCGGCCGTCGGTCGGTACGGCAAAATCCGCGACCTCGCGGTACAACACGGCCCGCTCGCTCATGAGCTGTTCCAGCTTGACGGTCGTATCCACATTGGCAAGCAGAGGACGGGTACGGCCTTGTTTCACCCGATCGGCCTGCTGCGCCACCGAGGTCTCGAGGTAGATGACGCACCCACGCTCGCTGAGCATGGCGCGGTTTTCGGGCAGGAGGATGGCCCCTCCGCCGGTCGCCAGAACGATCCGCTCCATGGCGGTCAGGACTTCCAGCGTCTCGCGCTCGCGTTGCCGGAAGCCTCCTTCGCCTTCCTTATCAAAGATAAAGGGGATATCGACGCCCGTGCGGCGCTCGATCTCAGTGTCGCTGTCATAGAAGGGCATACCCAGCAGGCGCCCGAGGAACTTACCGACGGCGCTCTTGCCGGAGCCCATCGGCCCGACCAGGAAGATGCTTTGCTTGCCCCGCATAGGCGGGAGCATAGCAAGCCGGGGCGGGGCATCCGAAGCCGGCAGGGGCAGGATTGCGCCGGACTGCGCACCCTTGATGTGGAAAGGGGGCCATTCGGCCCCCTTTTGTGTGCGACGGTGTGAAGAGCTGTCGGTGCGCGCGCCCCGGCTACTCAGTACACATTCACCCCTTCACGTACGATCTTTGGCGTGACGAAAATCAACAGCTCGTCCTTGTTGTTGGTCTTGGTCGTGGACTTGAACAGGTGTCCCAACACGGGGATGTCACCGAGATAGGGCACCTTGGTCTCATCGTCGCGGCGCTCGACTGTCAGAATGCCGCCCAGCACGACGGTCTGACCGTCGCCCACCAGAACGTTGGTGGTAACCGTGCGGGTGTCGATCGAGGGAACGTTGACGCCACCCGAGGTCACGACCACCTTGCCGACGGCGTCGTCGCGAACTTCCAGATGCAGGAAGATGCGGTTGTCCGGAGTGATCTGCGGGGTGACCTTCAGCGACAGCGTCGCCTTCTTGAAGTCGACCGTCGTCGCGCCGCTCGAGGCCGACTGCTGGTACGGAATTTCCGTACCCTGCTCGATCGTCGCCTCCTTCTGGTTGGCGGTGATCACCCGCGGCGAGGAAATGATCTCGCCCCGGTTCTCCGCCTGCGCGGCCGACAGCTCGAGGTCGACCAGGTAGTCCGAGCCCAGGATGCCCAGCGCGATGCTGCCGGCCGGGCTGGGGACCGGGAGATTGACGTTGTAGCGCTCGGGTGCGCCGGCGCTACCGGTCGGGATCGCGACAGGGTACGGCGTACCCGTCGACGTCAGGTTGTTCATGGCCGAGCCGACGATCGAATCTGTCCCGGCCGCCGTGCCTGAAGTGGTCCAGACGCCGTTGCCGCCGTTCGCCTGCGCAGTGGTCCAGCCGACGCGAGCACCCAGCGAGCGGGTGAACTCGTCGTTGACGATCACGATGCGGGCTTCGATCTGCACCTGCCGGACCGGGATGTCGAGGGTCGCGACCAGGCGCCGGATGTCACCCAGGCGCTCGTTGGTGTCCTGGATGAGCAGGGTGTTGGTGCGCTCATCGACGGTGACTGTGCCGCGCTGCGAGAGCAGCGAGCCACCCTGCGACTTGATGAGCGCGGCCATGTCGGACGCCTTCGCGTAGTTGACCTGGACGAACTCCGAGCGCAGCGGCGACAGCTCCTGAATGTCCTTCTTCGCGGCGAGATCCGCCTTCTCGCGCGCCGCAAGCTCAGCCTGGGGGCCAATGATGATGACGTTGTCCTGCTTGCGCTTGTCGAGGCCCTTGGTGCGCAACACGATGTCCATCGCCTGATCCCACGGCACGTGCTGCAGGCGCAGCGTCATGCTGCCGTTGACCGAGTCGTTGACGACGATGTTCTGGCCGCTCGCATCTGCGAGGATCTGCAGGACTTCACGGGTTTGGATGTCCTGGAAGTTCATGTCCAGGGGCTCGCCCGTGTAAACCGGCTTCTCGTCGGCGACCGCGGCTGCCTTGTGCGGCGGCTGGATCTCGACGACGTACTGATCATCCGACTGGTATGCCAGCTGCTCATAGTCGCCGGTCGCGTTGATCGCGATGCGCGAACCCGTGCCGACGCGAGTGGCATCGAACCCCGTGACGGGGGTGCCGTAATCGGTCGCATCGTAACGGCGCATCAACTGCGCAGGGAGCTCGGCGTCACTGAAGTCGACAACGATCTGATTACCGACCTGGTGCAGGTTGATGTGGATGTGCGGATCGGACAGCTTGACGATCACCCGGCCCGAACCATCGGTTCCGCGGCGGAAGTCGATCGAGCGGATCGCGCGGGGCCCTGCGGGGCCGGCAGCGGCAGTGCGCGTCGGCGCGATCTGAGTGCTGCCCGGACCGACACCGCTCCCGGCCTGGCTCGCTCCGAGCACGACGACGATGTTGTTGCCGTCGACGCGGGTGTCATAGCTGACCAGCTTGTCGAGATTCAACACGACGCGCGTGCGGTCCTTCGCAGGAGCCGCAACGATCGAGTCTAGGCCTGCGGAATGCACGTCGATTCGCCGCGAAGGCAGCGCAAGGTCCGTATTCGGCAGGTCGAAGGAAATACGGGCAGGATGGTCGATCGTGAACGACAGCGGCTGGGGCGCGGGACCCGACAGCCGCATCGTCAACTGCACCTGCTGCCCGGGCAGGGCCTGCACGTCGATGGCTTCCAGGCTTGCACTGGCGTCTGCTGCCAGCACGCGGCCGGCCGAGAGCAACCCGAAGGTGGCGACGGCGGCGGCGAGTGCGAAGAAGCGGGCGTGACCCCCGTGGGGCGGATTCGACAGGCTGAGACGTTTCATTCTTTGGAACTCCCTGCGGGGCGATCCGGGGAAAGTTGACCTACGGTATTCATATCTGCGTGCGCTCGGTGTTCGGTCGCTGGATGATCTGGCACGGGCGCCTCACTGGCTCAGGCCGATCTGGCCGGGCCGTTCCATGTAGCCGCCGAGTCCGTCCGGAACGATTTCAGTCAAAGTGATCTTCGCGGCCGAGATGTCACTGATCTTGCCTTCCTGCTGGCCGAGGTAGTTGCCGGCCGAAACGCGGTGCACCAGACCATCCTTGTCCTGCACGAGGCCGTACATGTGGCCGGCCATCTTGAGCGTGCCGACCATCTTCAACGTGTCCAGCGGGTACTGTTCGAGGTACTCGCGGTTGCGCTTGGAGTCCGGACGCACATTCGCACCAACCCCGCCCGGCGCGCTGGGCGAGAACGGCGAGCGCATTTGCTCGGCCGAGTAGGTGAATTGCTCGTACGGCTTGATCTCGGGCAGCGACTCGACCCGGCCGCCAGGCTGCTTCTTCGTGTCATCGATGAAGCGTGTGAGCTCATCGTCCGCGCTCGAACAAGCCGCAAGGCCCACGAGCAGACTGCACGACAGTGCCGTGAATTGAACGAAGCGGGCCCAGGGAGGGGCCATACGAGCCGCGACGCCCGTGCTTGCGCTGTAGGCCGTCGCGCTGCGTTCGCAGCCGTCTTCACGACGACCGCGTGAAAGGTGCAATGTTGGTTTCATGTTGACTGCCCCCGAACCGCTGCGCGGCTCGCTACCGGCCTCCACGCTTTTTCTTGCTGGGCTCGCTGGCTGCGAGCTCATCCTCATCGAGGTAGCGATAAGTCTTCGCGGTCACTTCCAGCGCCAGCTTGTCGTAACCCGCATTCGACACCGACTTGATGTCGATGTCGTGCAACGTGACGATGCGCGGCAGGGCTGCGATGCCACTGACGAACTCGCCGAACTGGTGATAGCTCCCGCTGAGGCGCAGTTTGATCGGCTGCTCCGCGTAGAAGTCGCGCTTCACTTCCGGCTCACGCTGGAACAACTCCTGCTTCAGCCCCGCCGACGTGCCGGTCTGCGAGATATCCACGAGCAGGTTCGGAATTTCGGTCTTTCCGGGCAGCTGTCGCAGCAACGTGCCGAAGGAGCGCTCGATGTCGTTCAACTGCTGCTTGTAGACCTCGAGGTTCACGGCCTTGGAGTGCTTGGTGGTGAATTCGCTACGCAACTTCGTTTCATCATCCTGGTGGCGCTGCAGCTCGGGGCTGCCGTCGCTCCAGACAAAAAGGTAGACCAGCACGCAAGCCAGCACCACGAACACGAGTACCACCGCGCCGATCCGAAACGGGAGGGGCCAGCGACCGGGATCGCGTGGGTCAAGTGACCGCAGCTCTTCTACGAAATTCATCAGTGCGCTCCGCGGCTGGCCACGACTTTGGGTTTGCCCTTGCCGCCGGCGTCATTTTGACCCGCGGTGGACACCTGGTCGGCATACAGCGTGAAGCTCTCGCCGCCGCCAGCCGCATTGCTCGCGGAGTGAACGACGTCGAGTTCCGGATGCTGCAGCCACTCGGAACCCTCGATGTTGCGCATGAACGTCGAAACACGGGTGCTGGATTGCGCCACGCCATCGAACTTCAAGCGCTTGTCATGTTGGTTCACGGACGTGAGGTACACGCCATCGGGGAGCGTGCGCACGATCTCGTCGAACAGGTGCACGATCTCCGGACGCGAGCGCTGCAGCTTCTGGATGATCTCCATGCGCGCGATGAAGTTCTGCTTCGCCTGCTCGAGGTTGTTGATCTCCTCGATCTGCTTGTCGAGCCGCTTGATCTCGGTGCGCAGCAGATCGTTGCGACGCTCTTGAGCGTCGATCATGGAGTTCAGCATCAGGTAGGCCGCGAACGTCACCACGCAGGCAGCCGCCGCCGCACCGCCGAGTGCGACCATGAAAGCGAGCTTGCGCTCCTTGCGTTGTTCGTCGCGCCAGGGAAGTAGGTTTATGCGAGGCATGTCAGTCGAAACTCCGCAGTGCCAGACCGCACGCCGTCAGCAAAGCCGTTGCGTCACGTTGCACGGCCTGGGCCTTGGCGCGGGAAGAGAGCTTCATCTGGCCGAGCGGGTCGCCTTTTTCGGCGGAGATGCCCACGCGGCTCGAAATCACGTCGGCGACGCCCGGAATGTTGGCGCAGCCGCCGCAAACCAGGATCTTCTCAGGCTGCTCCCGGCCCGAGCCCGAGGCGAGGTAGAACTGCAGCGAACGGCTGACCTGTTGGGTCATGTCGTCGATGAACGGATCGAGCACTTCCGACTGGTAGTTGCCCGGCAGGCCGCCTTCCTTCTTCGCGCGCCCGGATTCCTCCATCGACAGGCCGTAGGTGCGCATGATTTCTTCGGTGAGCTGTTGCCCCCCGAACGCGAAATCGCGCGTGTAGACGACTTTGAGATTGCGCAGCACGCTGAAGGTGGTGCTGCTCGCGCCGAAGTCGACCACTGCGATCGACCGGTCGATGCCACCGTCGGGCATCTGATGAGTCATGAGTTTGCAGGCGTTCTCGAGCGCAAACGCTTCGACGTCGACGATCTTCGCGGTCAGCCCGGCGGCTTTCACCGCGGCCTGGCGCTGCTCGACGTTCTCGGTACGCGTGGCAACGAGCAGGACATCGTTGGTGTCCGGATCCTTCTCCGACGGGCCGAGCACTTCGAAGTCGTAGCTCACCTCATCCATCGGGAAGGGGATGTACTGGTCCGCCTGCATCTCGACCTGCGCTTCGAGATCGCTGCTGCGCAGCGCACGCGGCATCTGGATGACTTTGGTAATGGCCGCATCGCCGCTGATGGCGACAGCAACCTCACTGCTTTTCGCACCCGCGCGCTTCACCGCGCGTCGGATCGCCTCTCCGACCGCCTCCGCGTCCACGATCGCCTTTTCGTTGATCGCGTTTTGCGGCGCCGGCTCGGCAGCGTACGCCTCCACCCGGTACTGGCCACCCGCCATCGCCAGCTCGATGAGCTTCACCGACGAGGTCGTTATGTCCAGACCGAGAAGCTGGCGGTACTTGCGCTGGAATAGGAGCATTTTTATATCCTTTTCAGACAGTTACGCCTGAAAGCGCCCGCCCCGTATGAATTCGAAGGCAACTATATAACAGCGCAAAGTTAAATTCGACGTGAGGGGTCTCACGGTTCAACCCCACAGCCGCCGCAAAAGCAGCCAGACTGGGTCGGGCCTCCCGAGCAAACCGATGCACCACCCCACGCGCGAGGTTTTGCGCCCCCAGGGTGGGTCGGGCCTCCCGAGCAAACCGATGCACCACCCCACGCGCGAGGCTTTGTGCCCCCAGGGTGGCCCGGTGGGGCCAATGGGCTCCCGGCGGAACCATCGGACGCCCGAGGTACCCGGTGCTGAGGGAGGCTTCCGAAGAACTCTCCACCAGACCTGAGGTCAACGAATAGCGCTGCGCCTTGTCCAAGCATCCTGGGGACGGTTATGCCGCGGACAACGGGAGGCGGAGGCAGTGGATACGATGCAAAGCGAGGATCGGTTCGCACGTTTTCATCCGGGCGCGGCACCGTTCGCGGTAGCCCACAACGCCTTCGGAGTAAGTTAACGTTCGTCCCGGCAACCCCGCTGTCGTAGGCACTCATGTCCCGTAGACCGGAGGCTTTGCGTCCCCACCTTTCGGTGAGTTTGCCCTGTGAACCAGGGCTACTATGCATAGCGGTCACGGGGAGCGCAAGCCAAGAGAGTTGAATTCTGTGAAACGGAAGTACTTTCGGATCCTCGCCACCCTGTTGGCCAGTGTGATGTTGATCACACTTCTCGGCGGATACGCTCTGGCGTGCAGTTACGTCTATCTGGAGCCCTCCCTCCCGACGACTCAACTGATGCGCAACATCGAGTTTCAGGTGCCGCTGCGCATCTATACCCGCAGCGGCGGACTCATTGCGCAGATAGGCGAACAACGGCGCATTCCCGTCACCTGGGACCAGATTCCCGGCGTCGTCAAACACGCCTTCCTGGCCGCGGAAGACGACCGTTTCTTCGAGCACCACGGCATCGACTACCTCGGCGTCGCTCGCGCGATCGTCGTGGACGTGATATCCGCAGACAGCAAGGCCCAGGGCGGCAGCACCATCACGATGCAGGCCGCACGCAACATGTTCCTGACATTGGACAAGACCGCCAAACGCAAGCTGCAGGAAATGTTCGTCACCTATCGCATGGAGGGCGAGTTCTCCAAGCAGGAGATCTTCAGCCTCTATCTCAACAAGATCTTCTTCGGTCAGCGCGCCTACGGCGTCGCCGCCGCCGCCGAGACGTTCTTCGGCAAGACGTTGGATGAACTCACGGTGGCCGAGGCGGCCGTGATCGCGGGCACTCCGAAAGCGCCCTCTTACTACAACCCGATCGTGAGCCCGCAGCGGGCGATGGGCCGGCGCTCGTACGTGCTGCGTCGCATGCGCGAGCTAGGGTATATCGACACCGCGACCGCCGAGGCCGCCAACAAAGAACCCGTGGTTGCGCGCCAACATGCGCCTCTATATGACGTCGATGCGCCCTATATTGCCGAGATGGCGCGCCTCGAAGTGCGCCAGCGGTTCGGCACCGGGGCCGAGAACTCGGGGTACAAGGTATTCACTACGATCGACGGGCGTCTGCAGGAAGCCGCCAACCGCGCCGTCCGCATCGGACTGATCGAATACGATCGTCGCCATGGCTGGCGCGGGCCGGTGGGGCACATCGACGTGCAACAACCGGGCAACGCCGAGCAACTCGAGCAGGTCGTCAGTGAATACTCCGCGGTGGGTATTCTGACTCCGGCCGTCGTAGTGAACGTGACCGAGAAGTCGGCTCACGTTTACGTGAAGGCCCGTGGGTTTGCGGACATCGACTGGGATGGACTGTCGTGGGCACGCAAGAGCACTGGCGTCGAAAGTCTCGGACCATCGCTGAAGAGCGCGTCCGAAGTCGTTTCACGCGGCGACGTCGTTTACGTGATCGCAGGCAAGGGAGGCGTCGCGCAGCTCGGCCAGATCCCCGAGGCTCAGGGGGCTTTGGTCTCGCTCGATCCCAACAATGGAGGCGTCGCGGCCCTGGTGGGTGGATTCGACTACTTCGCCAACAAGTTCAACCGCGCCACTCAGGCCAAGCGTCTGCCGGGCTCGGGCTTCAAACCCTTCCTCTACTCGGCGGCCCTGGAAGACGGCTTCACTCCGGCCACCGTCGTGCTCGATGCGCCGATCGTGGAAGAGGGGGCCGGGATCGAACAGTCCTGGCGTCCGAAGGACGACGGCGGGAAGTTCAGGGGCCCGACACGGCTGCGTGAAGCGCTGGTCCATTCTCTCAACAGTGTCACGATTCGCGTACTGCGCGAGATGACCGTCCCTTACGCCATCGACTACGTGACGCGATTCGGCTTTGACCGCAAAGCGCTGCCGAACGACCAGACCCTCGCCCTGGGGACCGTTGCTCTCTCGCCTATGGACATGGCCACCGGCTATGCCGTCTTCGCCAACGGCGGCTTCCGCGTCGAGCCGTATTTCATCGATCGCATCGAAAACGCGACAGGGCAGGTGGTCTGGCAGGCAACTCCCAAGATCGCCTGCGAACCGTGCGAACAGCCCGCCACGTTGAACGATGTCCCGTTGGTCGGTGGCGCACAGGAGGCATTGCTCAACGCCGACGCCGTGCGTGGCGGCCAAGGCGCCATTCCTAAAGAGCAGCTCGCCCCGCGTGTGATCAGTCCGCAGAACGATTACATCATGACCGACATGATGTCCGACGTGATCAAACATGGCACGGGAGTGCGCGCGCTCGTCCTCAAGAGGGACGACATCGCGGGCAAGACCGGGACCACCAACAGCGTGAAAGATACCTGGTTCAATGGTTTCAACGCGGACATCGAGGCGACTGTGTGGGTCGGCTTCGACACCGAGCGGCCGTTGGGCGACAAGATCGAACAGGGATCGCGAACGGCACTGCCGATCTGGATCCATTTCATGCGCGAAGCGCTCAAGGATTTGCCGGAGCATCGTCGGCCAATGCCCGACCACATCGTCACGCTGCGAGTGTCCCGGGAGACCGGAGCCTTGGTGAGCAACGAAAATCCCGACGGCATGTCCGAAGTCTTCATGGCCGATCATTTGCCGACCTCGGCCGCGGCGACCCCGAGCCTGTCCGGCAGCGACGGGCCGGCCGCGTCCGGCGGCTCGATCTTCTAAGGGTGAAAGGGGGCGCTTCCCGCGAGTCGATTTTCTAGTATTGTCCGAAGGCTTTTCCTGTTTGATCGAGCGTGCGATGACCAAGCGCCACCCTTCACACTCGGAAAACCTGCGTCGCGCCCTGGCGCAGGAAGCTGCACGAATCATGGCCGAGCACGGCATTCGCGACTTTCTGGTGGCGAAGCGGAAAGCGGCCGAACGGTTGGGCGTGGATGACCGCTCGGCGGTTCTGCCGAAGAACGTTGAGATCGAAACCGCGCTGGCCGAATACCAACGCCTTTTCGGTGGCGACTCGCACGTCGAATCGCTCTACGCACAGCGTCTCGCGGCTCTGCACGCCATGCGTTACTTGCGTGAGTTCGAACCCCGTCTCGTGGGTTCAGTGTTGAGCGGCACCGCGACCGAGCATTCCGACATCCAGCTACACCTCTTTGCCGACTATCCTGAGTCGGTCGCGATCAAGCTGCTGGATGAAGGGATTCCACACGAAGTGACCGAGAAGCGGGTCAAGATGAACGCCGAGCGGATTCTGGCGTACCCCGGGGTGCGCTTTGAAATCGACGATCAAGCCGTCGAGGTTACGGTGTTTCCCACGGACGGGATTCGGCAGGCGCCCGCGAGCCCGGTCGACGGCAAGCCGATGCGCCGGGCGAACACGTTCGAAGTGGAAGCGTTGTTAGACGGGCACTGACTCGGCAGGGGGCCGCGGTGCGGGACCACGGCCTTACCGTTTCCCATGGGCCTTAGCCGCGCTTCGTGATCTCGCTGTAATCGCGTCGCGTCGGCCCCGTGTACAGCTGTCGCGGTCGGCCGATACGCATTCCTGGGTCGGAGATCATCTCCTGCCAATGAGCCACCCAGCCAACCGTGCGGGCGATCGCGAACATCACCGTAAACATCGAGCGCGGAATTCCAATCGCGCTGTAGATGATGCCCGAGTAGAAGTCGACGTTCGGGTACAGCTTGCGCGCAACGAAGTACTCATCCTTCAGCGCGATCTCCTCCAACCGAAGCGCCAGTTCGAACAGCGGATTGTCCGCGCTGCCCAACTTCGCAAGGATCTTGTGGCACATCTCCCGGATGATCTTCGCGCGCGGGTCGAAGTTCTTGTACACGCGGTGGCCGAAACCCATGAGCCGGAAGTGGCTGGATTTGTCCTTGGCCATCGCCAGGTACTTGGGAATGTTGTCGACCGTCCCGATCTGCTCGAGCATC
Organism: Steroidobacteraceae bacterium; assembly: GCA_036499585.1. Taxonomy (GTDB): domain Bacteria; phylum Pseudomonadota; class Gammaproteobacteria; order Steroidobacterales; family Steroidobacteraceae; genus 13-2-20CM-66-19. The sequence continues at coordinate 14,926 of DASYDM010000042.1, forward strand.
GAGAGCACAGCCTCATTCGCGCCGCCGTGAGCCGGGCCCCACAGAGCGGACACGCCAGCTGAAATGGCTGCGTACGGATTCGCGCCCGTGCTGCCGGCGAGGCGCACCGTCGAGGTGCTGGCATTTTGTTCATGATCCGCGTGCAGGATGAACAACAGATCGAGCGCCTCCGAGGTGGTCGGATCGATGTGGTACGGCTCGCAGGGAACCGCGAAGAACATATTGAGCATGTTGCTGCAATAGTCCAGGTCGTTGCGCGGGTAGATGAACGGTTGGCCCTGCGAGTGCTTGTGCGCAGCGGCGGCGATCGTCGGAATCTTCGCAATGATCCGATGAGCGAAGATCTCACGATGCCGCGGGTTATGGATGTCCATCGTGTCGTGATAGAACGCGGACATCGACGCGACCACGGCCGACACCATCGCCATCGGATGGGCGTTGTGATGAAAGCCGTTGAAGAAGCGCAGCAGCGTCTCGTTCAACATCGTGTGATAGCGGATGTTGCTC
>DASYDM010000043.1:0-349230 GCA_036499585.1 Steroidobacteraceae bacterium
CCGCGAACGGCATCACCGGCAGCGCCGCGAACGGCATCACCGGCAGCGCCGCGAACGGCATCACCGGCAGCGCCGCGAACGGCATCACCGGCAGCGCCGCGAACGGCATCACCGGCAGCGCCGCCAACTAAGGAACGACGCTAACGCCTGCTTGCCCGTCTCTCGGTAAGCAGGCGTTCAGCTGCCAGCACCCGAACCGGCGCTTGCCGCCGGTCACTTCGGTTTAGCCAACTCCTCGCGCAACGCCTTGCGCAGGATTTTGCCGACATTCGTTTTCGGCAACTCAGTTCGAAAGTACACGTGCCGCGGCACCTTGTAGGCCGCCAGCGATTTACGGCAGAACTCGATCACGTCGTGCTCCGACAATGACGGATCCTTACGCACCACGAACAGCGCTACGACCTCACCCGAATGCTCGTCCTGCTGCGCTACTGCGGCTGCTTCGAGGATTCCGGGATGTGCGGCGGCTACCGCTTCCACCTCGTTCGGATAAACGTTGAATCCGGACACGAGGATCATGTCCTTCTTTCGATCCTCGATGTAGACGTAGCCCCGGGGGTCCATGTGTCCTATATCCCCGGTGCGCAGCCATCCTTCCGGCAGCATCACCTTCTCGGTTTCGTCCGGGCGATTCCAGTAGCCACGCATGACCTGCGGACCGCGTACGCAGATCTCTCCTACCGCGCCGATGGCGAGCTCACGACCATCGTCGTCGCGGATCGTGACTTCGGTGGAGGAGATTGGAAGCCCGATAGCTCCGTTGAACCCTTCGGCAGGCGGATTGATGCACGCGGCAGGGGAGGTCTCGGTCAATCCCCAGGCCTGGGTGAGGACATGGCCCGTCACCTGCTTCCAGCGTTCGGCGACGCTGGCCTGGACGGCCATGCCGCCACCGAGCGTGATCTGCAGGTGGCTGAAGTCGATCTGATCGAAACCCGGAGTGTGCAACAGCGCATTGAAGAGTGTGTTGACTCCGGTGATGAACCGGAACGGGTACTTCTTGAGCTCCTTGACGACCGCAGGAAAGTCACGCGGATTGACGATCAGGATGTTCTTCCATCCGAAGCGAACGAACAGCAGGCAATTGGCCGTCAAAGCAAACACGTGATACAGCGGAATCGGCGTGATGAGCACGCCAGGCGCATCGCCAAACAGCTGACCGATCCAGGCCTCGGCTTGTAGAACGTTGGCGCTCACATTTCCGTGTGTGAGCATCGCGCCCTTGGCGACGCCGGTGGTCCCGCCGGTGTACTGGAGGAAAGCGATATCGTCCGGGCCGACATCCACCGCCGAAAAGGAAGCCTCTCCCACGATCGCCGTCTTGAATCTGACTGCGCCGTCGATGTTCCAGGGGCGCACCTGCTTGCGCACCCGCCGCAGGACGAAGTTGACGAGAGCGCCTTTCGGGAAGCCGAGCAGGTCACCCACGCCCGTCACGATGACATGCTTGACCTTCGTACGAGGCAACACCGCTTCGACGACGTGCGCGAAGTTCTCGAGAACTACGAGCGTCGTGGCGCCCGAGTCCGCGAGCTGGTGTTCCAACTCAGGGGCCGTATACAGGGGATTGGTGTTGACGACGACCAATCCCGCACGCAGAGCGCCGAACATCGCGATCGGGTACTGCAGCAGGTTGGGCAGCATGATGGCGATGCGGTCGCCCTTCCTGGCGCCTGCAACGTTCTGCAGCCAGCCGGCAAACGCGGCGGAGAGCCGATCGAGCTCGCGATAGGTAATGGCCTTGTCCATCTGGACGTAGGCGACCTGGTCGGGGAAGCGCGCGCAGCTGGTCTCGAAGAGCTCCTTCAGGGAGCGCAGCCGGGTTGGATCGATCTCGGCGGGCGTGCCCGGCGGATAGGACTGGAGCCAGATTTTGTCCAAAGCGGCAGACCCTCAATTATTTTTTCAGCATCGGCTCGAGCTGGGGCCAGAGTGTATCCAGAACGTAAGGCTCGCCGCTGGCGTTCGGGTGCATGCCGTCGCCCTGCATCCGTGACGGGTCGAGCGCGACCGACTCGAGCAGAAAGGGCACGAGGCGCAATGATTCCTTGGTCGCGAGCTGGTGATACATCTGCATGAAGTCCGTCGTGTAGCGTGGCCCATAGTTGGGCGGGATGCGCATTCCGACGAGCAGCACGCGGGCACCGGACTGCTTGGCCAGAGCGACCATTTTCTCAAGATTGCCGCGGATGATCTCGACAGGCAGCGCTCGTAAGCCGTCGTTGGCGCCCAGCTCGAGGACGACGATGCCCGGCTTATGTAGCGACAGTGCGCGCGCCAGCCGTTGAGCGCCGCCGCTGGTCGTCTCGCCGCTTATGCTGGCGTTCACGAGTTCGTATCCGTACCCTTGGGTCTTGAGCCGCTTGTCCAAAAGCGCCACCCAACCCTGTTCAGGCCGTAACCCGTAGGCGGCACTCAGGCTGTCGCCGAACACCAGAATGGTATGGTCGGACGCCGAGGCAACCGCCGCACCCGCGATGAGTACGATGGACCACGCCCAGGCGCCGAAGATTCGCGAAAGTGTTCTCAAGGCGGAAAACCTCACCAAGCAGGTTAGCAGTCCCGAAGGCCCGCTGACCATTGTGCACGGCGTTTCCTTCGACATCGTGGCGGGGGAGTCCGTCGCGATCGTCGGCTCCTCCGGCGCCGGCAAGTCGACGCTACTGGCCCTGCTCGCGGGTCTGGACCTTCCGACGACGGGAAGAGTGCTGCTCGCAGGAACCGATCTCACCACGCTCGATGAGGACGGACGCGCGCGATTGCGTGCTCAGCGCGTGGGATTCGTGTTCCAGTCTTTTCACCTGATTCCCGCGCTGACGGCGCTCGAGAACGTCATGTTGCCTCTCGAGCTGGCGGGCAGGGACCAGGCGCGGCGGGAGGCGCTTGAAGCGCTCACGCGGGTGGGACTCAAGGAGCGGACTGGGCACTATCCGCGCCAACTGTCCGGTGGTGAGCAGCAGCGAGTGGCGCTGGCTCGCGCCTTTGTCACACGACCCGCGGTTCTTTTTGCGGACGAGCCGACCGGGAACCTGGATACGGTCACCGGCGGGCGTATCGGCGAGCTGCTGTTCGAGCTGAATGCTCAGTCGGAAACGACGCTCGTCCTGGTGACTCACGATCGCTCTCTCGCGTCGCGCTGTGAACGCACGATCCGCATGGAAGCTGGACGTGCAATCGAAGAGGCCAGTGCGCAAACGGGCGGGGTGCGCGCGGTGGGTGACGCATGGGCGTAGCTACACTTGGGCGGTGGGGCAGGGCATGCGACGTGGGTGATGCGTGCGCCTGATTGCGCTAGCGCTGCGGAGCCTCGCGCGCGAGTGGCGTTCAGGTGAGCTGGGTGTGCTGCTGCTCGCCCTCACCATCGCGGTCGCGGCACTGACCGGGGTTGGCTTTCTGGTCAGCCGGATCAGCGCCGCCGTCGATCTGCAGGCGAGCGAGGTGCTGGCGGCGGATCTGCGGCTCGGGTCCACACAGGCGATCAGCGAGCATTACGCAGATGAGGCGACCCGCCGCCACATCGACACCGCGCGAATTACGCTGCTGCTGAGCGTTGTATTCAACGGCGAGCAAAGTCAGCTATCCGACATCGAAGCCGTCAGCGCGGGTTACCCGCTCCGCGGCAACATCCTCGTGGCCGACGAGCCATTCGCCAAAGGCACTGTGACGCGAAGTCTTCCCCGACCCGGGGAGGTCTGGCCGGATTCGAAGCTGCTCGCGGCTGTCGGCGCTCAGGTGGGTGGGCAACTGTCGATCGGGGCCGCGACCTTCAAGATCGGGAAAGCGCTCATCTCGAGACCGGATCAGGGCAGCACGTTCGCCGAACTCGCGCCCACCGTGATCATGAACGAGGGTGATCTGCCGCAGACGCAGCTCATTCAACCCGGCAGCCGGGTGAGTTACCGCGCTCTGTTCGCCGGCGACCGCAGCCGTATCGATCTCTTCAAGACCTGGCTGTTGGCTCACAAGACCCGCTCCGAGCGGCTGCGCGACATCTCCGACGCGAGCCCCCAAATCAGCAGTGCGGTCGAGCGGGCGGGCCGCTTTCTCAGTCTGGCGAGCCTGGTGAGTGTGCTGTTGTCGGCGGTGGCCGTCGCGATGTCGGCCCGGCGGTATGTGGCGCGGCACCTGGATACGGTTGCCCTGCTGAAGACCCTTGGGGCGACCCGAGCCTTCACGCTCTCGATCAACATCCTGCAACTGCTCATTATTGCGGTTACCGCCGACATCATCGGCTCTGGCATCGGCTTTCTCGCGCAGGAATGGCTGATCCACGCGCTGAAGGGCCTGTTGGCCACGACGCAGCTGCCGCCGGCCAGCCTGACTCCGATCGGGATCGGTTTGCTCACCGATGTCGCGGTGTTGGCCGGATTCGCGTTGCCGCCTCTGCTGCAGCTGTCGCGGGTGCCGGCCATTCGCGTCCTGCGGCGCGACATCGGGCCGCCACCGGCGCTGATTCTGTTGGCATTCGGCCCGGCGGTCGCCGTCGTCGTGTTCCTGATCTATTGGGTGGTGTTGGACTGGCGGCTTTTCTGGGGCTTTTCCCTCGGGCTGGCCGCGTTCGTCCTGCTACTCACCGGTGCGGGTGCGGCGCTGGTTTCCATTGCGGGACGTCTGCGCGGACGCGTTGGAGTGGCTTGGCGTTACGGCGTCGCCAATCTCAGCCGCCGCAGGGCCGAGAGCGTGGTGCAGATCGTAGCCTTCGGGATGGGCATCATGGTTCTGCTGATGCTGGCGATCGTGCGAGACGATCTGAGCGCGGATTGGCGCCGTACGCTGCCGATCAACCTGCCGAACTATTTCTTCGTCAACATCCCGCCCGGCGAGCGCACCGCGTTCGTGGACTTTCTCAAGGAGCGCGGCGCGCAGACCACCCGGGTTCTGCCCATGATTCGTGGCCGGATGACGACCATCAACGGCCGCCCGGTCGAGTCGTACCCCTTCGGTCGCCAGGACGGCGACAATCTCGCCACCCGCGAACAGAACCTGAGCTGGGCGCAGGAGCCGGGAGAGAACAACCGGGTGATCGAAGGGCGATGGTGGACGAAGGCGGACTTCGGCAAGCCGCTGGTCTCGCTGGCGTCGGAAATGCAGGCGCAGCTCGGACTGCAGGTCGGCGATCACCTGAGCTTCGATGTCGCCGGCGAGTCCTTCAACGTCACGGTGGCCAGCATCCGCAAGGTGAAGTGGGACAGCTTCGAGCCGAATTTCTTCATCGTGTTCGCTCCTGGCGTGCTGGACGATGCGGCGGGCACGTACCTCACCAGCGCCTACTTCAAGTCGACCAGCTCCCACACCCTGGCGCAGCTCGCCAGGAAGTTCCCGAGCGTGTCGATCTTCGACATCGACGAACTGCTTACCCAGGTGCGCTCGATGCTCGACAAGGCGGTGTTGGCTGTGCAGAGCGTGTTTGCTTTTACGGTATTTGCGGGGCTGACGGTGTTGCTGGCGGCAGTCCAGTCGAGCCGGGACGAGCGGCGCTACGAGAGCGCCATGCTGCGCACGCTCGGGGCCAGTCGCTCCACGGTCCTGAAAGGCCTCCTCGCGGAGTTCACGACACTAGGGCTGCTGTCCGGCTTGCTGGCTGCCATGGGCGCTTCCGTTGCCGCGTACTACATGACGACGCGCGTGTTGGAGCTGCACTATTCGTTCGAGGCGTGGGTGTGGGCCGCCGGCCTCGGGAGCGGGGCGATACTTGTCGCGTTCAGCGGCTGGGTAGCGACGCGATCCGTCGTCAACCAACCACCGCTGTCAACGTTGCGCGCCGGTTAGCGCGTGATCCCGATCGTCAGCCACGAGTCCGGCTCGGCGTCACCGCGCCACGACATTCCCTGGATCGTGAACTGATAGATACCCGGGCCTAACGCGGAACTGTTGAGCATCATGCGCAGGTTTCCGTTGGAGTCCTTGGTCAGGTTGTGGATGACTCCCACCCGACCCTGATCCACACGATCGATGGTGATCGTGAAGACCTTGTACTCCGACCGGGACTCGTCGATCTTGAAGTCCGCGAGAATCGCAGGACCACCGCCAATGGTCACGACCGGAGTGTTGGTCGCGCCATCCCGATTGGGCAGAACGCGGAAAGTCTGGGTCGCTGTTGCCGCATCGAGCGGCTGCGCCGCGATCTGCTTCTGCAGTTTCGCGATCTTGTCGGTCTTGCCGGCGCTGTGACTGGCAACGATGGGCAACGCGATGCCCAGCACGAGTGTCGCCGCGGCCAGTCCCAGAATGACCGGTAGCTTCACCCAGAACGGCTGAGCAGCTTCCTGCCAGGGCTCGGGCTTGCCGCTGGCCTCGAGCAGGCGCAGTCCGGCGTTGACCCTCTCAGGCAGCCCCAGCTCGTCCAGGAGCTGTGGGTTCTCTTTGCAGAAGCGTTCGAAATCAGTCGCGCCCTTCAGCGGCAATCGACCCGACAGATAGCGCTCGACGATCTGATTGCGCGCGATGAAGTCGCGGTCCATCGGCGGCGAAGCCTGCCCAGCCGCGGCCGGTTGGGCGGCCGGAGAGGGGGCGGCAGTCGGCTGGACTACGGGGGAGGCAGGGGCAGTCGTTGCCGCCGCCGGGATGGTCGCCAGGGGCGCCAGAGGCACCACAGGCGCCGGAGCGGCCGCTGACGTGGCTGCTTCCGCGGTCGGTGCCAAAGTAAGAGAGGCGGCCGGAGAGGGCGCGGGGAGGGCGCTCGCCACGGGCTCTGGACTGGGCGCTACGGGCCTGACGGTCGGTACGGCTTTCAGAGCCGGCTTCGCGGCGCTCGCTGGCTTGGGCGCCGGAGCGGCCGGTTTGGTGGCCACGCTGGATTTCGTGGTGGCAGCAGGAGCACTCCTGACAGCCGATGCGCTCTGCGCCGCTGCTGCCATGGCCGCGGCCGCCGGCGCGGCGGGCTTCGAAGCCGTGGATGTCTTGGGCGACGCTGGCGCCGCGGCAGTCGGCTGCTTTGCTGCTACCCCTGGCGGCTTCGCGGCGGTCGTCGGTTTTGCGGCCGCGGTCGGCGGCGTCACGACAGAAGAAGCGGCGTTGTCAGGTTGCGCGGTGGCGGATTCCGCAGCGGACGAGCCGGAGGGAGCCGGAGCGTCGCGGTCGACGATCGGCTCATCGGGGAGCAAAGACAATTCCAACTTCGGCTCCGCGGGCTGCGCCGAGCTGGGGGCCGGAGCAGGCGAGGCAGCCCGGGCCTGCACATCCGGCATCGGCTCGAGCGCGCTCAGCAGATCGGCGTTCAGCAGTTCCTCAGGATCAATGGGCGCCGCGGCAGGCGTTGCGGCCGGTGATGTTTCGGAACCGGTGATCACCCGCGTATCGGCGAGCGGTGGAGGAGGCCCGAGCAGGGATTCGGGATCCAGCAATTCATCGAGCGCGGCGCCGGAAACGAGGGCGTCGGATTGCGGAGCACGGGAAGCGGCGAGCGAGGCGGCAGCCGCCGACGGCGCATCCGTTGGGGTGGCGGTCGCTGACGATGTCGGCGCGGGAATGTGGAGCCCGCCCTCGAGCGGCTCTTCGACCGGAAGGTCGTTCAGGGGCTCAAGCACAGGGCGAGTCGCAGCTTCCATAATTTCGAGCCTAGGATTCGCTTCGCAAGCTGTTGATGCACGCCGCCTATGCTGCAATGGGTGTCGCTCGATGCCTACGTGATGGCTCACAAATCGCGCGCTCGACCCTGTCTTCGTGACACGCTTCTCACGAAGTGTACAGAGCAGTTTGAATTCTCTTCAGAAAGCGCCGACGGCGCGCGTGTGTTCACCGATTCGCAACGAATCAATGCGACGTTGGTCTGGAAGGTGTGCTCGTTCTCAACGTGTGATGTTCCTGCCACAGCCCTTGCACGCCGGACGTGCGTCACACTTTGGCAGGGCCGGGTGAGATAAATTTCGCTCACGATGCAGATGCCCGCCGCGCTCGATCTGGAGCACTTTCCGGATTCACCTTATGCCTCCGAGTTGCGACGGGAGTTCCCCGAGCTGCGCTTCTCGCCTGAGCTCGAACGCGAATTCCAGGCGTTCCACGTAGATCGCGCCCGGGCGCGCGTGCAGTTTTTCCAGCTCGCGATCTTCCTGCTGTCGCTGGTGGCCGGGATCCATCTCGTGCTGCTGGACCATGTCCCGCCGCGCTCCCTGGCGTTCGGTTGGCTGGGACTGCTGATGCCGGCCAGCCTGTTCCTCGTGTGGGCCTCGTGGAGCCGTTATTACGAGCGGCTCTATCTCCCACTGGCCCGGGTGATCCTGCCGCTGTTCGCCGTCGTATCGGCGGTTGGCGTGGCAGGTCGCCTCATCGAAGGACACCCGGATCTGTTCTATCTGCTCACGACGTTCAGCATCGCGCTGTATTTCCTTGGCGGGCAGCTCTTCCGGCCCTCGTTGATCGCGAACGGCCTCATGATTCTGTCGCATGGCGTCGCGTTGGCATACGGTGGCCTGCCGGCAACAGCGGTCGGGTACTACGTGTGCGTTTTGACAATAACCGCAGCCGTGGGAGCGTTTGTTTACCGAGGCGTCGAACGTCAGTTGCGCACTTCTTTCCTCGAGCGCGGATTGATGGGCGAGATGGCCACGCGCGACGGCCTGACAGGTCTCAAGAATCGCGGCGCGTTTGACGACTATCTCCCGCGTCTCTGGCAGCAGGCGCTCCGCGATCGACGGATGGTGGCCCTCCTGTTGATCGACGTGGACTACTTCAAGGCTTACAACGACCGGTATGGACACCAGGCGGGCGATCACGCGTTACGCCGTGTCGCTCAAGTCGTTCAGGGTTTCGCGCGTCGCCCGCTCGACATCGCTGCGCGTTACGGCGGCGAGGAATTTGTGGTGGCGTTGTTCGATCTGAGCTCCGAGAGCGTTCGCGACATTGCCGAACAGCTGCGCAAGTCGATCCACGCCCTGAGCATCATGCACGAAGACTCGGCAACAGCCCTGTACGTGACGGCCAGCGTTGGTGTGGCGATCGTCACTCCGAGCGGTGATCGCAGTCATGAGGGCGCGGTGCAGCTTGCTGACGAGGCGCTGTACAGCGCGAAACGGTCGGGGCGTAATTGCATCTCGGTGGTCGACACCGAGTATCAGCTGTTCACGACGGGGACGTTCCGGCGCCGCGCGTAGGCGGCAAAAACGACGCTTTTTGCCGCCGGAAACGCAGGCGATGTCCGGAAAAGCGCCGCAGGCGACTTTTCCCGATCAACCATTGCCCTTCAGGAAGTACTCGACCTTGTCGCGGTAGGTCCGCGACAGCTTGAGCTCGTGACCGCCCTCGAGGGTCAGAAAGTACTCCCCGTTCATGTGCGCACGAAGGCTCTTCACCAGCCGCAGGTTCACGATCGTCGAGCGGTGGACCCGTTGGAAAAGCTTCGGGTCCAGCAGTTCCTCGAGTTCTTTCATCGTGCCGCGCAGGATGTACGTCGTACCGCTTGCGTGCACGCACATATAGTCGCCTGCGGCATCGACCCACTGAATGGATCCGATCGGCACTCGCACGGTCTCGCGTCCTTGCCGAATCGGAATGATCTCCGGGTGCTTGGATTCCAAGGCTTTTCGACCGCGGCTGAGTAACTCATCGAGTGCCAGCTCACCACAGCCTGTGATCTCGGAGATCAGCTCGACCAACCGGTCGCGCTGGGTCGCGGCGGTGCGGGCCTCGATCTGCTCACGTACACGATCCAGCGCGGCCTTGAATCGATCTTCGTCGATTGGTTTGAGCAGGTAGTCGACCGCCCGAGCCTCGAAGGCCTGGATCGCGTACTGATCATAGGCAGTGACGAAGATGATTCCCGGCAGAGACTCGTGGGGAATCTGGGCCAGGACCTCGAAGCCGGTCATGCCCGGCATCTGGATGTCGAGAAATACCAGGTCGGGCTTGTGCTCCTGGATTTGCGCGAGTGCGTCCCTGCCGCTGGCGCACTGGGCCACAATCTCGAAGTCTTCTGCCTCAACGAGGCGCAGCTCGATGCCGCGTCGTGAGAGTGCCTCGTCATCGACGATGATCGTGCGAATCTTCATGCGCGCGCTGCTTTAGTGTGTTGACCCGGGCCCGGTGCCGACTCTTCGGCGGCTCGTAGGGGAGTGCTCGAGACTGTGGGCCGCGTCACGGCCGGTTGCTCGGGCTCGCCGATTTCCAAAGGCAGGGCCATATCTACGCGTAGACCCGGCACGCTGCTGATCACGGCGAACCGATGATTCACGCCATACAACACCGCAAGTCGCTCACGAGAGTTGCGCAAACCGACGCCACGCCGCTCGGTGGGAGCTACGGCGGTATCCCGAAGGCCCGGGCCATCGTCAATGACGCTGACTTCCAGCATCGCACCCCGGGTGCGGCTCTCGATACGCACGGTTCCCCCTAGCTCCCGGCTGGATACAGCGTATTTCAGGGCGTTCTCGACCAACGGCTGCAACAGGAGACTGGGTACAAGCGCCTCCAGTGAGGCCTCCTCCAGCGCATATTCGAGTCGCAACCGGTCCCCGAAACGCAGACGTTCCGTCCCCAGGTACAGTTCCAGCGCTTCCAACTCCCGGCGCAAGGTGACCTTCTTCATCGGGTCCTGGTCCAGGGTGTAGCGCAGAAACTCAGACAGCCGGGTCACGGCATGGTTCGCCGTCCGGTTCTGGTTATCCAATATCAGGGTGGAAATGGCGTTCAGGGTGTTGAAGAGGAAATGGGGGTTCAGTTGATAGCGCAGCATCTTCAGCTGGGCTTCCTGGGCCAGGGCGGCGGCCTTGAGGGCGGCCTCGCGCTGGTGCTGGCCCGATTCGTAGTACTTGATCCCGAAGTAGAGGGCGCTCCACGCCGACAACAGATAGGTCGTCGACATGGCGCCGCCGAACAGCTCGAAGAAGGTCGTGAAGTGGTATTCGGGCTCGACCAATCGCCAGTAGGCGAGATTAACGACCGTGCGGATCGCTAGCGCTGTGAAATAACAGGTTGCGAGCACCACGAGTACCGTTACCTGCGGCGAGCGACCCGAGAGTCCGCGATAGATGTATCTCATCGGGACCGAGAGGACGAATCCGGACACCGCCGCAAAAGCGAGCACCGCGCCGTAGCCGTTCGGCTTCTCGTAGAGGAGGGCGCTGAAGAACTGTGTCGCGGCATAGCCGCTCCAGCCAGCCGCGTGCAACGTCCAGAACATGACGCTACGGTTGGTGCGCAGTTGCTCGAGAGTCAGCATTGGCAGCGTGGATGGCCCCCTACGATGAGTGAAGCTTAGGCCATCCGGCAATCGCGATGCTTCCCCTTCACCGCGCCCTTGAACGCGTGTGGGTCTCAGCTCGTCGCACGGGCGCGCGCCAGTGCCCTTGGCGGTCCGTCTGCCGCCCGTCAAGGCACTGATTTACAAAGACATTTAGGCTTGGGCCTGGGCGAGCGCATCCAGCGGCTGGATCTGGGCCAGGGCCGCGCCCTGGGCAAAGTCGCAGCCGATCGCGGTGAGCCACTGCAGCGACGCCTGGGCGTCGACCCGTTTGGCGCAGCAGTGAATCCCCAGAACCTTCACGGCTTGGGCGATCGCCACGACCATCGCCTGGGAGAGTTTGTCCTTCAGGGCGATGTTCGTGAGCTTCGGGTCGATCTTGACCAGCCGCAACGCCTTGGAACGCAACAACGGCAGGACGGATGAGTCGAGCGAGAAGTCGTCGATTACGACGAAGCAGCCAATCTTGTCACACAGGGTAATGAATCGTTCGACCTGCGCGCGACGCTGGGTGCATAGCGGCTCGGCAATTTCAAATCCGATCGTCTCCGGCGAGATGCCGTGAGATTTCAGCGCTGCGGCAACGTTCTGAGGGAAGCGCTCATCTTCCAGAGTCGTGACCGAGAGATTCAGCGTGAAGCTAGTTGGCTCGAGATTCCAAGCCCCGCGGTTGGTGCTGAGCCAGGAGAACAGCCGCTGCAGCGCGTGTGCGTCCAGAGCGGCCGGGTCGCGTGTCGCATCGCGCAGCTGCGGAGTGCGGACGAGCACCTCGTACCGGCGAGACCGTCCACCCGAGCGGAGTTTGGAGTAGGGCTGAATCTCGAGAATCAGCGCGCCGGGATCACCGGTCGTGAGGACGCGGGCCGTGCCCGTCGTGAGGACGCGGGCCGTGCCCGTCGTGCTCGGCGCCGGTAGGGCGTTATTCGTTCCGGTGGACGACGTTTTCGGCGCCTCAGGCGTCACTGTGATGACTTGACTGATCCTAGTCGCGCTGCCAGTGCTCGCGATGTCGGACGTGGCCGCACTCACACCCAACACCGGTGGGGCTGCGACGGGCGACGGGGCCAGGACAGGCAACTCAAGGCCCGGAATCAGTGATGCCTCTGCTGCCGACAAAACCGGTGGCGCCGCTGTCACGGGCGCCGCCGCGGCCAGAACGGGGGTCTCAATAACCACAGGTGCCGGTATCACTGCGGCGACGGGGGGCGGGCTCGCGGTGCCGGCTGATCCCGGTTTCCACTCCGCAGCGATCTCGAGAGACACCAGCGCGGCGTCTTCGGCAGCGGCAGTCTCAGCCGTGGGGTGCGCAGCGGGCTCAGCCTTCGGGACATTCGGCGTGAGTTCAAACTCGAGAATGTCGTCGACCGCCTGCGCGGAGAGAACATCCTTGCCCTTAGGGGCTTTCGACGCGGCGGGAGCTGCCGCACCGCGCGCGGCGTTCGAAGCTCCGCCGGCAGGCGCTGCCGCGGCCGCGCCACCGCCAGAGTTAGGCGCAGCGGATTTGCCGGGTGCATTTCTCGGGGGCTCGGGCGCGGCGGCTTCAGCCGTCGGCATTGGCATGGTCAACGCGGCGACTCGCGCAGTGTTTCCGTCGACCACACTGTCTACCACTTGAACTGGCGCGTCGGAGCTGTTGGTTTTGGCCGTGCTTCGCAGGTGCACCGCCACCTTCTGCATGATGGTGCGGACTTGTGGCGAGACCATCTTCTCGACGACGCCATCGCCAACCGACTTCAAGTCCGCCAGGATCATTGCCAGGCCGACGAGATCGCCGCGCGGAGCACGCACGGGAAGAAAAATTCCGATTCGGCCGTCCTCCATGCCTGTCTCGTAGGCGCTTTGGGACGTATCCGCAGTGAGAGCCTGAATGGCCTCGAGCACCAGGTTGTGCTCGTCAGGACCCAGCGCGCCCTCACTGAGCCAGAGGACGTTGGCGTCTTTGTCGTAGAGAGAGACTGAATGCAGCCGCAGCGGCGGAAGCGCTGCGCGCAACTGCCACCCAAGAGATTCAGCAGTAGCGGGTTCAACCGCATTTGCTGGTGTTGAAGGTGCTGCGGGCGTGCGCACGGCCATGGCGTTACTTGACTGCAAGGACTTCCCCATCCCCAAAGACGACACGCTGCGAGAGATTGAGACCGAGCGTGCCCAGATAGGGTGGCAGCACAACAATGCCGGCGCCGTGACTGCTTTCGCGTTCCTCTATAGCGACAAAACAGTTTACTTAGGTACAAGTACCTAGGTTTGTCATAAGCGACGTGGTGAACGAGCTGCACTCGTCCACCACGTGTGTATTGTCAGATCGCCGTGACGACTATTGTTAGATCGCGCCGAGAAAGTCGCGCTTGCCAACGTCGACGCCGTTGTGTCGAAGAATCGAGTACGCCGCCATCACGTGGAAGAACACGTTTGGAATGGCCCAGCGCTGCAGGAACGGAAGTCCCTTGAATTCCAGCGTGCGATCACCTGCGGGGACTTTGATGTCGCGGTCTTCGGAGCCTTCGAAAGAGCTCGCCGGCACGCCCTTTATGTAATCGATCGTTCGCGCGATACGTGCGCGCAGGTCTTCGATCGTCTTTTCGGTGTCCTCGAAACGCGGCGGCTCGAGCCCCGCCAGGCGAGCGACCGAATTCTTTGCGAGGTCGCATGCAATCTGAACCTGTTTCGAGAGCGGAAACATATCGGGCGCGAGTCGATCGTTCACCAGGACCGACGAATCGAACTTTCGTGCAGTGGCGTGTGCGGCGCCCTTTTCGAGCAGGTGCGAGAGCTGGCCGAGCGTGTGAGCGAACACGTCGACCGAGAGAGCGTGGACGGAAATCTTCATTGCGTTCCCCTTGACTTCAGAAGCGTCTGTGAAAGCTTGGGCGGTGCGCGGCCCAAGGGGGGGCGATTTTAGCCGGGCAAAGCTTTGCCTGTGTGCCTCTCGGGTGAAACAATGGCGCCATCACCCAAGGGGATTGCCGCCATCTTGAATCTGATCTGGACTCCGGCGCAGCTCGCCGTACTCGCAAAGGTCATTGATCTGAATGGCTTCTCGGCAGCGGCCCGCGCGCTGGGGGTGCCCAAAGCTGCCGTCAGCCGCGCGGTGGCTGACCTTGAACGCGCACTAGGAGTGCGAGTCCTCGAGCGGACCACACGACGGATTTCGCTTACGACCGCCGGGCGTCTGCTCTATCCGCACGCAAAGCGCATGGTCGAGGAAACAGACGCTGCGCGTGCAGTAATCGCGCAAATGCAGGCGCCTATTTCCGGCCCGCTTCGTGTGGTGGCCGACCCGACGTACGGTCGTGTGCTGCTCACGCCTCTCGTCCCTCGATTCCTCGAGCGTTTTCCTGACGTGCCTCTTGAAGTGGCGCTTGATGGGTCCGCTATCAGTGATGGCTGGGACGTCGCGCTTCGCACGAAATTGCCTGCCGAGACCGCGATCCGGAATCGCTTGCTCGGCGCTCCTCCCGTTCTTCTCTGTGCAACGCCGGCGTACCTTCAGCAGCGAGGCGAGCCCTCGCGACCGGACGATCTGCGGAGCCATGACGTGCTGACCCCTGAAGCGACGCATCTTCCTGAGTTCCGCTTGCGCCTGGAGCGCGGCTCACAGCGCGCTGAAGTATCAATGTCCCCGAAACTCGCCGTGGACGATCCCGCCGTGTTGCACGCTGCCATGGCGGCTGGGCTCGGTATTGGTCTGCTTCCCGAGTTCCTGTGTCGCCAAGGGCTCGCGACTGGACGCGTGAAGCTGGTGTTGCCAGGCTGGTCGGTGCCGCACGCGGCCGCATTGTACGCGCTGTATCCAGCCTCGCTGGAAGCCGATACACGGGTGCAGCGTTTCGTGGAATTTCTGGCGGCGAATATCGTGCCCGCGCTGAGCGGCTGAAGGTTACTGGCGAGTAGGTTTACACTAGGGCCAGGACCTCGGCGTCTGCGACAAACGCGCAGGGAGCGCGTTTGGACGACCGGGGGTCGGCCCGCAGGGTGCCGTCCAGGGATGGACAGGCACATTGCGCCGCAGGCGACTTTCGCCAATCGACCAAGGGGATGTCCGATGTACCGCGCGCCGCTCAGGGACTTGCGTTTCGTTCTCGATGAGCTCCTCGATACGGCCAGCCTCGCTGCGTGCCCGCGCTTTGCCGACTACACCAGCGATCTCGCGCAATCCGTGCTCGAAGAAGCCGGACGCTTCGCGGAAACCGTCCTCGACCCTTTGAATCGCTCCGGGGACGAGCAGGGCGCCAAATGGACGCCGGACGGTGTGGTGACCTCGCCAGGATTCCGGAATGCCTACAGCCAGTTCGTCGCAGGCGGGTGGCCGCAGCTCGGATCGTCGGCTGAATTCGGCGGCCAGCCGGTTCCGCTGTGTCTCACGACAGCGGTGCAGGAGTTGTGGGCCTCATCAAACCTCTCGTTCAAGCTTTGCCCGATGCTCACCCACGGCGCGGTACACGCTCTCGAGCTTGCGGGCTCGCAAAAGCTGAAGGGGCAATACCTGCCGAAGATGGTCAGCGGTGAGTGGACCGGCACGATGGTTCTGACCGAGCCGCAGGCCGGCTCGGACCTGGCATTGACGCGAACTCGAGCCGTGCCCGAGGCAGATCACTACAGAATTTTCGGGCAGAAGATCTTCATCACCTGGGGTGATCACGACTACACGCCTAACACGGTTCACATGGTCCTGGCCCGGATCGAGGGAGCGCCGGCCGGCATCAAGGGAATCTCTCTGTTCGTCGTTCCGAAGGTGCTGCTGAAGGAGGACGGTTCACTCGGAGAGCGCAATGAGGTTCGTTGCGTGTCGATCGAGCATAAGCTCGGAATTCATGCGAGCCCCACGTGCGTGCTCGCATTCGGCGATCGCGAGGGCGCCGTCGGTCACTTGGTCGGAGAGGCCAATCGCGGTCTCGAATACATGTTCGTCATGATGAACTCGGCACGGCTTTCGGTGGGACTCGAGGGCTATTCGGTCGGCGAGCGGGCCTTTCAGAAGGCGCTGCAGTGGGCGCGCGAGCGAGTGCAGGGGCGGCCGCCGTCGCAGGGTGCTGCCGCGGGCGGTAAGTCAGCCGCGGGGCCCATCATCAACCACCCCGACGTTCGACGAATGCTGTTGACGATGAAGTCCGTCACCGAGGCGTCCCGTGCACTGGCTCTGTATGCGGCGTATCAACTGGACCTGGGCGCCAATTCCGCCGACGAGAACGTGCGCAAAGCGGCGCACGCGCGCGGCGATCTGCTGATCCCCATTGTCAAAGGTTGGTGCACCGAGCTGGGAAACGAGGTTGCGTCGCTCGGCGTGCAGGTCCACGGCGGCATGGGATTCATCGAAGAGACAGGGGCCGCGCAATATCTACGCGACGTGCGGATCACGACAATCTATGAGGGGACCACCGGGATTCAGTCGAACGATTTGCTAGGGCGGAAGCTCGGTCGGGACAAAGGAGTGGCGCTGGCATCGCTGCTCACCGACATGGCCGCCGAGTTGGGATCACTCAAACCCCAAGACGGTGCGGCTCGCGCGGCTGTCACTGCCGCCGCCGAAGGTGTCGGACTCCTCAAAGACGCAAGCGCAGCGCTGATGAGTAAAATGGTCGCGCAACCCGAGGCAGCGCTCGCGGTGTCGGTCCCCTTCCTGAAACTGTGTGGCTTTACTGTTGCCGGTTGGCTGATGGCAAAGTCGGCGGTGGTCGCCGAGAAGGGCCTCAGCGGGCTGGACAAGGATTTCTATGCTGCCAAGTTGCAAACGGCACGCTTTTTCGCTGAGCAGGTGTTGCCGAACGCATTGAGCCTGTCACGCGTCGTGCAACGAGGCGATGCGAGCATTGTCGACAGTGATGTCGCACTTATCTGAGAGACATCTTCGAGATCCACCGTGAACCGCCGAGAGTTGCTGGCAGGAGGAGTGAGCGCTATGGCGAATGTTGCGGCTGCGTCCGCGGTGGGGCCGCCGGCTGAAGCGGCGAGTGCAGGGATCACGGCGGGCGCCGCTGCGCACGTGCCCGCTGCGGGCGATCTCATCGCGCGCGCGATTCCCTCGAGCGGCGAGGAGATTCCGATCATCGGTCTCGGAACTTCCGGGCCCTTTGAGGTTGGCGAATCCGCAGGCGATCGCTCGCCGTTGCGTGCTGTTCTCGAGGCATTCTTCGCCGCGGGTGGCAGACTCATCGATACTTCGCCGATGTACTCGACGGCCGAGCGCGTGCTCGGCGATCTGTTGACGCCAGCGATGCACGAGCACGTGTTTCTAGCGACAAAAGTGTGGACGCGGGGCGAGCACGCCGGCGTAGAGCAGATGACCCGATCGGCGCAGCTCATGAAGACCCGCAACCTGGACCTGGTCCAGGTCCACAACCTCCTCGACTTGGATACCCAGCTCAAGACGCTGCGTGCTTGGAAAGAGGCCGGTCGCGTGCGTTACATCGGGATCACGCACTACACGGTTTCGTCGCACTCAGATCTTGCGCGGGTCATCGCACGGGAAAAGTTGGATTTCGTACAGCTGAATTACTCGCCGGTCACACGGGACGCCGAGAAACGACTGCTGCCCCTTGCCGCCGATCAGGGGGTGGCGGTGTTGGTGAACCGGCCGTTCGAGGACGGCGCCCTGTTCGCCAAGATGCGTAACAAACCGCTGCCGGCGTGGGCGCCGGAGCTGCAGTGCACCAGTTGGAGCCAGCTGTGCCTGAAGTACATCGCCTCGCATCCGGCGGTGACGTGCATCATTCCGGCAACCGGCAAGGTCAGTCACCTGCAGGACAATCTTGCGGGCGGGCGTGGGCCGTTGCCGGACATCCGGCAGCAGCAGGAGATCGTGCGGCTGCTGAGTTGACGGGCGCCACGCAGGGTTGTCAGGCGTCGGCGTCGTCCTGCGTGTCGATGCGCATCTCCTTCGACTCCGGGCTGCGGTACGCGTGGCTTCCGAGGCGCTCCTCGAAAGCCCGCAGTACCATCAACACGAACAGCGCGAGTATCACTCCGATAATCGCGACGCCAACGCGGCCAAGCCCGGCTGCGACTGCGCAGGCGGCTGTCATCCAAATTCCGGCGGCGGTGGTCAGACCCCGAATTTCATGTTCGGCGGTGAGCTTCAGAATGGCTCCCCCTCCGAGGAAGCCGATACCGGTCACGATGCCCTGGACGATGCGCGACACATCACTCGAGCTCATCCCCGATTCCTGGCCGCCGATGACCAACAGTGCGGTCCCCATCGCAACCAACATATGAGTGCGCAAGCCAGCTGGATGATGTGTCAGCTCGCGTTGCAAGCCAATCACTCCACCGATGATCAGCGCCGTCACGAGGCGCACGCTGACACGAATGATGGTGTTTACGTCCGGTATCGGACCGAACACGTCGTTGAAGGTAAGGGTCAAAGTGCCACCTTTCTATCACACGCGCCGCATTTCCTGGTAGGCATCGAGCGCGCGCTCGCGCGAGCGCTGCAGATCGACGATCGGTGGAGGATAGGATCCGGAGAGGCCGCCGAGCTCCGGCACCCATTTACGGATATAACTTCCTTCGGGATCGAACCGTTTGGCCTGCGTCACCGGATTGAAGATCCGGAAATAGGGCGCCGCGTCGGCCCCGCTGCCGGCGACCCACTGCCAGTTCATCGTGTTGTTGGCCAGATCGGCGTCGACGAGGGTATCCCAGAACCAGCGGGCTCCCTGCTGCCACGGGATGAGCAGGTTTTTGACCAGCAGGGAGGCGACGATCATGCGAACGCGGTTGTGCATCCAGCCGGTGGCCCACAGCTCGCGCATGCCGGCATCCACCATCGGGATGCCGGTCCGGCCCTGTTGCCAGGCTCGCAGGGGGTGGGCGCTGGGCTTCCAGGGGAACTTGCGGAATTCCGGCCGCAGCGGCTGCAGCGGGGTGTGCGGAAAATGGTAGAGCAGGTGGTGGGCAAACTCCCGCCAGATCAGTTCGCGGAGGAACGCGCTGTTACGCCCTTGGGCACCCAGCGCGTGCCAGACCTGCCGCGGCCCGATTTCGCCAAAGTGCAAATGCGGTGAGAGACTCGAGGTGCCGCGCTCGGAGGGACGCTCACGAGCCTCACGATAGTCGCCGATGGCGACATCGAGAAACCTCTTCAGCCGTGCATGCGCCCCGCGTTCGCCAGGAGTCCATGTGGCGAGCATCGTCTCGTGCCACGGAATCTTCGGCAGCAGGCCGAGTGATGTCAGCGACAGGCCCGACGGCCAGTGTCGTGGCGCTCGCCAAGTGCGAGGCAGTGGCAGCGCCGGTCCAGGATCCAACACATGCAGGAGCGCGCGCATGAACGCGGTGTAGACCTGATAGGGCTTGCCACTCTGGTTCAGAAACTCCGCCGGCTCCATCAACAGCGCGCTGTTGAAACTCATGGCCTTCAGGCCGTCATTGATCAAACCGCTCTCGACCCGGGTGCTGCAGGCGACCGCCGCCGGTTCGTAGCGCCTGTTCCAATACACCGCAGTGGCGGATGTCTCTTCGGCGAGGGCACGGAGGGTCTCGAGAGCGGGGCCACGGGCGATGATGAGTCGGGAGCCCCGTTCCGCCAGACTCTGGGCCAGTGAGGCGAGGGAGTGATGCAGCCACGCGCCGGAGGCCGCCCCGGGAGGCCAGTCGCCTTCTTCCTCGGGCGACCAGATGTAGACGGGGATTACCGCGCCTGCGAGAGACGTTGCGGCGTGCAGGGCGGGGTTGTCTCGAAGGCGCAGATCCTGGCGAAGCCAAACGATCGTGCCGCCGCTCATTTGGCCTTATGGCGGCGAAACGCGCCAGGATGGGGGGTGCTACCTGCTGGGGATTTGTGCGCTGCCCGGGCGCGCGCCGCGCTCGGCACCCGCAGTCGCAGCTGCGGAGGCTCGTTCAGATTCTGCAGGAACAATCGCCGCTCTTCGGGTTCGAGACTGGCCCAATCCACCTTCTGTGCATGAGTCCGACGCAACTGCCGGTCACTGACGCGAGCCTCGGCGCGACTCTTCCCCTTCCAACTCCGCGAGAGTCGAGCGGTCGTGCCGGTCCTCAGCAGGTCAACGACCGCAGCGGCCACTTCGGGGTCTCGTGTCAGATCGCTATGCGCTGCCGCCGCGTAGTAGTTCGTCGCGCCGGGTAGCTCAGCGCTCACAGCGGGAACAGTCCCGTCCCCGTGGCGGGTCACCGTGTATATGAAGTCGTTACTGCGGCGAGTAATCGCCGTCACCGTCTCCTGGTCTACTCCGACGATCACCGAGAATCGTGAGTCGGGTTGTGCCAGCGTCTTTCCCACGGACTGCGCTGCGGCCAACATCTGGGGCCTGGGCCGAGGTCCCGCGGTCGGCCACTCCGCCGGGTCGAACAGATCGGGGCCGCCGTGCCGGCTCGCAACGGGCAGCATGTGATACAGGCTCGGAAAGGTGTTGAAGATCTCGGCGGCCATCGACTCGGCCGAGTGGTTCTGGACCAGCCGGGCGATCTTGCGAACGACTGCGTACGTACCGCGTAACGCCTGCACCGGCGCGTAGGAGCCGAAGTTGGGTGAGCCCATGAGAATGACCCGGCTGATTCCTTCGAGTCCCGGTTGTGTCAGCGCTGCGCGCGTGACCAACCCTCCCATACTGTGAGCGACGACGACGACCGGCCTGGTGGAGGCGGGGGAAGCAGCCACTTCGGCGCTCAGCCGGGTTGCCAGCCCTCGCCCCAGCTCATCGATGCCGAGCCGCCAGTCATAGTCGTGAATGATGGCGTCGAAGCCGGCGACGCGCAGGTGCAGCTTCAGGCGCAAATAGGAAAAGAGCACCGCGCCCAAGGAGACCACGGGTGAGGGATTGGCCGCGGCGGCTTCGGGAACGCGCAGCAGTGACAGGCGGCCGAGCTCGATGTCGATCGGGTCGAGCCAAAGGATATCGTTTGGCAGGGGTGCGGCGCGCCGCACTCCGAGTTGGGACCCCATGATGCCGGGCACGACCACGGCACGAGGTGCTGCGTCCAAGGAAATCTTCGCTGCCTCGCGCGCAAGCGCCACTAGCTCCCGGTATTCGGTTTCGCCGAAATAAGCGATCAACTCGCGCTCGTGTTGACCGGCGGCGAGAAGTTGCTCGATCTGCGAGTCGGTCCAGGCGAACCGATCGTAGGGAGTCACGTGATCCAACGGGGACGAAGGCCGGCTCACGGGAGTGAAGCTCTACTCTTCGGTCAGCGGACGGACAGTCGCATTGAGGTGCATCGACGCGCCGTCGGAAAACTGAAGTACCAACGGCACCGACTGCCCGACGGCCAACTTCTGCGTCACTCCATGCAGCATGATGTGCAGCCCTTCGGGCTGGAACACCACAGTCTTGCCCGGCGCGACCGTAATCCGGTCGACAGGACGCATCCGCGCAATACCGCCCTCGATGCGCGTCTCGTGAACCATGGCATGACCGGCCACGGGGGATTCGACGCTGACGATCGTGATCGGCTTCTTGCCCGGATTGACCAGCGTCAAATACACGGAAGCCACATCTGAGCCCGGTGTCACCCGGATCCAGGCGCTGTTGACCGTAAGAGCGGGCGTCTGCGCTGCCGCCGCACCCATCCAGAGCGCCAATACCAAAGCCAAGCTGGGGATCTTCATTTGTGAAGCGATTATGCCTTGGCGTGCTCGGAAATCACCTTGCAGAATGCGTTGATCGCCGCCCCCCGCGCACTCGACTTGCGCCAGACGGCCCCGACGTGGCGGACTGGAACCGGCCGGGTAAAGGGCCGAATGGTGACTCCGCGGGCCTGTCCGTATGCGCCCTTTCCTGCGAGCTCCGGGAGCAGCGTGACACCTGCGCCTGTCGCCACCATCTGGCGCAAGGTCTCGAGGCTCGTAGCTCGGAAGTCCTGTTTCTCGCTCGGCCCGATGCGACTGCAGACCTCGAGAGCCTGATCGCGCAGGCAGTGGCCGTCCTCGAGCAGCAGCAGTGTCTCGCCCTGCAGGTCATCGACGCGAACCGTGTCGCGCTTGGCGAGCTTGTGATTATCCGGCACGGCCACAGTGAACGGCTCGACATAGAGCTCGCGCGACTCGAGTCCCTCGTTGTACACCGGGAGCGCCAGGATGCCGATATCGATCTCGGTTGCCTGCAGCTTTTCCAGCATCGGTGCCGTTTGATATTCGTACAACCGCAGGTCCATACGCGGTAGAGCCTTGCGGATGGCCTGTGAGACACGCGGCAGCAGATAGGGCCCGATGGTGGGCAACAGCGCGACGCGCAGAATCCCCGCCAGCGGATCGCGGTGCGCGCGTGCCAGCGTCACCACTTCGTCGCTGGCTTCCAGAATTTTGCGTGCCCGAGCGACGATCTGTTCGCCTGCGTCGGTCAGGGTGACGTGCTTCGGCTGACGCTCGATGAGCTGGACGCCCAGGTACTCCTCCAGCTTCTTGAGCTGAGCTGAGAGGGTGGGTTGGCTCACGAAGCAACGCTCCGCGGCCCGCCCGAAGTGGCGGGCGTCTGCGACCGCTACGAGATAGCGGAGGTCCTTGAGTTTGATGTCGCTCATTGAACGGATCGCTCGGGTGGCGTCAGGGGAAGGGGGGGCGCAACTCGATATATGGCGTCTATCGAGATTATAAAGTCAATCGATTGGATCTTGGAGGGGTCCGCCCCCATTCTTTGCGTCAAGTGAGGGGAATTGACCCCCCAAGGAGATAGACAAGATGTCCGGTATCGGTAAACGGTTTCCCGAGTTCGCCCTGAAGGGCGTGGTGTCCAGCGATCCCTCCAAGGCGTTCGAGTCTTTCACTCAGGACAGCTTTCCCGGCAAGTGGAAAGTCGTGTTCTTCTGGCCGAAGGACTTCACGTTCGTCTGCCCGACCGAGATCGCCGCGTTCGGCAAGCTCGATCGTGAATTCAAGGCACGCGACGCCCAGGTCCTCGGCGTCAGCATCGACAGCGAACACGTGCACCTGGCCTGGCGCCGCGACAAGGACGAGTTGAAGAGCCTGCCCTTCCCGATGCTCTCGGATATCAAGCGCGAGTTGACGACGGGGCTCGGCATTCTGGATCCGCAGGAAGGTGTGGCGCAGCGAGCCACTTACATCGTCGACCCTCAGGGCGTGATCCGCTTCGTGTACGTGACCGACCTCAACGTCGGCCGCAGCCCCGAAGAGGTGCTTCGTGTCCTGGACGCGCTGCAGACGGACGAGCTGTGTCCGTGCAACTGGACGAAGGGTCAGGACACGCTGAAGGCGGCCTGACATGAAGACACTAGATCAGATTCGCGACGCCATCCCCGACTATGCGCGCGACCTCAGGCTCAACCTGGGGTCCGTGCTGTCGACACAGGGCGCTCCCGGATTGAACGACCGGCAGATCTGGGCCGTGGCGGTCAGCTCGGCCATCGCCTCGCGAAATCCCGCGTTCGCGAGGGAAATCGAAGCGCTGGCCGCGGGGCAGTTGGATGCGACGTACTTGAACGCGGCACGCTCAGCCGCCGCGATCATGGGAATGAACAATGTGTATTACCGCTTCCT
The DNA here is from genome assembly GCA_036499585.1 of Steroidobacteraceae bacterium. Lineage (GTDB taxonomy): Bacteria > Pseudomonadota > Gammaproteobacteria > Steroidobacterales > Steroidobacteraceae > 13-2-20CM-66-19. The sequence continues at coordinate 23,616 of DASYDM010000043.1, forward strand.
GCACCTCGTAGGTGATGCGGAATACGCACAGATGCCCGCGCGCCTGCGCATGAACGTCATCGGCAACCCAGGAATCGACAAGCTCGATTTCGAGCTCCTGTCGCTGGCAGTGTCGGCGATCAATGGCTGCGGGATGTGCCTCGAGGCCCATGAGAAGCAACTGCGCCGGCACGAGGTGACCCGGGAGGCGATTCAGAGTGCAGTGCGGATCGCGGCGACCGTGCACGCGGTCGCCCGCGTATTGGAGAGTGAGGCAGCGCAGGAGCAGAAACAGGCTGAGGCTGCCTAGCCCATAGCCGGCGGCATCAGCCGGTACATCACAGGCGTTACCAGGCGAGCCAGGAGGGTTGAGGTGATCAACCCTCCGATGATCACCCACGCCATGGGCGAATACAGGCCGACGTTCTGCAAGGCCAGCGGCAGCAGACCCCCGATGGCCGTCGCCGAGGTCAGCAGGATCGGCAGGAAGCGGATTTCGCCCGCGCGCTCGATGGCATCCGAGAGCTCGGCGCCTTGCGAGCGCAGCTGGTTGGCGAAGTCGACGAACAGGATCGAGTTCTTGATCTCGATCCCAACCAGAGCGATGAAGCCGATGCTGGCGGTGAACGAGATGGAATTGCCCGTCAACAGCAGCAGGAGCAGCCCGCCGAGCACTCCCAGCGGCACCACGGTCAGCACGATCAGCGTAGATTTGAAGTTGCCGAACTCGAGGACCAGGATCGCAATGATCCCGAACACGGCCACGATGATGGCGGTGCCGATGCCGCCAAACGCCTCCTGACTCGACTGTGCCTCGCCCCCGAGTTCGTATCGATAGCCGCGGGGCCAGCTCATCGCGTTCAGCCGCCGAACCACGTCCGCAGTCACCTTCGCGGTGTTGAATCCGTTCTGCACGTCTGACTCGACGCTGACCGAGCGCTCGCGGTTGTAGCGCGCGATCTGTGTCGGCGCTTTTTCGAATTGCAGCGTGGCCAGTTGCGACACGGGCAGGGCAGCGCCGGACTGCGAAGGTACGCGGATGTCGTTCAGCGCCGAGAGGTCGGGGCGCGCACCGGTGGGGGTGCGCATGACGATGTCGTACTGCTCCCCGGTCGTCTCTTTATAAGTCCCAACCGGAATCCCGGAGACCGACAGTCGTACGGCACGCTCGAACTCGACTGTCGGGACGCCCAGCATGCTCGCCTTGCGCGTATCGACGTCGAGCTTCAGGTTGGTGCGGGCGACGCGCAGCGGATTCTCGACGTCGCGCGTCCCCGGCGTGCCCTGGACCACACGCTCAACGCGTCTGGAGAGCTTTTCGATGACGTCCAGGTCGGGCCCGATGACACGCACGGCGAGGGGAGCAGCAATGCGTGGGCCGTTCACGAACTCCTTGACGTAGATGCGCGCCCCCGGATAGCCGACGAGTCGGGCTCGGAGGCTGTCGAGGTCCTGCGGGGTCCTACGGGTATCGTAGGTTTTGAGCTGGACGAACACCTCGGCGTAGTTGGCAGAGTTACCCTGCGGCACGATGTTGTAGTACACCTGGGGGTTGCCGTGCCCCATGTTCGCGAACCAGCTCTTCACTGCCGGCGTCTGTGCCAGGCGGCTTTCGACGAAGCGCAAAGCCTGATCTGTCTGCGCATAACTGGTGCCGTTGGGTGTCTCGACGGTCACGAGGAACTGCGGTGTATCGGCCTTCGGAAACAGACTGCTGCCGACGATCGGAACCAACAGCGCTGAGAGCAGTACCGAGCCGCCGAGAGCCACCGCCACCGTGGCCTTTGGCCTGCTCAGGCAGTAGTGCAACGCCGGGCGGTAGTAGCGGTGAATCGCATCCATGACCCGGCGCAGGAGCGGGCTGCCGTGCGGATCCTCATGCTCGCTCAACAAGCGGCTGGCGAGGAACGGGATGATGAACATTGCGATCAGAAAGGACCCGACGATCGTCGCGACGACAGTGACCGGAAGCACGCGGATGAATTTTCCGGGGTTGCCGGGAAGCGCCATCAAGGGCAGGAACGCAAAGATCAGCGTGGCGGTGCAGCCCAGGACGGCGACGAAGATCTGCCGCGTTCCCGCCAGGGCGGCTTCGATACGCGATGCGCCCTCTCGCAGGTGTCGTGAGATGTTCTCAGTTACCACGATCGAGTCATCTACCAGCAGGCCGAGCGCCACCACGAAAGCGGCGATCGAGATCTGATTCAACGAATAGTCGAGGAAGTAGATGACCGTCAGGCCGAATGCGAGCGACAGGGGGATGGAGATCATCACAATCCCAGCCGCGCGCAGCCCGAGGGGCAAGAGGGTCAGGAGCACCAGTGCGATGGCGATCAGGAGATCGCGATACAGGTGCTCGAGGCGGTTGGCGACGTTCCGCGATTGCTCGAATCCCACCTCGAGCTGGATCCGCTTCGGCAGTCCCTTCGCGTAGCGCTGCAACGCCGCCTCGACCCGCGTGGTGACCTCGAGGATGTTGTAGCCTTCCTTCTGGTTGGCCGTGACGAAGACGGCTCGCTTGCCATTGAAACGCCCCGTGTAATTCCACGGCTGGGTTTCCCAACTGACACTCGCGAGATCGCGCACCCGCACGAGGCGGCCACCGACTGACGTAACGACGGTATCGCGAACCTGATCAAGCGATGTGTAGCTTCCTGCGGTTCTGACCGTAAAGGTCCGCGACCCGATGTCGACGAATCCTCCTGGGACGTTGGCGTTCTCGCTTTGAAGCGCCTGGGCCAATTGGGTGGGTTTGATGCCCAGCTCGGCCATGCGTCGCAGATCGACCTGCACGCGCAACTCACGATCCGGGATCGCCCAGCTTTCGGCGGTGCGCACACCATCGACGGCCTTGAGGGTGTCCTTGAGCTCGCGAGCATAGTCTTCGAGCTCACGGTACGGAGCGTCGTTGCTGACCAGCGCGACCTGCAGGATATTGACCAGGCCCGGGCTCAACTTGCGCACTTCGAGGCTCGCCAGTTCGGCGGGGAGGGTTGGGCGCAGCGCGTTGATTTCGCGAGTCACCTCGTCGTACTTCTTATCCGGGTCGGCGCGAGCCGTGAACTCGATGGCCGTGACGGACACTCCATCGGTTACGGTCGTCTCGAGCTTGTAGACGTCGTCGAGCTCGGCGAACCGGTCCTCGATCGGCTTGGATACCAGCCGCTCGAGATCCTTCGGGTCGGCGCCGGGGTAGACGGCAGTGACCAGGAAGCCTGCGAACTTCAGATACGGGTCTTCCTCGCGCGGCACGCTCTTGAATGCGAACCAGCCGAGCACGATCAGACACAGGAAGACCACGATCGTGAACGGATAACGCCTGAGGGGAAATTCGAGCAACGACATCATCCTGCGTCCACTGCGAGCGTGCCAATCACCTTGGTCGCGTCACGAACCACGGCGATCCGATCGTTGTCCTGCAGATAGAGCGCACCGTCGGTTACGACCCGTTCGCCGGGTGCGAGACCCTCGGAAAGAGCCACGCCCTTGGACTCGATGAACGAGACCTGCACGCTGCGGCGCTTCACATGGTCCCCTTCGACGACGAACACGCTGGCGCGTTTGCCGTCACCCTCGACGATCGCGCTTACCGGAACATAGGTGAGCGTCTTCGCTTGGGCGGAGGCGGGGAAAATTCGCAGCTTCGCAACGAGGCCGCTCGCCAGCGCCACAGGAATGGAGTCGAACCGCACCTCCACCGGAAACAGGCCACTCTTCTCATCGGCCGCGTTGGCGATCTCACTGATCGTCCCGCCGATGGCGCGATCGGGATAGGCATCCATCCGAATCTGCGCCCGGTCGCCCAACTTGAGTTGAACGACTTCGCGGTCCGACAGTGCGGCTCGCACGACGTAGCCCCGATCACGTGCTCCGATGACGAGGACCGGTTGGCCGGCCGGGATCAGCTCTCGCACCTGGGAGAGCTTTCTCAGGATCACGCCGCCTTGCGGGGCCGTGATGACCGAGTACCCTCGGTTGAACTGCGCGCCGGTCAGCTGGGCGTGCTGCAGAGAGGCTTGCGTGCGCAGGTCCTGCAGCTGTTCCAGGCTGATCACTTCATCTTTGTAGAGGCGTTCGCCGCGCGCGAGGTCCCTTTCCGCCTTGTCCGCCAGCGCCTGCGCTTGCGCCACCTGTGCGTCGATTTCGGTGAGCTCGATTTCGGCCAGGCGCTGACCGGGCTTGACCGTCTGGCCTGCTTCGACGTTGATCGACTTGATCACGCCGCTGACCTTGAAAGACAGTCGCAACTCGTCTTTGGTAGCCACGAACCCGTTGGTCTCGAGCGTCGGGCTGGCTGGGCCGGAAGTGGCACTCTGCACCCGCACGGGTGTGGGCTGTTGCGCGAGCTGTGTGGGATGCGAGCCGCACGCCATGAGCGCGAAGGCAACAGTGATCAGAGTGACGCCGCGAATCATCACCGTTCTCCCGTAAGACCTAACGGCACCGTGCCGGCCGCCGTCGCATAGTCCAATTCCGCCTGGCGCGCCAACAGATCGAAGCGCGTCACATTCAAGTTCAGCTCCGCGCTGGTGAGGCTGCTGCGCGAGTCGATGAATTCGACCTGGTTGATGACCCCCTCGTCGCGCTTGCGACTGGCGATCCGGAACGCCGCCTGCGCGGCCTCGGAGCGGGCCTGCGCGGTCGCAATCGAGTCCGCGCTCGTCTCGAGCTGATCGAGCGCTTGTTGAACCTCGAGTTGGATCTGCTGCGTCACTTCGTCGCGACGAGCGGCCGCCCGCCGCGCCTCGGCACGTGCACTACTGGCCTGGGCCCGCGTAGCGCCGCCGTCGAAGAACTGCCAGTGCAGCAGCAGCGAGACCGTGCCGAAGTTTCGGCCTCGGCCGAAGTCGTATTGCTCGTCCTGGATCCCTGCGTCCACGCCCAGGGACAGGGTTGGCTTCCAGCCCGCCTTCGCCACCTGCACCTGCGATTCGGCCGCGGCGATCGCGCTGTCCAACTGTCCGATCTCGGGACGATCCCTCAGCGCGGCCGCTCTGAGTTGCGACAGGTCGTGGGCGGCATGCCCCAATTCGGCGTCGACCTCCGCAGCATCCAGCGGCACATCGAGTGGGCGGTTGCGCAAGAAGTTGACGTAGCTGCGGGCCTGCGATTGCTGGTTGAGCGCCTCACGCAGTTGCTGCTCGACGGCGAGTTGTTCGGCTCTGGCCCGCAGAACCTGATCCCGAGTGGTCTTGCCGTTGTCGTGCAGCGACTCGTTCACCCGGACGTTTTCGTTCAGCAGCTCGACGCTTGCGCGAACGATCTCGACGGACCGCGTCGATTTCAGCCAATCGAGGTACGCCACCGTCATGTCACGCTTGAGTCTCCGGGCCACGGCTACGTGATTGAACTGCGAAGACTCGAGTTGTGCCTTCTGGGCTCTAACGGCCGCAGGGATGGCAGGCGCATACAGGGCCTGACGTACTGTGAAGCGCGTGTCCTGTTCGCGTTCACGCTGGAACAGGATCGTCTGATTCTGGATGGTGCCGAATTCCGCTGGGCGCCCCTGGGCGATCAGCAGTTGATTCAAGGTCGAGTAGATCGGATTGACCAGAGTCCCGAGCGGGACGTCGATCTCGCGCCCTCCCTGGGCGCGGGTGTAACGCGCGTCGAACGAGACTGTCGGCAGAAATTTCGCCCGGGCTTCATCGAGGGCAGAAAGATTTCGCTCGACCTCGAGCGAGTCGGCCCGCAGGGAGAGATTGGATTGCAGCGCTTCGCGGACGTACTGGTCGATGACTTCGCCGACGGGGCGCTGGGGTGGTGCGCCGGCGAGGTTGGGCGCGGCTTGCGCGCCTGCCGGGGCTGAGGTGGCCAGTGGCCCGAGGAGGCTGAGCAGCAGTGCCGCCACCGTCCAGTTCCCTGTTTTTCGCGGCTTCACGTGTTCATTCTTTAGACAAGTGTCAAACGCCCGACAAAAAAATACCCGATCTAAGGAGTTGCTGCGATCGACCGCACGCACATGAGCAGCGCCTGCTCCATGAGGTCCCGCGCCTGGAGGCCATCCTCAGCCAGCATTTTGGCCTTGACCGCCGCAACCTGGATCACCCCATGCGTGAAACCGTACAACACAATCGCCACTGCACTCAGGTCACCCACGTCCTTGCGGACGGAGCCATCGCCGATGCCGGTGGCCAGCGCCGCCACGATCAGCGCCCTCACCGCCTTGCCGCAGTCATGACACGCCTGCTCGTTCGGGTTGAGTCCGGCGGCATCCTGGCTGATCATCTCGCAGCGCGCCATTACCTCGAAAAAAACGGGGAATTCCTGCGAAAACGCAATGTAGGCGCGACCCATCCCGAGCACTTGGTCGAGGCCGCGGCGGTTGCGCGCCATCGCTTCCTCGAAGCGCTGTTTCAACAGGTTGAGCCCGCGCTCGCTCAAACCGAAGAGCAGGTCCTCCTTGTCCTTGAAGTACACATACACCAGGGCCCGCGACAGTCGCGCCTTGCGCGCCACCTGATCCATGGTGAGCGAGTCCCAGCTCTGCGTCGCAGCGACCGCCTCGGCCGCGTCCAGGATCTCGGCCCGGCGACGCTCCTTCTCTTCCTGTCGACGCTCGGCGATGTAACTCATCCTCGGACTATCCTCGACTCTCGTTGACGCGATGTCAATAACTGGACTTCAGTCTTGGATCGCAGGGAACACCTAAGTGTACGCCGGTCCCACCCTGCGGGTGCTGCGCCCAATGCTGGGGCCACGCCGTGGGTGCGGTTAAACTGCCTCCCTCCATGCGCCGCCTCATCCCCACGTTGCTCACCTTGTTGGCGGCAGTCGCCGCTCGGGCTGCCCCGCTCAGCGTGACCGATGACCTTGGAAACACTCTGACGCTGCCCGCGCCGGCAACTCGTATCGTCAGCCTCTCCCCCGGGGGCACCGAGATGCTTTTTGCGGCTGGCGCCGGGTCTCACGTCATTGCCACCGTCGAATACGCAGACGAGCCGCCTGCGGCGAAGCAGGTACCGCGGATTGGCGACGTCGTTTCTGTCGACATCGAACGCCTCGTCGCGATGCATCCGGACGTGGTCGTCGTCTGGCCTGGCGGAGGCAACGGTGCGGACATCGGTAAGATCGGCAAACTCGCGATTCCGCTGTACCGCCAGCAGGCCGACACGCTGGCGGCGCTGCCGGATTCGTTGCGCCGTCTGGGGCGACTGGCCGGGACGCAGGCCGTCGCCGACCGCAACGCCAGCGAGTTGGCCGCGCGGTTACAGTCGATCGCCGCGCAGTACTCCCGGGAGCCACCGGTCACCGCCTTCATCCAGGTGTGGAGCCGTCCCCTGTACACGGTCGGTGGCAAGCAGCTCATGACCGACGCCTTTGCACTCTGCGGAGTGCGGAATGTGTTTGCCGATTTGAAAGAGGCGAGTCCGGTCGTGGAGGTGGAGGCGGTCATCGCCCGCAATCCCGACATGATCGTCGCGGTGACGGAAACCGCCGCTGCCGCCGGGTGGCTCGAGGAGTGGCGGCGATTCCCCTCGATGAACGCTGTGAAATCGGGGCGGCTGGTGTCTTTTCAGGATGCGCGGCTGGTTCGTCTGGGGCCCAGCGCCGTAGAGGCAACGGAAGCGCTGTGCAAGAGGCTCGCCGCCGCGCGAATCAACGCGACGCGCTGAGGCTGCCGCCTGCGGGGAGCGCGGGCGCGGCCCGGTTCCGCGTCAATCCCTGAAATTGTCGAACTGCAACGGTACGTCCAGCTTCGAGCCGCGCAGCAGTTGAATCGCCGACTGCAGCTCATCGCGCTGCTTGCCGGTGATGCGCACCTTGTCGCCTTGCAGTGCGGCCTGCACCTTCAATTTCGAGTCCTTGACGATGCGGGTGATCTTGCGAGCCGAGTCCGCATCGATACCGTGCTTCAATACGACTTCCTGGGTGGCGCTCGCGAGTGTCGTCTTGGGATCCTTCAGCTCGAGGCAGATGAGATCGACGCCGCGCTTGGCCAGGCGCAGCTTCAGGATCTCGAGCATCTGCTTGAGTTGGAAGTCGACTTCGGCGTGCAGGGTGACCACCAGGTCGTTGAGCTCGAAACGCGCGCCCGTATCCTTGAAATCGAAGCGCTGCGTCAGCTCCCGGCTGGCCTGATCGACTGCATTGGCGACTTCATGAGCGTTGAGCTCGGACACCACATCGAACGACGGCACGGCTCTGCTCCTGCAACTTGCCACAAACCCAGCCTAACACTACGCCGTACATGAGGTGCAACACCAGCAACACCAGTGGCGCCAGCTGGGAGATCTCGAAGCCGAAAAACCCGGCACCCGCGGCGGGCATGACGACCAGCATGAAGGCAAGCCACAGGAGAATACCGAACAGGACGCCGCGCTTTACGGCAGTGTCGGCTTTGAGCCGCGGCTCGAGCCACACGAACAGCGGTCCGCAGAGCACGCCGGTGGCGATGTGGACGATCCACCCGATGGTGCGGTCGGTGTCGGGCGCGCCGATTGCCCTTAACAGCAGCTGAATCAGGCCAAGCTGCGGCGTAAGGCCCAACACCCGCTCGATCAGCATCAGGCCCGACACGACCAGCGTGGCGGAAATTCCAGCGACCAGTCCTCTCAATAGCTCAGGCATTTCCTGCAACGTTTCGACAGCGGCTCGCGCATGGAAGTTTGAACGTGAAGTGGGTAGGAGGGTTCCGCTGTATTAACGAAGTGGCAGCAAGCCGCGCCGTCGGCGCGAGCAGGCGGGCGTGTGTGTGCGATGTTCGGGCAGGGTAGACGCTGGCGGGTGCGTCAGCCGCTCTTCTTCAGCTCGGCCTCGAGCTTCTTGCGGTTCTTGCGCGTCAATTCCATGAACCGCGGCGTGGGACCGGCGTCCTCGTAGACGGGATCGCCCTGCTCGTCCGTGGAGATGACCTTCTTGCCCGCCACATACGGCATTGCGGTCCCGAGTTCCTGCAGGGCGATTCCCAGCAGCTCGGTGATGATCTGTTCGGGCGTTCGGCCGGGGAACATCTCGGCCAGCGCCTGCAGGCGGGCCGCATCGTCAAGGGGAAGGCGAACCGCGTACTGCGTCGCCGTCCGCGGCTCGGCCGCGGTGTCTCGCCAGCTGTCGAGCAACTCTTTGAAGCTCACGTAGGGGGCACCTTCCGTCAAATGCTGGCGCCGATTGTATCTGAAGGGGGGCTGCCGTCAGCGGGAGCAATTCTCACGCATTCTTGACTCGCGAGCCGGGGCCCGGCGATACTCGGTTCAAATGTTACAGCCGCAGCACATCCAGAACCTTTGGTGGTGGCGCACTCCCTGACGGAGTGGGCCCGGTTGCTGCTGGTTTCTCGACACTAAAAGTTCTCACGGCACCAGAACCCATCTCCGGAAGATCCCGGGGATGGGTTTTTTATTGTCTGCGCAATTCATGAATTTCACGGGAGCAGGGCGTTGAAACCGCCATTCGACATCTCAGGCGACCTCGACACGCCGGTATCGGCGTACATGAAGCTCGCCGCTTTCGAGCCGCGCTTTCTTCTCGAGAGCGTGGAAGGTGGGGAGCGCCTCGCGCGTTACTCCTTCATCGGTTTCGGCGAGGCGCTGGAAGTGCGACTCGACCGCGATGGCTTCACGATCGGCAATCAACACCTGCCGATCCCTGGCAACAGCGTCGAGCTGCTCAACGGCTTGCGCGAAGCTCTGCGGCGGGCTCCGCAACCGCAGCCGGACATCGCAGGAGTCCCCTTGGCGGGCGGCCTCGTTGGGTATTCCTCGTACGATGTCGTGCGGTTCTTCGAGCGCCTGCCGGCTCCAACTCAAAGCGGCACACCGGTATTGCACTATGTAGCCCCGCGCTCTCTGTTGGTTTTCGACCATTTGACGCGCGGCATCGCGTTGCTCCATGCCGGATCGGAAGAAGAGCGGCGCTCGCTGCGTAAAGAGGTCATTCGCGCTCTGCACGGGGCCTTGCCAGGTGGCCCGCGCCCGGGGCGTTACTCCCCTCCCACACCCGCGTTCAGTCGCAGCGATTTCATGAAGGGCGTCAAGCGCACTCAGGAATACATTGCCGCGGGGGACGTTTACCAACTCGTCCTGTCATCTCGCTTTGCCGGCCGGCACGAGCTCGATCCGTTCCAGGCCTATCGGGCCCTGCGGTTGATCAACCCCTCGCCCTATATGTATTACTGCGCGTTGGGTGATGTGACGGTGGTCGGTTCGTCCCCGGAGGCGTTGGTAAAGCTCAAGGGCGGGCGCGCTCAGCTGCGGCCGATTGCCGGCACGCGACCGCGCTCCGATGACGCGGCGGTCGATCGTGCACGAGAAACCGAGCTCCTGGCTGATCCGAAGGAGAACTCCGAACACGTAATGCTCGTCGATCTGGCTCGCAACGATCTGGGTCGCGTCGCGAAAGCCGGAAGCGTCCGCGTCGATCCATACCGAGCTATCGAGCGCTACAGCCACGTGATGCACATCGTAAGCGGTGTGAACGGCGAGCTCGCCCCGGGCCGCGATGCTTTCGATTTGTTTGCCGCGGCTTTCCCCGCGGGCACGCTCGTCGGCGCGCCGAAGGTGCGGGCCATGCAGATCATTGACGAGCTCGAGCCGGTGAATCGCGGACTCTATGGTGGCACTTGCGGCTACTTCGGTGCGCGTGGAGACATGGACCATGCCATCACGATTCGGACGCTCGTATTTCACGGCGATGAGTACAGCTATCAGGCTGGCGCGGGCATCGTTGCCGACAGCGTTCCAGAGACTGAGCACGACGAAGTGTTAGCCAAGAGCGGCGCCATGGCGCGCGCACTGGAAATCTGTCAGGAGGGCATGTGACCCCCCCGCGTCTTCTGTTGATCGATAACTACGACTCCTTCACCTACAACCTGGTGCAGGCTTTCCTGGTTCTGGGCGCCGACGTGCGCGTCTACCGCAACGATGCGCTGAGCGTCGAGCAGGCTGGCGAGCTGGCCCCCACGCACCTTTGCATTTCCCCGGGCCCCGGTACTCCGTACGACGCCGGTATCTCGATGGAAATGATTCGTGCCTTCGCGGGCAAGATTCCGGTGCTGGGGGTGTGCCTCGGCCACCAGTCCATCGTGGAGGTGTTTGGCGGTAAAGTTGTGCGGGCCGGACGCCTGATGCACGGGAAGACCTCGCGGATCACCCACGATGCCCAGACCCTGTTCGATGGGCTGCCGTCGCCATGCGAGGTGGCGCGCTACCACTCGTTGATCGCTCAGCCCCAATCGCTGCCGCCGGATCTGGAAGTGACAGCCCTCACTCCTGAGGGCGAGATCATGGGCGTTCGCCACCGCTCGTTGAACGTCGAGGGAGTGCAGTTCCATCCGGAAAGCATCTTGACGCCGGATGGACCGCGCCTGATGCAGAACTTCCTCGGATTCGAGGGAGGCCTCAATGCCCACGGCGCGTGAGTTACTGGAGATCGTCCTCGAGCGCCGGCACCTGACCGAGGCGCAGGCCGAGGAATTGCTCAACCACCTGATGAACCCGGAAGCGGCTCCTGCGATGTCGGGGGCGGTGTTGGCGGCGCTGCGCGCCAAGGGTGTCGTCGCCGAGGAAGTCCGCGGGTTCGCGCGTGGCATGCGGCGCTTGGCCCGCCGTCCGCGGATTCCCGAAAACATCCGGGCGATCGATGTGGTGGGGACGGGCGGCGATGCGTCCGGCAGTCTGAACATCTCCACGGGGACGGCGCTGCTGACGGCCGCTTGCGGGGTTCCGGTGGTCAAACACGGTAACCGGTCGATCTCGAGCCGCGCCGGTAGTGCGGACGTTCTCGAGGCGTTGGGAGTCAGAATCCCGCTCGAAGAGGTGGCTGCGGGCGAATGCCTGGCAGCCTGCAACTTCACCTTCCTGTTCGCACCCCACTATCACCCGGCGATGAAGGCCGTTGGACCGGTTCGTGCGGCGCTGGGCGTGCGGACCATTTTCAATATCCTCGGCCCGCTGACCAACCCCGCGGAGCCTGCCTATCACCTGATCGGGGCCTTCAGCCTCGAGGTGGCGGAACTGATGGCCGCGACGCTCTCGGGGCTCGAGATCGAGCGAACGTTTGTGGTGCACGGCGCAGAGGGCTGGGACGAGCCCACCCCGGTGGGTCCGTTCACCGTGTTTGATGTGCGACCTGGACGTGTGGAGGTTCAGCAGCGCGCACCTGGCGACTACGGAATCGAGCTGTGCACGGCAGCCGATCTCTCCGGCGGGGACGCGCGGCACAACGCAGGCGCACTGCGGCAGGTTTTCCAAGGCGAGGACCGGGGCCCCCACAGAGACTGTCTGTTGCTTGGAGTCGCGCTGGCGTTGGAGGTGGTCGGAGCCGTCAAATCCCCACGTGAAGGCGTGGCTCGCGCCGCTGAGGCGATTGACAGTGGGGCGGCCCGACGGCTGCTCGACACGCTGACTACTTTTTCCCAAGCGGAGCGGCAGCCCTCGTGAGCGCGGATTTCCTGCAGCAGATGGCTGTCAGTAGCGCGGCTCGCGCGGAAGCAGCACGCCGTCTGCTTCCGGACTCCGCGATGCTCGAGCGCGCTCTGAGGACTCCCGTGCCGCCGCGATTGCAGCTTCACTCGGGCGGTTTCGATCTGATCGCCGAACTCAAACTGCGCTCTCCGGCGATCGGGCAGCTCAAGTCGGGCACCGAAAACGTCGCTGCACGGGTCACCGCCTACGCGAACTCCGGTGCCGCCGCCGTGTCGGTGCTGACCGAGCCCAGCCGGTTCGACGGGTCGATGGGACACCTGGAAGCGGCGACGGCTGTGTTGAATCCCCTCGCAGTCCCTGCCATGCGCAAGGACTTTCTGGTGGATCCCTATCAGGTGATCGAGGCCCGGGCCGCAGGCGCCGGCGGGGTCCTGGTGATTCTGCGGATGCTGTCCAAGGACGGCATCGAAACCCTGTTGCAACGCGCCCGGGAATTGCAGCTTTTCGTATTGCTCGAGGCCTTCGACGAGCGCGACATCGAGCAGATGCACGAGCTGGTGTCAGGGCGGGATCGGCCGACGCTGTTGGCCGGCGTCAACTGCCGGGACCTGACCACCCTGCAGGTCGTGCCGCAGCGGCTGGATGAGATGGCTCATTTGCTGCCGACGACCGTGCCTCGAGTCGCCGAGAGCGGAGTTGGTACCGCGGAGGACGCAAGGCGCGTTGCTGCAGCAGGATACGAGTTGGCGCTGGTCGGAAGTGCGCTCATGCAAGGCGGCGATCCGCGAGCGCTCGCCAGCGCGATGTTGGAGGCCGGGCGGGGCGCGAGAGCCGGGGCGGGCCCGAAGGCAGACGGTCGCGCAGGCATTCAAGCATGAGCGCCCTGTGGATCAAAATCTGTGGCATGACCACACCCGAGGCGGTCGAGGCCGCTTTGGCAGCCAACGTCGACGCCATCGGATTCGTGTTTGCCCATTCTGTCCGGCGAGTGACGCCGGAGCAGGCAGCGCGGCTGGCTGCGCCCGCTCGCGGTCGTGTGAAGGTGGTTGCGGTGACGCGCCACCCCTCCCAGGTGGAGGTGGATGAGGTCGTCGCGACCTTCAAGCCCGACCTGTTCCAAACAGACGCCAGCGATCTGCAGTCGCTCCGGCTACCCTCGCAATTGGCCACTCTGCCCGTGCTCCGCGGCGCTCCGACCGGGTCATTGCCACCGCGCGTTCTATTCGAAGGGGCCACTAGTGGCAGCGGCGTCCCGTGTGACTGGACTGCCGCGCAGAGCGTGGCCCGACGGACCGAGTTGATTCTTGCCGGCGGTCTCAACTGCGACAACGTGACCGCCGCGATTGCCGAAGTTGCACCGTTCGGTGTCGATGTTTCCAGTGGTGTCGAGGAGCGCCCCGGGGTGAAGAGCCCTGCAGCGATTGCGCGGTTCGTCGCCGCCGCGCGCGGTGTGAGCCTCGATCCCACCCGATTGGACTGCGCGGCGCCGATGTCGCTCGCGCAGCCCGTACCGACCAGGAGATGATATGACTGCCCCGTCCGCTTCATCCGACGCGCAGCGACTGCTCGCCGACGAGATCGCCGGAAAGTTTCCAGATGCGCAAGGGCGCTATGGGCCCTTCGGCGGCCGCTACGTCCCGGAGACATTGATCCCGGCACTGGAACGACTCGAGCAGGGCGTGCGCGAGCACCTGCCCAGCAAGGCGTTCCAGGAGCGATTCACCCAGGAGTTGCGTACCTGGGTTGGACGCCCGACGCCACTGACTTTTGCCACCCGCCTGTCGGAGCGTTGGGGCGCGAAGGTATGGTTGAAGCGCGAAGACCTGGCGCACACGGGTGCGCACAAGATCAACAACGCCGTGGGTCAGGCTTTGTTGGCCCAGAAGCTTGGGGCCAAGCGGATCGTTGCTGAAACCGGTGCGGGTCAGCATGGCGTGGCGTCCGCCGCGGCGTGCGCACGGCTCGGCTTGCCGTGCACTGTCTACATGGGTGACATCGACATGGAGCGTCAGGCGCCCAATGTTGGTCGCATGCGGCTGCTCGGTACGAAGGTAGTCCCTGTTACGTCTGGGGATCGCACCTTGCGCGCCGCCATTGACGAGGCGCTGCGCGATTGGGTCTCCGATCCGTTGGACACCTACTATCTGCTCGGCTCGGCAGTAGGTCCGCATCCCTATCCGTATCTCGTACGTGAGTTGCAGTCCATCATTGGCCGCGAAGCCCGCGCGCAGATGCTGAGCGAAGGCGGCGCACTCCCGGACGTGCTGATCGCGTGTGTCGGTGGCGGCTCAAACGCCATCGGAGCGTTCCATCCGTTCATCGCCGACAGCTCGGTCCAGATCATCGGAATCGAGGCCGGCGGACGTGGCAGCGGTCTGGGTGAAAACTCGGCCACCATCAGCCACGGTCGGCCGGGCGTACTGCACGGCAGCTTCTCGATATTGCTGCAGGACGACGACGGACAGATCCAGGAGACGCACTCGGTCTCGGCCGGGCTCGACTATCCCGGTGTAGGTCCGGAGCACTCACTGCTGCGGGCGGCCGGTCGTGTTCGCTATGAGTCGGCTACGGACGATGCTGCGTTGGCGGCGGTAAACGAGTGCTGCGAGTTCGAGGGCATTCTCCCCGCCCTCGAGAGTGCTCACGCGCTGGCCGGCGCCAAGGCTTTTGCAGCCAAGAATCCCGGCGCGCGGATTCTGGTCTGTCTGTCGGGTCGCGGTGACAAGGACATGCCGACCCTGCAAACCACTTTGCTCGCGAGGCCGTCACGATGAGCCCCTCAGAATCCATTGCCGCCGCGATTCGCACAGCTGCCGCCCGCGGGGAACCTGCTTTAGTCGCGTTTCTCACCGCCGGGTTTCCCAGTCGCGAGAAATTTCGAGAGCATTTGCAGGCCGTTGCCGCCGGTTCGGATGTTGTCGAGATCGGTGTGCCCTTCACCGATCCGATGGCCGATGGGGTAACGGTCCAGCGCTCGAGCCACGGGGCCCTTGCGCAGGGCGTCACCTTGCGTTGGATTCTCGCGGAGCTGGAAGCGATGCAGCCGGTATCCACGCCGTTGCTGTTGATGAGCTATTTGAACCCCTTGCTCGCCTTCGGTCTGGACAAGCTCGCGGAGAAGGCGGCACGCGCGGGGGTCGCGGGCTTCATCGTCCCGGATCTGCCGTTCGATGAGAGCTCGCCGCTGCGCTCGGCGTTGGCGGATCGAAAGATCGCGGTGGTGCAGATGGTCACGCCGGTGACCAAGCCGGAGAGAATGAAGCTGGTCTGCGAACACAGCCAAGGGTTCGTGTACGCGGTCACCAGAACCGGCACGACGGGAAAGAACGTCGAGGTGCCGGCAGAAGTGATCGGCTATCTCGAAGGAGTGCGGCAGGTATCGCCTGTCCCGGTGTGTGCCGGTTTCGGTATCCGCAGCCGCGAACAGGTCGAGCGTTTGCGGGGTCATGTCGATGGGGTGGTCGTGGGCTCGGCGCTCGTCGAAGTGTTGGAGCGAGGCGAGGATCCCACGCAGTGGCTGCGCGCTTTGCGTGGCAGTTGACCCCGGCAGCCGCAGCACTGGCTCCTGAGCCCGGATCGCGTCGCACGCACTGGGGTTTCGCGCTCCTCCTGGCGGCCTTGTCGATGGTGAGTCCGTTCTCCATCGACACGTTCTTCCCGTCACTGCATGCGATGGCGGGCGAGTTTCATCTCAGCTATTGGGCCGTACAACAGAGCATTTCGGTCTACATGGTGCCGCTGGCATTCATGTCGCTGGTTCAGGGGCCGCTATCCGATTCCATCGGACGTCGCCCGGTCATCCTGACGGGGCTGGCCCTGTACACGGTTGCCTCGATCGGCTGCGCATTCGCGCCCACGTTCGGGTCGCTGCTCGTGTTCCGTGCCCTGCAGGGCATGACGGCAGGGGTCGGTACCATCGTCGGCCGCGCCGTCATTCGCGATCTCCATGAAGGACCGCAGGCTCAAAAGCTGATGAGCCTGGTGGTCATGATCTTTGCGTTCGCGCCGGCGGTGGCGCCCGTCGTGGGTGGTTGGATTCACGTGCTGTGGGGTTGGCGGCCTGTATTCGGCTTCATGGCGTTGATCGGGATTTCCCTGTTCGTCGCCTCCTTCCTGAAGTTGCCCGAGACGCATCCCTCACACCGCCGCGCTGTGCTGCACGCCGGCAGCCTCGCGCGAACGGCGTTGAGCGTCGTCCGCAATCGGGAGTTCATCGTCCTCGCGTTGGCCATGGGTGCCAACTTCGCCACGATGATGTGCTTCGTGGGCGCGGCACCGGCGGTCATCCTGGATCATTGGTGCCTCAGCGAGACCCAATTTGCAGCGCTGTTCGTTCCGGCCATCGGCGGCTTCATGGTTGGCGCGTGGATCTCGGGCCGAATGGCGGGCCGGGTCCGTGGTGCGGTTCAGGCGGAGATCGGCTTCGCCCTCGCGCTCGCCGCCTCGGCAGTCATGCTTGGGCTCATGGCTTTCGTGCCGCGGACGCCTGTCTTCGTACAGCAGTTTCTTCTCGCAAGCATTGCGCTTGGCGTGCAGCTCGTCTCTCCAGTGCTGAGCCTGCGGATGCTCGATCTTTTCCCGTCCGCCCGTGGGTCGGCGGCCTCGGTGCAGTCCTGGGTCTCGATCCTCATCTCGGCCATCGTCTTTGGGCAGCTTGCGCCCCTGCTCAGCGGATCGCTGCTGCACCTTGCCGCAGGCTCATTCACGGCAGCCCTGCTTGGCTTTGCTTTGTGGCGGCTGGCTCGACATCCGGTATCGTGGCGGCCATGAAGACTTTGACTGTCGCGCGATGCTTTCAGGGGCCGGATGGATCCTCCAACGGGGGGTACTTCGCCGGTCTGGTGGCCTCCCTGGCCCAATCGAAGGCCCCCGGCGCCACTGCGGTCAGGCTGCACCAGCCGCCCCCGCTGGATACGCAGATGGAAGTCGTAGAGCTGCCCGAAGGACGGCTCGAAATCCGGCACGGCGAGCGCGTCATCGGCTCTTCGCAGCCCGCCAAACTCGAGCTGACGGTTCCAGAGCCGCCCGGCTATCTCGAAGTCATCGACGCGTCGCGCAGTTACGCGGGGTTCACCGCGCACCGCTTTCCGAACTGTTTCGTTTGCGGTCCGCAGCGTGCCCGCGGCGACGGGATGAGAGTCTTTGCCGGGCCGATTCCCCTACGCGACGTGGTGGCCGCGCCCTGGGTGCCGGACGTATCGCTGGACCGCGGCGATGGCAAGGTCCGGCCCGAGTTCATGTCGGCGGCACTGGATTGCCCGGGATACTTCGCCGTCGTCTCGGACGACCGGATGTTGCTTTTAGGGCAGCTCACCTCACGGGTCGATCGACTCGTGCACGTGGGGGAGTCGTGCTCGATCGTCGGGTGGAGCCTCGGCGGCAGCGGACGCAAGTTCGAAGCGGGTACGGCCATTTTCGATGGCGACGGTGAGCTGTGCGGCCGGGCGCGGGCGGTCTGGATCGAACCTAAGTCAGGCGCGTGAAGGGGTTGCCGCCGCCGCGGCCGCTTCCAACACTCGCTTGAGAGCCCGCTTACCGGCGAGACCCGCCAGCTCCGCCAATCGCACCGCCTGTGTCGGCTGAAACTTCGGGTTCCGGGCCAGCCGCCGCTCTGCAACGTCCAACGCCACCCCGGTCTCGCGGTCGTTCAGAAGAATGGCGATGAGGTCGTTGGCGACGCGGTCGGCTGGACGCAGGTCATCCCAGCCTGACGCCGCTTCCAGCACGGCGTTGTATTCCGACAAGCGCTTCATGCCCTGGCCGTGTTGGGCCAGCCAGGCCTCCATCTCTCGCCAGCCCTCGCGGGGCTTGCTGTGCCGGAATTGCACGTATGCGTCGTCAATCATCTTTTGGCGCAGCTGAGCGTGCTCGCGCTGCGCTCGCTCCTCGAGGTGCTCCTCCGGGGTCTTGCTGAGCAGGGCAAAATCGATCCGATGTTCGAAGAGTGCGCGGCCGACGCATGCGAATATCAACAGGATCAGGAGCTGTTGGCTGAGGACGATGGCCCATGTGGGCGTGGTGAAGTGGATGACCGCGTACTCGATCACGGTACTTCCCACCATCACGGCGACGAGAGTCAGGTAATCCGCCTTGAGGCCGTCGATGATGTACCACCA
The DNA here is from genome assembly GCA_036499585.1 of Steroidobacteraceae bacterium. GTDB lineage: Bacteria > Pseudomonadota > Gammaproteobacteria > Steroidobacterales > Steroidobacteraceae > 13-2-20CM-66-19. The sequence goes on from DASYDM010000043.1 coordinate 42,073, forward strand.
GCGTGGGGGCCACATCGCGAGGAACGGATTGGCGCTCAGGCCGAGCGAGGCGATGCTCGCGGGGAGAGCGAAAATCAGCACGCCGGAGACGATGACTCCTGCCGCATGCCCGAGGTATTTGAACGCAGCCTGGGCTACCAACACACCCGCGACGATCAGCAACGCCTGGGTCACCGGCCTGGGCTCGTTGAGGGGGTTCACCATCTCGATGGCCAGCACCGGAGGATGATCATTCCCGGCGATGGCGGCATCCAGCAGGACGAAGCAATACTTGAAGAACAACGGCACGACGACGGCCGCAATCGGAATGCCCAGGATCTTCTGGCTGACCGCGAACATCAGGGCAGCGGTGATCAGCACGACGAGGATCACTCCGGAACCGAAGAACGCCAGTTTGAAGCTTTTCAACAGCACTGGCGCCTACCTTTCCGTGAGATCAGGCTCCGTCGGATCGGGGCGGCGAGTGCTCAGCCGCCGGCGGACTCGGTCGCCGATGCGGCGGCGGGTCGTCCGCCGATCTCCTGCAACAGGCTTTCGCTTCGCCAGCCGCCGTACTTGTAGTACAGCAGAGCCAGCGCCGCGGCCAACGCAGAGGAGACCGGGAAGCTCCACCAGATCGCATCCGCCTGATACCGATTCTGGAGGAACTCGGCCGCGGGGAAGCGGATCAGCAGCAAGGTGAACGTCAGGATCATCAGCGGGGCCATCACCGCGCCGGTCGCGCGCACGACGCCGAACAGCACCATGGTGACTCCGAAGAACACGAAGGACCACGTTGCCAGGTGATTGATGCGCGAGCCGATGGCGAGCGCTGGTGATGTCGACTGAAGGAACAGGCCCAGCGCGTATCGGTCCAGGAGTTCGATCACCACGATGATCGACCCCGTGAGCACTACGCTGAACAGGACCCCGACACGAGCGGTCGCGCGCACGCGATCCCACTTCTGTGCGCCGACGTTTTGCGCGGCCATGGTGGAGACGGCCATGCCCACCGCGAACGCGGGCATCTGGATGTAGTTCCAGATCTGCATCGACGCGCCGTAGGCCGCCGTGGTCTCGACACCGTAGCTGTTGACGAGGCTGATCATCAGCACGGCGCTGAGCGAGATGACGAACATCTGCGCGCCCATCGGGATGCCCTTCTTGAGCAAGGTGCCGACGATCAGCCCATCCAGCTTCAGCAGGCGGGTCTCATCCGCGTGCAGTGCCAGGATGTGCTTACGCTTGTAGAGGTGCCGCACGAGGGCGGTGAGGCTCACGCTCTGGGCGACCAGAGTCGCCAAAGCGGAGCCGGCGATGCCCATCGCCGGGATGAACCCCTTCACGCCGAAGATGAACACCGGATTCAGTCCGATGTCGATCACGACCGACAGCAGCATGAAGTTGAAGGGCGTCTTCGAGTCGCCGTAGCCGCGCAGCACCGACATCACGAACGCGTACATGTACATGAACGGCAGCGCCAGGAAGATCACCCGCATGTAGGCGACCGCCAACGGCAGCGAGTCCGCGGGCGTCTTCATCGCCACCAGCAGAGGCTCGCACAAAATCCAACCCGCCAACGCCATGCCCACCGAGATGAGGGCAAAGAACGAGGCGCTGGTGCCGACGACCCGCTTGGCCTCGGAAATGTCATTGGCCCCGATGCACTGGCCGATCAGCACGGTCGCGGCCATGGCGATGCCAAACCCCGCTCCGATCAGCAGGAACATGACAGTGTTGGAGTTCGAGGTGGCGGTGAGGGCCGCCTCGCCGAGGAACTTGCCCACCCAGATCGAGTTCACCGACCCGTTCAGGGACTGCAGGACGTTGGCGAACAGGATCGGCAGCGCGAAACGGAACATTCCGCGGCTGATGGAGCCTTCGGTGAGGGAACGCGGGCGTTGCATAGGCGAAAGGGGGCGCAGGCTAGCGGTGGCGACGGGGACCGTCCAGACAACCCAGACTACCTTCACCCGACCGTCGGACTGGATCGATTCGCCCCCTGGCCGTGGTGTGGTGGCTCGTTTGTCCGCTGGGTGGTCAGCGGCGCCACGCCACCCCAAGCCAACTCAGGCCGACCAGGCTGACCACCCAGCTTGGCCAATCCTCGCCTCCGCTTACGGCGACCCAGAGGAGCCCTGCCACGGTGATGGCGCTGCCCACGAGCAATGAGTCCCGGCGCCGGCCGCTGCGCTCGATCTCGTGGCGCAGGGCCTCGATTTCTCGAGCCTCGGTCCGGATAGGGGGACCGCTGCGGGCGCGGTCCACCAGCGAGGTAATCAGGCCGGGAAGCGAACGGGCGGCATCCATGAGCTCGGGCCATTGCTTCCGCAAGGCCTTGAACAGCTGTCGCGGGCTGTTCCGCTCCTGCATCCACTCGCGCAGGATCGGACTGGCGGTGCGCCAGATGTCGAGCTGGGGGTACAGGTCGCGGCCCAGACCTTCGACGTTCAAGAGTGTCTTCTGCAGCAGGATCAGCTGAGGCTGGATCTCCATGTTGAAGCGTCGGGAAATCTCGAACAGACGCACCAGGATCTGGCCGAACGAGATGTCCTTGAGCGGACGATCGAAGATCGGCTCGCAGACGGTCCGGACGGCCGACTCCATCTCATCGACCCGGGTGTTGGCTGGGACCCAGCCTGATTCCAGGTGCAGCGTCGCGACGCGGCGGTAGTCGCGATCGAAGACGGCGAGAAAATTCTCTGCGAGGTAATGCTGGTCGCGGGGATCGAGAGTGCCGACGATCCCGAAGTCCACGGCGGCGTAGCGCGGATGGGTGGGATCGCCGATCAGCACGAAGATGTTGCCAGGGTGCATGTCGGCATGAAAGAAGTTGTGCCGAAAGACCTGGGTGAAAAAGATGCGCACGCCGTTCTCGGCGAGCAGCCGGATGTCGGTGCCGGCCGCGCGCAGTGTCGCCATGTCGCTGATCGGAACGCCGTGGATACGCTCCATGACCATGACATCGACGCGGCAGAAATCCCAGTACACCTCGGGCACATACAGCAGTCCGGAACCTGCGAAGTTGCGCTTCAGCTGCGAGGCGTTGGCCGCTTCCCGCATGAGGTCCAACTCATCGAGCACCGTCTTTTCGTATTCGGCGACGATCTCGAGCGGACGCAGTCGCCGACCCTCGCTCCAGAAGCGGTGCGCGAGATCGGCGATCGCATACAGGACTTCCAGGTCCCGCTGGATGAGCTCGCGCATGCCCGGTCGTAGAACCTTGATCACGACTTCCTGGCCGGATTGCAGGCGCGCGGGGTGAACCTGCGCGATCGACGCAGCCGCAAGCGGTGTCGCATCGAACTCGGCGAACATCTCAGTGACCGGTTTCCCATAGGCGCGTTCGACAATCGCGCGGGCGATTTCGCCGGGGAAAGGCGGCACCCGATCCTGCAGCTTCGCGAGTTCGTCCGCGATGTCCTGCGGCAACAGATCGCGTCGTGTCGACACGGCCTGACCGAATTTCACGAAAATCGGCCCGAGCTCCTGCAATGCCAGGCGCAGTCGCTCGCCCCGCGGGGCCGAGCGCTTGCGCTCGAACCAGACACTCGGAGACAACATGAACAGCAGGCGCAGAGGACGATAGAGATGCGTCGCCCTCACGAAATCGTCCAGGCCGTGTTTCAGGAGCACGTGCTGTATCTGCACGAGCCGCGCAAGAACGCGCAGTTTCATGAGAGTTCCGCCGCGCTCATTCGCTACGAGATGCGGGGCGTGGGGCGCCGGATCGATTCAGCAGCAAGTTGATGCGGGCCTCGAGCCGATCCACGTCCTCGCGCACGGCGTCCACGCCGGTCAGGAACGGATCCGCCTCGTTGCGGGGCACGAGGTCCTGGCGTTCGTGGGCGAAGTACTCCGCGACGTTCATGACGGTGGTCGAAACCGCACGCCGGGTCCATCCGAGAGTGAGCTTCGCGAAGCGGGCCACCTCGTGTGCCGGAACGTCGCCGAGGACGGTGGACAGCTCCTCCTCCAGATCGGGGCGCAACAGCATTCCCAGCTCGCGGTAAGACTCCGCGATAGCGGTGTCACCTCGGAACTCGACCCCGCGGCGTTGCAGGACGGCCCGCGGCGAATCGCCACCCAGAGCGAGCAATCCCATGGGCCCCCCTACGATTTCGGCATCGGCCGGCGCGTCCGAACGGGTCAGCATGAGCGTCGTGCCGTTCGACTGGATCCGCAGTCGGGTAACCCCGGGGACATCGATCGCGAGCGTGCGGCCAGCCAGCTCCGCGCACAATTGCTGCGCCCGCGGCGAGCGCGGCAATCCGCGGTTGATGAGGTTCTCGATGGTGGAGGTCGGGAGCATAGGGCAGGAACGAATACTACCCTATGGGCGCAGCCTGAAGCGGGCGCGATGGGCGCCGCCGGCGCCCTGCGGGCTCGCGGACGAGCGCCTCAGATTGCGAGGCAGTCGTCGACTCGGGCGAGATAGTCCACCAATAGCTCGCGGGCCATCTCGGTGAGTTCCACGAAGCTGCGCCGCCGGTCACGCGAGTCGGGAGTTCGAGCCAGGTAGCCTCGAGCCTGCAATTCCGCGACACGGCGGAGCATCGTCGTTGTCGAAGTGCCGTGCACGGATACGGCCAACGCCGAGACAGATAGCCGCCGTTCGGAGCGCTCGGCCCGCAACAGCTCGAGCAGCAGCTCCCAGGCCACGGCGTCGAGTCCGTGCTGCTCGTATCGTCCTCGCAGTCGGGTCAGATGCCCGATGGTGTCGAGCCCCGACAGTCGAAAATTCTCTTCCTCGCTCATGGTGCGGTCCATCGCCGGTAAGAATTCCCTTGGGGCCTGGAGTCTGCGAGGGCATGCACCCTGGAGGGGGTGCAGCCTGCGAGGGAGTGCACCCCGCAAAGGGCGTGCACTCCGCAAGGGCGTATTTTGCGAGCCAACGGCTCGAAGCTGCTTCGGCACCGTTCACAGCTCTTGCGGCGCCGCAGTTGGACGTTAGGCTCGTTGCGCGTGTTATGACAACGCCGGGGACTTCGAAGTTGGTTCGGCGGTTATGTTAGTCGGCGCAAGGCCGTCGGAGGAATCGGCCTTAGGTATCGAATGCTGTCTGCCGCTTGACCGAAGGTCGGGGTTCCGGACGCCGTGTCAGTACTTGTAGCCGCGGTGGACCGCGACGATCCCGCCCGTGAGGTTGTGATAGCGGCAGCCTTCGAGGCCCGCGCCCTGCATCATTCCCAGGAGCGTCTCCTGGTTCGGGTGCATGCGGATGGATTCCGCGAGATAGCGGTAGCTGTCGGAGTCCGATGCGACCAGCTTGCCCAACATCGGCAGGATGCGGAACGAGTAGGCGTCGTACAGGGCCTTCAGGCCGGGTGCGACGGGGTGGGAAAACTCCAGCACCAACAACTGGCCACCCGGTTTCAGGGCCCGGTACATCGAGGTCAGCGCGGCCGCCTTGTCGGTTACATTGCGCAGCCCGAAGCCGATGGTGATGCAGTCGAAGCTGTTGGTAGCGAACGGCAGCCGCTCAGCGTTGGCCTGCAGATAAGCCACGTTGCCGACCAGGCCGGCATTGATCAGTCGATCGCGCCCGTGCGCGAGCATCGCCGCGTTGATGTCCGTCAGGACGACGAGTCCTTTCGGGCCGACCTGTCGGGCCAGACCCGCGGCCAGATCGCCGGTGCCGCCGGCAACGTCCAGTGCTCGCTGGCCGGGCCGCAGATTGGCGAGCGACAGCGTGAAGTGCTTCCACAGCCGGTGAACGCCCGCCGACATGAGGTCGTTCATCAGATCGTAGTTGCCGGCGACCGAGTCGAACACGCCGCGCACACGGCGGGCCTTGTCGTCCCAGGCTACGCGTTCGAATCCGAAATCCGTCGAGCGATCTTCGGCCACGTTGGCGGTCTCGTTGCTCACGCAGGGATTGTAGGCCACAAACGCGGCGGGAGCGGGCGAAAAAAAAGCCGGGGGCTCTCAATGAAGCACCCGGCCAGTTCGTTTCAAGACCCCTCTCAGGTCGGGGGCGATTGTAGCCTAGTGTCGGGGACGAAAAGCAACTGCTCGTGCACGGCAACCGGTCGCCAACCGCCGCACGTATTTTGTCAGCGCTGTTTTGCAGGCTGCGAGGCGGCGGCTGCCGATTTGCGCTCGAGATAACGAGCCCAGCGTGCTTCGCGCTCTCTTCCAAGCTCGTGGAGGTACTTCCACGTAAACAGTCCGGTGTCGTGACCGTCATCGAACACCAGTTTCACGGCGTACTGACCGACCGGCTCCACCGAGCGGATGCCGACGTTCTCTTTGCCGAGCACCAGGACCTCTTGTCCGGGGCCGTGGCCTTTTACTTCGGCCGAGGGAGAGCTGACGCGGAGATACTCGAACGGAAGCTCGAAGCGCGATCCATCGTCGAAGGTGACTTCGAGGACGCGCGAGCGGCTGCGTAGTTTGATCTGTGTGGGTGTGGGATCGGTCATGACCGCGGCAGTATAGGCCCAAAGGATTACACACGAGGGCCTCGCGCTCGAGCTGGTAGGATCGGGCCCCGATGCACCACTGGGACAAGGAATTTCCGCGGGAAGCCGAGACTTCGCAAGGGTCTGCGGTCATGCCTGCGGACGACGGTTCCCGGTCGACGCTGCTGCGTGCGCAGCAGATCCGTGCGCAATACGACAATCTGCCGGGTGCATTCATCGGTAGCGCCCTCATTGCGAGCGTCGTGGCTGAGATCCTGCACGACCGTCGGCCCACCGCTGTCGTGTTGGTGTGGTTGGCGGTTGCTTATCTGCACTCAGGTCTGCGGTGCGCGTTGTGGTTCGCCTTTCGCCGTGCCCGCCCCGTGGACGCGGACTGCCAACGCTGGGGGGTCTGGCTGGTCGCCGGCGCTCTGGTGTCCGGGCTGATCTGGGGCGCCGGCGGCATTGTTCTGTATTCGCCCGACAGCCTGTCGTACGAGCTGTTCGTATTGCTGGTCACGACCGGCCTGGTATTCACCTCGACGTACATCTCGGCCCCGTACATGCCGGCCTTCGTGGCGTTCGCAGGCCCCACCTTCCTGCTCTCGTCCGTGCCCTTTCTGCTGGCAGGCGGCGCCCTGCACCTGGGAATCGGGGCCGCCGTGCTCCTGATCTTCCTGCCGCTGGTTACACGCTACGCCGCCGTGCAGTGCCGCTCGTTCGTTCAGTCGCTGGACGTCCGGCTGCGCAATGCGGAGCTGGTCGCGGAGCTGCGTGCCCAAAAGCTCGCGGCGGAGGAAGCCAACGTGGCCAAGTCGCGATTCCTGGCAGTCGCCAGCCACGATTTGCGGCAGCCCCTGCACGCGCTGGGGCTGTTCGTCGAAGCGCTGCAGAGAGCGAGGCTCCCCACGCACGAGCACCAACTGGTCGGCAACGTCCGTCGAACGGTAGATGCGATGGCGGAGCTGTTCGACGAATTGCTGGATATCTCGCGTTTGGACGCAGGGGTCATTCGCGCCCGAGTCGAGACGTTCGAGCTGTCCTCGGTCCTCGACCGGATGCGGATCCAATATGCGCCGCTCGCCCAACGTAAAGGGCTGTCATTGTCGGTGCTCGACACGAGTGTTTACGTGCGCAGCGATCCCGTTCTGCTGACGCGGATCATCGGCAACCTTCTCGCTAACGCCGTTCGCTACACGGACCGCGGCGGTGTGGTGCTGGGCTGCAGGCGGGATGGTCCGTCCGCGCGCGTCGAGGTGTGGGACACCGGCTGCGGCATTCCCCCGGAAAAGCACGAAGAGGTTTTCAAAGAGTTCACCCAGCTGGCCGATGCCGGGCGCAAGGGACTGGGCCTGGGCCTGGCGATCGTCGCGCGTCTGGCGCAACTGTTGGAACACCGCATTCGACTGCGGTCAGTCGTCGGTAGAGGCTCAGTCTTCGCTGTTACGTTGCCTCGGGGCCGTGCGGAGGACTGCAGTGCCCGAGGTGATGTGAACCCGTCTGCGGCTTTTGATCTGTCAGCCGTGCTGGCGCTGGTGCTCGAGACTCACCCTGACAGCGCCGATTCAGTCACCGCCTGTCTGCGGAAGTGGGATTGCCGGGTCATCACAGCTGCCAGTGAAGCGCAGCTGCTCATAGGCGCCGTGGCGTCCTCGAGCGCCCCGGATCTGATCGTCGTTGAACTCGGCGCGGGCGGCGCAACAGACCCGAGCGCGCTGGTCCGGCACCTGCGCAGTGAGTTCAACGCGGAGATTCCGGCGCTCCTGATTGCCAGCGCGGCCGGCCCGGCGCCCGATGAGGCGCAGGCCGAATTTCCCTCCCTGCCCGGGCCTGCGAATCCGGCCCGGCTGCGAACGTTGATCGTCAACCTGCTGCGGCCGGCCCCACCGCGACCGCAATCCGCGGCGGGGTGAGGCGGCTACACCCGAAAGGCTTTTCGTGATGCGGGGCGCGTCAGCCCGTGATCATGCCGATCTTGCGCGCGACCAGAACCGCCTGAGTGCGATTGACCACACCCAGCACCTTGAAGATGGCCGTGACATGCGCCTTGACGGTCTTCTCGGACAGGCCAAGCTCGGTGGCGACCTGCTTGTTGGTCTTGCCCTGACACAACCGCGACAGCACCTCGAGCTGCCGCAATGTCAGCAGCGCGACATCGGGCTCGGAACCCATTCCGACCGGGGCGCCGGGGTGCGGGGCCGCGGGAGGCGCAGATGGGGAGCCGCCGTGCAGATGGCTCGGCACGCTGACATTGCCCTCCAACACCTGCTGCAGCACGTCGATCAACACGCGCGTCTGGGCAGACTTGGGCACGAAGCCCATCGCACCGGCGGCGATGGCCTGGCGCACGTTCTCAGGATCCTCCAGGGCCGACAGTACGACGACCGGCAGCGACGGAAAACGGTTGTGCAGCGTCTTGATTACGGCCAGTCCGCTCATTCCCGGCAACGCGAGATCGAGCAGCACGAGGTCGATATCCGGATTGCCGGCGGCGGCGGTCAGGCCCTGCTCGGAATCGGCGGCCGAAATGACGCGAACGTCGTGGCCGAGCGATTCGAGAGCGGCTTTGACCCCTTCCTGCACCAGAGGATGGTCATCGATGACGAGTACTTTGAGGGGCATTGTTGGCGAGAAATCTCGATTCAGTCTGAAGGACACGGTTGTGTTGCGCCAAGTGGACCTTGGTCGTAACGCAGATCCGACAGCTTGCACCGGCGCGGGCCCGGATGCCAAAAACAATTGGCGCCACATTGAACATACCTTTCGTCCGGACTTACGACACAGTACCGACGTTTCGTCCGGACGTACGACACAGTACCGACGTTACTTAATTGTTGACACGCCAGGCTCTTGTCCGCCCGTGGTGAGGACAAGCCGCGGAGTGTGTCCCAAATCCGCGGCTCGTGGCGATGCGTGGAAGCCTGTATGAGGTCAGGCTGCGCCGCACGTGTCGCGTGACCGCTACGGGTGGGCGACGCGACGACATCCGCCAGCGCGCCAGGTGCTAGGATGGCCGGCGGCCTCCACCAGTCTCGCCGAAGTCTGACTGACGATGATGGACGAACCTCGAGCACTCACGCCCGCGGATCGGGAGTTACTCACCGAAGCGGAAATGCTCCGGATTCAGTTCCGGAACATGCCGACGGCCTTTCTCGGGATGGTGGTCATCTGCACACTCCTGGGCCTGGTGCTCGCGGCCGGCGCCGGCGCGCAGAAGGTTCTGATCTGGATGGCGGTCGTCTACGTCTGGGCCATTGCGCGGTTCCTCCAGTGGCGGGCCTTCAACCGCGCCAACCCACCGCCCCAGGACAGCCGCCGCTGGCGCACCTATTCGGTCATCGGCTCGGCCGTCGCCGGCCTGATCTGGGGTGTCGGCGCCGTCGAGCTGTATGTGCCGAACGGCCTGTCCTATCAGCTCTTCCTGGTCATGGGCCTGGTGGGTATCGGGTCGGGCTGCGTTTACGCTTCGGCCTCGATGATGCCGTCGTTCTTCGTTTTCTTTTATCCGACGCTGCTGCTTCCCGCGACCATGTTCCTTCGCGAGAAGGACGCCATGCACGTTGCGACGGGCCTGTTGATGCTGCTCTACGTGGCGCTCATGACACCCTTCGCCGTGCACCTCTCGCGCTTCATCACCGAGTCCATCCGCCTGCGGTTCGAGAACCTCGGACTGATCGCGGAGCTGCGTAACCAGAAGGATGCGGCCGAGGGCGCCAACGTCGCCAAGTCCCGTTTCCTGGCTGCTGCCAGCCACGACCTGCGCCAGCCTTTGCACGCGTTGGGACTCTTCGTCCAGTCGTTGCAGGAGTCCTCTCTCGCATCGCGTGAACGACACATAATGGCCAACATCCGCCGGTCGGTGGACGCCATGGAGGACTTGTTCAACTCCCTCCTCGACATCTCGCGGCTCGATGCCGGCGTCGTGCAGCCTCACATCGCGACGATCCCGCTGGCCAACGTCTTCGACGCTCTGCGCTTCGAGTACGCACCCGTTGCGAGGCAGAAGGGGCTGGCACTGATCGTGATGAAGACGTCCATCCACGTTCGCAGCGATGCTTCTCTGCTTTCGCGAGTCATCCGGAATCTCCTTTCCAACGCGATCAGCTACACGGACCGGGGCGGCGTGGTGCTGGGCTGCCGCCGCAGTGGCGATAGCGTTCGAGTCGAGGTCTGGGACAGCGGCCGGGGCATTCCCTCGGATCGCCACGAGGAGATTTTTCGGGAGTTCTCCCAGCTCGAGAACCCTGAGCGTGACCGGCGCAAGGGTCTGGGCCTGGGACTGGCCATCGTGGAGCGGCTCGCCCATCTGCTGGGCCACAACGTCGAGCTGCGCTCCGAAGTCGGCAAGGGCTCGGTTTTTTCGGTGACGCTGCCCAGGGGCAATCGGGAGGAGTGCGTCCCAACGGATGCGCCGCTGGAAGCGACGACAGCCTTCGACCTCTCGCACGCCCTGGTGCTGGTCATCGACGATGAGGCTGCCGTCCAGGATGGCATGGCGGCGGTCCTGCGGAAGTGGGGCTGCGACGTTTTGACCGCCGGGTCTGGCGAAGAGATGCTGGCGAAACTCATCGGCCTGCGGCGGCTGCCGGATGTGATCGTTTCCGACTACCGGCTCCGCGGTAAGGAAAACGGCATCCAGGTCGTCGAAATGTTGCGCAATGAATTCAACCTCGATGTGCCTGCATTGCTGGTCACCGGTGACACGGCTCCGGATCGTCTGCGGGACGCCGAGGCCAGCGGGCTGCCGATCCTGCACAAGCCCGTGAATCCTGCGCGGCTGCGTACGTTAATCGCCAACCTGCTCCGCGAGCACACTCGCGCGGCATAGCGACAGTGCAGCCGGCAAAAACCACGCCCTGAATCGACAATCGACACAGGGCCGGCGGGCGACGAAGTGATGTCCGCGCACAAACGCGCCCGCGCGCGTTTGTGCGCCCATGAAACAACAGACTTTGGTCCGATACAGGGCCCCGCAGATTCAGACGTAGGATCCAAAAGAGCCGGGAAGCTTGAGAGCCACGGAGGGAAAAGCCATCGGCTCGCGCGCGTGGTCACCATCCTGGCCTGTCATTAATCCAGGCCGGCGCCGTCGCGCACCCCACGAGCCGCCCGGGCTCGGTCAACCGCATCCGCGGCGGCTACCGAGCTCGGACAGCTCCACAGCCCACACTGCGAACTCCTGATGCGATTGCTGCCATGCAGCATCGGGCAGCCGCCGTGACATTCTGTCGCACGCCTCTATACTCAGCCTCCCTTGGATCATTGGGGGGCCCCCGCGAACTCTGCGGCACTTGAATGGAACCCACCGATACCTCGCATCCCGACTACTTCCATCGAGTCGTGGATTGCCAGTGGGCCTGTCCGGCCCACACCGATGTCCCGGAATACATCCGCCTGATTGCACAGGGGCGTTTTACCGACGCCTACATGGTCAATCGCCACTCGAACGTCTTCCCGGGAATCCTCGGTCGCGTGTGCGATCGCCCGTGCGAACCGGCCTGTCGGCGCGGGCGCGTCGAGAGCAAACCGGTTGCCATCTGCCGGCTCAAGCGGGTCGCGGCCGATCTGCGTGACGACGTCAGCGCGCTATTGCCGAAGATTCCCAAGCTCAAGAACGGCAAGCGCATCGCCTGCATAGGCGCCGGCTGCGCTTCGCTCACCGTCGCCAACGACCTGATGCCGCTTGGTTACGAAGTCACGATCTTCGAGCAGTACGGCGAGCCAGGCGGGCTGATGCGAACCAACATCCCGTCCTTCCGCCTGCCCCACGCGGTGCTCCAGGAGGAGATCGGGATGATCACGGGCATGGGCGTGGAGCTCAAGCTCAACCACCCCATCAAAAGCCTGCGCGAGCTGCTGACGGGCGATGGCTTCGACGCCGTGTTCGTGGGCTCGGGAGCGCCCAAGGGCAAGGAGCTGTCGCTCCCGGGGCGGCAGGAAGCGGCGGCAAACATTCACATCGGGATCAGCTGGCTCGAGTCGGTCGCTTTCGGTCACGTGGAGCGGATCGGGAAGCGGGTGCTGATCATCGGCGTGGGCAACACGGCGATGGATTGTTGCCGCACGAGTTTGCGGCTCGGCGCGCAGAGCGTGAAAGTCATGGCCCGCAAGCCGCGGGGCTTCTTCAAAGCTTCCGCGTGGGAGTTGGAGGACGCCGAGGAGGAGAGCGTCGAGATCATCGTGAATCGCTCCCCGAAGGCCTTCGTGCTCGAGCACGGCAAGCTGATCGGAATGAGCTTCGACCGGATGGAATACGAGCTCGACGCGCAGGGTCGTATTACGGCCGAAAAAGCGGCCGGGGAGGAATTCATCCCGGCCGACGACGTCATTCTCGCGATTGGCCAGGAAAACGCCTTTCCCTGGATCGAGCGCGATCTGGGCATCGAATTCGACAAGTGGGACGTGCCCAAGGTGGACCCGAAGACCTTCCAGTCCACGCGCCCGGAGGTCTTCTTCGGCGGCGACGCGGCCTTCGGTCCCCGCAACATCATCTGGGCCGTCGAGCACGGACACCAGGCCGCGATTTCCATCCATCGGCATTGCCAGGGGGATACCGTCAGCGACCGGCTGCCCCCGGGCGTGAACCTGCAGAGCCGTAAGATGGGGATGCACGAGTGGTCGTACTCGAACGATTACGCCCCACTCGAGCGAAGACTGATGCCGCACGTCTCGCTGAAGGAACGTTTCAAGAAACTCAACATCGAGGTCGAGCTCGGCTTCACCGCCGAACAGGCTGCCGAGGAGGTACAGCGCTGTCTGAACTGTGACGTGCAGACGGTATTCGTAGCCAAGCTGTGCATCGAGTGCGATGCCTGCCTGGATATCTGTCCCGTGGACTGTCTGACGATTACGCACAACGGGGACGAAGCCGACCTGCGCTCCCGGGTCAAGGCGCCAGCAAAGAATCTAACGCAACCCCTGTACGTGTCGGCTGGCTTGCCGCAAACGGGGCGTGTCATGGTCAAGGACGAGGATCTGTGTGTTCACTGCGGCTTGTGCGCCGAAAGGTGCCCCACCGCGGCCTGGGACATGCAGAAGTCTTACGTGCACTGGCCGCTGGCCGAAGATGAAGCGAGGGCCGATCAAGCCAAGGCGCCGAAGATCGCCTGAAGACAGCCACAGTCGAAGACCGTCAGACGAAAGCAAGACATGTCGCAAGCAACGCCCGACCGCGTCAATGATTTCGCGATCAAGATAGCTACCGTCAACGGGACTGGCTCCGCCAGTGCCAACACGCTGCTGATGAAGTCGATCTTCCGCAGCGGTATCCCCGTGATGGGTAAGAACTACTTCCCCTCCAACATCCAGGGGCTGCCGACCTGGTACGAGATCCGCGTAACCCATCAGGGCTACGTCGCACGATCCGGCCATATCGACATCATGGTCGCGATGAACGCCGAGACATACGCGCGAGACGTTCGCGAGGTGGCTCCTGGCGGCTACCTGATTTACGACTCGACCTGGCCGCGCCCCGCGTTGCTGAAACGCGAGGACATCACGGTGCTGGGTGTTCCGCTGGCCCGGATGTGCAATGAGAACTTCAACGGAGTGCGCACCCGCATTCTGATGAAAAACATCTGCTACGCCGGAGTGCTGGCCGCGCTGCTCGATCTCGACCTCGGGCGCATTCGCGAGCTGCTGGCCCAGACGTACGCCAAGAAGCCGCAGCTCGTCGACAGCAACATGAAGGCCATCCAGCTGGGCTACGACTATGCGAAGCAGAGCTTCGCATGTCCCCTGCCGTTGCACGTGCGGCCCGCTACCAGCGAGTCCGACTCGAAGACGGCCGGACACATCATGATCGACGGCAACACGGCCGCCGCGCTCGGGTGTGTTTTCGCCGGTGCGACGGTGGCGGCGTGGTATCCGATTACGCCCTCGACCTCGGTGATGGATGCGTTCAAGGCTTTCTGCGATCGCTCACGAGTAGACCCCGAAACGGGACGGAAGAACTTCGCGTTTATCCAGGCGGAGGACGAACTCGCCGCGATCGGCATGGTGATCGGTGCTTCGTGGAACGGAGCCCGTGCGTTCACGGCGACCTCCGGACCCGGCATCTCGTTGATGAACGAGTTTCTCGGTCTCGGTTACTACGCGGAAGTCCCCGCAGTCGTCTTCGACATCCAGCGAGTCGGGCCCTCGACGGGAATGCCGACGCGCACTCAACAGTGCGATATCCTGCCCGCAGCCTACGCGTCGCACGGCGATACCAAACACGTCTGCCTGTACCCCTCGAACCCCGAGGAGTGCTTCTACATGGCGGTGCAGGCGTTCGATCTCGCCGAGCGGCTGCAGACTCCGGTGCTGGTCCTGTCGGATCTCGATATCGGCATGAACGACTGGATGTGCCGCGACCTGAAGTGGGACGACAGCTATCGCCCCGATCGGGGCAAGATGCTCGGCCGCGAGGAGATCGAGAAGCTCGAGAAGTTCTACCGCTACTTCGACAAGGACGGCGACGGGATTGCGGCGCGGACCCTGCCCGGGATCAGCCCCAAGGCTGCATACTTCGCGCGCGGCTCGGGCCACAACCAGTACGGCACGTACACCGAGGACTCGGCCGACTATCAGATCGTGGTCGATCGGCTCTTGAAGAAATGGGAGACGGCAAAGCGCCTGGTTCCCCGCGCAGTCATCGACGCCACCACCGGAAGCGATCTCGGAATCGTTTCGTTCGGAAGCTGCGACGGTGCGATTCGTGAGGCCATCGACAGGCTCAAGACTCACGGCGTGGCCATTAACTACATGCGCGTGCGTGGCTTTCCTTTCTCTGAAGATGTCGAGCGCTTCCTCGCCAACCATCGACTCCTGTTCGTGGTCGAGCAGAACCGCGATGCGCAGTTCCGCAGCCTTCTGACGCTCGAGACCTCTATCGAGAAGTCGAAACTGCGTTCGCTGTTGCACTACAACGGCTTGCCGATCTCCTCGAGCTTCATCGTCGAGGGCGTCCTTGACGAAGTGCAGCCGCGCAAGGCTGCAACTCCCAAAGATGCGGCGCACGGGTGAGATGAGGTTCCCATGACATTCATCACCAAACCCAAGGTCGCGCACCCCTCGCTGCCCAAGAACGATCTGGGCCTGACACGGCGCCAGTACGAGGGAGCGCTGTCGACGCTGTGCGCCGGGTGCGGACACGATTCCATCACCGCTTCGATCGTCGAGGCCTGCTGGAAGCTTTCGCTCGAGCCGCAGGATGTCGTGAAGCTGTCGGGAATCGGCTGCTCGTCGAAGACAACTGCCTATTTCGTCAGTGGCGGACACGGCTTCAACTCCGTGCACGGCCGCATGCCTTCGATTGCGATGGGGGCGAGCGCCGCGAACCGAAATCTCCACTACATCGGTGTCTCCGGTGACGGCGATACGTTGTCGATCGGCCTCGGGCAGTTCTGTCACGCCATCCGACGCAACGTCAACATGCTGTACATCATCGAGAACAACGGTGTGTACGGCCTGACGAAGGGGCAGTTCTCTGCCTCCGCGGATGTCGGCACCAAGGCCAAGAAGGGCGAAATCAACTTCCAACCTCCGATCGATCCGGTGCTGCTGGCCATGACGCTCGGCGCCACCTTCGTGGCACGCAGCTTCTCGGGCGACAAGGAGCAGCTGGTGCCGCTGATCGAGGCCGGCCTCAGTCATCGAGGCTTTGCGCTGATCGATGTGCTGTCACCCTGCGTGACGTTCAACGATCATGAAGGCTCTACGAAGAGCTACGCCTACACTCGCGAACACTACGAGCCAGCGGTCCACACCGACTTCGTGCCGCTCGAGCGGGAAATCACGGCGAACTATGGTGAGGGAGAAACGATGCCGGTCGTCATGCACGACGGCAGCCGGATCGTGCTGCGGAAGTTGGACAAGGATTACGATCCCATCAATCGTGGCAAGGCGGCGGCTCATATCCAGGAGCGGATGAAGGACGGCGAGTACCTGACGGGACTGTTGTTCGTCGAGACCGCAGAGGAGAAGGAGTTCCACGATATCAACGGCACGCCCGATGAGGCGCTGAACAGGCTGCCGTACGAGAAGCTGACGCCTGGATCGAAAGGGTTGGACAAAATTCTCTCGCGGTACCGCTGACTTCAGGCCCGCAAGGGCAACCTGCGGTTACTCTCGCCCACCGTGGGCCAACTGCCCCAGCACGCGAATCTGCTGAACTGTGGAGTCGGAGGCGGGCAGCAGCTCGTTGGCGGTGCGCAGGAATGCCGCGACCTCTTCGACAGGCAGCGGCTTGCTGATCAGATACCCCTGCGCGAGGTCGCAACCCAACTGCCGCAGGAGGTTCCACCCTTCCGCGTCCTCGACGCCTTCGGCAACGACCTTCAGACCCATGCCGTGGCCCAACTCGATGGTCGAGCTGATGATGGTGGCTGCATCGCTGCCCATGCGTGCGTTGGTAATGAACGAGCGGTCGATCTTGAGCTCATCCACGGGTAGACGGCTCAACTGAGCCAGCGACGAATGCCCGGTTCCGAAGTCGTCGATCGAGAAACGAACGCCAGCGATGCGCAGCAGCTGCATGTGCCGGGCGGCGAGAGTCGGATCGCGCATGACGGCGCTCTCGGTGATCTCGAGCACCAGTGAGGTCGCCGGGGTTCGGTACGCACGCAGCATGTCGAGGATCTCATCGCCGAGATCCGGGTCGAGAATGTCGGGGGCGGACAGATTGACCGCTAGTTCGACTTCGATCCCTTCCTGACGCCAGCGGCTCATTTGTCGGATCGCCGCGTGCAGCACCCAGCTGGTGAGCTCTCGAGAGCTGCCGGTCTGTTCGGCAAGCGGCACGAACTCAGCCGGCGAGACGTTGCCGAGCTGAGGGTGCTTCCAACGGACCAGGGCTTCGAGACTCTTCACCGAGCGGGTGGCCATCGTCACCTTGGGCTGGAAGTGCAGCGTCAAGGCGTCTTGGGCTATGGCCGTCCGAAGGTCGGTGATCAACGCCAACCGGCGACGGTGAACCTCATCGGTCCCGACACGGTAGCTGGCCACTTTGGAGCGTGTGTCACCGGCATCCTGCAGCGCGATCTGGACCCGGCGCAACAACTCATCGGCGGTCTTGCCATGCTCAGGGAACCCGCACACGGCGGCCGCGACATCCAGGTCGAAGGACATTCCCGCCAGATGGAACCCCGTGCGCACCACGCCGGCGAGCTGATCGGCGTACAAGGTTCCTCGCTCGAGCGAGCAGTCCTCGGAGATCACGAGAAACTGACTTTCCGCGACACGTACTACGGCGTCGACCGACGCTGCGTTCTGGCGGAGACGACGGGCTGCCTCGCGCAGGACGTCATCACCGACGTGATGGCCGAACGAGCCGTTGATCTCGCGGACATTGCGCATGTCCAGAAGGATCAGCGTGGCGCGATCGGTTGGTTTCGCGGCATGCACGAGATCATCGATGCGGCGCTCTGCGAAGGAGCGGTTCGGCAACCCGGTGACGGGGTCGTGATAAACCTGGTGAGTGATGTCGGCTTCGCGCTCGGCGATCGTGCGCTGCATCGCGTTGAAAGCGGCGGCCAGGCTGCCGAACTCGTCCGCGCCCGAAGTCTCGACCGACACCTCGTATCGACCTTGTTGGATACGATGAGCCGCGGCGACGAGTTGTCCGATCGGGCGGGTGGCGCTGCGGCCCAGCAGCGAACCGATCACGACTGCGAGCACCAGCGCAATTCCGTCGATCATCAGCAGAGCGTTGCGGACGTCGCGGTAAGGAGCGAAGACTGCGTCGGTGGGCTTCTGCAGGATGACGTCAATCGAGTCGCCGCGTGTATTGAGGCGCTGCGTGTATGTTAGAAACTCCTCGTTGCCGACACGGAGCACGACCGGCGCGTCGTCCGCTTTGAGCATGGCGGAGACGAGCATCGCGGGAGTGGCGCGCTGCGCTTTGGGGAGTGTCGAGGAAACGTGCTCGGAGCCGCCCCTGCCGTGGGCGATGAGCGTGATGTGAGCGTCGACGGAGCCACGCAGTCGAAGCTTCTGGGCGAGTGAGTCGTCGATCTCGAACCCCATCGCGACCCACGCGATGGTCTGCGGGGCCTTAACGGGGGCGACGAAGAACTGGTAGGCGTGGTCTCCCAGGACGGCAATATGCGGGAGATCGCGCCCTTCCTGTGAATCGTTGAGAAGAGACGACAGGGATTTTCCCGAGCGGGTCGTTCCCGCTGCGTTGGAAGCGATGGTTCGCCCATGGGTATCCAGGACCGCCACGATTTCGGCGCCGATCCGTTGCGAATTGTTGGTCGCCGCGGACATGACGGTCGCGGCATCGGCTGGGTTGGTGGCGTCGGCGGTGGCGACGGCTTCGCGGAAGCCGTAATCGGTGGCCAGGACCGAAACGTCGTTGGCGAGCTCCGCGGCCCGGAACTCGATGAGCTGCTGGACGAAGGATCCGCCGGAACGGAGTTGTTCCGCCGCGCGCGCCTGGACGTCATGGGCGGTGCTGGCGAGTACTGCGGCGAGCGTCACAGTCTGAGTGACTATGACCAGGCCGATGATCAGTACGAGAAGCCGTTTGCGGAAACTACCCATGAAACAGACTCGAATGCGTTTGACTCAACGCATCCACCATCGTAGGCGCACGGCGGCCTTAGCCCCACAAGATGACTTCAGGAATGAGACCTTCCGCACGTCCCAACAAGCGTTCCGCCCTGCTGCGTGGCGCGGTGGGATTCCTGCTGGCCTGCACAATGATTGCCCGCAGCGTGGTCGGCGTCACGGCCGTTCCCGTGGCGAGCGTTTCGATCACGGTGGTCGGTCCTGACAAGAAGCCAATTCCCGGCGCAGTCATTACGGTTCACGTGCTGGGCAGCGAGGGCCGACCGGTAGTCCCCGTGAAAGCGACGGTGGACCAGATCAATCGGGCCTTCGAGCCGGACCTTCTGGTGATTCCCGTAGGCTCGACGGTCGAGTTTCCCAACAGCGATTCGGTGAGCCACCAGATCTACTCCTTCTCGCCGGCCAAGCGTTTCCAACTGCCGCTGTACCGAGGAACGGCCTATCCGCCGGTGCGATTCGATCAGGCGGGTGTTGTCACCCTCGGATGCAACATCCACGATGAGATGTTGGCGTATCTGGTCGTAACGGACGCGCAGTACTTCGGGCGCACGAATGCCAGTGGAACGTGGACGACTGAGATCCCGCGCGGAAAGTACCGCATCTCCGTCTGGCATCCGCGAATGAACGACGACGCTTCCGAACTCGATCGGGAGCTGACGGTTGGCGACGATGACGTGCACTGGACGCTGCGATTGGCGAAATCCCTGCGACCTGCGCCGCTGGGTCCGCACCCGCACTCATGGGACGCTTACTGATGCGCATCCCGCGCGCCTTACGCGTCCCACGCAGCGCGGTTGCGCCGCTGATAGTGGCTGCATTCGCGTTCTGTGCCAATGCGTATGGAGCCAGCGGGTCGGCTCCTGATTGGGAGATCGACTTGGACGCCCGGTGGGTGACCTCCAACTCCGAGGCCTCCGCCTACGACGGCGGGCCGGGCACGCTGCGCTTCAGCGAGGACCAGAAGGGGTTACAACTGGGCCGTATTCGCCTGGCCTTGAACCAAAATCTGGGCGACCTCTGGTCGGCCCACCTGGATGCCTCGGTCTGGGACGATCACGAGAAGAATCCCATCGACCTGACCGAAGCGTATTTGCAATGGCGACCGTATCCATTCGATGGGCTCCGCGCGCGGGTCAAGGCAGGGGCCTTCTATGCCCCGATCTCTCTCGAGAATCGCACCTCGGGATGGGAAACGCCGTACACGCTCACGCCCTCGGCCATCAACACCTGGGTAGGCGAGGAGCTGCGCACCATCGGGATCGAGACACAGATCGACTGGCTGGGAACCCGCACCGGTCATTTGTTCGACGTAGGCCTTACGGCTGCGGTTTACGGGTGGAATGACCCGGCCGGCACTGAGCTGGCCTACTGGGGGTTCAGTTTCAACGATCGGCAGACGACTCTCTTCGGGCGCGTTGGCCAGCCAGGGCAACAGCCCCAGCCCGCCTCCACGCTGTTTCGGGAGATCGATGGACGTGCGGGCGCGTATGCGGGTGTTGAGGTCCGTTACCTCGACCGCGTCGTCCTGCGGGCCTTGCACTACGATAACCGCTCTGATCCCCACGAGTCACAGTTAGCACCCAAGTCGTTCTCGTGGCTGACGCGCTTCGACAGCGCCGGCATCCGTGCTGAGTCCTCCAGTGGCTGGACCGGCATCGCGCAGTGGTTGAAGGGAAATACATACATCACACCAGTGACTACGCGGCTCGGGTGGCCGTTCGAGGCAAAGTTCCTGCTGGTGTCACGCAGGGCGGGTCCGCACACGTTCTCGATCCGCTACGACCGGTTCGATGTGTGGAGAGAGCCGGGGCAGGGCGACGATGGAACCCAACACGGTCATGCCTGGACCGCCGCCTATATTTTCGAGCCCACGGCTCGATGGCGATTCACGTTGGAATGGATAGATGTGACGTCAACTGCCGAGAGTCGCGAGGACTATTACGGGTACGACGCTCTCGCGCACGAGCATCAGCTGCAGGCGCAATTCCGGTACGCGCTGGGGCCGGCGGCTGCGCCCTAAAAATGAAAGAGGCCGGCTACCGCGAGGTAGCCGGCCGTTCTTCTAACTTACCTCAGCGCGGTATTACCAGCGCTTCGGAGCGCCGCCACCGCCGCGGGGACCACCACCGCCGCCGCCGCCGCCGGCACCGCGCTCCTGAGCCTCGTTGACACGCAGCGGGCGTCCTCCCAGCTCCTTGCCATTGAGGTTCTGAATCGCACGCGAAGCGTCCGCGCGCGACATCTCGACGAACCCAAAACCGCGGGGACGGCCCGTGTCGCGATCGGTGATGAGGCTCACCGACTCGACGGTTCCGTGCTGCGAGAACAGCTCGCGGATTTCATTTTCGCTAGCCGAAAACGGCAGGTTGCCGACATAGATCTTCGTCATTCAATCAAACTCCTGATACACGCACCTGGCACGCACCGGTTCGGGAGTCGTGCCTAAAAATGCGCAGAAACTACAGGCAGGAGTGCATACCGAAGACAGGTAAATCATCAATACGCACGCTGCCACCTGGTCGGGAACGATTCGGCTTTTCTCAGACTCGGAAGCCGTCACGGGAAACAAGAGGACGGGCAGGCGGCAGGGAAAGGGAAAGGTCACGAACCGACGCGGACGATACTCCAGGTCCCGGATTCAATACAAGCATCCGGGCCGTGCGGTGGTAGACTGCGTATCCTTTTGACTGTGATCGGAGTTCCAAGCGTATGGGTAAAGGTGATGGACGCAGCCGCCGCGGCAAGATCTATAAGGGCTCCTTCGGAAAGACACGCCCAAAGGACCCGGCCAAGAAGAAGAAGGGCGCCGCCAAGAAGTAAGGATCCCGCCGGAGCAATCCCCTTAGGGCCGTGGGCTATCGGGTGCCTTTCGCGGCCCTGAGAGATTGCACTATCTGTAGAGCAGATCGATCGCACGGCGGGAGTTCGGCACTGGATTGTTGCAATGGCACGGTCCGATCGCCCCACCGCACCACGTGCGCTCCGTAGCTCAAGCCTCCACCGAATCCGGGCATCAATAATAAGGAGCCCGGCCTGACCCGACCTTCCTCGAGCGCTTCGCAGAGGGCCACCGGGATGGTGGCAGAAGACATATTGCCGTAACGCTGGACGTTCACGTACACGCGTTCCATCGGAATGTGAGCGCGCTTGGCGACTGCATCGATGATCCGGAGATTGGCCTGGTGGGGAACGACCAGGTCCACCTGGTCGGCGCGAAGGCCCAGTTTGGCCAGGGCGCTCTCGCAGGCCGCCCCCATGCCCTGTACGGCCCGCTTGAAGATTTCCGGGCCCTCGAACTGCCAGTGGGTGTCGCCGTAGAGTTTCCCTTTGTTGACGTAGCGGCCGCCCATACCGTCGACGCGAAGAATCTCCCGGGCCTCGCCATAACATCCAAGCTGCTCCGCCAGAACACCGGCCTCGAGCTCACTGCGTTCCAGAACGACCGCGGCCGCGCCATCGCCGAACAACACGGCAACGTTGCGATCGCTCCAATCCATGAAGGGGGAAATCAGCTCCGCGCCGATGACCAGGGCGTTTCGCACAATGCCGGTGCGAAGCATTGCCGTGGCGCACGAGAGTCCATAAAGAAAGCTGGTACACGCGGTGTTGACGTCCATCGCCGCGCAGCCGTGCGCGCCTATCCTGGCTTGCACGCCGGAGGCCATGTTTGGCACCTGATCGTCGTGGCTGCAGGTGCCGAAGACGATGAGTTCGATATCGCGCCCGTCGAGCCCGGCTGCAGCCAAGGCGCGGCTTGCGGCCACGTAGGCCAGCTCGCCCAGCAGCACGTGCGAAATGCGGCGCTCCAGGATTCCGGTCCGGCTCACGATCCATTCATCGGTCGTGTCCAGGAAGGTGGCCAGGTCCTGATTGGTCAGGGCAGCCGGGGGCAGGCATTTACCCCAGCCGGTGATCGCCGCGTAGCTCAAGCCTTCTCCTCAGCTATGGCGCCCCGCTATGGGCTTGAAAGGCACCGGCGCCGCTGCCGCTTCAGGCCCTCGGTGTGCCAGGGAGGATACCCGGCCGGAACACCGCTTGCGACCCATGCGTTGTGTTGGGCCGAAGGCCGGCGAGGGGCTTGTCTTGCCGGTACGGATGCGACCCTCAGGTGCAGCCAGCGGCACCGCTGCTGCAATGGAACCACGCAAAGAGGTGATCTTATGAAACGCAGCTTGATGTTGGTCTGCCTGACTTCGCTGTTGGCGCTGGCCGCCTGCTCGAAGCAGCAATCCACGGCACCCGGCAGCTCGCCGAACGGGGACACGTCCTCGATGCAATCGACACCGCCGGCGCCACCCCCTGCCAGTGACGGGACGAACTCGGCGACCACTCCTCCTACGGACAGCTCCTCGTCCACCACCACGCCGCCCCCCGATTCCACTACGCCGAGCACGACGCCCCCGCCGTCCAGCTCTACACCCAAGTAGAGCCGAGGTAACGTAAGTCCTCGGCAATGAGGTCCTCGGTAGCGGAGAAGCCAGTCGCAGCGACTTTTTAAACTGCGGCGGTCCGCGAGTCGCGAACCTCCGGTATCCTTTAGCGCCTTGCAAAAGGCCGACCGGGCCGTCGCGTGAGCGGCGGTCCGGCGGCCAGCCGAACCGGTCGCACGGCGCGGAAACCGGGGTCTTCGTTACCGAGGCAGGAGTTGAACAATGACCAAATTCGCACTTCCCGATCTTCCCTACGATTACGGCGCGCTCGAGCCGCACATATCGGCTCGCATCATGCAGCTGCACCACGACAAGCATCACAAGGCCTATGTCGACGGTGCGAACACGACGCTCGAGAAACTGGACGAGGCGCGCAGCAAGAACGACTTTGCGTCGATCGTAGCGCTCGAGGAGGCACTCGCGTTCCACGTTTCCGGCCACGTTCTCCACAGCATCTTCTGGCAGAACATGAAGCCGGGCGGAGGCGGGGAGCCCAGCGGCGATCTCGCCGCGGCGATCAAGCATGACTTCGGCACGTTCGATGGATTCAAGCAGCAACTGACCAAAGCGTCCGCGACCTGCATGGGATCGGGCTGGGGTGCGTTGGTGTGGGAGCCGATGTCGGGCCGGCTGGTCACGGCGCAGATTCACGATCACCAGTCGATTACGCTGCAGGGCTCGGTGCCCCTGCTCGTGGTCGATGCCTGGGAGCACGCTTTCTACCTGCAGTACGTCAACGAGAAGGTGAAGTTCTTCGACGCGCTGTGGAATCTCTGGAATTGGGATGACGTTGCGGCGCGCTATGCCCAGGCCAAGGGGCTGTCGCTCGCGCTGCGTGGTGTAACCGATAAGAAGTAAACGCAGGTCAGTCAGTAAACGACGGAGCCGGCTCACGACCGGCTCCGCTTATCCTGCAATCGCCGACTACGCACTCATCGGCGACTGCCACACCGCCGCGCTGGTGTCATGTCATGGCAGCATCGATTGGTGCTGTCTCCCGCGCTTCGATTCGGACAGCTGCTTCGGTCGCCTGCTCGACTGGAACCAGGGCGGCTATTTCGCCATTTCTCCCGCTGGACGATGCGCGACCCGGCGCGAGTACCTGCGTGACGGACTGATCCTCGTCACGACCTTCACCTCAGCCAACGCCGAAGCCCAACTCATCGATTTCTTCGCGATGCGCGTCGGCGGCCGTCAGCACCCGCGCCGCAAGTTGGTGCGGATCGTCCGGGGCGTCCGCGGCACCATGAAGTTCCGACTCGTCTGCGCCCCGCGACTGGATTTCTGCGAAGTCAAACCCTGGATCTTTCCCGCCGGAAAGCGAGGCCACTTCGCTGTCGGGAGCAACACCGGGCTGTTGATGTTCGGGGATGTCCCGCTGCGCATCGAGAACGAGCACGACCTGCACGCGGAGTTCGAGGTTCGCAAAGGCGCTCGCCGCCGGTTTGCGTTGCAGTTCGTCCGCCCGGAGAGGGCAGGCACGCTGCGGATCCGCTCGGACGCGCTGCCCCGACTGGATGCGCAGTTCAAGGAGACCCGCAATTGGTGGAAGACGTGGGCCGCCAAGATCCCCTTTGCCGATGGCGCGGGCCCATCCATCAAGCGTTCGGCGATCGTGCTCAAGGCGTTGACGTACGCGCCTACTGGCGCAATCGTCGCAGCGCCGACCACGTCGCTTCCCGAGCGTGTGGGCGGCGAGCGCAACTGGGATTACCGCTTCTGTTGGATTCGGGACTCGATCTTCACCGTCCATGCGCTGAGCAATCTGGGGCTCGACTCGGAAGCGGACGGCATCCGGCGCTTCATTCAGCGCACGGCAGCGGGAAAGGCAAGCGAACTGCAGGTTCTGTACGGCGTCGATGGCAAGCGCCGCCTCACGGAAATCGAATTGGATCACCTCGAAGGCTGGCGCGGCAGCCGGCCCGTGCGAATCGGCAACGGCGCCCAGAACCAATATCAGGCCGACATGTATGGGACGATCGTGGAGCTGTCCTGGCGCTGGAGTCAGCGCGGCGAGGCTCCGGACCGTCACTACTGGAAGTTTCTCGGTGAGATTGTCGAGGCTGCGGCAGCCCATTGGCGCTTGCCGGACCGCGGTATCTGGGAGGTTCGGTCACGGCCGCGGCACTTCGTCCATTCGAAGGTGATGTGTTGGGCTGCGCTGGAGGGCGGCATTGCGCTGGCACGGAAATACTCCCTGCCCGCCCCGCTGGATCGTTGGACCCGGGTGTGCGACGAGATACGACGAACCATCGAGTCCCGCGGCTATGATCGCCGCCGCGGGATCTTCGTTCGGGCTTTTGGCGACACGGAGGTCGATGCCGCCTTGCTGCTGCTGCCGAGCGTCGACTTCGTGAATTACGACGATCCGCGCATGATCCGCACGACCGAGGCGATTCAGAAGAAACTATCGCGCAACGATGGGCTGATCATGCGCTATGTGAGCAAGGACGGACTGCGCGGGTCTGAAGGCTCGTTTCTGGCCTGCAGCTTCTGGCTGGCGGAGTGCCTTGCGAACCAGGGAAAGATCGCCGCGGCGCGGAGCACTTTCCGGCACGCCGCCGCCTGTGCCAACGATCTGGGGTTGTTTTCGGAACAGTTCGATCCTGCAGGAGCCCGCATGATGGGCAATTTCCCGCAAGGTCTGACGCATTTAGCGCACGTGTCGGCGGCCGTCGCGCTCGCCCACGTCGGGGCGAAGGCGCCGGACCGCAGGCCCCGGAACGTCAATCGTTAGCGTTCAGAAAGATTTCCAGGCGTGGCGAGGCCAGTCCTTCGATCAGGCGGCCGCCCCACGCTCCACCATCCGCCGTTCGCACGATTGCCCTGGGATCGACATGGGGCTCACCGTTGGTGAGCGCAATGCTGCCGGTCAACGATGCCACCCCCACTTCCTCACTGATCGGAACGTTCAGGGTGGGCTCGCCGTCGACCTCGAAGCACCCCAGGAGGACTTCGCGTAGCCCCCCTAGTCCAATGAACCTGCCCCGCGAGAGCCCGTTACGTCGCGCGAACGCAACGAGGCTGTGGACAACATCGTCTCCGGATTCCAGGACGATCGCGTAAGTGTGCCGGTTATCGTGGTGCAACAGCTTGTTCTTCACGGCGTCCTCCGCTGACGGGCCGAGGTTGTTTGTCGCTCACCTCGTACCCTAAGACGCGGTGCCTGTAAATTTCCGTACGACGGCCGCGTCTACGAGTCAGCCTGAGGGCAACAAAACCAAACGTGTGGGGTGGTGTGCACGCACGTGCTTCTGCGTGTCGACCCGGTTTGGATCCAAAAATGACAGATGGGTATGAAGATTGCTCAAACGTCACCATGGCAGCTTCGTACGCGCGCCGACTGAGAGCCATCCACGGTGCAAGACCTGCTCAACATCGGCACTTACAACATTCATCGTTGCGTCGGCGCGGATCACCGATATGACATCGAGCGGATCGCGCGCGTGATCCGCCAGCTCGATTGCGATACTGTGGGGCTGCAGGAAGTAGAACACCGGCCAGGCCTGAGCCTCGACCGCCGGCAACTCGAGTTTCTCGCGAATGCGACCGAGATGCAGGCCGTTGCGGGACAGAGGCCGGATCCCGACTGCCCTCACTACGGCAATGCCCTGCTGACGCGTCGCGAAGTCGGACGAGTCCGGCGTCACAACCTGACGTTCGACGGGCGCGAACCACGCGGTGCACTGGATGTCGAAATTCTAGTGGGCGGGCAGGTTGTGCGCGTCATCGTGACTCATCTGGGACTGCGCGGAGCCGAGCGCCGCTATCAGGTCGACAAGCTTCTGTCTCTCTTGCGTGAGATCCAGGCGGATCGAATGGTCGTCGTGCTAGGCGACATCAATGAGTGGTTGCCCGTGGGCCGACCTGTGCGATGGCTGAACAGCCATCTCGGTAAACCTCCCGGGCACGTTCGGTCCTTTCCGGTTTGGGCCCCCGTGCTGGGGCTCGACCGGATCTGGGCTCGACCGGCGCGGCTCCTGTTGAGCGTGCGTGTGCATCGGAGTCGCGACGCGAGGGCGGCGTCGGACCACTTTCCTGTAAAGGCGCGAGTAGCGACGGAGTTGCCGCGTCGTCGCGGGGATGAGGCTCGCGTGTGAGATCGTTCAGGCGCTGTGTCTGGGAGCTCGGCCGCGATTCTGTGGACGGATGGTTGCGTCATCGCGCATCACGGACCGGCGCCGCGCTGGCCTTCTACACAGTCTTCTCGCTCGCACCCGTGTTGATTCTCTCGATAGCCATTGCTGGCTTCTTCTTCGGAGAGAAGGCCGCACGCGGCGAGATTGTTGACCAGATTCAAGGTCTGATCGGCATCTCGGGCGCGCAGGCAGTCCAGGCGGTACTGGAAAATGCGGGGCGGCCGGGAGCGGGTATTCTCGCAACGATCGTCAGTGTCGTGACCCTCCTGATAGGGGCCAACACTGCACTGGCGGAGCTCAAATCGGGGCTCGATCAGATTTGGGACGTCCCGGCGGAGAAGCAGAGCGGCTTCTGGTACTTCATTCGCACGCGCGTCACGTCTGTGGGAATGATTCTGGCCTTGGGATTTCTACTGCTGGTATCCCTCGTCGTCAGCGCCGGGACGACGGCAATGGAGCGCTTTTGGGGAGGAGATTCCGTCGTCAACGTGGTGGTGATGTGGCTCAACCTGGGCTTCTCCTTCGCCCTGGTAGTCGTGTTGTTTGCGATGCTCTACAAACTGCTGCCGAGTGTGCGGATTGCGTGGCGCGACACCTTTATCGGTGCCGTCGTGACAGCAGCCTTGTTCACGGCCGGTAAGTTCGCTATCGGCGCGTATCTGGGCAACAGCGGACTGGCGTCAACCTACGGGGCAGCCGGCTCGGTCGTGCTGCTCCTGGTGTGGGTGTATTACTCGGCGCAGATCTTCCTGTTGGGCGCCGAGTTCACGCGCAGCTACGCGCATCAGTTTGGATCGTTCAAAGATCAGAGGATGTAGCGGCTCAGGTCCTCATCCTTGACCAGATTGCCCAGGTGATCCTCGACATATTTGGCGTCGATCGCCACGGTTGAGTTGCCCTGCTCGGAAGCGTCATAGGAGACGCTCTCCAAAAGACGCTCCATTACCGTATGCAGGCGCCGAGCACCGATGTTCTCGGTCCGCTCGTTCACTTGAAAGGCGATCTCTGCGATCTTCTGTACGCCGCTCTCGGAGAACTCCACCTTCACACCCTCGGTTGCCATCAGCGCCTTGTACTGCGTGGTGAGCGACGCGTCGGGCTCAGTGAGAATACGGACGAAATCGCCCACGGTGAGGGAGTCGAGCTCGACCCGGATGGGCAACCGGCCCTGCAACTCGGGAATCAGATCCGAGGGCTTGGACAGACTGAACGCCCCGGAGGCAATGAAGAGCACATGGTCGGTCTTGAGGGGCCCGTATTTGGTCGAAACCGTAGAGCCCTCGACCAGGGGCAACAAATCGCGCTGCACGCCCTCCCGAGACACATCCGCACCCATCGTCTCCTGGCGCCGCGTGACCTTGTCGATCTCATCGATGAACACGATCCCGTTCTGCTCGGCATTCGCGAGCGCGCGCACTTTGAGCTCTTCTTCGTTGATGAGCTTCGCGGCTTCCTCGTCCACCATGAGCTTTACGGCTTCCTTGACCTTTACCTTGCGTGAGCGGGTGCGATTGCCACCGAGGTTCTGGAACATGGACTGCAGCTGTTGCTGCATCTCCTCCATGCCCGGGGGAGCCATGATCTCGACGCCTACCGGCAGCGCGCGCAATTCGATTTCGACCTCGCGCTCATCGAGCTGACCCTCGCGCAGCATCTTGCGGAACTTCTGCCTGGTTTCCGCGTCGCGTGGCTGCTGCGGTTCGTCAGTCGAGAAACCCATGACACTGCGCGGCTTGGGCAGCAACACGTCCAACACG
This sequence comes from Steroidobacteraceae bacterium, assembly GCA_036499585.1. Lineage (GTDB taxonomy): Bacteria > Pseudomonadota > Gammaproteobacteria > Steroidobacterales > Steroidobacteraceae > 13-2-20CM-66-19. The sequence goes on from DASYDM010000043.1 coordinate 71,334, forward strand.
CGCTCCTCGGCGGAGTCCTGCGCGCGCACGCGGACTTTCTCTACCTCTTGCTCGCGCGTCATTTTGACGGCGACGTCAGCAAGCTCCTTGACGATCGAGTCGACGTCGCGACCGACGTAGCCGACCTCCGTGAACTTCGTGGCTTCCACCTTCACGAATGGGGCGTTGGCGAGCCGCGCGAGTCGACGCGCGATCTCGGTCTTGCCGACGCCCGTGGGACCGATCATCAGGATGTTCTTGGGCGTTATCTCCTGGCGAAGCGGCTCGTCAATCTGCATGCGGCGCCAGCGGTTGCGCAGGGCTATGGCCACGGCTCGTTTGGCGGCCGCTTGCCCGATGATATGTTTGTCGAGTTCCTGGACGATTTGACGCGGAGTGAGGGATGACATGGTTTGGTCCAAGGCCTGTGGACGAGCAACGGGACCTGCGGCTACGGCGTTCATGACGCGATGGCCGGGAGCTCATCGATGAGCAGGTTGCGGTTGGTGTAGATGCAGATGTCCGCCGCGATATTGAGCGAACGTTCGACGATGTTACGAGCGCCGAGGTCGGATGCCTCAACCAGCGCGCGAGCTGCAGCCAGTGCGAACTGTCCACCCGAGCCGATCGCGGCTACATCGTATTCCGGCTCAATCACATCTCCGTTTCCGGAGATCACGAGAATCTTGCTTGGATCCGCGACCAACAGCAGCGCTTCGAGGCGCCGCAGATAGCGGTCCGACCGCCAGTCCTTGGCGAGCTCGATGGCTGCCCGAGTCAGGTTGCCGTATTTCTCGAGCTTGCCCTCGAACCGTTCGAACAGGGTGAACGCATCCGCCGTCCCGCCAGCGAACCCCGCGAGTACCTTGTCGTTAAAGAGCCGACGCACCTTCTTCGCGTTGCCCTTCATGACGGTGTTGCCGAGAGTGACTTGACCGTCGCCACCCATGGCAACGGAGTCCTTGCGGCGCACGGCAAGGATCGTCGTGCCGTGCGGATTGAATTCGTGGTTGACGGTCATGTTCTCTTCTTGCGTGCTCGCGGGTGAGAACGATCATAAATTTGGCTCAAGTGCTGGAAATCAAGGTGGGTGTAGATCTGGGTCGTGCTCAGGCTGGCATGGCCGAGCATCTCCTGCACCGCGCGAAGATCCTGGCTGGATTCAAGCACATGCGAGGCAAACGAGTGCCGGAAGAGGTGGGGGTGAACGGCAACGCCGACGCCTTGCTGGCGTGCCCTGTGGGCTACCCGGAGCTGAACCGCTCGCGCCCCTAAACGACGGCCGGAGCGCCCGACGAACAGGGCGGGCTCATCGGGGGGGGCCAGTGTTGCCCGATGTGTGGCCCAGGCGTGGAGAGCCTCCTGAGCTTTCCGCCCTACCGGAACGATGCGCTCCTTTTGGCCCTTGCCGACAACGCGCACTGTTCCATCTTTCTCGAAGCTGTTCACGTTGAGACTGACGAGCTCCGACAGACGTAGCCCTGACGAGTAAAACAACTCCATCATCGCGCGGTCCCGCACCGCGAATTCGTCGTCGTCGGGCATCGAGAGCAGATGCGCCATCTGATCCGCATCCAGTGTGGTGGGTAACCCGCGACGTGCCTTCGGTGCGCGGATGTCCTGCCCCGGATTGCTCTTGGCGGCCGTCCGATCCTTGAGCAGATAGTTGTAGAAGCTGCGTACCGCCGACATCCGCCGTTGAATGCTCCGCGGCGCGAGGCCAGACGCATGTTGGCGTCCTGCGAAGTGACGGATGTGATGGTTCGTGAGGCTCTTCCAGTCCTGGATGTTTTCCTGGTCGCAATAGGCAATGAGCGCGGCGAGGTCGCGCGCATAGCCGGCGTCAGTGTTTACGGAGTAGCGGCGTTCGGAGGTCAGATACCGTCGAAACCGAGAAACCCATTCGAGTGCCTCGGGAGTCATGAGCCGCGCATCCGGCCTGAGTGCCTATCTGACTAGGGGACTGCCACCCATCGCTCAGCGCGCGGGTAAGGCCGTCAGAACGTCCGCGACGAGGTCGCCCATCCGCGCGAGAAACTCTGTGCTCATGCCGGGGTGGAAACGGTCGCGATCCGTGCTGCCGAGTGCGAGGACCCCGAGGGATCCCTTGTCGCCCAGCGGGACCAGAGCGACCGAACCCATGTCGTTCGCGTCCGCACCGAAGAGGAACTCCCGCTGGGAGTCGCGAACCTGGCCGCAGCGCGGCTTGCCGCTCGCAAACAGCGATTCGAAGGACTTCAGATGGGCGTCGTCCGCTTTGACGCTCCTGACGAAGCGCTGTGGGGCGAGATCCGGGTACTCGCCGATCAGGACGAGCACCGAATGGAATGCGTCGAAGTCCTCGCGAAGGCTCGCTTCAACAACTTCGACGGCCTTCGCGCGTGACTCTGCGCGTAACAGTCGCTTCGTGAAGCGGTGGAGTTTGTCCGCAATCACGTCATTTGCACGAGCCACCCGCACGAGATCTGCGAGCTTGCCTTCGAGAGCAGCGTGCTTCTCACGCAGCACCTCGATCTGGCGCTCGACCAATGAGATGGTCGATCCACCGCGCACGTGCGGCAGGCGAAGTCGAGTCAGCACCGCCTGGTGACGCTCGAAGAAATCAGGGTTGTGCTGGAGGTAAGAGGCGATCGATGCCTCCTCCGTTTCCATGGCTACCAGCCCGCGCGCTTCTCGTGTGGTCATAGCTTCTAAACCTCGACGTGACCTTCGAAGGAGACCTCCGCGGGTCCCGTTAACCAGATATGGGCTTCCTTACCGGAGTCTCGTTCTGCGTGCCAGTTTACGCGTAACTGGCCGCCGCGCACGCTCACGTGCACGTCCGAGTCGAGCAACCCCCGTCTGATGCCGACGGCTACGGCTGCACAGGCGCCGGTTCCGCATGCAAGGGTCTCGCCCGCGCCGCGTTCGAAGACTCGCAGCCGGATATGGGATCGATCGACGATCTGCATGAAACCTACGTTGACCCGCTTGGGGAAGCGCGGGTGCTTCTCGATAGCAGGTCCCAATGTCCCGACCGGCGCGGTCTCGACATCCGGGACGATCAGTACCGCATGGGGATTGCCCATCGAGACGGCGCCGACTTGCACGGTCTGCGAACCGACCTGCAGGGAGTAGGTGTCTGCCTGAGCCGGGGCATCGAAAGGCAGGCTTCGGGGCTCGAAGCTTGGGACGCCCATGTCGACGGAGACGGTGTCGACGCCCCCAACCTTGGCTCGTATCAATCCCGCGGGACTGTCCATGGTGAGGGCGCCGCCGTTGGCTCGCCCGCGCCGTTGAAGCAGGGCCGCGATACAGCGGGCCCCGTTGCCGCACTGCTCGACCTCATCCCCATCGGAATTGAAGACCCGGTAGAAGACGGCGGTGTCGGGTCTGCGCGGGGCTTCCAGGACCAGGGCCTGGTCGAAGCCGATCCCCGTGTGGCGATCTGCAAGGCGCCGCAGCTGTTCGGCGGACGGCAGAGTCCCGCCGGAGGGAGTGTCGAAGACGACGAAGTCGTTGCCGACTCCGTGCATCTTCGTGAAGTCGATCCGCATGGCCACAGCTTAACTGAATTCGTGCGGGCCGGGATTCAAGGGTAGCAGCCGGTGACTTGCGCTCGTGGAGGGTCAGCCCACCAGGGCGATGTGGTCCCGATAAATGCATCGGTCCATGACCGTAAAGACCCCCGCCTGCCGAGCCCGCGCGGCGGCTACCTCGTCGACCACTCCGTCCTGTAGCCAAACCGCCGGGAGCTTCAACCGGATGACCTCCTCCACGATCCCGGCGACATGTTCCGGGCGGCGAAAGACGTCGACGATGTCGACCCGCTCGCCCGGTTCGAGCACCTCCGCCAGGTGCTCGAGGTCGGGGACCGAACGCTCCCCCAACACCGATCGGGTAGTGGGTGTGACGGGGATCACACGGTAGCCGAAACTCTGCAGGGACCGGGCAACCCGGTGGCTCGGCCGGGACGGGTCGGCCGACAGTCCCACGACGGCGATCACCTTTGCGGAGCGCAGGAGTATGGCAATCTCGGCCGCAGAAGGGTTCTGGAACATGCCGCAAGCCCCCGACAGGGTTCGAATAGACTGCTGAAACAGTGAGCACCAAGGAATACAGCGTACGCATCGAGCCCCACGGCCGCACCATCCAGGTGAGAGAGGGCGCACCCGTGCTCGAGACCGCGCTCGGGGCGGGACTCAATCTGCCGCATAGCTGCAAGTCCGGCCACTGTGGCTCGTGCCGGGCACGACTGCGGCTCGGCGAGGTCCGGTACCCGGCAGGGCGGCCACTGGGACTGAGCGATAGCGATGAGCGTCAGGGGTACACCTTGCTCTGTCAGGCGCGGCCGGCCACCGATCTCGTCGTGGAAGCCAGAGTTATCGCCCGTGTCTCGGAGGTCGAGATCAAGACATTGCCATGCCGGGTCGCCCGGCTCGTGCCGTTGGCGCCTGATGTCATGCAGGTGTTTTTGCGCCTGCCTGCGGTCGAAACGTTGCCGTTTCAGGCGGGGCAGTACCTGGATTTCCTGGTCGAGGATGGGCGGCGGCGCAGCTTCTCAATCGCGAGCCCGCCTCACGACAGCAACCTTATCGAGCTGCACGTGAGGAAAGTCTCCGGTGGCGGTTTCACCGAGCGCCTGTTCGGACACCTCGGTACCGGAGCCCTGTTGCGGATCGAAGGGCCGATGGGCCAGTTCGTCTACCGTGACGGCGGCCGGCCGATCCTGATGATCGCCGGCGGCACGGGGTTCGCTCCGCTCAAATCGATGTTGCGCCACATTTTCGAGCGCACGGCAGGACGCGAAGTGCACCTCTACTGGGGCGCGCGACACTCCCGCGACGTCTATGAAGAAACACAGCTCCTCGAGTGGCAGCGGAAGTATCCGGGGTTGAAATTTACTGCGGTGTTGTCAGAAGGCGCGGCCGAGGAGATCGGTCCTGCCTTCCCACACCGGCGGTTGGGGTGGGTGCACGAGGTCGTGCTCCAGGATCATCCCAAGCTGGATGACGTCGAGGTCTACACGGCCGGCCCACCTGCCCTGATCGAGGCGATTCGCACCAACTTCCCACGCCACGGGCTGACTGCCGAGCGGCTGCACTTCGACTCGTTCGACTACGCTCCGCCGGCTGCGTCCGCGCGCGGGTCGGCGGCGGCTGCCGGACCCTGACGTGAGCGCATTCAGATCCTGAAGCGATCGCGAAGCTCGCCCGCCATTCGTCGGCTGACCTGCAACGGCGCCTCACATCCCCGCAGCCGCACGAAATACTGACCATCGGCATTGCGCTCGATCCGCTCCAGGAAGCGCACGCTGACCAGGGCGTTGCGATGGATGCGCACGAAGGCAGCTCCCAGCTCTTCCTCGAGCGATCGCAACGAATCCTCGATCAGATCCTCACCCTTGAGATGCCGCACCGTCGTGTACTTCTGCTCCGCAAAGAAGAATTGCACTTCTTCGACCGGAATCAAACGCAGGCCCTCGCGATGTCGGGCTGCGATGTGGGTGCGGCGCTCGCTGGGCGTCGCGGCTGCGAGCTTCTGCAGTTGCGGGCGCGTGAGCCGGCGGGCCTGCGACAACGCCGCGGCCAGCTTCTCCTTGCGAATGGGCTTGAGCAGATAACCGACCGCCTGCGCCTCGAAGGCGTTGATCGCGTACTCGTCGTAGGCCGTCGTGAAGATGACCGCGGGAGGCTCTTCCAAAGCATTCAGATGTCGTGCGGCTTCGATGCCGTCCATTCCCGGCATGCGTACGTCCAACAGCACGACATCGGGAGACAGGTCGACGGCATCGCGCAACCCCTGCTCGCCGTTCTCGGCTTCCCCGATGACTTCAACCGGGTCGTCATTGCCGACGGTCGCGATTTCCGTCAGCAGACTGCGGAGTCGTTCCCGCGCCGGAAGCTCGTCGTCGACGATCAGGACCTTCAGTGACATCAGGGCGTATCCGCCGCAGTCAGGCTGGCACGCGTGTCGATGTGTGGAAATCGCAGAGTGACGATGTACTCCGCATCGAATCTTCCGGCCTTCACGAGCGCCTTCTCGCCATACATCAAGGCCAGCCGCTCACGAATGTTGGCAAGCGCCAGGCGGTTGCCTTCGCGCTCGTTCTGTCGATCTCCGACGGGATTGCGGACCACGACGGTGATCAGTCCGGCGCCGAGCTCGCCCTCGACCGTTACCGTGCCGCCGCCCGGCTGCGGCTCTATGCCGTGATAGATGGCGTTTTCCAACAACGGCTGCAGCAGCAACCCTGGCACCAGCGCATCGTGCGGTAGTGAATCGATTTTCCACAGCACGTTCAGACGCTGGCCGAGGCGCAGTTGCTCGATCCGCTGGTAGATGCGGGCGACTTCGAGCTCCTGATCGAGGGTGATGACGTTGCGCTTCTCGCTCAGGTTTGCGCGGAACAGATCGGCCAGGTCCTGCACTGCCAGCTCGGCTCGCGCCGGGTCCGATCGTGTCAGCGAGGCGATCGTGTTCATGCTGTTGAACAGGAAGTGTGGACGGATGCGGGCTTGCAGCGCGTGCACGCGCGCAGTGGCTTGCATCTCCACGTTTCGACGCCACTCGTGCGTCACATAGAAGTATCGCAGCGCAATCGCAGTGACGATGATGGCGATCGTACAGTTGCGCGTATAGAAAGCCGGCGCGGAGGGAGGAAAGATCTCGGACAAATCCGCTTCGACGATCCATGAAGTGCGGCCGAGCGCCAGGGTGCACCCGGATACCAGCGCGACGAGTAACGTCACCAACAGGAGTACCGCCGCCGAACCCTGCCGGACTCCCAGACGGCGCAGCCGCGGGCCCGTCCAACACAGCACGCCGGCTCCGGCGAGGCCGATCCACAACAGAAACAGGGACGTCCGCGACAGATCGGTCCAGAAACCCACCTCGGAGTTCTGTCGGGCGAGGGTCAGGATGACAGCGGTGAGCTCGACGATGAGCACGATCGCCAGCGCCGCACGCGATTCACAGAAGTCCGGCAGGTAAAACGGTTTTTCGTCGCCGCTGCCGGCGTCCGTTTTCATGCGTCGCGGGCTGTCGACTCGCCTTGGCCGTCCCGCTCGAACAGTTCGGCTTTCAGGCGGAAGGTCGCAGAGATGTCTTCATCGGCGTGTCCGCGCGAAATGAGCTCGGAGTATTCACCTAACATGCGCTCGACGACCGGGAGCGTTACGCCGAATCGCGCGGCCATGTCCCGACAGATGCCAAGATCCTTGGCGTGCAGCCGGACGCGAAAGCCGGCCGGATACGCGCCGCGCACCATGTTCGGGGCGCGATGGATGAAATACCAACTCGAGCCGGCACCCTTGCTGAGGGTCTCGATCAGCTTCTCCAACGGCAGTCCCTGGGCCCGGGCGAAAGCCATCGCTTCGGCGACCGCCTCGATGATGCCGGCGCACATGATCTGGTTGGTGGCCTTGGCGGCCTGACCACTGCCGGTGGGACCGAAGTGGGTGATGGTCTTGCCCATCGACTCGAGGATCGGACGACCGCGCTCGAAAGCGTTGGTGGTTCCACCGACCATCATGGCGAGCGTCGCGTCCCGGGCTCCCTCGACGCCACCGCTCACGGGGCAATCCAGATAGTCCGCCCCGCGGATCGACAGGCTGTCGGCGGCCTTGCGCTCGGTTTCCGACCCGACGGTCGAGCAGTCGATTACCAGGGTGCCCGACTTGATGCCGTGGCTGATGCCGTCAATGACCTGCAGGACATCCTCGTCCGCGGAGACGCAGATGACGATGACGTCTACGGCGGCCGCTGTGTCGGCCAGGGTTGCCGGTGCCTGGCATCCCAGCTCCTGCGCCAGGATGCGGGCCTTTTCGGGTGTGCGGTTCCAGACCGCGTGGAGGTGGCCGGCGCGGTGAAGGTTGCGCGCCATGTGCATGCCCATTGCACCTAGACCTATGAACGCCGCGCGCATTGTTTTGAAGCTACCTCGGTTCGACGGCCAAGGGGGGCCGCGGGAGTATTCTAGCAGCGTGTCAAAGCGGTACCGCTGCCGCTAAGCGCGGCCGTGTTGGGGCTGGTGCCGCGGTGCGGCTTGGGGTCGCGTGCGGCCCGGCGCCGCGGTGGGGGCTTCGCGTGGTGGGACGCTTGGGGCTTCACGCGCTGGGACGCGTGGTCGGGTTACTTGGTGACCGTCCCGCAGGCCTGGTCCATCTCGGTCCGGGCCCGGACTCGGACGGCATCGGCTTCGGCATCCGTCATGTACTCGCGCTCGCCGTCCTTGTCGGACTTATAGATCCGGCGGGCCGCGACGGCCTTGTCGTAGGCCTCCTTGGCCTTCTTGCACTGCTCCTCGCGTGCCTTGGCCACGTCCTGCTGCACGGCCCGGGTGGTCTGTTCCTGCTGAAGCTGCGAGTTGGCATTCGCCGCAATCCCGCCCGGCTCGGACGAAGCGGGTCTCGCGAGGCTGCTCGTCTCGGTTCCAGGGGGCCGCACGGTGTTCGACTTGATCAGCTCGGACCCCGGCACCCACTGATCGCTGTAGTGGAAGACGCCCTGGGCGTCCTTCCAGCGGTAAATGTCGGCCTGGGCCGAGCCGACGAGGGCCGCAGCCAGAACCAGGGTGGTGATCGCGAGTTTTCTGAACATAAATGGGGCCTCCGCCAGCCCAGTATCGCCCCTGGGGAGAGGCCCGTCACTTGAAGTGCGTCACATTAGGTTCAGTCCGATGGGACACTGCGGTCACGGGTTCGTCCGAAGAGCAGGCCACACAGGAGGGGCGGTTGCCGTGGGCGCCGCTCGCGGCTGAGGTCGGTCGCCGCCGCTGAAGCTGGAAATGAAAAACCCCGGCCAGCTTGCGCCGGCCGGGGCTGAACCCCGCGAGGGGCCCTGCGGCCCGTGAGGGCCGCAGAATCGCGAACGAACTCCTCGGGCGTCGACTTACATGTCGTACGCGCGCTCGCCATGCGAGGTGATGTCCAGACCTTCGCGCTCGTCTTCTTCCGACACGCGCAGCCCCATCGTCACCTTGACGATCAGGAAGCCAACCAGCGCCACCACCGCAGTCCATACGGTCACGAGGGCGACCGCCTTGAGCTGGATGAGGAACTGGGGCCAGATGCCCGGATAGCCGACGGTGCCCTTCACCCAGTCCTGGGTGCTGCCCGGACCACCGAGCGAGGGGGCATTGAAGATGCCGGTCGTTAGAGCGCCGAAGATACCGCCGACGGCGTGGACACCGAACACGTCGAGGGAATCGTCGACCTTGATCATCTTCTTCAGACCGGTGACGCCCCAGAGGCACACCAGGCCAGCACCGAGGCCGATCACGAAGGCGCCCGGGATACCGACGTTGCCGGCGGCCGGGGTGATCGCGACCAGACCCGCGACTGCGCCCGAAGCAGCGCCCAGCATCGAGGGCTTACCCTTCAGGATCCACTCGCCGAACATCCAGGAGAGGACCGCGCAGGCTGTGGCGAGGTAGGTGTTCATGAAGGCGAGCGCTGCAGAGCCGTTTGCTTCCAGCGCCGAGCCGGCGTTGAAACCAAACCAGCCGAACCACAGCAGCGAGGCACCGATCATTGTCATGGTCAAGCTGTGCGGCGGCATCGGCTCCTTGCCAACCCCAACGCGCTTGCCGAGCACGATCGCGCCCACAAGGCCCGCGACGCCGGCATTGATGTGCACGACCGTGCCGCCTGCGAAGTCGAGGGCGCCCCACTGCCAGATGAGACCCGCGGTCGCGTTGGTCTTGTCGACCACGTCAGCCGATGTGTAGGCGTCCGGACCGGCCCAGAACCACACCATGTGCGCAACGGGCAGATAGCTGAAGGTGAACCAGATCACCAGGAACACGAGCACCGCCGAGAACTTGATGCGCTCGACGATCGATCCCAGGATCAGGCAACAGGTGATGGCGGCGAACGTGGCCTGGAACCCCACGAACACCAGCTCATACATCGGCGTACCCTTGCTGAACGTGGCTCCCATCGAGAAGGACTGATCGGCGGGGTTGAATGTCCCATTCAGGAAGAGCCGGCTGAATCCGCCGAAGAACGCGTTACCCTCGGTGAAGGCCAGCGAGTAGCCATACACGCACCACAGGACTGTGATCAGCGAGAATCCGACGAAGACCTGCATCAGCACAGACAGCATGTTCTTGGTGCGGACGAGGCCGCCGTAGAACAGAGCCAGTGCCGGCACCGACATCAGCAACACGAGAGCCGTGGATGTGAGCATCCAGGCCGTGTCGCCTTTGTTCGGTACCGGTGGGGGCGGCGCATCGGCCGCCCAGGCCAGCATCGGGACAAGCGTCGCGAATGCGACGCCCGCCAGTAGGGTTAGGTTTCTAAGTGACTTTGGAGCGGTGCGCATGTTTTCTCCCGGACGGTTCTTCGGTCTCTTGGTCGCTATATCGAGTGGTTCGCGCGACAAATACCCGCTGCACCCGCAGCCAGAGTCGCCTGTAAGCTGGTGAAGCGCGCATTGAGGGTGCAGATTCCGTGCCACAGGAAATATCAGTGCAGTTTCCACAGGTTGCGTGGGTTCGCACCCTATCGGTGCACTGTTTTGGAGCCCCCCGTTCGGCGCCTGCGCCTTTTCGGGGCAGTCATGTGAGGTGATTCAAATGGAATCGTTTCGGATTGATGAAATTGCTCGGAAGCTGCGTGAAAGCCTGCCTCCTGCGATCCTCACGGTGCAGAAGGACATCGAAAACAACTTCCGCTCCGTCCTTAGATCGGCCTTGGGGAAGCTGGATGTCGTAACCCGAGAGGAGTTCGACACGCAGACCAAGGTGCTGGAGCGCACACGGGCCAGGCTTGAGCAGTTGGAAGCTCGCGTGCAGGCGTGGGAAGGCGGGGCACCCGCGGCGGCTACCTCTGGGGCGAGTGCCACAGACGGGACACCGGCGGGCGGGTCGTCAGCAACTGGGTCTGCGGCTGCACCGGGCGCCGCACCGCCCCTCTGACCTCGGCATAGCCGACGGCTCAGGGACCGAGCGTAGTTAGTCCAGCGCGAGACGGAGTGTCGTGCCCCTCGCTCGTGTGATCTGCCGCGCGCAGATTGGGCTCACCGCACCCCTCGTCCACGTTGAGGTGAGTCTGGGTGAGGGGCTCCCTGCGTTCTTCATCGTCGGCCTTCCAGCAACCGTCGTAAAAGAGAGCAAGGAGCGCGTTCGAGCCGCCCTCCTGAGCTCCGGCTTTCAATTTCCCGCCGGCCGCATCACGGTCAGTCTCGCGCCGGCGGATCTTCCCAAGGAAGGAGGCCGCTTCGATCTGCCGATCGCCCTCGGCATTCTCCTCGCCTCGGAGCAGATCCGGCTCCCGGCAGGACTCCCCTTCGAAGACCCTTTGGATCGGGGGTCACCCGACGATGGGGGCGACCAGGAGCCGGGCTTCGTGCCGTTCACGTTCAAGGGGCCCAGCCCTTCATATTGCGTGGAACTGACGGGGTGCGAGTTCTACGGCGAACTCTCATTGAACGGAGAGCTGAAGTCGACTCATGGGTTGTTACTTGCGGCAGCACACGCCGTGCAGGTAGGGAATGAACTCGTGGTGCCACGGGTGAACGTCTCAGAGGCAAGCAACATGACGCGGGCAAGAGTTCGCGGGGCTGTCGATCTGCTGGGCGTGTGCGCACACGTCGAACGTAAGGCCGAGTTGGAGGTCATTTGTTGTGATGTCCCTCGGGTGGTGTTGGCGCCGTCAGATGACCTGTCGGGCGATGCCATGGACCCTGAAGTACCGCCCATCGTCGCTGATTCTCGTGATTACTTGGAATTGCGCGATATCCGCGGCCAGAGTCTCGCGAAGCGTGCGTTGTTCGTGGCGGCGGCGGGTGGACACTCCTTGCTCTTCTTCGGTGTCCCAGGAACGGGGAAGAGTACGCTCGCCAGACGTCTGCCCGAGCTCCTCCCGCCTCTCACTGAAGCTGAAGCGTTGGAAGTCGCATCCATTACGTCAGTGAGCACTTCTGGGTTCGATGTGAAGGTGTTTGGACAGCGGCCTTTCCGCTCGCCTCATCACACCGCCTCCGCAGTTGCGATCATTGGCGGCGGCGGGCGCGCCCGGCCCGGTGAGGTGAGCCTCGCCCACCATGGCGTGCTCTTTCTCGATGAACTCCCGGAGTTTGATCGCCGCGTTCTGGAAGCGCTGCGGGAGCCCTTGGAGACCGGCGAGGTGGCGATCTCGCGCGCCGCGCTTCAGACACGCTATCCCGCCGCGTTTCAGTTGGTCGCGGCGATGAATCCCTGTCCCTGCGGCTATCTGGGCGACACGAGCGGCAAGTGTCACTGCTCGCCGGATGTCGTGGCTCGGTATCGCCACCGCATCTCCGGCCCCCTTCTGGATCGACTCGACCTGCAGGTTGAGCTACCGCGCGTGCCGACTCACGAGCTGTTGGAATATGAAGATCTCAGGGAATCGCATCCCATGTCGATCGCCGCGAGGGTTCGCTATGTGCGAGGCATTCAGGCGCGGCGTCAACGCGTGTGCAACGCGCGCCTCGGAATTGCAGAAGTGAACCAACACTGTCTGCCAAACAAGGCCGGCCGGAGCCTCATCGAGCGCGCTGCCGACAGAATCGGGCTTTCAGCGCGCGGGTATCACCGGATACTCAAGGTGGCGCGAACGATCGCGGATCTCGAGGGCGAGGAGCGGGTGTTGGAGATGCACGTTGCGGAAGCGATCGCGCTCAGGCGAATGGATCGGCGCCCGCTGGGGTAAGCATGCGCTGGTGGTGGGACGGTGTGCGGGGCGGTGGCGCGATGGTATGGGCGGTCGCGTGGCGGTGGGGTGGCGCTACTTGGCGAGCGCGAGGCACTCGTCCACGAAGGGCACCTGCCCGGGGGCCAACTTGCGGCGAGCTGCGTCGGGTGAAAACCACCCGCCGCGATCGACCTCCGGAAACTGCGCCTTCTTCCCGGACCCCGGCGGCCACTCCATCTCGAAAAGATTGCTCCGCAGCGCTCCCGGATCGATGTCGCCCTCAACACACCAGGCGCTGATGACCTTGCCACTGGACTGCTTCAGAGGAGTGAGGGGGCGGAAGGCCCCGTCGATCGCAGAACCGGTTTCTTCGAGAAACTCGCGTTTGGCGGCTTCGAGGGGGTTCTCGGCCGCCGCGTATTCACCCTTGGGGACAGACCAGGCGCCGTCGTCCTTTTTGGCCCAGAACGGGCCGCCGGGATGAACCAGGAAGACCTCGAGATCATTCCCGCGGCGGCGGTAGAGCAGGATTCCTGCGCTGAGCTTGCTGCGCGCGACCATTCGGGACGGCCATTCCGGGGTCCGTGGCGCCGGCGACTGGCGCACTCGGCGGCGGCGGCGGGCCCCCGGGAAGGTCTACTTCGCCATGCCCACCATGTAGTCCACGGCCTGCTTCACGAGATCATCCGGTGCATCGAGGCGTCCACCTTTGGGAGGCATGACGCCCGTCTTCCCCTGATAACCAGCCATCGCGTGGTGATACAGAGTGTCTTTGCCTTCTGCGATGCGCGGAGCCCAGGCGGCCTTGTCGCCAGCTTTGGGCGCTCCGGCGATACCGGGGCCATGGCAGACACTGCAGGTCTGCTTGAACAGTCCCTCGCCATCCTTCGGCAACGCCAGGGCGCCCGCGCCGGCGCCGCCCTGCGCGGGATTGTCGGCCTTGATGACCAGCGCAGTATTGTCCTGGCCGGCCACGGCGACCTGGGATACCGGCGCCAGCCGCTCCTTCACGCTCTTCAAATACTGAGCTTCGGCGAAGACCGCTTTATCCTGGGTCTCGCTGGCGACCGAGCGCGCGAACGCAAAAATGGCAATGGCAATGGCCATCAATAGACCGATGACCATGCTGAAAACGTTGAAGAAATGGGTGTCCTGCTTGCTCACGATGTCTTCCGCGTGGGGGTAGGCTGTACCAAACGACCGCGGAGTATAGCCGCACAGACGGCGGTTCCGAAGCAGATCAGAACAGAGGCTGCTGGGGCGAGGGCAGCGGCTCGACCCGAATCCCCTCGAGCTCGAGCATCCGCATCTTGGCCAACGTGCCCCCCGGGGCTGAAAACCCGCCCAGCTTGCCGCCCGCAGCCAGAACCCGATGGCACGGGATGAGTAGCGCGACGGGGTTCCTCGCCAGGGCCTGTCCGACCTCCCGTGCCGCTTCCGGCCCGCTGCCTGCTTCCCTGGCCAACGCCCCGTACGTGGTGGTTCGACCCCAACCGACCCGCCGCGCGGCGGTATAGATCTCTCTATAGAAGGTGTTCTGGCCTTGCAGATCGAGAGTGAAGCTCGAGAAGTCGGTCGGATGCCCCTCGAAGTAGCGCTTCACGGCCGTGATGGCGCTCGCAATTTCGGCCGGTGGACTCGCTGATTCGCTGTCCGACACGCGGCGTAGCAGAAGACGCTGAGTCTCCTCCTGACTCTGCGTAGGTAGTTGGAAGTGACTGATCCCTGCCGCACTCCAGGCGATGCCGCAGAAACCCGCGGCCGTCTCGAACACGTTGTGCCGACGCATGATCCGAAGCATGGGTGAGTGTTGCGCCCGTTCAAGGGTGGCTGTCAATTTTCCTTCACACAATTTCAATCCGCGCGCGGTTCAATCCTCAACCTCCATGTCCGCATGCGTTGGGAGTCAACGTTGATGTCACAGTCGAAGTCTTTTGCAAACACGGCCTGCCGCGCCGCGCTCATGCTGGGAATCACATGCTGCGCTGCCCCCGGAATCGCCTCCGCCAGTGAGGTGACCTATCTCGTGACCGGGTCCGTGACCAACGTCACGAATGTCGGCGGAGCGCTGCCGACGTCCCTCGAAAACGTCGCTGATGGGACTTCCTTCACCCTGGCGTTCACCGAAGACACTTCGATTTCTCCGCAGGCAGGTGGCACCGCCAACGCCGCGGTGTATCTCGGGGCCATCACGCAGGCGTCGTTCCAAATCGGCGGAACGACGGCTCTCCAGGGAACCGCGGCCGATCTCACCGTACTCGCCGACCTCTTCAACAGCGCTGCCTCGACGTACTCCACCCAATTCGCGTTCGGCACCGAGACCGGCGACCTGAGCGGCGTAACGGGAGTCGTTGCTCGAGGCGTTCTGTTTCAGAACATCACCAGCTCCGCACCGCTCGGTTTGTACCAGACGGCGCTGACGATTCCGGGTCCGCTGCCGCTCTCCGCCGACAACATGTTCCTGCAGCTCAACTACACCGACTACGTCAACGGAGTTGCGACAAGTGACAAAGTCGGAGCGATCGTGGCCAACGTCACCTCGATCGCGCCGGTTCCGCTGCCCGCCTCGGCGTGGCTGCTGTTGAGCGGCGTGGTCGCCGCGCTCTGCGTGCGAGGCGCCGCAGTCGGCGCGGGATTGGGGAGTCCTGCTGCCGGAAGGCCTGCTCTGTCCTAGCTCGCGTTTGCTTGGTAAAGTCGGCTCACGGACGAGCCGACTCCGACGCGTGGCGTCCATTCGTCGTGTACGCAATCGGCTTTAACAATAAAACCCCGCGACAGGGATCGTCGAATGCCCATCAAATATACCCTCGGAATTGCCTTGGTTCTCGCCGCGACCACGGTACGCGCGGAGAACCCCCCGCCCTTCGATGCCGCCGCCGCCTTTGGCGCCCGCCCCAGCGTCCTGGGGATGAGCCTGTCTCCCGACGGGAAGCGCGTCGCATACGTCGCCCCGATGGAGGGACAGGGAGCGGCGTTGTTAGCGATGGGCCTCGAGAACGGGGCGCACCCCAAAGCAGTTACCTACGTCAACGGCAAGAGCGACCAACTCGGCGGCTGCTCGTGGGTCGCCAACGACCGGCTGATTTGTACCGTCTACGGGGTGGCGCCGAGCCCCATGTACGGTCTTCTGCGTTGGAGCCGGTTGTTCGCGATCGATGCTGACGGCAAGAACTCGAAGATGTTGAGTACGCAGGAGAAAAACTACAGCCGCGGCCTGCAGTTGAATGGCGGCCGGATTCTCGACTGGCTGCCCGACGAGAATGGCTCGGTCCTGATGGAGCGTCAGCGTCTGCCGGACGACCACTTGGGAACCCGGCTGGGATCCTCTGAGGAGGGTCGCGGCGTCGATCGGATCGACACGCGCACGCTGACGGTTACGCAAGTGGAGCGTCCCAGTCAGAGTGCCATGGGATACCTCTCGGACGGACGTGGCACCGTACGCATCATGGCCTTGCGCGACACGCGGGCGGGCTATGACACGGGCGCGATCAACTTTCTCTACCGCGAAAAGGATTCCCGCGAGTGGAAGGGACTGGTGGGATACGACTCCCTGACTGGTGAAGGGTTTGACCCGATTGCCATCGATCACGACCTGAATGTGGTCTATGGACTGAAGAAGAAGGACGGTCGGCGAGCGCTGTACACCCTCTCGTTGGACGGCTCCAAGCACGAGGATCTGGTGTATTCCCGACCCGACGTCGACATCTCCGGGACTCTGCGAATCGGCCGCAGGCAACGAGTCATCGGTGCTTCGTACGTAACGGACACGCGGCAATCGATGTATTTGTCGCCCGACATCCAAAAGCTTCTGGCCGGGATCTCGAAGGCGCTGCCGGGCATGAATCTGCGCGTCGCCGACAGCAGCGTCGATGAGAACACGCTGCTCATCTTCGCCGGCAGCGATGCCGACCCAGGTGTCTACTACATCTTCGATCGCAAGGCACACCAGCTGAACACTTTCCTGATCGCCAGAGATCAGCTCGAGGGCGTCAAGCTCGCCAAGGTCAAAGCGATCACTTATCCCGCCGACGATGGCGTCAACGTGCCCGCCTATCTCACGTTGCCACCCGGCCGCGAGGACGCCAAAGGTCTCCCAGCCATCGTCCTGCCGCATGGAGGACCGAGCGCGCGCGATGAGTGGGGATTCGATTGGCTCTCGCAGTTCTATGCCAATCGTGGATTCGCCGTGCTGCAGCCGAACTTCCGCGGCTCGAGCGGCTACGGCGACGCCTGGTTCCAGGAGAACGGGTTTCGATCCTGGCCCGTCGCCGTCGGCGACATTCTCGCCGCCGGACACTGGCTGGTGAAGCAGGGCATCGCCAATTCCTCCAAACTCGCCGTCGTCGGCTGGTCCTATGGCGGCTACGCCGCTCTGCAGTCGGCAGTCGTCGACTCGCAGACTTTCAAGGCGGTCATTGCGATCGCACCGGTAACCGACCTGCCAGGCCTGAAGGAAGATTCACGATATTTCACCGATTTCGAGGTCGTCAGTAAATTCGTCGGCGAGGGGCCCCACATGCACGAAGGATCGCCCTCCGAGCATGCCGACAAGATCAAAGTGCCGGTTCTGCTCTTTCATGGCGCGATGGATACCAACGTGCACATCCAACAGTCGCAGCGGATGCAGGAGAAACTGCAAGCCGCCGGGGCCCGCTCCGAGTTGATCACCTGGGCGGATCTGGATCACCAGCTTGATGACTCCGCGGCGCGCACGCAGATGCTCAGGAAGAGCGAAGCGTTCCTGCGCGCTGCGCTTGGGATGTAGGGCGGCCGCTGCACCGACCGGCACAGCTTGCAGCCGCGCGTTGAGCTGAACAGTCTCAAGGTGTCCCTGCTGACGTTCGCTTGCTAGAGTCGGTGCATGAATGAGCCGGCTCGCGAACGGAATCCTTACTCACCTCCGAGGGCTCCGGTGGGCGATCAGGGGCGGTCCCGGGGAGCGATAACGCCCGCAACGCCATTCTTCGCAGTCTCGGTGACGAAGTTCATCGTCATGACGGTGGGGACGCTGGGCTTCTACGAGCTCTACTGGTTCTACCGGAACTGGAAGCGGATCAAGGAGCGCGAAGCGACGGCCATCAGGCCGTCCTGGCGGGCGATCTTCGCCATATTCTTCATCGACTCGCTGTTCACGCGAGTGCGGGATTTCAAGCACCCGGTCAATGAACGCGCGAACGCGCTTCCGGCCGGGCCCCTGGCCACGGGCTGGATCATTCTGACTCTCCTGGCGTGGCTGCCGGACCCGTGGGGATATCTCCCCCTGCTCGCGTTTCTGCTCATTGTGCCGGTGCAGATCCGAGTGAACCTGATCAACGCTGCGGTGGCCCCGGATCACGATCCCAACTCGCAGTTCACCGCCTCGAATTGGCTGGCCATTGTGCTGTGCGGTGTGTTGTTCGCGCTTGGGGTCGTGCTCGTGTCGTCTCTTCCTGCAGTGGACCTGTAGTCGCCGCTTTCGGTAACTCGCGCATTACGCGCGTGTGACTTTCACCGTGATGATCCCCGTGTGGGACGTCTCGGTCGGTGCACGTCGTGAATCTAAATATTCGGGTAAAAAATCATGTCACCTCCCGGGTCAGGCATTGGTCTAGCTGTAGGACATAGACTACAGTACGAGCTCAGGCGCTCGAGATGGAAACCAACACGAGGTAACAGGTGATGTATGAATGCGGCGTCGGCTTCATGGGTCGAGTTTCAAGAGGTACGTGCCATGCCGTCTGAGGAGGATCTGCGGCGGGCGGAGCAGTTCGGCAAGCTGACAGCCACTGTCGGGCACATTCAGGTCGACGTGGTCGGTATCAAGGAGCGGCTGGACAAAGTGGATTCCAAAATCGACGCACTCAAGGAGTCGCTGAGTTCCGCCAAGGTCTGGGCCTTGACTTTGTACTTCGCTCTCGCGGGGTCGATGTTGTTCGTGATGGCAAAAGGATTCAAGTGGATCTGATTTGCGCGGCGGGGTCACTGGGCCGAGTCGGCCGCGTAGGGTGCGCCACCCGGCTGACTGCGCCTGATCTCTCACGCAGCGTTTTTGGTGTTCGCTGTCTGCTGTTGGGCTCGCAGCAAGTTGGCGAACAGCACATCGACCAGCGTCCCGCCCGTACCCGCCGCGCCACCTGCAACCACATCCGGAACCAGCTTCGCGCCTGACTTGGCGAGTGCCTGGGCCACCTGTACGACCGCGTAGTTGCCCGCCTCCATCGATGCGATCTTGAGCTTGATCACTTCGGCCTCGGCACCGCCCACGGCATGCGTCTTGGCGGCTTCGGCATCTCCGACCGTGCGCAGGACAGTGGCGTCCGCATCCGCGTTGATCTTCTTAGCCTGCGCAACACCTTCCGCCGATTTCACGCTGGCTTGCGCATTGAATTGCGCGATCGCGACCTGCCTTTCGGCATCCACGACTTTGGCCTGCGTTGCGGCGAGCGCGGTGGCTTGCTGCAGCTGCTGTTTGACCTGCTGTGCCTGTCGCTGGGTCTCGAAGGTCACACGCTCCTGCTCTGCGATCTTGCGATCGGTGAGTGTTTTCATGAGTTCCTCCGGTGGCACGATGTCGCCGATCAACGTGTCGACGGCCCCGACGTTGTATTCATGAAGTGCTGCAGAGATCGCCTTACGTGCTTCCTCCTGGCGCTGCGAGCGATTCTTGAGAAAGTCGATGATGTCGGAGCCCTGAGCGGCATTGCGGAAGTAGTTGCCGATCGTAGGCTCGAGCACCTGGGTCACCAGCGCAGACATCCCACCGAACCGCGCGATCACCCGCGGGGCGTCGTTACGCGGAATGTGGATGATCTGCGAGACGTCGAGGTTGAACTTGAAGCCGTCTGCGGAGCGGACCGAAATCGTCGACAGATTCGCGTCCAGCTTGTGCGCCTCGGTTTTGCCGGTTGCCCAATTGAGCACGACATTGGCTGTCGGGACGTTGATCACCTTGTGGGTGTAGGGGTTGATCGGGTATTTGCCCGGATCCAGCGGCTCGATCCAGACGCCTTTTTCCCCTTTGCTGACGAGGTTTCCATGGCGAAACTGTTCGCCCGTGACATCCCGGCCTTCCCGACCGACGTAGGCGATGACGACTCCCACGTGTGCGATCGGTACCTCGGCCATGTCGACTCGATCGATGGTCGCGAAGCGCGGATTGATGAAGTATCGCCCCGCCAGCAGCACCTGCTCCTGCAGGCCCTTGCTGCCGCCGTTGTCGATGAATGCCTGGGGATTCTGGAACATGTCGTGTCCGGGCACGGTCAGCCCCGCAATCTCTCCCTTCGCGAGCGCGCATCCCTCGCGCGTGGTGACGATTCCGACCTTGTTGTCAGGAATGTCAACGACATCAGCGACGTCCACTTTGAACAGCAGCGGGTTGACGCGGTAGGTTCCAGGCGGAATCAGGGCCATCTGCGGTCCGCGTTCGCCGCCATTCAACAGGAAGGCGCGCGCGTCCTGAAACGAGTCGCACTGAACCTGGCGCGCGATGATCCGACCGCTGGGCAGCGGTTTACCATCGCACGCCTCCACGCAGCCGACCTTCCCTGGCGGCACGGTGAAGAACGGAACTCGGTCCACTTTGAACTGCCACGGCCACAGCGCTACGTACAAACCAGGAGCCAGCGTGTCGGCCTGATAGCCGGCCTCCCCATTCAGGGCAATGATTCTTCCGGCGGGCAGGCTGCGGCGGCTGCCGAAGAGCACGAATTTCCTGGTGACCGCTCCGATGCTGTCGTCCGGTACGACGCGCACGCCGGCCAGCCAGAGAATCGGGCGGTAGGAAATGGCGAGCGCCAGTAGTGCCCCGACGCCAGTGGTTGCAATCCGATGCGTGTTCCAGAGCTCGATGACCCAGGCGACCATGTTGGTGTCTCCATCGACCTAACAGGTGTTGGATCATACGCCGGCGGCAGCGCCGCTTTGGCGGCCCCCGGCCGGGGCGCGTGCAAGTCGCCGTCAGGCCGTGAGAAATTCTCCCGGCTGAAAATACTCACAACGAGTTAACACGGATGCTCGCGTTGCTGGTCCGAATGGACACTTCCGGGCCGCCGCCGTTCAGGGTGCCACGAATGCGTGTATTGCTGATGACTCCCTGCACCGTGAGCGGCAGGTCCATCGCAATCCCGCCATTGCTCGTGCTCGCATCCAGCGTGGCCGCGAGATCCTTGGGGACCGACAATGTCACGCCGGCGTTGCTCGTGTGGATGTTCCATCCGGAGGAGATCTTCGATCCCGGCTCCGCACGTGCGACGACGACGCCGTTGCCGGTGGCGATGTCGAGGGAATCGAATCGTCCCTGCACGTTCACGCCCCCGTTGCTCGTGGCCATCCAGCACTTTCCTTCGAGACCCTCTGCCCTGATGACGCCGTTGCTCGTGTAGGCCTTCACGGCACCGTGAACCGCGTTGAGAGTAATTCCCCCGTTTGAAGACCCGATGTCGATCGTCCCGGAGAGGTGCTCCGCGTTCACACGTCCGTTGGTCGTATGGATGGAAACATCCCCGTCGACGGAGGAGACATCGATCGCCCCGTTGCTGGTCTCGATCTTCAGGTCGGCGTTCTGCGGCATCCGGACCTCGATGTCGAGCCGCCGGCTGCCGAAATGCGGCCACCCCCACCCGGTGTGCGCGTCGACGAGCGCCTTGAGAGCCACGGTATTGCCATCCTGGCTCGAATCGATCTCGAGCTCCTGTGCCCAGTCGGCCTTGTCGTACTTCACGTCGAACTGGACTTCGGCACTGTTCGACGTCGTGACGTGTACGAAACCGAATGCAGCGCGGATTTGAACGCTGGGGTGCCCGGACACCGAATAGGATTTCAGGTACTCCTCCGGCTGTGCGTGAGCGGCGAGACTCGCCGTCAGCGCCAGTGCTGCCGACAAAGCGAGTCGGGTCTTGTGGAGAAGGCATGTGGGGGTGCTCATAGGCGAGCCTCCGTGGGCCTACGCTTGCCAAGCGAGATACTGCAATCTACCACCACACGCTGGCGCCGCTCGCGCGGCTCAGCGCGCGATCCAGGCCGCTTTGTCGCAAAGCGAGTGCCGTCTCAGGCAAATTTGCCGATGCCCCGAGCGGCGCGTGTCGCTGCGAGCGCGGTGTCATATCCGAATACGGCATGAGCTGTTTCCTTGTGGGGCAAGCTGCCTCCGCAACCCCCTGTTAAAAAACCAACACTGCGGATCGGGGTGCGCCTCGAGCGGCCTGCAGCCTGCGATTTGCATCCGCCTGCAACAAGATCAGATGAAAAGGGGGAGCTACCATGCTCGCAAGGGCGTCATTCGTTTCCATCTCGGCGGCGGTCTTGCTGGCCGCCGTTCTCGCGTAGCCAACCGGCTGTTGGTCAGGCATCCTTCACACGGACGGATCTGGAACTTCGACCGGGTGCCGGGGTCAACCTGAGCTTGCGCGGTTTGCCGCCGTTGGGAGGGTGGCATGACGCTGGTCTCTCTGGTTCAGGCTTCGTTCGCCCGAAACCCGGTGCGGTCGTGGTTTACCTTTGCTGCCATTACGACGGCGTTCGCTCTGTTCGGGGCACTCCAGACCATCGACTACCAACACGACCTGCCGCCTGCCGATGCCGACATCGTGATCGTCTCGAAGGATGGAGCTGGCGGCCTGTCGCCCTCCGCGATGCAGGCCATCGCGGGACTGCATGACGTCCTGTCTTTGAGCGGTATGAGGGGCGTTCCCGTACGCGACCCGACCTCGGAGTCGAAGGTCATCCCGATCTTCGGCATGGACGGCGACGCCTTGCCGACGACCATCCGGTCGTTGGGCATCACGCCGGAGATCGCCAGACAGTGGCGGCAGCAGAAAGCCGGTGCTATTTCCGATCAAACCACCGCGCGACAGGCAGGTTGGAAGGTCGGCGACCGCATCGCCATGCCGTTGATCCTGGGAATGAAGACAACGAGCGGTGCCGATCACCTCGAACTGACGCTATTGGCCATTTACGGCCGCTCGATCGTTTCCGGCGTCATTGTCCGCCGCGATTTTCTCAGGGATACCTTCGCATTCGCGGACGGGATTGATACCGCGTTCGTGCGTGTCCGCAACGCGCAGAAGGCGGGCGACGTGGCAGACGCCATCGATAATCAGTTCCGGGGCAGCTCCGCGGAAACGCACTCCATAGCGGTCGGGGAGCTGGATCTCAGGAATATGAAGAACGCCACCACTCTTCGCACGGTCATGCGAGGGGCGGTGCTGGTCTCGTTCTTCACCATGGTTCTCATCGTCACCAGTGCCCTGGCGCAGACCGTTCGCGAGCGTGCCGGCGAGTTGGCGGTTCTGCAGGCGGTCGGCTATCAGCGCCGCACGCTGTTGTTTTTGCTCCTTTCCGAGGCCGGGACGCTGTTCGTTCTCGGTGCTTTGACGGGCCTGGTACTGGCCTGGGCCGGCTTTCAGCTCGGATGGCTCGGGCTGCCTCTCGAACGTTCGATGCTTCCGCTGCCTACCGTGATGTCGGCCGCGATGTACGTCTGTGCTTGTGCGCTCGTTTCCACGGCACTCCCCTGTTGGGAGTTCTCGCGGCTGCCATTGGCGGCTGCGCTGGCTCGGATGTAGGGGGTGCCGATTTTGGGTACTTACCAGAGCCTCGCGCTGTCATTCGCCAATCTGCGAACCCTGCACCAGCGGCCGGTGGCCTCGCTGATCGCGGTGGTCGGCTTTGCCGGAGTCACGGTCTTGCTGGTCGGGCTCCTCGCCATCCGCCAGGGCGCGCTGGCGATGTTCGCCTCATCGGGGCGGGACAACGTGGCCATCGTCAGAGCCGGCGAGTCCAGATGGGAGGCCATGAGCACCCTATCCGAAAATCTGGCGCTGGCGGTCGAGCGTATGAAGGGCGTTGCCAGGTCGGATGCCGGACCCCTGGTCTCCCGAGAGCAGGTCGCAGGCGGTCTGATTCGGCTGTTCCCCAATGAGCGGCGGCGTGGGCTGACCACCGTAACCGGACGCGGTGTGAGTTCAATGGCCCCCCTGATGAGAGACCAGTTCAGATTTCTCAGCGGCAGGTTCTTCGCATCCGGACTGCATGAGGCGGTTGTCGGGCGCGCGCTGGCCGAGCAGTTCGGGGTGAAGGTGGGTGACGATATCAAGGTGAGGCAGGCCAACCTGAAAGTCGTCGGCATCTTTTCCAGTGGGGGAGGCATCGCGGAAATGGAGGTCTGGTTGGATCGCAAGGTACTCGCGGGCCTGATGGCGGGCCCGGCCGCACCGGGAGCGGGAGAGCCGGCGATTTTCAGCTCCAGTCTGTGGGTGAGGCTGACGGGTACAAGCGGGCTTCGCGAGTTGAACGACAGCCTGTCTGCGGACAAGAGCGGCGAGGTCGCCAAGAGTCGCGTTCATGCCGTCAGCGAACGCCAATTCCTCAGCCAGCAATCCGAGGACATCGTCTCCCGGACGACGAAAGCGGCGCTCGCAGTCGGACTCGTCATGGGAATCGGCGCCCTGTTTGGCGCCATCAACACGATGTATGCCGCCGTAGCAGCTCGCTCGCGGGAGATCGCTACGCTGCGCGCGGTTGGCTTTCAACGGCTGCCGATCGCTGTGTCGATCATGTGCGAGGGGCTTTCGCTGAGCCTTGTTGGCGCGTTGCTGGGCACGGCCATCGCACTCGCCGTACTGAGCCAGCTGACACTGTACATCTACAACGAAGGCAGTCAGGCCAATATCGTGGTGCACTTTCTGCCGACCACCGGCTCGATGGCCTGGGCCGTCGGCTATGTGGTGTTGCTGGGGCTTCTGAGCAGTGTGTTGCCTTGCGTTCGCGCGCTGCGCGCGCCCATCCCGCAGGGGCTGTTTGCGTCGTAGGTTTACGCGGGCTCTGCCGCAATTGGACCGTCGGCGCCTTCAGCGGGACTTCCGCTCCTCCTCCGCGTCCGTCAGCATTTTGCACATCGCCTTATCGTTGGCCGCGTGCCACGCCCAGCCCGCGGCGGTCCCGTTCCACCGATGATCGCGGATGGTGAGGTCGATGCCGTGCGCGATCAGGAAGCGCGCGCCTTCGAAGTCGCCGTGGAGTGCGCACTCGTGGAGGATGCTTGCCGGCTCGTGGGTGGCCCAGTCGGTGTTCACGTCGGCGCCGTGCGCGAGCAGAAACTCGGCGACTTGGAAGTGCTTGTTCAGGACCGCCCAGGCGAGGGCCACGTCGAGCACCTGCTGCACCGTGGGCGCGCCCGGACGCGTATTGCGGTGGTGTTGGCGGAGATCGCCGAGGACCGGCCGGCCGTTGTCGTCAAACCAGCGCTTGACACGATCCAGATCGCCGACGCCTGCGGCGTGAGGCAGATCGTCTGGCAACGGCCACACTCGCGTAATCAACGGGACGAGATGCGCATTGCCGGAGTCGAACGCCCAAATCAGCGCCTGGGACGGCGGCGGCGAGGGTGAGCGCAGCACGGCGGGGTCCCGCTCTAGCAGGTTGCGGATGAACGCTTCGCGATCGGCGCCAGCGGCTTGTCCAAGAAGGTCGGCCTGGAGAGTCAGGTGCGAGTCGTCGAGCAGCCAGGCCTGGCTCGCAAGCCAGCTCGTGAATGTCGGCAGATCGTCCTGATGCATCGCGTCCAGCAACTGGCGCATGACGAAGGCGACCCAGGGGTCGGTCGACCGGTACAGTGACGGGCAATGCGCGATGATATCGGCGACGAAGCCCGCGCGGTCGCCCCAGCCGTCGATCTCGGCGCCGAGCTTGGACTCGATCCCGATCGCGCGATCCAACAACATTCTCGCAACGGCTTCATGTTTGAACCGGCAGGCGCTCATGAAGGCGAAGTTCACTGCATCGCGGTCGCCGGCTTGAGGCTCGTCAAGGCACCCTCGCACGCCATCCAGGTCTCCTAACGCAGCAAGCACGGCGAGCGCACGCGGCAGCACTTTCTTCTCTTGGAGGAGCACCATCATGCCGGCGGCTGCGGAGCGGATGAGAACGTCCCACACGGACGGAGTGACGAGCGCACCTGCGTCGATCAGAACCGCTGCGCAGGCGGGCCGGCAGAATTCTGCTTCTCGTTGAGGATTGCTGACGTCCATGGCGTACGGCGTCGTGGCCTGGAGTAGCGGATGGCCCTCGCCGTCGCGCCATGTCAGCAAGCCGGGCTGCTCCGCCAGGAGCGTCTTCAATCGCTCCACGTCGTTGTCGTGGATCGCGCGTTTAGCCTCGGACGCGGCCCACTCGAGGCTTTTCCCGGTGCGCTTCAGAACCAGCTCGCGGAGTTCCTTCCAGCCGGCGAAGCCGTATTCACGGGCCAGCGCGAGCTGGGCGTCGCGATGTGAAAGAGGCGGTTCCCACGTTGGTAACTGAGCGCGGGCACGCGCGATAGCGTCGGCGTCGCCGGCGGCGACCTTACGGGCGAGAGCCTTCGCCTGCTTGCGCAGCGATTCCAGCGACGGTCGGGCAGGCAGAGTCCGGGCGGACGAGGTGTTCGAAGTCATGGGCGACCTTCTTTCGCGTTCGCCTGTCACCCGCTGACATCAGGCTGAAAGAAGGCGCAGTGTGCGCACTGTGAAGCGAACCAGGTGGGAGTCTTCCCTTGCCGCGGGTCGGCGGCGCCCTGGCGGCGCGCTTGGCAGGATTGCGCCACCTTTTCGCGGTGCTGTCAATCCGAGCGGCGATGGCGTGACAGGGTGACCCTGATTGCAGGTTTACCGGGCGAAGGCGAGCCCTACTGCGGAATTGCGGGACGGGAGAGTTGTCCTTGTCCCGCCTGATGAGATTGAGGACTGAACATCAGTGAGTAGAGGCTTCGCCGCGGGATCGCCCGAGCGCTTTTGCCAGATTCGCGCTGGCGCGTGCTGAGTCTGGATAGTTCAAGACATTCATCTTCAGGAAGGTGATGGCTTCATCCGGCTTCGTGCCGATCAGCTGATATGCCCTGAACTCGACCAGTGCTTCCGGCGGCAACAGCGTGACGCCCACGCGAGCAGAGATCTTCGCGAAATGGGAGCTGAGACCCTCAGGTCCAATCTGGAAGATCCCCTCAGCGGGATCGTACCCATCAAAAGTGTACCGCAGCCCCTGATAGATGCCTGGTACGGGCAGTGACATGTGGTCGTCGTCTGCGAACAATCGCAACTCGGATCTCAGAAGCGGTGAGGATTTTGCACTCAGCTTCGTTGCGAAATTCCGGATGCTGTCGTCAGCGAGCTGCTTTTGCGCGTGATCGCCGCCGTACAAAGCATCCGACGAGTTGGCGAGAGCGATAAAGACGGACGTCGGGTGTTTCAGTCCCTGCGTCGTAAATTCATCGAGTCTGTTGAGGAGCACCTGATCGTCCCACGAGGCGGTCGGATCCAGCGCAATGTAAGCGTTGAACGATTCGGGACTCTTCAGCAACGCATAGAGCGTGAACAGCCCCGTCAGCGAATGCCCGACGAGCGTGCGATGAGGCAGAGTTCGATACTGGGCTTCGATTTTCGGGAACAACTCTTCCTTCAGGAACCGCAGGAACTGGGGCGCACCCCCGCTCTGTGCCGAGTAAGGCCCCTCCGCCATATGAGTTGGCGTCATATCCCGCGTTCGCACGGTGTTCGGGATTCCGACAACGATGAGGTCCGGAATGCGGTTGACCTCCACGAGCTGTTCGATCACACCTGTGCCCGCGTGGAAGTAGGCGTTGCCGTCCAGGAGGTAAAGAACCGGGTACCGGGTCTTTCCGAGCCGGCTGTCGTTGTATGAGCGTGGGAGATAGATCCAATATGGGCGGTCTTCCTTGAGGACCTCGGAATGCAGGGTGTACTTCTGGCCGATCACGATTTGCTGCGGGCTCTCCTGAGCGGAGACAGCTCGAGTTACAAGCGCCAGAAGACATAGAACTATTGTGGCTCTCACCGTTGCGTGGCCTCAGATTCGGAATCAAGCGCTATGCGGATGCGCTAGTCGCCGAACTACTTGAGATTCGATTTGCACGGTCCTAGCGCACGCATTTGTCGACTGCCGGATGAAGGCGCGACCATGCGGGATCTGACTTGGACAGTCCGTAGCCCCACGGCTGTGCAATTCCGCCATGGAAGAGATGCCCGAAATCATTGGCATACTTTGCTTCCTCTTCGGGCGTCATCAGGTTGCGGTACTGTTCGCTCAGGCACGCACACCAGCCAGCCGCATCCGACATGCTGAGTCTCGCGTTGGCCGGATCCCGATAGAAAGCGTTGCAGCCATCCTGAAAGTGCACGAACCCCCCGCGCGGTGCAGCGGCCGCAACCTGTGCTTGTCTCTGGGCCTTTTTCTGATTTTCCTCCGCCATTGCCTTCCCGGCAGCCTTCAGTATCTGAGAGCCGAGGGAATCGGCGCTGTTGGTTTGCGCGTCCTCAGCTCCGCGAGAGGTACCGGCCGCCGCGTGCAGTTCCCGCCCAGCGGGGTTCGGTGAGACGTACAGATAGTAGTTGCACGGACTTGCCTGCCCACCGTCGCTGCACGACTGGCCGACCGTCTCCAAATACAGAGCTGAGGTGAGAGGCAGGAGTGGCCCATACCTGGCATCCGGTGCAATCGGGTGTCCGTTGAAGTCAGTAATATATTTCAGACCCGTGCAACTGGCCGGAAGAGCGCCGGCGCTGCGGTAGCTGGTCGCATCCTTTTGGGCGCACAACGACATAGCGGCGCCGGTCAGGACTTTCTGAGTGTGGAAGCTGCGGACAAACAACCCCAGATCGGGCACCTGGGAGACTTTGCCTGATCCCCACTGGCCCTTTGCATCGGCAAAGCCGAATGCAATGTAAGCGGGATATCCGGCAGTACTGCCATAAACGCCCTTACATTCGCCGGGAGCAACGGGTGTGCCGGTGACATCCCAATATAACCCTCCGAAGCCTAGGAGGGGTTCGTTCTTCTGCGCCGCGACTACTTCGACGGGAACCGTGCCTTTGTTGCAGACGTGCAAATACACCGCTGAATCGCTGGAAACGCCCGGCGCTTGCGCGCGTAAAGGGACAGCGGCTCCGGACAAGAGCAACAGAAGTGCGGCTTGCAGTGCAAGGTGAGCAACAATTGCCTTCATGCGAGGGGCACTCTCATTTTTGATCTTGTGTGGCGACTATAACGCCGCGCGTACACTGCGACAAAGGAGTTCCGCTTCCTGGAGTGCTAGCACGCAGTGCATTGATCGACCCGACGACGGCCCGTGCGGGAGGGAAGTTCAGTGCCACCAAGCCGCCGGTGCTGTCGCAGGTGTAGTGCTGGAAAAGCACCTGCTTCAAGTCTGCGACGATCACAAAATATCGATCGCAAAGAAGAATCCGCCGATAGGCGATCTAAACGAACAGCTTAAGGCAAGTGGTGTAATTGACGTCCCACAGTGGCGTCATATCACGTTGCTTGCTGATATTCGCAACCTCTGCGATCACAACAAGAAGGTCGATCCTACCAACGATCAGGTAAGCGATCTGATCAATGGCGCTGACAAGGTCTTAAAGACGGTGGCGTGAGTCGCTTTTCCGTTGGCTTCGGCAACACGCTGAAATATGCGTCGTCCTCCGCTTCCACGGGGTACGACCTTGTGCCTGTTGGGCGAAGCATCCATCGCTGTACATCTGATGCGCGATGGTTGCAATGATCGCTCCGGCTTGGGATGCTTCGGTAATCCATGGCAAAGGTAGTCGTCATTGCAGGTCCTAACGGCGCGGGAAAGTCGACAACGGCGCCTGCGGTCTTGCGGGACGCGCTGAAGGTCCACGAATTCGTCAACGCCGATACGATCGCGGCAGGCTTGTCTGCATTCTCTCCCGAAATTGTCTCTATCCCGGCTGGCCGAATGATGTTGCGGCGTATTCGCCAACTTGCGGATGAGCGTAGGGGCTTCGCGTTTGAAACGACACTTGCGAGCAGGTCGTTTGTGCCGTGGCTCCGACACCTGCAGAACTCCGGATATAAGTTCCACCTTGTTTATCTGTGGCTGCCTATCGTCGAACTTGCACTCGCGAGAGTCGCGGAGCGCGTTCGACGGGGTGGTCACGCCGTGCCAGAAGATGTTGTGCGAAGGCGTTATGATAGAAGCCTGCACAACTTCTTCAATCTTTACAGTCAGTTTGCCGACTCATGGTTGATGCTGGATAATTCATTGCGACCACCTCGGGTTGTAGCCAAACGTCCGATTGGTCGGTCTGTCCGCATCATCGATACCGGCTGGTGGAGCGCACTGCGCATCAAGCATGAGCGACGAAGAACCAACGAAAGCTGAGCTGGAAGCGGAGGCGATTGCGGACGAGGAACTGCAGGACCGCATCGTTGAAGCAGCCACACGGGCGATCCAGGAAGCAGTTCGCGATCACAAGCGTGCTGGTAACCCGATTGCGGAATTGCGGGACGGCAGAGTCGTGCTTGTCCCTCCCGAGGAGATTGAGGATTGAGCCGGGAGGCTCTGCTCACTCGGAGTTCCTTCCTACATGAGGGATGCGCGGTGTTTCGCCGCTCAGCGAATCGTTCATAGGGTATCCATTGTGGGGCAGAAGGATTCCACCCGCGGGCCCGGCGGAGAGGCGTGAGTGAAGGCAGAGCGTTCCGTTCGTCGGCGGACTGGCCTCCCACGGCCTTGCCATCGATGGCGATGCGAGCCAGGGGCAAACCGCCAAAGTGGAGTCGAATCAAGCCTCTGCTAGCCCTCGCCGCAGCGCTTTGTTCACGGCAGCCGCCAGGGCGTCGGAATTTCCTGTAAAATCAACGCGACGCGCCCGTAGGTCAGCTGGATAGAGTGGCAGCCTCCGAAGCTGCAGCTTGGGGGCAATCCAAGTGGGAGGCCGATTCCTTCGGAATCCCTGATAGCTCGCACGTGCCATCGTCATCGAGCAATCCGGGGTCGAGCTGCGCCGCACACAGTTCAACGAAGCCATGTTGGCTCTATTCGAGAACATCGCCGGTCTTGAAACAACGTCGGCCAAGGCAGCCCGCCAGTACCTCGATATACTGTGGTCAAAGTACTTGCAATCCTGCAACGCAAATCCAACTGGTTGATGACCCCGACTCCGCTGGCAGTTCCAACCTGGAATACAGCTCGACCATCTCCAATTCTCTACCACTCACGTCGAGCAACGTCGCTCCACCGCTGACTCTTGCAATCGTTCGACCCTCACTGTCAGCTCGGTAAGCTGAGAGTGAGTGATGGGTATTCGTCTCATCTTCAGCGACGTCGTTGAGTTCGAGTCTCTCAACACGGCCAAAAGCGCCCGCTAGCTGACCGGCCTGGACCGAAACAAGTGCCCTTCAGTTACTTACGCCGCAGGCTCTTTGTCAACGGCGTCGGCATCTTCTTCGGTGTCCACGCCCTCATCCTGTCTCATCCTGGCTCTGATCCTAGCTGCCAATTCCTTCACGATTTTTCGATTGTTTAGCCAGATTACCCCGAAGATCAGCGCGGTCAGCGCAGTACCTATGATGACGATGAGAAATACATAGAACTGTCGATCGGTCGTGTTTGTTGTCGCCAGCGCGATCGAGAAAGAAATAGCAACGGAAAACAATGCCAGAGCGAAGTTTAGATAGTTGTTTGCCTCCCCACCGCGTTCCAGCTCTTGAAGCTCGTCTTCAGTCACCTCGTAGAGGTCAATCGAGTCCACCCGACCCCGACGGACTTGGATTGTCTCGTGCTCGGTCGCGCCGGTCATAGGTACTTCTTTAGCCATTCGTTCCTGCTCATCACGTTGCGCCAAGCGGCGAACGAGCCTGACCGAATAACGAACAGCCTGCTCCCATCAGGCATCATCTTAATGAGGCTATCGCGAATTGCTTTTGGGAGTTGGTCGGTAACAATGGCCCAAGTCGACTGCGTTATGTGTGCCCAGGTGCCATACTTCTTGATCGCTTCGATGACTCTGTAATCGCCACCTTCTGCGATATCGTAGGAGACGATGTAGCAACGTTTTCTTGGTGTTTCTGCCACTCAGCTATCTCACTTCAAACATCCGGCGTGCGAGTTATCCGCCTATGATACTGCGCACGTCTCGTCTGCGCAAAATCCGTCCGAACTCCCGTCTTAAACGTAGGACTTCTTCCGGCCGGCACAGCCTCGATCGTGCCCGCCCTCAGCACGAATGTCGTCTTAGATCGAAGGACTCCATTGGACGATTACCGCAATTTGTATAACGCCTCTTCCCGACGCTCGGCGTCTCCGGGCCGGACGCACGTGTGGTGTTCTATCGAGATCCGAAGTGTTCCAACGCTTCAGGGACGAAAGGTCGTTTACCTCACTGTTGGTGCGCGTGAAGACTTCCACGCGATGGTTGCGTGACGTGTATTGAATAGGTCCATGATCGGCCTGAAAGGAAATTCCACGGTATCGGCCCTCTGTCTTACTTGTCGGAAATGAGATCGAACATGAAATCGCGATCGCGGGTAAAATTCGCAGGTGATCGAGCTACCTACACTGCTTCTGACGGCCAACGTGTCAAGCGTATTCAAAGTGTGCGCCGAGCTCGATGACGCGCGTGATCCTGTGGTCTGTGACGCTTCGCGCTTGGTTGTCGCTGAGCCGATGGCGCTGTGTGCGTTGATCGCAACACTAGCGCGAATGCAGCGTTTCGGTCGGGATGTCCACGTGATGGGTCTCTCGCCGCAGTTGAGGCGCCAGCTCGAGGAGTTAGATGTTCTGGCCCGGACACTGCGTAGTTCCAACGATGACGGGACCGGCAGCGGATACCAAGGGACCCTTCACGTCTATCGCGTCCGGGCAGAGCGGGAGGGGGATGAGGTTGGAAACAAAATTGCGCGTGCAATCGCGTCGCTGATTCCGCCGTCGCGGCCCGCGGGTAGCGCGCTCGAACCGATCCAACAGTACCGAGAAATCGAATTCCCACTCGCGTATATTTTCACGGAGCTGATCGACAACGCCCTGCGTCACGGTCGGGGTCGCGGATACGATCATGCCGGTGTGTGGCTATCGGCGCAGTACCATCCTCCACTGGGATTGATTCGCCTAGCTGTCGCGGACGATGGGTGCGGATTTCTCAAAACGTTCCAGGGTAGGGAGGATCTGGGAGTCCGGAACCACGCAGACGCAGTACGAGTCGGATTCCGCCCATTTACTTCCAGCAAGCGTGATGTAGGGTTATTCGCCGACACGCAGCATCAAGGTCTCGGCCTGACTATCTGTCGAGACCTCGCTTGTCGATCCGATGGGACGATCAGTGTCGTCACTGGCAATGCGTGGGTGACGAATCCTGGAACCGAGGCCGAACAGTCCAAGGTCGCGCCGTTCTGGCAGGGCGCGGTCTTAAGCATTGAGCTTCGGCTGCCAGCACTGAACTTGGTGAATTTCTTTGAAATTACAGCCAAGTACAATCCGGACCCGGATTTGCCGATTCGCTTCACCTAACGAGTTTAGATACGATGCAAACTTCGACGTATGACGGTTCGGGATCAGCCATGGCGTGCACTTTGACCATCGCATCGGGTACCGAGCCCTTGAGGGTCCTGGGAACGCGTTACGGCGCGGTCCATCTTCGGGAGCGAGTAGAGGAACGGCTGGCGAGTTGCGACTCCGTTAACGTCGATTTTGGCGGCACCTTCGTCACACAGTCGTTTGTTGATGAGCTCTTTGGTCCCCTCATTCTTCGCATGGGTCCCGCCGTGCTGCAGCGGTTGATCTTTTCGGGTTGCGGTGAGGACACGCAAGCGATTCTGAAGCTGGTGTTCGCGAGCCGCATTCGGGACTTTTCGTCTCGACAGTCCACTCGGCGCCCTGAGATCACTTGAGAGCCTTTGCCGACAGGACCAGCGTGAGATCGCGCTCGTTCCAGCGACGAGGGTCCCGTCTTGTGATCTGCCTCGACAACTCGGGGTACAAAGTGTCCCTCGAGCGCCGGAAGATTTACGTGGCGATTCCGGACGCCGAAGCGGCACAACACGGCCGAATTCGAGTGGTCGACGAATCTGGCGAGGACTACCTGTATCCCGAGGAGCGCTTCGTCGAGGCGGAGCTACCGCAGGCTACCCGGCGGGCAGTCCTGCAAGCGGCTTAGCTACCTGCACTGCGAGCCCGTGAGGGAATTGCCGCCGGCTTGGCTGCGCATCAGCGAATCGAGCCAAGCCCATTCCTCTCCCCACCCGTCCGTCCGACGACGATTAGCGACCTTTGGGAAAGTCTTGTAAAATCAATCGCACGCGCCCGTAGCTCAGCTGGATAGAGTGGCAGCCTCCGAAGCTGCAGGTCGTTGGTTCGAATCCAATCGGGCGCGCCATTCGTCCAACCGACTGATTGCCATCTAAAAACAGGAAGGCCCTCGGGGCGGATCCGGCCACACGTTGGCGTGCTGGCGCGGGGCGCTCGAGTAGGGGCGGCAGGAGAAGTCCGTGGACGAGAAGTTCTGGCGAGACTACAGACTGGAGCGGCCCGGCCCGCTGGGCGGGGAAACCCGACGGAACGAGGAGAGTCTCCGACAGCCGTTTCCTTCGCCCCCCCCCCGGCAACCGACGAATCAAATCAGAAGGCCGTACCCACACCCCGAGCGCCGCGGGTGCCCTACAAATTCAAGGGGGCGGACGTCGCAGTGGCCGTCGTCGTGTTCCTCGCAACCTGGCTGGTACTGTGGCGCAGCTCGAATATGGGTGGGGGGACGGCAGCCGCGGCGGGATTCTTCGCCAGCTGCCTCGCGGCGCGCTGGTGGCGCCAGTTACTCGTTGTGTTCGTCATCGGATTAGGCCTGGCGGTCTACTTCCATAGTCACTAACCGGGCGCAGATGCCGATCTGACGGCAGTGTCCGGGGCGAGGATCACGGCGCCGACCCGTTCCACAGGCGATCTGAGGCCACCGGCGCGGAGTCAGTCTCCAAACGACGAGCGAATGCTCACGTCGTAGACGCGGCCGAGCGGGGAGCCGCCGCGGAAGCCGGTGATGGTGTTGGCAGAGGGCGGATTGCGATCGAACAGATTCTGGATGCCGGCGCCGATGCGCAGGCTCTTCCCGAGCCAGCCGCCCAGCACCCCGTCGAACGTATAGCTCACCCGGGCGTCGAGCGTCGTGAACGAAGGATAGGGAAGGCCTGCGTAGAAGCCGCCGCTGGCGAAGCTGAACGAGGCCGCCGCCCCCCAATGGCGGCGCTGCCAATCCGCCTGGGCGGTGGACGTCCAGGAAGGAGGAGCCTCCTGATCGTTGGTGCTCACGATCTGCAGCCCACCCGGCAACTCGTTAGTCGAGCTGAGCACGTGTTGGGTGATCGAGCGAAAGTTCAGCGCGCCGACGGCCTTGGAATTGTCGTGATACTGGACCTGGAATATCAGGCTCCGATCTTGGCGTTGGCCTCCTATGAAAGGTGTGATGTCCACCTGCGCAACGTCGCCAGGGAGCCCGGCGGCGATCTGGTCGGCAGTAGGGGGCAATCGGATGACCCGCCCGGGAAGGGCGGTTTCGTTGTCGAGGATGTCTTGCGCCGAAAAATTACGTATCTGTCCGCGTTGTGTCACGTCCGAGTACGTGAGCGTCAGGCGTGCTTTGTTGAATGTAGGGGGCACCCAATCGGTGGAGGCCAGCAGTCGCGAGGTGACGGGCGGACTTTGCGCCGCGGGTTGGTTGCTGAGGACTTCCACGTTCGTCGCGATGGTGCTGGCGCGAACCCGGTCGATGAGTGTTTGGTTGTAATCGGCCGTCGGGAAATAGAGGGTGAGCTGCGCGGGAACCTGCTGCCGCGAGTAGTTTCCGCGCAGAGTCACCGAGTTGAGCGGGGCCCACAATGCACCGAGCTGTTCGGTAAGAATAGTGACGCCGTCGGAGTGCGAAAAGCCGGCGCCGAGCTGAGTCTGGGCGTTGTAGAGCCAATGGAGCTTGTCCTCGGGGACAGCCCAGGGGATATTCAAAAGGCCGTTGAGTGATTCGACATTCACAGACAGGCGTTGCGGCGGACCGGTGCCAGAAACCCCCTGACTGGTTTGCTGGCGGCTGTCCAGCACACAGGTCGAAACGGTAAAGACCGCCGGAGATTCGAGCTCGCGTACTTTGAAAACGGGAATGTCGACGTTGGCGTTGAAACTCGTCGTCGTCAGATGGCTGCGCGTGTCGAGAGCCGGTATTCCAAGGATGCCGGGATCCACATCCTGATGGCTGGTGTTGGTGGACCGTTGGAACGACGCGCGCAGCAGAATCGGCGCCACCCAGCCGTCGGCGACCTGGCCGTGTCCCGATGCGCGGAACCTGGTGTCGTCCGTCGCGGCGTTGCTTTGCCGGATGGAAGTCAGTGAAGGGTACAACGCCGCATTCGCAGAGCCCGGTCCCGCGTCGGCGAACGGATTGAAGCGCAGTGCCGGATCGGCAGAGGCCAGTGCAGCAGCCAACTTGCCGGCGTCGACCGCGTCAGTCTCGCTGTCCGAGATTCGATGATTGAGGTCGAACGAGCTGCTCCATTCCCAGCTCGCGCCGATGTGCCCGTCGGCTGAGAGGTAGCCGGAACTGCGGATCGAAGCGGAGTCGCGTCGTACGCCTCCGAACCCGCTGTGCACAATACCGATCTCGACCGGTTGCCCGAAAGGGTTGTAGGCAGCGGGCACGACCGTCAGCGGGCTGATGGAGGTAATGGGTGGTGGCCCCACTTGCCGGGAGTCGGTGTGTTGATATGCGTAGCCGCCGTGGAGTTGCACGCCAGGAGCCACTGAGTAGGTCAGATTGGCGTTCAGGATGTTCGCTTCCGACGGGGCTACGAGATAAATGAAGGCGGCCGTATCGAAATGCTTCAGCCCCGCGGCGTTGAGAGTCCCGGGCGGTGCGGCAGCGAAGTCACTCGGGGTCAGCGATCCGGAGCCGAGGATATCGGGGGCCAGTGCAATCGTAGCCGGCGCGCCGTTGGAGTCGAATACTCCGGTCAGGGGGCTACTGACTGCTTGTACGACGGGCGTCGTGCCGTACGGTGCGCGGTAGTCGGCGCCACCGACGGCGGTGTAGTTCTGCGAGCTCGAGAAAGCCCGTTCGCTCGCCAGCAGGGGATCCTGCTCACGACGGATGAGGGTGAGGCTTCCGTTGAGCTTGCCTACGGTCGCTCCACCAAAGGCATTGAACTGGCTCTGGCCGCCTCCCCCAGCGAAGCTGTCTCGCCGCCGGGCACCGAAGTTCGCACCGTTGTAGTCCTGCTTCAGGATGATGTTGATCACCGTGCCGAAAATCCGCGGCCGCCCGTCGGGCATGACTCCGGAGGTACTCACCTCGATGCGGTCGATCTTTGATGCGGGGATCGTAGAGATGTCGACTGTCGACTCCTGGCCGTCGATGAACACGACCTGTTGGCCGGCCGGCAGGCTCGCGGTGAGATCGGCGAGGACCTCGTCGGCGGTGAAGCCGTCACTGTGCTCGACGAAGTCCTTTCCAAACAGCTGGACCTCATCGAGCAGTGCCGGGGGTGTCGGCCGGGTGCCCTCGACGCGGATTTCCATGGGCGCTGAAGTGGACTCGCCGCCCTTGAGGACTGTCGTTTGGCCAGCCTGGGCGGCCTTGGTTGTCTGAGGCGCTGGGGCTACCGAGTTTGTCTGACGCGTCTGAGACGTTTGTCCCCAACACGCGCCAGACGATGCCGCAGTCATGACCGCAAGCAGATAGGTGACCCGCAGCACGGGTCCCTGCGTCGTCCATCTGACGTGTAGGAGTGCAGGCATGGGGCTGGCTGCACCTTAAGACAACCGGCGAACAAAAAGTGCCGTGGGATCTCGGACCCACCGTGCCGTGGTCTGCTGGTTGGGCTACAGCCAGCGCCGACGTTTGAAATACAGGTACGGCAGGATTGCGGATAGGAACATGACCACCAATGCGTACCAGGGCCCCCACGTCGCGTGCAGCCACGGGATGTGCTCGAAGTTCATCCCGTAGAAGCCCACCACGACCGACGGCGGCAGCAGGAACAGAGTCACGACCGAGAAAATCTTGAGGATGTTGTTCTGATCGATCGACACCATCCCCAGGGTCGCATCGAGCAGGAACTGCACCTTGTCGCCCAGAAAGGTGGCGTGATCGCTCATCGGTGTGACATCGCGCGATAAGGTTCGAAACCGCGTGCGGGCGTCCTGGGTCATCTTGGCATCGGGGCTGACCTGCCCATCGCCGGACTGCTGGATGAACACCAACAGGCGGGCGAGGCTTACCAGGCTCTCTCGGGCCTTGGAAACCAGGTCGCCGCATTGGCCGATCCGCTCGAGCAGCCGCCCGAAATTCGGCGGCGCAGGCCGTTGTTGCTTGGAGCGGGAGAAAATATCGCTAGAGATCGAGTCTACGTCGGCACCTACGCGTTCGAGGACGTCCGCGATCCGGTTCACGACGGCCTCGATCAAGCCGGCAAGCAGCGCCGCACCCGAGGTGCAAACGCCCGGATGGGTCTGCGAGTAGCTGATGAAGCGCCGGAACGGCAGCGGGTCGGTATAGCGATTGGTGATCAACCTCGCCCCCGAGAGGATGAAGGTCACCTGATTGCTCTGGGGGAGGCTGGTGTCGAGCCGGGTGACGATGGTCGCAGTCATGAACAGCGACCCCTTCTCCTCATAGAGGCGGCTCGAGGCCTCGATTTCGCTCATCTCCTCGCGTGTCGGGACATCGATGCCGTAAGTGTCCTCGACGAGCTTCTCTTCCTCGGCCGTCGGCTCGAGGAGATCGACCCAGAGGGCTTCGGCTGGAAGGGGCGCTCCCGGAGGATGATCGACCTGAACCAGGCCCGTGGGGCGCTGCACATAAACGCTCAGCACGCTGCACTCCGCTGACAGGCAAGCGTTGACGTCTCGCCAGCGCTGTTCCTAATGTTTCCGCTCTGCGGCCGCGAGATCGTCGACGAGTTTGAACAGGTTGTCTTCGCTTCCCGCCATACCGACGTCGGTAGTGTATTTCCCGTTGATGACGAAGAGCGGCACGGTCTTGGCCTCGTAACGCTGGGTGAGGTCCTCGGCGCGTGACAGATTCGCGTTCACCGCGAACGAATTGAAAGCTTTGGTGTAAGCGTCGGCGGAGACCCCGTTGGCCGTTACGAATGCCAGCTGAAGCTTCAATGACTCCGCATCGCTGTTGGCGATGAGAGGATTGTTCTCCTTGTGGATCGTGTCGAAGGCCTTCTCGAGCAGATCGGCGCGATTGACGGCAAGCAGGGTGTAGTACAGCCGTGCATGCGCACGATGTACGGGGCCCCACATCACATGTACGCGTACGAACTGGATGTAGTCCGGCTTCGACTTCAGCCACGCAAGGACGCGGGGCTCCAGTGCGTAACAATGAGGGCAACCCAGCCAGAACATCTCGGTGACTTCGACTTTCCCGGGTGCAGCGCCTGTCGGCTGCGCGGGAACCAACGGCGTGTAACTTACGCCAGGCTTCCACCGGCCCGCGGGTAGCTGCTGTTCGGCCGACAACGCCGTAAGTGTCTCGAGCGACGTGTCACCGCGAGTGGTCTCGGCGTCATCGGCGGCACCTGCTGTTTCCTGGGGCGCCGAGTTTGCCTGTTCCGTAGCGCTCTGGCCTGGCGCCGCGACCGCTGGCTTCTCGGCGGTAGCACTGCTCGGCGCGCTAGTTTGCGCAGGGGCCTGTCTTTGTTGAGTAGTCGGCGCACCTCGCCCACACGCGCTGAGGGTTGCTGCCAGCAGCACCATCAGAACGAGTGAGCGATTCATCTGACTGGTGCCGTCAGAATTAGCGCATTCCTTGAACGTAAGACGCGAGGTCGCGCATGTCGGTCGGCGAGAGCCGCTTGGCGAGAGTCAGCATCATCACGCCGTTGCGACTCGCAACCGTGGGGTTGCCGGCACCTTGGTAGCGAGCACCGCTCGCGTAGTCGGCAAGTTGCTTCGCAACGTACACAGACTGTTGCGCCCGCAGAGCGGGATAACCGGCCGCCAGATTGCCGCGTCCGCCGGGGCCATGGCAGGCCACGCACGCCGGAATGTCGCGTTTCGTGTCACCGCGCACGTACAGAGCCCGACCCGCCTTCCAGTAAGAAGGGTCGGCCTCGAGACCGGCAGCTGTCTGCGCCTCGAAATAAACCGAGATGTCCGCAATGTCCTTGTCGCTGAGGTTCGCAACCAGGGGTTTCATGATCGGGCTGTTACGGGCGCCGGACTTGAACAGGCGAACCTGCTCCGCGATGTACACCGCGCTCTGGCCGGCCAATTTCGGCCATTCGGGATTTGTGCTGTTGCCGTTCGGACCATGGCACGCGGTGCAGACAGCGGCTTTGGCCATGCCGTCTTTCGCTGAACCGTTGGAAAACGGGAACTGGGCCTTCCGCTCTTCGGGGGAGACCGGAGCGGGTGGCGGCGCAACAGCTGCCGCAGCGGCGCTCGAATCGGTAGGAGCGGCCGGGCCTGGCGCCTGTGCGTACACGAGTGTGCCCACGGCCGCACTAGCGACCACAGCCAGGCACACGAGACCCGTTCGTATCGTCTTCGCCATTGTTCTCTTTCCGGTTTCGACCCGTGTAAACGGGCGCCGAATTGTACACTACGAAGGTGAGTCGCTTTCCACAGGCCCAATTCCTCATCAGCGCTGCCGCACCCGGGCAGTTTCCGTCCGACCGGGGGGCGGAGATCGCCTTCGTGGGACGATCGAACGCGGGGAAGTCGAGTGCGAT
Organism: Steroidobacteraceae bacterium; assembly: GCA_036499585.1. Classification (GTDB taxonomy): domain Bacteria; phylum Pseudomonadota; class Gammaproteobacteria; order Steroidobacterales; family Steroidobacteraceae; genus 13-2-20CM-66-19. The sequence goes on from DASYDM010000043.1 coordinate 111,434, forward strand.
TAACGCGTTGATGCAGCGACAGGGGCTGGCTCGGACCAGCAAGACACCCGGACGGACCCGGCTGCTGAATTTCTTCGACCTGGGGTCGGAGCGCCGGATCGTCGACCTGCCGGGGTACGGTTACGCGGCCGCTCCGGAGCACGAACGGCGCACCTGGCAACCCATGACGGATGCTCTGCGGCAAAGAGCGTCTCTGCGCGGCCTGTTCGTGATCGTGGATTCACGTCGAGGGATCACGGACGGGGACGAGGGCCTCTTGGATTGGGCGGGACCCCTGCACCACGTTCACGTCCTCCTCGCCAAGTCCGACAAGCTGAACCGGAGCGAATCCCAGCAGGTTCTGCGGGAGTCCACGGCAGCGCTTGGGGAGCGGGGAACCGTGCAGCTGTTCTCGGCGCACGCCAGGACGGGGGTGGAGGAGGCGCAGAACGTGCTCACCGCCTGGCTGGAAGAAAAGATAGAATAAGTTAAACAGGTGAGCCTAAAAAACCCCAGTGACATCGGGTGACGTCACCGGGGTCAGACTAACCCGGTACAGGTCTCATGAACCGGGTCGACCCGCTCAGGGAGGGAAGCGGGGAGCGCCGAAGCGCTCAGTAAGTAGACGACCCTCAGGGGTTGAAGTTCAAAAAAACCTGAAAAATCTTTTGTAACGAAATCAGGGGTTTATTGACAAAGCTGTATCGTCGGCGCTACAAAAAGTAGTACGCCGCACCGACGGTCCAGATCTTCGCTCCATCCGTGTTATTGACGTTGAAGTCCTCATATTCAAGGCGCACCGCGACGTTGGAAACGTGCACTCCAGCGCCCACACCCCAGGCAAATTCGGTCCCTCGGTCGTCGATCGAAAACAACGACGGGTTGGTCGTATGGCCGTCCAGCTGCCAGCGGGAAGCACCGACTTTGCCGTAGACGTCCAGGTACGGCAGCGGAAGTGGCAGCCACCCCACGGCGAAGGCCTCAAAGGCCTTGGCGTTGGCATGGGCGGAGGTCACCCCGAAGTTGCGCGTCTGGCTGCCAAGATCGGTGTAGTCCGCCTCGATCCCGATGGGGATCAGCGGAAACTTGAACCCGGCAAAGGCCTTCCACGAAGTGTTGTCGATTTTGAAGTCGGACCCGGAGCCGAAAATATTGTCCAGCTTGGCGCGGGACACACCGGCACCGACATACAGGCCGTCATTGGCGGCGTGAGCCGCGCCGGCTGCGCCCAGCAGCATCGCGGACAAGGAAAAGAGCGATACGAGTTTTCGCATTACGAGAGTCTCCTGACGAACAAACGCCGGTGGGCGCGGGGTGAAGGCTTCTCGAAAGCGAGGGTCGAACCCCGGGGGGGGCCGTGCCCGCACGTCGCGGGCGCAGCGGACCTTGCCTCAATGCGCCTCGTCCCAGTTCGCACCGGTTCCCAGATCAACTTTCAGCGGTACGGCCAGTTCCGCCGCCCCGACCATGCGGTCGCGCACTGCGGTCGTTACCGACTCGACGGCTTCCTCGCGAACTTCGAGGATCAGTTCGTCGTGTACCTGCATGATCAGACGGGCGGGCGCGTCCTCGCGTTCACACCAGGCATCCACTGAAATCATGGCGCGCTTGATGATGTCGGCCGCCGTGCCCTGCATCGGGGCGTTGATGGCGCTGCGCTCCGCGTACTGCTGCATCTGCTTGTTGCTCGAGCGGATGTCCGGCAGATAGAGCCGCCGGCCGTAGACGGTCTCCACGAAGCCCCTCTCCCGGGCCTGCACCCGGGTGTTGTCCATGAACCGCTTGACCCCGGGGTAGCGGGCAAAATACCGCTCCACGTATTTCTGCGCGGAGGTGCGGTCGATGCCGAGGTTTCGTGCGAGACCGAAGGGCGACATCCCGTAGATGAGTCCGAAGTTGATGGTTTTCGCCAGCCGACGCTGATCGGCAGTGACGGAATCGAGCTCCACGCCGAACACTTCCGCGGCAGTGGCCTGGTGCACGTCGCGATCGGCGGCAAACGCCGCCAGCAGACCTTCGTCCCCCGACAAATGCGCCATGATCCGCAGCTCGATCTGCGAATAGTCCGCGGCCATCAACAGGTGACCCGGCGGAGCGATGAATGCCTGGCGAATGCGCCGGCCCTCGCTGCGCCGGATCGGGATGTTCTGCAGGTTCGGATCCGCTGACGAGAGGCGACCGGTGGCCGCAACCGCCTGGTGATAGGAGGTGTGAATGCGACGGGTGCGCTCGTTCACCAGCTCCGGCAGCTTGTCCGTGTAGGTCGATTTCAATTTGGCCAACACGCGATAGTCGAGAACGATCCGCGGCAGCGGGTAGGTTTCCGCCAGCTCCTCCAGAACGTCCTCCGCCGTCGAGGGTTGACCCGTCGGCGTCTTGCGCAGCACGGGAAGCTGCATCTTTTCGAACAGAGCCTGCGCGAGCTGCTTGGGCGAATCGATGTTCAGTTCGTAACCTGCGACGGTGCGCGCCTGGCCCACCAGCTCCTGCAACTGTGAGGCAATCTCGCGGCTCTGTGCCCGCAGGCGCTCGCGGTCGATCAGAACGCCGTGATGTTCCATGCGCAACAGCACGGGAACCAGCGGCTGCTCGATCTCTTCGTAGAGTCTCAGCAATTGCGGGGACTCGGTCAGTTTCGGCCAGAGCGTCTGGTGGAGGCGCAACGTGATGTCGGCATCCTCCGAGGAGTATTCGGCCGCCTTGTCGACCGGGACCTGGTTGAAGCTGAGTTGCTTCGCGCCTTTTCCGGCGACGTCGCTGAATTCGATCGTCTGGATCCCTAAGTACGAGAACGCCGCTGAGTACATGTCGTGTCGCGCCACGCTGTTGAGCACGTAGGACTCGAGCATCGAGTCGTACCGCATGCCGCGAAGCGTGATGCCGTAGTTCAACAGCACGTGTGCGTCGTATTTGAGGTGATGCCCGAGCTTGCCGACGGAGGGATCCTCGAGGATCGGCTTGAGCGCGGCCAGCACCTTCTCCCGGTCGAGCTGGTCCGGCGCGCCCGGATAGTCGTGTCGCAACGGAACGTATGCGGCAATACCGGGAGCCGTGCTGAACGATACGCCGACGATTTCGGCGAGCATGTAGTCGAGGTCGGTGGTCTCGGTGTCGAAGGAGAACAACTCGGCCTTGCGAATGATCTCGAGCCAGCGCTCGAAGTCACTCCACTGGGTGAGAGTCTCGTAGTGGCGCTCGGCCTTCGCGATGGCCGATTGAGTGGAATCGGGAATCAGCGGTTCCGTGGCGGCGGCGGGTGATGCGGCGCTCTCCCCGGCCAGCGGGAGGCCAGCCTGTGCGCTTGAGTCGGTGGTCGGCTCTGCCGCCCCGCCGTCCAGGGCCTTCAGCGGTCCTCTCAGTTCATAACGTGTGTAGAGCTTGCGCAGCGCTTCCGTGTCAGGTGCGCCGGGAGTCAGGTCTTCATGGGACAGCGGCAATTCCAGGTCGGTATGGATGGTCGCCAGTTTGCGCGACAGCTCCAACGTTTCCAGGCCGGCCCGCAGATTCTCTCCCACCTTGCCGCTGATCTCGGCGGCGTGTGCCACGAGGTTGTCCAGGGTGTTGTATTGGTTCAGCCACTTGGCTGCGGTCTTGGGTCCCACCTTCTCGATTCCAGGGATGTTGTCCGAGGTATCACCGACCAGAGCGAGGTAGTCGATGATCTGCTCGGGTGTGACATCGAACTTGGCCTTCACGCCGGCACGATCCATCGACGTATCCGTCATCGTGTTGATGAGCGTGATGGACTCGTTGACGAGCTGTGCCATGTCCTTGTCGCTGGTCGAGATCAGCACCTTCAGTCCTGCACGAGCGGCCCGGCACGCGAGCGTGCCGATGACGTCGTCGGCCTCTACGTTGTCGATGCGCAGAATGGGGAGCCCTTGCGCCTGCAGCATCGTCAGCAAAGGCTCGATCTGGGACCGCAGGTCGTTGGGCATGGGTGGACGATGCGCTTTGTAAGCGGCGAACAGGTCGTCCCGGAACGTCTTGCCCGGCGCATCGAACACGACCGCAATGCGCTTGGGCTGGTACTCCTTGTTGAACTTCACGAGCATGTTGATCACGCCCAGGAGAGCGCCGGTGGGCTCACCCTTGGAGCTCGTCAGGGGCGGCAGGGCATGGAAGGCCCGGTACACATAAGAGGAGCCGTCGAAGAGGACCAGGTCGGGGGATTGGGGCATGAGGGCATCCGGGAGGCGGTCGTCCGGGGGGGCGGGGAGTATAGCGAACGCAGCCGGGGTCAACCCCGGACGCGGCCATGCGCTATACACTCAACGGACGCCTTCGAGGGCTCGCACGGTGCTGCAACCTTTCGCTGCCGCTATCGCGGCCAACCGCTTCGGGCTGGGCGCCCGGCCGGGGGATCTGGAGCACATCGGCTCGGATCCGGCGGGCTGGCTCAATGCCCAGCTCGGCGGGCGTCCCCCCGTCGTGACGGGCGCCGATCTTCAATCGTCCGCTTCGATCATCGCGCAATCGCTGCAACTGCGACGCCAGATCCGTGATGCCAAGCGTGGCGATGCCCAGGTTGCGGCGTTCATGAAGGTGCCCCAGCTGTATCGCCCCATCTACATGTCGGAAGTCACGGCGCGACTGCAGCAGGCAGTGAGCACGGACCGCCCGTTCGTGGAGCGTCTCACCCAGTTCTGGACGAATCACTTCGCCGTCTCGGTGGACAAGGTGGTCGTGTTGGGGGTGGCCGGGGCGCTCGAGCGCGAGGCCATCCGGCCGCATGTGTTGGGTCGGTTCACCGACCTGTTGCTCGCGGTCGAGCAGCATCCGGCCATGTTGCTGTATCTCGACAATTTCATCTCGGTCGGGCCGCATTCGACGGCTGCCTCGCTCGTAGCCAGACGGCAGGCGAAGCGGCAGGTTGGCATCAACGAGAACCTCGGGCGCGAGATCCTCGAACTGCACACGCTCGGAGTCGGCGCCGGTTACACACAAAAAGATGTCACGACGTTCGCCGAAGTCATCACCGGCTGGTCGGTGGGCGGCGAGCGGGGTGGACGCTTCGAGCACGGTGAGCCAGGCCGATTCGAGTACCGGCCGCAGATCCATGAGCCGGGTGCGAAGGTGGTGCTCGGGAAGCGCTATCCGGATACGGGGCTGGGGCAGGGTGAGGCGGTACTGCGGGATGTGGCCGCAAATCCCGCGACCGCGCGGTTCATAGCAACCAAACTCGTCAGACACTTCGTTGCCGACGATCCACCCTCCCGCGCCGTCGATCGGGTTGCGCAGGCATTCCTTGCCAGCGCCGGGGACCTTCCGACCGTGTACCGTGCGCTCGTGTCTTGTGCCGAGGCATGGAACGAACCGTTGTCGAAGTACAAGACGCCGTCGGACTACATCGTCTCGAGCTTTCGCGGGCTCGACCTGCCAATCGGCAACGGACGCGGCGGTCTGGGGTCATTCGAGGTGTTGGGACAGCGGACCTACAGTCCTGGCTCACCCGCGGGCTGGCCGGACAAGAGTGCCGACTGGGATGGATCGTCGGCGTTGATGAAGCGCATTGAATGGGCGGACGCGGTGGGGCAAAGGATCGGCAGCAAGCGCGATGCCGCAGCCGTCGCGCCGCAGATCCTGGGCGCAACGCTGGCGTCGACGACGAGCAAGGCCCTTGGACGCGCGGCCAGCGGGTCCCAGGCGCTGACGCTGCTGCTCGCAGCACCAGAGTTCATGCGGCGATGACACCCTGGGGTGCAAGTGAGACCTCAGGTGAACGAAGGAATGACTGAACATGTACACACTGAAACGTCGCGACTTCATCACAGGCGGTGCGCTGGCCTTGGGTGCATCGCTGGTCACTTCTCGGCTGTCATTCGCGCGTACCGGCAGCGATACGAACTCACGATTCGTGTTCATCATTCTGCGCGGTGCACTGGACGGCCTTGCGGCAGCGCCGCCCTATGGCGATCGGGACTATGAGAGTTTGCGACGCGAGCTGGCGCTGAAGGCTCCGGGAAGTCCGGGAGGGGCCCTGCCGCTGAACGGGCTCATCGGCCTGCATCCCAGCCTGGAATTCCTGGAAGAATCCTATCGGGCGCAGGAACTGGTCGTCTTCCACGCGGTGGCGAGTCCCTACCGCGAGCGCTCTCATTTCGACGGTCAGGACGTGTTGGAGAACGGAAACGTTCGCCCGCACGCGGTTCAGTCGGGTTGGTTGAATCGAGCGATTGCGGCGATGCCGGCCGCCCGAAGCGCGGGAGCCAAAGAGGTCGGCGTTGCCTTGGGCCAGAACATTCCGCTCGTGATGCGCGGGCCGGCCGCGGTGACATCGTGGTCTCCATCGAAACTCGCAGCTCTCGACGACGACACGTTGCAAAGAATCGGCGATCTTTACGCGTCCGATCCGCTACTGGCCAAACGCCTTGCCGAGGCGACCGCCGCGGATGCCATTGCGTCGGCCGGCCAGACGATGTCGGACGAAGATCCGACACTGCTCGCCAAACGGGGTAAGGGCGGCGGCGCGCGCTACATGGAGGTTGTGAACGCCGCGGCCGGATTCATCAAGCGCGAAGACGGTCCGCGCGTGGCCGTATTCGACACGACGGGTTGGGACACGCACGCGAATGAGGGTAGTGCCGAAGGGCAGTTGTCTGGCAGGCTGAAGGCGCTCGATGCCGGTATACGCACTCTCAAAGAACAACTGGGTCCGGCCTGGAAAGACACGGTGGTGGTTCTGGCGACGGAGTTTGGCAGGACCGCAGCGATCAACGGCACGCGCGGAACCGATCACGGCACGGCGGCGGCCGCGTTCATGGTCGGTGGCGCGGTCAAGGGCGGGAGAGTGGTGGCCGATTGGCCCGGGTTGTCGGCGCGCACGCTGTACCAGGGCCGGGACCTGCAGCCGACACTCGACCTGAGATCCGTGTTGAAGGGTGTGTTGGAAGAACACTTGCAGGTGCCCGAGCGGGCCCTGGAAACAGACGTGTTCCCCGACAGCGCGGCGGCCAAGGCGCTGCACGGCCTCGTCCGCAGCTGAGTTATTTCGGGGCGGACGAATCGTCGTCCTTCTTCTTCGGAGCCTGAGCAGGAGGGCTCTGTTGCGTGCCCGGGGCAGCGGGGCGCGTGATGACGGAGCCGTTTTTGTCGGGTAGGTAAAGAGCGCCCTTCTGGCCGCAGCCCGCAACGCTCATCGCGATGAGGGCCAGTACACACAGTCGTGCCACCGGCGCCGCGGTCAGGGCAGCGAAGCGGGTCATTGATACATCGCGTTGTGTTCCGAGAGCGCGAGCCATCCCCGCACGACCCGGTACACGATCCACGCGCCGACCACGAACAACCCCAGCCCCAGCACCAGGAATCCGAGCCCGAGCGCGGGCATCAGCGGCAGCGATACGGCCCAGACTACGATGAACCAGAGCAGAGCAAACCAGAACGTGCGGATCTGCCAGCGGAAATGCGTCTCGAGAAACGTTCCCCGTGTTGCCGAGCGCCGGACGTAGTTCATGATCACCGCGATGATCGACGGCACACCGCCTACGAAGCTGCCGACGATCGAGATTGCACCGCCGATGCCGATGAGCACCGAGAGTGCATGCAGCGCATAGATGATATGGGTATAGGTGATCAACTCGGACTCGGCCGGTTGAACGACGCCGGGCATGGTTGACGTGGTGTGCAGGCTCATTTTTCCTCCGGCTTCCGTGCGACGACGGCCATGGTCAATCTGGAAACGCAGACCAGGCGCTCGAGTTCATCGCGAATCTCGATATGCCACACCTGGCTGCGGCCGCCAATATGAAAGGGACGAGCCGTTGCGGTGACCAGACCGGATGACACGCCCCGCAGGTGATTCGCATTGATCTCCTGTCCCAGACAGAAGTGGGTCCGGTCGTCCACGCACAGGTTGGCGGCCACGCTGCCGACGGTTTCGGCCAAGGCTACCGATGCCCCACCGTGCAGCAGCCCTGTTGGCTGGTGCGTGGTGGTGTTGACCGGCATCGTGCCGCGCAGGTAGTCAGGCCCGATCTCGGTCATCTGAATGCCAATGTGTTCCGCCAGGGTGTTGCGGGCCCGCTCCTGGATCTCCGCCAAGGTCTTTTGAGTACGCCAGATCCCCATTGCTGTGTAGTCTAAGGCACGGGAGAGCATCACGCTCACCGACAGGAGGTTGAAGTCCAATGTCCGCGATTCCTTACGCATTTGCGCCCGCGACGACGCCTTCGGTGGCGATCGATGGGAGCTCCGTGCGATTCCCCGTGCATCGTATTTACTGTGTAGGACGCAACTACGTCGAGCATGCACACGAAATGGGCAGCGATCCAGCCCGCGACCCGCCGGTTTTCTTTACAAAGCCGCCGGATGCCGTCGTGGCCAACGCCGCTGCGATTCCCTATCCGCCGCGCACGGGCAATCTGCACCATGAGATCGAACTGGTCATTGCGATCGGCCGCGCTGGGCGCGCTATCTCTGCGAGCGGTGCGCTCGACTATGTCTTCGGCTATGCAGCAGGCAACGACCTGACACGGCGTGATTTGCAGAATGCGGCCAAGAAGCGGGGCGAGCCGTGGGATACGAGCAAGGCGTTCGATCACTCCGCGCCGATTGCCGCCATCCGGCCGGCATCGCTTGGACACCTCGACCGGGGCCGCATCTGGCTCGAGGTGAACGGGGAGCCGCGGCAGCGGGGCGATATCCAGGATCTGATCTGGAAAGTGCCCGAGATCATCGCGGAGCTGTCGGCGCTCTACCAGCTGCAGCCGGGAGACCTGATTTTCACGGGGACACCGGCGGGCGTCGGGCCTGTGAAGCCTGGCGACCGCCTGGAAGGCGGAATCGACGGACTCGAGGTGTTGCGCAACACGATCGTCGCGGGCTGACGCATGAAGTTGTATTCCTACTTCAGGAGCAGCGCGGCGTTCCGCGTGCGCATCGCACTCAACCTCAAGGGGCTGCCCTACGACATCGTGCCCCTCGACATCCGTCCGGCAGAAAACCAACACACGACGCCTGCGTACCGGGCCATCAACCCGCAAGGGTTGGTGCCGGCGCTGCAGGACAAAATGCTCACCTACGGGCAGTCGCTGGCGATCGTCGAATACCTCGAAGACGCCTATCCCGAGCCGCCTCTGCTACCGCGCGCACCGTCCGATCGTGCGCGGGTGCGCGCGATGGCGCTCTCGATCGCCTGCGAGCTGCACCCTCTCAACAACATGCGTGTGTTGAATTACCTCCGCTCGCCGCTCGGCCACGACGACGACACCGTCAATAGCTGGTATCGGCACTGGGTGGGGGTCGTGTTCGAGGGATTGGAAGAGCAGGCCCGACGCTTCAGTGGCGACGGACTGCACATGTTTGGAACGATCGTCACGCTGGCGGACGTGTGCCTGATTCCCCAGATGTACAACGCCCTGCGGCTGAAGTGCGACGTGGAGCCGTATGCGACGCTGCGCTCGATCCATGCGCATCTCGAGTCGCAGCCGGCGTTTGCCCGGGCGGCCCCGGAAGCTCAGGCGGACGCCGCCCGCTGAGTGACCGCCTTGCGCCTGCCGGGAACCGCGAGCGAGGCGAGACTCAGCGGTGTCGCCGTTTCGGCGGCGCCCAGGACCTGATACTTGGTGGCGACGGTTCCGATCAGCTGCGACAATCGGAATAGAATCTCGATGCCGACGTGGCCCGTCAACGTGGTGCCGACCGCCGTCAGCGCGAGCCCCAATAGCCCTGAGGCGAGATCCGCCGCCACCTTACGTTCCGTCGAAGGACTCGAGGCTTTCTTGGAGCGCGCTTTGTTCAGCGCCGAGCCCATCAGACTCTCCCAGCGTCGCCGGGTCTCGTTGTAGTACGCGAGAGCGGCCTGCAGTTTGTCGGGGTGGTCGATGCTGAACAACAGGTTGCCTTCGGCGAGCGACAGCATGTGACTCGTCTCGGGAAAGTCGCGTTCCGAGCGGATCTTCATGATGGCTTCGATGGAGATGTCGCCGCAGCTCCAGCGCTGCTGCCTGCCGCTGCGAGCCTGATGAATCTCCTTCGTGGCCTCGACGAGCGCCTCGTCGAGCACCTTGCCCTGTCGACCCCAGGCAGGGTTCAGCGCAATGTGCGTCGACGGGTCCGTCATGTGAGAGGCGAAGGTCAATTGTCGCGAGTTGTTGACGAGCCGCTCGTAGATGGCCCAGAACTTGGGGAACTCCTGCCCCAGGTTGCTCCGGGAGATGGCGGTTTCCGGCGTCGCTGTCAGGTATCTGACCAGGCGCTCGCGCTCGTCCGTGGGGATCCCCTGGCTGAGGAAGGTAAGGCCGGTCACGAGCGTGCGCAGATGTTGGCCAAGCTCGGTGTGACGGTCGGAGTTCTTCGGCCGGAACTTGCACCGACGGAAGAATTCCGCGAGCTGGGCTTCGGACGGCTGCAGGTGGTCGATGCGCATCATGCTGCCGTAATCCGCGAAGCTCAGCGTGTCACGGTGGCTGCCAGGCTTCGCCAGCTCGCGCAGCTGCTGCTCCGCAGCCAGGCGATGAGGGTCGCTGAGCACGACGGCTCCGCGCAGAACCGAGGGACTCACGACTCCCTTGGCACGGAAGAACCAGCTGCGAAACCGCTGCGCGAGGTCGGCATCCGCATCGCCCGTGCTCAGGATGACGCACGATTTTGCGAGCGCCGCGTTCATCCCGTCGTTCTGCCGCAGCAACTGCCACAAGGAGGGGTTGTCGAACACGAACCCGTCCGAGATCACGATCTCCCCGGCGGACAACAGGCACGTCTTCAGTTGCTCCTCGGCCGCCTGGTTGGCGTCGAGCAGATTCCCCCGTTTGCGGAACAACAGATCCGAATGCGCCCGCCATTGTTCGGGGTCCAGGAGGGACGGCATGGCGTAGGCGCTCACGCTGGACTCCCCAGGAGCTCGAATTCCGACGAGCGGAAGCGCATTCCGAGGCGATCGCCGTAGGCGACTGCGGGGATGTACGGCGCGAGCAGCTGAAAGTGGCTCGGGTCGTCGCGAGTGGATTCCTTGGTGCTCGGATCGGGGAAGTAGATGAACCCGTCGATCCAGTGCTCCTTGCCGCGGGCGATGCGGCAACGTCCAATGAAGAAGTTCTCGGGCCTGCGCTCGGGCTTCCAGAGGACCTCCCGTAGGACGAACTCGGGGTTGCGGACGCGATAGGTCCTTGGCGCGATCGAAAGGTTGATCGTTCCGGCGTGGCAATGGCGGATATCCAGCCCGAGAGCCAGAAAGTGCGGCCGTTGCAGGTTGATGGTGCCCTCGGGATACTTCGTCGAGCGTGTTCCGGAGGCGTGTCCGAATCCGGGCGACACGACTCCTTCCACGTGGACGTCGAACGGGGATTGCTCGCCAGGGGCGGTAGTGGAGCTCACTCGTGTCATCTTCGACACCCAGGGTCTGTGTGGTATGAAATTCCAACCCGGACCGATCCTAGACGGTTCGACGTGTCCGATCCCGTATGGGGTCTTTGAATTCGGACACCGTATCCATGTTACGGACGGGTCTGTTGCATGAACTCGCAGAATTCGATCGACGTCTGCGTCATTGGCGCCGGCGATGTGTTGAGCCGATATGCGCAAGGGCTGGCGACATGGGGCGCTCAACCCCCGCCGCCGGTTCGAATCCGGACGATTGTCGACTTGAAAGCGCCAGAGCAGACGCGTGAATTCATCTCCCCGTGGCCACAGTTGGGTCAGGCTTCGATCCTGAGGCTAGAGGATCCCAGCCCCGCTGTGCTCGTCGATCTGCTTCGCGCGCACGGATTGATGAGCCACTGGATCATCGTTGCAACGCCGACACAGTTTCACGTGCCTTACGGTTGCGCATTGCTCGAAGCGGGAGCCCGCGTTGCGCTCGAAAAGCCACTCGCCCTGAATGCGCGACATCTGCGAGAGCTGGAAGCCACCGTGGCTCGGGTAGGTCGCCAGTCGCTGTTCTTGTTTGGTTACTACGCGTTGGAGCGTGGCTTGGCCTTGCGGGTACTCGGCGCAGCGGGAGACGTGGATGATGCCTATCTAACGGCGCTGTCGCCGAACTGGACCGGGGTGCAGTGGGCCGAGCTGCGCGGCGCGCTGGGCCAGCTTATGCGCATAGATGGGGTGATCCTGGAGGGAAGCGGGCCGGCGGGGACGCTCGATCATCGCCCCTGGGTGTTGGATCCGATGTCCGGCGGAAACACTCTCGAGACGTTCTATCACCTGGTGTGCCTGGCGACCGCGCTCGTCGAGCCAGGGGCGGAACTGGCAATCGACAACGTCCAGATCGCTACGCACGCTGCAACCGCAGAATGGTATCGCCAACGTCATGGCCGCGAGGCCGCCGAGACCCGGACCGCGGCGAGTCTGCGATTGGGTGGTGTTCCGGTGCGGCTCGAAGCCACGAAGTATGCAGAGGCGCCGCAGAGATGGATGTCGGCTGACTTCAGCGGCGGCAGGGTGCTCACGGACTTCGAGACGTCCACTCTGCAAGTGAGCGTCGGCGGGCGGAGTCTGCCATTTTCACTGGTTATGCCCGATCGATACGCCACACAACTGAGCCTCCTGGCAGCGCAGGGGGCAGGGCAGCTTGCCCGATCCGAATTCGGCCTGTTCGGCGAGGCGTTGCGGCACACGCTCGCCATCCGCCAGGCGGGCCTCGACGGCGCGCGGGTCGGTCCCCGGTGGGCTTGACGCCTCCTGCATGATTATGCACAATACTTGCACATTTATGCTCAAGGCACCCCCGGGAAGCGCTGCTCTTGTCGACCGATGCCCAACAGATCGTCCGCCGCAATGCCATCGTGCGAATCCTGCGCGAGGGGCGGGTGCGCAAGCAGGCCGACCTGGTCCACCTGCTGAAGAAGCAGGGGCATGACGTCACGCAGTCCTCGATCAGCCGCGATCTGCGGGATCTGGGAGTTCTCAAGGCCAGCGGCCGCTACATCCTGCCGCCGGACGAGGTCACGCGCGCAAACGGCGACTTCGCTACACTCGCGCACTTTGTTCGAGGGCTGAAGCGGGCGGGACCTTCCCTCACGGTCCTTCGTACGACGATCGGCTCCGCGCAGAGCGTGGCCGTCGCGATAGACCGGGCCGAATGGCCCGAAGTCGCCGGGACGATTTCCGGTGACGACACGATCTTCATAGCCACTGCGACTTCCCGTTCGCAGGACGAGCTGGTCGCTCGCCTGCAAACCATCTTTCGAGTTTAGGAATCATGCCCAACACTGCGTCAGCTTCGGGCGCCAAGCCCATCGTCCTCGCCTATTCCGGCGGCCTGGATACGTCGTTTCTCGTGCCCTGGATCGCCGAGAACTACAACCGCCCTATCATCACAGTCACGGTCGATACCGGTGGCATCGACGAAGCTGCGGCGCGCACGCTCGCTGAGCGATCACGCGAGTTGGGGGCCGTTGAGCATCATCAAGTTGACGCACGTGCCGACTACTTTGAGCAGGTGCTGCGTTTTCTCATCATGGGCAATGTGCGTCGTGGCCAGCTCTATCCGCTGTGTGTTGGTGCCGAGCGCGTCATGCAGGCTCAGACCATCGCCCGCATGGCCCGCGAGCTCGGCACGAACATGATCGCCCATGGCTGCACTGCGGCGGGCAACGACCAGGTTCGGTTCGAAGTCGCGTTGCGGACGCTGGCTCCCGACCTCGAGATCCTGGCTCCGGTGCGGGACAAGGCCTTCAAGCGGCAGGAGGAGCTCGACTATCTGCAGAAGCGGAACCTTCCAGTGCCGCCGTTTGGCGCGGCTTACTCGATCAATCGCGGCCTGTGGGGCGTGACGATCGGTGGCAAGGAGACCCTGACGTCGGCGGGGAGCATTCCCGATCAGGCCTGGGTACTCACCCGGGATGCGTTTACGAATCCGCGTGCGCCCGAGCGCCATGTGATCTCGTTCAAGAACGGCCGGCCGGTGGGGCTCGATGGGAACCCGATGTCACCGGTGGCGGTCATCGAGGCTCTCGAGTCGCTGGCCGCGCCCTTCGGGATCGGCCGCGGCATTCACCTGGGCGACACGATCATCGGAACGAAGGGTCGGGTTGCGTTCGAGGCGCCGGCCGCCGAGACGCTGCTTACTGCGCATCGCGAGCTCGAGAAACTCGTGCTGACACCGCGTCAGCAGCGCATCAAGGAGACGGTTGCGCAACCCTACGGCGACCTCGTACACGAAGGTCAGCTTCTCGATCCCGTCTGCCGTGACATCGAAGCTCTGTTGGTGTCCTCGCAGGAGCGGGTCACGGGCGAGGTCAACATGCTGTTCCGCCCGGGCAACCTGTTCATCGAAGGCGTCGAGTCGCCCTATTCGCTGATGGCTGCGTCGAAGGGTGTGTACGGTGAAGCGGTGGGCGAGTGGACGCCCGCGGATGCTCTGGGCTTTTCGAAGATCGTGTCGCTCACCGGTGTGTTTCATCACCGGGCGGGCCAGAAGAAGGGCCAGTAAGAGGCCCGTGAAGAGGACGATATGACCATGGTTAACGGTATGCGCACCGTTGTCGTCGATAAGGTGGCCTCCATCACGCAGGCGTGCGGTTTGTCGCACGAAGTGCGGATCTCGCCCGACATTCCTTCGGAGGAAGGCGTTGTCGTGGTCGTGGAGGTGCTCAACAACAAGTCGACCTACAACACCCTCGAGCTGACCAGCGGCCGCATGGCCAAGGTCGGCAAGGGCGACATCGTCGTGGGTGCCTTGGGCCACCGCAAAGCGCTGTTCGGCTACTCCGGACACGTTCCCTCCTCGCTGCAGGCCGGTGACATCATCCAGATGCTCAACATCGGGGGCGTCCTGGGCGTGTGCGATTCGGCCAATCCCGACAAGGGCAAGCCGTTCGACTGCCGCGTGCTGGGCGTCGTCCTGACGTTCCCTTATCTCGGCGAGCGCATCGGTGTACCGGCCCGGGTCGGCCACAAGAAGCTCGATCAGGAAGCGAAGCTCGACACGCACGGTGTGCCCGTCGTCGCGTTGGCAGGTACTTGCATGGAAGCCGGCAAGACTGCGGCAGCGTGCGCGGTCATCAGCCGGATGCGCCATCGTGGCCTCGTCATAGATGCGTTCAAGGCAACGGGTGTCTCGCTGCGCCGTGACATTCTTGCGATGGAAGATGCCGGCGCGCGCCGATCATTGATCTTTACCGATCACGGTGTCGTGACGACGACCCGCGCCAACGGCCCGGCGCTGACACGGACGATGTTGACCGAGTTGAGCTCGGGCAAGCCGGACGTGATCGTGTTCGAGCTGGGCGACGGAATTCTCGGCACGTACGGCGTCGACGCAATCCTGGAATGCCCGGACATCCGGTCGGCGCTGACGGGCGTGATCCTGTCGGCCAACGATCCGGTCGCGGCCTGGGGCGGAGTGAAGCTCCTGCGTGAGCGCTTCGGCGTCGAGCCGTGCGTCGTCACTGGGCCCTCCACGGACAACCAGGTTGGTGTGGACATCATCACCACCCAGATGGGCGTCCCGGCGTTCAATGCAATTACCGCCGGCGCGGCACTCGGTGATCGAGTGATCGAAGCTATTGGCGTGAAGACAGCACAATGAGTATCCCTACGATCGTCCTCGGCGGCACCGGTTACGTGGCCGGAGAGCTGTTGCGGCTGATTGCCGGCCATCCTGATTTCAAGTTGGCCGCGATCCTGTCCGACAGCCAGCCCGGAGAGAGCGTGGGCAAGGCGTTTCCGCATCTCGCGAGCGCCTACCCTGAAACTCGCTTCGAGTCCCATGCCAATGTCGACAAGCTGGTGGCCAAGACCCCGCAGTCAGCGATTTTCTGCGCCGCCCCGCACGGCGCGGCGGCAAGTTTGATCGACGGCCTGTTGAAGAGCGCCGCGAACGCCGGCACGCATCCCCGCGTCGTCGACATCTCGGCCGACTATCGTTACAGGACGGCGGAGGCTTACGAAGCCGTCTACAAGCATCCGCACGGAGCTCCGGCACGCCTGAAGGACTTCAGCTGCGCGACTCCCGAGCATCTGCGTAAACTCGAGACGCCACACGTGGCCCATCCCGGCTGCTTTGCCACAGCCACATTGCTGGCGAGCGTGCCACTGTTGGCGCTGGGACTGACTCAGCCCATGCTGTTTGTCTCTGGCGTCACGGGCAGCACCGGTTCAGGTAGAAAGCCCGTGGAGGGAACGCATCACCCCACGCGTCACAGCGATCTGTATTCGTACCAAGTCCTGTCGCATCGGCACACCCCGGAGATCGCCGCTTGCGCGCGGGCGGCTTCCGGAGTCGACGCAGAATTCGCTTTCGTCCCGCATTCGGGGCCGTTTGCCCGGGGCATTCACGTCACCATACAGGCACAGCTGAAATCGCCACTCGACAAAGCGCAGCTATTGGCTGCTCTGCGTGAGTTCTATGCAGGCGCGCCGTTCGTAAGGGTTCTGGATACCGCTCCGCGAGTGAAAGATGTGGTGAGCACCAACTATGCGCACATCTCTGCTGCGGCCAATGGCAAGACGGCCGCAGTGATGTGCGTCGTGGACAATCTCAACAAGGGCGCGGCCGGCGGTGCCGTGCAGTGGATGAACCGGATGTTTGGATTGCCCGAGACTGCCGGGCTCACCGCGCCGGCGCCGGGATGGACATAAATCATGCAGGACTATCTGGCGAAGGTCTTTGCCCAATACCCCATCGAGGTCGTCTCCGGCCAGGGCGTGTGGCTGATCAACAGCAAAGGCGAGCGAGTGCTCGACATGTACGGTGGCCACGCCGTTTGCGCGCTTGGCTACGGCCATCCTGCGTGGACCGCCGCGCTCCAAAAGCAGGTGGAGAGCTGCAACTTCCAAACCAATGCGGTGCCGATGCAGGTCCGGCTGCGTGCCGCCGAAAAGCTCGTGAAGTTCTCGGGCCTGAGCTTCACCCACGTTTTCCTGGTGAACAGCGGCGCCGAGGCGAACGAGAATGCGCTGAAACTCGCTTTCAAGATGACGGGCCGCGCACAGGTTGCAGCAGTCGAGGGTAGCTTCCACGGCCGTACGGCAGCTGCTGCAGCGGTGACGTGGGGAGCGAAGGAGAAGTGGTATTCCCTGCCGCGAACTCCGTTCGATGTGAGCTTCATTCCTCGCCAGAACGAGGCGGCGATCGCCGAACACGTTACCGACAAAACCGCAGCCGTGATCGTAGAACCGGTGCAAGGGCTCGCCGGAGCGGTCGACCTCGGAGCTTCCTACCTGCAGGCGCTCCGGCGCCGCTGCGACGAGGTGGGCGCGGTTCTCATCTTCGATGAAGTTCAGTGCGGCGTCGGTAGAACGGGTCACCCGTTTGCAGCGAACATGTATGGCGTCATGCCCGACATCATCACCACCGCAAAGGCGTTGGGTAACGGCTTTCCGTGTGCGGCGGTGTTGCTCAACGCGAAGGCGTCGGATGCTCTGAAGCTCGACCTCCTCGGTACGACGTTCGGTGGCGGTCCGATGGCCTGTGCGGCCATCGAAGGCGTCCTGGATGCGATTCAGTCCGAAGATCTCCTGGCGCGCGTGCGCCGCGTGTCGGCCTACATTCGGGAGACTTGCGTCGTGGGGCCCATTACCGGCCATCAGGGCGCGGGCTTCCTGACGGGTCTGCGCACAAGCCGCCCGGCGAAAGCCATTCAGGCCGAGCTGCTGGAGGCGGGGATTCTTGCGGGGACCGCGAGTGACCCGAACGTGTTGCGACTGCTTCCCGCGTTCATCCTCGAAGAGGAGCACGTCGACATTCTCAGGGACACTCTCGCGGACTTGCCAGCATGAAACGATTTCTGGATCTGGCGGATTTCGAGCGCGACGAGGTGGTCGCGCTCCTCGAGCTTGCACGCCGATTGGAACGATATCCCGAGCCGCACGCGCTCGCGGGCAAGATCCTGGGAATGGTGTTCTTCAACCCATCGTTGCGGACACTGGCGTCGTTCCAGGCGGGTATGGCCCGCCTGGGAGGCAACTCGTTCGTCATTACCCCGGGCCAGGGAACCTGGCACCTCGAGACGCGGCTGGGTGTGGTGATGAATGGCGCCGCGGCAGAGCACGTCCGGGAGGGCATTCCCGTACTGGCGTCCTACTGCGACGCGCTCGGGATTCGCGCATTCGCGGACTTCAAGGATCTGCAGGCGGACCTCGCTGAAACAAACTTCAAGACGATGGCGGAGCTGGTCGACAAGCCGCTGATCAACCTTGAATCGGCCGTCAATCATCCCTGTCAGGCGCTTGCCGACTGGAAGACGATGGATGATGTTGGTGTCGCGCGGAACGGGCGCTTCGTGCTCTCGTGGGTCTATCATCCGCGCGCACTGCCTTTTGCAGTGCCGGCCGCTGCCGTACAGATGGCAACGATGCGTGGCATGGAGGTCGTAGTCCTGCGTCCGGAAGGCTTCGCGCTGCCGCCCGAGATCATGGAGAAGGCGCGTCGGGCGGCGGCCGCATCCGGAGGCACCGTCAGCGAAACGAGCGATCGCGCCGAGGCGCTCAACGGCGCGCAGATCATTTACGCGAAGGAGTGGGGCGCCACGAGTTGCTACGGCGACGCCGAAGGCGATCTGAAGCTCAGGAGCTCGTTGACGGACTGGTGTGTGCGGCACGACTGGTTCGCCAGGACGGCCGAGAATTGCCGGCTGATGCACTGCCTGCCCGTGAGGCGGAACACGGCCGTGTCCGATGAAGTGCTCGACAGCCCGCGCAGCATCGTGCAGCGCGAGGCGCAAAACCGCCTGATCGTGCAGATGGCGGTCCTTTACCGAATGCTCAAGGGAATCTAATTCACATGCTCATCCATAGAGGCGATCAGGCTCTTGCCATCCGGGCGCTGAAGAGTGCGGCGCCCTACATCCGTATGTACAAGGGCAAGGTCTTCGTCGTGAAGGCCGGCGGCGGTGTGTTTGCAGACGCCGAATCCACCCGCGTGCTGATGGAACAGATCGCGATCCTGCACTACTTCGGCGTGCGCGTCGTCATGGTGCACGGCGGCGGTCCGCAGCTGACGGAGCTGTCCGACAAGCTGGGCGTTCCGACACGCATGGTCGAGGGGCGTCGAGTCACCGATGAGAAGTTGATTGACGCCACGTCCATGGTGCTCAACGGGTTGATCAACACCCGTATCCTGGCGATGTGCCGGGAGCTGGATATCGACGCCATTGGGGTCAGCGGCGTCGATGCCGGACTCGTGCACGCCCACAAGCGCCCCGTAAAGACGACCGCGAGCGGCGAGAAGGTCGACTATGGCTTCGTTGGCGACATCGATCGCGTCGACGGCGGCGTGCTGCGCAAGCTGCTCGACAACGGCCTGATGCCCGTCGTGAGCCCGCTGTCTTCCAACGACGCCGGCATGCTCTTGAACATCAACGCCGACACTGTGGCGGCGGCCATCGGCGCGGCTCTCTCGGCAGAGAAGCTGATTCTGTGCACGGGCGCCCCCGGTATTCTCGGCAGCCTCGATGATCCAGGCTCACTGGTCTCATACACCGACCTCAACGGATTGAACCGGATGCGTCAGGAAGGTCGCCTGAACGACGGGATGCTGCCGAAGGCAAAGGCCATCGAGGATGCGCTTCGGGGCGGAGTGCGGCGTGTGCACGTCGTCTCCTACAAGTCGCCCGAAGGAATTCTCGGCGAGGTGTTCACGAACGAAGGGACGGGCACTCTCATCGTCGCGGACGTGAACGCACTGACCCAGGCCGAACAGCAGAGCGCCAACGCAGGTTGATGCAGTGACGCGACTTTGGGACAAAGGAACTCCGCTCGATGACCGTGTATTGCACTACACGGCGGGTGAGGACTACGGCCTCGATGAGCGTTTGGTTCAGTACGATGTGCGTGCCTCGATCGCGCACGCGGAAATGCTGAACGCGCAGAAGCTCCTGGCGGATGCCGATCTGGAAGCGATCCGGACCGGTCTGACGGCCCTCGCCGCCGAGCACGCGCGGGGAGAGTGGCGGATCGAGCTGACGGACGAGGACGGCCAGACAGCGCTGGAAAGGCGCCTGACCGAGCGAATCGGGGCAGCCGGAGGCCGGGTGCATCTCGGTCGCTCCCGTAACGATCAGGTTCTCACCGCGATCCGGCTCTACCTGCGCGATGTCATCAATGAATTGAGTGCGGGCGCGACTCGGGTTGCCGAGGCGCTGGATGAGCTGGGTGTACGGGAGCGCCAGACGGAGCTTCCAGGCTATACCCACATGCAACAGGCGATGCCCAGTTCCGTGCCGTTATGGGCCGGTGGCTTTGCCGCGCAGATTCGCGAAGACGCCGAGAACTTGCTGCGCGTTCAGCACCGCGCGGGCCTGAGTCCCTTGGGCTCGGCTGCCGGATACGGGACGCCGGGGTTGCCCATCGATCGCGAAGCGACGCGCGGGAAGTTGGGATTTGCGAAGGTGCAGGAGCCCGTCACGGCCGTGCAGTTGTCGCGAGGCAAGGCGGAATCGCAGCTGCTGTTCGAGCTGACGCTGCTCATGCAGGACCTGGGTCGGTTTGCCGCGGACGTGCTCCTGTTCTACACCCAGGAGTTCGGCTTCCTCGAGCTGCCGGATGCCTTCACGACCGGCTCCTCGATCATGCCGCAGAAGCGTAACCCCGATGTGTTCGAGCTGATTCGCGGACGCTCTGCGACCAGCCTCGCGTGCCTGACGGAAGCACTGGCCATTTGCGCCAAGCTGCCGTCGGGCTATCAGCGTGACCTGCAGCTGCTGAAGTTTCCCTTGTTCCGGGGGATCGACATTGCGGCGCAGACTTTAGGTCTCTTGCCGGCGGCGATCGGTGCGATGAAGTTCCGGCCGGAGCGCATCCGGCTCGAGGCGGGGATTCACGCGGCCGAGGAGGCGAACCGGCTGGTGGTGTCGGAAGGGATTCCGTTCCGCGAGGCGTATCGCCGCGTGGGCGCAACCCTGAAAGACAAGAAGTAGGACGGTCTATTTCTCGATCGTGAACACGAGGTCGGCACCGCGGTACTGACCCACTTCGGTCTTCACTGTCCAGTGCTTACCCAGGGTGTACCGCAGTTTGAGCGTGCTCAGCTGTTCCGACAGGCTTACTCCGTAGCTCACGTACAGGCGCGGCGAGAGGAACTTACCCAACACCAGCGAGGTCTCGTTGGTGAGATCGGTTTCCAGGCTGACATCCTCGAACCCGATGCGCGAGCCGAGTTGCTGGGCGAGGATCGCACCGCCCTGGGCGAGCGCCTCGTTGCCGGCGCCGGATTTCTGATTCTGTACCGTATCCAGTCCGCCGCCGGAGAGAATCAGGGACACGACCTGCGACTGCGGTAACGAAGGATCGGAGAAGAAGCTGATCCGCGGCTGCTGCAGCGTCCCGCGGACATTCACCCCGGCCGTCACGTCCGGATACTCCTTGACCGCCTGCAGATCGATGCCGGGGTCCTGCACCGACCCGCCGGTGAAGATCAGCCTTCCCCTGCGTATGTCGAGCTTGCGGGCGTAGGCCAGATACTTGCCTTCGGCGATCGACAACTCACCGGTCGCGCGCGTCAGCTCGTCGTAGCCGCTGCGGACCGTGACATTCCCCAACAGTCGTCCCGACAAACCCGATGTCTCGATGCTCACCTTGTCCCCAAGCGACAGGGTGATCGTGCTCATCACTTCCAGTTTTTTGGTCGGGTCCTTCGGCTCGGCGCCGACGATCACCTCATCGGACGAGGAGAGCACCGCGCCCTTGATTTCCGCGGGAGCAATCTTGGCATAGGGTACTTTCACCGTGCCGGTCACCTCGATCTTGCGGCCGTCGATGTTGAAGTCGAGGTCCGGTGAGGCGTTGATCTGGGCTTCGGGCACGTCGACGACCCGCAGCCCGGCCCCTTGCAGGTGAAACTTTCCGTACGGAAGCGAGTTGCGCCACTCGAGGTTGCCGTGGGCCCTGGCTGTACCCTGACCGACGCTGGTCGAGCCGTCGAACTCCAGGCCGTTGTCCGTCAGTCGCGCCTCGAACCCTAGCTGCCGCATTCCCAGGTTGACCTGATAGATGTCGAGAGAGCCGTTGGCCACCTTCAGAGTACCGTTGATCAGTGGCGTGCCGAGCGTGCCGTGGATCTTCATGTCGGCATCGAGCGTGCCGGAGGCCTTGTCGATGTCGGGGGCGTACAGCGTAATGAGATCGAGTTGCCCGGTGTGGGCATGCAGCTCCCCGTCGATCGGCATGTTTTGCCAGTCGGGCTCGGAACGTTGTGCGGTGAGGGAGCCTTTGATGATACCTGTGTTGCCTGCGTCCAACCCCACCTCCGCTGCAATAGCGGAGCGGGAGGCGTTGAGCGACACCTGACCGCTTCCCAGCGTGGTGTTGTCCTTCTTGCCGCTCGAGAGCTTGTGGATGAGGTGGGCGTCGATCAGGTCCATCCGGACGGTGCCCTGCACCGGCTCCGCTGTGGCCGCGAACAGCCGTGCCATGACATTGATACGGCCGGAGTACTCGACCGCGGGCGTCAGGCCGGACGTCAGCGTGCTCATCGGTAGATCGGTGGCTTGCAGCGTCGCCGCCCACCTTGCGGGACTCCACTCGCCGTCCGTACACAGGCTCGCCGGCTTTCCGGACAGACACATCCACTCCGCACGCACGTGATCCGCGGACAACACCATCCCAACGGGCTGTTGGAGATCGAGGTGCAGCGACTCATTGCCGGTGATGGTCAGGCCTTCCAGCGTCCCGTCCCACACTCCACCGGAGTAGGGGCCCGTTCCGTGCGCGTCGACGGCGAGCCCGGTGGTGGCGGCCTTGAGATGAACAGCGAGTCGACTCGGTTGTCCATCCACTGTCAGAGCGAGATCGTCGAAAGTGCGCGTTGCATACTGAAGGTTGTGCAAGTGCGCGACGACTTTCGACTCGTGTTGGCCACGGGGATCGAAGTCGATGTCGGCATCCAGCGCATCCAGCTGCAAGCCGTCATAGTCGATGTCCGTCGCGTGCGCTTTCGCGGCGACCGTAGGATCTTTTACCGAGCCCTGCACCGTGCCGCTCGCCTCGAGCTTGCCCCGGCTGCCTGCCGACAGCAGGCTCAAGTCCTCCGTCTTGACTGCGAAGCGCAGGTCGAGTTCATCGTCAACGCTGCCGTCCAGCGCTACGTTGGTGCGGCCCAGTGCCACCCGAATGCCCTGGAACTGCCAGTCCCGGGGCGTGCGCTGCAGCTTGCCGCCACCACTTGCCGCCACCCCGCGCAGCTTGCCGCTCAGGTTTCTGATTTCGACCGTGAAGTCGTTGAGTTCCTTGAAGCCGCGCCCGCGGGCGGAGACGGCGAAATTCAGTGAGCCCGGCAGGTCGGGTCGCAGGTGCTTGGGCTCGATTCCCGTGAGATTGCCGTTCACCAGCCACGTGTCAGCCGGTGCCCAGGTCACCTCGCCGTCCATGACCCCATGACCGTCGAACGCGTCGACCTGAGTGTCGCGGAAGGAGAAGCCGTCCTTGCCCAGCGTACCGGTCATCGAGACGGGAAACGGTGTCAGCTCGGTGATGGCGGCGATTCCCTTGGCGGTCACCGCATAGGGCAGGACTCCGGCGAGGGTGTATTCGCCCGAGGGACTGCGGAACGGCACGTCCTTCCCGACCAGCGGCCAGCGGAAGTTCTGATACGTGCCTTTGAAGTCGAGCTGCGGTCCCTTGGGAATGATTCCGATCGTGCCGCTGCCGGAGGCGTGGGCGCCGGAGGAGTGATGCACGATGTCGTAGTGCTCGGCTGTCAGCACCCGCCCCGAGTAAGACCCGGCGAACCGGAGGTCGAAGGCTCCGGCCTTGAGACCGGCCGGGATGGTCGTGCCCTGGGCAAAGAACTTGTTGGATTCGCCGTGCAGCGCCAGCTGCGCGGTCAGGATGCCCAGCGGCCCGTTGAGTTTCCACGCACGCAGATCAAAGGAATGAACCTGGGCGTCCGCCACCCAATGGAAGTTGTTGGTGAGCGTAAGCATCTGGCCGGATACGTCGGCGCTGAGGGGCGCCAGGAACCGGCCCGTGACGGCCAACTTGTCCAGGTCACCACGGGCGGTGGAGGCGATTTCCCAGACGGGTTGATCCTCCGCCGGTTTCCAAGTCAGTTTGCCGTCGGCCTCGATCTGCAACGGATCGTGCGCGCGCAGGCGCCCGATCGCCGAGATGTGGACCGTGCCCATGTCGGCCTCGGCCTGGTAGAGGCGGATTGTGTGCGGGCGGACAACTCCGGCTCCCGAGAGGTGGGTCCATTCGAGACGCGTCCCGTTGGGAACGACGAGCACGGCGTCGTCGAGCCGCAGGTGATCGCCTGTGATGAGCATCCAATGAGGCAGGAAGAACGGGGGAGTGCCATCAGGGGGGCGAGTGCGGCGCTTGACCTCGATGTAGGTGCTGTGAATAACGGCATCGGTGGAGTGAATCGTTTGCCACAGCAGCGGCAACAGGCGTACCCGACCTTGGATACCTTCGAACCGGAGGTGCACCAGTCGGTGGTCGATCTCGACCCGCTCGGCGCTGATGCCCGATGCAATCGTGCCTTTGACGTTCACGATGTCGAGCCGGACGCTACCGATCTTGTGCGGAATCTGCCGCACCACGAATTGGAGGCCGCTCTCGGTGAAGACGGCGTAGTACACGGCAGCGATCGGCACCGCCACCGCGAAGAAAATCAACAGCCCCGAGATGATGAGCAACAGCCGCCGCATGGCCCTACGACCCTCCCGCCACGACGAGGGTTGCGGAGGCGCCCTTCACAGCTTCGGCGAGAAGTTGATGTGGAGCCGCGGGCCTGCTCCGGGTCGCGAGATCGGCTGGGCCACATCGACCCCCAGGGTCACGACCGGCAGCTTGATCCGGAATCCGACGCCCACCGAATACTGCAGTGAGGGCGCGCTGAAGCTGTTGAAGGCGTTGCCGTAGTCGAAGAAGGCGGCAACGCCGAAATTCCGCGGCAGGTCGCGGATGAACTCGACCGTTCCGGTCACGACGTTCTTGCCGCCGACCTTCACCGCCGCGTTGGTGCAGTTTTGCCCGGGCTGCGGATCGTGGATGACGGCGTGCGTTGCGGGGTCGATGCAGACCGTCTCGGTCGGGGACAGATCGTTGTAGGCGAAGCCGCGAACGCTGTTGTCGCCGCCCGCGAAGAATCGCATGACTACCGGAAGCTGACTGAATCGCGACACGAGCGAGGCACCGAGCTCGTCGCGCAGCAACAGGTGCCATTTCGGGTAGATGTTGAACACCCGCTCGAGCTGCACGTGCAGCTGGATGAAGTCAGCATCGGAACCGATGGAGCTGTGCGAGCCGCGTAACTCGGCGAAGAATCCACGTTCGAAGAGGGGCTCGCCGAGGTAACCCTTCGGCACCGACGCCAGATCGAGGCCGGGAACGAGCAAACGGTCGGTGCGCGTCTCGACCAGCGAGTCGCTCGTGGTCCTCACCCCGTTGACGAACCAGACGTGCTGCCAAGCTCCGATGACCTTGGTCACGCTCGGCCCGATCGACAGCGTTCGCGTTTCCACGTCCGCGAGCTGACGTTGCTCGATCGTACTGTCGAAGCTGAGTTTCTCCACCGCCGGGTCGCCGATGGGAATGGTGTAGTGGCTCTGCAGACTGTACTTGGTGACTTGCGCGGCCTCGACCAGGACATCGAAGCGATGGCCGAGTGAATTGATGCGCCGATTCTCGTACGTCAGCGTGCCGCGCGGCCCGGTGTCCGTACCGTATCCGGCGCCAGGCGAGAAGCGGTTCCGCTTGTTGGGCTTGGCGTGAATGTTGACCGGCACGACGTGGCTGTCATGGTCCGCATCTCCCGGGAGCACTTCGAGATCGGTGAAGTACTGTGCGTCGTCGAGGGCGAATTGCGTCCGCAGCAGCTGGGTCAGGTCGAACGGGTCCCCCTCGGTATAGCGCAGATAGCGCCGCACCAGCTTGTCGTCGACGACGTGCTGCTCGATGGTTGTCGGCCCGAAGCGGTAACGCTCGCCCGTCTGCATCTCCAGGGCCACGGAAGCCTTGTAGTTCGGAGGATCGACGATGAGCTCGCTGCGGGTCACACGTGCATCCAGATAACCATAAGTCGCGGCCGTACGTTGCAGGTTACTCTTGATCCCATCGTAAACCGCGTGGTTGAGACGATCGCCCGGGTGGAGCGGGGAGTCCGAGGTGATCTTCACAAACAACGGATCCGTCGCACCCGGTCCAAGCACCTTAATCTCAACGGTCTCCATGACGACCGGTTTACCGGGAGTGATGTCGATCCCCACCCGCCAGTCTCCGTGCCGTACCTCGGTCACCTCGGACTTCACCTCGGGTTCGTAGTACCCGAAGGGCTTGAGGGCGGACTGGACCTCGCGCTCGACCCGATTGTGCAGACGCTCGAGCGTGTCCGGGCTCAGGTCGTCGCTGCGCTTGTAGCGCTCGAAGCTCAGGTAGGCGAGGACGTTGGCCTTGAGTTCATCGTCCACTCCCCGGACCTCGACGGTGATGCTCGCTTGCGCGCTCCCCCAGGCACAAAGGCAGAGGCATAGGGCGACCAACGAGGCCCGCCGACGCCGAAGGGCCCGTAGTAACGGATTGCGCTGCTCCATCTAACCGGAGTGATACCTGACAAAGCGTGGAATTCTAGGGGTTCGCACGCGGACCCGCTTGGTCAGAGTTCAAGAGACGGTGGTGGGTTCCGTCGCGGGAGTCGTCGCCCGCAGGCCCGTCGCAGGCGGCAGGCCGTCGCAGCCTGCAATGCCGCCCGATGTCAGGGCTGTGCAGCCTGCGAAGGCCACTCACCCGCGTTCAGCGTCCAGTGAGAATTCCCGGTCACCTGGCCCTCCCGGTCGAAGCGGCGTTCGGCGATGGTGGCCGCCCCACCGGCTTCGATCAGAACCACCGTCGAGCAGCGTGTTCCATAATCCGGGTTGAGGACGAAGGGCGCCGACAGGACTCTTTCCCATTCGGGCGACAGACCGGTCTGTGGCAGCTCGGCGTCGGCGGACACGCGGCTTCGGTCGTTGAGAATCGCAAACAGGACTTCGGTGGCTTCGGCTGAGGCCTCGGGCGCCGGCTGCGGGCCGGATTTGCCGGCGCCGCCCGCGCTCTGCGTCAGCCACGCCTCGAAGCGGCCGCGTACCCTTTCGAGCTTGGGCCACGGTGTGTCCAGGAACTGATTGGATAGCCCGTAAATGCCGGGTGTCAGGGCCCGTGCGAAGCCAGCCGCGCGGTTACTCGCGTACCACAGCGATTCCGTGTCAGACAGCAGCAGGTTGAATCCCGAGTAGTCGTTGGCCACCGGCGCAAGGTCCCCCAGGAAGGGGCCGGGAGCGGCCTCTCCACTCAGGAAACGCGGAATCAGCTCGCCGCGGGTGGGCGCATTGGCATTCGGCCGCTGCAGATCGCGGAAGTTGGTGACGACCCCGAAACGCCGCCGGCGGTCGAGCCCGAGCCAGGTCCCCCCGGAGCGTAGATCGCGGCCCGCCAGCAGGTCATTGGGGGCCGGCCACTTGGCCATCGGCGCGGCCGGGCGCTCGTGGAACTCATCGCGGTTGGCGGCGACGACCAATCGATAGCGGGGATGCGCCTGCCAGGCAATAACGAGCAGACACATCCTATCGCTGTTCCAGCCACGAGGAGATGAGCCGGAAGGAGATCGAGTGAGACGGCGGGACCAGCGGGATGCCTTCGGAGCGCACCTGGTTGCGGGTGAACCACTGCGCATCCTCGAGCTCTTCACCGACCCGGATCGCACTTCCCGACCGGGCGGTGGCCTGAAAGCCCACCATCAGCGAGGACGGAAACGGCCAGGGCTGAGAGGAGTCATAGCGGGTGCTCAGGACCTGGACACCCGTTTCCTCGAGCACTTCCCGGGCGACGGCATCCTCGAGGCTCTCGCCGGGCTCGACGAATCCGGCGATGGTCGAATAGCGCCCCAGGGGCCAGCCGGCCTGCCGGCCCAGCAGAGCATGCTCGCCGTCGGTCACCAACACGATGATGGCCGGGTCGATGCGCGGGAAGAACTCGTGGCCGCAGCGGTCGTTCGAGCAGCGGATCAGATGCCCGGCCCGGTCGGGAAACGTCGGTGCACCGCAGATACCGCAAAACCGCTGTCGCGAGCGCCAGATCGACAGAGCCCGGGCATAGGCCAGCAGTCCCGCGTCATCGGCCGGCAGCCCCGGCGCCAATGCCCGCAGCTCCTCGAAGCTCGCGCCCGAGAAGGCCTCCAGGGTCGTGTTCGGATCGAGCTCCGCCAGAACCCAACGGACTCCCTGGTACCAGCCGAGCAGCACGAAGTGCTTCGGGTCCAGGGTCCGAACCACCGGGTGCTCGCTGGTCACGAAGTCGATGGCGGGCTCGGGCTCCTTGCGCAGCAATTGCGTTGTGCCTCGCGCGAGGATGAATCGCGTCTGCGGATCGCCGAAGGCGGCCTGTAGCCAGTCCGCGTCTTCGCGGGCCTCGGCCCGGCGGTCCAGGGCTGAGCTGGAAAAGAAGTTGGGCCGCGAGTCCATAGAGCTGGTCGTTCCGCCGTAAGGTCAGGACCGGGGATTCTAGCAGCGCATTGGGGCTGAACGATTGCAGTGGGTGCCCCGCGCCCCGCCCGCGGGCGGGGAGGGCCGCTCGCGCGGACCTTCCGCGCGACGGTGCCGCGCCGGGCACATCGCGCGCTGGCTAGGGCCGGCGCAGGATGCGGTTCTGCCGCAGGGGTGCGAAGGCCAACTCGATCGCAGGTCCGCGCACCTGCTGCCGCTTCAGGGACGGCAACCCGTCGATCCCGGTCGGGGCCGGGCAGGAGGGACTCGTGCGGTAGCTCAGTGCAGTACTGAGCAGGAGCTCCCCGGTGTCTCCCAGTTCGTGGGTGAAGTCATCGCCCACCGAGCAGCCGGGAACGGTCACGCCGACGTTCGAAATCGTGTTCTGAGGCGAGAACCCATCGGGGTAGTCACCGAACCCAGCATCGTTGACGCCACGGAACTCGATCGAGAAGTAGGTCGTTCCGCAATTGTCCTGGGGGTAGAAGCCGTAGGGCTTGCCGCAGGTCGTCGATCCGATCTGAATGACCTGGACGTTGATGCCCCGCAGACTGTTGATAATGGACTCGCTGGCCGAGCAGGTTTCGGCAGTCGTCAGCACGAACACGCGCTGCAGATTCAACGTTGGCAGAGCCTGGCCGGCCGCCACGGAGAATCCCTGACTCGTCGAGTGGAATCCCACGGGTGTGATGGGCTGGCCGGTCACCGGGTCGGTGGAGGGGTGCTTGGAGTTGAATTGCGTGAGCTCGAACGTCCGGCCTCCCGTGGCCGTTCCGGCAATCATGTAGGCCGTCTCGCTGGCCACGTCGAGATAACCACCGCCGTTGTAACGGAGGTCGAGAACGAGATCCGAGAGGTTCTGGGACTTCAGCGAGTTGAAAGCTGTTACCAGCTCCTGCTCGGAGGTGGCCAGGTGCTGCGTGAACAGGAGGTAGCCGACATTCCCCGCGCTCGTCGGCAACACCTTCACGACGGGCACGGTGATTTCCGTGAGGTTCGCCGCAGTCAATGTGACAGTGCGCGTGGTCGTTTGCCCAGCGTCCTGGATTGTAAAGGTGTGAGACTCACCGGCTGTCGAAGGCGATAGGCCTTTGTTCAGTGTGTTGATGTCCGTGGGATCGTTCGAGTCGACGCTGACTGAGTCGATCGTGGTCACGGTCGCGCCTCGCGCAATCGACGCGTTGGCGGCCGGAGATCCCACCTGCACGTATGCGAATACCACCTTACGGGGAGGAGTGTCGCTGACCAGGTCAATGATCGCTCCGTACCCGACTGAGGCGCCGGCTTGCGACAGCTGCTCCCAGGTAGAGGTCGCGTACGTGAAATGAAACTTGTCCTTCGGCGCGCCCGAAGGCGTGGTGGCCGAGGTTTTCAGCAACGGAAAGTAGCTGGCCGCCGTCGTGTACTTCGATGGATCGAGATCCGGCACCTCGCTGAACCACAAGTACAGATCGTTCGTCCACGATCGTAAGAAATTGTTCTCGTCGGTCGTCGTGCCAGCGACGTCGGGGTACGTGACACCCGTGACCGGGTCTTTTCCCGAGCGTGGCGCCGCGCAGTGGGCTGCGAAAGTCGACTCCGGCAGGAAAACACCGGGAGTGTAGGTCGAGGTGCCGGGGTTGTTTGGAGGAGGGGTCGTGGTGAAACTGGATGGGTCCGATCCCCCGCCGCATGCGGTCAGGGTTGCTACAACGGTCAGAACCCACAAGTCGCGTCGCATCGTCGAGCTCCTTCTCACAGGATCGATCAGGCGCCGCAACCGAACGCGGCAGTGTGACTATACCTTTGGGTGACTCGGGTGCGACGGGCAAAAGTGCGGCCCGCGTCGCAACGACGGCAGAGCAGGCGCAGCCGCGGATGGGCTCTTGTTCCAGCCACACCCTCGAGCACGTCGTCCCATCCGCCGGGCAGCTCCTTGCATCGCGGGCCAACGCGTGGGATGATGTAATTATCGTTTAACGATAAATTATGACTGAAACGCGATAAATCTCGGGAGTGGCACATGGACAGCGTAGTACGGGACGAGGTGCACAAGGTACGGGTCTTCAGTCGCTTTGCGCGCGCCCTCTGCGTACTCGCGTTGGTGCTGATGAGCGTTGCCTTGCTTCTGGGAATTCTTGGAATCCTTGCGCGGATCCACGGTGTCAGGATGGACTTCGGTCCTTACATGATCGATGGGTCCAATTTCACGACGCCCTTCCTGCAAGCCTGGGGAATCCTCTTCGGGGGACTGATCTTCGCGTTCGTGTTCCGCTGGCTCTTTCACTTGTACGCGCTGTTCGACAGCCTGGTCGCAGGCAACATCTACACGGCGGCGAACGTGCTCAGGATCCGGCAGATCGGCCTGCTCATGCTGTACCTGCAGGTGTTGGTCGTCGTTCTGGCGCTGACGTCGTTGCTCTGGCTCAAAGCCGGCTTCATCGGTGAGGCGTCCGTTATCCGACAGCCGTGGGGCATCACCCCTGGCTCGTTCTATGGGCTGTTGGCGCCCGGCGTGATACTGCTGGCATCCTGGATCATGGAAGTGGGCCGCAAGACCCGGGAGGAGGCAGATGAAATGCGACGCGAGGCCGAGTTTGTGGTCTGACCCGGGGCAGGATCAATGCCGATTATCGTGAATCTCGACGTGATGCTCGCCCGCCGCAAGATGCGGCTCAACGAACTGTCGGATCGGGTGGGCATCACGCCCCAGAATCTTTCCGTTCTGAAGACGGGCAGGGCCAAGGCGATTCGCTTCGCCACGCTCGAGAAGCTGTGCGAAGTCCTGGATTGCCAGCCGGGCGACCTGTTCGCATTCGAAAACTCCAACTCGAACCCGAGTGCGAATGACACGCCGCTTCGCGCGCCGCGAAAGATGAGCCGCACGGGAACTTGAGCTTCCCCACAGCGCGGCGCCGCATTCCCTGGATGTGTTGAGGCGCGGTTGTTTGCTTACCAGCGTGAGGGGGTGGCGAGGTGGCAGTGATGGCATCGCGTCTCGCGCAACGGAAAGCGTTCCACGACCACCAAGCTGCCGCAGTCGCGGCACGCTGCCAGCCTGAGCTGATCTCCCCGCGCCAGGGCCAACGTAAGAAAAACCGCATGCTCGAAAGAGATCTGCGAGGACGGAATGAACGCCCTGTACGCTTCAAACGCATGGCACAGAAGCTCGCCTCGGGCAACGCCCGCGACCGCCTGAGGGGGTTCGGCGGCCGCTCGAGTTGGAACTACCCCTAGCAGGAGCAGCAGGCTCGCGAGTGTTGTCGTCTCCTGCTGCAGTCGGCTCGAGCGGGTGAAGTAGGCAATCTGATGCGGGGACTTGCCCCGATGCCGGATCAGGTGTCCGCGCGAGCCCCTCATGGAGCGATACAGTTTTCGAATTCTGTCATCGGTCAAGCCCGTCCAGGCGCGAATGGTTTGAGTGCGCGCCTCGTGCTGCAGAAACCGCAGCGCCAGCTCGAGCCGATATCGATCCCGGCTGTAGCGATCGTCCATGATCCGCATCAGGGGTGCTCCTGTGTTGGTCAGGTGACTACTATTTCAGGAAAGCCCCGTTGAGGGTAATTCTCAGAAATTGCCAAAATTGACTCAAAACTCGGGGCTGCCGGGCGAGGTCGGCGTCGATAACATACGCACCCTTCTTCGGAGGTGCAGGGATGGCGACGGATTGCGAGGACGATGAGGGATCGGCCGCGGATGCAATGAGGGAGATTCGCTCCTGGCTGCACGCGGAAACATTCGAGGGGCTGGCCGAGGTCAATGCGAAGTGCCTCGAGCTGCTGGCGGACCAAGCGCGTACTCGCGCGATCCCGACGCATCCTATGTTGAGAGAGTTGGGAGACCTGTGGCGGGCGTTGGATCCTGCCGCAAGGCGACGCGCGGCGTGCTGTCCGTATCTAGTCGTCGATGCCGGGTTCTCTGATTCCAGACGGTGGAGATCCCTAGGTGATCTCACCGTGCATGCGCGCCCGCTGCCTTACGGTTCATTCTTTACCGTTCCTCGTGCCACGGAGGTCACTCGACTCGTCTTCACGTACGCGTGGCATCTCGCGCGGAGTCACAGCGTCGCGGCGCGCGTGCTGTTGGGGATGCCCTCGGAGACGGCGAGTCTCATAGCAAGCTGCACGTTGCCGCAAATCTCGGAGTTGGCAGAGCAGAACAGCTCGTGGTTGCGCCCCAGATGGCCCAGCCGGGTTCAGGTGTGGCGCGAGTTTCTGATGACGGCCGAAACTGGTGAGGGGCTGGCGCTCGAGCGGGCGAGACTGCACGGGTTGCAGTTGCTGGCCGGCGAATCGCTGGTCGCGGCCCATTCGGCAGGGGAATGAGTTAGACGTTATGTAAAATAAAATCCGTGGATGGAGGTGATGGGCCGGCGGTGAGCGGGACTTCCGGCGGCCCACCGGCGAAGGCCATACAGGGTGTCCGTTTTTGACCGCCGTAGGTCCCTTATCTCGATGGCGTCTGAGCGGTGTGCTCGCGATCATATGGCCATTCGCGCACTATTGAGCGCATCAGGGAGTTTCACCGTGAAGCAGGCCTTACTTGTCATCGACGTCCAGGAGTCCTTCCGTCACCGCCCGTACTGGCAAGGTGAGGGCTTCGGAACCTTCATCTCCAATGTCCAGGGAGTCATCGATCGCTGCCGTGAGCGGGGAATCCCCGTTCTCCAGATCTTCCATCAGGAAGACACTGGAGGCGCAGCCAATCCCTTCAGTGCTGCGTCGGGTCACGTGCGTGCCATGCCCGAGCTCGCCATCCGCCCCGACGCGATCTTTCACAAGAGCGTGCACTCGGCGCTTTTTGGACGTTCACGGGACGGGATCACGCTCGAGCAGTGGCTGCGTCACCACCAGATCGAGGAAGTGCTCGTCACTGGAATTCGGACGGAGCAGTGTTGTGAGACGACTGCTCGGCACTCGTTTGATAGCGGCTTCGGGGTTCGCTACGTGAGTGACGCGACGTTGACCTTTCCCATGCAGTCCCCCTCTGGTCGCGTGTTCTCCGCGGAGGACCTTCGCGAACGAACGGAGTTGGTTCTCGCCGGCCGCTTCGCTCGGATCGTGGCTTCGGCGGAGGCGCTGGCCTAAGTGAAAGACGTGTATTTCGTGGTGCTTCCGAAGCTCGTTCTGCTCGACGTCGCAGGTCCGGCGGAAGCATTTCGTATCGCCGAGCGGCGGGCGCCGGGCTCCTATCGAATGCACTTCGTGGCGCCAAGCGAGTCGATCGAGTGCTCGATCGGCTTGCGCCTGGCGGCCCTCGAGCCGCTCCCTGACACTCTCGGTCCTGACGCGATCGTTGTGCTCACAGGTGTCTCCGGCAAAACGGTCGACCTCACTGAGCCCGTGACTGCAAGAGTAGTCGAGTGGCTACAGTCGGGTATAGCGGCCGCCAGCTCGCTGGTCTGCGTTTGCGCGGGGAGCGTCGTCGCTGCGAAGGCGGGCCTGTTGAGTGATAGGGACTGCACGACCCATCACTCGCATATCGATGAGCTGCGTAAACTCGACCCCCGTGCACGGGTACACGATAACCGCATATTCGTTGAGGACGGAGCGGTTATGACGAGCGCCGGCGTGACCGCCGGACTGGATCTCGCACTTCACGTTATCGCGCAGCATCTCGGTCCCCGGGTGTCGGCCGACGTCGCTCGCGATCTGGTTGTGTACATGCGGCGGTCCGGTGCCGACCCAGCGCTGTCGCCGTGGGTGCTGCATCGAAACCATCTGCATCCAGCCGTTCACCGGGTGCAGGATGCCGTGAACCGCAAACCAACTGCGGCGTGGACCTCACGGGAGTTGTCGGCCGTCGCGTGCACGAGTGCGCGCAATTTGACTCGGCTGTTCTCGGAGCACGCGCATTGCTCGCCGCTGGACTACGTACAGCTCATCCGGTTTGCCGTCGCGAAAGAGCTGGTTGCCCAAAGCCGGTTGGATATCGAGCGGGTGGCGGTGAAAGCGGGGTTCCGCTCGGCTCAGCAGCTACGGAGAGTTTGGGCACGATGGGAACCGCAGTCGCCGAGCGCGTTCAGGGCGGCTCAGGGTGGAGTAGTGGCGTAGAGCTATCGAATCGCGACTTCGATTCGACCCGTGCGATGCGCATCCGCGTGCGGGGTGAGGTTATGCGCTATCGAATCGCGACTTCGTTTCGACCTTGGGCGTCCCGTACTCCACGGAACATGCCTTCAGTGTTGAAGTCCAGCACGATGCCGCCTGCGCCATCAACCGCGATGATTCCGCCGCGTCCGCCCAACTTCGGAAGCACCGAATGCAAGAGCTCTCGGACCGCCTCAGCTAAGGTCATCCCGCGGAACTCCACCGCTGCAGCGACATGATGCGCGGCGACCGCGCGAATAAAGTATTCGCCGTGCCCCGTCGCAGAGACGGCGCAAACGCCGTTCTTCGCGTACGTGCCCGCACCGATGATCGGCGAATCGCCAACGCGGCCCTGACGCTTGTTGGTCATTCCGCCCGTTGACGTCGCGGCAGCGAGGTTTCCTTCTTTGTCGAACGCAACCGCCCCGACCGTTCCGTGTGAAGGAACGAGATCGGAAACCACCTGGCCGCGCTGCTCGGACTCGAGCTGACGGCGACGGTCCTCGGTCTTGAAGTAGGCATTCGCGACAAGGTGCAGCCCCTCTTCGAGGGCAAACTCCTCAGCACCCGCCCCAACCAACAGCACGTGTCGGGACTTCTCCATCACCCGCCGAGCCAGCTCGACGGGGTTCTTGATGTGTCGGACAGAAGCCACAGCGCCCGCCCGCTGCGATCGGCCTTCCATCACCGCTGCGTCGAGCTCGGCGGCGCCATCTCGACTTAGAGCTGCCCCGCGACCGGCGTTGAACAGCGGGTCGTCTTCGAGAATGCGAACCGCGGTCGTTACGGCGTCAAGGCTGGAACCGCCACTCTCGAGTACGGCATAGCCAGAATCCAACGCGGTTTGAAGACTCGTGCGGAAGGCCTGTTCCTGGGCCGGTGTCAGTGCTTCGCGGGGCATCGGACCGGCCCCGCCATGGATGGCGATAGAGTGCATGGGGCCGATGGTGCCGGGCCCACGGGGTAAGCGCAAATCAGGGAACCGCTAGCTCACCAGATCAAGGAACCGCTAGCTCACCTTGCGGCGCACTGCCAGTGCGAGGGCCAGCCCCAATGCTGCGAGCAGACTCTCGTCCACAGCGCCGCCGCCCCCGCCACCGCTACTGCTGGCGCTTGTGCTACTCGACGCCGTCGTCGGCGGGGTCGCCGTCGCAACGGTCACCAAATCCTGGATGTTTGCGGAGATCGACGCCGAGTCGTTGGCGGTATTCGAGTTGTTCGACGAAGAGACGTCGACATTGACCGTCGAGGTGCCGACTGTGCCGGTGGTCAGATTCAATGTCACGTCGCGTGAGTCGCCCGATGTCATGCTGCCGATCTGGCAGGTGACGGTTCCGGCGCCTTGGCTGCAGGCTCCACCGGCGACGTTGGCAGACTGGAAGACGAGGGTCGTCGGCAATGTCGCACTGACGGCAACGTTGTTCGACGCGTCATCGCCGGCGGCGAAGACGGAGAATTTCAGAGTGAGAGGGCTGTTCGGCGTGCTGCTGACGGGCGCTGACGGAACACTCAGAGAGACAGACGGCGGTGTGTAAGCCGTAAGGCATTGCGCAGTCTGAATGCGAGCCTGGATCTGTTGCAGGCTGCAGGCCGAGAACTGGTTACTCATGTTGATGGTGGGTGCCATCAGGAACGTCTGCGGAGTGGACGCGCAGGCTCCGCTCGCATCGCCGTCGTGCGGGGCGTTGAAGTTATGCCCGAGCTCGTGCGCGGCAATCAGGGCCGACATCGCGGTGGAATGGGAGCCCTCGGACAAGCTGACCGCCGTATCGCCCTGGCAGACCGAGCCCATGTACGCGATGCCGACGGTGTTGCCATCCAGGTCACGTCCCGTCATCAGGTGAGTGACGCCCAGCGACATCTGCGCGCTCGAGCCTGATCGGTACTTACGGACCTGTGCCAGCAAGTCATTCGGAACCGTTGTCGTGAAGGGCTCCTGCGAGGTCGAGATCACGGTGATGGGAGCGAGAGCAATCTTGACACCTGCTTGGGAGGTCCAGATGCCGTCGACGATGTCCATGCGCGCAATGATCGCGCCTTCAGGGTCGGCGCTGAACTTGGTCGCAAACTCGTAGTCCGCCACCACACCGGTCATCAGTCGCTTGCTCGGGAACTGGCCGGCCGTTGCCGCCATGTCCTTGGCCAATGCTTCGAACACCTTTTTGGCGGAGGTCTCGCCGGTCGGGGCCGGCGTCGCGGGGGCGCCTGGCAACGTATCCGTGGTGTTGGCGGAGGGGCCGGAGGCGCCCTGATCAGCGGTCAGTGTGTCGCAGAAGTTGGGGCCGACGGTCATCAGTGCGTCGGCCAGCCGATAGATCACCGGGCTGGTGGGGTCGGCCGCGTCGAGCGGTTGGACCGCAGAGTCGGCGATATCGGCAGCGGGCTCGATGGCGTAAATCTCGGTGCCGTCGAAGATCATGCCGCGCCAGCCGGCCCGTGTCCGGGTGAGCCGCACCCACGATCCCGGCAGTCCCGAGACGGTTCCGGCGAATGGTTGAATGTCGGTACGGCCCGCTGGAACAGCGGCGCGGATGCCGTCATTGGGTGTCAGCTCCAGATCGAAGCTCTTGCCGTAAGCTTCCAGGTGAATGCGCTGCTCACGGGCGCTTACGACGTGGGTCTCCATCTTGATCGACTCGTGATAGAGCACCTTGAAGGTCGGTGCAGCGCACCAAGCTGATGATGCGGTGAACATCAGGGTGGCATACGCCACCACTGCGCCTCGTGGGCGCCGCTTTGCATCCGACATGATCCCCGTCCCCTGATTCTTTTATCGGACTGTCAGTCGTCCGTGCGGTCGTACTTTGTTCGTTACGCCGCGTTAATTTGATGCTGACAGACGTCACACTCTAAAGCTGTGAGCTGGCTCACGCGCCGCACTAAGTGCTAGGGGACGATGCTAGACCTGATGTGGCGCAGCGCGGTTCAGACTAAACAGAATCCCGCAGGGGAATCGCGGGATTGGCGAGTTTTGTAACATCCGGGCGTACGCGCTCGGCGATCAGCTTGCGCGCTGCCATCTGGTCCTTGGGGCTATTGACCGAGTCGACGGCGACGAGCTCGCCCTGGCGCAGATAACAGGCCGAGAAGCAGCCTGAGGTGGGGTCGCCGCGTGTGATCACGACGTCGTGATCGTGAGTTAATCCAACAATGACGAGCTTGATGTCGTATTGATCGGACCAGAACCACGGCACCTTGTCATGAGGCGTGGGCAGTCCGAGAAGGTTGCACGCCGCGCTGGTCGCCTGCTCGAAGGCGTTGTCCACTGATTCCAATCGCAGCCGTCTGCCGTAGCGAGGGCTCGGGTGACTCGTGCAATCACCGGCGGCGAAGATCGCGGGATCGGATGTTCTGCAGTGTTCATCGACGACTATTCCGTTGGCGCACGCCAGCCCGGCTGCCGCGGCCAACTCATCCACTGGGACGACGCCGATTCCCACAATGACCACATCGGCGGCGTGTTCGGCGCCATCCTGTGTGACGACTCCGCGAACCCGGCCAGTTAGCTGATCCGCGGCGATCGCGCGAACGGTGGCGTTGCAGACGATTCGAACGCCGTGGCGCGAGTGCTCGCTGGCGAAGAAATCGGAGACGGGCCGGCACGTCACCCGGTTCATGACCCGATCGGCCATCTCGAGCACGGTGACTTCCATTCCCAGCTCCCGGAGGGTTGCGGCCACTTCGAGGCCGATATACCCCCCTCCAACCACGACCAGACGCCGACCCGGCGCCAGTTGCGGGCGAAGCTGGTCGACGTCGACGATGGTTCGCAGGGAATGGACTCCCGGCAGATCGGCGCCGGGCACGTTCAGGGTTCGGGGCCTGCTGCCGGTGGTCAGCAGCAGCCGGTCGTAAGCCACCGCAGACCCGTCATCGAGACGAACGCGCTGCGCGGCACGCTCGATTTCGACAGCGGTGCGCCCGAGCCGCAGCTCCACGTCCCGCTCCGAGTAGAAGGCGGGAGGTCGGATGACGAGCCGCTCCCGGTCGAGTGTACCGGCGAGATACTTCTTCGATAGTGGCGGTCGCTGGTAAGCCGGCCACGCCTCATCCCCAATGGCGATCACCTTTCCCGTGAAGCCCTTGCGGCGTACTGTATCGATGGCTTGGACGGCAGCCTGGCCGACACCCACGATCACGATTTGTTCGCTCATTCCTAAGCAAGCTTAGCGCACGGCTCGAGGGAGGCCACTGCACCACGATGGACGGGTGTTTTGGACCACTGCGCAAAAATAGTGCACGCCCGGGGTGCCGGATTGCGTCTTAATCGAGCAAACTCCGGGGTTTACGGCGGGCCGGGGCGTGGCATGAAAGCTGCAAATCCGTCCTGGGCCGCGAAATTAATGCGTATAAAGGCATCGAGACTCCGACGGAGAGTTCGCACATGAAACTGGTCACCGCGATCATCAAGCCATTCAAACTCGACGACGTGCGCGCTGCGCTGTCCGATATCGGCGTTTCGGGTATGACAGTCACCGAAGTGAAGGGCTTCGGCCGACAGAGAGGTCATACCGAGTTGTATCGGGGAGCGGAGTACGTCGTGGACTTCGTCCCGAAAACCCGGATCGAAGTCGCTGTTCGCAGCGACCTCGCGGATCAGGTCGTCGAGGCCATCCTCAAGTCCGCCAAGACGGGCAAGGTAGGCGACGGCAAGATCTTCATCACCGACATCGACCGCGTCATCCGCATCCGAACGGGCGAAACGGACGATTCCGCGCTCTAGCCACTACCGAAATCACAGTCAGCTGAACCGTGCGCGTTTCATCGCGCGCACGCAGTTCGTTGCACTCGGTATGATGCGCCTATGCCCAAGGCCATCCGTTTCCATGAGCATGGCGGACCGGAAGTTCTGCGTTATGAAGACGTGGAGCTCGGCAGCCCCGCGCCCGATGAAGCTCAAGTTCGCCACACGGCGATCGGGCTGAATTACATCGACGTTTACGATCGCACGGGTCTCTATCCGGTCGAATTGCCCAGCGGGATGGGTCGAGAGGCAGCGGGGGTCATCACCCATATGGGTAGGAAGGTTCGGGGATTTCGCGTCGGTGATCGCGTTGCTTACGTGCACACCAAGGCGGGCGCGTACAGCGATGCACGAAACATCGCAGCCGAGCGCCTGGTCAAAGTCCCGAAGGCGATCTCCGATGAGCAGGCCGCGGCCATCATGCTCAAGGGCCTGACAGCTCAATACCTGTTGCGCCGTACATATAAGGTGTCCAAGGGCGAAACGATCCTGGTACACGCGGCTGCCGGGGGCGTCGGGTTGCTCTTGTGCCAATGGGCCAAGGGGCTGGGCGTCAAAGTCATCGGCGTCGTGGGAAGTGAAGCCAAAGCCGAGCTCGCCCGTAAGCACGGCTGCAAGCACGTTCTGATTTCCGGTCGCGATGAGCTCGTGCCGTCGGTGAAAAAGCTGACTCGCGGCGAAGGCGTCTCCGTGGTCTATGACGCAGTCGGGAAGGACACGTTCATGGACTCCCTCGATTGCCTGAAGCGACTGGGAATGATGGTCTCGTTCGGCAACGCCTCGGGGCCACCGCCGGCCATCAGTCCCCTCGAGTTGGGCAAGCGGGGATCGCTCTTTCTGACTCGTCCTTCATTGTTTTCCGTCCTCGCGACTCGCGAAGAGTTGCAGGCTGCGTCTCGTGAGCTGTTCGCTGCAGTCAAGAATAAGTTGGTGCGCGTGCGGGTCGGACAGACCTACCCGCTGGCAAAGGCGGGAGAAGCCCAACGGGATCTGGAGAGCCGCAAGACCACGGGCTCGACGGTGCTGATTCCCTAAGCCCGTTGCTGGATCGGCGCTCTTCCCAGCAGGCTCGAGATGACCAGCGCCAGCTCTGCGGGCTCCACCGGCTTGGCAACGTGATTCTGATAGCCGGCCTGCAGAGCGCGGATCCGATCCTGAGGCGATGCGTGGGCGGTCACCGCGACCGCGGGAATACGTCCGCCGAACTCAGGGCCCAGTGCCCGAACCTGCTCAATCAAAGTCAACCCGTCCATCCCAGGCATCCCCAGGTCGGCGAGCAGCACATGAGGCTTCTGCTCCAACAGTAGTGTCAGCGCCGAGGGGCCGTTCTCGGCCAGCACCACTTCGGCACCGTAACCTTGCAGCAGGCCGAGCATCAGCTCCCGGGCGCTCGGCTCGTCGTCGACGACCAGGATGCGCAGCCCCGTGAGCAGGGTCATGTTGACCCCGACGGCCAGGGACGGATCGGGCAACAGAACGGCCGGAGCCGCGCTGTGTGAGGGTAGATTGATGGTGAAGCGTGCGCCGGTGCCTTCTCCCGCGCTCTGTGCCTGAACGGTGCCCGCGTGCAGCTCGACCAGTTGCCTGACGATGGCCAAGCCCACTCCCAGGCCCCCATGCCGCCGGCTGATCGAGCCGTCTTCCTGCCGGAACCGATCAAAGACATGAGGCAGAAACTCGGCCTTGATGCCTTGGCCGCTGTCTACGACTGTGATCTCGACCAACGCTTCACGGCGGGCCAGATTGACTTCGATCCTGCCGCCGGTGGGTGTGAACTTGATTGCGTTGGAGAGGAGGTTGGTGACTACTTGCTGCAGTCTCGCGAAGTCACCTCGGACCGGACCTGCGTTGGTGTCCAGGTTGCGAACGACGTCGAGGCCTTTTGCCTGGGCTGAAGGGTGCATCGCATCCAGTGCAGCTCGGACCACCCTGTGTGCGTCGACGCTTACGAGCTCAAGGGAAACCTTGCCCGTGACAATACGGGAGACGTCCAGCAGGTCCTCGATAAGGCGCTTCTGCGCTCGGGCGTTGCGCTCGATAGTCTCGATTGCGCGAACTTGCGTGGCTTCATCAAGGCGCTTCGTTCTCAGCAGCGTCACCCAACCGAAGATCGCGTTGAGAGGCGTACGAAGTTCATGCGACATCGTCGCGAGAAACTCGTCTTTGAGCCGACTCAATCCTTCAGCTTCCGTGCGCAGGACCTTTTCTCGCGCGAGACTGTCCTGAAGCTCCGCTGTACGTTCGGTGACTCGTGACTCCAACTCTTGGTTTGAGCGTGCCAGCGCAGCGTGCGTCTGGAACAAATCAACGAACACTCGCACCTTGGTGCGCAGCACCTGAGGAATGACGGGGGAGAGAATGTAGTCGACTGCCCCGAGCTCGTACCCACGCGTGATCTGAACTTCGTCCGCGTAGCTGGTAATGAAAATGATCGGTGTGTGGCGGCCGTGCTTGTGATTGCGAATGAGGCTCGCCGTCTCCAGCCCATCGATGTCGGGCATGTTCACGTCGAGAAGAATGACCGCGAATTCCTCGTGAAGAATACGCTTGAGTGCATCCGTACCCGAATTCGCAAGGACGATGTCCGCGTCGAGCTCTTCAAGAAGAGTGCGGTAGACGAGCCGCTTCTCCGGCAGGTCATCTACGATCAGGATTCGTGCACGGGTCGTCAAAGTCATTCTTCCGCCGAAGTCCGCCCGTGCGAGGCGATACTTGCGTTAGAGCTGACGACTTCGCGCCAGCTCCAACATTACCCACCCGAAGCCCACGAGTTCATTGCCGCCCGGAGGCACAACGGACTCTTTATTGTGGGACCGGATCTTACGGGTTGATCGTGACAACCGCCAATCCGATGTTCACCGCACCACGCGCAGTTGGCGTGCAGTGCGCCCAATGCCGAGGATGCCACTTCGCACCACCTCGAGCAGCTCGGCATGTTGAGCCAATTCCGCGATAAACGAGGTCACCTCGGCTTCGCTCGCGGTGAGCTCGACGACGAATCCATCCAGGGCTGGGTCCAGCACCCGCCCACCAGTCCGTACGACATAACCTCGGACGGTGTCGGTACCGTCGGGGCGCACTTTGAGCTTCAAAAGCACCAGTTCACGCTCCAAGTGCTCGCCGCGTGTCATGTCCTCCACGCTCACCACATCAACCAGCTTGTTCAGCTGATTTGCGATCTGCTGGATCACAGCGTCCGACCCCGTGGTTACAAGCGTCAGACGCGAGACCGTCGGGTCGTCCGTCGGGGCAACGGAGAGAGATTCGATGTTGTACCCGCGGGTGGAGAACAAACCAGCCACCCTGGACAGGGCGCCAGCCTCGTTCTGCAGCAGGATCGCGATGATGTGACGCAAGGGGTTCGCGGCGGAGGCGGGGATCATGGGGTGAGCTGCGCTCGGGCCAACCAAAAGGGGAGACCGAGGATATAGGATCACCGGGAGTGGGGGGAGGGGGGCCGGTTGCACGGCAGAATCAAGCTGCTAGGCTCTTTGGGTCGACCCCTTATTTCCAAAAGAGCCTTTGCAATGAGCGATACCGTGATCCAGCCCCGCCCCGCGGGACATCCCCTTGCCGGCCAGCGCATGACCGGTGCCCGGATGATCATGCAAGTGCTCGCCGATGAGGGGGTAACGGCCATTTTCGGGTACAGCGGTGGGGCCATCCTGCCGACGTACGACGCGGTATTCCTTTTCAATGAGCAGCAGGCGGCCACGGGCGAGCCTCAGATTCCGCTGATCGTTCCGGCAAACGAGCAGGGCGCGGGCTTCATGGCTGCCGGCTACGCTCGTTCGACGGGTCGGGTCGGGGTGTGCCTGGTGACTTCGGGTCCCGGCGCGACGAACACCGTCACCCCCGTGCGTGACAGCACGGCCGATTCGGTCCCGATTGTGGTCATCTGTGGGCAGGTCGCCACGGCGGCTATCGGCACCGACGCGTTTCAGGAAGCCCCGGTCCCCTCGATCATGGGCGCCGTCGCGAAACACATCTTTCTCGTGACCGACCCCACGCGACTCGAGGCAACCATCC
Organism: Steroidobacteraceae bacterium; assembly: GCA_036499585.1. Lineage (GTDB taxonomy): Bacteria > Pseudomonadota > Gammaproteobacteria > Steroidobacterales > Steroidobacteraceae > 13-2-20CM-66-19. Next base: position 154,588 of record DASYDM010000043.1, read on the forward strand.
GGACTGCGTTCGAGATCGCGCGCACCGGCCGCCCCGGTCCTGTCGTGGTCGACGTGCCGAAGGACGTCCAGAACTGGGAAGGCGTATTCCAGGGCGGCGGCATGCTGCCGATCCCGGGCTACCGCAGGCGGATGAACGAGTTGTCGGACCACGTGCTCGAGCAGCACGAGGCGGCCCGCTTCTTCGAGATGCTGTCGGAGGCCAAGCGACCTCTCATTTATGCCGGCGGTGGCGCCATCAACGCGAACGCGTCCGGGGCGCTCACGGACTTTGCCTCGACCTTCGGGATTCCGGTCGTGACGACGCTCATGGGGATTGGTGCGATCGACACCACCCACGAGTTGTCCATGCGCATGCTGGGCATGCACGGTGCAGCCTTCGCAAACTACGCGGTGGAGGATTGCGATTTCCTCATCGCCGTCGGCTCTCGCTTCGACGACCGTGTCGCGGGTGTGCCGGCTAAATTTGCCCGCAACGCCAAGCGCATCGCGCACTTCGATATCGATCGGGCCGAGATCAACAAGGTCAAGCGCGCGCACTGGGTGCACATCGGCCTGCTGGCCGATGCGTTGCAGGCCCTGACTGAGTATGGCAAACGCACGAATTTCAAGGCGGACTTCAGCGTCTGGCAGGCTGAGACCGCCGAGCTGCGGCGCGTGTACGCGATGAATTACGATCGCGCCAGCGAGGCCATCCAGCCCTACTACGTGATCGAAGAGATCAACAAACACGCCAAGGGGGATGCGATCATCAGCACCGGCGTGGGCCAGCATCAGATGTGGGCCGCCCAATACTGCGATTTCCGTCATCCGCGCTCGTGGCTCACTTCCGGCAGCATGGGGACGATGGGATTTGGCTTGCCGGCCGCGATCGGCGCTCAGATCGCGAATCCGCGCCGCACCGTGATCGACATCGACGGCGACTCGAGCATTCGCATGAACATCGGTGAGCTCGAGACCGTGACGACCTACGATCTGCCGATCAAGGTGGTCGTGCTGAACAACTTCGGCGACGGGATGGTGAAGCAGTGGCAGAAGCTCTTCCACAAGGGCCGCCTGTCCGCCAGCGACCGCTCGCTGCACAAGAAGGACTTCATCAAGACCGCCCAGGCGGATGGCTTCCAGTACGCGGTGCGGTTGGATCGCAAGGAAGACGTTCCGCGGGTCGTCGAGGAGTTCATGAAGTTCGAGGGACCCGCGTTCCTCGAGGTCGTGATCGATCGCGACGCCGGTGTGTATCCGATGGTCGGCCCGGGCCAGACGTATGACGCGATGATCACGGGTGACTTCATCCCGTCACGCCACAAGGTGGAAGTGAAGGCGCCGGGCCCCTCAGAGATGTTCTGATTTGCGTTGGAGAAAGCGGCGTACGGCGGGGTCGCGCTCGAGTCCGATCGCGATCTCGTACGCTTTCGAGGCTTCCTCGCGCGCGCCCGTTTTGGCCAGCAGCTCCGCGACCGCGGCCCAATAGGGCTGATACTCCGTAAGCCGGGCATCGGCTTGCAACTTCCGGATTTCGCTCAAGCCTGCCTCGGGGCCGTGCAACTGGGCGACGGCCAGAGCACGATTGATGGCGACTACCGGTGATTGCGAAGCGGCCAGAAGCCCGTCATAGAGTTGAACGACGGCATCCCAATTGTTGAGGCCGCTTCTCGTGCGATGGGCGTGAGCCGACTGGAGCGCCGCTTCGAGCTGGTAGCGCCCGATCGAGTGCGTCGAACGAGTGATCAACTCGCCCGCGCGCACCAGAAACGCCTCGGCCTGCTCGATCATCGGGACATCCCACAACGAGCAGTCCTGCTGAGCCAACGGCACGTACTCACCTCGAGAGTCACGTCTGGCGAGACGCCTCGATTCGGCATAGAGCATGAGGGCCTGCAGTCCCAACGCCTCGGGCTCATCGGGCAACAGCTCCGTCACCAGGCGTCCCAGAAACAACGCCTCTTGCGACAGATCCCGGCGGGCGGCGTCCGTCCCCGCCGGATCGGTCCACCCTTCGGCAAACGCTGCATAGATCGCATCCAGTACGGCCTCGAGGCGCTCGGCCAGTTGCTCGCGTTCGGGAATGCGGAAGGGAATGCCGGCCTGCCTGATCTTGTTCTTCGCCCGGACCAGGCGCTGGCCCATGCTGACCGGCGATACCAGGAAAGCCGACGCGATCGTCGCTGCGTCCAAGCCGAGGACAACCTGCAGCATCAGGGGCGCCCGGACGGCCGAGTCGATGGCGGGGTGCGAGCAAACAAACAACAGCGCGAGACGGTCGTCCGGCAGCTCATGCGCGGCGCCCGCAATTTCGAGATCGGCCAGAATGCGCAGCTCGTCCGCGGCCAGTGCTCCGGTGCGCTGTCGCCTCGACGCATCGATCATCTTGCGTCGCGCGGCAGTCAGCAGCCAGGCTTCGGGACTGGCGGGACAGCCGTTCTTTGGCCAATCGGCGAGCGCAGAGGCGAACGCCTCCGAAAGAGCGTCTTCCGCGCCGGCAACGTCGCGGGTGCGAGATGCCAAATATGCGATGAGTTTGCCGTAGCTTCGACGTGCAACCTCATCCGCGGTGCTCCGAGCCACCGCGGATGTGTCAGTTGACTGCGTTGACTTCACATCGCCCACAGAGGCCGGACCTCAACCACGCCATGGCTCGCGGCGGGACAGCGAGCGGCCCATGACAACGCGGCGTCAAGGTCCGCCACGTCGATGAGAAAGTAGCCGCCCAGCTGCTCTTTCGAATCTGCGTAGGGGCCGTTCAGTACCTGGGTTTTGCCGTTGGCGACGCGAACGGTCGTTGCGGTGCTGATGGGCTGCAGTCGGTCGGCGGCCAGGAATGCCCCGGACTGCTTGAGCGCCTCGGTGAATGCCATGTAGGCAGCCATTCCCTGCTGTTTTTCTTCAGCCGTCATCTGCGCCCAGCCGGCTTCGGCCGTATAAAGAGTCAGAAGGTATTTCATGTGTGTTCTCCAAAGTCAGTGCGTAGAGTCGTTCCGGGCCCATGACGGATGGGTCGGCCGCATTTCGACAACCCCCGGCCATTCACGCTACGCTTGCCGAATGAAATACCTCCATACCATGGTCCGCGTCACCAACCTCGACGCTTCGCTGGCGTTCTATCAAACCGCCCTCGGATTGAAGGAGCTGCGCCGGAAGGAAGTGCCGCAGGGCCGCTTCACCCTGGTATTCCTGGCCGCACCGGGCGACGACTCCGCCCAGGTGGAGCTGACGTACAACTGGGACCCGGAGCCCTACGCGGGGGGGCGTAACTTCGGCCACCTCGCCTACGGCGTAGATGACATTTACGCGACATGCCAGAGGCTGATGGAGCACGGTGTGACCATCAACCGCCCGCCGCGTGACGGTTTCATGGCGTTCGTCCGCTCGCCCGACAACATCTCCATCGAATTGCTCCAGAACGGCGAGCCGCTACCCCCGGCCGAACCCTGGAAGTCGATGCCGAATGTAGGCGTCTGGTAGGGGGAGTCCGAGCTGGGTCGCGGGTGGACCCCGCTTGGAACGGGTCCAAAAGACAACCCCCAGTCGGTCGCGAACCTGAACGGCAGTTAAAGCGGACCGTTGTGACGGTCATAACGGTCGGCGCTGCGGCTACCCCTGACTACGCCGTTCAGGTGGTTGTGCGTATGATGCGCAGCCTCGTCCTAGTGCGGCTCCATGAAAACTCTATCCGGACTGTTGATTGCGGTGGCCTTCGCGACCCTCACGATCGCGGTCTGGGCCTTTCTCAACCGTCCGACGCCTGAGCCGCCCTGGCCTTCGAAGATCCAGGGTTTCGCCTTCTCGCCGTTCCGTGACGGCGAGGATCCGACGCTCAACCAGATGCCCACGGACAGTGAGATCGACGGCGATCTGAAGCTGCTCGAGGGCAAGGTCAATGTCGTCCGCACCTACAGCGCGATCGGCACGCTGGGCGATGTGCCCCAACTCGCCGCCCGACACAACATCAACGTCGCCCTCGGCGCGTGGATCGCGGACCATCGGGATCGTAACGAGCACGAGCTGCAAGCCGCGATCGACCTCGCGCGCACCCACCCGAACGTTTCGCGCGTGATCGTCGGCAACGAGGTCATTCTGCGTGGCGACCTGACGGTAGAGGATCTGATCACCTATCTCGACCGTGCTCGCGACTCCATCGGTCAGCCCGTGACCACCGCCGAGCCGTGGCACGTCTGGCTCTCCCACCCGGAACTGGTGGATCACGTCGACTTCATCGGCGTCCACCTCCTTCCCTACTGGGAGGGCATCTCCGTGGATGCTGCGGTGGACTACTCGTTCGCCCAGTTCCGTCGCCTGCAGAAGGCATTCCCGGGCAAGCCTGTCGTGATCGCGGAGATCGGCTGGCCCAGCCACGGTCGTACGCGTGAGTCCGCCGTTGCCTCCGATGCCAATGAGGCGTTGTTCCTGCGGCGCTTTCTGATCCGTGCCGAGAAGGAGCGGATCTCGTATTACCTGATGGAAGCGTTCGACCAGCCTTGGAAGGGCAAGGGCTACCTGGAAGGCGCCGTGGGTGCGTACTGGGGCGTGTATGACGTGAACCGCAAGCCCAAGTTTGCGTTCACTGCGCCGATCGTGCGTGTGCCGGAATGGCAGACCCTCGCCGGAATTTCCGTCGGACTGTCCCTGCTGGTATTGGGCCTGCTGTATTTCAACAGCGGGACGCTCCGCAACCGGGGCCGCAGCTTCCTGGCGATCGTCGTGTTCGCTGCGGCGACCATTACAACGTGGGTCTGCTACGACTTCACCCAGCAGTACATGACGGTCTCGAGCGTCGTATCCGGCGTTCTGTTGCTGCTGGGCATGCTGGGCGTGATTCTGGTGCTGCTCGCCGAAGCCCACGAGTGGGCGGAAGCGCATTGGGTCACTTCCCGTCGGCGCCTGGGTGTGCCGGCGTCCGTGTTCCGGCGCGATTCAGGGAACGTGCAGCCGAAAGTCTCGATCCACGTGCCGGCCTACAACGAGCCGCCCGACATGCTGATCGAGACGCTGGATGCGCTGGCGCGCCTGGACTATCTCAACTTCGAAGTGCTCGTCATCGACAACAACACGCAGGACGAAAAGGTCTGGCGACCGGTTGAGGCTCACTGCGAGAAGCTCGGTGAACGTTTCCGCTTCTTCCACGTCTGCCCGCTCTCAGGATTCAAAGCGGGGGCGCTGAACTTTGCTCTGCAGCACACGGCCGAGGACGCCGAGGTCGTGGCGGTGATCGACAGCGACTATGTCGTCGATTCCAACTGGCTGCGCGAACTCGTTCCCGGTTTCCAGGATCCGCGGATCGGCATCGTCCAGGGTCCGCAGGACTACCGCGACGAGAAAGTCAGCGCGTTCAAGGCGATGTGCTATGCCGAGTACCGTGGATTCTTCTATATAGGAATGATCACGCGCAACGAGCGCAACGCGATCATCCAACACGGCACGATGACGATGGTGCGGCGCTCTCTGCTCGAGGCCACTGGTGCCTGGGCCGAGTGGTGCATTACCGAGGACGCCGAGCTCGGTCTGAAGATTTTCGAGGCCGGCTACGAGGCCAGCTACGTCCCCGTCAGCTACGGTCGTGGATTGATGCCGGACACCTTCATCGACTTCAAGAAGCAACGCTTCCGCTGGGCGTACGGCGCCATGCAGATCCTGAAGGCGCACGCGGGCTCGCTCTTCAGTGAGGGCGGCACGCTGACCCCCGGTCAGCGCTATCACTTCATCGCCGGCTGGCTGCCGTGGGTTGCTGACGGTGTCAACATGCTGTTCAACATCGCTGCGCTGGCTTGGTCAGCCGCCATGGTGCTCACACCCCGACAGCAGATCGATCCCCCGTTGGTGTTGTACTCGGTGCTGCCGCTTTCGTTGTTCTCCTTCAAACTCGCGAAGCTCGTACACCTGTACCGCGTCCGAGTCGGCGCGAACTTCCGCCAGACGGTGGCTGCAGCCATCGCAGGCCTTGCGCTCACGCACACGATCGGTACTGCCGTCATCAAGGGTTTGTTCACCGATAGTGAGCCGTTCTTCCGCACGCCGAAGACCGGCAAGTCACAGCGTCTTTTGCAGGCCGTTCGCGCGGCTCGCGAAGAAACGTTGATCATGCTGGGGCTGTGGATCGCGGCCTACGGCGTCGCGCACACTCCGCACACCGAAGGTCCGGATGCGCTGGCCTGGATCGTGGTGCTGTTGATTCAGTCCGTGCCCTACGCGTCGTCCCTGTTGGCGTCGCTCGCGAGCGCGTTCCCGCTGCCTGCCAGGGTGCTCGGCACGGGCTACAAGATGCTGCACGGGACCGGGACTGCTCCGCAGCCGAAGGAAGCCGACTCGACGACCTGAGACGGTCGCGTGCTAGCCTCAGCGAATGCACGCCCCAGCCCCGCGACCTGCACATCATGTGAAGGCCATTGCTTCGATGCTGGCCGCGACCGCGTTCTTTTCCGCCATGGACGCGCTTCTGAAGGTTCTGTCCGCCTACTACCCACCGGTGGAGGTTGCGGCACTGCGCGGACTGTCTTCGCTGCCGTTTCTCATTCTGCCGCTGTGGGTAGCCGGCAGGTTGCGCGATCTACGCTCCGGGCGATTCGGGATGCACCTGTTTCGCGGGATTCTCATGTGCGGGACGCTCGGCGGATTCATCTATGCCGTGCGAGTGCTGTCTCTGGCCGATGCCTATGCCATCTTTCTTGCGGCCCCTCTGATCGTCACCGCGCTGTCAGGCCCAATCCTCAAGGAGCGGGTCGGGTTGGGCAACTGGGTGGTCATCATCATCGGACTGCTCAGCGTGATCGCCATGCTTCAGCCTTCCGCCTCGAGTCTGATCACGCTCGGAGCTTTGGGCGCGCTGTTATCGGCAATCTCGTACGCGTCCGGGGCGTTGGCCTTGCGCGTGCTGACGCAAACCGACTCGACGGCCTCTATCGTCTTCTGGACGATCGCCATCATGACCGTCTTTGCGCTGACGATCGCGTTGCCGACATGGCAACCCCTGCGCCCCGAGCACTGGGTGTTGCTGGCCGGGTTGGGACTGTCCGGGGCACTGGGGCAGTCGTTTCTGACGGAAGCATTTCGATCGGCGCCGCCGCCGATCGTGGCGCCGTTCGAATACCTGGCACTGTTGTGGGGGATGGGAATCGACAGGGTGTTTTGGGGGGTGCTGCCGACCGCGCGGGTCCTGATCGGTGGCGGAGTAGTCGTCGCGTGCGGGCTCTACGTGATCTGGCACGAGAGGACTCGGCCTGTTGTGGCCGACTCGCCTCACACCTGATTATTTTCCTGAGATGAAGAGCTTGCCGTCGCGATCCTCACCCCGCAGAGAGGTGGTCGACAGCACTGCCGTCAACGCAGCCTCGGGTGTCAGTCCCTTGATGGATCCGCTGAGCATCACACGGGACGCTTCCGCTTCGCTCTCGGCAGTCGCAAAGACGACCTCGCGTCCAGTTTCCCGGGCGGCCCAGAGCAAAAACTCCGCGAGCGACCGGCCGTCGATATCGAAATGGGGAGCGGCTTCAGTGGCCCACAGCCAGCTCGTGTCATCGCGACGGATCGCAGCACGATCCACTGCGCCGTTGCGCGAGACCGTCATCTGTTCGCCTGCGCTGGCATGCTGCATTCCGCCGGTATTGCTGCTGAACTCGACCTTTCCTTCGCGCACGGCAATGCGCACCCCGGCATCCACCAGCCGTACTTCGTACTGAGTGCCGACGTGGCGCACGGCACCCGCGGGGGTCACGACTTCCAGCCTCTCATCGTCCGGCTGGGGCGTGGAACCGGAGTCGACATAAACCGCGCCGCGCTCAATGACCACATGCTGGGAGTCGCGCAGGGCAACTCGCGTATCCCGATCCAGGCGCAAGGACACCGAACCGGACAAAGCCAACGCGGCACGACCAGTGGAGCCCGTGTCGATCACCTCACCGACCGTCGCCCTGTCATGCGTTCCTACAGACATCCATCGCGCCAGCATGCTTCCGCTCTTAGCGCGGACCGATCCGTAAGAGGCACGAACGTCGCCGACCACCGGGCCGGTCGCTTGGAAGGCTGGCAACCAATACCCGACCGCCAGGGTCAGCACGGCTATGCCAGCGGCGACTGCCCAAAGGCGGACCTGTCGGTTTCGAGTGCGACGGCTCACGACGGAGCGCCATTCCGACTCTACAGCGGTCCGCACGGACTGCAGGAGTGCGTCTGGCGGGGCCGGACGCCGACCCGCCTTGCGCAGGACCTCCTGGAGGTGCTGCTCGCCTGATTCGTCGTTGGAGTTCACCCTGATCCCTCCTTATATATCGCAGCGCTGAACGGCACCGCTAGCTCTCCAAGCCCGCAACTATGTCTACAGCCGCGGAACCAAAGACGCTCTCCAGAGCGTCCCGAAATGCAAGTCGGGCCCGTGCCAGCAGCGACTGAGCCGCCGCGTGTCCGATGCCGAGTCGTTCTCCGATCTCCTCGACGGACCGGCCCTCGACGTACTTCCACTCAAGGGCATCTCCGTAACGCGACGGGAGGCGGTCGAGCACGGCCTGCACCAACCGTCCGACTTCGGCCTTTCCGTGCGCCTTCACGAGGTCGTACTCCTCGGGCGCCTCGATTGATTCGATCGCCGCCCGCAACTCGGGTTGGTCATCAATGAGGACGATTCGGTCGGCGTGCCGCCGATGGGCGCGCAGATGGTCCACGACCTCGCGTCGACAAATCTGGCACAGCCAGGTGAAGATCGCGGCCTCGCCACGGAAATATTCAAGTTTCCGCATCGCTTTGCTCAGCGTGGCTTGGACGACTTCGCGCGCGGCCTCGGAGTCACCTCCCAGACGCGGCAACGCGAAACGATAGAGGCGCGCAAAGTGGCCGTCGAAAAACGCGTCGAAGGCGCGTTGGTCGCCCGCCAGCATCCGCCTGATGAGTTCCGACTCGTCCGCCAACTGACGATCCCGATAGAGGCCCAGTAGAGCGTTTAGACGCTGTAAAACCGCAAAATCAGTCGATGCGACCGGCGCTTGGACGGTCCCTGGGTGCTAGCATGCATTGCCATGCAAGGGGGGAACAGCCACAGGGGAACGCGCCTAGGATTCCTCGTCACGGCCGCAGCCCTCCTGATCACCGCTCAGATGCCCGCCGCGGCGGCGCCGATCCGTCAGGGGGAATCGCTGTCCCAGGCATTGCTCGAGCTGCGGCAGAGTGGCCTCGCCCTGATCTTCAGCTCGGGCCTGATCGACCCCTCCTTTAAGGTAAATGTCGACCCGGGCAAGGGAACGGCGGAGGAGATCGCCGGGCGGATCCTCGCACCGTATGGTCTGGCGCTTCAGGCCGTGACACCCAAGCTGTTTGCCGTGGTGAAGCGTCCCCCGCCCCCAGCGTCGGCCCCCGCTCCAGGGCCCGAAGCGACGATAGCGAGCACGGAAAAGGCCGCGCCTGAGGCGCCCAAGGCCGCGGAAATCGACGTTTACGCCAGCCGCTACGGCGTCGCTGATTCGCAGACGGTGCCGCACCCCTCGACGGACATCTCGCGCCAGGACCTCGAGACCATGCCGGCTCTGTTCCAGGACGCGATGCGGGCCATGCGGTTCATGCCTGGCTCGGCAACCAGTGCGGTGTCCGCCCGACCGCACGTCCGGGGCGGCCGTGAAGATGAAGTCGCAACGTATTTCGACGGCGTGCCGCTGTTCGAGCCTTATCACTACAAGGACGTCCAGGCGCTGTTGGGCACGCTCGACCCCGAAACCATTTCGACCCTCAACTTCTTCAGCGGCGTGTCTCCGGCGCGTTACGGTAATCGCATGTCGGGCGTTCTCGACATGCAGCCTCGAACCTGGGACGGCCAGAATTACTACGCCCTCAGTCAGAGCCTGCTGTATTCCGAGGCGTTGGCGCAGGGGCGGGCCAGCTCGACGCCTCTCGAGTGGCTGGGGGCAGTGCGGGTCGGCGTGATCGACTTCGTCTCCGACCTCCTCGATCGCACCCAGGTCGATCCGCACTTCATGGATGCGCTCGGACGACTTCAATATGACGTGGGCGACCGGTCGCAGGTCGCGGTGGGGTACCTGCTTCTGGACGACAGCGTGCACGCCGCGTTCAACTCCAGCTCCGACATGGACATTGGGCCCCCGTTGACGTCGCAGGAACAGGCCCAGATCAACTATCGCGACGACACCGGGTGGCTGGGCTGGTCTTTCCGGCCCTCCGACACGTCATTACTGCACGCGACCCTGTCACGCACCGAACGTCACACCGAGCGCAACGGCGTGCTCGATCGCCAGGGAAGCGCCCAGAGCAGTCTTCAGGATTCGCGGCACTTCAGTACGACGACGATGCGCCTCGAGGGAACGGCGGATCTCACGGAGCGCTGGCATGCGAATACCGGCGTCGAGTGGTACGACTACGACGCTCTTTACAACTTCAACAGCGCGGCGTTGTTCGACCCGCGACTGGCCGCGGCCTTTCACCGGCCCGATACGATGGCGATCCGCACCAATCTGCGGGCGGGGGGGCAGGCCTACGCTGCGTATGGGTCGGTGCTTTGGGCGCTTGATCCCATCGCTATAGACGTCGGTGTTCGCTGGGATGGGGAGCGTTACGGGGTCGCGTTCCGTGCCAACCAGATTTCTCCCCGCGTGAGTGTGCAATGGCAGCTCGATCCCTTGACCATCCTGCGTGCGAGCTGGGGCCGGCTGTCACAGACACAGCGGCCGGATGAGCTGCAAGTCCAGGACGGCGACAACGTGTTTCATCGCGCAGAGTTCGCTATGCAGAGCGTGCTGAGTCTCGAGCACCGCCTGACGAACCATGTGCAGCTGCACGTCGAGGCGTTCGATAAGCGCATTGCCGATCCCCGACCGCGCTTCGAGAACCTTCTCGATCCGATCGCTCTGCTGCCGGAGATCGAAGTGGACCGGGTCAAAATTCAAGCCTCGAGTTCGCGGACCTATGGCGCGGAGTTCAGCTTCCGCTGGCAGGCCTCGGAACACCTTTCCGGGTGGGCGAACTACAGCTGGTCCCAGGCCACCGACACAATCGATTCGGTCGTCGTTCCGCGCAGCTGGGATCAGAAGCACGCGGCCGCGGCAGGAATGGCGTGGCGCATCTCCCCGTGGCTGTTCTCAGCCGACGTCACCTGGCACAGCGGCTGGCCACGCAATCGCCTTCACCTGGTGTCTGTCGCGCCGATCGTGTTCGAGTACGCTTACCTGAACGACCGGACCTGGCGCGACTATTTCTCGCTCGATTCGCGCATCACTTGGACTCATTCGCTGCCCCAGGGCGCGATCGAATTGTTCGGTGAGATAGACAACGCAACAAATCACGCGAATCCCTGCTGCACCGACGTGCAGTTCGCGGGCTCCACGGCTCGGCCTCTGCTGGAGCGTACGACTTCAGTCTGGCTGCCGAGGTTCGCCCTGGTCGGCGCGACCTGGAAATTGCCGTAGCATGCCTTGCCATGCATGCGGAAGAAGTCGAGGCGTACCTGCGCGAGCACATCCCGTTGTCGACTGCGATGGGCGTTCGCGTCAAGAGTGCAACTGTCGATCGAGTTCGCCTCGCGGCTCCCCTGGCGCCAAACGTTAATCATCACGAGACGGTCTTCGGGGGGAGCGCTTCGGCCGTCGCGACGCTCGCGGCCTGGACGCTGTTGCACCTGCGGCTGGAAGCGGCGCGGGGCGCCTCGCCGCCGGAAAGTCTCGACGGCGGGCACGAGGGACCCGGGAGCAGTCGCCCCTGGGACCGGGTCCAATTGGTCATCCAGCGCGGTGCCATGGAATACCGCAAGCCCATTCCCGGCGACTTCGACGCGGTCTGCGAGTTCTGCGATGCCCCGGCCTGGACCCGATTCTCCGCCACTTATGCGCGGCGGGGTCGTGCACGATTGACTCTGCGCTCACGGTTGGTATTCGACGACCACGACATGGCCTCGTTCGAAGGCGAGTTCGTCGCCTTGCGACGCGATTGACGGCGATGTTGAGTTGGCAGTTGGTTGCGAGCCGGTGCAGAATGTCTGCACGACTCGGTGGGCTCACAAGAAGAGGAATTCATCATGAGCAACGCGGAACTGCGTGGACGGTTTGTCTGGCATGAGCTGATGACGCCGGACCCGTCAGCGGCCCAGACGTTCTACTCGAAAGTCCTCCCCTGGAAATCGCAACCCTCCGGCATGCCCGACTACACGCTGTGGATGGCGGGTACGGTCCAGCGGGGAGGGATGATGGCCATGCCTGCCTCTTCGGCTGGAGCGCCACCGCACTGGATTACCTACATTGGCACGCCCAATGTCGATGCCGCGGTGGCCGAGGTCGAGCGCCTGGGTGGCAAGGTGCTCAAGAGCGCCGCCGACATTCCGAATGTCGGTCGCTTCGCCGTCGTCGCCGATCCTCAAGGCGCAGGCTTCGCGCTTTACACGCCTGCGTCTGCGGGCGATGGCAACTCCGCCAGCGATACCGACGTTGGCGGGTTCGCATGGCACGAGCTGTACACGACGGACCTCGCCGCAGCGGTGAGTTTCTACACTCAGCTGTTCGGCTGGGAGAAAGGTCCGACCCACGACATGGGCGAGATGGGTCCGTACCAGCTCATCCTGAACGGTGGGAAGCAGGTGGCCGGGGTGTTCAAGCCACCGCACAGCGAGGCTCCTCCGAATTGGGGCATCTACGTCGAGGTGGCTGACGCCGCCAAGGCGGCCAAGGCGGCGAAGGCCGCGGGCGGTCGCGTCCTGAACGGTCCGATGGAGGTGCCGGGCGGGGGCTGGATGGCCCAGATCATGGACCCCCAGGGTGGTGTGTTCGCGGTGCACGAGCAGGCGAAGAAGGCGGCTGCCCAGCCGGCCCAGGCGCCTGCTGCGAAATCCAAGAGCCCGCCGAAGCCCAAGTCCGCTGCGGCCGCGCCTGCCGAGGCTCAACTGGCCGCTGCGCCGAAGAAGGCTCCGGCTAAAGCGGCTGCGAAAGCCGCCAAGAAGAGTGCGCCGGTGAAGACTGCTGCCAAGGCCAAAAAGGCAGCCCGGAAGATTGTGAAGAAGGCGGCGAAGAAAGCCGCCGGCAGGCCGGCCGCGAAGAAGGCCAAAAAGGCCGGCAAGAAGGTCGCCAAGAAAGCGATGAAAAAAGCCGCTGCGCCGCGCGCGGCCGCCAAACGGGGTAAGTCGGCGAGACGAAAGAAGTAAGAGCCAGGGTCGCCGCTACTGCGAGGCTGCTTCGGCCGCTTGCCTCTGGTCCGCGGCGGCCTTGTAGGCGTCGTTGATCTTCTGCTCCATACGGGCTTCGGTTTGCCGGGCCTGTTTGGCTTCGTCGGCTTTGGAGGCGGCAGCGCTGGCCGCCACGGCGCCGGTCTCGGCCAGTCCGCAACCGGACAGGGCCAGAGCCATCGTGATGGTCAGGGAGGCGGCCAGGAAGCGGGCTGGAGTGGTGGCCGTTCGGGAGCACGCCCCCGCAGCCTTACGAACGATCGACCGGGTCATGAGGACTCCTCGAGAGGGCAAGCGCCGTCAATCCACTGCGAGCCAATCTACGCAGGCAGGGCTCGGGAGCAAGAACTGCTGAGCGTGTTCGTGACGGGGTTCCGTCTGGCTGATTCCTCCCCCAAGGCAGTATGCTCACCACGAATGGCCCGCATCGCTCCTAGCAAAATCGTCGCAGCCCAGCCCCGCGTCCGCCGTGGGTACTTCGAGTGCCGGTACGGCCAGCTGCATGTCCACAACGCGATCCCACCCGGTGGAGGCTTCGAAGAGGGCACGTCACTGCTGTGCCTGCACAAGAGCCCTCAGTCCGGCCGGGTCTTCGAACACTTCCTGTCGCTCGCCGGCCGGGAGCGATCTGTCTATGCGCCTGACACGCCGGGTTACGGTGATTCGGACGCACCCACCACGCGGCCGAGCATCGGCGACTACGCCGCGGCCCTGGGTGATTTCCTGGATTCGATGCGCTTCCGTCAAATCGATGTGCTGGGTTACCAGACGGGTGCGCTGATCGCCACCGAGCTGGCTATCGCGCGCCCGACGCAGATCCGGCGCGTCATCCTGGTCTCAGTGCCGATCGCGGGCGAGGCGGAGAAGGAAGCCTTTCGGCGTTCACCCTGGCCCCCTGTGGCGACCGAGGACGGCAGTCATATGGCTGCCGAGTGGCAGCGGACCCGGGACTCTCTCGGACCCGCGGCGCCCGCGGACGTGGTGGCTCGAACGTTTGCAGACCGGCTCCGCATCTGCTCTCCGGCCGGCGGCGCCGCGGCGGCCTCGCCGCACGGCGCCCCGACGGGAGGGGCATCAGCCCAGGGATGGGGAGTGATGGCCACTCTGCAGTATCCCGCCCGGGAACGCCTGTCGCTGATCACCCAATCGACCCTGGTACTGCGGCCCCGCGACGAGTTCTGGGACGCGACCCAACGGGTCCGCGAGGCGCTGCCGAAGGCCCGCTGCGTCGACCTGCCCGAGCAGGGTGCGGGCCTGTTTGACCTGGCACCGGAAGTGGCTGCCGAGGCAATCAAGGACTTCATTCGCGGCTAGGGGGGCTGGGCGCGCCGCAGGCGGCAAAAACCACGCTTTTTGCCGCCGGTAACGGAGCCGATGTCCGCGAAAGCGCCGCAGGCGCCTTTCGCCAATGAACATGCCGCACTGCAACGCTGGCGCTTCCCCTGCCACGCCTGCGCCGGTTATGTCACGTAGTTTGATTCCGCTCACACATTTCTCGGGTGTCGCGGACCTCCGTCATATGTCGGCGCTACACTTGTCGCCTAACAGAGCCAATTCCAATTCGATGAACTCCCAGCCTCACTCTCCTGCTGACGCGGAGGATCTCGATTCGACCGCCGAGCTGCCGGTGCTCGATGTGGCGGCACTGGAGGAACGTGTTGCCGCTGAGCAGCGCGCGGCCACGAACGACCGCACCGCCAACACGGACACGTGGATCATCCCTCCGCCCGTTCTGCGCGTCGCCCCTGAGGCGCCCCAGGTTTCGCCTGCCGCAGATGAGGCGCGCGCGGCGTCACCGGATCCCCGCTCAGGGCTCGAGACGCACCTGCGCTCACTGTCGGCCAATCTGGGTGATGTGGAGGATCGGCTCAAGCGCAAGGTCGCGCAGCTTGCCGCGAACGAACTGGCGCTCGAGGCAGCGCGCGCCGAGCGCGCTGCCAGCGACGAGCGCGTGCAGAAACTCGAACGCGACCTGGCCGAAGCGCGCGCATCCGCAGCGGAAGCCCAACAGACGATCGAGGAACTGCGCGGCTCGCTGACCGAGCGCAACGCCTCGGCCGACGAATTTCGCGCTCGCGATGCCAAATTGACGGCTCAGGCTGCTGAACACCAACGAGTGCTGGCCGCCGTGCAGATCGAGTTGAGCGAGAGCCGCGCAGATGCGGTGAGTTATCTGGAGACACTGCAGACGCTGGAAAGCCGCCGCAACGTCTTTCACAACATGTTTGGCGGCCTGCAGATCGAGATCGACTCGGGCGAAGTGCAGATCGTGCGGCTGCGCGAGGAAATCGCGATCAGCAACGCACGGGTGCGCGATCTCAACCAGGATCTTGACCGGCGTGCCGAGCGGATCGCCAGCCTGGAAACGGAGGTCAATGCGTTTTCGACGTCACTGGCGCAGCGCGAGCAGCAGATGCTGGGGGTGCAGGGTCAAGGCGATGAGCTGCGAACGCGGCTCGTCGAGCTGGAAGCCTCTGTCGCGAGCGTGGCCGCGAAGCGCGACGAACACGAGAAGGCTGCTGGCGAGGCGCAGCGCAAAGCGGACGAGCACGAGGCAGCCCTTGCTACCGAGCGCAAACGCTCAGAGCAGTTGACGACAGAACTGACGGCCGTGCGTGCCGAGATGGAAGAATGGCGCGGAACGATCAAGAACGCGGTGACGGAGCGTAGCGAACACGTGGCTGCGCTTGCCGCCCGCGAAGAGCGGATCAAGGAACTCGAGGCGAGAGTCGAGGAACAGCAGGAGGCCGTGCGCGCGCTGCAGGCCGAATCAAACTTGAACATTGCGCGCGCGAAGGAGATCGAGAGCGATCTTCGCGTCGCGGAAGAAGCGATTCACCGGCTCGAGTCGGATCTGCGCAACAAGAGCGCACGCGTCGATGAGCTCGAGCGTACGAACCACGAGTGGCACTCGATGGTCGATGAGGCGCGCGTCGCGCTGAGCGACCGGGACAAGCTGATTCATCGGCTCGAGGAAGAAGCCGTCAACAGCTCGGTGCTGATCGGTCAGATCCAGCAGAGCATGAAGCGGCTCGATCCTGCGCCGAGCGGCACGCATGAGGCGATGCCCGAAGGGGCGGCGAGACTGCTCATCCGAACGGACGGCGCGACGGAAGTCGTCCACGTGTTGGGTCGCAAGACCAGCATCGGCCGCACTCCCGAGAACGATCTGCAAATCGACGCCAAGTTCATCAGCCGCCACCACGCTGTCATTCTTGCCGGGCCGGCGCGAACCATCATCGAGGACCTCAACAGCACCAACGGCGTTCTGGTCAACGGCCGGCGGATCACCCGTCAGGTTCTGCAGGATGGCGACGCTGTGGTGGTTGGTCGCACGCAGTTTCGATTCGCCGTGCGCTCGACGACGAGTCGGTCCTAGCTACTTCTTCTCGCTGATCGCCTGTGTCCAGTGAGCGACGTCGTCGTCGGTCATTGCGCTGGCCGGTGTCAGCCTGGCGTCCAGGAATCCCCGCTCCTCGATATCGATGAGGTATTGCTCGCGTGAGAGCAACGTGCCGTAGGTGATTCGCTCGCGGGGAGAATCGAGCCGCGTCTCGTGATCCATCCGGCTCATCAATCCCGAGAGGATCCAGGTCGGAATCCGCTGCCGCTGCGAGGGGTAGATGAACCCAAACAGGCACAGATGGGACAGCAACACGCGCCAATGAGACCCGAACCGCCGCACCAGCCGCGCCCAATCCAGGTCCTCCGCGCGGGCGAGCAACAAGTGCATGACGTCAGCGCCGTCGAAGCGCTCGCGTTCCATGACATAGGCCTTCGACCAGATCATCTCCTCGGCCGGCGATAGTTTCACGGGCAGGCCGAAAGCCTCGCCGGTCGCAGCGTGCTCGAACCAGGCGTCGTCGACTGTCGAAATGCCATTGCCCGAGCTGAAGATCACGTCGACGAATCCGTCGGCATGACTCGCTTTGCCGAGCCAGTGCGGGAAAGTGAGCTCGGTCTGGAAGCCCGCCTGCTGCAACACCTCCATCGTGCGGTCGAGGTCGTCGCGCCGGACGA
The DNA here is from genome assembly GCA_036499585.1 of Steroidobacteraceae bacterium. GTDB lineage: Bacteria > Pseudomonadota > Gammaproteobacteria > Steroidobacterales > Steroidobacteraceae > 13-2-20CM-66-19. Next base: position 171,742 of record DASYDM010000043.1, read on the forward strand.
AAATGTCGAAATCCTTGGAGTCGCGGGCGATGCCTGTGTAGTGGCTCAGCGCATGCGTGCCGCCGACGAGGAATTGCACGTTGGCGTCCGTTAGCGCGGAAATCGCTCGGACGTATACTGCGCGTGCTGCGGGGTCGCAGATTGTACTGACGGTCCCTCCGCCGGTAGGCATGCGGATTGCTCCAAAGCTTGCCGTTGAAGGCATTCACCAAACTGTAAGCAAGCTATGCGCCTGGCCGCCGTCGGAGATCTGCACGTCAAGAAGGATTCGCAGGGAAAACTGCAGCCGCTGTTGACATCGGTCAACGAGCGCGCGGACATCCTGTTGTTGTGTGGCGATCTCACCGACTACGGTCTGGAGGACGAAGCGCGGGTTCTGGCCGCGGAACTCAAAGCAGCGGTGCGGGTGCCGATCGTGGCCGTACTGGGGAATCATGACTACGAGTGCGGTCAGCCCGAACTGGTTACGCGGATCCTGACGGACGCGGGCGTCACGGTCCTCAATGGAGAGGCGGTGGAGATCCAGGGTCTGGGGATCGCCGGCGCGAAGGGGTTTGCGGGCGGTTTTGGCCGCGCGACGCTCGGGGCGTGGGGCGAGCCTGCCACGAAGCGATTCGTGCAGGAGGCCATGGACGAAGCGCTGAAACTCGAGGGAGCGCTGGCCCGGTTGCGGACTGAGGAGAGGGTGGCGCTGCTGCACTACTCTCCGATTCGCGCCACGGTCGAAGGTGAACCTCTCGAGATCTTTCCCTATCTCGGCTCTTCCCGACTGGAAGAGCCGCTGAACCGGCACCCGGTGCGATGCGTGTTTCACGGGCACGCCCACCATGGCGCTCTGGAAGGCAAGACCAGCGCCGGGACAACCGTCTATAACGTCGCCATGCCCCTTCTCCTGCGATCGTTTCCGAATCAGCCTCCGCTGCGATTCGTGACGCTGCCTCCAAGTCCGCCGTCGGAAACCGTCGCCTCGATGGCCCAGTCGCTCGCGGGTACGCCGCATTCGGCCCCAGCCTGAGTCGGGAAAAATGGTTAAGCTCTGCGCTTTCCCCATCCCGAAACGTTCGAGGCGTCCGTGGCGAGTCCGTACATCGAGAAGATCCTCAAGGCACGCGTGTATGACGTGGCGATCGAGTCGCCACTCGATGACGCCCCACGCCTGTCGCGACGGCTCGGCAACCAGGTTCTGCTGAAGCGCGAGGATCTGCAGCCCGTCTTTTCCTTCAAGCTCCGGGGTGCCTACAACCGGATCGCCCATCTGTCCGAAGCGACGGCAAAGCGCGGGGTGATCTGCTCTTCGGCCGGCAACCATGCACAGGGCGTGGCGCTCGCCGCCCGCAAGCGCGGAATTCCGGCCATGATCGTGATGCCGCAGACGACGCCGCAGATCAAGATTCAGGCCGTGGTCGATCTCGGCGCCGAGGTCGTTCTCCACGGAGATGACTACGACAGCGCATTCGACAGGGCATTGGTCCTCGCGCGGGAGCGAAGCCTGGTGTTCGTGCACCCGTTCGACGATCCGGATGTGATCGCCGGCCAGGGAACGATCGCGGTGGAGATCCTGCGTCAAACCGCCGGCCACCTCGATGCTATTTTCGTCCCCGTCGGCGGCGGGGGACTGATCTCCGGCATCGCGGTGTATGTGAAGTATCTGTACCCGAACGTCCGCATCATCGGTGTCGAGCCGGAAGATGCGGCGGGAATGCACGAGTCGCTGCGAGCGGGCAAGCGAGTGACGCTTGAACGGGTGGGAATTTTCGCGGATGGTGTCGCCGTCAGGCGTGTCGGGGAAGAGACTTTCTCGCTGTGCCGTCAGTACGTCGATGAGATCCTGCTGCTCGACACGGATGAGATCTGCGCAGCCATCCAGGACGTCTTCGAGGATACCCGCTCGATCGTCGAGCCGGCCGGAGCTCTTGCCGTCGCGGGCATCAAGAAGTACGTCGCGCGTGAGGGCTGGAAGGGAAAACGCCTCGTCGCGATCAACAGCGGCGCCAACATGAATTTCGATCGCCTGCGCCACATCGCCGAGCGTGCAGATGTCGGCGGCAAGCGTGAAGCGCTGCTCGCGGTGATGATTCCGGAGGAGCCTGGAAGCTTCCTGCGATTCTGCGAAGTTCTCGGCAACCGCAGCGTCACCGAGTTCAACTACCGCTTCGAGATCCAACATCCTGCCCAGATCTTCGTCGGGTTTGCGCTCCACCAAGGAAACGAAGAGCGCAACACGGTCGTGCAGCAGTTGCGCGCCGCCGGCTACGCGGTCACGGACATGACCGACAACGAGATGGCCAAGCTACACGTGCGCTACATGGTTGGCGGACACGCGCGCGGCATCCAGAACGAAGTGCTCTACCGGTTCGAATTCCCGGAGCGCCCGGGCGCGTTGATGCGCTTCTTGAAGGCTGTGGGCTCGAACTGGAACATCAGCCTGTTTCACTATCGCAATCACGGGTCCGACTACGGGCGGGTGCTCGCGGGAATCCAGGTGCCGGTGCCGGACCGCAGTGATTTCGTGCAGCACCTGAACGAGCTGCATTATGCGTACGTCGAGGAAACCAACAACCCGGCGTACCGGATGTTCCTGGGCGCGTGAGAAAGACTACTTGATGAGTCGGAGCGAGATCGGGTAGTGGTAGCGGAAGCCCTCGCCGGCACGGATGCCCGCCAGGATGGTCATGGTGATCCAGTAGAAGAACAGCGCGACGTTCAGCAGAATGCCGATGTAGATGTACGCCAGCAGCGTGCACACGGCGCCGGCAATGAGCACCGAGATGTTGAAGTTCAGGGCCTCTTTCGCATTCGCAGCCACGAACTCGGAGCGCTCGCGCTGAACGATCCACACCAACAGTGGACCGAGTACGGTGCCTACGATGGGCAGCGGAACGAGACCGGCGAACGCCGACAGGTGAGCCAGCATTCCCCAGGTCCGCTCGTTACTGTCCGCGGTGTCCGTCATGGCGGGGAGAGAGTATAGATGTATCAGCCCGTACGTGTGCCGCGGCACGAGGAGTTGGTCGTTCGAGGCGTACGCCACCGGCTGACGTGGTGGGGCGAGCCGAGTGCCACGCCAGTCGTGCTATTGCACGGCTTCATGGACTGCGGGCCGACCTGGCAGTTCCTGGTCGATTGCCTTCCGGACTCCTGGACCTGCGTGGCGCCCGACTGGCGTGGCTTTGGCGCCAGCGAGTGGGCTCCCGGCGGTTATTGGTACCCCGACTACTTCGCGGATCTGGAGGTCCTGCTCGACACGTTGGTTCCCGACTCGCCCGCGCGGGTTATCGCGCACAGCATGGGTGCAAACATCGTCGGCATGTATGCGGGTATCCGCCCCCACCGTCTGGGGTGGTTCGCCAACCTCGAGGGGATCGGTCTACCGCGGTCCGAGGGCGCCGCGGCCCCCGAGCGATACGAGCAATGGCTCCATGAACTGAAGTCGCCGCCCGCCGGCACTCCCTATGCGGACCTCGATCAGCTTTCCGCGGTGCTGATGAAGCGCAACACCCGCCTGTCCCGGGGCAACGCCGACTTCGTGGCACAGGCCTGGGTTACAGGAAATGGCGGCCCCGGGATCACCCTCACGTTCGATCCGCAGCACCGGGTCGTCAATCCGGTGTTGTATCGGCGTGACGAGGCTGAGGCGTGTTGGGCCCGCATCCAGATCCCGATGCTGCTGATCATGGGCGGAAAGTCTGCCTTGATGCCCCGTCTGGGCACCGATGCCTCTCCCGAGTACATACGGGCGCACTTTCCTGGCGTGCGCATCGTCGACATTCCAGACGTCGGTCACCTGATGCACTTCGAGGATCCGGAGACGGTTGCGCGGCACATTCTCGAGTTCGAGCGGTCGTTGAAATGAGGACCCTCCTCATCGGCGGCGCACGGTCCGGCAAGAGTTCGCTGGCTGCGCGCTGGGCGGGTGAGCGATCGAGCGAGGTTTGCTGCGTTGTGACCGGGAAGGCAACGGATCCTGAAATGGCCGAGCGGATCGCCGCCCATCGCAGCGAGCGCCCGGCTCATTGGAAAACATGGGAGGAGCCTGTTCGACTGGCTCACGTGATGGCGCAAGCTGGGACCGCGGGGCCCGCAGTGGCCGCAGCTGCGGGGGCCGGCGCTCCCGGGCCAGTGTGGCTGGTTGACTGTTTGACACTGTGGGTGGCCAACTGCCTTTGGCCGTCCGAGGCGGGGCCGGATGTGCAGGGATGGCGCCAGGAGCGCGATGCGTTCATCACTGCCCTTCGCGGCTTCAGCGGTGACGTCATCCTGGTCACCAACGAAGTAGGTTCTGGAATCGTCCCCAACAATGCGGCTGCGCGGCTGTTCTGCGATGAGCACGGTTGGATGAATCAGGCAGTTGCCGCAGTCTGCGACGAAGTGTTTCTGATCGCGGCGGGGCTCCCGCTACGCATGAAACCTGCTGGCTGACAGGGCCAGCAGGAGCGCGATTTCCGTGATCTCCACGCCCGCGCCGAGGCAGTCGCCGGTCATGCCGCCGACGCGGTGGTGAAGCCAGAGCCCCCAGGCCGCCAGAACGATCGGAGCGATGCACAGGACTGGCGCCAGCCACGCGCTGACTGCAAGCAACACGGCGGTCCAAAAGAGAATCACGGCGAGCCCTGAATTCCAGGCAAAGCGCTCGCTCTTGGCGGAGTTCGGGCCACCGAAATTTGCGCCGTGCCCGGCCTTCAGTGGTGGCAGCCAACGGCTCCACGCCAATGGGCCGAGCCGCGCCCAAGCCGCGAGCAGCGGCAACGCGTACCACGCAGTGCCGCCGAGTGCTGCGTCAACCTGGACGGAATAGAAGGCCGCGGTCTTGAGCAAGATGGCCAGGATGATGCTGACGACGCCAAACGTGCCGAGGTGCGGATCTGCCAACACCTCGAGGAACCGCTTCGGGTCCCGATGCGATGCCGCCAGAGCATCGGCAAGGTCGCCCAAGCCATCGAGATGGAGTGCACCGGTTACCCATACCCAGAGCAGCACGGCGACGGCTGCAGGCAGTATCTGGCCCGCGACATTGTCGTAGAAGCGTACGAAGAGCAGGAGGGGCAGGGCAACGATCAGTCCCACGATCGCTCCGACGACGGGAAACCAGACGCCAGCGCTGGACAGCTCTGCGGGAGAAAAGTCTTCGACGCTCCGCACGGGCAGCCGGGTGAGGAATTGAACGGCCAGACGCAGAGTGCGCAGACTCATTGGATGGGGAGCGTCCGCAGGCGCAGCATGAGTCAGGCAAGCTCCCGGTCAGGCCTTGTCGGGCACACCGGCTTCGCTGAAGGTCGCCATCTGTTTGTGCAACGCCAACGCGGCGCGGATCACCGGCAGCGACAGCACGGCACCGGTCCCTTCGCCGAGTCGCATTCCGAGGTCGACCAGCGGTGTCATGTCCAGCGCGGTCAGGGCGATGGCGTGTCCGGGCTCGGCCGACTTGTGCGAAGCCAACATCCACTGCCGCGTCGCCGGCTCGATCGCCACCGCGCAGAGCGCCGCGGCGGAGGAGATATAACCGTCCAGGAGCAACGGCACCGCATTCCGGGCGCCTTCGAGGTAGAAGCCGGCCATCGCGGCGATCTCGAGCCCACCTAGCTCCGCGAGCGTGCGCAGAGCCCGTTGTGGACCGATGATCTCCGGCGCGTAGCGTGCGAGCCTCTCCAAGCCCGTGATGACGGCTGCGAGCTTGCGCGCAAGCCCTGCATCGTCGACACCGGTCCCGCGTCCGATCACCGATGCGGGCGGGGTGTTCGTCAAAGCGCTGATCAGGCACGCGGCGGCGGTCGTGTTTGCAATGCCCATGTCGCCGGCAATCAGCAATCCGGCGCCGCGCCTGATCGCTTCCCGCGCGCACTTTCTACCAACCTCCAACGCCGCCGCGACTTCACCGAGATTCAACGCTGCAGTCTGTGTCAGATCGCGAGTTCCAGGCCGAATGCGCTCGTTGCGGATGCCGGCCGGTGGTCCATCCGGCGCGGCCACCCCAACGTCGACCACCTCGATCCGGCAGTCGTGGAGCCGTGCCAGGACGTTGATGGCCGCACCGCCCTGGGCGAAGTTGGCCAACATGCTGGCGGTGACAGCTTGCGGAAAGGCGGAGACACCCTGTGCCGCGACGCCGTGATCCGCCGCGAACACGAAGATCTCGCAGCGTGGCATGTCGGGAATCGGCCGGCTCAGTCGACCCGCAAACCAGCAGGCAAGGTCCTCCAGACGCCCCAGAGAGCCGGGAGGCTTGGTCAGGTCACGCTGTCGTGCTCGTGCGGCATTCTCGGCGCGCTCATCGGGCACCGGGAACTCTCGTGCCGGGTCGGTTGGCGGTCGGTTCATGAGTTCGTCTGCGAGCGCCTTTATCTGGCGATCGGTTGATAGCGCACGGTCAGGCTGAAATGGAAGCCGTCCTGAGCGAAAAAGGCCGCCGTCTGATAATCACGGTCGAGCAGATTCAGCAGGCCGGCCTGGATTTTCCAATCCCGAACGGGCTGCCATTCGCCCACGAGGTCGACAGTGTAATAGCCCCCGAGCGGCGCCGTATTGGCCAGATCGTCGAAGCGCCGCCCTTCCCACCGCACCACGGTTGCGACCGAAGCGGTAGGGAATAGCTTGCGCACCTCGAGAGAGCCGCTCTCTTTCGGCCGCCGCGGAAGCTGCAGGTCGGGAGCACCACCGGTTGCGAGGTTCAACGGATCCAGACGGGTGAGCTGCCCGCCCAGCTTCCAGTCCTGGTTGCGCCAGTCGGCCTGCAGCTCGGCACCGCGGATACGAGCCCGATCGATGTTCGCGGGCAGAAAAGTGGTCGAATCGAAGGCGATGAGGTTGTCGACACGTGTCTCGTATGCATGCAGCGACCCGCGCAGGCGCCCTGCAGAGCCCTCGGCGCCGACTTCGAACGTTCGCGACTTCTCTGGATCGAGAGCGGGATTGCCGAAGTCGGGGTAGTAAAGATCGTTGAACGTCGGGGCGTGGAAGGCGGTGCCCCAGGTGGCCGTCAGCCGCAGGTGGTCGTTGATGCGGCGAGCCAGTCCCGCATCGCCCGTCACGTGGTTGCCGAACTGCTCATTCTTCTCGTAGCGAGCGCCGATCAGGCCCGACCAGTTATTCAGCTCGCCGCGCAGTTCGCTGAACGCGCCTTTCGTCCACCGTGACGATTCTACGTATGCCGTATCGCCGCCCACTCGATCCTGTTGGTAGTCGACTCCACCGATGAGTCGCAGACCGGGAGCGGCGCCCCTCGAGCCGTTGCCGATCAGCCAGCCATCGAGCTGCGCGCTCGCGGTGTTTCGGGTGGTGTCGAAGTTGCCGGCCGGGTCCAGGTTCTCGAAGTTCTTCTCGACGTCGTTGTTACGTCCGGCTGCGACACGCAGGTGCCACGTATCGGTGAGAGCGTCGTCGAGCTTGAGCGAGTAGACCTGCTCGCTGAAGATCTCGCGGTTACCGAAATCGCCATCGAAGTAGGTCTGGCCGTTGGAGGTCAGGACGTGGCCCTCCAGATTCAATTGATCTGTCAGTTTGATGCCGGCGCCGAGAGAGCCGGAGTGGCTGCGATATCCGTCGAGATCCGGCTCCGTGGTGAAGCAGCCCGCACCCGCGAGCGCCGCGCCTGGCAAACACGCATTGATTCCCTGCGTGGTGAGATTCTCGGCGCCCAGGTTTACCCAGGCCTGCTCACCGCGGGCCTGCAGGTTTCCGGTGACGTCCCAAGTGGAGTGACTGCCACCGGTCACGCTGCTGCCGAACGTCATTCCCGGATCGCCAGCGCGTCGGGTAAAGATCTGAATGACGCCTCCCATGGCATCCGAGCCGTATAACGTGGAGCGCGGGCCGCGCACGATCTCGATGCGGTCGATCTGATCCATCGGGATCAGCTCGATAGGCGCCGTTCCGGCGGTCGCGGAGGCGACGCGGACGCCGTCGATCAACACCAGAGTCTGGTCCGCGTTGGTTCCACGCAGAAAGAGAGAGCTGACTTTACCGAGACCCCCGGCGTTGTCGGTGCTGACTCCCGCCTGGTCTGCCAACAGGTCTTCTACCGACTGTGCCTGACGCGCTTGAATGTCCTGGCGCGTGAGAACCGTCGAGGACCACAGAGTGTCCTGCGTCGTCTCGGGGACACGTGAGGCGGTGACGAGGACGTCAGGATCCTCCGCCGCCTGTGACAAGGTTGACAGTGAAACGAGGCTGGCGATGAACGCACCTCGCATGGCGCGGCGCACCGCAAAAACGGTATTCATGGATTCTTCGAGCTCCCAGATATGCACACACCCGTGCCGGAGGGTCGTGTGGGGGAGCTGGGCGCGGGGCGCCGCAAGACTGGCGCGAATACCGGCGACCAGAGCCGCCCGCCGCGACACCTCGGTTTATGCTCAGGGCCGGTCTCCGGGCTTCCGAGTGGAGCTTGTGACTCCGGGCGGGTCGCCTTCCCACGCCGTTAAACGACGCAGTGGCCTATGACTCGCTTTGTTCTCGGTTACCGTTGCGGGGGCAGCGCTGGCCTTGGATCTCTCCGCACCAGACTTCCCGATTCCTCGAGCGGTGCGAAGCCTGCGCGGCGGCGGGGCTGCAAGTCAAGAGCCCATCGACTAATTGATTGGCAGATCGAACATCAGCTCGCGGATGTAAGACACGGGTGGCATGCCGTAGCCCAAGACGGCATTGTGATACCGCTTGAGCGTGAAGGTCTTGCCCCAGCGCTTGCGCGCTTCCTCGCGGAGCGCCAGATGCTCTTGAACGCCGACGAAATAAGTCGAGAGCTGAGTGGATGTCAGCTGGGCCCGGACCCATTTTCCCGCGGCTTCGCGCTCTTCCTGGAAAGTGTCGTGAACCATCAGCTTCATGGCGTCCTCACGAGACATGCCGTCGACATGAACGCCTTGATCCAGGATCGAGTTGGCGACGGTGCGCAGGTACCACTTCAGCTGAATCAGCTTCATCAAAGGGTCGCCTTCGCGGAAGCCTTGTTCCACCATCAGCCGCTCGGCGTATACCGCCCAGCCCTCCTCGAACGTTCCCGACTTCAGCACCCCGCGCAATGGAGAGTCATAGCGGTTGCTGTGGGTGTACTGGACGTAGTGCCCGGGCAGAGCCTCGTGGCTGACGAGATTGTCGATCGAGCGCAGGTTGTACTCGCGCAGGAACGAATCAGACTGCGCCTGGGTCCAGTCCTCCGGGATCGGCGAGATGGAGAAGAAGGTCTTCTGGCCTTTGTCCAGCACTCCGGGCGGGTCGCAGTAGGCGACTGCGACGCCCTGTTGGTATTTCGGGATCGGAACGATGGCGATCGGGTCGTCGTACAGCGTCACGAAGTCGGCGGAGCGCAGGAAGCTGTACGCCTTCTCGAATTCAGCGCGCACGGTGTCGAACAGTGCACCGCGCTCCGGCCGTTGCGCATAAGCGAGCTCGAGCGCCGCGGCGATCGCGGTCTGCTGCTCATCCGCGGTCGGGCTGTCAGGCAGCGGCGGGGCACCGGCACGCCCGGTCAGGGCAACGCGCGCCTGTGCATACATTTCGGTGCGAGTGCGAGCAATTTCGTCCAACGCCCGCGTGCGAATCTCCTGCCGTGAGAGCGACGAAAGCAGTGCGAAATGCAGCTTCTGGTCGTAGAACACGGCACCGAGCCGAAAGTCTCCCTGGGCCGCGGGCAGCAGTCGCTTCTCCAGCCAGAGCTGATGTTGGGTGACGGCCGTGCGCGCTTTGGCGATCACCGACTTGAGTTGTTGCTGATCCGCTTCGGGAAGAGCACTCAGCTGCGGGACGACGACTTGATCGATGAGATCGAGGATGCCGGTGTTCTGTTTTACCGCCGTCTCCGCATGGATGCGGGGGACACGAGGTGGGTCGAGTACTTCACGCACCTGTGAGAGCAGGCGTGGCAACTCACCGAGGCGTGCCGACACATTGCGCAGTCGGTCCGGAAGCGGTGCGAAGTCGCGGGCCATCAGCAAGTAGATGCTGTTGCCGGCCAGCTCGGTGTAAAGCAGAGGATTCCAGCGCCATTCCTGGAGCTGTTCACTCTGCCAAAGGACGTACTGCAGTTCGTTCGTCAAAAGGCGGGCGTCGACCTGATGTGCACGAGATAGCTGCGCGTGCTCCAGAGCATCCAGTCGTGAGAGCAGGTCGCGCGCCAGCGCTGTGCGTTTGGCTTCACCCGCGGCGCTGACGTCATCGAGAGCGCCGTCGTATCGATGCTCACCGAGTTCAGTTGCGGTGACGGGGGTCAACGGCAACATCTCTTGGAAGTAGCGATCGCTGATCGTCTCGAAAGACATGTCCGTCTGAGTGGGCGCGGGCGCAACACTCGGAGCCGGCGGGGGTGTCGCACAGCTGCTAAGAAGACTCAACGCTACGCCTAATGCCAGGCCTGGGATCTCCCCGGCACGTGATTTGCTTCTTGTATTCATGCTGAGGTCACACTTTCTTGCAAAGGCGGCGCGGCCCTGGGGCTGCGAGGCCTTGCAAGCGAAAGATGATGAACAAGACTGCACTTTATGGGAAGCGAAGTCCAAGGCCCCGACGAGTTCGTCCGTGGGGGGATTACCCGAACCTTGCCTGGCGGCGGCGAGGCGGAATTCCGCCTGCTGGCCGACGCTCTGCCGCACCTCGTTTGGATTTGCAGTCCCGATGGGACGTTGGACTATCTGAACGCGCAAGGCTGGGAATACTTCGGCGCGCAGTGGGCTGACGAGGCGGGCTCCCAGGGGCGGACGCGTACCGAGGGTGGTGCACCACACCCGTTCCCGTCGGATCCCTGTACCCACCCCGAGGATGCAGCCCGTGCGTGGGCCATCTGGGGGGAAGCACTACGGTCGCTCACGCCGGTTAACATGGAAGTCCGCCTGCGTCGTCATGACGGCTCCCACCGCTGGCATCTCATTCGGGCTCAGCCAATGCTCGATGCTGAAGGGCGAGTCTCCAGGTGGATGGGGACATCGACGGACATCCACGACGTGCGCGATGCGAACGATCGTGCGGCGTTCCTTCTTACGCTATCCACCGAACTTGCGCTTATGCGAGATCCTCAGGAGCTGGTGTGCGCGGCCATGCTCCGCCTGCGCGAACGGCTGGGTGCTCCACTCGTCACTCTGGTAGAGCTGGATGAGGCGACAGGGGAGGCTGTCATTCTGCGCAATCGCGGCACGGACGGGGCGCAAATCGAGGTCACGAGCCTGCCGCTTCGCCCATTTCTAGAACTAGCGATGCGGGCACGCCAAGGCCTGGTAACAGCGGTCCGTGATGTGCGCGCTGAAGGACAGCTCGCCTGTCTGTGTGACCCATGGTTTGGATTGGATGGGGTCGGCGCCTTCGTGTCGGCACCGCTGTTGCAGAGCGGGTCGCTGGTTGCCGTGCTGTCGGTCGTCGAGGCGGTCCCGCGAGACTGGAGTCACTCCGAAATCGAGCTGGTGCGGCGAGTCGCGGACGTCGTGTGGCCACCCTTTGAGAAGGCCCGCGCCGATCGCTCTGTCGAGGACGCGCTGCGCGAGATGAACCGGCGCAAGGATGAGTTTCTCGCGATGTTGAGTCATGAGCTGCGCAATCCGCTCGCGCCGATTCGCAGCGCGGTGCAGATCTTGCGCAACCACGACGGCGGGGCCGAGTTGGATTGGGCCCGCAGGGTGATCGAGCGGCAGACGCGCCACCTGGTCCGGTTGGTCGACGATTTGCTGGATGTCTCTCGGATGGTTCGGGGGCAGATTGTTCTGCAGAAGGATGCGATCGATGTTGCCGATGTGGTGCGGCACGCCGTCGAGACCAGTCGCCCGCTGATTCGCTCGCGCAAGCACCGCTTGCACGTGCAATTGCCGGCACAGCCGCTGCGACTCCAAGGCGACCTCACGCGACTGGCCCAAGTGATCGCGAATCTTCTGAACAACGCTGCCAAATACACGGATGAGGGGGGAGACATCTGGGTCGACGCCAGGCAGGTTCGATCTCAGGTCGTCGTTCGCGTAAAGGACACGGGTGCCGGCATCGCCCCCTCTCTCCTCACGCACGTGTTTGAGCTGTTCACTCAGGCCGAGCGCACGTTGGATCGCTCACAAGGTGGGCTGGGAATCGGCCTCACGCTCGTCAAGCAACTTGTGGAGATGCACGGCGGTAGCGTGGAGGTCTATAGCGAGGGGTTGGGAAAGGGTGCGGAATTCGTCGTCAAGCTCCCAGCGCTCGATCCGTATCAGGAGAGGGTCGCCGCCCCCGAGGCGGTCGAGGACCCCGTGCCGGCGACTCTGCCAAATCCGGAACCGGAGATTCCCGCGACCGACCGTGACCTCGACACGGGCGCTACCGGCACGTTGCGCGTGCTGGTGGTCGACGACAATGTCGATGCGGCGGATAGCACTGCTATGTTGCTGTCTCTCGATGGCTTCGACGCACACAGTGTCCACAGCGCTCAAGCCGCGCTCGATGCCGTCGCGTCTTTGAAACCCGACGTCGTCCTGCTCGATATCGGGTTACCTGAAATGGATGGATACGACGTCGCCAGGCGCTTGAGAGAGCTGCCGATCGGGACGACGCCAGCGATCATCGCGCTCACTGGATATGGTCAGCCCGCAGATCGCGTGCGGGCCGCAAGCGCAGGGTTCGACGAGTTCCTGGTGAAACCCGTGGAGCCGGATGTGCTGAATGGGCTTTTGCGGTCGCTGCGGGTCTCGCCCGGGCGTGGCGTGGGGCATCACCGGTAGACCGACGCGCGTCGTCCATCACCCAAACAGCCGCGAGCTTCGATAAGCTTGCGCTACCCATGGCTAATCCTCTCGTCGCCCTGCGCTACCGCGACTTCGCGGCCTACGCAGCCGCCCGCTTCTGCGCAACGATCTGCTGGCAAATGCTCAACGTCGCAGTGGGCTGGCAGATCTACGCCCTGACCCATGACGCCCTCAATCTGGGCTTCGTCGGTCTCGCGCAGTTTCTGCCTTTCGTCCTGCTGGTGCTGCCGGCGGGACATACCGCCGACAAAGCCGACCGCCGGCTCATTCTCATGGGGGCTTATGCGCTCTCGGTGACGGCCGTCGTGGTTCTGCTGATCTTCACCCTGTCGGGCAGTCATCACGCGTGGCCAGTGTTTCTCGCGATGATCCTGCACGGCACGAGTCGCGCGTTCTGGATGCCGGCATCCCAAGCGATGACGCCGAACCTCGTCCCGCCCGAGGCGTTTCCGAACGCGATCGCGACGAATGCCGTGGTGCTCGAGGTCGGGGTGATCGTGGGTCCGGCCCTGGGCGGTCTGCTCTACCTGTTCGGCCCCTCCGTCGTGTATTGGGCCTCGTTGGGCCTGCTCTTGCTGATCGTCGTACTGATCTCCGGAATCAAGCCGGTACGCGCCACGAGCGCGAAAAAGTCATTCAGCTCCAGCGAACTGCTCGAAGGGCTGCGTTTTGTCATCCGCCGACGCACGGTGCTCGGGGCGATCTCGTTGGACCTGTTCGCGGTCCTCTTTGGAGGCGCGACAGCATTGCTGCCGATCTATGCCAGTGATGTGCTGCACATCGGTCCTGCCGGGTTGGGCCTGCTGCGCACGGCTCCCGGTGTGGGTGCGGCAGCCTGCGCTATCTGGCTCGCCCTGAACCCGATCGAGCGACACGTCGGACGGTGGATGTTCAGCGGTGTCGCTGTGTTTGGAGTGTCGACCCTCGTGTTCGGCGCATCCACCACGTTTTGGGTGTCTCTCGTGGCGCTGGTGCTGCTGGGCGCAGGAGACATGATCAGTGTCTATATCCGGCAGGTGCTGGTGCAGCTCGAAACACCAGACGACATCCGCGGGCGGGTCAGCGCCGTGAGCTCGATGTTCATCGGCTCTTCAAACACGCTCGGAGAGTTCGAGTCGGGTGCGACGGCGCGCTGGTTCGGCACGATACCCGCTGTGATCGTCGGCGGCGTCGCGACCTTGGTGGTCGTCGGGTCCTACCTGAAGGTGTTTCCGGAGCTGCGGTTGATGGACCGCTTCCGGCGGAACTGAGGAAGCAGGCGCCAAAAGCGCCGCAGGCGACTTTTGCCAATGCTAAAAGTCCAGGCGGAACTGTGCGCCCGGCGGTGTTGGTGGACGAAACAAGTGCGTGGGCTGTGAGAGTTCGCGGCTTCCGGAATTCAACTGGAGCCGCTTGCAGGCGATTTTGAAGCGGTTGCGTAACAGCTCGGCCACAGGCCCCGTCCCGCGCATGCGAGTACCGAACCGGGGGTCGTTGTCGCGGCCGCCCCGCATGTCCTGAATGAGTGACATGACGTGGGACGCGCGATCCGGGAAGTGTTCAGCGAGCCATTCTCTGAAGAGATCCTTTATCTCGTGCGGCAGACGCACGAGCACGTAGCCCGCCCACTTTGCATTCGCCTCCGCGGCCGCCTCGAGGATCGACTCCATCTCGTGATCCGTGATCGCGGGAATGACAGGGGCGACCATCACTCCGGTTGGCACGCCCGCCGCATTCAACTCGCGGATCGCTCGTAGCCTCGCCTGCGGCGAAGCCGCCCGCGGCTCGAGCGAACGCTTGGTCTCTGCGTTGAGCGTCGTGACGCTGATGCCCACGCCGACAAGACCATCCTTTGCCAAATCTGTGAGTAAGTCGAGATCGCGAAGCACGAGGGCGCTCTTGCTGATGATAGTCACGGGATGACGCGTTCGCGTCAGAACCTCGAGGATTGATCGTGTGACGCGTAGCTCGCGCTCCACCGGCTGATAGGGGTCCGTGTTTGCGCCGACCGTGATTGGCTTGCATACGTAGCCGGGCCGCGCGAGTTCCTGCTCGAGGACTTTGCCTGCGTTTTCTTTGTAGAACAGCCGCGTTTCGAAATCGATGCCGGAAGAGAGGCCCATGTAGGCGTGGCTGGGACGCGCATAGCAGTAGATACACGCATGTTCGCATCCGCGATAAGGGTTGATTGACTGCGCGAACGGGATGTCGGGCGAGTCGTTCGTGCTGATGATGCTCTTTGCACGGTCCGGCGCCACGGTTGTGGCAATGCTGTCCGGCTGCTCCTCGACATACCAGCCATCGTCCACGCGCTCGACGTCCTGCGATTCAAACCGCCCGGCAGGATTCGAGAGTGCGCCGCGGCCCTTGAAAACGTTGCGTCCTATGGTTTTGCCGCTCACCGTTGAACTGTACACCTGTACAGTACTCCAGGGAAGGCTCGTGAGCCGGCAGAAGGCGATGCTCTCTATACAAACTCACGCACGCGCACGCGCACGAGCTGCGGTTTGCGCTGTAACGCATCCAGTTCAAGTTGCGGGAGAGCACTGTTCCTTAGGAGCGCAACTGAATGGAAACGCAGCAGCCGCACTGCGAGAAGCAGTGGCATACTCGAACGGGCGGGCGCAGGCGAGCGGCGCGGAAGGGGCGCTGCGTACGGCGGCGCGGCCGGCAAAAATCACACTTTTGCCGGCTTCCTGCGGAGTGACGTCTGCAAAGTGCCGCAGGCAACTTTTGCCAATGAAGTGGGGAGGCGCACCAATGAATGGTCTCACTGTCGGGTCCTGCTGTACCGCCGCCCTTGCGATGCTCGTAGTGTTGCCTGGATGCATGCAATCGCGAGTCGAAGAATCCCGCGAACTGCACACGAAGATTCAGAAGAACGAAGCCGTCGTGATTCTCGCGAAGCCTCAGATCGAAGGCGCGAGCGCGGAAGACGAATTCATGGACTGTGTTGGTAACGGACTGGCCGGTCGTGGCGAGTCTGCGATCACGGTCCGACCACACGTGCAATTCGTGGATTCCATGTTTCCCTGGTTCGAGCCCGGTACGGCTCCCACACGACCCGAGGCGGTCGCGACGTTGTTGACGCGTCCGGGAGTCAGTGAGCGCATTGCAGCGTCGGGTGTACGTTATATCGTCTGGCTGGATGGCGGAACGCAGAAGACTGATGGCGGCGGCAGCATTGCGTGCGGTGCCGCACCGGGCGCGGCCGGTTGTATCGGCTTCGGCTGGTGGGAAAACGAATCCAACTACGAGGCCACCATCTGGGATCTGCAGCAGGCGAAGTCGGCCGGTAGCGTGGGCACTGATGTGACGGGCACTTCTGCCATCATCGGAGCGGTCGTGCCGCTGCCTTTCATCGCGAGAGTGCAGAGCCTGGCCTGCCACCGGATGGCGAGCCAACTGCGGACGTTCTTCGTCGGTAGCGACGACACGGATGGGGCAGCGCAAGTACTCAACGCGAAGAACAACAAGCCACTGCCCAAGCGCAGCTCGTCGATCGTGAACGCAAAAGTGACCAACGCGAGTGAGTGAAGTTGGCTGTGTGTGAGTCGACGCAAGCGAGAATGACAGTCGTGACGGGAGCCGCCGTTGCGCTGCTGGCGATCGCAGGTTGTCAGACGACTCCAAAGACACCGCCGACACCCAAGTCGTCGTCTTCCTCGACGTCGGACGCTTCCCGTGACGGTCAGAATTCAGGAGGTGGACAGAACGGTTCTGCGGCGGCGGGCGAATCGGGAGCTGCCGGCGGAGGCGGAAACCCAACGTCGGGCACGGGGGCGGCGGGCGGCGCCGAGGCCTCGGGCGGCGGTGCGGGTGGCGGCGGGACCTCGGGTACCGGTGGCGCGGCGGGTGGCGGTGGGACCTCGGCTACCGGTGGCGCGGCGGGTGGCGGCGGGACCTCGGCTACCGGTGGCGCGGCGGGTGGCGGCGGGACCTCGGGTACCGGTCGCGCGGCGGGTGGCGGTGGTGCTGGGGGTGGCGTGATAGCCGCCGGGGGGGCCGTGGGCGGTGGTAGTGCCATCGTGACGTCAAGTGCCGGACCCCCAAGCGGAAGCGCCGGGTCGTCGGGAGCCTCGAAGCGAGCGCAGACGCCAGCCGAGCGACGCGCTGCAATAGACCGGCGACTGGACGACTCCCTTGGCACCTTTGACGCCGCGCTGCGCAAGGAGCAGGAGTCGGTCGCGAAGGAGCGCGACGCGCGGCAGGCATCTGGGGGCGCGGGCTCAGCCGGCTCCGACAACAGCGCTTCGCCGACGGCGGCAGCCAGCGCGGACAAACCAGGTTCGGGTACAACCGAAGCGCCGCAAAAGGACACTCAATCCAAGGGCGACCGCGATCGCCGTGGCAGGCAAGGACAGGGCGGTCAGCGCTCGGGAGACCTGAAGTCGGACAAGGCGGGTGCCGCGGCTGAAGGCAGCGGTACGACCGGAAATGGCGCCACAGCGCGCGAGATTCCTGATGGAAGCGATGACGACGTGGTTGCACGTCGCTTGCGCAAGGCAGCTGAGCAGGAGACGGATCCAGAGCTCAAGGACAAGCTATGGAAGGAATACATCGACTATAAAAAGAACGCGCCAGGAAGGTGACGACGGCTGACGGCAGGAGATGAGGTGAGAACATGAGCGGGCGACCAGATTGGAGCGCCGGCACGCTTGTGGGTCGCACGGTGGTCCCCGCGACCTTGGCAGGGTGCACGGTCTCGGAGGGTTGGACTGGCTCCGTGGGCCGCAAGGTTGTGACGCGGTGCGCGGCGTTGGCGGGCTGCACCGCTGTGGCGTGCCGCACCGTTCTAGCGGGCTTGATGGCGGTGACTCTAGTGGCCGTGCTGGGTGGCTGCGTCGTCAAAGACACCAAGCCTCTGCCCAAGGTGAACGCCGTCCAGGCGGACCGGCAGATTCCGGAGGACGAGCGGCTGGATGTCGGCGTGCACTCCTTCGATCCCGGCATTCCACAGGAGATCGCGACGAACGAGGCCGCACTCGCCAAAAAGCGCATCGACCCGAAAATCCGCCAGGCGGAGTCGCACTACTCGGCGACTTTGCTGCGCAGCACCCTCGAGGCTTCGGGCCAATGGGGCGCGGTCCGGGTGATCCCGGAGGGGGCGGACTTCATCGATCTGCAGGTCTCGGGGAAAATCCTGGAATCCACGGGAGCGAAGCTTGCTCTTGAGGTTACGGTCAAGGACTCCACCGGTCGGGTATGGATCAACGGCAAGCGATACGAGAGCCTGGCAGATGTCGGCTCCTACAAGACGGATTCGGCGCTCAAGGCGCGCGATCCCTTTCAGAACGTTTATTCGCAGATCGCGAACGACATGGTCGCGGCCCGGGGGGCCCTGTCGGTCCCCGACAGACGCGATGTCCGGCGGGTCACGCAGCTCGAGTTCGCGCGCGATCTGGCGCCGCAGGCGATGCAGGGCTATCTGAACCAGGATGCCAAGGGAACGGTGCGGGTGGCCCGTCTTCCTGCACAGGACGACCCGATCAACACCCGCATCGACCGCATCCGCGAACGCGATTCGGGAGTCATCGATACGGTCAACGGGTACTACGCGAACTTCGCCGACCAGATGAGCCAGTCGTACGGGGAATGGCGCCGTGCGAGCTACGACGAGATCGAAAAGGAAGAGCGCACCCGGAACCAGGCCCGGGTGCGCACGTTCCTCGGTGCCGCGGCAATTCTGGCCAGCGTCCTGGTCCCCGGGCAATGCAATTCGGAGGACTACAACTGTCGCCGGCTCGAGGGCGCGGTGCGAACGGCGGGGGCGATCGGTGGAACGGCAGCTATCCTGTCCGGTCTGAAGAAATACGCCGATGCCAAAGTCCACGCTCAGGCCTTGAAGGAGCTTTCCGATTCCTTTCGGTCGGAGGTGGCTCCACAGGTAGTCGACGTGGAAGGGCGGACCCTGCGTTTAACGGGCACTGCGGACGAGCAATATCGCGAATGGCGCAAACTGTTACATCAGCTCTATCTCGAAGAGAACGGCACGTTGACAGCCTCGGGCGAAATCCCCGAGTCGGCTTCGCCGGCCGCGGACACAGCGCCGATCGCCGCCAATCCGGCCGGGAGTGCACAGGGCCACTGAGCGTTCGGCTATGACAGAAGCGGTTGTTGCCACCACGGGCCGCCGGCTGGATGCCCGCTTCACGATTCTCGACCGCCTTGGAGCCGGGGGGCAGGGTGAAGTCCGGCGGGCACACGACGAAGTACGCGGCATCGACGTCGCGTTAAAAATCGTAACGCCCTCGCCGGGGAAGCGCGAAGCAGCATGGGCCGCTCTGGAGCACGAGTACGAGATCACCAGCAGGCTCAATCATCCGTGCATCCTCAAGGTCTACCCACCGGAGCGCTCCGGTGAGGTGGTGGCTCTGCCGATGGAGCTCGCCTCAGGCGGCGACCTGCGCAAGCTGCGGGGCTCCGGTTATCTCGAGATCGTTCCGGTCCTCATCGAAGTGGCGCAGGCGCTCGAGCACGCGCACGAGCGCGGTGTCGTTCATCGCGACCTGAAACCGGGCAACGTTCTGTTCGACTCGCGCGGACGCGTCAAGCTGGCTGACTTCGGTGTTGCCGGTGTCGTCGATGCGGGACCCGAGGAGTCTTCGCGTGGACTGTCGCCGTTTACGGCGAGCCCGGAACAGCTTCGTGGAGAGGCGCCGCTACCGAGCGATGACATCTACGGACTCGGAGCGCTCGCGTACGAGTTGTTTTCGGGCTATCCGCCGTATTACCCCCATTTCGACGTCAAGCGCGCGACGGAGGAGCCGGTGCCGACGATGACGCCGACCCGGCAGATCCCGCCGTTGCTGTCGGCCCTCGTGATGAGAATGCTCTCCAAGCGCGCCATCAACCGGCCGCGCACCATGCGAGAAATCATCGACGAGTTGGATTCGGCGTTGAACGACACGCTGACCTTCGACATGTCGGATCCAACCATGGCGGGTTTCAGGCCGGTAGCTTTCACGATGCCGCCGGCGCTGACGCCGACGGTCAGTGCAGAAGAGCTGCAGGATGCCCGGATTCCCGCAGCCGACCCGGGGTTGCGGGCGGCGGCGGTGGCCGCGCCTGTGTCGCCGCCGCTGGACGTCCCGGCGATGCGGGCAAGAGAAGAGGTGCTCCGGGCGAGAGAAGAGATACCGCCGTTGCGGGCGAGAGAAGCGATCCCGCCGCTGCGGGCAAGGGACGACGTCTCGGTCGTCCCGCCACTCCCACCCATCAGTCCCCGACCGAAGCCCCGATCGGCGTTCGACGATCTCCAACAATTCGTCCCGGCACCTCGCCCCACCCGCTTGGAGCCTATACGTCCACGGCGATGGCCGTGGGTCGTGTTGGCTTTGGCGTTGGTTGCCGGTGGCGCCTGGTTCTACGTATTGCCGAAATACGTTCCGGACGTGGTTTCGCAGGGCCTGGTCATTACCGAGGCCGACCTGAAAGGATCGGCTGTGGCCAAGGCACCGGAGCCGGCGCAGACGGATACGGACAAGGCGGTGGCCGCGGAAAAATCGGGCGCCTCCGAGACGGTGACGCCAACACAGGCTCCGGCGGGTACCGCGGTTCAGCCCGGCGCCGCGGCCGCGCCGGATACGGCCCGCCCTGTGGCGGGCTCGTCCAGACAGGCTGCTCCGGCGATTGCCGCTGCTGCCACTGGGCCATCCGTGACCGCGCCAGTCACTGGTAGCACGTCGGCGTCGGCTGCGCGCGCCGAAACCGGCAGTAGCGCGGCGTCTCAGAACAGCGCGGCAGCGTCACCCGCTGACGCCGAGGCAACATACAAATCCTCGCGACAGAATGTCGATACGCGTCTGGCATCGCTCGACAACCGGGGCGCTGGCATTTGGGGCGGCCGGGATTTCTCGGACGCCAAAATGCTTTCGGCGGAAGCGATCGGTGCTCATGACGCAGGTAACACGAAAGTGGCTCTGGCTCGTCTGGCCCAGGCCGCCTCATTGGTGGAGCGTGTGGAGCGTCGTGCCCGGCAGGCCTTCGAGGCACAGATCGAAGCGGGCGACAAAGCGTTGGCAGCTGGCCAGGGTGAGCTTGCTGCACAGGCATTTGATCTGGCGCGACGGATCGACCCGAACGACAGGCGCGTGCAGGCGGGTCAGCGCAGGACGCGAAGCCTTGCCGGCGTCCTGCCTCTTCTGGCAGACGGCGAGAACGCGGAACGCGCGCGCAACTACGGGCGAGCTGCGCAGGACTACAGCCAGGCGCTGTCGCTGGATCCGGGGAACGACCAGGCCAGGCAGGGCCTGAGTCGTGCCAATGCCGCGTTCGGCGATGATAACTACGCGAAAGCGGTCGGTGCCGGGTTCGCCGCCTTGGGAGCCGGACGTTTGGACGAGGCGCACGACTCGTTCGAGAAGGCCCGCGCCATCAAGCCGAACGGAGCCGAGGCGTCCGAAGGATTGCGCCGTGTAGGCGCTGCGCTCACCGCACGTAGCTACGCGTCGGCGCGTCAAAAGGGCGCGGCTCTGGAGGCACAGGAACGTTGGGTTGATGCGATGCAGGAGTACGAGGCTGCGCTGCGTGCCGATCCCTCACTTGTGTTTGCGCAGCAGGGCAAGGCGCGCGCGGCCGAGAGGGCTGAGATGTCATCGCGCTTACAGGCTCTGATCGACCAGCCCAGCCGATTGTCCACCCCGGCCGTGCGGGACGAAGCGCGGGACCTGTTGCAGAGCGCCCGGATCCAGGACTCCCCCGGCCCGGCCCTGCGATCGCAGATGACCCGCCTGGGGGCACTGTTGCCGGACTTCGACAAGGCAGTCCGCCTGCAGCTGGTCTCGGACAACGCGACCCAAATCAGCATCCCGAGCATCGGGGCGTTTGGTACCTTCGCCCGGCGTGAGATCGAGCTGAAGCCGGGTCGGTACACGGTCATCGGTACCCGCAACGGCTTCCGCGACGTCCGGCGCGACATTACAGTCTCCCCCGGCCAGGGGTCGCAAACGGTGAGCATCAGCTGTTCCGAGCCGATATGAACGAAGCGGCGCCGGCGCCCGATACACAAGCGCCGGCCTCCTACACAGAAGCCCGGATCCGGGAGCCAGGCGGCGAGCGCACCCTTAGCGCGGCGTTCTGCGTGGGCGGTCCCGGCGCGGACATCGTCGTGCCCGGAGTGCCCGATGGGCCTCAATTACAGGTGGAGCGTCGTACAGCCGTGTGGGTGGCGGAGCCCGCGGGCTCGGCTGAAATTCGCTTTGACGGGCGCACTCTCCTGACTGCGCGCGATCTGCGCCGCAACGACGTTCTTGCGGTTGGCGATGCTCAGCTTGTCGTCACCGATGTTTCGCGGACGCTCCTGAGAGTTGAGGTGTGCCATCTGGTCGGCAATGCGACGGTGGCTCCCGCCGCCACCGTAGCCACGCTGGCACAGGGTGAGGGTGGTGACGAAGACCTGGAAATCCTGGCTCGCGGTACGCCCGTCATCGTGCGTCGCGAGTCCGGTCGCGGCGAGATCGGTGATGGCCTCAGTCCCGCGGCGCGAGCCAGACGGCGACGCCTGCAGGTCGCCGTCGGCGCTGTTGTTGCCGCGGGTATCGCTATCGTTGCGTTCGTGTCGCTCCTGGAGCCGGTGCCTTTGGACATCCTCCCCGAGGATGCTCGGTTGAAAACCCCGGACACGATTCTGTCGTTCCGCTCAGGTGAGCGGCTGATGATGTTGCCCGGCAGACATCTGATCCGGGCGGAGCGCGAGGGGTACTATCCCGCAGATGCGGAGCTCGACGTGGCATCGAACAACACCGAGGGTGTTCGGCTACGACTCGGGAAGTTACCTGGAAAGCTTCACGTCGATACCGGCGGGGTCGCTGCAGTCCTGATCGTCGACGGCGCCGAGTTGGGCAAGGTACCGGGCGACATCGATGTTGCCGCTGGCGACCGAACGATCACCGTTCACGCTCCGCGTTACCTCGACTTCACCACTCACGTGGCAATGAAGGGGTCCAGCGTCCGTCAGGAGTTGACGGTAGCTCTGAAGCCGGCATGGGGTTCCGTCGAAGTGACTTCGATTCCGGCGGGTGCACAGATCAGTGTGGACGGCGTAGATCTGGGCGCGTCGCCGCGCACGCTCGAGGTTGAGTCCGGCGTCCGGTTGGTACGAATCGCAGCGGCCGGCCTCAAACCCTGGGAAAGCAGCGTAGTCGTAAAAGCCGGCGAGCGGCTGGCGATCGGGCCCGTCACGCTGGGGCAACCGGACGGCCACCTGGCACTGAAGTCCAATCCTGCGGGAGCCGAAGTCACGATCGCCGGTACGCATCGTGGCAGGACGCCGCTGGAGATCGACCTTCCAGCCGGCGTGTCTCGCGATGTAGTCATGGACCTCCCGGGCTACGCGACCTGGACCCGTGCGGTGTTTACCGATCCCGGCCGGCAAATCGCGTTGGAAGCCCGACTCGAAGAGTTGACCGCTGCGGTCACCGTGCAGGGCGAACCGGTGGATGCGGAGCTCATCATCGATGGCGCCAGCCAGGGGCGCACTCCCAAGACGCTCAAGTTGTCAGCCGTCGAACACCGGCTTGAAGTCCGCCAGGACGGCTTCATCGCATTCAAGGACTCGGTGACGCCGGCGACGGGACTGGAACGCCAGATCCACTACCACCTGATTCCCCTCGATCGGGGCGCCGCTCTTCAGGAGTCGGCCCCTACCACCGCCACGGGAGACGGTTATGCGATGCGGTTGGTGCCCGGAGGGACTTTCCCGATGGGCAGCGACCGACGGGAGCAAGGTCGCCGGCCGAATGAAGGGCTTCGTCAGGTCACCTTGAAGCGACCGTACTACCTCGGTGTAACGGAGATAACGAACGAACAGTTCCGCAAGTTCCGCGCCGCCCATTCTTCGGGGTTCATCGACAAATACTCGATCGACCTGGACATCCAACCCGTGAGCCAGGTGAGTTGGAACGATGCAGCGGAATACTGCAACTGGTTGTCGGAGCGGGACGGGCTGCCGCCGGCCTACGAAAAGAAAGACAACGGTTACGTCCTGAAGCGCCCCGTCACGATCGGGTATCGCCTGCCGACGGAGGCCGAGTGGGAGTACGCGGCGCGCTATGCGGCGCCCAACAGCTTCCGGCGTTACCCGTGGGGCGATGCGCTGCCGGTGCAGGCCGGGTTCGGCAATGTGGCGGGCCAGGAGACGGGATCGTCCCTGCCCGCGAATCTGCCCGGGTACCGTGACGAATATCCGGTCGTGGCGCCTGTCGGTAAGTTCAAGGCAGGCCCGCTTGGCTTGCACGATCTGGCGGGAAATCTCTCCGAGTGGACGAACGACTACTACTTGTCATTCGTCGATCCTGCCGCGGTGACGGATCCGTTGGGCCCGGAGGATGGCACGCGCCATGTCATTCGAGGTGCCAACTGGAAGACGGCGGTTGCGACGGAATTGCGCCTCGCGTGGCGCGACGTTCAGGAAAATGCAGGTCCCACAGTGGGATTTCGAATTGCGCGCTATGCCGAGTAGGAGATCGTCATGAGAACCAAACAGGTCGTGGTGGCGTTGAGTGTGTTGGGGATCGTCTGTGCCGGTGGGGCGGCCATGTCGCTGCGGGCGGCTGAGCAGAAGCCAGTGCCGGCGGCGAAGGCAGCGCCGGCCTCGCAACCCACAGCCGCGAAACCGGCGGCGCCGGCCCAAAAGCCCCCTGCGGGGGCGCCCGAGGAAGACGCGACGATCAAGGATGACCCGACGGTGGCGCCGGACCCGCAGCAGTCGGCAGACAGCAGCGTCAGCTTTCCGGCGGACATCTGACGAGCCTGCCCGCGCCTGCCATAAGTAGCGCCGTGAGCTAGAAGATGAAGCCTCTCGCCATCGAGCTTGATGACCGCGCCCTGTCCTTTTCCCGGGATGGCGTGGTGTTGTCCAGCGCGCCAGGAGCAGTGTTCGATGGAGGTACCCGTGAGGTGGCGGGGACCCTGGCCTGGCACGCACTGCGGAGCCACCCCACGGTCACCTCGTCCAGACATTGGGAGACAGCACTCACGCAGACGGATGTTTCGGAGCGGACGCTGGGCCTGTTGACCGCTGATCTGTCCCAGCGACTCGAGGTCCAGCCTGCCCGACCCGAGGAGCGAGTCTGGATGTTGGCTCCGGCCATTGCGGAGGCGAGAGGGCTGGGCACGGTACTCGGACTCGCACGCGCGCTTGCATTGCAGGTCGATGGCTTCGTAGACAGCGCGACCGCGTGCGTCGCCGCTTTGGGCACGCAACGGCACGCAATAGCCGTCGAACTAGGCCTGCACCACGCGGCCGCAACAGCGATAGATGTAGCAGCAGGTGTGGCGCGGCGCCGCCGAACGGTTCAGACCAACAAAGGCGGTGTCGTCGAACTCTATCAGGCATGGATCGAGTTCATCAGCATGGCAATGGTCAAGCGCACGCGTTTCGACCCTCTGCACGATGCTGCGACCGAGCAGATGTTGTTCGACGCGATCGCAGGCCTTGTCAGCGAGGCGGAAACGACGGGGGCGGCCACGGCGGCATTGGTCAAAGGCGAGGAGCGCTTCGAAGTGGAGCTGAGCCGGGATCAGCTGGCGCTCGCCGCACAGCCTCTGACCCGTGAGATTCTCCGGCTGCTGCATGAACTACGCCCCGCCGGGATGGCGGCTACTCTGGTGATGCCACGCACTCTGGCGGAAGTTCCCGGGCTGCGCGATGAGATCGAGCAGTTCGTCGACTGCGAACTCATCGCTGTCCCGGATGGGTTCGCCGCTGCCGCGTTGTCCCGACTCGATCTCCCGGCACGCGCCGCGGACGACAGCGTCCATCTCCTGCGACGATTGCCCCTTCAATCACCTGCCCCGTCCGTCGAGGGTTTGACCCGGACGCGGCTGGGCGGACGCAAAGCGGGTGGTCCACCGCCGACACATCTGCTCTGGGACGGCCGGGCGATTCCGGTTGGATCGCAAGCGCTGGCGGTCGGCCGCTCTCCCGGGGCCGGTCGCTCAATCACGCTGCCGGACGGGTTGGCCGGCGTATCACGACGCCACTGCACGTTCGTGGGCGATGGCGAGGAGTTGGTGCTACTCGACCACAGCAGCTTCGGTACGTACGTCAACGGTGAGCGTGTAGTCGAGCGGGTGCGCGTGTACTCCGGAGACCGGGTGCGGTTGGGCGAGCCTGGTGTCGAGTTGGCCTTGATTTCCGTATGAGCCGCAGGCGCCGCACCTTCGAAGTCTTCACGCTGTCCTTTCTGGATTGCATCTGCTGTGGGTTTGGCGCCGTCATCCTCTTCTACACCATCGTCAGCGCCCAGGCCGGCGTGATCCGGATACACAAGTCCGACGACCGGTCGGCTGAAGTGAGCCGGTTGGCCGATCAGGTTCTGCAAGGAGCCGATCATCTGGTGGTGTTGCGTAACGCGTTGGAGAGAACGGCCCGCGAGACCACGGAAACGGTTGGCCGTACCACCGAGATCGTCTCGCAACTGAGGAATGAGAATCAGGATGTCTCGACGTACGACGCCGAGACAGTTGCGAAGCGCGAACATATCGCGAAGCTCAAAGCCGACGTGAAGTCGCTCGAGGATGGCGTCCGTAGGCTCGAGGCAGGCGCCGTCGATAAGGGACCCTCGGGCCAAACCGTCAAGAGTTTCCGCCAAACGGGTGGCGATCGTCGCTACATCACGGGAATCCGGATGCGGGGCAAGCGCATCCTGATCCTGCTGGACGTATCGGCGAGCATGCTGCACGAGGACGTCGTTACCGTCATCCGCATGCGCAACCTGGACGACGAGCACAAGCGTGCCGCAGCCAAGTGGCGGCGTGCTGTCGACACCGTGAGTTGGTTGATGACACAGCTGCCTCCCGGGAGCCAGTACCAGATCTTCACCTTCAACACCAAGGCGCAGCCGTTGGTGGCCGGCACCCAGGGCAAGTGGATCGCGGGAAGTGATGCAACCCAACTGGCTCGCGACATGTCGGCGTTGAAGGAGATCGTGCCGCGCGACGGAACCAGCCTCTACAACGCGTTTTCGTCGACGAAGACCTTGAGTCCGTTGCCGGATCAGGTGGTGTTGATCACGGATGGCCTGCCGACACAAGGCAAGACCGCCGGCCTGCGCAAGTATGTGGATTCGGGCGTGCGCATGCGGTTGTTCGATGAGGCAGTCGGGCAACTGCCGGACAAGGTGCCGATCGACACGATATTGCTGCCGATGAATGGCGATACACAGGCCGCGCACCGGTTCTGGCATCTGTCGCGGCTGACGGACGGTACTCTGATGATGCCATCGAAGGACTGGCCGTGAACGCGGCGGGATCGGGTACGAGTGGCAAGAGCCGGCTCCGGCGGAGGCCACACTGATGCGGCGCCGCCGTGAGGTGGAGGTGTTCAGCCTCTCTTTCCTCGACTGCATCTGCTGCGGTTTCGGGGCGATCATCCTGCTGTTGGTGCTGACCGAGGTCGGTCAGCCCTTCGAGCTCGAGAAGAGTCGCGTCAATCTCGATGGGCAAGTGCGCGCGCTGGAAGTGCAGCTACACGAGATTCGCGGCGAGACGGAGCGCCTCGAGCGCGACTTGAACAGCAAGGTCGCGACGTTGGAGCGTGACAGGCAACAGCTTGCCCGGCTTTCGGGCGACCTGTCGCACGCTCAGGGACAGTTCTCCTCGAGCAGGAAGGACGCCGCCGTCACCAATGTCGTGGAAGGGGAGTTGGTCTCGGCGTATCAGACGCTGAGCGCCGAGATGCAACGCTTGCTCAAGGATCGCGCGGCGCGTAGTGCGACGGACGCCGTCGGTGGGATCCCGATCGACAGCGAATATGTCATCTTCATCATCGACACCTCCTCGAGCATGACCAGCAACCACTGGGATCTGAATCTCGCGATCGTCGATGAGATCCTGAGCCTGTATCCGAGCGTCAAGGGGCTGCAGATCATCAACGACCAAGGCAAGTACATGTTCGCCGGAACGCGCGGTAAATGGCTGCAGGACTCGCCCCAGCAACGCGCCGAGATCCGCGCGCGGGCCAAGGAATGGCGCGCATTCAGTCAGTCCAATCCCGTTCCGGGCATGGAAGAAGCACTGCGCACGTACTGGGCGGATGACAAGCGCATCAGCGTCTTCGTGATGGGCGATGAGTTCACCGGCGATTCGATCCAGGCGGCGCTGGATTCGATCGGCTCGCTCAACAAACTCAACCACGACGGGCGCCGACCCGTGCGTATCCACGCCATCGGGTTCCCGGAGGCGCCGGACATGGCGCCGTTTACAAATATCCGCTTTTCGGCATTAATGCGGCTGATCTGCGAGCAGAACAACGGTACCTTCGTGGGAATGAAGCAGTAGCTTCATTCGGGTGGATCCAAGGCTCATTGGATGACCAGGCGAGAGCGTATGGCGAGCGACCTCCTCCGCGCGTTCCTTCTTGCTGCCCCTGCTGCTGCATTGACGGCTTGTGGCGCCGTCGCCATTCATCCCGAGCCGAAGCTGCCGGCGCCGCTGTTGCAACCGTTGCCGGCACGCGTCGGTCTGATCGTCGCAACGGACATGCGCAGGTATCTGCACAAGGAAACCCGTTGGGGCGTGGACTGGCAGGTCGCGTTGGGCCCGGGGCATGAGCGCCTGATGCACGACATGTTCGCGGACGAGTTCGAGCACGTCGAGGAGTTCAAGGACCTCGATTCAGCCCGGGCCGCGTCGAATCTGCAGGCCCTGTTCGAGCCCCGGATCGACCAATACTCGTTCGTAACCTCTCGCGAGACGGGTGGGCGGTACTACGCGGTGACCATCAGATACCGGATCAACCTGTATACGCCGCAGGGCGAGAGATCCGATAGCTTCACGCTCACGGGGTACGGCAACGCGTTGGCTTCCGGGATGAGGAGCAGCACGCCGCTGGTGCGTGCGACGAATGCTGCAATGCGTGATGCCGCTGCGAAGTTCCTCGTCCAGTTCCCGGAGCTGGCGGCGGGCCAGAAGCTTGCCCATCACGAAGCGGTGACGGCGGAAACCGTCGTGGCCAAGGCGGACAGTCCTCTCATCGAGGCTGTGCCGATCGATGACGATCCCGCCGAAGTGGCCGTGAAGGCGCAACCGATACCTGAAGTGCCCGACTCAGGCGGGTCTGCCCCGGCGGCCGCTGCGCAGCCGGCGCCGGCCCCTGTTGGTTCGCGAACGCAGGCACCGCTGGCCGCTGCGACGCCCCCGCAGTCCTAGTTGTTGTTTTTCCTCTTTGTCACCAGGCGTTCGCGCCATTTCACCTCAGGTGTCTCCACAGGGTCGCCTCCAACGAAGCGCGGCGCATAACGGGCACGCTTGATCGCCGATACGACCTGCTTCTGCTGAGACTCGGATGCGTCCGTAGAGGACATCACGATGTTGCCCGTCTTGCCGTCCTTCATCACGGTAAAGCTGACTTCCACGAAATGCTCTTCGATGTTGTCGGGACTCAGGTGCGAGCGCGTGATGGAGGAATTGGGCGCGCGGTAGGCGAGTTGGCGTGGCTGGTCGAGCGGCGCCGTCGAGCCGGAAAGTCCGAAAGCTCTCCACGACTCTGTATATACCGTCATCGCCTTGAGAGTCTGGTTCTCACACATGTACCAGTCGCCCAGCTCGAGTAGCGTCCTGCCGAGGAGGGCGTCGTCGACAGGCGAGTGCTTCTGCACCACCTGAACTGCGAGGATCGCGGCTCGTTCGCCGTCGGCGTTCATCCGCTGAGTGGTGACTACCGGTGTTGCAAAATCGCTGACGCTGTCGAATGGCTGCGGTAGCGAGGCGGTGTCTTCAGAACCATTGATACCCTCGAGTCGATACGTGCGCGAGATTCCGGTCAGGGGGTCGACCGACAGGATCGACGACTGGCCGCCATTCTGCTCGGCGACTTCCAGCGCGCGAGCGTAGAGCACACGGGCCGTCGTGTAGCGGCCCATGCGTTCCATCCACCGGCCGTAGCGATCCAACGGATCCAACACGCGGGCGTCGTTCCTACCGTAGGCATTTTCGACGACGCGGACCGCGTATTGATATTCGCGCTCGACTTCGTCGTGCCTCTCGAGCTCCACCAGGCTCGAAATCAGCGGATTCAGGATCTGCATCTGCCCGGGGTTGAACAATCCGTCGAGATTGCGACTGAGATCCAGAGCCCGTTTGAGGGCGACGCTCGCCTCGTCGTACTGGCCGCTCTTGAAGTACGTGGCGCCCAGTCCGTGCATCGGCCGCATCATCATTCGATCGGCGGCACCCCCGGAGTCCTCGACGATCTTGACGCTGCGCAGGAACGTCTGCTCAGCCGACTTGTAGTCGCTCATCCGGTACTGGGTGGTGCCGAGATTGGAGAGGGGATTTACGAGGGCACGGTCGGTGGGACCGTACTGCTCCTCTGTCATCGACACTAGTTTCGCGGCTAGCGGGAGTGCTGCGTCAAAGTGGTGCGCGTCAAAGGCCGTGCGGAATTCGTGATACACCTGAATACGCTCGGCGTCCGTGACTGCAAGCGCCGGCGCAGAGGCAGCGCAGAGAATCGCGAACAGGAGCCACGATTTCCGCATATTGTGAGGAATCGTAACGCTTCCCGTGAACGAAAGGCAGGCTTGTCCCGGGCGCAAGGTAGACCTAAGCTGTCTGAAAACAACATAAGCTCATCACGGGATCCCTTAATTCATGGCAGACGCCGAACCGAGGATGGCGCTGCTCGCCGGCGCGAGCGGTTTAGTCGGGAGCTTCCTGCTCGATGCGGTTCTGGCAGCGCCTGACTTTGCCCGCATTTTTGCGGTGACGCGCCGTCCGCTCGGCCGCGAGCATCCTCGCCTGGCGAATCGCATCGTCGTGGACTTCGAGAAGCTGCCCTCGCAGCTCAAGGGAACGGTTTGCCATGTCGCCTTCTGCTGCCTGGGAACAACCATTCGCCAAGCCGGATCGCAGGACGAATTTCGGCGAGTGGACTTCGACCACATCATGTCCTTCGCGGCAGCCGCGAGGGCGGCCCAAGTGCGGAGGTTTGTGGTCGTCTCCTCTGTGAAGGCGGATCCCGCCTCCAAGACGTTCTATCTCCGGACCAAGGGCGAACTCGAAGCCGCCCTGGCCACGGTAGGTTTTGAATCGCTCGATATCCTGCAGCCGAGCCTGCTTTTGGGATGGCGCAACCAGATGCGCCCCGCCGAACTCTTGGCGCGCCTGGTGGCGCCTGTCGTGAATCCGTTCCTGCTCGGAGAACGCGTTGTCTACCGAGCTATTCCGGCACGAACTGTAGCGTCGGCGATGATCGGTGCTGTGCGCCTCGGGAGGCGGGGTGTACAGAAGTACACATATACCGCCATCCAGTCCCTGGCTAAGTCCAAACCGCCCTCACGACCCTCCGCGGCTGCCTGAGTCAACCGGGCGGAAGTCGATCCTGGGTGCATGCGCGCAGGCCGCCGCGATGCCTGCGTCACAGAATTTCATAGAGAATGACGCACTCCTCACCTCTACGGCCTAGCTGCCGATACATTCCGGTGCAGTTCCAATAAGGAAAGAAACCCGCAAGGACGCTTGGGAATGATCGGGTCGCACTCCAAAAGCCGTATGGTCAAGCGAATCACGCTCGCCGTTGCCATTGCCGGCCTCCTGCCGGTCGGGCTGCTGGCCTGGCTGGCTGCGCGGGATACGAGCGCCTCCGCGGATCAAGTGGCGGCAACGCGTCTCGAGCGCGGTAGCTCGCGTTACGCCGACGTAATCCGGTACCGCGTAGGCGCCGCCGAAACGATCATCCAGTCTCTCACACACCGTGATGTGGGCTACGACGGTTCGGCCCTGAAGCAGGAAGTCGCCAACTCCCGCGCCTTCAAATCGGTCGTGGTCGTGGATCGCGATGGACTGCTGGCGGGGGGCGAGACCACGTTGCGCCCCAACCAGGCTCAGTTGCTCGCGCTCGAAACCGGGCAGTCGGTGTTGATTCCGGTGTCGCTGGATGGCCAGTTGACGTCGATCTTTCTGGTCCGGACCGTGAGCGCGGGCGGTTTCAATCGACTGGCCTACTTCGAGATTGCCCCGGATTGGTTATGGAAGGACGCCGGTCCGATGGCCAGTGTGATGGCGGTAGTCGTCGTCGACGCCGAGGGCAAGGTGTTACATAACGCGGGCAATCTGGGTGCCGAAGATGTCCGCATGTTCTCCGAATACATCTCCCCCGCGGACGAGCGGGGAGCCCCTGTTAGAACGCTCTCGTGGCAGAGCCACGGCGCCGCGTGGCACGGCGTACTCACACACGTACAACTGATAAACGAACGAGTCACCGCCATCCCCTGGGCCGTTGTTGCCTTCGCCCGTGACGAGTCGTTTTTCGTCCGGTCGCAGCGCGTGTGGTTGCTGCTGCCGGTGGCAGCGCTGGTCCTTCTGGCAGGTGCGGTGCTCGCCGGGCTGCACGTTCGCCGCAAGCATTTGCGTCCGATGAAACGGCTGTTGGCCGCGCTTCCCGCACTTCAGGCGCGGCAGCATCAGCCTCTCGAGGTGGTGGGATCCGACGAGCCGCGTGAGCTGATCAACTCATTCAACTCGTGTGCGGGCAGCCTGGTCGAGCAGTTTCTCGCGCTCGAG
Organism: Steroidobacteraceae bacterium; assembly: GCA_036499585.1. GTDB lineage: Bacteria > Pseudomonadota > Gammaproteobacteria > Steroidobacterales > Steroidobacteraceae > 13-2-20CM-66-19. The sequence continues at coordinate 203,910 of DASYDM010000043.1, forward strand.
ACGCTAGGAGAGATCGACAGGCTGCTGTTGGGATCAGCGGAGCTCGAGCAGGTGCTGGACGCCATTCTCTCGCGAGTGCAATCGCTGTCGCGCTGTCATTGTGTCGGTATCACCTTGCGGGATTCCGACGCGCCAGGTCGGGCCCGCGTGTATCTGGCCTCGCGAAACCTGACGGACCTTCCCGTCAGCCGCGTCGAGCTCGACGATGACATGATCACGAAGCTGGCCGCAGAGACTCGCGGGCTCACCATTACGCGCTGCGAGGAGACGCGTCATAGCTTCCTCAAGCCCCTCAAGGACCTGGGAGCCGACTTTTTCTGGGTGTGGCCGGTGGTCGTGGGCGAGCGGGTGGAGGCCATCCTCGCCGTCGGCTATCGCGAGGCGCCGTCGGCCGACCCATACCTCGCGCGCAATGGCGGACAGTTCGCAGACCGTCTGGCCGTCGCTCTGTCCAAGAGTGCGCGCGATGAGCGTCTGTATCGCCAGGCTCACTACGACCCGCTGACCTCGCTCCCCAATCGCATCCTGTTCCGCGACCGGCTGGCCCAGGAAGTCGCCAACGCCACGGCGGGGTTGAGCCGCGGCGCGCTGTTCTACATCGACCTGGATCATTTCAAGCGCGTCAACGATTCGGTAGGTCACGGAGCCGGCGACCAACTGCTCACGATCGTGGCGCAGCGCCTTCGCTCGTGTGTGAAAGAGGGTGACACCGTTGCCCGTCTGGGAGGCGATGAGTTTACGGTCATTCTGCGCAACGTTTCCGATCCTGATGCCGCGAGATCCGTCGGCCAACGCATCATCGAGTCGTTGAAGCTGCCGGTGAACATCGGCGGGCGCGATCACTTCGTGTGCGCCAGCATCGGGATAACGCTATTCCCCGATGATGCGTCGACGATCGATGACCTGATGCGCAACGCGGATACGGCGATGTATCGGGCGAAGGATCTCGGCCGCGGTTGTGTCACGTTCTTCGATCTGCACGTGGCGCCAAAGCCCGCTGAGCCCACCGACACGGGATTGCACCGGGCATTGCGCCGGCGTGAGTTCTCGCTTTTCTATCAGCCGCAGTTCGCGGTTGCCGCCGGCGCACTCGCAGGTGTCGAGGCGCTGTTACGTTGGCAGACGCCGCGCGACGGGATGCGTAACCCGGCCGAATTCGTGCCTGCCGCCGAGGAAAGCGGCCTGATCATCGACATCGGCGGCTGGGTGCTGGATGCCGCCTGTGCTCAGCTGGCGACCTGGAGGGACCAGAACATTGCTCCGCCGCGCATGGCGCTGAACGTGTCGGTCCAACAGCTCAAGCATGTCGAGTTCGCGAAGCTGGTCAAGCGGGCGCTCGAGAAGTATGGGCTGCCCCCGGCCATGCTCGAGCTCGAATTGACCGAAAGCGTGTTCGCGGACGAGGCAGCCGGTGCGACGCTCGCGCGGCTCGAGCAGCTCGGCGTTCATCTCGCGCTGGACGATTTCGGTACCGGCTACTCCTCGCTCTCCTACCTGCGCCAGTACCCGATCGGCACCGTCAAGATCGACCGCACCTTCCTCGAGGAGGTGCCGCAGAACCCCGCCTCCGCGACGCTCGTGGAGACGATCATCGTGATGGCGCATGCGCTCGGGAAAAGGGTCGTCGCCGAGGGTATCGAGACCGCCGATCAGTTGGAATTCCTGCGTGAGCGCCGCTGCGACGTCGCTCAAGGCTTCTACCTCGCTCGCCCGTTGTCGTCGCAGGTCGTGACAGAGCTGCTGCAGGCCCGCACAATGGTCGGGCGGGACCTCGGCGACCTGCGGATCGCGGGGTAAGAGAGGATGTCGTGTGCGACTGATTATTGCGGCCTGGCTCGCGCTACTGCTTGCGGCGTGTGCGACTCACCCGCCGCGCTCTGCGTCCGTTCAGGATCTGCGCGGGCCTGAGATCGCGCAGATCGCCAGCGGTCTGGTTGGAACTCCCTATCACTTCGGCGGCGCCGACAAACTCGGGTTCGACTGCAGCGGCCTTGCCGTGTACGCGTACGAACACGCAGGCGTAGATATTCCGCGTACGGCCCGAGAGCAACGCGATTCTGCGCGGCCCGTGCCGCTGTCCGAGCTGGCGCCTGGCGATCTGGTGTTCTTCCGCATGCACTCGCGACACGTGGATCACGTGGGGATTTACGTCGGATCCGGTCGCTTCGTCCATGCGCCAAAGCGCGGCGGCTCTGTGTCATACGCGTCTCTGGATGACCGCTATTTTCAGAAGCGCCTGGTCGCTGCGGGACGATTCGCGGGCTGACGTGTCAACGCCGCCGGGGACTGCGGTGATCCGCAGTAGGAGGGCATGGTCGCGCAGGTGCGGGCGGTCCATGGGGCTGTCGCGACCTTGAGACATAAGCAGGAGAAATTCCGGCCGCGAGGTTGTAGTTCTCACGGGAATAGAACATATTTTCCCGCGTACATCTAACTACACTCTGTGTCTGAGAGGCGCTGCACGAATTCTGGTCTTGACTGTCATCCGCGACGCTTTGACACTTGAGCACTGTAGTGACAAGGGCAAACCCGTCGAAAGGCGGGGACGCAAAGCCACCGGTCTAAAGGACGGGTTCCTATGACGGCGGGGCCGCCACGATCGCGCATTCTCAGTGCGCGAACGATCGCACTCCGTTCCTCGTCGCGAATCCGCTTGCAGGCAAGCGGTGGCTTGAATTAGCTGTGATCCGGGGAACTTATGACACCAACGCCCAAAATGGCCACCGGTGCCGCCGCACGCGCCGGGGATTCCGCGGTACCGGCCGCCGAGGTGGGACCGTTCGTGCTGAATTTGTGCTCGTCCTCGACGCCGATGGCGCTCGAGGCTGCGCAACTCCCGGAGCTCAAGCGTTTCACGTTCTTTGTCAGCCGGCGTCTCGAGGAAGGTCGCGAGCGCTTTCGCCTTCACATGGGTTATTTCGTCACCCTCGATGAAGCGCAGGAGTGGCTGAACGTCGTCCGCGACATCTATCCAGGCGCCTGGGCCGGCGAGGCTCCTGGAAAGAAGTTGCGCGAACGTGCTGCCGCCGCACACGCTCCATCGCAGCCCCCTGTAGCAAATGCGCCGCAAGCTTCTGCCAAAGCTGTTGCCCCACAGCCGTTAGCGGCTCAAAGACCGGCGCCGCCACCTGTGGTGAATTCGCAGCCGTTGCCTAACATTGTCGTGCCGACGCTGCAGGCTGCAGGGCCCTTTGAGTTGGCGCCGACTGTCATTTCCGTCGCGCCTCCCGTTGCGAGATCCGTATCAGTGCCGTCGCCCGCGGTCGCCAAGGTAGCTGTGCCGGCTGCCCGGGCAGCGACAGCAACCGCGGCAGTGGTGACGAAGGCCGCGTCATCGGCTGCAAAGCCGATCACGCCGGCCGCCACGAAAGCTCCGGTCGCTACTGCGTCGAGAGTCCCGGCCCCTGCATCTGCGAAGACACCGGCGCCTGCCGCTCGTCCGGTTGTTTCTGCGTCGCGTGCAGCCGCGCCTAGTCAGGCTTCCCAGGCTGCTGCACGCAATCCCGTTCGCCCCGCCGCGTCTTCGAAGGCAGTGCATGCTCCGGTCGCGCGGTCCGTACCCTCGCCTTCCGCTGCGCGCACTCCGACTCCGTCCCGGCCCGTTCCAACCGCTCGGCCAGCGGCCGCTCAACCGGCGACACCGGTGACCGCGAAGTCGATGGGACGGCCTACGAAATCCCCGAACAAGTCGGCCGGATTGGCGAGCTCCAATGTGCGTGAGGTTCTCGCTGCACTGGACGAAACAACGGGCGAGACGCGAGTCATGCCTGCGCCGTCGCTGCCTGCTGTTCCCACGACGACTGCTCCGCTGGCTCTCTCAATACCGTTGTCGGCTGACGATCCGGCGCTGTCAGACACGCAGGTTCTGCGCTTCCTCGAGAGTCGGCGCGACGACACGGGTGATCGTCCCAACGTCGATGCCGAAGCGAGCATCTCTCTGCTCAAGCCTGACGACACCGGCACACGCCGCGCCCTCAAAGAGGCGGTGGTGCAGAATGCTCCCGTCTCGTTCGCAGTTCAGCTGCAGTGGTCCGTGCAACCGGTCGAGCTCGACAAAGTGCCGCCGCTCGCAATCTTCAGTGCCTACACGCTGTACACGGTGGAAGGTAGCCGCGACGGTCGCAGGTGGTACGGATTGCGGTTGGGGTTCTTTACGGATGCGATTTCCGCCAAGCAGGTCGCCCACTACGTTCGTTCGGAGTTTGCTTCTGTTGCGGTAGTGCCTGTCAGCCCCAAGGAGCGGGAGCGTGCGACCGACGATGACAAGAAGGCGTCATCGCTGTCTTTCCCGAAGAAGACGCGGCAGCAGCCCGTCGACGAATTCAAGCTCATCGACTCCGCTGACGAGCCGGCGTCGCCGGGAATAGTTCCCAAGGCTCGGCCCACCGCGACCCCCAAGGCTGCTGTTGCGGGGCAGAACGCTTCTCGCCGCGGTGGTGGTGGAAGAGTGCGTGCGCGCGAGCAACGTGCGCCGCAGACGCTGGAAGAGACACTCGAGATTCTGGGTGCCAGCCAGCTTCAGATCGACGACGGCCGTGGCGAGTCGCTCAACGAGTCAGGTATCCGTCACCTGCACGTTGAGGTTCAGAAGAACACGCCGTTCCGCAAGCTGCTCGATCGATTGAGCGAGCGCGTCAAGAAGAGTTAGAGCTACTTTCCGAAGAGCTTTTCCAGCTCGGACCGCGCCTTGTTGACCTCAGCGGTGTTGGGCGCGATGTACGAACCCGACTTCGGCTTGAAGTGATCGCAGAAGTTGGCGTGAGCCTTGTCGCTCACCTCTTCGGCCGTCGGTTCCCTACAGTGTTTGGCCACACGAGTGTCGTAGTCGACGCACATCTTGCAGACGTGCAGCTCGGAGCGGCACTTCGGGCATTCGTCGAGGCGCTGCAGCGGCAGGGAGAGTGCCGCCAACGACGTCCCGCATTTCCAGCAGACCAGATCGTGGGCCATGGGTGAATGGTACGCCCAGGGCGCGGCGGCCGCAGCAGGGGCGCGCGCGGTAGGCGTGCGTTAAGCCGTGCGGTCTTTGAGGAATTCGCCCAGTACCCGGCCTGTGTGGGACTGTTTGCGCTTCTTTGCCACGTCGGCCGGCGTGCCCTCTGCAACCACCTTTCCGCCACCGTCGCCTGCCTCTGGTCCCATGTCGAGGATCCAGTCGGCCTCGGCCATGATATCGAGGTTGTGCTCCACCACGACGGCGGTGTTGCCCGCGTCGACCAACCGATGCAGCACAAGAATGAGCTTCTCGACGTCTGCCATGTGCAGTCCCACGGTGGGCTCATCCAGCACGTACAGAGTGCGTCTAGGTTTCATCCTCGGGCCGGCACGGACATCGCCGCGTACCTTGGAAAGCTCGGTAACGAGCTTGATGCGTTGCGCTTCACCGCCAGAGAGGGTTGGGCTCTGCTGTCCGAGTGTCAGATACCCTAGGCCGACATCCTGCAGCAGCTTGAGTGCGTGGTGAACTCGCGGATGAGCGGTGAAGAACTCGACCGCATCGTCCACGTTCATGGCAAGGATGTCCCCGATACTCTTCTCGCGCCACAGCACCGAGAGCGTTTCCGAATTGAAGCGCCGCCCACCACAGACGTCGCAGGTGATCTTCACGTCCGGCAAAAAGCTCATCGCTATCGTCTTGACGCCCTGGCCCTCACACGCCTCGCAACGCCCGCCGGCCGTGTTGAAAGAGAACCGGCTGGTCGTATAGCCACGGATGCGGGCCTCGGTCGTGCCGGCGTAGATATTGCGGATGTCATCCCAGAAACCGACGTACGTCGCTGGGCATGAGCGGGGTGTCTTACCGATCGGAGTCTGGTCGACTTCGAGTACACGATCGACGTGCTCGGTGCCCTTAAGTGCCCGGCAGCCGATGAGATCGGGGAGCTTGCCGCGCTTCGCCGCCGCTCCCGGGCTCTTGCGGCCGGGATTCGATTTGCCGCCGCGCCCGTTCCCATTGGCTTCGCCCAAAACGCGGCGCAGGTTCGCATAGAGCACATCACGGGCGACGGTCGATTTGCCCGAGCCGGACACACCGGTCACAACGACCAGGCAGCCCAACGGGATCTTCACGTCGGTGCCCTTCACGTTGTGCATCGTGATGCGCTCCAACTTCAAGTGTGGAGTGCGGGTACCCACCTCGCGATGAGGCTGTGCAGGATGCTTCAGCGGCTTGCGCAGGAACCTGCCTGTGATCGAGCGTGGATTGGCAATCAGGTCCTTCACAGTGCCTTCGCCCACCACCTCGCCACCGCGAACGCCTGCGGCGGGGCCGAGATCAAGGACATGATCGGCGCGACGAATAGTCTCTTCGTCGTGCTCAACCACAACGAGGGTGTTTCGGTTGCCAGCGAGAGCGGTCAGCGAGTCGAGCAATATCTCGTTGTCGCGTGGGTGCAGACCAATGGTCGGTTCGTCGAGGACATAGCAGACGCCTTGGAGGTTGGAGCCCAGCTGCGCGGCGAGCCGGATGCGCTGTGCCTCTCCTCCGGAGAGCGTCGGTGCAGAGCGGTCCAATTGCAGGTAGCCCAGGCCCACGCTCCCCAGGAAACTCAGACGCGCACGGATTTCGGCGAGCAGGTCGCGAGCAATCTCTTTCTCACGCGGGCCCAGTTCGAGCGTCTTGAAGAAGTCACTGAGGCGCGAGACGGAGCGACCGGCGAGCGAGGCGATGGACTCCTCCCGGAAGCGAACGTTGAGGGCGATCGGGCTCAATCGCCGGCCTTCGCATGCATTGCACGCGACCGGCTCATGTTCATACCAATCGTTCCACCAGATTTCTTCGCCGCTTTGCTCTTCGTCAAAGCCCGCCATTTCCACGCCCGTGCCGTAACAGCTCTCACACCAGCCGTGCTTGGAGTTAAACGAAAACAGGCGCGGATCCAACTCCGCGAAACTGCGGCCGCAGGACGGGCACGCGCGTTTGGTCGAGAAGACCGTAACCTTGTCGGACTTCGGGCCGAGCACGTGCACGATGCCTTTGCCGAAGTCGAGGGCTCGCGACAGCGCCTGGTGCAGAGCGGTGTCGGTCTTCGAATCCACGTCGATCTCGGCCACCGGCAGCTCGATCGTGTGCTCCTTGAATCGAGACAGGCGAGGCCACTGTGCTGTCGATAGACTCGTGCCATCGACGCGCAGGGTTTTGAACCCCTTCTTCGACGCCCACTTCGCAAGATCGGTGTAATAGCCCTTACGCGCGACGACCAACGGCGCCAGCAGCGCGATGCGCTTGCCCTTGTAGTCCTTGAGAAGCCGCGCCGCGATCGAAGCGGCGCTCTGAGGCTCGATCGGCACACTGCAGTCCGGGCAATGTTGGGTTCCGAGCTTTACGTATAAGAGCCGCAGAAAGTGGTAGATCTCGGTCAACGTTGCGACCGTGCTCTTGCGTCCGCCACGACTGGTGCGCTGCTCGATAGCTACAGTCGGCGGGATACCGAAGATCGCGTCTACGTCCGGCCGAGCGGCGGGTTGCACGAACTGCCTCGCGTAGGCATTCAGGGATTCGAGATATCGACGTTGACCTTCGTTGAAGAGAATGTCGAAGGCGAGCGTTGATTTACCTGAGCCAGAGACGCCCGTAATCACCGTGAACTTGTCGCGGGGAATTTGGACGTCGATGTTCTTGAGGTTGTGCTCGCGTGCGTTGTGGATCACAACGGCGTTGCGGGCACGAGCCGCACCACGACCATAGGTGGCCGGGGGTTCGGAAATCTCGAGTGCAGAAGAGGAACTCCAAGCGGAGATGGATTGCTCGTAATCCGCCAGAGCACGACCGGTGAATGAGCCAGCATGCGCACGCACTTCCGCAGGCGTGCCGGTGCAGACGATCTCCCCGCCACGGTCTCCACCATCGGGGCCGAGGTCAATGATCCAGTCACATGCCTGGATGACATCCAGATTGTGCTCAATGACCAGCAATGAATGCCCAGCGGCGAGTAGCTTCCGGAACGCGCGAAGCAACTTGGCTACGTCATCGAAGTGCAGTCCCGTGGTGGGCTCGTCGAAGAGAAAGAGCTTTCCATGGTGCGTCACGCTGGAGGCGACCGAGCCCGCTTCGGCGAGATGACCAGCGAGCTTAAGACGCTGGGCCTCACCGCCGGACAGCGTCGGTACCGGCTGTCCGAGCTTGACGTACTCAAGACCCACGTCAGCGAGTGGGGCAAGGCGCGCAGCGAGTTCGCGCGAATCCGCGAAAAACGCGATGGCCTCCGTAACGGTCATGTCCAGAACATCAGCGATGCTCGCGCGGCGGCCGTCGGCCCCTTCGCGCTTAATATCAAGGACTTCATCGCGATACCGCCTGCCGTTGCAGTCGGGACAACGCAGGTACACGTCGGACAGAAACTGCATCTCGACGTGCTCAAATCCATTGCCCGTGCACGTCGGGCAGCGGCCGTTTCCTGAGTTGAAGCTGAAGGTCCCGGCGGTGTACTTCCGCTCCTGCGCGGCGGGCTCACTCGCAAACAGCGCGCGGATAACATCGAAGGCCCCGACGTAACTCGCCGGATTGGAACGCGTAGTCCGACCGATCGGGCTCTGGTCGACCATCACCACATCGTCGATCAGCTCTGCTCCACGCAGGCCGTCAAACTCTCCGGGTGCTTCGGTCGGCTTCCCGCGGTACTTCTGGAGCGCGGGATATAGGACGTCTTCCACCAGTGTGGATTTTCCAGACCCCGAAACGCCGGTGACACATACCAACCGCTTGAGGGGAATTCTGACGTCGATGTTCTTGAGGTTGTGCTCTCGTGCGCCACGAAGCTCCAGCCACCTGTTCGAGCGGGCTTCGGCCACCACTTCGCCGGCGTTCAATGCTGGAATGGCCGCGGCCTTCTTGGCCATCCCGCGGCGTGATGACGTTTGGTTTGCGGCCTGTTCCTGCGCGGCCACGACCGTCTTGCGGCCACTGAGGTACTCGCCAGTGAGGGAAGACGACTGCGCACGGATCTCGCGTGGACTGCCGAAGAAAACAATCTCGCCGCCGCGCTCACCTGCGCCGGGGCCCATGTCCAGAATCCGGTCCGCCTCCAACATGATCTGGGGGTCGTGTTCAACCACCACCAACGAGTTGCCGGCGTCTCGAAGCCGCTTCATCACAGTGATTACGCGCTGCATGTCGCGCGGGTGCAGCCCTATGGAAGGCTCATCAAGTACGAACAGCGTGTTGACGAGCGACGTGCCCAGCGCCGTCGTGAGGTTAATGCGTTGGACCTCGCCGCCCGACAAGGTTCGCGACTGTCGGTCGAGTGTCAGGTATCCCAGTCCCACGTCCGCCAGGTAGTTGAACCGTCCGCGAATCTCGCTGAGCAGCAGGTCCGTGGCCTCATCCAAAGGGCTGGGCAACTCGAGATCCCCGAAGAACCGGCACGCGCGCTCGACGGGAAGGAGCATGATGTCGTGAATCGTCAGGCCCGGCATCTCACGCAGCGTCTCGGGAGTCCAGTCCACGCCGGTGGGGCGGAAGCGCTTGTCAGAGTCAATTGTCGCGTTGGCCAGATCGCGACTGCCGATTCGCCAGAGTAACGCGTCAGTCTTCAGCCGAGCTCCCTCACACGCAGTGCAAGGGGTATATGCGCGATACCGTGAGAGAAGGACCCGAACGTGCATCTTGTACGAGCGCGTCTCGAGCCAATCGAAGAAGCGTTTTGCGCCGTACCAGACGCCCTTGCTCCAATCGCCTTCGCCGTCGATGACCCATCGACGTTGGTCGTTGCTGAGTTCGCGCCACGGCGTATCGAGGGGGAAATTTCGCTTCTTGGCGAACTTGATGAGGTCGTCCTGACACTCCTTGTACGACTTCGTCTGCCATGGCTTCACGGCGCCCGCGCGGATCGCTTTGCTCTCGTCCGGGATGACAAGGCCGTAGTCGATGCCGATCGTGCGGCCAAACCCACGACAGGTTTCACACGCGCCAACAGGCGAGTTGAACGAGAAGAGACTTGGGTTCGGTTCCTGGTACGAGAGATCGCAGTCGGCGCAGTGGAGTTCGCTCGAGTAACGCCACTTGGCGAGGCTGCGCGGTGGATCGCTCTCGTCTACGACATGCACGTCGACGCGACCGCGTCCAACGCGAAGAGCGGACTCAATGGATTCGATGACACGGCCGCGCTCTGCGCCTCCCGCACGGAAGCGGTCCTGGATGACTTCGAGAATCCGCGTGGGCTGTGCGGCTGCGGCCGCCTTCTTGCCACGCTTCTTCGGTGCGGGCGCGGCCTCGCGAGACGGGACGGTGGAAACTCCGAAGAAGCGCGTGTAACCCTGCTTCTCCAACAGCGACCGGACCTCCTCCTCATGGAAATTCTTCGGAACCTGCACAGGAAAGGTCAGGAGCAAGCGCGGATCGCCCGCTGCCCGGGCCCGTTGGACCAGGTCCGCATAAATGTTGTCCGACGTATCGCGCCGAACCGGCTTCCCACAGCACTTGCAGAACAAAGTGGCCGCGCGTGCAAACAGGAGTTTCAGGTGATCGTTGAGCTCCGTCATCGTGCCGACGGTGGAGCGGGAGGTTCGCACGGGATTTGTCTGGTCGATCGCGATCGCGGGAGGGATGCCCGCGATGGAGTCGACCTGCGGCTTGTCCATGCGATCGAGGAATTGTCGCGCGTAAGGCGAGAATGTCTCGACGTAGCGCCGCTGTCCTTCGGCGTACAGCGTGTCGAATACAAGCGAGGATTTTCCGGAACCGGAAACGCCCGTGACCACGATCAGCTCGTTGAGCGGAATGTCGAGGTTCAGATTCTTCAGGTTGTTCTGGCGCGCGCCGCGTAGAACGATGGCGTCACCGGAGGCGTCGGTCATTCCGTCACCATTTCAATTGTGGAGTCGCGCGCTGTTGCCAGCCCACGCGATCAGTGGCGAGCAGAGCGCTCGCGCAATCCGACCATTGTAAATCGAATTCAGCTCATCGGCGTTCGGGCGCGAAAATAAGCGCCATCCAGTGCGTCCGGGTGCGCATACCTGTGCGGCCTCGGTCGCTCGCTCGGTGACCCGGACGGTGGTCTATTGGGCTTCCGCGTGATGGATTCAAGAGAGACGTACCCTGCGGTTGCCGGCAGGCGTAGACTGCGCGATTGCGGACGGGCGACCTGTAACTCCAGGGAGGAAGTGGAGTGACCCGACACACAGGGCTGCTGGACGCAGCGCCGACACAGAACAACGATCAGGTCCCGCGCGTCGCATTCAAGGTCTCGAGTTCTACGTTCGATTTCGACATTCCGGGAGGGGGAGGTTGAAATGGCTACGACGAAACGAGAGAGAGGCCGTGCACTGAAGGGCGTCGCGGCCGCGGTGATCTGTGCGTGGGCGATCAATCTAACGGCCGCGGCGGCACAGACCGGCGGGGCCGGCTGGACGAGGCTGGCACAGGCGACCGGAGGAGCCCCACACAAGGCCGCCAAGCCGGGTGCCGGCGGGAAGGCCGGGGCAGCCAAACCGGCGGGGGTACCGGAGCCGGAAGGCTTCTGGACGGGCGACGACAAAGCCCCGCTACCCGCGACGGTTCGAGGTGGCAAGGTCATCCACGTCCAGCCACTCAGCAAGATCGTGCTGGCGGGCGACAACACCCTACTGCTGGATGTTTCCAACAGGCCGGTCAAGCCGGGAGACATTCCCGAGGGCCAACAGTGGCAGCCGCCACTCCATCGGGGCATTCCCGGAGCCAAGTGGATTCCGGCCGTAGGGATGGGCGAAGTTCCCGCCAACGTCGACTCGTTCTTCAAAGAACGGCTCGCGGCGCTGGCTGGTAACGACTTCGAGCGACCGATCGTCATCTACTGCCACGAAAAAAGTTGGTTGGGCTGGAACGCCGCGAAGCGGGCGATTTCCTACGGCTACCACAACGTGTCGTGGTTCCCGGAGGGCATCGAGGGGTGGAGGGCGACGGGGCTCGCAACCTCGGAGCTGCAACCGGAGAAGACGCCGCAGCAGGAGGCGGACCCGACGCCTGCGAGCGGTTAGGTCGCTGACACCGTCCGCGTCGAGCGGGCGATCAGCACCGAGATCACGGCGAACAGCAGGACCGCGCTCAGGGCCAGCGACCAGTGGATTCCGATCAGGCCACCCACGAGCCCGACGGAAATGCCGCTGAAGGTGCGCATCCCTTGGGCGGCCATCGCGAACACGCCGATCGCGCGCCCGCGGATTTCCGCGGGCGCGGTCATCTGCACCAGCGCCTGAGCCATTGAGTTGAAGGACAGCTCCACGAACCCTGCGACGAATAGCAGCGCGAGGGCCAGGGGATAGCTGTTCGACAGTGCGAAGCCACCCAACGCGCAACACCACAGCAGCGCGAGGATGCATGCGGTTCGAGGGCTCGCCCGTAGCATGCCGCGGCTCTCCAGAACGAATCCGCCCGTCAGTGCCCCGGCCGCATCCGCGGCGAGGAGCATGCCGTAGGTGATTCCAGGTGTGCCGTGCCCCAGGTATTCGGCGAACTCCGGCATCTGCGCCTGGTAGGAGTTGCCGATGAAAAAGGCGGCGCTGCCCGCCAGCAGGGTCATGGCCAGCAGAGTGGGGTTTTGACGGATACTCCTGAAGGTGTCGACAATATCGTGGATGCCCTTCAGGGCCCGCACCGGGCGTGGCGCATCCTTGCGGAACCTGGGGCCGTAGGGTGCCTTCCACAGCCACAGCGTCATCGGCAGATAGATCAACGCGTTGAGGAAGATGCCATGCGCTGGACCCAACGCCAGAAGGATGACGCTGCCGACGGCGGGTCCCGTCAGCATGCCGAGATAGCGCGCGGTGGCGCCGAGCCGCACCGCGCTCTGAAGATCCTTCGACCCGACGATGTCGTGAAGCAAAAGCTGGGCCGGAGGATTCCACAACACGCCGGCGATCCCGTGAATGATCAGCAGCACCCACGCATGCCACATCTGCAGCGAATCGGTCAGAAACAACACGCCCCAGCACAAGGAGACGCCCATGAAGAGCACCATCCCGATCTGGATGATGCGTCGGGGATCGAAGCGCTCCGCGAGGGAACCCGCGTAGATCGAGAAGAGCAGAAACGGCAGCCAGTGCGATACGACGGCGAAGCCACCGAGGGCTTCCGAGTGAAACTTGCGGAAGATCACCCAATAGCTGATGACGTGCTCGATGTTGTCCGCCAGCATCGACAGTGCGGTGCCGGCGAAATACATGCGGAACCCGGGGTTCCGCAGGGCTGCGAACGACTGATGGGCGGCCGCGGGCTGACTCAACTCTGCAGCAACTCCACCAGGGCGCGAGTCACCGCGGCCGGCTGCTCGAGGCTCGAGAGATGACCGGAGCCGGGAACCTTCACCAGGCGCGAGGCTGAAATCCCTGCTGCGAGCTCGGATGCCAGCTCAGGCGGTGTCAGCGCGTCCGATTCACCGACCAGAACCAGCGTTGGGCAGCGGATCGATGTCAGGGTCGCTCGGGAGTCGGGTCGGTTCATGATGGCCGATTGTTGCCTGACAAAGGCTTCCGGGCCGATTTCCTGGGCCATGGTCCGCACGATCTGCTTGAGAGCGGCGTCGTTGTGGCGGGACTTGTCCACCAGCCGCGGATACATCATGTCGGCAATCTCGCCGAAGCGGCCGCTTCGGGCCAGCGCCATCATCGCCCGCCGGCCCTCGCTCTGCTCGGGAGCGTCGGGACGGGCACTGGTGTCCAGGAGCGCCAGTTTGATCACGCGCCCCGGGGCCTGACGCAGGATTTCGAGGGCCGTGTACCCGCCCATGGACAGCCCGACCAACGCGAAGCGAGAGGGGGCATCGGCCAGGATCCGTTTGGCTATGGCGGATACGCTGTCGTCGCGGGTGTGATCGGCGACGGTCACAGGGCCGAAGCGCCACAGATGGGGCAGTTGGTCAGCGTACAGGCGCGGCGTGGACAACAGCGCTGGAACGAGCAAAGTCGCCAGGGGTTCGCTCATGGCAAGCGCACGGACCGGCAGGGAGGGGATGTGCCCGCTTGCATCTAGCCCAAAGCCTCGTTGAGGTCGGCCATCAGGTCGTGCGCGTCTTCCACTCCGACCGACAGACGGATCATGGTGTCGCCAATGCCGATTGCGGCACGGTGAGCGGCGGGCATGGAAGAGTGTGTCATCAACGCCGGATGTTCGATCAGGCTCTCGACGCCGCCCAGACTCTCAGCGAGTGCGAACAACCTGCAGCGCTCCAACATTCGCCGTGAATCGTCGATCGTGCCGCGCAGCGCTGCGGTCACGATGCCGCCGTAGTTGCCGCGCATCTGGCTCTTGGCCAGGGCGTGCTGCGGATGACTCTCGAGTCCCGGGTAGTGGACACGCTCGACCTTCGGGTGCCGTTCGAGAAAACGGGCGATGGTCAAGGCATTCGAGCAATGGCGCTCCATTCGCAGCGCCAGGGTCTTGATGCCGCGCAGGATCATGAAGGAGTCGAACGGTGCCGACATGCTTCCCAGCGCGTTCTGCAGGTATTTCATTCGATCCTGCAGCGAGGCGTCGGCACGAACCACAGCCGCGCCGCCCAGGACATCGGAGTGACCGTTCAAATACTTGGTCGCCGAATGCACGACGATGTCGAAACCAAACTCCAACGGACGCTGGACGAACGGCGTCGCGAACGTGTTGTCGCAGACGCTCAACAGCCCACGCCGGCGGGCAATATCGGCAACGGCCTGCAGGTCGACGAGCTTCAGCAGGGGGTTGGTGGGCGTTTCCACCCACAGCATGCGCGTGTTGGGCTTGATCGCCGCTTCGAGGTTCGCCGGATCCGTCAGGTCGACGAAGGACACCTCGAGTGCGGCCGAGCGCTTGCGCACGTGCTCGAGGATCCGATAGGTGCCGCCATACAGGTCGTTCATGGCGACGATGTGGGAGCCACTGTCGAGCAGTTCCAGCACCGTCGAGGTTGCCGCCATGCCGGAGGCGAACGTATACGCCGATGCGCCTCCCTCGAGATTGGCGATAGCCGCCTGCAACGCATCCCGCGTCGGATTGCGGGTCCGGGCGTAGTCATAACCCTTGTGCACCCCTGGACTGGATTGCACGTAGGTGGAGGTTGCGTAGATCGGCGTCATCACGGCGCCGGTGAGGGGATCGGGTCGTTGTCCGCCGTGGATGGCGCGGGTACCGAATTTCAGTGTTTTGGAATCGTCGCTCATGTCATTGCCGTCGTCGCAGCCAGTTCAGCAGGTCGATACGCGTCACCAGGCCCTGGAACTCGTTGCCGCGCATGACGATCGCCACCATGCCGCGGTTGAAGATTTCCATGAGCTGCGACACCGGAGCGTCGACCGGGACCGTCACCAGCTTGCTCTGCATGGCCTGGGTGACGGGCTCGTTGAAGTGCCGGGGATTTTCGACTACTTCGAGCAGAATGTCTTCCTCGTCCACGATGCCGACGATGCGGCCCTCCTGCATCACGGGGATCTGGGAGATGTCGTAGAGCTTCATGCGCCGGTAGGCCGCCATCACCTGCTCTGTGGCATTGACCGTGACCGCCGCATGCTCCCAGTGCCGTCGGGCGATGAGGTCGCGCAGATCCCCAAACCGCTCGCGGTCGAGGAATCCCTGGTCGAGCATCCAATAGTCGTTGTAGACCTTGGAGAGGTACTTGTTGCCGCTGTCGCAGACGAAGGTGACCACGCGCTTGGGTGACTTCTGCTCCCGGCAGTAGCGCAGCGCGGCCGCGAGGAGCGTGCCTGTGGAAGTGCCGGCAATGATGCCCTCCTTCATGAGCAACTCGCGGCAGGTCTTGAACGACTCCGCATCGGGAATGGTGTACGTCGAGCTGACCCGCGAGAAGTCGGCCACCGGCGGTATCGAATCGCCGCCGATGCCTTCGACCAGCCAACTCCCCTGCGCCGCAGCGACCTGGCCGGTCTTGGCATACGCAGCCAGGATCGAGCCCGCGGGGTCGGCGAGGACCATCTCGACTCCGGGGGCGACCCGCGCGAAGTAGTTCGCCAGGCCGGTCATCGTGCCGCCGGTCCCGACTCCGCAGACGACCGCATCGAGCTGCTGTCCGGTCTGCTCCCAGATCTCGGGCGCAGTGGTTTCCTCATGCGCCTTGGGGTTGGCGGGGTTGCTGAACTGATTCACGAAGAAGGAATGGGGTGTCTCCCGTGCCAGGCGCTCGGCGACGTCGCGGTAGTATTCCGGATGGCCCTTGCTGACGTCGGAGCGGGTGAGGATGACCTCCGCGCCCATCGCTCTGAGATGAAAGATCTTCTCCTGACTCATCTTGTCCGGGATGACCAGGATCAGCGGGTAGCCCTTCTGTCCGGCGACCAGCGCGAGCCCGAGACCGGTGTTGCCGGCAGTGGCCTCGATCAGCGTACCGCCCGGCTCGAGCTGTCCGCCCCGCTCGGCGGCTTCGACCAGATAGAGCCCCACCCGGTCCTTGATGGAGCCGCCCGGATTCTGATTCTCGAGCTTCAGAAACAGCTCGCAGGGGCCGGTATCGAGATGACGCACGGAGATGAGCGGCGTGTGGCCGATCATCTCCAACGTATTACTGTAGGTTTGCGATGCCATGAAAAAATCCCTCGCGTTGCAGCCACCGCGTTTGGAGGGATTGTACGCCACAGGGGCGCTTCTTCAGGCGTCGGTGGCGCTCGTGATCAAGCCCGACTGCAGCCACTCACGCAGGAAGCCCGCGGCTTGCGCCGGAGCCCGAGCTTCCGTGACCCACGCGCACAGTGCAGTGCAAATCTCCCCGAACGAAGCACCGCTGCGAGCGGCATCCAACGCCGCCGCTTCGGTTGCGGTGAGTGAACGGAAATAGACTTCCAGATCGCCGCGCCACAGCAGCCAGTGTTCGGGTGGGTCGGCAAGCTCCGGGGCGGGCGGTTCGAAGTCCTGCGACAACGCCTTCCAGATCGGCGGCACGTTCCACGAGAGATCCATGCGCTCGATCGCCGGATGAAAGCCGAACTCGAGCCCCGCCCATCTTTCCGGCGCAACGGTCGTCATGACCTCGACACCGACCGGCCCTGCGTCCGCGGCATCGAAGATCCCTGCAATCGCCCATTCCCAACGTGCGAATTCGGCCAGGATCGGCGCTGCGGCGTACTCCGGTTCCTGCGCGAGGAAGCCGGCCATCTGTGCTCCGTAGTAGCGGATCGACGGGAAGGTCGAGTCGTGCGAGCGAACATAGTCAGCGGCCAAGGTCGCGAAACCTTCCTCGCCGAGCAGCTTTGCCAGCATCGGGAAATTCATCTGCAGCGCTTCGGTCAGCCGCGCGCCGTAGCCGCCGCCGTAGATCCCGAGGCGTGTTGCGATCGGTACCCGGCTCGTCCCAACGACGTGCGACTCGATCATCGTGTCGCCACGTAGCATGTATTGCTGGAAGTCTTGTTGGATCTGGGGAAGGCGAGCCATCGGATGAAGCCGGCGCCGTTCAGGCCGCTTGCGCCAGAGTGTGCTGCGCGAGCGATCTGGCCTGCTCGAGTTCGGCGCACAACTCGGCGAGCGGGGGAATGTTTGCGTCGCGCTCGATCATTGTCGAGACGTTGCCGAACCGGCGTAACGCGGCGGCGTAGAGATTCCACACGGGATCGGGGACCGGGTGGTCGTGGGTGTCGATCAGGTAGTCGCCGTGATTCTCGTGGCCGGCCAGATGGATCTGCTGCACCCGATCGACCGGAATCGCGTCGAGGTATTCGTGTGGATCAAACTCGTGGTTCACGCTGCTGACGTAGATGTTGTTCACATCGAGCAGAATCAGGCAGTCCGCGCGTTCGGCGACTTCGCGCAGGAAGTCCCATTCCGTCAGCCGCGAGTCGCGGAAGGTAACGTAACTCGAGACGTTCTCGAGGAGGATCCGCCGGCCCAGGTAGTCCTGAACGGTGCGGACGCGCTCCACGATGTGACTCAGCGCTTCCTCCGTGTAGGGCAGGGGCAGCAGGTCGTGAACGTTCTTCCCCGCGACGCCAGTCCAACACAGATGATCCGAAATCCATTGGGGCTCGATCCGCGCCGCCAGCCGTTGCAGCTGCGAGAGGTACTCTCGATCGAGCGGGTGAGTGCTGCCGATGGACAGAGAAACCCCGTGCAGGACGAGGGGGTAGTGTTCGCGTATGCGAGTCAGGTAGTGGAGCGGCTTTCCGCCCGGGACCAGGTAGTTCTCGGTCAGCGCCTCGAACCAGTCGACGGCCGGCCGGTCAGCCAGAATCGAGTCGTAGTGCTCGACCCGCAGGCCTAAGCCAAAACCAAGCGAAGCGAGGGTAGGCATGGGGCAGCGGCCGGACGCGCTGTCCGGCCGCGGCTCGAGACAGTCGATTACGACTTCTGCTTCGCCTTCGCGGCGTCGCATTGCTTCTGGGTCATCTCCAGGAATCCCTTGCCCTTGCAGGAATTCAGACCCTTGCAGCTGTTGGCGGCGGACTTGCAGGCCGACTTGCCCTTGCATGAGTTCACACCGGTGCACTGCACCTTCGCACTGTCGGCGGCGCTGGCCGTGATTGCGGCCGTCGAGAACAGAACCGCGGCGGCGGCAGCCAGAGCAACACTGGACATCTTGACTGAGCTCATTCGAATCTCCTTAGAAACCAAAGGATGTCATGGGTTTACAGGGGCAAGCGCGCCGTGTACGTGCTCTGCCATCGGCCGAGTAGACCTGACGGCCGGTCCGCTTATGGCACCGTTTATCACACTTTCCCCGAATTTCTTCGGGAGCCGCCGGGAGCGCATTGTACGCCCCCGGACCGGTGAGTGTGGTGACCTGCCGCCCGCCCGTCGTGGTGATACGACACCGACGTTTAACATACGCGGCAGAGCATCCGGCGGATGCAGTACCGTGGAAATATTCTGATCGGAAACGCAAGGGGAATGCAGATGGCGAAGGCGAAACGCAAGCACCCGAAGAAGGCCGCAAAGCCGGCCGCCAAGCGGGCCCGCGGGGCCGTCGCAGGCGCGGGAGGGGACCTGCGCCGCGAGCTCGAGGCGATGGCTCGCAAGATTGCGCGGCTCGAGGACACCCATGCCGTGCGGACGTTGCATTTCAAATACGGCTACTACATCGACATGTGCCTCTACGATGAGGCGTGCGAGCTGTTTGCCGAAGATGCGCAATTGCGATTCCTCAACGGGATCTACCGCGGTAAGGCGGGTGCAAGACGACTGTATTGCGAGTGGTTCCGTAACCTGTTCACACAGGGACACAACGGGCCGGTGCACGGGTTTCTGTTGGATCACTTGCAGATGCAGGACATCGTGGACGTGGCTGCGGACGGCAGGACGGCGAAGGGACGCTTTCGCGCGCTCCTGCTCGCCGGGCAGCACGAGAGCAAGAAGGTACGCATCGGGAACCAGTTCCCGGAGCAGTGCTGGGAAGGCGGGATCTACGAGAACCAGTACGTCAAGGAGCAGGGCGTGTGGAAGATCAAGCTGCTCAACTACAACATGCTGTGGCAGGCGGACTATGGGTCGGGCTGGGCCAAGAGCGGCGTGCACCTGCCGGCCCTCACGAAGCTATTCCCGGAAGATCCCCGCGGGCCCGACGAGTTGGTGCCGACCGTCCCCAACACCTGGCCCAACACCAGGGTCGTGCCGTTCCACTACGCTCATCCGGTCACCGGTAAGCAGTGGCAGGACTGAGAATCTCGTGCGCGGCGCGGGCGCCGCTGTGCAGGGCGCCCGTGACTGTTGCGGCGTTGCCTTGGAAGTCCGTGGCCTCTCCGGCGAAGTAGAGAGTGTCCTGGATGGGTTCGGCGAGCACCTGGCGTTGCGAATTGCCGCCCGCCAGCGCGTAGCTGTATGCCCCACGCGCGTACGGGTCCGATGTCCACTCGTGGTAGTAGGCCGCTTCGAGCTCCCCTGCCTGCGCCTGTGGGCCGAACAGTGATGCGAGACTCTGGCACGCTACACTGACGATGTTGAAACCAGGCGTCTGTGCGAGCCGGGCGGCTCTCGGTCCGCCGAGCCAGGCTGTCAGGATCGGAGCGCGCAACGGCTGCAGAGTCCAGAACGTCGGGAAGGGCTGCTCGGGCGCGTGGAAGAAGGCTGCGTTGGCGTAGCGTCCGGCGTCGATCTCTTCCCAGAACGCCTTGCGATATCGCAACACCACCTTCAGTACCGGGCCGGAGGCGAGGCCCGCGAAGGCGGCTCGCTTGCTGTGCAACGGCGGATCGAACTGCACGGTATCGGTCTGAAGGACACCCAGCGGCAAGGTGACGATTGCCTTGGGCGCCGTGGCGGTAAAGGGTTGCCTGAGGAAATCCGCCTCGATGCGCACCGATCCCGGGATCCATTGGACGCGTTGCACGACTGTTTGAAGTTGGATACGACAGGCGCCACGCTCGAGAGCTCCGCAGAGAGCTTTGAGGACCGAGCTGTAACCCCCCAGAGGCCTGAACTGAGGTGAATCGAGCATGCCGCCTTCCTGCCATTCCTCGGCGATGGACAGCGCACTGACCGTCGTGGCATCGGCCGCGTCGAAGCCTTCCACGTAGGCCCGTCCGAGGCGGCAGGCATCGGTCGACAAGCCGGACTGCGTACTGTCGGACAGGAAGCGGTCGAAGGTGACGTCCTGTCGCTCGAGCTGCGGCTTCGCCTGTGCCAACGCAGACTGCAGCTCCTCGAACAGAGTGTCGGTTCGTCGAGTCAGTTTCCCGTTCAGTGCCGTCCAATGGGCACCCGAGGTGTCGAGTGCCGTCTTGCCGACTTCCTGCAGAAGGTCGAACGTCTCGGGAATGCGTCCGTGAATGAATTCCGGACCCAGCTCGATGGGTGCCGGGAGGTCGGGCTCGTGTCGGGTCCAAACCCGTCCGCCGACACGGTCGCGCGCCTCCAGAATGAGGACCGAGCGGCCTTGGGCAAGCAGCCGAGTTGCGGCGGTGAGGCCGGCCACACCAGCGCCAACGATGATCACATCCCACTGAGAGTTCGGCATGCGCGAAAACTGAGAACCTGATACAGGGGCTCGAGCATATGTCATGGCGGGGTGCAGTAGAATGAGGCATGTCACCCGTATCTTTGCTGGCGCACCCGAGCACCCCCAATGAGGCGGTGCGTTCGTTGCTCGCGACCGCTCTCGTTACAGATCGGGCACTGCTGTCCATTGACTTCGAGCTCGCGGGCGACCTGTCACAGCTGCGTCTGCCGGCGGCGAGTCCGCCGCAGCGGGCCGAGGAGCTTTGGAAGCACACCTGCTTCGAAGCGTTCGTGACGACGCAGGGCGGGGGTTATATCGAGCTGAACTTCTCGCCCTCGACGCAGTGGGCGGTGTACTCCTTCACCGGCTATCGAAACGGGATGCGTCCGGTCGAGCTTGGCGAATCGCCGCGTGTCAGCGTAGAACGTCACGCTTCGGCATTGCGCGTGACGACGGTGACCCGGCTGCCATCAGCAGTCGCAGCGCCCCGACTGGGGCTGTCGGCGGTGATCGAGGGGCTCGACGGGAAGGTCTCCTACTGGGCGGCGCGCCATGCGGCCGGCAAACCTGATTTCCATCATCCTGACACTTTCGTCGTCACATCATGAAATTCGGTATCGATCGTCTCGTCGAAGAGCCCGAGTTGCGCAAGCCTCTGGCCGGGCAGCGTGTGGCTCTGCTCGCGCATCCGGCTTCGGTGACGCGCAATCTGACTCACTCGCTGGATGCGCTCGCGACTCTGCCGGGCCTCGAGCTGTCCGCCGCGTTCGGACCCCAACACGGGCTCCGCGGGGACAAGCAAGACAACATGGTGGAGACAGCGGATTACACGGACCCGGTGCACGGCATACCGGTGTTCAGTCTGTACGGTGAGGTTCGTCGCCCGACGGCGGCGATGATGGATTCATTTGACGTGCTTTTGGTCGATCTTCAGGACCTGGGGTGTCGGATCTACACCTTCGTGACCACTCTGCGCTATGTCCTGGAAGAGGCGGCGGCGAAGAAGAAGTCGGTGTGGGTTCTCGATCGTCCCAATCCCATCGGCCGTCCGGTCGAAGGATTGAAGTTGCGAGCAGGCTGCGAGAGCTTCGTGGGCGCGGGTGAGATGCCGATGCGTCACGGCCTGACGCTCGGCGAGATGGCGCGCTGGTTCATCACCACGCTGAAGTTGGATGTCGACTGCCAGATCATCGCGATGGAGCATTGGGAGCCGGACAGCCCGATGGGGTACGGCTGGCCGCAGGGCCGCCGCACCTGGATCAACCCGAGCCCCAACGCGCCGAACCTGTGGATGGCGCGTTGCTATCCCGGATCGGTGATGCTCGAGGGCACGACGCTATCCGAGGGGCGCGGCACTACGCGGCCGTTGGAGGTGTTCGGCGCTCCCGATATCGACGCGAACGCGCTCATCAACGAGATGCGGGCGATTGCCCCGAGCTGGATGCGCGGGTGCCGCATCCGGTCGTGTTGGTTCGAGCCGACGTTCCACAAGCACGTCGGCAAGCTGTGCGCCGGGTTCCAGGTGCACGTCGAGGATCCGAGCTACTACGACCACGAGACCTTCCGGCCCTGGCGGCTGTATGCCCTGGCTTTCAAGGCGCTGCGAAGGCTCAGCCCGGGCTACCCGATCTGGCGCAACTTCCCGTACGAGTACGAAAAGAACCGCCTGGCCATCGACGTCATCAACGGCAGCGAGCTGCTGCGGCGCTGGGTGGACGGGGAGTCCTCGGCGGCGGACCTGGACGCCCTGGCCCGGCCGGATGAGCAGGCCTGGCAGGCGGAGCGGGAGCCGTTTTTGATCTATTGAACGGCGCAGAACGCCGTGCGCTAATGCGCGCCCGCCATGCAAACCGCACGTGACATAAGCACCTACCGGAAACACTGGGCCGAGCGCTTCGGTACGGCCCCGTTTCTGCCCATGTCACGGCCCGAAATGGACACCCTGGGGTGGGACAGCTGCGACATCGTCATCGTCACCGGTGACGCCTACGTCGACCACCCCAGCTTCGGCATGGCAATTGTCGGGCGGGTGCTGGAAGCGCAGGGGTTCCGGGTAGGCATCATCGCGCAGCCCGACTGGCACAGCCCGGAAGCCTTTACCGCCCTCGGACGCCCCAACCTGTTCTTCGGCGTGACTGCCGGAAACATGGATTCGATGGTCAACCGATACACGGCGGACCGCCGGATCCGGAGCGATGACGCCTATACGCCCGACGGTGAAGGGGGCAGGCGACCCGACCGCTCGGTCATCGTCTATGCCCAGCGTGTACGCGAGGCCTTCAAGGATGTCCCCATCGTGGTCGGGGGTATCGAAGCCTCCCTCCGGCGCATCGCCCACTTCGACTACTGGTCGGAAAAGGTGCGTCGGTCGGTCCTGCTGGACTCGAAGGCCGACCTCCTGGTTTATGGGAATGGCGAGCGGCAGATCGTCGAGATCGCGCACCGGCTGGCCGGCGGCCAGAGCCTGCAGGACTTGAGAGACCTGCGGGGCACGGCCTTCGTGCAGAAGGGAGCGCGGGAAGGTTGGATCGAGATCGACTCGACCCACCTGGACGCGCCGGGCCCGCTCAACCCGCCGGTGGACCCGTATGCCATGGAGCCTGCGGGCGCCTCGGTTGGCGCGGCGAGCGGTTCCGGTGGGCCGGCGGCTGACCCGGCCGAGCGATCGGCTGGCGGGGCTGCGACTGAGCCAACAGAAAAGGTCGTGCGGTTCGTCCGCCGCGTCAAGAACGCGGACCGGGAGCACAGCGTCATTCGCATGCCCTCGTTCGAACAGGTTGCGATCGACCCGGTGTTGTATGCACACGCGTCGCGCATCCTGCATCTGGAAGCCAACCCCGGCAACGCGCGCGCGTTGGTTCAGCGTCACGGCGACGTCGATGTGTGGCTGAATCCGCCGCCGATTCCGCTGACGACGAAGGAAATGGATTGGGTGTACGAACGCACCTACCGCCGCCAGCCGCACCCGTTCTACGGGACGCAGGGCATTCCGGCCTACAAGATGATCCGCTTCTCGGTCGCCATCCAACGCGGCTGTTTTGGCGGCTGCACGTTCTGCTCGATCACGGAGCACGAGGGGCGAATCATCCAGAGCCGTTCCGAGGACTCGGTGATTCGTGAGATTCAGGAAGTTCGCGATCACGTGCCGGGTTTCACGGGCGTGATTTCGGACCTGGGCGGTCCCACGGCCAACATGTACAGGTTGGCGTGCAAGAGTCGCGAGATCGAGAGTGCGTGCCGGCGCCCTTCATGCGTCTATCCCGGTATCTGCCCCAATCTCGACACGGATCATGCGCCGCTCATTCGCCTGTATCGGCGAGCGCGCGAGCTGCCGGGTATCAAGAAGGTTCTGGTCGCCTCGGGCGTGCGCTACGACCTGGCCATCGAATCTCCCGAGTACGTGAAGGAGCTGGCGCAGCATCACACCGGCGGTTACCTCAAGATCGCCCCGGAGGCGCTTGCCGAGGGGCCGCTGTCGAAGATGATGAAGCCCGGCGTCGGCACCTACTATCGGTTCAAGGAAATGTTCGATCGGTACTCGAAGGAGGCAGGCAAGGAGCAGTACCTGATCCCGTACTTCATCGCCGCGCACCCCGGCACGAGCGACACCGACATGCTCGAGCTGGCCCTGTGGCTGAAGAAGAACGGCTTCCGGGCCGATCAGGTGCAGGCGTTCCTGCCCTCGCCGATGGCGACCGCGACGGCGATGTATCACTCGAACAAGAATCCGCTGAAACGGATTACCCGCACCAGCGAGGAAGTCGTCATTCCGAAGGGACTCAAGGTCCGGCGCCTCCACAAGGCGTTCCTGCGTTACCACGATCCCAACAACTGGCCCGTTCTGCGCGAGGCGCTGCGGCGCATGGGCCGCTCCGATCTGATCGGTAGCGGCAAGCATCAACTGGTGCCGTCGTATCAGCCGAGTGGTACAGGGGAGCAGTCGGAAGGCAGGCGCGGTGCGCCGGGGCGCGGGCGCCGCGGTGACGAGAGTGGGCGAAGCGGCAGCGCTCCCGCCCAGCCGTTCCGGACGCAGCACACGGGTTTGCCGCGCACGCCGCGCCCGAGGCGGGGTAAGGCGCCGTAGGCGACTTCCCTCGATCGGGCGATGTCAAGTTGAGTCTGTAAGCCCCACGGAGTAGGGTTCCTCCCGTGAACGCTCGGTTGCCTCGCGCACGCGGGATCTGGGCCTGGGTGGCCAGGGCCAAGGCCGTAACGACGGCTATCATGATGGCTATTACGCTGGTGACTGCGTTGGCCGTCACATGGAAGCCGTTTGCCGCGCGGGCCGCGAGCCCCCGACAGCCCACCGCGACGATCCTGGAAATCAACGGAGCCATCGGCCCCGCAACCTCTCGCTACATCACCAAGGGTATCGACAGTGCGGCCGCGAACGGCGCCTCGCTGGTCGTCATCCGAATGGATACGCCGGGCGGGTTGGATTCCGCGATGCGGGACATCATTCGCGGGATACTGGCCTCGCCTGTCCCTGTCGTGAGTTACGTTGCTCCCTCTGGCGCGCGTGCCGCGAGCGCGGGGACCTACATCCTGTACGCCAGTCACATTGCAGCCATGGCCCCAGCCACCAACCTGGGAGCCGCCACGCCGGTTTCGATTGGCGGCGAGTCGGGCGGTGGCAATGGAGGTGCGCAGCCGGAACCCGGCGCGCAGCCCGGGCCGACCCCCAATTCGCCCGCGGCACCCAAGGCCAATGACTCTAAAACGGGCAGTGCCGCGATGCCGCAGCCCGCCAGTGCAATGGAGCGAAAAGCGATCAACGACGCCGTAGCGTACATACGCGGCCTCGCTGAACTGCGAGGCCGCAATGTCGAGTGGGCGGAGAAAGCGGTTCGCGGCGCGGAGTCGCTGCCGGCTGGCACGGCACTCGAGCAGAAAGTGATCGACGTCGTGGCCCGGAATCTCGACGACCTGTTCGCCCAGATCAACGGCCGGCAGGTGTTGGTGGGCACGCGGAAGATCGCACTCGACACGAGCCACCTCACCGTCGTCGAAATCAAGCCGGATTGGCGGACCGAACTGCTCGCGGTCATCACCAACCCGACGATCGCTTACGGGTTGATGCTCATCGGCATCTATGGATTGCTGCTGGAAGGCTACAATCCGGGCGTGTTCCTACCCGGCGTGGTGGGGACCATTGCCCTGGTGCTGGCGCTGTTCGCCTTTCAGATCCTGTCGGTGAACTACGCCGGGCTGGCGTTGGTCGTGTTGGGCGTAGGTCTGATCGTGGCCGAGTTTCACGTGCACAGCTTCGGCTCGCTGGGGCTGGGCGGACTCGTTGCGTTCGTGATCGGCTCGCTGATCCTGTTCGATTCGGACGTTCCGGGGATGAACATCGGGTTGCCCGTCATCGGTGGCGTCGCTACGGTCGCCGGCTGCGCCCTGATCGGGATCGTGTGGCTCGCGGCACGCTCCCGTGGACACCGCGTCGTCACCGGAGTGCAGACCATGCTCGGCGCGAATGCGGAAGTGATAGACGGATTCGAAGAAAAGGGCCTGGTCCGCTACAGTGGCGAGCTGTGGAAGGCCTGCACCCGCGAGCCGCTGCGGCCGGGACAAGTAGTTCGCATCACCAGAGTCGAAGGCCTGACCCTTTGGGTCGAGCCTGTCAACTGACATCGATCGGAGGATTTCATGCCATTCGCGGCCATCATCGTGGTGCTCGTGGTCTTTCTCGTGTTCACCTCGTTGCGGATACTGAACGAGTACGAGCGCGGAGTGATGTTCACGTTCGGGCGGTTCACCGGAGTCAGCGGACCCGGCATCATCGTGTTGATTCCCGGCGTGCAACGCATGCAGAAGGTGGACCTGCGGATCATCGTGCTGAATGTCCCGAAGCAGGACGTGATCACGCGCGACAACGTTTCGGTCAAGGTCAACGCAGTCGTGTACTTCCGGATCGTCGATCCCGCCAAGTCGATCATCCAGGTGGCGAATCCGTACGACGCGACCAGCCAGGTCGCCCAGACGACCCTGCGCTCGGTGCTCGGTCAGCACGAGATGGATGACCTGCTGGCCCAGCGAGACAAGCTGAACGCCGACATCCAGAAGATCCTCGACACCAACACCGAGTCGTGGGGGATCAAGGTCACCAATGTCGAGATCAAGGATCTCGACCTCGACGAAAGCATGATCCGGGCGATGGCGAAGCAGGCCGAGGCGGAGCGCACCCGGCGCGCCAAGATTATTCACGCCGAGGGCGAGAGCCAGGCAGCGCAGCAGCTGGTGGACGCGGCGCAGTCGCTCGCGCGCCAGCCGAGTGCCCTGCAACTGCGGTATCTGCAGACTCTGGCGGACATCTCGCATGAAAAGACGCAGATCATCGTCTTCCCGCTGCCGCTGGATCTGATCAAGCCGTTCCTCGACCGACATCCGGACTGAGACGGCGCTGGCGTGGACGCAAGACGAACTCTCGCGCTGGCGGGATTGCTGTTGGCGCTGGCAACGGCCTTTGGCGCCTTTGGCGCGCACGGGCTCAAGGGACACCTCCCGCCGGATCGCCTGGAGGTGTACGAGACGGCGGTCCGCTATCACTTCTTCAACGCCCTGGGGCTACTGGGCATCGCTCTTGCGATGCGCACGACGGATGGATCGTTCCTGCGCTGGGCAGCGGTGGGGGTGGCCGTGGGCATCCTGCTGTTTTCCGGAAGCCTGTATGCGCTGACTTTTGGCGCTCCCAGATGGATGGGTGTCGTGACGCCGGTGGGTGGGGTATCGCTCATTGCGGCGTGGGTGGTTTTTGCCGTGGGGTTTCTGCGGCTGTAGGCAACTAGATGGAGCTGAGGCCGATGACCAGGACCCTTCTGACTCTGGCGGTGCTGTTGGCCGTGGCACCGGCGCAGACCGCACCCAAACTCGGCGACTTCGGCATCGATCTGAGCGCGCGCGACTCGCACGTAAAGCCTGGCGACGATTTCTACCGCTACGCCAACGGCCATTGGCTCGATACTGCGTCGATTCCCGCGGATCGGGCCACGTGGGGAAGTTTTGCTGTGCTCGACGAGAGGGCCACCGCGAACTTGCGCGAGATCGTCGAGCGGCTGCCGGCGACAGCCGCCGCAGGCACCAATCAACAGAAGGTGCGCGACTTCTACCGCAGCTTCGTCGATACCGCGGCCATCGAACGCGCCGGTCTCGAGCCGGCCCGGGCAGCTCTGCACGCAATTGCCGCGGCGAGCTCGTACGAGGACCTGTCACGGCTGATGGGGCGTCCCGATCTGGATCTGACAGCCCCCATCCGGATGGGAATCATCACGGACCCGAAGAACCCGGATCGCTATATCGTCGCGCTCACCCAGAGCGGGCTCGGACTTCCGGACCGCGACTACTATCTCAAGGATGAGGCGGTCTACAAGACTCTGCGCGAGAAGTATCAAGCGCATATCGAGCGGATGTTGACGCTCGCGGGGGATCGGGATGCAGCCGCCGGGGCGAAATCGATTCTGGAGATCGAGACGCGGATCGCAACGCTGCACTGGCCCGTGGCCAAACGGCGCGAGCGCGACCTGACTTACAACCTCCGCAGTCGCGCGCAACTCGAACAACTGGCGCCGGCCATTGCCTGGCGCCCCTATCTGCGGGCCGCCGGTCTGGATTCGCAGCAGCAGTTCGTGGTTCGGGAGCTCGACGCCATCGAGAGCCTCGCGAAGTTGTTCCGGGAGATTCCCGTCGAGCGTTGGCGCCCCTACTTCGCGTATCACTACCTGGTCGCCGTCGCGGATGTGTTGCCCAAAGCGTTCGATGACGAGAAGTTCGATTTCTACGGCCGCGCACTCAGCGGGCAGCGCGAGATGCAGGAGCGCTGGAAGCGCGCCATCGCCGCTCTCAACAGCAACCTCGGCGAGGCCCTCGGGCAACTCTATGTGGAGAAGTACTTTCCGCCGGCTTCGAAGCGGCAAGTGCAGGATCTGGTCGAGATTCTGCGCACAGCCTACGGCGACCGAATCCGACATCTGCGCTGGATGAGCAACGATACGAAGCAGGTGGCGTTGGAAAAGCTCGCTGCGTTCCGGCCGAAGATCGGTTATCCCGACCGCTGGCGTGACTACTCCAAGCTGACGATCCGTGCCGGCGATGCGTTCGGCAACCTGACGCGGGCCGGGGATTTCGAGTGGTGGCGTGAGCAGGCCCGGCTGGGCAAGCCGACCGATCGCGGCGAATGGACGATGACACCGCAGACGGTGAACGCCTATTACAACCCGACCTTCAACGAGGTCGTGTTTCCGGCCGCGATTCTTCAGCCCCCGTTCTTCGATCCTGGCGCCGACGCTGCCGTGAACTACGGAGCGATCGGGGTCGTCATCGGACACGAGATGGGACACGGGTTCGATGATCAGGGGTCGAAGTCGGATGCCCGGGGTGTGCTGCGTACGTGGTGGCAACCGCAGGACGACGCCGCATTCCGTAAGCTCGTGGATCGGCTCGCCGACCAGTATTCGGGATACGAGGTTTTGCCGGGGCTGCGGATCAATGGCCGCCTGACATTGGGCGAGAACATTGGTGACGTGGGCGGCATGAGCGTCGCTTACGATGCGTACCATCGATCGCTACGGGGCGCGACGCCGCCGGTCATCGATGGCCTCACCGGCGAGCAGCGATTCTTCCTGTCCGAGGCGCAGATCTGGCAGAACCTCGATCGTGAGGAGCGCCTGCGCATCCAGGTGATGAGCAATCCCCACAGCCCATCGAAATTCCGTGTCAACGGTGTCGTGCGCAACGTCGACGCATGGTACACGGCGTTCGACGTCAAGCCTGGCGACAAGCTGTATCTCCCGCCCGAAGAGCGCGTACATATTTGGTGAAGTCCGGGTTGCCGATTGATGAGATCCTGCCGGCGTTGACCGCCGCGCTGGTCTCCCACCCTTCCGTGGTGTTGCAAGCGCCGCCCGGTGCGGGCAAGAGCACAGTCGTGCCACTCGCGTTGCTCGATGAGCCGTGGATGCGCGACAAGCGTCTGCTGATGCTTGAGCCCCGTCGGCTGGCGGCGCGCGCGGTCGCGTCTCGCATGGCACAGACGCTTGGAGAGAGTGTCGGTCGCCGTGTCGGCTACCGGATGCGCATGGATACACGCGTCTCTCGTGACACCCGCATCGAAGTGGTCACCGAGGGCGTGCTGACTCGAATGCTTCAGAGTGATCCCACTCTGGAGGGAGTCGGTGTCGTCATATTCGACGAATTTCACGAGCGGAGTCTTCAGGCGGATCTCGGGCTCGCGCTTGCGGTGGACGGGCGAGAAAGTCTGTCGACGGATCTCAGGATTCTAATGATGTCGGCAACCCTCGACGGAGAGGCCGTCGCGAAGATGTTGGGAAATGCCCCCATCGTCACCGCGCAGGGTCGGATGTTTCCGATCGACACTCGGTTCTCGGGTAAGGGGATGCCGATTCTGCCTTGGGAGCCCGGTACGCCGCGGCCTGCCGGCGGCCTTGCCGAGTCGCCCGAGCATGTCGTCGCGGGACTCGTTCGTCGGGCCTTGCGCGAGGAGCACGGCGACGTGCTCGTGTTTCTACCTGGTGCTCGGGAGATCCGAAGAGTTCAATCACTGTTGGAAGGGGAAGAGGGGAGCGCGGAGGCTGGGGCAGGGTTGCCGGTACAGGTGCTGCCGCTATTCGGTGATCTCTCCGCCGAAGCTCAGGAGGCTGCACTGGCTCGCGGGCCGAAGGACACCCGGAAGGTGGTTCTCTCGACCAACATCGCGGAAACCAGCCTGACGATCGACGGTGTTCGAGTGGTCGTGGATTCTGGCCTGGTGCGGCGATCCGTCTTCGATCCGGCTACCGGGATGAGTAGCCTCGAGACACAACGAATCTCGCGCGCGTCCGCCGATCAGCGTCAGGGAAGAGCCGGGCGTCTCGAGCCTGGGGTGTGCTATCGCGCGTGGAGCGAAGGCTCTCACCGAACCCTTGCGCAGTTCTCGGCGGCTGAGATTCTCGATGCCGATCTCGTGCCTTTGGCGTTGGAACTCGCTAGTTGGGGCGTGCGCGACGCTAGTGGCATGCGGTGGCTGAATTCCCCGCCCGCAGCGACGCTCGCTAGTGCTCGGGATCTGTTGTCGCACCTTGGGGCGCTCGATCGCGACGGGCGTATCACCTCGCACGGCCGCGAGATGGCGACGATCGGAGTGCACCCTCGCCTGGCGCATATGCTGATTCGCGCGCGGGAGATTGACTGCCTCCCGCTGGCCGCCGAACTAGCAGCGTTACTGTCGGAACGGGATGTGATGCGCGGGGCACCCGGGTCACGTGATGCGGATGTGACAGCACGAGTGGATGTGATGCGCAGAGGCGAGGGTGGCGGAGGCGTTGACCGCGGGAGCTTGCAGCGGGCGCGACGTGTGGCTGGCGATCTGCTGCGACAGATGTCGGCGGATGGCTCGCGTGGGGGCAGCGCACGCGGACAGAAGGCGAGCGGCTCCCTGCGGGATGGCAACACCGCTTCCGCGGGAGTGCTGCTCGCGTTCGCCTACCCAGATCGCATTGGGCGCCGCCGTGGTGACACGCCAGGCCGCTACACGTTGGCCAACGGGCGCGGTGCCCATTTCAGCGACGTTCAGTCCCTCGCCAAGCAGGAGTTCATCGTCGCGATCGACCTTGATGATCGTGATCGCGATGCACGCATTCTGTTGGCCGCCTCGCTGACTAAGGCGGACATCGAAGAGTTCATGCCTGAGCGTCTGCAGCGCGAGGAAAGTGTTGAGTGGAACTCTCGCGAGCAGGCCGTTGTGGCACGCCGCGTGGTTCGTCTGGATGCGATTATTGTGGAAGAGAAGCCGCTGAAAGAAGTACCCGTGGAAGCGTCGCGTGTTGCGATGCTGGCCGGTGTTCGGGAGATGGGTATTGCCTCGCTGCCGTGGGATCGTGATGCGCGTGACCTTCAGGCGAGAATGGAGTTTGTTCGGCGTGCGGGTGGCGAGTCCACCGCTTGGCCAGCGGTATCTGATGAAGACCTGACGAAGTCTCTCGATGCATGGTTGCCGGCGTGGCTTGACGGCATCACTCGCCGCGACCACCTGTCGCGTCTGCCCTTGATGGATGCGCTTCGCGGAATGCTTACGTGGGAGCAGCAGCGAGAACTGGATCAGCGGGCTCCTACGCACCTGCAAGTTCCGACGGGCTCGCGGATCCGCATCGACTACCTGGACGAGAGTGCTCCCGTCGTGTCGGTACGCCTTCAAGAGGTGTTTGGCCTCGAGGATACCCCCCGCTTGGGCGGCGGCCGCGTTCCGGTCACGTTCAAACTGCTGTCACCTGCCCAGCGGCCCGTGCAGGTGACTCGCGATCTTGCAGGGTTCTGGCGGGGTACCTACGCCGACGTCCGTAAGGACATGAGAGGGCGCTACCCGAAGCACTATTGGCCCGAGAACCCGCTAGAGGCTGAGCCTACACGGGGAGTGCGGAAGAAGACCTGAGGCGCGCGTCGGCAGCGCGGGGTCTGCTTCCTTGGTTTCTCGACCATCGCTCTACATTGCAAAGTACTTTACATCATAGAAATCGCCTGCTACGGTGAGCGCCTGACTTTGCAATACAAAGTAACCAGCATGCGCGCCACAGCCGCCGTCAAACGCCGAGTCACTGATGGTTCGTCAGTCGAGCCGCGCCGACCCCGGGCAATGGTCATCGCACCGCAGTTGCCGGCGGTCCGGACAGGGCGACCTGTACATCGCCGATACGCTCTACTGATCAACCCGTTCTATCCCAAGGACCCGCGCGCGAGCTATGGCAAACACGTTCTGACTCCCAGTCTCGCTCTTACCAGCATCGCCGGCGCCACGCCCGCCCACTGGGAAATCCGCTACTGGGATGAAAATCTGCTGCAAGGGCCGCCCCCCGATGATCCTGTTCCGGAGGTAGTCGGGATCACCGTACACCTGACCTTCGCGCGCCGGGCGTATCAACTCGCCGACTGGTACCGCCAACAAGGCTGTCGTGTCGTACTGGGTGGCCTGCACGTGCTGTCATGTCCGGAAGAGGTCGCACAGCACGCTGACGCGATAGCGATCGGCGAGGGTGTGCAACTGTGGCCCAGGATTCTCCACGACGTGGAGCACGGAACATTACAACCTCGGTACGAGGCTGATTTCTCACGCCCGTACGCACTCGATCCGCCGCCCCGTCGTTCCATCCTGCCACGGGAGTCATTTCTGACGACCAGCAGCGTGATAGCCACGCGCGGCTGTCACAATCGATGCGGATTCTGCTATCTGTCGACGGATGGGCTGCACATGCCCTATCGAATGCGGGAGGTGCAACAGATCGCGGACGAAATCGTTGCCGACGGCCAGCCCTACACCGTCTTCATCGATAACAATCTGGGCTCCAGGCCCGCGTACTTGCGCGCTCTCTGCGCCGCTCTGCGGCCACTCGAAATCATTTGGAGCGCCGCGGTCACCGTCGACGTCACCGACGATCCTTCACTGGTACGCGACATGGCGCTAGCCGGCTGTACCGGTGTATTCGTCGGATTCGAATCCCTCAACGGAGGCAATCTCACTGACTCCCGTAAGCGGACACCCGTTCCGGAAGACTATGCACGCCGCGTGGCGATCTTCCACCGCTATGGAATCCAGGTTAACGGCAGCTTCGTGCTGGGCTTCGATCATGATCGAGCGGATGTATTCGAGCGCACGGCCGAATGGATCGAAGCCAACCGGTTGGAATGCGCTACCTTCCACATCCTCACTCCGTATCCCGGCACACCGCTGTTTCGGCAATTCGAGGCCGAAGGGCGAATCCTCCACCGGGATTGGGACCAGTACGACACGGCGCACGTGGTTTTCCGACCCCGGCACATGAGTCCCGAAGAGCTGGATCGAGGCTATGCGTGGTGCTACAGCAAGCTGTTCTCGCATGGCTCGATCTGGCGGCGACGGCCCACTGACTCCCGGGCAGTGCCGGCCTATCTCGCCATGAGCTACCTGTACAAGCGCTCCAACAGCTTTTGGCACCTGCTCATACGCTATCGACAGACCCACACTGTGTGGCGTCCCCTCATCGAGCTCTCGAGGCGACGGCATCTCAGGCTTCGAAAGCGCCTGGCATCGCTGGATGCGGGCGGGGAAGTGAGGGCGAGTCAGTTTGTGCGCAGCGGCGTGTGATGGATCGCCGAGAATGTGGAGGCCGTCGCACCCTCTACGCACAACCAACAGTGATCTGCCGAAAACGGGCCGCGTAGTCTTTCCTCGCACCTTGGGGAAGGCGCCGTAGTGCGCAGGAAGGACGAGCCATGCACCTGGAAGATCGGTACGTACAGATCGCTCGCGGTCCCGCCGCAGTCCGCGCTGCACCAAAAGTCCGAGCACCGCCCTTGCCGAACATCCCCGCCCGCGTCGCAATGGCACTGCTGGTGCTGTGTGTCGTAGCCAGCACAGCGCTGGCCGTCAACCCCTGATTCAGTGACAGCGCGCCTGCCCGTTGTGGCAGTGCAACGCGCGAATGCTATTCTGAGGGCCGACATGACGGGGAGGGGCCCTCGTGAATACAAGGCGGGTCTGCGCAACGTGGATCGGAGCAACGTGGATCGGGCTGGCGGTCCTGATCGGCGGCAACACGGCGGTCGTAGCTGCTGAAGTCGAAAAAGCACTAACTCACGTCGACGTAAGCAGGTGCGTGGATCTCCCAGGGTCTGCGGATCGGCTTGCCTGCTACGACGCTGTGGCAGCGAAGGCCCGGGGCGCCGGTGGCGCCAAAAATGGCGCGAGCGCCCGAGCTAGTCCTACAGAGAAGACCTCGCCTCTCACACCAAGTGGCAAACGCGTGGCTCCTACCCGCGCTGGCGATGATGACCCGGCGACCTTCGGGAAGACTCCCGCGCAAGTCGTGAAGGGGTCGGATGGACAGCAGGAGCTGCTCGCCACCGTCGCGGCGCTGAAGTCGGCGCCTCAAGGCGGCTCATGGATCATCACGTTGAGCAACGGACAGGTCTGGCGCCAGACCATACCCGAGCCCTTCAACCTGAAGGAAGGATACGCGGTCCGGATCTATCCCTCCCGGTGGGGAACCGCTTACCGCCTGTCCGCACAACAGATTCACGGCTTCATTCAGGTTGAGCGGGTCGATTCCCGTGAGTAAGGCTTGCGCGCCCCGGCGCGCGCGAGTGAGGGTCCACGGGCATTCCCGGGGCAGTCTTACCCGGGTGTGAACTGTTTCAGGTCGAGGTACAACAATCATGCGATTCAGATCTTGGGTGGGGACGGGGCTGGTGGCCTTGGCCTGGGTGGCGGCAGCAGGTGCCGCGAGTGCCGACACGGTGCTGATTACCGGAGCCAACTCGGGCATCGGGCTCGAGTTCGCCAAGCAGTACGCCGAGAAGGGCTGGACGGTCATTGCGACCCATCGCCGCTCCGAGACGCCCGAAACCCTGGTCGCCCTCATCGCCAAACACAAGAACGTCCGTGTCGAGAACCTCGACGTGACGAAGATCGAGAACGTCAACGCGCTCGCCACAAAGTTGAAGGACGTGCCGATCGACGTGCTGATCAACAATGCCGGGGTCTACAACGACCGCAGCAAGTGCAAGGGTGACGACGAGGGCTGTCCGGGGGATTGGACGGTCGAGGGCTTCGGTACGCTGAAGTATTCGCTGCTCGACACCATGATGGCGGTCAACATCAAGGGCCCGCTGATCGTCTCGGAAGCGTTCTACCCGAACGTGAAGGCGAGCAAGCAGAAGAAACTCATCGCGATCAGCTCGAGCAACGGGACGCTGACCGGGGAGAAGGAGCCGCGGCCGGGCGCGATTTTCTACCGCATGACCAAGGCCGCGTTGAATCGGGAATTCCAGATCGTGGCGGCCTCGACGAAGAAGGACGGCGTGACCGTCCTCATGTTCAATCCGGGCCCGACGCTCACCGAGCACCAGGCGTATCTGGAGGGCAAGTACGAGGGCATGCTCAAGACCTCGTTCACCGTGGGTAACATGATCAAAACGATCGAGAAGTCTACGATCGCCGATACGGGACACTTCCTGCGCTACGACGGAATGACGGAGCCGTGGTAATGAAAAGCTACAGAATCGCGTTCGCCGCTGTCGCCATGCTCGTGGGGACCGCTGGATGCACGATCACACAAAGCAACGTCTCACAGGATAAAGATCGGGCAGCCATCGAAGCGTTCAACAAACGCTATCTCGGAGCCATCAACGATGGCGACGCCAACACGCTGATCGCGCTCACCGTTCCGGATCACATCATGATGATTCCGGGCCAGCCGGTGGTCTCAGGAAAGGAGCGGCTGGATGCCGGGAGCCGGCGAATGGCCGAGCAATTCAACATCCGCGAGACCTGGAGTCCGATCGAGACGGTGATCGATGGCTCGCACGCATATACGCGAGGGACGTTCAGCACGACGATAACACCAAAGGCGGGTGGCCCTGCGCGAACCACGGACGGCAAGTTCCTGCGGATCTACCACAAGCTGCCGGATGGCTCGTGGACGATGCTGATCGACTCGTTCAGCGGCGATAAGCCGGACGCGCGCTGAGGGGATCTGGCGCGGGGCGCGCCAGATGCGCGCCCCACCCAGACCACAGGCTTACTTGGCGGGCTCGATGCGAAGGATCGCACCCTTCTCCTCGTCGGTGGCGACGTAGAGATAGCCATCGGGCCCCTGCTTCACGTCGCGGATGCGCTGGTGCAGGTCGACGAGCAGCGACTCGCGGCGCAGCTCCTCAAACTTTTCGTTCAACAGCACCCGGTCGAGCCGGCCGGTCCCTGGAATCTCTCCATAG
This sequence comes from Steroidobacteraceae bacterium, assembly GCA_036499585.1. Taxonomy (GTDB): domain Bacteria; phylum Pseudomonadota; class Gammaproteobacteria; order Steroidobacterales; family Steroidobacteraceae; genus 13-2-20CM-66-19. Next base: position 240,467 of record DASYDM010000043.1, read on the forward strand.
CGCACACCGCCGACAAACAGGTTGCCCTTCCACCTCGGTAACTTGTCACCCGTGTAGAACGTCAGCCCCGTCACGGAAATCGACGGCATCCAGAAAAGCACGGGTGGCTCGAAGCCCTCATGCGTGGACCGGTTGGTCTTCGACTGCCATGGTCCGGGGTATGTTCGGCCGAAGCTGACCAGCGGCCAGCCATAGTTGAGACCCGGCTTGAGCAGGTTGATCTCATCGCCGCCGTCGGGGCCCATCTCGCTCAGCCAGACTTCATGCGTCGCCGGGTGCACGGTGAGCCCCATCGAGCTGCGATGCCCCATCGTGTAGATCTCGGGCCGGTATCCCTCTTTCCCGACAAACGGATTGTCGGAAGGCACGGTGCCATCATCCTTCAGCCGCAATACCTTGCCCGCGAGGGATTTCGGATCCTGCGCGGCAATGTCGCCGCCCGTGGCGATCCAGAGCATGTTGTCGGGCGTCATCGCGAGACTGACGGCTCCGTGAATGTTGTCCCCCACAAATATGTCGCTGACGTCGTGCAAGGCGCCGCCATCCAGGCGCGCTTTGGCCACGGCCGCAGTGGCCCGCTTGTCATCCAGCGGCTTGGTATAGGAGAAATAGATCAGGTGGTTCTGCGCGAAGCGCGGATGGACGACCAGGCTCATGTAGCCGTGGGTCGCACCCAGCGATCCGGATTTGCCTGCAAATTTCGAGGCGGGGCCGCCGGTGATCGGCTTCGGATCGAGAACACCGTTGCGGAGCATGCGCAGCTCTCCGGTTCTCTCGGTGAACAACAACTCGCCCGTCGGCAGAAAGGCCAGGCTATACGGCCAGGCCAGGTCACGCGCGAGCACGGTGACGTGAATGTCCTGCTGTTCCGCGGTCCGGTAGTTGAAAGGGCCCTTTGGCAGCGGTTGGTCTGCCAGTCCGGTGGGCGCGACGGGTACTCCGTTGGCGAACGGGACGGTCTGCTGGGTCCAGCTGACACCGGGGAGGGCTGCACCGAGGGCAATCACGGTGGCCGACAGGAATGAACGGGCTGTTCTCATTGGAGTCTCCGGCGTCTATTTAGCTAGCTCGTCACGGACGTATGCCGTCACGTCCGCAACGGCCTGATCATTGATCAGAGACGGGTAGAGCTTCGGCATGGGCGCTTTCGGGTCCTTGATGTAAGCGATCGTGCTTGCGGCGTCGCGACGCTGCTTGAGCGTGCTCAACTTGTGATCGTCCATCATGTCACCGGTCTCGCCGTGACACGACGTGCAGATCTGGGTGTACAGCGTGCGGCCGCTCGCGACACTGGGAGCGTTGAATCCGCCACCACCGGCGGCCGGGCCGGCGGTGCGGACTGCCGGTGCGCTCGGAGCCGCAGCCTGACCGGGGTTCAAGGTCATGATGACCATGGAAGGAATGCCCACGTCGCCGAAGGCATTGCGCGAGATGTTGCCGGAGTTGAACGCCACATACTGCTTGCCACCGGCCTCATAGGTGACGACACCGCCAGCGAGCGCACCTCCGGTCTTGACTTTGCGCAGGACCGATCCGGTCTTGCTGTCAAACACCAGAAGGTTGCCTGCCAGGTCTCCCGTGAAAGTAATGCCACCGGCCGTCGGCGTTACGCCGGCCACAACCGGCTTCTCCGCGTGGTATTTCCACTTCACCGCGCCCGTCGCTGCGTCCATCGCAACGACCCAGCCGGTGCTGTCGCCAACGGGCTCTACGGATCCGCCCTGGCCCCGGCCGGGTATCGGGTCCTTCGGATCGAGCTTCACCAGGAAGCAGGTGTCGACCGAGCCGACGATCAGCGAGTTGTTGGGACGATCCAGCGCTGGGCCGTTCCACTCGACACCCCCCGCGTAGCCGGGGCAGGCCTTGTGTCCCTCGGTGGAGGCGAACTTCGGCGGCACCTGCTCGATCGTGGTCACCGGAGTGCGGAAGACCACTTTGTGGGTATCCCGATCGAGCCCGGTGACATACCCATCCTTGCCGCCGATCACCAGCATGTCGCGAACGTTGTTCGTCCGGTACGCCACCGGCGCGGCGACCAGGTCGAGGTCCTGCCAGTCTTCCGGCGCGGTCTGGTGCCACCACTTCAACGCGCCGGTGCGCGCATCCAGCACCACCACGGATGTCGTGAAAAGATTGGCTCCCGGGCGATAAGCCTTGTTGATGTCCGGCCAGGCGTTGCCGACCGACACGAACAGTTCATTGCTGCTGGGGTCCACGGACATCGCGCCCCAGATTCCGCCGCCGCCGGTCTTCGCCGTTTCCGGCTTCTTCCAGGTCTCGGCGCCGGTTTCCTTGCCCATGGGAATCGTGTTGAAACGCCATAGCTCTTTGCCCGTCCGCGCGTCGTAGGCCATGACGCGACCGCGTATACCCGCTTCGCTCCCGGCGATGCCCATGTAGACAACGCCCTGCCAGGCCAGCGGCGCCATCGACGCCTGTTCGCCGAGCTGGCCGGTGCCAACGACATCTTTCCAGATGAGCTTGCCGGTCTGCGCGTCGAGCGCGAGCAGCCGGGCATCGCTGGTTCCGCGGAACACCATGCCGTTCATCACGGCGACACCCCGGTTCGAGCCTCCGGCGCGCTCCTCGTCAGGCTGGTAGGTGTACTTCCACTTGACGTAACAGGTTCGGGCATCGATCGCGTAGGTATAGCGACCGGTGGCGGTGTAGATGACGCCGTCCGCGACGATGATGCCGGCGTGATAGCTGGTCGGGCCATCGACCGTCACGCGGCACACTTCGCCCAACTGTCCGATATTGCCGGCGTTGATCTCCTTCAATGGCGAGAAACGCTGGCCGTCGAGACGGTTGTTATAGTTGAGCCACTGTGAGCCGGGGGAGTCTTCCTGGGCGAAGCCCGTCGTCGTGGCCAGCAGCAGTGAAACCGTCGCTAGAGCGGCCAGGGACGGTGTGCGGGTCGGCATTGCTGAAGTCCTCTCTTGCTTTCTAGTGCGTTTCGGCGGGCAGGTCGGGCCAGGTCGAGACCTTCATCGAGCTGTCACCGCGAAACATGGCTTCGATATGGCGGATGAGGCCGTCCTGGATCTTGAACACTTCGAAGACCACGGACGCATTGTTGTTAGGATACTCCGGCGGGGAGGTGAAGTTGGCCACGGCCGCGACGATACCGCGCTCCACGTCGGTCACATAGATGCGGCGGTTCTTCACGATCCACTTCATCCGGGGGTTCTCGAACTCCCCCGCGCAGCTCCCGGCCGATTCCGGTTGGTTGACCGTCAACAGCGCATCCTCGAGCCGCGAGCACTCGGGATGCCAGGGGACGTCATGATAGTTCAGGGTCCCGGAGACGACGTCGAAGTACTTGTTCGCGATGGCCGCGAGCTCGGAGCGGGAGACCCGTTCGCTGTCGGGCAGGACGGCGTCGTAGATCCGGTCGGCCTGCGACAGCTTCGCAGGTGAATTGCCGCGCAGCATGCCGTCGTAGGAGATCTCCTCCACCTCGGCGACCTGCTGGCCGACGACCTTCAAACGCAGCATGTAGAACCACCACCGCTCGCCCTGATTGGTCGGGGCGTTGGTGAGGGTCCCCAGAAACATCACGGCACCCGTCGTCGGATCGACGAACGCCTGACGATAGGGCATGCGCTTGGCCAGTCCCCAGACTTCCCCTTTGCCGAGTTTGACGTCAGCCCCGTTCGACGTTGCGCGCAAGGCCGGCGCAGCCTTGATTCGGGAGATGTCGTTGTCGAGCAGCCCCTCTGTGTACGTCTGAAGGACCTGCAGCAGACAGCGGCGGTCGCAGTCGGGTTGGTGCACCTTGTGGGTGTCGGCGCCCGAGCCGACCCCCGAGGCAGTCAGTCCAATCAGCGCCAGGGAGGCGCCCAGCCAGGCGGGCGCACGGAACCAGCGTATGAGCATGCGTCGACTCCTCCACCCCTCACCGGGGATGAGACGGAGGCCGATTGTTCCGCATCCGGTCCGGCCCGGGTTGGGTGAAAACGGGTGGACGCGCGTGGTTGTCCGCCGAGCGGACGGGCTACATCCTGATGACGATCTTGCCGAAGAACTGGTCGGACTCCATCAGATCATAAGCGGACTTCGCGTCCTTGAAGTCGACGACCTTGTCGACTACCGGCTTTACTTTGTGCTTCTCGAGGAACGCGTTCATCGCCTCGAATTGCTCACGCGAGCCGACGTAGATGCCGCTGACGGTGATGTTGCCGTTCATCAGCGCCGTCGCGGGGATGTCACCGCCGAAGCCACCCAGGCCGCCAATCAAGGCGATGTGAGCGCCTGGCCCCAGGCTGGCAAGGGCGTGCTTGAGAGTGTCCTTGCCACCCACTTCCAACAGTTGGGAAACACCGACGCCACCGGTTGCTTCGCGAGCGGGCTTTTCCCAATCGGGCGTCGTCTTGTAGTTGATGGTCGCAATCGCCCCGAGGGCTTTCGCCCGTGTCAGCTTCTCATCGCTCGAACTAGTGATGATCGGCTTCGCGCCGGCCGCGACGGCGAGTTTCAGGCCGAACACAGAGACGCCGCCAGTGCCCTCGAGGAGGACGTAGTCTCCCGCCTGCATCCGGCCCCGCGTGAACAGACCGTTGTAAGCAGTGAGGCCGGCACAAGGCAGAGTGGAGGCTTCCTCGAACGTCAGGTAGGACGGCACCTTCACCAGTCCTTCTTCATTCAAGGTGACGTACTGCGCGAGCATTCCGTCCACGCCCCCGCCGAGAGCCGATCCGCCCACATCCGGCCCGGGACGGCCATTGATCCACTTCTGGAAGAAGATGGCCGCGACGTGATCGCCCACTCTAAAGCGCTTCACTCCGGCGCCGATCGCTACGACCTCGCCGGCCCCGTCTGACAGCGGGACCAACGAGTCGCGGTTTCCGATCGGATACTGCCCCTTGACGACGAATACGTCACGGCGGTTGAGCGAGGCGGCATGCACCTGGACAAGAACTTCGTTCGCACCCGGCGCGCGCACCGGTGCATCCGTGAGCTCGAGGTGAAATTCCCTTTGTCCGGCCGTGCGGACCAGCCGGTATTGCTTCTGCGTCGTGGGTGTACTCATGGCGATTCCCGATACCGTTGCCAGCATCGCTGCGATCCAGAACGTGGCAAGCCGTCTCATGGGGGCGTAGCGCTCTTGTCGTTGATCGATCGGGTCGTTAGTGAACCAGGCCTTCGGCCTTGAGTGCTTCGAACACCTTCGGGCGCGAGCCGACGGTCTGCTGGAAGCGCTTGAGGTTGGGCCACTGCGACACGTCGATGCCGACGTGATCGGCCCAGCTCAACATGACGAACAGGTAGCTGTCGGCGACGGTGAACTGATCGCCGGTCAGGAACTTGCGCGACCCCAACGCCCCGTCCAGCCAGCCGAGGCGCCGCGAAACGTTGCCGCGGGCGTACTTCTTCATGTCGTCCGTGGAGGTGGGAACGAACAGCGGACTGAAGGATTTGTGTAATTCAGTGCTGATGAACGCGAGCCATTCCGTGACGCGATAGCGCTCGACCGAGCCCGCCGTCGGCATCAGTTGGGTACCCGGATTGATGTCACCGATGTACTGCAGCAATGACACGTTTTCCGTGAGGACGTCGCCGCTGTCGAGGCGCAGCGCGGGCACGTAGCCCTTCGGATTGACGGCCTCGAAGCTCGAACCGTCTTCGACTTTCTTGGTGGCAAGGTCGACCTTGACGAGATCGAAGGTGGCACCGGCTTCGCGCAGGGCAATGTGGGGCGCCAGCGAGCACGCGCCGGGGGTGTAGTAGAGCTTCATGGGGACTCCGAACAGGTTGCCAGGGCGGGCGCTCATGCTAACGTCGCCGCAACGGATGGCAATAGCCGCTGCGTTCAAAGCCAAGGAGACTTCGCCATGAAGACCCGAAAGCTGTTCCTCGCCGTCCTGGTCGTCATCGGAGCCCTGACCGTCGTCGGGGCAACGGGGTGCAAGAAGCGGGACGCGAAACCTGCGCCGCAGGTGGTCGCACGGGTGCAGACGGGCGCACCTGAGGCCGGGTGAGGGCACTCGCAGTCGCACCGACCGCATCCGTGGTCGCATCGGCCCATTGCGCCGACGCCAAGCGATTGGCCTGCCGTGGCTGCTACAATCGCGCCCGGTTGGGCCTGTAGCACAGCGGTTAGTGCAGGGGACTCATCTGAAATAAGGTGCCTTCGCGCGGAAACGCGCGAAGTGGACGGGATGAATTCAGGGAAACCTTCGGGCGTCGCGAGCGCGTGCCCATGGCAATCCTGAGCCAAGCCGCCGGCGCACCGGCGGAAGGTGCAGAGACTACCTGAGGGCTGGACCCGTTCGCGGGACCGAGCGCCCTTGATCACAGGCATCGAGCATCCCGCACCCTCCCGCTCGACAGGCGCTTGGCCTGCCGTGCGCGGGTGAAGAGATAGTCCACTCCCGGCGGAAACTCCGGGGCGAAGTGAATCCCTTGGTCGTGGGTTCGAATCCCACCGGGCCCACACCACCAACCTGTGGCTTCGTTTGGAGCGGAACCACGGGTCGTGGGTTCGACAAAATTGCCGGGAGCAATTTTGGACGTCGCGCGTCTTCGCGCGGCGGGCGCGCAGGGCCTGCGGCCAGGACGGCCGCAGCAATCCCACCGGGCCCAGTTAACCGATGTTATGACGCAGGAACGTCACGACCTGCTCGACGGGCTTGTCCTTGAAGAACGGGACGGCGTCATGATCAACCCCGTGCAAAATCACGGTCTCGATGTGCCGACCCACCTGCTCATACGCCCACTGAAGTTCGTAGACCTGGTTGAGAGGCATCTGCGTGTCCTGGTCGCCGTGCAGCAGCAATGCCGGCGGGTCATTGCGATCGACATGGAAGACCGGACTGGCGAGCCTGGCCAGCTCGGGTGCGTCGGTAGGCGAGGCACCGAACAGGCGCTTCAATGCGGGCTCGCGCACCGCCAATCCAACGGGAGTCGACTGCGCCAGGATGGTCGTCAGGTCGCTGGCGCCAAAGTAACTCACGAGCGCTTGCACACTCGATGACTCGTTGAGGTAGTCACCCTCCGTTCCTTCGAGAGCTTTCTCGCCGTTGGTCACCCCAACTAGCGCAGCAAGATGGCCGCCAGAGGATGCACCGACGACGGCGATTCGCTTGGTTTGATACCCGTAGTCGGCTGCCTTGGCGCGCAGGAATCGGATGCCCGCCTTGATGTCATGTACGTCGGCTGGGAAGGGAGCGTCGTTCGACGAGCGGAAATCGAGGCTCGCGACGGCGAAGCCGTGATCGACCAGGAATGCGGGGTATTGCGTCTTGCTGCCGGTGGTCCACGCGCCGCCGTGCACCCACACGATGAGCGGAGGATGTTGGACGTTCTTCGGCAGGTGGATATCGAGACCCAGCGGCTTGCCGTCCACCGTGGCGTACACCACATCCTTGAAGTCGCGTTGCGTTTCAGCAGCGCTGGCCGACTGAGACGCAAACAGACTCGCGAGAACGCACGCGATAGCGAGTGACTTGGTCATCTGTCCCCCTTTGGAGGGAAGAGTCTAGCCCAGCTTGCAACCAGACAGGTCGCCCATGCCGGCGAGCCCCGGGAGGCGCACCCCCACGCCGGCCGTCAGTTGAAAACAAACAGGCCGGCGATGACTAGCAGCAGCACGGCCAGCGCGACCCAGGTGATGGGCGAAGTCCGGTATGTCTTCACCTCGGGCGTGTCGGCGACGATGTACGCATAGTCCGGCTCGAAGACGCGCCTACCCTCCTTCGAGAGAAGCAGGTACAGGGCGTAGACGGTGATGAGGCTGGGGATGCCGATCAAGGCAAGCACGACGACGATGTTGCGAGCCCAAGGTCGCAGTCTGCTGATGCCGCGGCCGGTCGCGAACATCAAAGCCGCGCTGGCCATCAGGATGGCTCCCTTGCCCAGGTCGAGCAGTGTGGCGTCGTGCTGCAGGTGGGCGATCAGCAACAGGATGCCGCAAATCGCCGGGAAACAGCCGAAGAGATAGCACGGCAGTCCGAACGAACGGATCGATGTCTCCACCTGGATGTGCTCGCGGCGCACGACTTCGGCGTCGGAGTCTGTCGCGGCGAAGTCTTCGATATGCGCCTTTGGTGGGATGTAGGGATTGGTCACTGCCGGCATGGGGCGCCTTCCTGGCCTGCATGGCGTGCTTCCGGCGACTCTATCGGCGCCTGGAAGGGGCGGGAAGGACGGACGGCACAGGCCATGCCGCCCGGGCCACGCCGCCGGGGCCACGGAAGTGGCTGCATCCGGACGTCGGTCTGGTGCGTATTGGCTCGAGAACAGACCGGCGCCGTAGCACGATGGGATGGATGCGTGACAACTAGCCCTTGCACCCCTGCTCGGGGCCGCGGTGCGGCAGGCACGCTCCCCCTATTGGGTCTCATCGGAGCCTGCGTTCTCCTTGATGCGCCCAACTCGCAGGCAGCGGGGCTGCCGGGTCTCCTGGATGAGGTCACGGTGACCGCCCGCCGAGCGACCGACCTGCAAGGTGACGCCGTTTCTTCGAGCGAAGGGACGGTGACGGCCGAACAATTGGAATTCCGGCCGACCCTGCGGACCGCAGAGATCCTCGAAAGCGTTCCTGGCCTTGTCGTAACCCAACACAGCGGTGACGGCAAAGCCAATCAGTACTTTCTGCGGGGATTCAACCTCGACCACGGTACGGACTTCGCCACTTCGGTCGACGGCATGCCCGTCAACATGCCAACCAACGCACATGGACAGGGCTACAGCGACCTGAACTTCGTGATCCCTGAGCTGGTCGATCGCATCGAGTACCGCAAAGGGACGTACTACGCCGAGGAGGGTAACTTCTCGGCCGCCGGCGCGGCGGCCATGCACTACCGACGCGCGCTCGATGCACCGATCGCTCTGCTGTCGGCCGGAGAGGATGGATTCCGGCGGACTTTGCTGGCGGCCTCTCCCCAGATCGGCGGCGATGATCTGCTGATGGGCTTCGAGTACTTCCACAACGACGGCCCCTGGGACCTCCCCGAGGGCTACCGCAAAGTCGCTGCCGTGTTGCGGCTGACGGGCGGCGACACCATGGATGGCTTTACGATCGAAGGGATGGGCTACGACGGGCGTTGGCGCAGCTCGGATCAGGTGCCGCTGCGTGCCATCGATTCCGGCGAGATCGATCGTTTCGGCGCGATCGACCCTTCAGATGGCGGCAGTACGCACCGCTACAGCCTGTCGGGCGAATGGTGGCGCCGTGTCGGCAGCGCGGCGTTGCGCGCGTCGGCCTACGCGGTGGACTACCAGCTCAATCTGTTCTCCGATTTCACGTACGACACCGATCTCTTGCATGGTGACCAGTTCGAGCAGTACGAACATCGACGGATCGCAGGGGGTGAGGTCGACTACGACCGTCCGATCGAAACAGGCGCCCTCGAGACGTACTTGCGGTCAGGGCTGCAGGTTCGTGCGGACTTCATCCTGCCGGTCGGCCTCTACCGCACCGAAGATCGCGCCCGTTATGACACGGTTAGACAAGATGACGTCCGGCAGCAGAGCTATGCGGCTTTTGTGAGTCTCGCCAGTCACTGGACCGGGTGGTTGCGCACGGAGGCGGGCGTTCGGTTCGACACCTATCATTTCACCGTGGATAGCAGCATCGCAGCGAACTCGGGGACGGCATCGGCTTCGCTGGCGAGTCCCAAGCTGACCGTGACATTCGGCCCTTGGTCCAAGACTGAATACTTTCTCGATGTGGGCCGCGGATTTCATTCCAACGACGCCCGTGGTACGACGATCACGGTCGACCCCAATGACGGGGTCACGCCTGTGGAGAAAGTCAGCCCATTGGTGAGCGCCGTGGGTGCGGAGGTTGGTATTCGCACGGCAATCGTTCCGCACCTGCAGTTGGCCGCATCGGTTTGGACGTTACACCTGGACTCGGAACTCGTTTTCTCCGGGGACGGCGGAACGACCGAGCCCAGCCGCGCGAGCCGACGTACGGGCGTTGAAGTCAGCGCGTATTGGACTCCGGTGGACTTCATGGTGCTTGATGCCGATCTCGCCTGGACACACGCGCGCTACACGGATTTCGACGCTGTCGGTGATCGGATTCCCAACGCGCTCGAGCAGGTGGCTTCGGTAGGCATGACGTTCAAGCACAGGTCGGGATTCTTCGGTGGCGCCCGACTGCGGTATTTCGGTGCCGCCCCGCTCATCGAGAACAACAACGTTCGAGCGCCCCCGAGCTTGATGGTGAATCTCGAGGGTGGTTATCACTTTACCGCCCATGTTTCCGGCTCAGTGTCGGTGTTCAATCTCTTGAATCGCCGTGACTACGACATTGCGTACTACTACGCTTCACAACTCAAGGGCGAGTCGGCACCCGTGAACGATTATCACATACATCCCGCCGAGCCACGCACGGTGCGTGCGACCGTGAAGGTGGATTTTTGATCACGCCCGGCCTGGGCGCCCCTCCCCACTAGAGTTTGGGCTTGTCCGATGGGTTTGCCGCGCTTTCGGAGTGCGGCGTTTGACCGGCTGCCGGCTCGGCGTCCGGAGGCATCACGCGCTTCAATTTTCGCGGGGGCCCGGCGAACGACACGACTCCTGCGGGCCACTTTCGGGACTGCAGTCGCATCGCCGCAAGCTGCCGGCCGAAGTCATTGTTGTATTCGGCCGCGATGGCTTCGCGAATGCGCCGGACTTCTTCAACGATTGGATCTTTCATAGTCTGTGTACCTCATGATGTCTTCGGGTGTGCAGAGTGTCGGACAACGAAGTCCGAATGCCTGGCACGTCAAATCGACACGTTGAGCCAGAACCGGATTCGCGAGGTGAGTGCAGTTCCAGGTCAACAGGAATTTCATTCCGTGGAGGGCAGCAATGGCCACATGCGCCGCATCTTTCGCCGCGGTTTCCGGTAACGAGCAGCCCTCCAACAGCTGCCGGGCCAACGTCTTCACTTGCGCCATAGGGGTCAACTCCGGAACGGCTGCGAGAGCGTCCAGTCTCAGGCGCGCTGCTTCGGGATCGCCCCGCTTCACTTCATCGATTACGTACTCGGAAATATAGACATCGAATTTCTCACGATGAATTTTCCACCACACCGTCGTCAACCACTGCCGCCTGGCAATGGTCTCGTTCCTACTGCGGCGGCTGGTGAGATAGCTCGGAATCGTCGTATCGAGGTAGAGCTTCGGGCGGAAAACGTACTCCGCCGGCGTCTCTGCGACCTCGTACACCCGCTTCAGCCGTGGTGTTGAGTCAGCGTAGGTCATTGGAGCAGTGTGATCCACTGACAGTCGGTCGGGAATCCCGCAAATCGGGTGTGTTTGTGCAGAAATTCGAGTTGGGTGACGTGGCGGGAGGTGTATGATTTCTGACCAACGGGGCGCGAACGACCCCGGTGGGAGATACCCATGTTGCAGTCGAAGGCATTGTGGAGCTCAGCCGTGGTTGTGCTCCTCGCGTCACTGTCGTCTGGTATGGCAACCGGACAGGTTCCGAAGCCGGGTGTCAAAGGCTACGAAGTCGAGTGGGTCTACCGCGTTCGGTACGGCTTCATCGACGAATGGTGGGACCTGTTCCGCAAGTACCAGATTCCCGTTCTGGATCGCGAAAAGGCGCTGGGCTACATCCTCGACTATCGAATCTATCATCCGCAGTTCCACACGGATGAGGCCTCGCGCTGGGACTATCGGGTCGAGATCACCTATCGCGACGTGGATGGTTCGAAGCACGAGGACGAGATCACTCAAATATTGTTTCACGACGCCGCGACCCGCAAGCGAGATGAGAACAGGCGTTGGGAACTGACGACCAACCACTGGGATCTGCCGATCTACCAAGTGGATACCACGAAATCGCGCTGAGCGATCAGCGCCCGGCTGTACGGGGCGGTGCCGACCGTGGTTAGGCTCGCGCCGAGCGAGGGCAAACCCTGCGCGCGCAGGCGAACCTACTTTGCGCGCGTGTGCGCGATATCGACCGTGGCGGCCTCGGATGTCGGAGACATCCGAGGGTACGGGACGGGAGCGGTGCTACATCCGCGACACGCTTGCGATGCGCGTCGGCGGCAGCACCGATTCGGCGCCGTCTTCTTTTTCGGCAAGAGCGATGTCGCGGGAATCCACGGTCTGGGAGACGATGTAGTTAGGTCGCCGCTTCACTTCAACAAAAATCCGCCCCACGTACTCGCCCACAACACCAATCGCGAGCAGCTGGATCCCGGACAACAGCAACACCGACAGCGAAAGGGTCGCGAACCCGGGTATCGCCTGGCCCCAGATGAGCCGTTCCAACAGGATGTAGCCGGCAAAGGCGATGGCTAACGCGGAGACGACCAGACCCGCGAAGCTGGCCAGGCGTAGCGGAGTGCTCGAGAACGCGGTAATTGCGGTGATAGCGAGATCCGACAGCTCGCGTATTCCGCGAGAGTGTCGGCTCGGCACGGGCTGAGTTGGGGGTGGCAGTCTGATGCCAACGGCGCGGAAACCGGCCCAAGCGTACAGTCCACGCATGAAGCGACTGCGCTCGGGTAGCCGCAGGATGGCATCCAGGACGACGCGATCGAGCAGGCGAAAATCACTGGCGTCTGCCGGGATCGCGACCTCGCTGAGTCGGTTGAGCAGACCCTGGAAGGCCTGCCGCAGGGGCGAACGCCACACACCGCGTGGGCGCGCCAAGCCTGCAAGGCCTGTGCGGCCTTTGGGACCTGGCGATTCGATCCCGTAGACCATCTGATACCCCTGGCCCCACAGCGCAACCATCTCGGGAATCGCTTCGACGGGGTGCCGCCCGGTTGGGCTAATGAGGATCACGCAGTCGCCTTGCGCGGCCTGCATACCTGCACTCACTGCGGCGTCGGGTCCGAATCGGCGCGACAGCTCGAGGTAGCACGTACAGCATTCCGAGCTGATCCGTGCGATCTGCATGGCGGTCCCGTCGGTGCTGCCGTCGTTGACGACAATGATCTCGAACCGCGGTGCGAGCCCGGAGAGAGTCGACGCCAGCGACTGCAGGAACGCGGCGATGCCGCGCTCCTCGTTGTGCACCGGGACGACGGCGGTCAGCAATTGCAGTGCACCCACCTCATAACCCCCTGAACGATCAGAGATTTTGTTGGCAACGACGGTGCGGATTCAGCTCGGGCACCGAGAGTTACACTTTGTTACAGCGCGATCATAGGCCGGGAACGGCCGCATTGAATGCTCTGCGAAACGCGGCTCTCCGCCAGCCGGTCACCGTGGTGGGGGGCTGGGGCCGGCGGGATGGTAGCTGCGGCTCGTGGGCCGGCGGCTGGGCGGCTGGGCGGCTGGGCGGCTGGGCGGCGACGAGGCCAGTGAGGCGGTACGGGCGCGGCCGCAGGCGGCGCTGCGGTGGTCGGGTGCCAGCACACTGACGCGATTCACGCCGGGCCTCGGAGGTAATTGACAATCATTCTCATTTGCAGTTACAGTCTGCCTCACCATGTACGTCTGTATTTGCCATGCCGTTACCGACGGCGAAATTCGCAAGGCCGTCGACCGCGGCGCGGGATCGCTGTGCGATGTGCAAAACCAGCTGCCCGTCGGCAGCGGGTGCGGTCGTTGTCAGGATGTCGCCTGCGCCATCGTCGAAGAGCAGGTGCAGCGCCGCCGTTCGGGCGCCTGCCAGGGCAAGAAAGCCGCCTGAAAACAGCGGGTTTGCGCACTGCCGGGCTTCGCCGCCCGCAGGCCCTTGTTGCCTCGAGGCCGTGATACTCTTCCCGGCATGAAGGGCGACCCCAAGATCATTCAGCACTTGAACGCCGTGCTGAAGAACGAACTCACGGCGATCAATCAATACTTTCTGCACGCCCGCATGTTCGGGCATTGGGGCCTGAAGCGCCTCGAGTCGGTCGAGCGGCACGAATCGATCGATGAGATGAAGCACGCCGACCGTCTGATCGAGCGCATCCTGTTCCTCGACGGTCTGCCCAACCTGCAGGATCTGGGGAAGCTACTGATCGGAGAGTCGGTGCAGGAGTGTCTCGAGTGCGACCTGAAGCTCGAGCTGGCCGCGCACGTGGAGCTGCGGAAGGCGATCGCAGACAGCGAGACCGCGGGCGACTACGTTTCGCGCCAGATTTTCCGCTCGATCCTCGAGTCCGAGGAGGAGCACATCGACTTCCTGGAAACGCAGCTCGATCTGATCAAGCGTGTGGGTATCGAGAACTACACGCAGACCCAGATAGGTGAAGCCGACGAAGAGTGATCGGCCGCCGCAGGCCGTCCCTCTGACCGTAAGGTCCATCCTGTCCCTTGATCTCGTCTGAAGCGGGCGGCGTCCCGCCGGACGAGCCTAGCCGGCGTATTCGAGCGCAGCGTCTTCGACCCAAGCGGTCAGATAGCTCAAGTAGCTCCGCGACACATACAGCTCAAACCGAGTCGTGTCGTCGCCGCGTACGATGACAACGGGGACCTGAGCGAGGCGAGTCCGGGCGCAGGTGCCTGGCCGAAACACGTCGGGATCGAAGTCGAGCCCGCAGCCCTTGGACAGCAACTCTGCCGCGCGGGCTCCCGAGACTTCCATCGGTCCGAGTCCTTCCGTGAGATCCACCATGCCCAGACCGCCCGCGGCCAGTTCGCCGCCCACTCGATCACGGATGCGGGGCCCGGCTTCGGTTGTGGATATCGCGAGCCACTCACCGGGCCCGAGGCACAACACCTGGATGTCCGGCACAAGCTGGATCGCTCCGGGCTGCCGAGACAACTCTCGACCACAGAGCGTGGCGGGCTCCCGGTGTCCGGAGGCTACGGGGAACCACGACTTGAGCCGCAGCACGCACCGTTCGGGCAGCGAGCGCAAATAGGGATGGTCAGCCATTCATGCGCTCTCCGGTCGGATCGTAGAACGGAGGGTTGACGACCTTTGCGCGGGTGACTGGAACGCCGCTGTCGTAGACATCGACCTCACTGCCGAGGCGAGCTCGGCCCCCTCGCAGCATGGCGAGTGCAACGGGCTCTCCCTGCAGGACACTCAGGCCGGCGGAGGTGATCCAGCCGTCCGTTCCCTGTCTCGTCCCGTCGACCCGCAGGTGACTGCCGATCTCGAATGCCGCGCCGGCCTGGCCCGCCAGGCCAACCAGTTGCAGGCGGTCGGGGCGCAGATTCTCGGGCAAGGTCAGGGAGCGCCGGCCAATGAAATCGCGCTTCTTGTTCGTCGCAACCTTTCCCCAGCCCACGTCGGCGGGCACGGTCGTGCCATCGGTATCCGCCCCGATGTGCAGGAATCCTTTCTCGAGACGCAATTGCATCAACGCATCCAGTCCCAGGGGCTGTAGATCGAATCGCGTGCCGGCCTCGATCAACGCAGTCCACAAGGCCGCTGCGCCGGAGGTGGGAACGTTGATCTCGTAAGTCAGTTCCCCCGTGAAGCTCACCCGATAGATGCGAGCCCGCATCTCGAGCAATTCCCCTTCGCGCATTGAAAGGTGAGGGAAAGCCGTCGGCGACAAATCAACGCTGCCTGGCAGCTGGCTCAAGACCTCCCGAGCCTTCGGGCCTGCCAGCGAGACGGTCGCCCAGGCATCCGTCACCGGCAGAATCGCCAACCGCATCTGCGGCCACTCGCATTGATGCCATTCGTCCAGCCACTGCACCACGCGGCCGGCGTTGCCCGACGTCGTGGTGAGGACGAAGCGGTCCGGGGCCTGCATCACGACCGTACCGTCATCGAAGATGATTCCCGACTCGCGGAGCATCAGCCCATATCGGGCCTTCCAGGGAGTCAGGTTGGCGAGGTCGTTGACGTAGAAGTGGTTCAGGAACTCGTGCGCATCGGGTCCGTGAATCTCGATCTTGCCGAGCGACGATCCATCCAGAAGGCCGACGGAGTTGCGGACGGCTAGGCCCTCACGCTGGGCCGCTTGCGCGCGAGTCTCGCCGGGTCGGACGTAGGCGACTGGGCGCTTCCACTCGCCAAAATCATGGAGAATCGCGCCGTGGCTGATATGCCAATCGTGCATGGGCAATTGACGATAGGGGGCAAACTGAGTGCCGATCTCACGCCCCGCAATCGTTCCGAGCGTGATCGGCATGAACGGAGGCCGCAGCGTCGTGTGGCCCATCTCCCGCGCCGCGATGCCGCGAAGTTGACTCAACACGCCGAGACTCGGCGCTGCTGATGTCTTTCCTTGATCTGCAGCCATTCCTACCGTGGTGAAGCGTTTGACGTGCTCGACCGAAGTGTAGTTCTCGCGCAGCGCCAGCTCGAGATCGGAAACCGTGACGTCATGCAGAAGATCAACCCACTTGCGCTGTGAGCTACCTACGGGGCTGATGCGTGGGCCGGCGGCGATCTTTCCTGCAGCTGCGCCGACGATCTGCACTGCAGGAATCTTCCGCTCGGGCAGCAGCGCACCCGTGGACTCATCGTAAGCAAGCTTCCCGCCGGCGTGGGAGTAGAGGTGCAGTGTCGGATTGAAGCCACCGGAGACTGCAAGCGCATCGCATGGAATGGTCGTATCCAACGGGATCCGTGAGCCTTCTCTTGTCAGGGAGCCGATCGTCACGGAGCGCAGTCCGCCGGACCCGGAGGTGTTGACGGGGATGCTGCCGGGAAACGATCTGACGCCCAGTGATGTCATGTCTGACAGCGCTCCGGCAGGCAGGTCGGGTCGGGAGTCCACTACTCCCACCACCTCGATGCCCGCATTACGCAGCTCTTTGATCAGCGGATAGACCGAATCGTTGTTGGTGGCCACCAGCACCCGCGATCCGATGGCAACGCCATAGCGGTGCAGGTATTGCCGGACAGCGCTCGCCAGCATGACTCCCGGGCGGTCGTTGTTGGCGAACAGCAGCGGCTGCTCGATGACGCCGGTGGCCAGCACCACTTTGCGGGCTCGAACGATCCAGTAGCGTTCGCGTGGCGAGTTCGGACCTGCTCCGACGACGCGCTCGGTCAACGCGACGATGTCATGATCGTAGTAGCCGACGGCCGTGGTTCGGGTCAGGAGGCGGATTTTCCGATTCTGGGTGAGTTGTCGGACCGTCTGGGCGACCCACGACTGGCCGGCAGTGCCGTCAAGAGTCGCGCCACTCCAAGCCAGTTCACCCCCTAACTCAGGGTCCTGCTCGACGAGCACCACCCGCTCACCTGCCCCGGCGGCTTCGGCGGCGGCCTGTAGACCCGCCGCTCCGCCGCCGACGATCAGCACGTCGCAATGCAGATTGCCGAGCTCGTAGCGGTCGGGATCTGGCTCGGCAGGTGCGCGACCCAGGCCCGCCATGCGCCGAATGCCGGACTCATAGGTGTGCCAGCGTGGCCAGATGAACGTTTTGTTGTAAAAACCCGCGGCCCAAAGCGGAGCGATCACATCCATCACCCGCCCGAGGTCGAAGTTGACACTCGGCCAGCCGGATTGGGAGCGTGCCTCCAGTCCGGAAGTCAGTTCGACGAGCGGCGCCCGGGCCGAGGGAATAGCCCGGGCCCCCGATCCGATCTGCAGTAGTCCATTGGGCTCCTCGGCCCCGCAGGAGAACACGCCTCTGGGTCGATGAAACTTGAAGCTGCGTGCGACGACGCGCACGCCATTTGCGAGCAAGGCGGACGCCAGCGTGTCGCCGGCCAGTCCGGTGTACGACGTGTCGTTGTAACGGAACGAGACGGTCCGCTCCCGTTGGATGATTCCACCCCGAAGTACCCGCCAGGGGCCTGGCCGGGTCGAGGTCACGATGCCCTCGCAGCAGGCGCAGTCGCGGCTACGTCGGCACTTGGCGCAGGCCGAGGATCGCCCATCGGGTAGACGGCCAAAACCTCGTGCGTGAGGGTGTTGCGCGCCATGTTGAACCACTGGCCGCAGCCGTAACTGTGGAGCCAGCGCTCGAAGTGCACACCCACCGGGTTATCGCGCGTGAACAGGTATTCGGTCCAGGTTGCGTCATCGACCTCGAACGCGGGGCGAGAGACGTGAGACGGGCCGCCGAACTGAAACTCGGGTTCGTCGCGGACGCCGCAGTAGGGACAGGCGATTCTCAGCATGGATGAGGGTTTCTCGCGGCGTGTTTGTCAGCAGTCGTGGCTGGTGAGTGGCAGGGCGACGGGTGGCGCACGCTAGTGAGCCACGCCGGCCGCGGCTCCCTCGTCGACCAGAGCGCCGGTAGCGAAGCGGTCGAGTCGAAATGGGGCGATCAGGGGATGAGGCGTGCCCTTCGCGATCGTGTGCGCCATGGTGTCGCCCCCGGCAGGGATCGCCTTGTAACCGCCCGTTCCCCACCCGCAGTTGATGAAGAGTCCCTGCACCGGAGTCAGTCCCATCAGCGGACTGGTGTCCGGACTGATGTCGACGCGGCCCGCCCATTGCCGCATGAGCTTCAGACGGCTGAAGGTGGGGAACAACTCGAGGACGGCGGTGATCGCGGCCCTTTGCTGAGGCAAGCCGCCGCGCTGCGCGTAGGTGTTGTAGGCGTCGGCACCTGCTCCAATGACGATTTCGCCACGGTCGCTCTGACTCACGTACGCGTGCACGCTTGCGGAAATCGCTACGACGTCCAGCACAGGTTTGATGGGCTCGGTGACCATCGCCTGCAGGGCCATCGTAGTGATCGGCAACTTGAGTCCCGCCATCTTCGCCAGATGGGAGGAATATCCCGCCACGTTCATGACGACTCTGTCGGCGCGGATGGTGCCGCGGGGCGTCCGTACCCCCTGAATGCGGCCACCGGAGAGCTCGAAACCGGTTACTTCGCAATTTTGAATGATGTCGACGCCGAGGTCCGTTGCTGCTCGGGCGTAGGCCCAGATGACGGCATCGTGTCGGGAGATTCCGGCTCGCCTTTGGACGAATCCACCTACGACCGGGAAGCGTCCGTGAATGTCTATCGGATGGGCGAGCTTCTCGATCTGCGCGGGAGTGAGCATCTCGCAATCGATGCCGTTCATGCGGATCGCATTGAACCAGCGCCGGGTGATCTCGAGCTCGTGTTCACTGTGCGCCAGCTGGACCAGGCCACGCTGACTCAACATCACGTTGAAGTTCAGCTCCGCGCCGAGATCCTCGTACAGACGTAAGGAGTGATCGTAGAAAGAGGAGCTGGTGGTATGAAAATAGTTCGAGCGGACCACCTGGGTGTTGCGGCCGGAATTGCCGCCTCCGATCCAGCCACGCTCGATCACCGCAACGTTGCGGATGCCATGCTTGGCGGCCAGGTAGTAAGCGGTCGCAAGACCGTGTCCTCCGCCTCCAATGATGACGACTTCATACCCGGATTTGGGATTCGGATCCCGAAGGACCGGCCGCCACCCGCGGTTACCGTGAAGGGCCTGCCAGGCGAGATTGATGAAGGAATAGCGTTGCATCAGCGTATGGACGGACGACGGCCCGAGATCCCGCATCCCCTTGTGGGTCGGTATGATGACCCGCTACAGGAAAGAAAAAAGGGGCGATTCATGCGTCGAGGCTCCCTGGTCCTCCCGTTCGTACTCCTTGCGACCCCCCTCTGGTCGACCTTTGCGTCGTGCCAGTCGTTCGAGGGAGCGCGCCCGCCGCTGGGAGAGCGTGTCGGGGGATACCTGACTGCCACATCCGACCTATCCGATCTCTATCGCGAGGTGCTGCCCAGCCCGCCAGCGGTCGGTTCGCCCCAAGACGATTCCGATCTGGCGGCCATCATTCATCTCCAGTCCAACACGAAGGACGAGCGGTGGGTGGAAGCGCGGGCCGATGAGAGGCTGCTGTACCCCAGGTTCGCTGCCGCGTTCGGGGGGCCGATTGATCGCGAACACACGCCACAGCTGATCACGCTCCTGAATCGGATAGAGCGGGATGCCGAGGCACCCATGGGCGCCGCAAAGGACGCGTTCAAGCGGCCGCGCCCTTATCAAAGGATGCAGCTGAAGCGCATGTGCGGCACGGCAACCCCGCCGGCCCCCGATCCGCATCCGGCGCAAGCCAATTCCTACCCTTCCGGTCACACGACCGTAGGTTGGATGGCGGCGTATCTTCTGGCCGAAGTCGCGCCGGATCGCCGGTCTGAGCTTCTGGAACGCGCGCGCGACTACGGCTTCAGTCGAGAGATCTGCGGCATGCATTTCCCGAGCGACGTCGCCGCGGGACGCGCGCTTGCGACCGCCGTGTTCGATCGATTGCAGGACGATGCGGAATTCAAGAATGACCTGGCCTGCGCACGCGCCGAGCACTCCGCTGCAACCCCGGGGGCGGCGGCCCCGAGCTGCAGGATTCCATTGCAACCCATCAGGAAGTGAGTCATGCGCCAGAATGTGAGAGATGGATCTGTTTCGCGCCGCGCTGTTCTACAGGGAGCCGGTGCGGTCGGCGTGAGCCTCGCCTTCGCCAAGGGTTCCGCCGTCGCGGCGGAGGCTTCCGCGTTGCCACTGATCACCAAGACCATTCCTTCCTCGGGCGAGAAGCTTCCCGTTGTTGGTATCGGCACCAACCAGTACAGCGTGACGGCACCGCAGGACGTTGCGGCCCGCCGAGAGGTGCTGAGCGAGCTGCCGAAGCTCGGCGGCAAGGTCGTAGACACGGCTTTCGGTTACGGTAGTGCGGAGATCGTCATCGGCAGGCTGGTCAAGGCGCTGGGCAATCGAAAGGAGTTGTTCATCGCTACCAAGACTCCGTTGTTCGGTTCGGTGCCGCCGGGCGCCGGAGCCTTGGAACAGGCACTGACCCGGCTGGACATGCAGGAGATCGACCTGCTGCAGATCCACAACTTCTATCACACCGAGGAGTTGTTTCCGGTGCTGGTGGACGCGAAGAAGGCGGGCAAGATCCGCTACATCGGCGTGACGACTTCCTCGCCGTCGCAGCACCGCGATCTGATCACGGCGCTCACTACCCGCAAACTGGATTTCATCCAGGTGGACTACTCGATCGAGGACCAGGCCGCTGAGAAGGTGCTGGAGGTCGCGCACGAGAAAGGCGTGGGTGCCCTGATCAACGTGCCCCTCGGGCGGCGCAGTCTGCTCGCCAAGGTCAAAGACAAGCCGTTGCCGGATTGGGCCAAGGACATCGACGCAACCAGCTGGGCGCAAGTGCTGTTGAAGTACACCATCGCGCACCCGGCGGTCACGGCGGTGATTCCGGGAACCACCAAACTCGAACACCTGAAGGACAATCAGCTGGCCGGTCACGGGCGCCTGCCTGACGCGGCTTTCCGCGAGAAGATCAAAGCTTTCTGGGCGACCGTATGAGCGGGCAGGGTCGTGGCACGCGCTGCATCGTGACGCGGGGCGGGGCGCTTCCCGCAAGCACGCTCGTGCCCCTCGCGCGGGCTCTCGTCTCGGGAATGCTGTGTTGTTGCGCGATGTCGGCCGCGCAGGCAGCCGACACGATGCGTGCTGTCGTCGCCCACGACGGTAAGGTCGAGCTGCAGACCGTTCCCAAGCCGGTGCCCAAGTCTGGCGAGATCCGTATCCGGGTGCGCGCGGCCTCGGTGAATCCGGTCGATTGGAAGCTCATCGATCGGCTGGGGAGGGGCGAGAAGCTGACTCCGGGTCGAGACCTCTCCGGGGTGGTCGATGCGGTAGGAGATGCGAACGGTCCCTGGAAGGTCGGTCAGGCAGTGATCGCGATCGCACCGGGTGGCTCTTACTCCGAGTACGTCATTTCACCTGTGAACGTCGTGGCGCTCAAGCCGGAGCAGATGTCTTTCGAAGAGGCTTCGGGTATTCCGATCGTAGGTGAGACGGCGTGGCGTGCAGTTGTAACTGTCGCCAACGTGCAGCCCGGGCAGAAAGTGTTGGTTCAAGGCGGTGCGGGCGGCGTCGGCTCTTCCGCTGTTCAGATTGCCAAGTCCCGCGGCGCGTATGTCATTGCGACTGCGTCACCCCGACACAATGATCTCCTGCGTTCCCTCGGTGCCGACGAGATCCTCGATTACAACACGGTTCGTTTCGAGGACAAGCTGAAGAATATCGACGTTGTCGTCAACACGGTCGATGCCGACACTGGACTGCGTTCCGTACGCGTCGTCAAACCGGGCGGAGTCGTGGTTACGGTTGTTGCCGACACGCCAGCTGATGCCTGCGCGGCCGCGAAGGTCCGCTGCGCCAGCACGGGTCGCGTCACGGGCGAGATGGTCGGTCAGGTGAGTGCGCTCGCGGCGAAGGGCAAGTTTCACGTCAAGATCGAACAAACATTGCCGCTGGCCGACGCCGCAAAGGCCCTGGATCTCAACCGCAAGGGTCATGTGGGCGGCAAGCTGGTCCTCGAAGTCAGTCGCTGAGAGGGATAGCTCGCGCGGGTGCGGGCGCCGGCAGCCGGCGCTGCGCGAGACGCTGGCTTGCCCTTGCGCGACATAGGTCTTGGGTGACGCATTGAGCTCACCCCCCCCGTCTCTCCCGTACCCGGCTGATTTGCCGCGGCCCTGTCAGGTTTACTCGCCCGTCTACGCTTTACCTAGTAGGGCACCGCCGCTGCCAATGCGGCGGCAGCGTGCATGGATTGAAAACCCAGGAGTGCCAGGTGCCGAATTCCGAACGGGCGAAGAGGGGAGTGGGCGACAGTTGGGTGGGTAGGGCACAGGTCGCGGGCGCCGTTATGATCCTGTGCACGCTGCTCACAGCGTGCGGTGGAGGCGGAGATAGCAGCAGCGGCACCTCAGGCAACGGCGGAAGCGGCGGCGGAAGTGGATCAGGTGGAGGAGGCGGGGGTAGCGGTAGTGGCGGGGGTACCAGCCCACCGCTCACTTACACGGTGAGTGGAACCGCATCAGGCCTCGCCGGGTCAGGGCTCGTGCTGCGCAACACCGGTGCGGACGACCTGCACGTGTCGACGAACGGCACGTTTGCTTTCGCTACAGCACTCACCAGCGGTAGTCCCTACAACGTGACGGTCGCCACTCAGCCAAGTTCGCCGACGCAGAATTGCACGATCAGTCATGGTAGCGGAACAGTGGCCACCGCTAACGTCACGGACGTCAGTCTCAGCTGCGTGACCGTTCCACTGGCCCTTACGAGTAGCGTTCCAGCTAGTGGCGCCAGCGACGTGTCTCGCACTGCCAATTTTGTACTGACTTTCTCCGCTCCCTTGGACGCATCGAAAGTCACAACCAGCAGCGTAACTCTGCGCGGCCCAAGCGGCATTGTGGCCGCCACCGCCGCCGTTTCGAACAACATGCTGACGGTGACGCCGACGGGTCAACTAACGCCATCCGCATCGTACACGCTGACTGTGAGCACTGCCGTGCAGGGTACCGGCGGCGAGGCACTGGCTAGTCCCGTGACGCTCGACTTTGCGACCCCAAGCATCCCGTGGACGGCCTTGATCGGCCGCAGCGTAACGATGCCCGGCGCTACCGAGGGGTTCTTGTGCACACGAATGCTCGTACCGAGCGATCTCTACATTACGGGCTTCCGGACGACCGCAAAGAATGCGGTTCGCGCCATGCTAACGGTGTCCGCCGGTTCGGGGACCCTCGGCGACTATGCGTGTGGCCCCGGGTCTCTCGATAACGCGCTCATCTATGCCTCGGGTGTCGCCACCGACGATTTCACCTTTCCGGCCGGCTTCGGTATTCACGTTGCCGCGGGGCAGTACCTGAATCTCAACCTGCATGTCGTCAACAGCGGTGTCGACCCGGTAACCGAGCTGGACCAGATCCTGATTCAGGCGGGAATTTCCGCGGATGTCACGAGCCAGGCCGAGATGGTCATGCTCGGTACATTCCTGATCAACATCCCTCCTGACGGTCAGACTCATACCGCTACCGGGATCTATCACGCCGGCAACCAACAGCTTCTGGCATTGCTGCCGCTGATGCAGACCTATGGGGTGCATCAGAAGGTGACCCGGGCAGCCGGCGCCGACACGATTCTCGACGTTGACTTCGACCCGACACGACAGGTCTTCCATCCGCTATCGCAAGTACAACTCCAAACCGGCGATACGGTCGTGATCGTCTGTAGTTACATCAACACCGGAACTCAGACCGAGAATTACGGCGAGGGTTGGTCCAAAGAGAACTGCTTTTCAGGGATGTACCTCGCACCGAGCGCGGGCCAATCCGTGTACGCAGGCTCTCAGTGAGCGCAACGGTGCATTGCTGACGCAGGTCAGATTCGAGCGGTCCCTACGGGGTCGGTGACGGGCGCGTGATCCGTTGCGCCACGGCCACGGGTCGGTGAGCTTCCCAAGTCCCAGCCGGCGCTGGCATGACGCGTGCATTGCCAAGCCGCGGGAAGTCCAAAAGCTATCGATGCGACTCACTTGGTTCACAGGGGAAGCTCACTCATGAATTCGCTCGATTCCTCCACTCGAGTACTCGTGCTGATGCAGGGAAAGGGTCTTCGCTGGCTCCGCGAGGAGCTGCGGGCCCTCCAAGTCAGGATTCCGTTGACGGAAGGATGTCTGCGGGAGCTGTGTCGCGCCGCTGATGCGGCCGCGCGACAGCGGGCCGGCGGCGACCGCACATCTTATGTCCAACGGCTGCGGCAACAACTGGCCGCCTGTGCGCGGTTTGTACATCTCTGGACGGATTCCGACGACCGGATTGGCCCGTCAGAGGACGGGGAGAGTCTGCAGGAGCTTGTAAGAATTGCGCGCAGCTATTCCTTACCACGTCCGTGGAAGCTGTCTGAACCCATCGTCGTAGAGTATCGGCGCATGAACCCGTCCTATTGGACGTGGGCTTCCGATACGGTTTGAGTTGATTCGGATCGGGCGGGGCCCTGCGGCCTGCAGGGCCCCGCAGGGCCTCGCAGTCTGCAGGGCCTCGCAGCCTGTCATCTGACCGGCACTATCGCTGTGCTACGTTGCCGCCCCCGCGGCATGGGCCTCCCCTAGTAGGTACAGCTCAGTGAGTAGTGACCCCAGCGTTGTGGCTTCTCCGGAGCCGCAAGTCGGTGCGCTCGCGATCGTCGACAACTTTCTCCCGCGCGATTTGGCCGTAGCCATGCGCGCGGACATCGATGCGCATTTCTCAACGCCGTTCAAGCATCGCCCGGAAACTCACCAGGTATGGAACTACTGGTTCGTGCCGCAGGTGTACACCTACTTGCGTACACAGCCGGAAAAGGTAATCCAGCGCACGAGCGTCGAGAGCTTCCTGGGCTTGCTGCGCTCGTGGTCGACCCAGACGATGGGTCTTGCGAGGATCAGTTGGCCCTATCTGAGTCTCTACCTCAATGGCTGCCGGCAAGGCCTGCACAACGACGCCAAGAATGGTCGCTTTGCCTTCGTCTATTCGTTGACCCGCGACGAACGGCGATCAACCGGGGGCGAGACGATCGTCCTGCGGCGGGGTGACCCGTTTCTGCGCGGCCTTGGCAAGGCGAGCGCGCACACCGCCTTCTACGAACTGGTGGAGCCGCGGTTCAATCGCCTGGTCGTCTTCGACGATCGCATGGTCCACGGCGTGCAGCTCGTCGAGGGAACGATGGACCCGATCGAGGGCCGCATCGTGATGCACGGGCACATCGAGGAAACGGGCCCGATCGTCACGGGACCGCTGCCGCCGGAGCAGGTGCTGCAAGGTCTGCGTTTTGCGTTGGAGCGCTTCGATAAGGACTGTGGCGTTCAGGCGAAGCAGTACGACGGCGTGTTGGTGCTGCGTTTCGCGATCTCTTCCGAGGGCCGCGTCGGCAGGCTGCGCGTGCTTCTCAATAGGGTTTTCGCAGAGCACGAGGGCGACGTCGACTGGAACGCGATCACCGCCAACCTCATCGCGATCCTGGGCGCAATCGTGTTTCCTGCAGTGGCTGGTGAGACCAGCGTGACTGTGCCGATGCGGTTTGGCGGCCGGTAAGTCGGATCACAGCGCCGGGCATCTCGTAAGCTCATAGCAGAATAAAGTAAGGTTGAAGTAAGGTTCCTCTCCGACGCGGCACTGTATTTCCGCCAGTGCTGACATGACGCCGACGATTCGGCGCTCTGTATCGACGGCATGTATGACATGCCGAATCCACTCGCAGCACATACGTATGCGATGCGAGTTGGGTCATCGAACTTTCACCAGAACGTCACCACCCATCTCCAGGATTCGGGCCGCGATTTCGTTTTCAGCGGTTGCCGCACGGCAGCTCCTGAGTCGCGGCCCCTTAAGAAGTGTCCAGACTTTAACATGTACTTACATAGTTACAACTTACGGTTGAGGTTCCCACAATGAAATTTCTCGTCAAAGCGGCTGTCATCGCCGCGGCGCTCGGCGCGAGCGCCGCAGCCAGCGCGACTACCTTCGACTTTTCCTACAGCTTCACCGACGGGCTGCACCAGCAGATCACTGGTTCCTTGGAGGGGACGCTGAACGGCACGACGATCAGTGACATCAGCGATATTCAGCTGGCGCTGAATGGCACCGCCTTCAGCGGCGGCGCCGGCCCGCTGCAACTCGTCGCGTGGAACTCGACGACGGGCGCCTACGACGACGCGGCAGCCGCCACGATCTCAACGATCGGTTCGCAGAACAACTTCGGCATTGCCGACGTCGATATGGCGGATCTGAGTCAGGCGGCGGCTTACTACTTCACGCTCGTGAATGACCCGCTTCACGGCCCCTTTGCCGTCGGGTCGAACTTCCTGGTCTCGGACGGCAGCGGCAGCACCGCTCTAGCGGTCGATGATGCCACGGGCACCTGGAAGGTCACCCCGGTTCCCCTGCCGGCCGCGTTCCCCCTGCTCTTGTCGGGTCTCGGCCTGTTCGGCTTCGGCCGCCGCCGCCTCGCCAAGTAAGCCCTCACACCTGATTTCAGGGAGTCATTGAAACCTATGCAATCGAAACTCAATTCGCTGCGGCCCACCGCCGTCGCGCTCGCCGTTGCCAGCACGCTCGCGCTGTGCTCCACGTCCGCCTTCGCCGCACAGTCGGTGGTCCGCGGCACGCTGGGGGGCGCTTACTTCAACCCCCCGGTATTTGCCGACACCGCGGCTGCCTCTTCGGGCGGCAGCACAGTGGCTTCCGTTTACGGCGGCGCCAAGGTTTGCTTCGATCTGAACGACAACGGCGTCTGCGACAGCGGTGAGCCGTTCACGACCACCGGCGCCGATGGCAGCTTCGCGCTGACCAGCAGGACGATCGCCCCGCTGGTCGCCGAGATCAGCACCAGTGCCACGAACAATGGCCATGCGCTGACCAGCCGCAACGTGTTCCGCGTCAGGCAGGAGCAGATATCCGCTGCGACCATCAGCCCATACGCCCCAGCCACAGTCGACATCACCCCGCTGTCCACGGAAGTGGCACGCATGGTGGAGAACGACGGTGTCGGCTTCGCCCAGGCGGTGGAAAATCTCGCCCGGCGTATCGACGTGTCCCCTACGGACGTCCTGAAGGCGCCTACGAAGATCACTGACTCGAGTGAGCTGTCCTCCGTCCTCAAGGAGTCGGCCGTCGACGCGGGGCGCTTCGAGCTCGCGGCCAAGTTCGTCGATCGCGGCGACACCGTTGGTGAGCTGCGCGGCAACTTCGATTGCCCGAACGTCGCCAGCTTCGATCCCACGAACGCGGACGCCTGCCCGGCCAGCGACACTGCAACGGTTGGCATCAAGGCCGCCCAGAATTGGGCCATGAACCTCGAGGGTATCCCTCGCTACGACTACGTTTTCGTGATCATTGAAGAGAACGAGTCGCTCAGCACCCTCAAGAACAACGCCGACATCCCCTACATCAACGCGCTGCTCAACAACGGCAGCCAGTTCTACAACTACTACTCCACCGGCCACCCGAGCGAGCCCAACTACCTGGCGCTCGGTAGTGCGGACGACTGGGGTCAGACTGGCGACGAAGCCATTCCGTATCCGGCGATCACCGGCGTGCGCGCGAACATGTCCAACGCCGTCGACGCGAAGGCCCTGAGCTGGCGCCATTACGAGGGGTCCCTCTGGCCCTCACCGGCCGGCAGCACGGCGAATCCGGGAGCCGCGAAATGGAACACCGGTACCGGCGGCGCGTTCTTCGACAATCCGGCACAGAGCACCATCCATGGAGTCGACAACAGCTCCTACGGTGGCGGCCTGGTCGCCAAGAAGCACAACACGGTCTCCTGGTTTGCGGACGTGGTTGCGCAGCCCAATTTCCTCTCGAACGAGCGCAGCATTGCGGGCACCGGCACGGACCTGAACGGTAACGCCATTCCCTACGGCTTCACCACGACCACGGCCCCGCTTACCGACGGCAACGGTACCGTCAGCACGGGCAACTGGGACGCGGCGCTGCAGAGCTACGCGACCACGAACAACATCACGTCGTGGTGGACCAACAATACCCAGCCGTGGAATCAGGACCAGTTCAAGCAGGACCTGGCGACGGGCGACGTGGCCAACTACAACATCATCGTTCCGGACCAGGACGATGACATGCACAACCTCAAGCCCAACGCGCGTTCGGACTACTGGGCGAAGAACGTCATCACCAAGATCCAGACCTCCTCGATCTGGAACGACCCGACCAAGCGGGTGGCCATCGTGGTGACCTTCGATGAGGGTGAGTCGGCCACGACCGCCTGCTGCGGCTGGAATCCGCTGCGCAGTGGCAATCAGCCGTCTCAGCCCCTGAACGTCGCCGCTGACGGTACGGCTTCGGTGGCTCCCGGCGTGACGGGCATTGAAGCCTGGAACGGTGCTGCTTTCAGCTCTCCGTATGCCAGCGGTAACCACGGCCACGGCGTGACGCTGTTCGGCTTGCTCACAAACCAGCAGGTTCTGGGCAGTGCGCCGCACGGTCACTACGACACCGACTACTACAGCCACTTCTCGTTCGTCCGGACGATGCAGGACATGTTCGGCCTGGCCGACCCAGGCCAGCCGGGCACGTACATGAACCGCTCCAAGTACACGGAGACCTTCATCCAGCAGAACGCAACGCTGCTGCCGGAATTCGCCAACAGCGCGAATCCGCACTTCGATGGCGTTCGTGCGATGAACCACGTGTACCAGTTCCCCGCGGGCGTAACCCGTGTGGTCGCTGCGGGTGGCGTGACGACCCCTGTGACGACAGGGCCTGATGGGGACCAGGTGAATCCCTGGGCTGTCAAGTAAACCGCTGATCCACCGGCCGGCGGCCATGCGCCGCCGGCCGGTACCGGCGTTCAATACATTTCGAGAGTCGCGGCAAGGGCCGGCCAGAGGGCCGGCCCGCACTGTTTGCAGTCCGGCAAAGAACGATTCCGTGGAGCACGACATGTCAGCAAATTTCAGCAAGCCAGGCTGGCTGCGCCTCGCACTCGCCGTGGTGGCCTGTGTCGTTGGGGGCGCATTCGCCCTGGCTCCGACGCACGCTCAGTCCCCCGGCTCCCCGCCGCCGCAGTGCGCGGCTCAAGGCACGGGGTTGAGTCTGTGTGCTCAGGTGGGCGAGAAGCTCTTCTTCGACACCAATCTATCGGCTTCCAGGCAGATGGCGTGCGCCAGCTGCCACGATCCTAACAGTCACTACGCGCAATCGAACACAACGCCAGTGCAGTCCGGCGGCCCTACGCTGAAGACGCCGGGCTTCCGGGCCGTGCCCAGTCTGACGTACAAGGAGCTCACGCCCGCGTATTCGGACGACGCTGCCAACCCCGACGGCATCAGCACGAACGCGCCCGGCGGGGGCTACACGTGGGATGGCCGCGCAAACACTCTCGCCGCGCAGGCCACGATCCCGTTGCTCTCTTCGTTCGAGATGGCCAATGCGAACGCCGCCGCGGTGGTCACGACGGTTGAGAACTCCAGTTACGCCCAATTGTTCATGACGGCATGGGGCGTCAACGTATTCAGTGACCCCGCCACGGCGTTCACGGATATCGGGCTTTCCCTGCAGGCCTATCAACTGGAGGATCCGGACTTTCACCCCTACACCTCCAAGTACGACTATTTCGCGACCATCGCGCTCAGCAACGGTAAGCCCGTGCAGCTCACCGCGGCCGAGCTTCGAGGCTTCAACGTCGCGCTCAATCCTAACGGTGGCAACTGCTTCGCCTGCCATTTCAACGGTCAGATGGTCGGGGGTGGCGGCGCGGTCTTCACCGACTTCACTTTCCAGGCAATCGGAGTGCCTCGCAATACAAACATTCCCGCCAACGTCACCCGTCCGGGTCTGCCGCCGACGTACTACGATCTGGGGCTGTGCACTGCCGAGAATCCCGCGTTTCCGCACACGCTACCGGCGTCAGCGCAATACTGCGGCATGTTCAAGACTCCTACGCTGCGCAATACCGCCACTCGGAACGTGTTCTTTCACAACGGCGTGTTCAACAATCTGACCGACGTCATCAACTGGTACAACACGCGCGACACGAACCCGTCGGCGTGGTATCCGACCGTCAAGGGGGTCGTGCAGAAATTCAATGACCTGCCTACGGTGTATCGGTCCAACCTGGATGACGTCGACGTGCCCTTCGATGGTCTACCTCTCGGGGGTGAGCCGCACATGACGTCGCAGGACGTGGCGGACCTGAAGTGCTTCCTGCAGACCCTGACTGATGGGTATGTGCAGGGAGTGACTGCGCAGGACCCGAATTGCATCAACTGAACACGATGATAATCAAAGCGAGTACGACCGTGAGTGCGAGAGTAACGACGAGTCTTTGGATGGGGCTGGCAGCTGCGACCCTGACGTGCGCGGCCGGCATCTCCCGGGCGAGCATTGGCGAGCCCAACCAGGAGGCGCTGTCCCGCGCGGTGAAACAGTTCCTGACCGATCATGGCGATCTGTGCATGGCCAAGTACACCTGGCCACGGGATGTCACTCCGGAGGATCTGGAGACTCAGACCAACGATTCCCTGCAACTCCCGGTGCTCGAGCAGCTGGGGCTGACGCGCTCGAAGGAGATTGCGATCTTCGCGGCCCCCGGCGCCGGGAGCCCCGCGTCAGAGGGCAAACCGACGCCCGTCATCAAGCGTTACTGGCTCACGAAGAAGGGCCAGAAGTACTACGTGAAGAAGAAGCGGACCACCCTGGGACTCCACGGCGATCCGGAACAGCACGAGGGCGACTTCTGTATCGCGAGCCTGACTCTGGACAAGGTCGTCAAGTCGACACCACCCGACGGCCCGAATCTGCAGGCCGAAAGGATCGTGTCCTACACGTACCGGATCAAGGCGGCGGACTGGATGGCCGACACGCAAGCGCGCAAGGTGTTTCCGATCGTGGACAGGATCATTCGGGGCGAGGGCAAGCTGCAGATGACCGCTACTGTGCAGCTTCTGGACGGCAAGTGGGTGCCTGTGCTGGCCGCCCGTTGACCCGACGGCGCTGCTTCAGGCGCCGCTGAAGGGCTCCCCCGTCGCCGGGCAGCGACGGGGATCCCATTGAGCCGGGAGGCGTTAAAATTCCCGTCTCAGCCACACACCCAGGAACGCAGATCCGATGCAGCGCAGACATCAGTCGGCGGCCGCATGGCTTTGGTTGCGATCGCGAGTCACGCGATTTGTGCCTCTGGCCGCGTGCTGTGTGATCGCCTTGGCGGCCGGATGTGGCGGCAGCAGCGACCCTGCTCCGGCCGCTACCGATGGCGGTTCCTCGTCCACGCCGCCACCGTCCAATCCGAGCCCACCGTCGAATCCGACTCCGCCACCCACTCCAACTGTCTCGACCGATGTCGTGACATACAAGAATGACCTCGCCCGCACCGGTCAGAATCTGACCGAGTCCGTCTTGACCCCCGCCAATGTCAAATCGGCCAGCTTTGGACTGAAGCGGGTTCTCGCCGTGGACGGTAAGGTCGATGCGCAGCCGCTCTATCTGTCCCAGGTAACGATCAGCACCGCGAAGCGCAACGTCGTGTACGTCGCTACCGAGCATGGATCGGTTTGGGCTTTCGATGCGGACACTGGCGACAAGGTGTGGCAGGTATCTCTCGTTCCCAGCGGTGAGTCGACGAGCGACGACCATACATGCGGTCAGATTACGCCCGAAATCGGGATCACCTCGACACCGGTCATCGATCGCACCGCCGGCGCGAACGGTACGCTGTACGTCGTGGTGATGTCCAAGGGTGCCTCGTCCACGTACCATCAACGTATCCACGCGTTGGATGTGACGACGGGAGCCGAGCTCCTCGGCGGTCCAAAGGAGATCTCCGCGACCTATCCCACGGCCGCAGGCGGCACAGTGACCTTCGATCCCAGCCAATACGCCGAGAGAGCCGCGCTGCTGCTTCTCAACGGGACCCTCTACACGACCTGGACGTCGCACTGCGACTTCGCTCCCTACAGCGGGTGGGTCATTGCCTTCGATGCCAAGACACTGGTCGCGGGAGCGGTCCTCAATATCGCCCCCAACAGCGGCGGTGGACCGTCGATCTGGATGGCGGGCGGCGGTCCGGCCGCGGACTCCGCCGGGAATATCTACCTCCTGACGGCCAATGGCCTGTTCGACACGACCCTGGATGTGAACGGTTTTCCAAACCAACAGGACTACGGCAATTCCTTCCTGAAGATCGTCCCGACGACGGGGTCGCTTGCGGTCGGCGACTATTTCACGATGATGAACGAGGTGGCCGAGTCTGCGGGGGACGTCGATCTGGGTTCCGGCGGCGGCATGCTCCTGCCTGACGTCGTGGATGGCGGCGGAGTCACCCGACACCTGATGGTGGGTGCCGGTAAGGACGGCAACATCTATGTCGTCAACCGGGATTCGATGGGCAAGTTCAGCTCGACGGCCAACAACAACTGGCAGACCCTGCCGTCGGCCGTGACCGCGATCTTCTCGACGCCCGCCTACTTCAATGGAACGGTCTATTACGGTGGCATCAACTCGGGCCTGAAGGCGTTTCCGGTCGCGAACGCGAAGCTGGCTGCCCAGCCCAGTTCGCAATCGGCCACGCAGTTCGCCCGTCCCGGTAGTGCAGTCGCGGTCTCAGCCAACGGGGCGAGCAACGCAATCGTGTGGGCTCATGAGAACGCGAACCCGGCTGTGTTGCATGCCTACGATGCGAGCAATCTGGCCAATGAGCTGTACAACAGCAACCAGGCGGCCAATAGCCGTGACAACTTCGGAGCGGGCAACAAGTTCATTACCCCGACGATCGCGGACGGAAAGGTGTTCGTCGGGACGACGTCCGGGGTGGCGGTGTTCGGGTTGCTTTAGGCGACCCTGCCTGAGCGGACGGGCTAAAAGTAGCCGTGCAGCTGCACGAAGTACACCTTGGTCCGCTCCGTTGGAATCTGCGGGATGCCGTCGCCATAGCGCACGCCGCCGCGCAGCTGCAGGAACTGAATAGGCGTGTATTCGTAGATGAAGCTATAGCGACTCTGCGCGTCGTTGCTGACATTCCGGTTCGGATCCAGGTACTCCGCGGTCAACTTCAAGTTGTGTCCGCGAGCGGGCATCCAGTTCGCCTCGATCAGTCCGGTGGTCATCTTCCCGCCGCTGGCGAGACTGCGATCGTCGATCAGGTCGACCTCTCCCAGCCACGCGATCGGACCCGTTTTCAGGCCGCCGAAGAGTCCGTACGAGCTTTTCGCACCCGCGGCCGCGTCGTTGTAGTTCGCAGCCACTCCCAGCCGCCAGAACGATTGGACATGGTAGAGCTGGCCGCTGTATTGCTTGCCGTGGTCGTTTTCCGGGCCGCCGGCCGTTCCGTTGCTGACTGCGAACTGCGCGTCCCACGGTCCGTGCTCCCAACCGAGTTCCACACCCTTGTCGGGAGTGGTCATGTTGATGCCGGGGACGGTGCGGATGAACGCCGTCTGGTCCTCGAGACGCAGTCCGTACGGCAGATACAACTGCCCGGCCTTGACGTACCAGCTATGGTTAGCCGACCAGTACATCGCGTACGCCTCGCGGTTCAACGCGCCCCCCGGTGCCAGGAGTTCGTCGACGTATACGGCGAGGCGGTCCGGGATGACCGTAGCATCTACGTATAGCCGGGCCTGCTCCAGATCGAACTCGTCCGTGTTGGCGGTGTGGGGGACCTGTGTGTAGGTTCCATCGAACCGCAGATCACCACCGATCGAGAGAAAGCGCGTGATGTTGCCGGCCCATGTGTCGGTGCCGGTGTCCAGGTGCTCGGCGGGGAGCTGTGTCTGGGCGAACACGTCGCCGAAGGCATTGCGCATTCCGCCGCCTGTCGGGTTGACGTGACATTGCTGGCACTTGAAGCCGGTTTGCACGGCCAGATAGGGCTCGGCGTGCGCGCTCAGCGCGAACAGACAGGATGCCAGCAGGAGGAATGCGGCGAGCGCGAGGCGCTGCTGGTGTGGCGCCGCGGTGTGGGTTCTGGTCATTTTGCGGCTCATTGCGCGGGACTCACTGTGAACTCGAACGAGAAGTCGCTGCCCAGCGGTTGTCCGCTGATGTCGGCAATGGCGCCGCCGCCGGTGCCACGGACGGTGACGCGGTACATGCCAGGTGGCAGGGCGTTGGTCGGCCTGATCACGACGGAGGAAGCGTTGGCTTGCGCCGGAGACATGGAGAAGGCGACTGGCTTGGCAGGCCCGGATGCACTCCCGTCGAGTGTTTCGAGAGTGATCGTGGTGTAGTTGAGTAACGAAGCGTCGACTTCGTGATTGAAGGCGACCACGATGGTCGCTGTCGGGGCGTCGATGACGCCGTCATTTCCTGGCGAAGTCCCGCTTACGGCGAACAGGTGAGTCTGCGCGGCGTGTACCGTCGGTGCGGCGGAGGTAGAGGACTTCTGTGCACCGTTTGCGATCCATTGTTGGATCGCGGTGATCGTCGTCTGCGGCAGTGGCGGGCCCCCGAGGGGCATCGGATTGCCCGCGATTCCGCTGGCGCCCGTGATCTTCTGATACATGTAACTGTTCGTGGGATCACCAGGCTTGACTCTCAGGATGCCAGGCTTCTCATTGCTCGAGACGCCGACCAGCAGCGCGTAGCTGTTGGCGGCATCGAGCTGCAGACCTAGAGGCGCGCTCGCGCCGATATGACATCGGGAGCAGATCGGCGTGAACACGTTGTCCTGAATGGACTGGAAGTCCGCCGTTATGCCGCCGGCGGTGCTGCTGCCGCCGCTACCGTCGCTCGAGCCCGGGGGTTGCCCGTTCGCGTCGAGCCCGTCGCCGTTACCGGCACAGCCGGCGAGAACTGATAGCACCGTGAGTGCAACCAGCCCCTTGAGACCAGAGGAGACCATGCCGACCGTTCCTGTACGGATGAGACGTTCCGTAAGTGGGGGGTCGCGATGTTTGGGTTTTACCGCACGCTACGCGGGAACGCTCAAGTGAGGTTCGTGAGGCAAATGCATACGTTAAAGTGGCTTGTGGGGGTCGACGATCGTGCGCCACATGTGCGTCGCGGGACCGTTATCCCGTCCCAGCCCTTCCGCGGGCTGGCGAAAGTGCCTGCCGACGATGTCGATGAAGGGCTCGAGGTTCAAGGGTGCGCTGCGATCGAAGCTGTAGTCGTCGAACATCGTTACCGCGCGGGCTGCCATGTACCACGGGTGCTTGAGCGCCTCCCGGTAGGCTGCCTGGATGTAATCCGGAGGCACGTAGTCCGGCCCGAACATCGACACATAGATGTCCGGATACTCGTACCCGACGGCGGGATCGGGATAGAACCTCAACGCCTGGTGGTATCGCACTGCCCAGGTGACGCGCTCCGGGACATAGGGTTCGATGAGCTGCGCGCCCCACCAGCCGTGATCGGGGCGGGCTACGCCCATGCCGATGTCGTGGACCAGGCAGGCCAGGACGACTTCTTCGTCGAAACCCGCCTCCAGGGCGCGCGAGGCGGACTGCGCGACATGCGGCGCTACGGCGAACGGCATGCCGTGCTTCGGTGTATTCAGACGCAGGCTGAGGAGGTCGATGAGCGTGGGCTTGTCTGGAAGTGCCCCCATGCCGTCGGCGGGCTCCTTTCGCTGCGTCGACGCACCTAGATCTCGCAGCGTTTCTCGCCGCTCGTCGAGTATTTCGCTCACCCTGGGCCCCTGGATCGATCAGGAAGGCAGGCAAGCTATCACGGGACAGACGGCGCCCAAAATACTGTGCGGGCGCGAGAAGCGCGATCCCCGTGGGAGTTGCCCGCAGGCCATGAAAAGTGGGGTACGCGGGTTGTCCCTTCCACAAGCGTACCCCGACCCGTCCCTGAGAGGTGAAATCCCTGTCCCTTAAAAGTGCTGTGCTTCGGGGACAGAGCATAAGAACAGGTTGTGAGCGCAACCATGGGACCAACGGCCGGAACGCAGTGAATAGGCTCACAGAAATGAACTGTGCCGGGTGCGTCGCAACAGCACTTCCGCGCCCGCAAGTCAAGGTGGTAACTGCGTACCTAGCATCGCTGCGGCCGCTACAATGCGGGCACAGTGGGCTGCGACCGCTCCGTGGGTTCACGCCGGGCAGACCTTTGGGGAATTGCTACATGAGTCAGGAAAATCTGCGTGCGCTGCTGGCGCAACTGCACAAGAGGCTGGAGAAGACCGGCCACGTCGACCAGGACGCCCGAGCGTCGCTGTCGACGGTGATGCGTGACATCGAGCGGACATTGCACCGGGAGGACAAGGCGGCCCAGGCGGCCGCGGTGCCCAAGGTGGAGGGGTTGGCCATACAGCTCGAGGCGGACCATCCGGCGCTGGTGCAGACGCTGCGGGAACTCGCGGTCCTGCTGGGCGGGGCAGGAATCTAGACGGATAACAAAAAGCCCGGGGTCGTTGCCGACGCCGGGCCCTTGTCTCATTGGCGCACAAACGCGCCGGGAGCGCGTTTGGACGACCGGAGGTCGGCCCGCAGGGTGCCGGACGGACAGGCACAGTGGCGCCAAGGCGGCCTGCGGCCGCGGACATCACTGCGTAGGCCGCTGGCCCTGATTCGATTGTCGATTCAGGGCGTGGTTTTTGCCAGCTACGCCGTGGGGGTCAGTCGTCCATCAGGAAGCTGCGCAGCTGCTCGCTGCGGCTCGGATGACGCAGCTTGCGCAGCGCCTTCGCTTCTATCTGACGGATCCGCTCGCGCGTTACATCGAACTGCTTGCCGACTTCCTCGAGGGTGTGGTCGGTGTTCATGTCGATGCCGAAGCGCATCCGGAGGACTTTAGCCTCCCGAGGTGTCAGTTGCGCAAGTACCGCATGAGTGGTCTCGCGCAACGACTCCATCGTCGCCTGGTCGATCGGCGAGGCCACCGAGGTGTCCTCGATGAAGTCTCCAAGATGCGAGTCCTCATCATCGCCGATCGGAGTCTCCATCGAGATGGGCTCCTTGGCGATCTTCAGGACCTTGCGCACCTTGTCCTCGGGCATTTCCATGCGCACAGCCAGCTCTTCAGGAGTCGGCTCGCGGCCCATCTCCTGCAACATCTGGCGTGAGATGCGGTTCAGCTTGTTGATCGTCTCGATCATGTGCACCGGAATGCGGATGGTGCGTGCCTGGTCTGCGATCGAGCGCGTGATGGCCTGACGAATCCACCACGTCGCGTACGTGCTGAACTTGTAGCCGCGGCGGTATTCGAACTTGTCCACGGCCTTCATCAGGCCGATGTTGCCTTCCTGGATGAGGTCCAGGAACTGCAGTCCGCGGTTGGTGTACTTCTTGGCGATGGAGATCACGAGGCGCAGATTCGCCTCCACCATCTCCTTCTTCGCACGCCGCGCCTTCGCTTCGCCGATCGAGACCTCGCGGTTGACTTCCTTGATGTCGTTGATCAGCAGGTGATACTGGACTTCGAGCTGCTCGAGCTTCTTCTGGCGGCGTTCGATCTCGTCCTTGAACTTCGCCAGCGGCGCGGAGTACTTCTTGTTGCCCTTGATGTGCTTCTGCAGCCAGCGCGCGCTGGTCTCGTTCTTCGGGAAGGTCGAGATGAAATCCTTGCGCGGCATGCCGGCATCGCGCACGGCGATGATCATGATCTCCTTCTCGAGCTGACGCACTTCGGCCACGTGCGTGCGCAGGTTGAGAATGAGCGCATCGAACATGCGGGGCGCGAGCTTCAGCTCCATGAACTCATCGGCCAGCTTCTTGCGCAGCTTCAGCGTCTTCGGATCGCGCGCACCGAGCTTCTCGATCGAACCGAGCACCTGCGCATAACACTTGCCGATGGAGCCGAAGCGGGCCGCGGCCTCTTCCGGATCCGGGCCGGTGTCGACGGCTTCCTCTTCCTCGCTGCCTTCGCCTTCCTCGCCTTCTTCCTCCTCGTCGGCCTTCTCCTCCGCCTCGACGATTTCCATCTTGGTCGGATTCTGCGGCTGAGCGATCACGTCCGGGGCGTTGGGATCGATGAAGCCGACGATCACGTCGACCAGACGGGACTGGCCCACCTTCACCGGCTCGTATGCCTTCAAAATGAAATCGTACGTCGCGGGATACATCGCGAGCGCGCCGCGCACCGCGTCGAGACCTTCCTCGATGCGTTTCGCAATGCGAATCTCGCCTTCGCGAGTCAACAGCTCGACGGTGCCCATCTCGCGCATGTACATGCGCACCGGGTCGGTCGTGCGACCGAGCTCGGCATCCAACGCGGCGAGTGCGGCAGCGGCTTCCTCGATCGCCTCCTCATCCGCGGGCGCGGAAGGCTCCGAAGCCAGCAACGACTCGGTATCCGGTGCCTTTTCGTACACCGGGATGCCCATGTCGTTGATCGTGTTGACGATGTCTTCGATCTGCTCGGGATCGACGATTTCCGACGGCAGGTGATCGTTCACCTGCGCATAAGTCAGATAGCCCTGCTCCTTGCCGCGCGCGATCAGCAGCTTCAGCTGCGACTGCCGGTCTTCGGTCATTCCTGGAACGCGACGCTCGATCCCGAGCGGTTTCTTGTCACCGCCAGCGACCTTAGCGCCGGCCGCTGTAGCAGCCTTCGTATCAACCGCCTTCGTCTCGACAGACTTGGTGTGTCCGTGTGTCTCCGCGGCTTTCGCGGGCGTATGTTCTTCGGCCGCCTTCCTGGCGGCTATAGCAGACTGTTTGGTCCGCTCTTTGCCGTCCCGCGCAGTGGAGACGGCGGGCGCAGCCTTTTCGGCTGCGGCAACCTTTACAGGCTTACGCGCCTCGGTGGGCGCGCGCTTCTTGGGGGCAGGTGTGGGCTTATGCTTGCGTGTCATGTTGGAGAGGTGGCGATGAGATACGTTTCCCTATGTGCCGGCCGCGAGGGGCTAACTCAAGGGGCGCCCAAGCAAAGCGCACAAGTCTATTTGACAACCTGTCAAACGCCAAATCATTGCGCGCTCGGGGGAGCTCTTCTCCTCATAAGTTTCTGAAATTCCTGCAATTCTTCTTCGCTCAAGGCGCTGAGTGAGCCGCCGTTGCCGTCGACCTTGCGCTCGAGCGCTTTCCAGCGTTGCTCGGCAGCACGGTCCCCCAGGGTGACCAGCGCACCCTTGAGCTCGGACGTAGCCTTGGCGGCGTCGGAAACCAGCTCTCCGCGCTGCAAAAGCTTTGCCAGATGCTCTCCTTCTGGTTTGTCGGCGTAGCGCTCGATCACTTGAGCCGAAACCTGCAAAGGGTGCGCTCGAAGCGTATCCAGGAGTTCCCGCAGCAGCTCCACTCCGGGCTCCTCGCACGAATCCAGGCCCAAACGCTCCACTGCGCTGACCTCGCGCGCAATCGCAGGGAACCACACAAGGAGCGCGATCGCCTGGCGAACGAGGCTCCACCGGCCCGCGCTGACCCGGGACTGCGCCGTCGTGCGGCGCGAATAGTCCCGTCCCCGCCCGCCGGCGTCTGCGCCCCCGCGCTGCGCTGTCTCTGCGCGGTGTGGTGAGCCCTCTCGTTGCCCAGCAGAACCCACCGAGTGTCCGTTCGTGGTTTGGCTCGCTTCTCCAACGCCCCATAGCTGTTCCAGCCGCTGCGGAGCGAGGCCGATCACCTTGGCGAGACGCCCCAGCAGCAGGTCTCGGTAAACCCCTTCTGTGATTTTGGCGAATAACGGCCGCGCAAGTTCCGCGAATCGCGCCATTCCGTCCGCGTGGGTGAGATCCGCCTGTTCCGACAGCTCCCGAATCAAGTACTCCGAGAGCGGGAGCGTCGTTGTTTCCAGGCGTTTCTCGAATGCCTCGGCCCCTTCCTCGCCCACCAGCGTGTCGGGGTCGTGGCCATCAGGCAAAAACAGGAAGCGGATCTCACGTCCTTCGCGCGCCTCGGGCAGCGCATGCTGAAGCGCGCGCCACGCGGCGGCGCGACCGGCGCGATCGCCGTCGAATGCAAACACGACTTCGTTGACCAGCCTGAAGACCCGCTTGAAATGCTCAGGGGTCGTTGCTGTTCCGAGCGTGGCGACAGCGTAGTTGATGCCAGCCTGGTGCAGCCGGACCGCGTCCATATAGCCTTCGACGATCAGAAGGCGCTTGAGGTTCGATCGGGTGCGCCGGGTCTCATACAGCCCGTACAGCTCCCGCCCCTTGTGGAATAGCACCGTTTCCGGCGAATTCAGGTACTTGGGCTCGCCCTGGTCGATGACGCGCCCGCCGAAGGCGATGACTCGGCCGCGCACGTCCCGGATCGGGAACATGAGGCGGTCGCGAAATCGGTCGTAATGGCGATTGCCCTCGGCGGCGGCCCCGGTCTGCCCCCGGTCGCGCTCGATGATCAAGCCGAGCTCCGCGAGCTGCTTGCGTGAGGCCTCGTCGGTTCCGAAACGGCGCAACACGTCATGCCACGAATTCGGTGCATAGCCGACGCCGAAGCGCTCTACCGTTTCCTGCTCGAGCCCTCGCCGCAGCACGTATTGCTTTGCCTTTTCATCGCGCGACAGAGCCTGCGCATAGAACTGGGCCACACGTTCCATGAGTTCGTACAACGGCTCGTCGGGCCGTCGGGCGCCCCCCGGGGCGGCGGCTCCTTCGTGAGGGACCTCGAGGCTCAGGCGACTGGCCAGTTCCTCCACGGCCTCGGGGAAGGCCATGCGGTCGTGCTCCATCAGGAATCGCAGCACGCTCCCGTGCGCCCCGCAGCCGAAGCAGTGATAGAACTGCTTGTCCGGACTCACCCAGAACGACGGGGTTTTCTCATTGTGGAACGGGCAGCACGCCCGGAACTCGCGGCCGGCTTTTTTCAGCTGCACGCGTGTCCCGATCACTTCCACGATGTCCGTGCGTGCGATCAGTTCGTCAATGAACGTTTGCGGGATGAGGCCCATTTATCGGGCTATTTCAGCGCCTCAGTATCAATAATGCCAACAGGATTGCGATCAGGACCGCGCCGAGGGCCCCTGAGAGGGCGAGCCGGATGCGCTTGCTGCGGAATGTAGTGACCTGAGAGCGTAAGAGGTAGCAACGGTTCTCACGGATGGCCACTACGCCGGCCTGCGCGAGCGCCTCTGCACTGTCACGCTCGTCGGGATTCAGGGAATCCAGACGCACAGCAGTGCGAACGTCATATGCGGCGCGCTCTCGTAGGACCCTGAGGATCCGACGGTCGCGCTCCAAGCGGCGCACTGCCGCTACACAGGACAGGGCAATGAAGATCAGGATCGCTGCGGTGACGAAGCCGCGTGTGGGGACCACCGGACTAGCGCTGCGGGCCGCGGGTACCAGTGCCGCAGGCCAGTGCGGGCGCCTCCACTAGCCGAGCTTTTGCTTGATGCGCGCGCTGACCGCGGTCATGTCGGCCTTGCCCTGTGCCTTCGCCTTCACCACGCCCATCACCTTGCCCATGTCCTTGATGGAGGCGGCGCCGGTCGAGGCGATCGCCTC
The DNA here is from genome assembly GCA_036499585.1 of Steroidobacteraceae bacterium. GTDB lineage: Bacteria > Pseudomonadota > Gammaproteobacteria > Steroidobacterales > Steroidobacteraceae > 13-2-20CM-66-19. Next base: position 281,870 of record DASYDM010000043.1, read on the forward strand.
GGCGATCAGCGCGTCCAGCTCGGCGTCGCTCAACTGAGCGGGCAGGTAGGTCTGCAGGAGCGCCATTTCGGCGCTTTCCTTCGCGACCAGATCGGCACGACCGCCGGCTTCGAACTGGGAGATGGCTTCCTTGCGCTGCTTGATCATCTTTTCGATGACCGCGAGAACCTGGCTGTCATCGAGCACGATGCGCTCATCGACTTCGCGCTGCTTCAGCGCAGCGAGCGCGAGACGGATGGTGGCCAGGCGATCCTTCTCGCCCGCCCGCATCGCGGTCTTCATGTCTTCGGTGATGCGCTCTTTGAGGGTCATGGGAAAGCCCCGCTACGGAGTGGGCGCCGCTTCTACATGCCGTAGTGAGCGACCGTTGGGGGTGCCCGATAGGCCGGGCACTGCCAATTTGCGGCGCGGCGTGGGCCGTGCCAGCGGATCGTGGTCGCGCGACTAGCGCGCGGCACGCAGTCCGTCGCGCGACACGCGCTTCATATGGCGCTTGATCGCAGCCGCCTTTTTGCGTTTCCGCTCCTGGGTCGGCTTCTCGTAGAATTCGCGCCGGCGCAGCTCGGTGAGAATGCCCGCCTTTTCGCAAGCGCGTTTGAACCGCCGCAGCGCGGCATCAAAATACTCGTTCTCACGAACACGAACGCTCGGCATCGAAACCTCAAGCTTATTGATCGAGACGAAGAATGCGGCGCGCAGGCGCCAACGGCCACCCCTGCCCATGCGGGTGGGGGCGGGGATTCTAATGGAGCTATCCTGCAAAACGCAAAGGGAAACGCGTCCGGGCGGGATGCGGACCCAAGCCCCGCAAAAGGCAGTGAATTGTCCGTTCAGGAAGGTAGTGAATCTTGCGAGTTCTGGCGATCGAATCCTCGTGTGACGAAAGTGCCGCCGCGGTTCTGGATGGAGACAGGGGCCTGCTCGCGCACGAGTTGTTCAGCCAGATCGAGCTCCACCGCATTTATGGGGGCGTCGTGCCGGAGCTGGCCTCCCGCGATCACATCCGCCGGCTCCTGCCGCTGGTGCGCAGCGCACTCGATCGGTCTGGAACTTCGCCCCGGGAGCTTGCCGGTGTCGCGTATACGGCCGGTCCGGGGCTGATCGGCGCGCTCCTGACCGGCGCGGCCCTGGCCCGAAGTCTTGCTTACGGGTGGGGGATCCCTTCCATCGGTGTGCACCATTTGGAGGGGCATCTGCTGGCCCCGCTCCTCGAGCCCGACCCGCCTCCGTTCCCCCATGTGGCGTTGCTCGTATCCGGCGGTCACACGATGCTCATTGCGGTTCGCGGCATCGGTCAGTACGAGGTGCTGGGCGAGACTCGCGACGATGCTGCGGGGGAGGCGTTCGATAAGACGGCCAAGTTGCTTGGGCTTCCCTACCCGGGAGGGCCGCTCCTGGCGCGACTTGCCGAAGCCGGCCGACCGGGTGTCTACGACTTTCCACGGCCCATGATCGATCGGCCGGGACTGGAGTTCAGTTTCTCGGGGTTGAAGACCGCCGTGCTGCATGCGGTGCGGGATGCGGCTAGCGCACCGGGGGCGGGGGCGCGGATATCCGCCGCGACGGCACCGGGCGCTCCCGAGGTGGCAGGCGCGTCGGGCCGGGGTCCCGCGGAGCGGGTCATCCCCGACGTTGTTCGTGCAGACATTGCCGCGGGAGTGCAGCAGGCGATCGTCGACACGCTGGTCGCTAAGGCGCTGAGAGCCCTGGATCAAACCGACCTTGATGTCCTCGTGGTGTCGGGCGGGGTCAGCGCCAATCAGGCGCTGCGGACGAGGTTGGATGAGGAGATGCGGCGGCGAAACGGACGCGTGTACTACCCGCGGATCGAGTTCTGTACTGACAACGCGGCGATGATTGCTGTTGCGGGACTCGCACGCTTGGCATCAGGCGCACACGATGCGCTCGCGATTCAGGCGCGCGCGCAGTGGCCGTTGGCATCGTTGCAGCCCGTGACGGGCTGATCTTCATTATTTGCCCGGCTTATTTGCCATCGGGTCCGTCTGCGGTCATTGTTGCGCCCCGCGATGAATGCCATTGAGCTGATGCCCAAAGCATGTTGCCTGAAACCAGCGTGACGTCCTCCTCCGACCGGATTTTCCTGCGCGGGCTCGCTGTCGAGTGCCTGATCGGGTTCATCGACTGGGAGCGCCGGGTCAAACAAACGGTGGTAATCGACATTGAGCTTCCGGTCGATTGCCGTGCGGCAGCCGCCACCGATGAGGTCGCAAACACCGTGGACTACAAGTCGGTGGCGAAGCGCATCATCGCGTTTGTCGAGGCGTCCGAGTTCAAACTCGTGGAGACCCTCGCGCACCGTACCGCGATGCTTATCCTCGAGGAGTTCAAGATCCAGTGGATACGCCTTTCGATCAACAAGCCCGGTGCCATAAGAGGCTCGCGCGATGTCGGCGTCGTCATCGAGCGCACCCGAGCTGACCTCCCGGCCGCGGCTAGCTGAGTGTCATGGTTGATGTCTATGTAGCGGCTGGTAGCAACGTAGAGCCGGAGCGCAATCTCGCTCTCGCTTCTCGTGAGATCTCAAAGGCATTTCCGGGCACGCGATTTTCATCCTGGTATCGCAATCCTGCCGTCGGCTTCGAGGGCGACGACTTCATCAATTTCGTGGTGGGCTTTCCTACGGAGTTGGCGGTGCATCAGGTCGTGAGCCAGCTTCAGGCGATTGAGACGCTATGCGGGCGTCCGCGAAATGCTCCTCGCTGGGCCCCGAGATCGATGGACCTCGACATTCTTCTCTACGGGTCGCTGGTGCTCGATGAGCCCAAATTGAAGCTGCCGCGACCGGCGTTGCTGGAGCGGCCCTTCATGCTCGGGCCGCTGGCTGAAATGGCTCCCGAGGTCGTACATCCGACCGCTGGTGAGACAATCGGTGCCCTGTGGGCACGATTTGATCAGAAATCACATCCAATGACGCAGGTGGCGCCGGCGCGGTAGGCGGGGGCGGATGTCAGGCTGGCTTGGGGTGGTTGTGCCGTGGCCTATCGCTCGGCGCGCGTGATGGCGACTTACCAGCCGACGCTACGGCCGCCGTCGACGGCGAGTACCTGGCCTGTGATGTACGGGGCTTCACACGCAAAGAACACCGCCGCGCGAGCGACGTCTTCGGGTGAGCCGGGCCGCTTCAGCGCGGTCCTGTCGATGATCTCGTCCTTCAGCTCGCCGTCCATGCCGTCCTCGGGCCACATCACGGGGCCTGGGGCGATGGCGTTCACTCTAATGTGCGGGCCCAACTCGCGAGCGAGCGACTTGGTGAGCATGATCAGCCCGGCCTTCGCGACACTGTAAACCGGGTGACGCCGCAACGGCCTCAGTCCGTGGATGTCGCACACGTTCAGGATCAGGCCGCTACGAATGCTGAGCGCCGACGAAGCCGCTTGAGACAGGAACAAAGGTGCCTTGAGGTTCGTCCCGATCAGGTCGTTCCAATCGATCTCGGTGATGTCGCCCAGTGGCGTGGGGTAGAACGTCGACGCGTTGTTAACGAGAATATCCAGGCCACCAAATACTCTCGTTGCGACTGCTGCCAGTGCTGGCAGTTGCGCCAGATCGAGAAGGTCTCCCTCGGCAAGCACAGCTGAGTCTGGCCGTGCTTCATTCAACTCGTGGGCGAGTTGACCGGCCGACTCGGCGGAACTGCGGAAGTGAACTACGACGTTCGCGCCCGCCCCGTGCAGGGCACGAGCGATTGCAGCGCCAACGCGGCGTGCAGCTCCGGTGATCAGGGCGGCCTTGCCTGCTAGCGGAAGAGGGAGATGGCTCGACATAGACTGCGATTATGACCGGATCCACACATCGCTCAATCCTGCCGCCCCTTTCGTCCGAAGAGAGTGCTCACTCGGAGGCGGTGGCTGCGCTGATCCGGGGGCGGATCGCCGACGCCGCGCCCCAGGGCCGCATCTCCTTCGAGGAGTTCATGCGTTTGGCACTCTATGCGCCGGGACTGGGCTACTACAGCGCGGGAAGCGTAAAAATCGGGGCTGCGGGCGATTTCGTCACTGCCCCGGAGGTCTCGGACCTTTTCAGCCAATGCGTTGCCGACCAGTGCGCCGAGGTGCTGAGCGAGACAGGTGGCGAGATCCTCGAGCTCGGAGCTGGAACGGGGCGCATGGCCGCGGTGATCCTCGAAGCGCTCAACGCGCGAGGTTGCCTCCCTGAGCGATATTCGATCCTGGAGGTGAGTGCGGATCTGGCGGACCGGCAGCGTACGCGGATCAGCAAGTTGCCGGTTGCGCTCAGGGAGCGCGTGGTGTGGCTCGATAGATTGCCGTCGACGCCGATCAAGGGCGTGATTCTGGCGAATGAGGTGCTGGATGCGCTGCAGTTTCGGCGGGTCGTGGTGCGTGAGGGCGGTATTGCGGAGTTGGGAGTTGCGTACGCGGCGGCGCAATTCACGGAGCGTGAGGTTGAGCCCTCGGATGAACTGCAGGCTGCGTGGGAGTCCACCGTCCGTGACCTTCCGGAAGCGCTTCCGGAGGGCTATCGCACCGAGATTTGCCTCGCTGTTGAGCCCTGGATTGCCAGCCTCAGTCAGTGTCTAGAGCGCGGCGTCGTGCTGTTGTTTGACTACGGACTCCCCCGGACGCACTACTACCACCCGCAACGCGAGGACGGCACACTCGTGTGTCATTTCAAGCAACTCGCCCACAGCGATCCATTCGTTAATGTCGGCGTGCAGGACATTACGGCGTGGGTCGATTTCACGCGCGTTGCGGAAGGGGCGGTTGCAGCGCAACTCGACGTGCTGGGCTTCGTCACTCAGGCCGCGTTTCTGCTCGCGACCGGAATTGAAGAACTGGTGAGTGAGACGACAGACATCATTGGGCACACGAAGCGCGCTGGCGAGGCGAGACGACTGCTGATGCCGGGAGAGATGGGAGAGTCCTTCAAGGTGATGGCGCTGGGGCGCGAGTATGAAAGGCCCGTGAAGGGATTCACGCTGCAGGACCTGCGCCGCTCACTGTAGGCTAGCGGTGGCTACAACACGCTGCGGGGAATGCGGCTCGCATCGCGGGCGTGGCAGCGTAAGACAATCGTTAGCGCGTGCCGCGCGGGGTGCCGATCACACCGCAGCCCACCCGGAAAGCGATACCATACCGCGCCTGCCACGACGGGAATCCTTGTGTCCGACCTTCTGAATACGATTTACCTCGGCATCATCGAGGGCATCACCGAGTTCCTTCCCATTTCCAGTACGGGCCACCTGCTCATCGCGGAGCAGTGGCTGGGTAAGCGGTCCGAGCTCTTCAACATCGCCATTCAGTCCGGCGCGATTCTGGCGATCGTCCTGATCTACTGGCGCAAGCTGACGCAAATGGTGGTCGGATTCAATCAGGCGCAGAACCGCGACTACACAATCAAGTTCTGCGTCTCGGTACTCATCACGATGGCAGTCGCGTTTGCCGCCGAGAAGGCGGGTGCGAAGCTGCCAGAGACGGTGTTGCCCGTCGCAATCGCTATGTTTGTCGGCGGTGTGCTGATTTTTGTGATCGAGAAGTACGTCTCCAGGAAGCCGCACGCCGACAACCTGACTTGGAATGTAGTGGTTTGGGTCGCACTCGCGCAGGTGGTCGCGGGCGTGTTTCCCGGCACGTCGCGTTCCGCTGCGGCAATCTTCGCAGCCATGTTGGCAGGAATGACGTCGCGGCCGGCGGCTACAGAGTTCGCGTTCCTGGTCGGAATCCCGATCATGTTTGCCGCGACCGGTTACGCGTACCTGAAACAGCGCCACGGCGGCGGTGGTGGCGGCGCTCCCGAAGATTGGGACGCGCTGGCGATTGCGTTCGTCGTGTCGGGTATCGTCGCGTTTATCTCGGTGAAGTGGTTGCTCAAGTACGTGCAGTCGCACCGCTTTACGCTGTTCGCGTGGTACCGCGTGTTATTCGGCGTGGTTTTGTTCGGGCTGATAGCGACGGGGAGGTTGGCCTAGGGGCGTGCCACTTCCGTGACGGCGGCGAGGCGCTTCTCGCGGATCTTGTCGCCGATTTCCTTCCCCTTGAGTCCGGCGCGATCCGCATCGTTGAGCACGACTGACGCGGCGGCGTCGCGAGCTCTGATCATGAGACCCCGCTGCGGGTAAGGTTGCGATTCGAGTCCAGTGCGGCCGCGCGCGTCCGCTTCGCACGCGAGCAGCATCTCTCCGAAGCGTTCCGGGCGTCGAAAGGCGTCGGTGTTTTCGAAGAACGTCAGCATAGTGCTGGGTTTCAATTCGGCTGCACGGTGTACGACCGCGTGATGCCGGCACGTCAGCACGGCCAATTCTCGATATCCGTTAGGGACCTTCAAGCGTTCTGACAAGGCGTCCACCAGCGCAACACCCTTTTCCTCGTGCCCGCGATGGCTCGGCCAGATCTCGCGGGGGGTGACGCCCTTACCGAGATCATGGGTCAGGACTGCGTATCGAACGGAAGTGGGGGCCGCGACGCTTGCGGCATAGCGCAGCGCCATCATGACGTGAACACCGGTGTCGATTTCGGGGTGCCACTTGGGCGGTTGAGGCACGCCGTACAGCGCATCGATCTCGGGGTAGATGATGCGCAGCGCTCCGCAGGTCCGCAGGGTCTCAAAGAAGACATCAGGTCGTGGCTCTCCGAGAGCGCGCTCAGTCTCCTGCCAGACGCGCTCGGCTACCAGCGCGTTGACCTCGCCCGAGTCTGTCATTCGCATCATCAATTCCGTGGTCTCTTCCGCGACGCGAAACCCGAGGTCCGCGTACCGCGCGGCGAATCGCGCGAGGCGGAGAATACGAACAGGGTCTTCGATGAAGCTCTCTGAGACATGCCGGAGGATGCGAGCGTTGAGGTCGTTTTGTCCCCCATAGGGGTCGACGATCTGCCCTTCAGAGGTCTCCGCCATCGCGTTGATCGTGAGATCGCGACGCTTCAGATCCTCCTCAAGCGTCACGTCAGGGGAGAACTGCGTGGTGAAGCCCCGGTAGCCAGGCGCAACTTTTCGCTCGAGTCTGGCGAGGGCGTACTCCTCGTGGGTTTGAGGGTGAAGAAAGACCGGGAACTCGCGGCCGACCGAAACGTACCCCTCCCGCTCGAGTTCCTCCGGCGTAGCGCCGACGACGACCCAATCCCGCTCGTGGACCGGACGGCCCAGCAGCCGGTCCCGGACAGCGCCCCCAACCAAGTAGACTTGCATCCCGGAATGGTAAATCACCTGCGAAACAGTCCTCCACCCCTGAATTGGGCGGCCGTCCGCGGGGCGTGGGCTCTTGCGGTACTGCGAGCCCCGGCGCTGCGCCTCATGTTGGCCGCGCTTGCGGTCAGCGTCCTGCCGGGGTGCGGCACCTTGTACGTGGCGCAGGCGGCGATCGGCCAGTGGCACGTGCTGCACGCACGCCGGCCCATACCCGCGGTAGTGGAAGACCCGCACACCCCGTCTACCGTCAGGGACACCTTGTCGGTTGTGCGGGAGGCGCGTGACTTCGCGTCCAGTGATCTCCACCTGCCTGACAACAAGAGCTACCGCACGTACGCGGATATCCATCGACGGTATGTCGTTTGGAACGTCGTGGCGACACCAGAGTTTTCCGTTGGTCCGAAGCGTTGGTGCTTCCCTATAGCGGGCTGCGTCGCCTATCGCGGCTACTTCAAGGAGAAGAAGGCGACGGCGTTCGCAGACGGATTGTCGAAGCAGGGCTACGACGTGATGGTCGGCGGCGTCACGGCCTACTCGACGCTTGGAAAGTTTGCAGATCCCGTGTTGAGTTCGATGATCGGCTACGGTGACATGGATCTCACCGCAACGATCTTCCACGAACTGGCTCACCAGCTCCTCTACGTTCAGAACGACTCTGAGTTCAACGAGGCGTTCGCAACCACGGTTGAGGATGAAGGGCTACGGCGTTGGCTGGAGAAGCGTGGGAACTCCGGTGCAATGGCCACGTTTCTCGAGTCGCACGAGCACGAACACGAGTTCGTGCAGTTGTTCACGAGCTACCGCGCCAAGTTGGCCAGGCTCTATGCATCGAAGATCGCACGGGATCAGATGCGCGCAGACAAGCAGAAGAGCTTTGCGTCGCTGGCGGATGATATCAAGGCGCTAGAGAAGCGTCAGGGTGTGCGCTATGGGCTGTACGAACGGTGGATCGCCAACGGCCTGAACAACGCTGACCTCGCGTCCGTGGCAACTTACTACGATTGCGTGCCGGGCTTCGAGCGATTGTTCGCGGAGCAGGGCGGGGACTTCCAACGCTTCTACGCAGCAGCTCGGGAGATGTCGAAGCTGACGCGGGCCGAGCGCCACGCGAAGCTATGCGTAAAGCCGCAGTGATCAATGGACCGGGCGCCCGGTGTGGAGCGCCCGGCCGGCTCGCTCAGCGCAGCGGGATGAGGATCACCTGGTTGCCGCGACGGACTTCCAGCACCAACACGGAGGCGCCCTTGGCGCGGTCACGGAGTTGCTGCAGGTTGGTGACCTTGCCACGATTTGCACCGACGATGATGTCGTTGGCGCGTAGCCCTGACTGAGCGGCGGCGCTGCCAGCCTCGACGGTCTTGACGAGCGCACCGCCAGCGTCAGGTGCATCGGCGAGCGACGCCCCCTCGAAGGCTTTGTGAATCGCTTCCGCGGGTCCTGCCGTGGGGGCCGTAGTGTCGGAGATGATCGCGGTTACACGAAGTGGTTTGCCCTCGCGGAGGAGGCCGATTTCCACTTTGTCGCCGACTCTCAGAAGGCCGATTGCGTTTCGGAGTTCTCCGTTCGACTTCACCGGCTGGTTATTCACGGTCTGGATGACGTCACCTGTGTGAATGCCGGCCTTCTGCGCGGGTGAGCCGTCGATCACCTGCGAGACCAGCGCGCCAGTGGCGCTGGAAAGACCCAGCGACTGAGCAATGTCTGGGGTCACCGTGTACATGCTGACGCCGAGCAGCCCGCGCTTCACGGATCCAAACTTGATCAGCTGATCCATGACGCTGTGCGCCATATTCACTGGAATCGCGAATCCGATACCGATGTTGCCGCCGCTGCGGGAAAGAATCGCCGTGTTGATGCCGATCAACTCGCCACGCAGGTTCACCAGAGCACCCCCGGAGTTGCCGGGGTTGATCGAGGCGTCGGTCTGGATGAAATCCTCATAGCCGTCGGGATTGATGCCCGACCGTGAGAGCCCACTGATGATGCCGGACGTTACGGTGTGGGCGAGGCCGAAGGGGTTGCCGATCGCCACGGCGAAATCGCCGACCTCGACGTGTGAGGAATCACCCAGAACCATTTGGGTAAGACCATCGGGCTTCACCTTGAGGACGGCAACGTCCGAGGGCTCGTCGCTGCCGACGACCTCGGCCTTGAGATCGCGACCGTCTTGCAGAGTCACCGTGATCTCGCTGGCGTTCTCGACAACGTGCGCGTTCGTGACGATGTAGCCGCTTTTGGCGTCAAAGATCACGCCGGAGCCCGCGCTTTGGAAAGGCCGATCCCGCGGGCCCGAGTCGGGCGGCACATCGAAGAAGCGGCGAAAGAAAGGGTCATCCAAGAGGGGGTTCTGGGGGCCCTTCTCGTGCACAGTGCCGCGCGTTGCGATGTTCACTACCGCGGGCGACACCTTCTTGATCATCGGCGACAGGGAGGGGAGGCCGGACATCTCCCCTACCGCAGCCGGGAGCGCTGCGAAGACCGGAGCGGAGGGGATCGCTGCAGCAAGGAGCGTGGCGACCGACAAAGCAATCAGTGCGGGTGATTTCATGCCCTTGATTCTAGTCGGCCGTACAGTAAAAAAACCTGGCTCGGAACCGCGGTTTGAACCGCGGACGGAGCCTGGGCCTGTGGAAAATCTGTGCGAAACCTGTGCATTGGCTGGGCACAATATCTTGCGTTTCCGCACCGTTAGGGCGCAGTCCTAAAATCGTTCGAAAAATCGGGTGCGGCGCGGCCGAGATCTCCATAAAGTATTGAAATAACTCAGTAATATCGACATGACAGAATATCGCCGCGAGCCTTGACGCCCGGGGGGTCGCTCATTACGCTCTTGACCCCGACACAAGATCTTGTGTTCGCGCACAGCGAACCACAGATGCACGGTCGGGGAGGTTCAGGGGGTATCAGCTGTCTGACAGCAGCGGCCTTAGGTTCCGGCACGCGGCTGTTCAGGCGCCACCCGACACCGGGTGTGGGCTGGGTATTCCCTGAGATCCGTTGAACAAGGCGTAAAAACATTCGGAGCGCCGCGGATTCATGAATACCGTTGTGAAGATCGAACCCAAAGACATCGACTCGATTGCCTTCCAAGAGGCCTCGCTCGACATTTGGGACAAAAAATACCGGCTGACGGCTAAAGACGGCACGGCCATCGATAAGACGATGGACGACACGTACAAGCGTGTCGCCCGTGCACTCGCGGACGTGGAACGTGAAGACGTCCGCGAAAATTGGAACGAGCAGTTTCTGTGGGCGCTTCGGCGCGGCGCGATTCCCGCCGGTCGTGTGACGTCCAATGCGGGTGCTCTCGAGCATAAGCCTGCTACTTCAACTATTAATTGCACGGTGTCCGGGATCATTCGGGACTCCATGGATGACATCCTGGGGAAAGTCCACGAAGCCGGACTTACGTTGAAGAGCGGCTGCGGCATCGGCTACGAGTTCTCCACGCTGCGTCCGCGTGGCGCGTACGTGTCTGGCGCTGGCGCCTACACATCCGGCCCGCTGTCGTTCATGGATATCTACGACAAGATGTGCTTTACCGTGTCGTCCGCGGGCGGCCGTCGGGGCGCGCAGATGGGCACGTTTGACGTCGGTCACCCCGACGCGATGGAGTTCATCCGCGCCAAGCGCGAGAACGGACGTCTACGTCAGTTCAACCTCTCTCTGCTTGTCACGGACGAGTTCATGAAAGCGGTGCGCGAGGATCGCGAGTGGAAGCTCGCTTTCCCATTGTCGCGCAAGGAGTTCGAGACCGAGCAACCGGACTTATCTGACGCTTCGAAATTCGTGTGGCGCGAGTGGCCGATCCACGACAACTACGTGGCGAATGACGAAGGCCTCGTGGTCTGCAAGATCTATAAGGTCTTGCCGGCGCGTCGGATGTGGGACGTCATCATGTCGTCCACGTACGATTTCGCGGAGCCGGGGTTCATCCTCATCGATCGTGTCAATGAGATGAACAACAACTGGTGGTGCGAGAACATCCGTGCCACCAACCCGTGCGGCGAGCAACCGCTGCCTCCCTATGGCTCGTGCCTCCTGGGTTCGGTGAACCTCACGCGCTTTGTGCGTCAGCCGTTCACGGAATTCGCCGAGTTCGATTGGAAGGAGTACCGCGACGTCGTTCGTACGTTCACGCGAATGCTCGACAACGTGGTGGAAATCAACGGGCTGCCGCTCGAGAAGCAGCGCGATGAGATCACTCGTAAGCGGCGACACGGCATGGGCTTCCTCGGCCTCGGAAGCACGATCACGTGTCTCGGCATGAAGTACGGCTCGCCGGAGTCTGTGCGCTTCACCGAGGACGTGTCGCGTGAGATGGCCGTAGCCGGCTGGGAAGCGGCATTGGAGCTGGCGCGCGAGAAGGGCCCCGCTCCGATCATGAAAGAGGAATTCACCGTCACCAAGGAAATGCTGCGCAAGCGTCCGGAAATGGCGCGCGACGGCTGGCGTCCGGGCGCCCGCATCCCGGGCCGCCTCCTGCACGCGAAGTACAGCCGTTACATGCAGCGCGTGGCGGAAGTGGCTCCGCAGCTGGTACACGAGCTGGCCGAGATCGGTGCCCGTTTCACGCACCATACCTCGATCGCTCCGACAGGGACGATTTCGCTGTCGCTGGCCAACAATGCCTCGAATGGCATTGAACCTTCGTTCGCGCACCACTATTTCCGGAATGTGATTCGCTCCGGACGCAAGACGAAGGAGAAGGTCGACGTCTACTCGTTCGAGTTGCTCGCATACCGCGAACTGGTGAATCCCAAGGCCGCACCGGATGCCGCGAATGCCGCTGACAAGCTGCCCGAGTACTTCACCGCAGCCGATGAGGTGACGCCGCGGCAGCACGTGGACATCCAGGCGGCTTCGCAGAAGTGGATCGACTCCTCGATCTCCAAGACCGCGAACGTGCCGACGGACTACAAGTACGAGAATTTCAAGGACATTTATCTCTACGCGCACGAGCAGGGCCTGAAGGGTTGCACGACCTTCCGCTTCAACCCCGAGGCCTTCCAGGGCGTGCTGGTCAAGGAAGAGGACCTCAAGAACACGACTTATGTGTTCACGCTCGAGGATGGGAGCGAGGTCGAGGTGAAGGGCGACGAGGAGATCGACTACGACGGCGAGATCCACAGCGCCGCGAATCTCTACGACGCCATGAAGGAAGGCTATTACGGAAAATTCTAGGTAGCGCCATGAAAATCGACCGCAAGATCGTCAAATATCGTGTCAAGAAACCCGACGAAAAGGCGCCGGACCTCAAGGTCGTGCCCGGTTCGGGAGAGACCGAGACCTTCCGCGACAAGAACGGCAAGACCGCGAAGGTCGTCCGGATGCACGAGAAGGTGGAGCGCCCCGAGGTTCTGATCGGGTCGACCTACAAGATCAAGACGCCCGTCTCGGATCACGCGATGTACGTCACGATCAACGACATAGTGCTGAACGAAGGTACGGAGTACGAGCAGCGCCGGCCGTTCGAGATCTTCATCAACTCGAAGAATCTGGACCACTTCCAGTGGATCGTGGCCCTTACCCGCATCATCTCGGCCGTCTTCCGCAAAGGTGGCGACGTCACCTTCCTGGTCGATGAGATGAAGGCAGTGTTCGATCCCCGCGGCGGCTACTGGCAGCCGGGCGGGAAGTTCATGCCCTCGATCATCGCCGAGCTGGGCTATGTGGTTGAAAAGCATCTGCAGACTATCGGGCTGATGCGCAAGCCGACGCTCGACGGGCACCAGCAGAAGCTGGTGGACGAGAAGCGGGCCGAGTTCGAGGCCCGCTCGAAGCAAACGGATGCGTTCTCGAAGTCGCACTTCCCGGACGGCGCGCAGCTGTGCTCGAAGTGCAGCACGGCGGCGGTGGTCATGATGGACGGCTGCATGACCTGCCTGAACTGCGGCGAGAGCAAATGCGGTTAGAAAGCCGACGCTTGGAGTGAGGTTCGACCGGCGCCCTGTCGGGCCCTCGGCGGGATATCCCGCCGCCAGGTGGCCCGCCCCGCAGGAGCGGGAGAGGTAGGTGCCTTGCGGGCAAGGTGGTTCGCGGTGACAAGACCCGACTACCTTGCTCTTTTTTTTGGGGGCGACCGCCCCAAGCGCCCAGCCGATCTGGGCCAAAAAAAACCCCGCTGGAGGCGGGGTTTATCGGTCGCTTGCTTGTGTGTGGAGGAGTGCTCTTCTTGTTGTTATCCGGTCAGTACGGTTGCGGCGGGAATCTTCGTCCTCTTTCCGCGCCCGTATCTTGTTCGAAATACCCTAGCGTCTTTTCTTACCTTCCGGCCGTTTCGGCCTTCGCTGGTATAGATAAAGCAACGCCTGTGCCAACTGCCCCGCAACCGCCTCCGACTTGACATGTTGTATCTGCGACGCGGGTCAACTGTGACGCACTGCCCGTTATGCGATGGTTTCGACCCCTCAGGGAGGTCTGTCCGACCTGCTTGGAGGAGGCCGTCTGTGGCGCTGCAGCACCTCGGTGTCAAATGCGTCGACAGGTTAGGAGCTCAGGCCGCTGTGACGCACGTCGGCTGCAATGCACAAGTGATTGAATGGAAAGTCGAATAGTGATTCGCCAGGGGTGTAAATGAAACCGACACGGGTTCTGGGGTCGCAGGTCCGGTCGTGGCCCGTCTGGTTGTGCGGAGTTCTCGCCTGTCTGGCTCTGATGCCGTCCCTGGCCTTTGCGGCGGATTCCCCAATGCCGCGCCCGCCGGAGCTCGAGCGGGATGTTCAGTTCTGGATTCGTGTCTACACCGAGGTGGACACCAACGGCGGTTTCATCCACGACGAGCACAACCTCTCCGTCATCTACGAGAAGGTCCGATTCGATCCGAACACGTCTCCCCGCGAGCGACAGCAGATCGTCGAGAGAGCCAAGGACCGGTACGCGGCCACCCTGAAGCGGATCGCGATCGCGAACGGCGGCCCCCTCACCGATGAGGATCAGAAGATCCGCGACATGTGGGGCGATGAAGCCACTCCGGCACGATTGCGCGAGGCGGCAGACGAAATTCGTTTCCAGCTGGGCCAGGCGGATCGCTTCAAGGAGGGCCTGATCCGCTCGGGCGCGTGGGAGACCCACATCGCCGAGACGCTGGCGAACCTCGGCCTTCCGGCGGACCTTGCGGTGTTGCCGCACGTGGAGTCGTCTTTCAACCCGGCTGCGTATTCCAAGGTCGGAGCGGCGGGACTGTGGCAGTTCATGCGCTCCACGGGCCGTCGCTACATGCGGATCGACAGCGCGGTCGACGACCGACTCGATCCATTCAGAGCGACAGAGGCCGCGGCGCAGCTGTTGGCCGCCAACTACCGTCTTCTGGGTACCTGGCCGCTCGCGCTGACCGCTTACAACCACGGCGCCGAGGGCGTACGGCGGGCAAAGGAGAGCCTCGGCACCGATGACATCGTAAAGATCGTCCGCAACTACAAGAGCCGCACTTTTGGCTTTGCGTCCCGCAATTTCTACGTCTCCTTTCTGGCCGCTCTGGAAGTCGACCACAACCCGGAGAAGTATTTCGGCAATCTCGAGCGGCTGGGCGAAGCCCGGTTCCAGGAAGTCGTGGTGCCGGCCTTCGTGAATGTCGGCCCGCTGGCACGCGCGCTGAAGATCGACCCGCAGAAGCTTCGAGCATTGAATCCCGCCCTGCTGCGAGCCGTCTGGGACGGACAGCGGCACGTTCCGAAGGCCTATCACCTGCGCTTGCCGCTCGACGGCGAGAAGTGGACCAGCGAGATGCTGGCCGCGCGGTTGAATCCGAATGAGCTGTTCGCGGGGCAGCCGCAGCCGCGCCGCTATCGAGTGAAATCCGGCGACACGATGGTCACCGTGGCGGGAGATTTCGGCCTGACGCCCGAGGCGCTCGCGCTCGCCAATCGTGTCAGGACGAGTGCGAGGCTCAAGCCCGGCAGGACGTTGAATATCCCACAGCCTGCTCCGGGCGCGGTGGTTGCGGCTGTGATGCCCGCTCCGCCGCCGAGCCCGACGTCCGTCGCGACTGTGGGCGCCGCTCCTGGCGCGCCTCCTGCAGCCATGCAGCTTCCCTCAGTGCCTCCGGCCTCGACTGCTCCGGGTTCAGCGGCTGCGCCTGCTCCCGCGGAGGCCTCTTCCCTCTATGTCGTTCAGCGTGGCGATGTCCTTGCGGATATCGCGAAGAAATACGGCATGTCGGAGAAGGATCTCCTCCAACTCAACGGCATTCGCAATCGTGACTTCCTCTTTGAGGGCCAGCAGCTGGCGGTGAAGTCGGCTCAGACCCCGGCAGCCGCTGGCTCGCCTGGGACGGCCGGCAGTGGGCTCGTTGCCTCGACCGCCGCTCCCGCGGCCGCGGGTGGTGTGCCCGCCGCGGTTGCAGAGCGCGAGAGTCAGGAAGATGCCGCGGCCGTCGCGAGCGAGAGGACGCCGGCTGCCGAAAACACTCAGCCGGTGTCTGCCGCGCAAGCGGAGGCTCTCGGGCCGGCCCTGGGCCCGGCGAGCGATTCGGAGCAGAACGCGGATCCGACCGACTACTCGGTGCGCAACGACGACACGATCGAGGTCGCAGCGGCCGAGACGCTGGGTCATTACGCCGACTGGCTCAGCGTTGGGGCTCAGCGCCTGCGCGATCTCAATCACCTCAATCACGGCCGTCCGGTCGTGATCGGACGTCGCGTGAAGCTGGACTTCCGCAAGGTGTCGCACGAGGATTTTGAAAAGCGTCGGCGCGAGTACCACCAGACGCTGCAAGCGAGTTACTTCGCGGCTCACCGCATCGTCGGGACCGAGGTGTATATCGTGCGTCGTGGTGATTCGCTGTGGACTGTCACGCAGCGTTTCGGACAGCTCCCGATCTGGCTGCTGCGACAGTACAACCCTGACTTGGATTTCGCGGACCTGCACCCGGGGGGCCAGGTCGTCATGCCGCGAGTGGAGGATGTGGTGGCGGGGGGAACCTAGGAGGCCTGTCAGGCGCTCCTAGTTGCTGCCGGCCGCCGGGCCTGGGCCCGCAGCCTCACGCCGCAGCGGCGATTGTGTGCCTCCAAAACGCTGCAACGGCAGCAGGTCCTTCCCGCTCGCCGCGAAGTGTTGGGTCTCGCCCGAAATCGGCTTGATTTCCACTGCGATGGCCTGCGCGGATCGCAGGCATTGAGCGCCGTCCTCTGGCAGAACGAAGTAGAACTGCGAGGTCCACGGGGCAGGAGATTTATAGGGCGGCTGGGACAACTTGAGCTCTGCCAGGTTTCCGGACACCGGTTGCAGGCTCATGCGCTGGTTGTCACACAGTAGTCTAGGGGCCTGCGTGGGCCCGTCGTTCTGTGGGACCGAGACCCATAAGTACGTCGCGCGCCGACCTTGCTGGTCGGTCTCGAACGGCGCCACGTAAGCGAAAGGATCTCCGCCGCTGATGGGGGTTTGGGTCACGAGCTCGACCGGGTTCGGCAACACCGTCACGGTGTCGGCGGTCCCCGGATCGAGCCGCTCGATGGGATCGGTCGGCACTGCGGTGCAGCCGATCAGAGCGCAGTAGACCAGCGCCGCGGTACCCCATTTGCTGTGCATGAAAGCGCCCGCCGAAACGAAAGGTGTGCCGTAAAGTGTGACGGAAACACCAACTCTTGGGGAGGGCGCCGGGTTCCCCGTCGGGGGCCGGCGACGCTGTGACCGATGTTCATCGCCGGTTCGCACTCGAGCCCCTATAATCGAACCCCACTGGAACCAGGCCGTGCAAGTGATTGTTTGATAGGCAGATGACGCATCGCTTTCGAGTTTTGGCCCTGGCGCTGCTCGCCTGGGTGGGCCCCGCGGTAGTCGGTGCCGATGAAATGCCGGACGCCCAGCGCGTCATGGCACATCCCCTTGCCACCCTGCCTTCGGTCGATCGGGTGGTGGTACACAAGGGCGAACGCAAACTGTTCCTGATGCACGGAACCACGGTCGTGCGCTCCTACAAGGTCGCGCTGGGTCTGAACCCGGTCGGACAGAAGGAGAAGGCGGGTGACTACCGCACTCCGGAAGGTCACTACGCCCTGGTCCGACGCAACCCCCATAGCGATTACTTCCTCTCCATGCAGGTCTCGTACCCCAACGAGGCCGACGAAAAACGCGCCCGGCGTAACCACTGGAATGCGGGTGGCTCGATCATGATTCACGGGCTGCCCAACCAGCTCACGCGCTCGCCGGCTTACTACGAGATCACGGACTGGACGGATGGGTGCATCGCCGTCTCGAACTCGGACATGCTCGAGATCTGGCTGCTGACGCCGGATGACGCGCCGATCGATATCCTTCCCTGAGTTGATTGGCGCAAAGTCGCCTGCGGCGCTTTGCGCGGACAGCGCACGGTTGCCGGCGGCAAAAAGCGTGGTTTTTGCCGCCTGCGCGGTAATACTGATCGCGTAAACTGGCGCGATGGAAACCAGTGTAGTCGTCCCAGAGTTCATCGACGCCCGTGTCGGACCGCGCGGTAGCCTCGAGAACCTCTCCCAAGCCGAGATCGGCAAGCTCCTGGACTCGAGCCAGGGCGGTCTCTATTCCCTGTTCCGCAAGTGCGCGCTGGCCGTCCTGAACAGCGGCGCCGACACCGACAACGCCAAGGAGATCTTCGACCGCTATCGCGACTTCGAGGTCGAGATCGTCCGTCACGCCTGGGGCATCAAACTGGAGATGCACAACGCGCCGGCGTCCGCTTTCGTGGACGGGCAGATGATCCGGGGCATCAAGGAGCACCTGTTCGCCGTGCTGCGCGACGTGGTGTTCATCTCCAACGAGATCCTGGAAAGCGGGCGGTTCAACCTGAACGACTCGGCCTCGACCACCAACGCCGTCTTCCACGTGCTGCGCAACGCGCGCGTGCTCGACTACAAGGCGCGACCGAACCTGGTGGTCTGCTGGGGTGGTCACTCGATCGGCAACGATGAGTACAAGTACACCAAGAAGGTCGGCTACGAGCTAGGCCTTCGCGGGCTGGATGTCTGCACCGGGTGCGGCCCGGGGGCCATGAAAGGGCCGATGAAGGGCGCGGCGGTCGGTCACGCCAAACAGCGCATCGAGCACGGCCGTTATATCGGAGTGACGGAACCGGGAATCATCGCGGCCGAACCCCCGAATCCGATCGTGAACCAGCTGGTCATCATGCCGGACATCGAAAAGCGCCTCGAGGCCTTTGTCCGGCTGGCCCACGGCATTGTCGTTTATCCGGGTGGGGCCGGCACTGCCGAGGAGATCCTGTATCTGGTCGGACTGTTGCTGGATCCTGCCAATCGCGATCAGCCGTTCCCCGTGGTGCTGACGGGACCGCGCGAGAGCGCAGCCTACTTCGAGCACATCATGCGATTCATCCGCCTCACGCTGGGCGATGCCGTGTTGCGGCGCATCTCGGTCGTCGTCGACGACCCGGCCGAGGTCGGGCGGCAGCTCGTGAAGGGCATGGAGACGGTCCGCGAATACCGGCGGCATCACAACGACTCGTACAACTTCAACTGGCTGCTGTCGATCCAGCCGGACTTTCAACACCCATTCGAGGTGACGCACGAGTCCATGCGCGCGCTGCAGCTCAATCGCGATCAACCCGCTCACGAGCTGGCCGCGAACCTGAGACGGGCGTTCTCCGGCATCGTCACGGGCAACGTGAAGGAAAACGGAATCAAGGCCATCGAGCGGCACGGGCCGTACGAGTTGGCCGGCGATCCGGCGATCATGCGACTGCTGGATGAGTTGCTCGCGGCTTTCGTCGCACAACGGCGCATGAAGCTGCCCGGCGCGGAGTACCGACCGGTCTATCGTCTCGTGGCTTGAGGCGTTGGGCTCGCGACGGCAGCGGTCGCGAGGGTTTCGTTCAGCATCGTCAGGACCCCCGCGCCTCATACTTGGGCCTTATAGGTGGGCCTTACATAACGTGCACGGTCGGTTCACAACAATAATCCGTACCGCGAGAGCTTTGTCCCAGCGGCCGCGACTGCCCGGGCGGTTGTGAACCAGTTCCTGCAAGCGGCAAGAGTAGACCGTACCCTGCTGCAAAGTTTCAGGAGCGATCATGAGCTCATCAGACAGGGGACGAGGCGACTTACCCGGTGCGCGACCCGAGCCGCCGGCAACGAGCAACACCCCGGCCACACCGGATGCCGCGGATCCGTACACGAATTGGCTCGATCGCATGCAGCGCGCGCGAGTGCGGCATGCGGCGATCACCAAGAATCTCTACACGTGGTCCAATTACAAGAATTGGGCGGACCGCATGCGGGATTCATTCGACGGTCCTGAAGGCCAGGGACAGCCCGGGCAGGGCCCGGCGGGCAGCCCGCCTAAATTTCACAAGAAGTAGAGCTCAGGCGCTCGCGATCACCGGCGGCGGGCTCGACACCGGCGGAGCGTGACTCCCGCGCGGCCTTTCCAGCCATTCGACCAATGGCTGCCACTGCTCCACGTCTTCCTGCGCGACGTACGACTTCATCTCGTGGATGCCGATGCCGAGCTCGGCGGCGCGAATGTAGTTCTGCGAGTCGCGAATCGTGGCGACGATCGGGATTCCCAGCGTCTGCAGGAACCGGATCAACGACTGATAGATCAGCGTGTTGCGCTTGACGCGATTGGCGATCACGCCGATCCGGTCGTCCTCGCGCCGGATCTTCGCAACCAGCAGCAGATCGCGGATGACCTTCGAACACGTATGGATGTCGATGTCGGAGGGCAACACGGGAACGACGATCTTGTCGGCGTCCTTGGTTACTTCCGGCAGATTGCGTGATTCGACGGCCGCGGGAGTATCGACGATGACGTGCGTCGTATTTTCCGGCACACGCAATTGGAACGCCCGCGTGGTGCGCGTGTCCTTCTCGAACGCGGCGATGGCGTGAATCGGCGCCTGAGTCGACTGGCGCTTACGCACCCAACGGATAGACGAGCCCTGCGGATCGAAATCCATCAGGACCGGCGTTTGCTGACGAGAAGCAAAGTAGCTCGCCAGGTTGATTGCCAGGGTCGTCTTGCCCGATCCCCCTTTGGGGTTCAGGACGACGATGCGCTTCATGGTGGCCTTGGGATTTTGTCAGGTGCGCTTCGTGAGGCTTCCAGCAGCGTACGCAGCCGAGCGGTTGCCTGCAAGCGGGTGCCTCGCAAGCACCAAGGGTCAGTGGGCAGGACCGGGGTAGGAGTGAGTTGTGAGAGTTCGAACACACCGGTTGTCACACGGCGTCCGTAGAGTCGTTCCGCATGGAAGTTCTGCTGCTCTTGTGGGATGAGTTCGACGATTTCGCCGCGACCTGTCGCCACATGGCTACGTCGGCTGCGGAAGAGGTCGTCACCGTCACGACGCTATCGGCGCCGCTCCTGGCGGCCGGTTCGTCCCTGCTGTGCGTCCTGCTGGCCGCCCCGACCCTGATCTAAAACCCGCCTCGATCTGTGCAGAAGGCGCCCGTCCGGGCGTCCTCGCGATCCATAATGGATCGCCGCGCTTGAAATTTTCTCCGGAATTCCCAAGATCCCGTCCGTCCAGGCGAGGAAAGGGGACGCCTACGCGGCGCCATGGCCTTACAGGGCCGCGAGGTCTTGCAGGCTCTGCAAGGCCTGAGCAGGCTACGAGGCCTTTCAGACCCGCCGGACCCGGGGGCACGGACCCGCCCCCGGCTCAACAACCAGCACGGCCTAAGCAAGCCCAAACACAGCACGGAAGGCGGCAGCGATCATGTCTACCTCAATCCAGGAACCTGAACAGGCTTCCCAGAAGCAAACCCTCGGCTTTCAGGCGGAAGTCCGCGACCTACTCAAACTGATGATCCATTCCCTGTATAGCCACAGGGAAATCTTCCTCCGCGAGCTCATCTCCAACGCATCCGACGCGAACGACCGGCTGCGCTTTGCAGCTCTGGCCGATCCGGCGCTGACCGGCGGACAGGGGGAACTCGAGATCCGCATCGAGGGCGACCCCAAGGCCGGCACCGTCACGATCACCGACAACGGTATCGGCCTGACCCGTGACGAGGCGGTCTCCAATCTGGGCACCATCGCCCGCTCCGGCACGGCCGAATTCTTCCGGTCGCTCACGGGCGATCAGCAAAAGGACTCGCAGCTCATCGGCCAGTTCGGCGTCGGCTTCTACTCGGCGTTCATCGTCGCCGAGCGGGTCGAAGTGCTCTCCCGCAAAGCGGGCACTCCTGCGGAAGCCGGCGTGCGTTGGGAGTCCAGCGCGGAGGGAGAGTTCACGGTCGAGACGGTGACCCGTTCCGATCGAGGCACTTCCGTAACGCTGCACCTGAAGGAGGACGCCAAGGAGTTTGCCGACACCTATCGGCTGCGCTCGCTGATCCGGCGTTACTCCGACCATATCGGCTTCCCGGTGCGCATGCGCAAGGAAAAGGCAGCCGATAAAGAGGATGACCCGGCGGTCATTCCCGAGTTCGAGGTCGTCAACCAGGCGAAGGCGCTGTGGACGCTGCCTCGCGCCGACATCAAGGATGAGGAATACAAGCAGTTCTATCAGTACATCGCCCACGATTTCACGGACCCGCTGGTGTGGTCGCACAACAGGGTCGAGGGAAAGCGGGAATACACGAGCCTGCTGTTCGTGCCCTCGCGCGCTCCGTATGACCTGTTTCAGCGCGAGGCGGCGCGGGGGCTGAAGCTCTACGTGCGTCGCGTCTTCATCATGGACGACGCCGAGAACTTCCTGCCGCTGTATTTGCGGTTCATCAAGGGAATCGTCGATTCCAACGATCTGCCGCTGAACGTCTCACGCGAGCTGTTGCAACAGGATCCCGAAGTCGATGCCATCAAGAACGGCCTCACCCGGCGTGTCCTCGAGCTGCTCGCAAAGCTCGCGAAGGACGAGCCGGAGAAGTACAAGACGTTCTGGAAGGAATTCGGCAGCGTGCTGAAGGAAGGCCTGCCGCAGGACTACTCCAACCGGGAGAAGATCCTGCCGCTGCTGCGCTTCACCAGCACCCACGAGGCGGGAAACGAGCCGAGTACCAGCCTTGCCCAATACGTCGAGCGGATGAAGGAAGGCCAGGACCGGATCTATTTCCTGGTCGCAGAGACGCTGGACGCGGCGCGCTCGAGTCCATACATCGAGAAGCTCAAGGACCGGGGCCTGGAGGTGCTGCTGCTCGCCGAGCGGGTGGATGAGTGGGCGATGGGTCAGGTGGATGCCTTCGAAGGCAAGCGCTTCAAGGACGTCTCGCGTGGCGATCTCGAGCTCGGCAGCCTGGAAACCGAAGAGGATCGCAAGCAGCAGGACGAGGTGGCGAAGGAGAGCGAGGGCTTGCTCAAGCGCATTCAGGACACCCTGGGCGAGCGTGTGAAGGAAGTGCGCGCCAGCTCCCGTCTCAAGGACTCACCTGCCATTCTCGTGCTCGGGGAGCACGACATGGGTGTCAACATGCGCCGCATCTTCGCCGCCTCCGGACAGAAGGTGCCCGATTCGAAGCCGGTACTCGAGCTGAACGTCGGACATCCGATCGTGAAGTATCTCGATGGCGTCAGTGACACGGAGCAGTTCTCGGAGCTGTCGCGTTTGTTGTGCGATCAGGCCGAGCTGGCGGAGGGCGGCCAACTGCCCAACCCCGCCGACTACGTGCAGCGGCTGAATCGGCTGCTGGTGCGGCTCGCCGGCGCGTGACGGCGTCCAATAAGCCTCCCGCGGTCGAGCCCGTCTCGATCGCGGGACCTTCCGGAACGCTCGAGGCTTTGATCGAGACGCCGCAGAACCCATCCAGCGCGCACTTCGCGGTCGTGTGCCATCCGCATCCCCTGTATGGGGGAACGCTCGCGAACAAAGTTGTCTACACCTTGGCGCGTGCTTTCCAGGAGCTCGGCGCACCGACGATCCGTTTCAATTTCCGCGGCGTCGGCGCAAGTCAGGGCGCGTATGACCAGGGAAACGGTGAGACGCACGATGCGCTCGCCGTCGTCGCTTATGGGAGACAGCGGTGGCCGAACGCGACGCTGTGGCTCGCTGGATTCTCGTTCGGCGGAGCTGTTGCGATTCGCGCGGCAGAGCATGCCAAACCTGAACGGCTGATCGCCGTCGCCCCCGGCGTCACGATTCTCGATGTCGGGACGGTGAAGCCCGAATGTCCGTGGCTGATCGCGCAGGGGGATGCGGACGATGTAATTGACCCGGGTTACGTGCGCGATTGGGCGTTAAAACTGTCGCCGCGGCCGGAAATCCAAGTGCTGGAAGGCGCGGGGCATTTCTTTCACGGCCGGCTGCACGACCTGAAGGCCGTCGTGCTGGACTTCATGAAATAGAAGAACCCGAAAAGCAAAAACCCGGAAGGAACGTCTAGTTGCCTTCCGGGCTGTCGAAACGAGTGCCTGGAAGGCACTCCCTTTCGCTTAAAACTACCAGTTGACCCTTATGAGTTGACCATGCCCTTGAGCGCCTTCAGGGGCAGCGCGCGAACCTTCTTGCTCGCGGGCTTCGCCTTGAAGGTCATCTTCTCACCGGTGAACGGGTTGATGCCTTCGCGCGCCTTCGTGGCGGGCTTCTTGACGACCTTCAGCTTCAACAGTCCGGGAATCGTGAAGAGGCCGCCGCTCTTCAAGCTCTTCTTGATTACGCCGCTCAGGGAATCGAACACTCCGCCGACCTGCTTGCGCGAGAGGCCGGTGTCCTTGGAAATCTGTGTCAGGACTTCCGACTTCGTCGGTGCGCCACCCTTTTTCGCCATATTGCGCTACTCCTCGATTTGGTTTTTCAGTGAGCGCGGTGCTCACCGCGAATGTGAATCGCGGCGAAAAATAGCACATGCACGCGCTTTCGCAAGGTCTTTTCACGCTGTCGACGGCTGGAAATGCCTTTTTTTCAAGGCTTTTTCGCGCAGCTCCGGCTTCGACTCCCGTTTCGATGTCGCCCCTAAGGGCGTGTTTCGTAACCGGCAAGAGCGTGGCGGGAGCGTTAAAATGCCTGAAAACAGCCTGGAAACCGCGTGCGCTACTGATAACGCAGGAGTAACTGCAGCGCCTTGATGATGATTACCGCCCAGAGCGGCGACAGGTCGAGTCCGGCAATTGCAGGAATCAAGCGGCGGAACGGACGCAGAATCGGCTCGCTCAGGCTGGCGAGGACCGACTGCATCGGCGAATAGCCGCCGGGCGCAATCATCAGCAGCAGCGTGTAGAGGATGATCGCCCAGAAGTAGATCTCGAGTGCCATTCCGACGATCTCGACCGCAATCAGGCGCACCCACAGGAGCGGATCCGACGGCAGGAATCCTGCGCCGACCCACTCGAGGATCACGAACTTGAGCGTCGTGACGATGATGACAGCGATGACGGAAGCCGTGTCCACTTTGCCGACGGGCGGCAGCACGCGCCGCAGCGGCAGGATCAGGGGATTGGTCAGGCGCACCACGGCCTGGCAGACGGGATTGCGGAAGTCGGCTCGCGCCCATTGCAGCAGCAGTCGTGCCAACACCACGCCCACGGCGATGGTCAGCAGGGCGTTCAGGATGTAGAGAATCGCAGTCATTTCGGTCCCGCTCGCAAAAAGCTCAATGCCGGGCGTCCAGCCGGTTTCGTGCGCCGGTGCCTTGGGATCAGCGCTTCTGCCCGAATTGGGCGGCCAGCTCCCGGCTGCGGAGTGTTGCAGATTCCACGGCGCGTGTGACGATCCCGCGTAAATCGGCTCCGTTGAAGGTGCGCACCGCCGCTTCGGTCGTGCCGCCCTTCGAAGTCACTTCCGTGCGCAGGCGCTCGAGGTCGCCGTCGCTGGAATGAGCGAGCAGGCCCGAGCCGTACAGCGTTGCGACCGCGAGGCGGCGGGCCGCCTGGGAATCGAGGCCTTGTTCGACGGCCGCCTGCGCCATCAGCTCGGCGAGGAGGAAAAAATAAGCCGGGCCGCTGCCGGAGAGCGCGGTCACCACATCGAGTGCGTCCTCGGTAGGAACCCAGACGAATTCTCCCGTGGCTTCCATTACCTTTTCCGCGGCACTCCGGTGGCTTTCGCTGACGTGCACGGGAGCGAACATGCCGGAGGCGCCTGCACCTACCAGCGCGGGCCTGTTAGGCATTGCGCGTACCACCGGAACACCGGATCCACACCAGGTTTCCAACGCGGCAACACGGAGGCCGGCGGCAACCGAGAGTACGGTGGGGCGATTGCGAGTGAGAATCGACTGTAAAGGAATCAGGACAGCAGCGGCGTCCTGCGGCTTTACAGCGACGACGATGACAGTCGCCTGCTCGATGGCTGCCGTGTTGTCAGCGGTAGCCTGAACTCCAAACTCGCTCGACAGCGAATCGCGGGCAGGCGCCAGGTGTTCGCCGACCGTTATCTGCTCGGGCCGCGTGCCGCGGCGCAGGAGTCCGCCGATCATTGCGCGGCCCATGTTGCCGCCGCCGAGAAATGCAATCTGTGTGTGGCTCATCGGACCGGGATTGTACCGATTGCCCGCGCGGCGCCGCACATTTCTAGCGCTGAAAAGGCGCGCGAACGCGCCGAACCGGGGGTAAGGGGGCGCGTTACGCCGGAAGAGGGCGAAAACCCGAAAGCCAAGTCAGGCCCGGGGTCCCAACAGCGCCGTGCCGATCCGCACGATCGTCGCGCCCTCGAGGATCGCTGCCTCGAAGTCGCCGCTCATGCCCATGGATAGGGTATCGAGCGGTAACCCCCGAGCCTGCAGCGACTCCTGCAGCTCCCGGAGCCTGGCGAACCAGACACGTTGCCGGGCCGGATCGTCCTCCTCGGGCGGCAGGCACATCAGGCCGCGGAGTTTCAGGCGCGGCAGGGCCGCTACGCAGCGGGCCAGCTCCGGCACCTCCGCCGGGGGGGCACCGCCCTTGGCGGCCTCAGCGGCGATGTTGACCTGCAGGCACACGTTCAACGGCGGGGCGTGGAAGGGCCGTTGCTCGGCCAGGCGCTCGGCGACCGTGAGGCGATCAACGGCGTGGACCCAGTCAAAATGTTCCGCAACGGGGCGTGTTTTGTTGGACTGCAGGCGCCCGATGAAATGCCACACCAGGGGGACCCCACCAGGCGCGTCACGCCTTGAGCTCGTGCTGGATCCTGCGTTGGCGCCGGACGCGGTTGGCTCGGCAGCCAGCTCCGACTGCTTCGGCAACGCTTCCTGCAGGTAGCTCTCGCCGAACTGCGTTAGTCCCGCGGCAATGGCGGCGCGCACAGTTGCCGCCGGATGACCCTTGCTGACAGTCAGGATTGTGACCGAATCGACACTCCGTCCCGCGCGGGCAGCGGCCGCTGCGACACGTTCGTGCAACTCCTCGGCACGCTGCAGTAAATTCTGCGGATTCATTAACATATGTGACCCTGAAGCCCTCCGCTATACTGCCTTTTGACCCGTCCTCCGGGAGCTTCAATGGCTGTCGATATCGCGCAATTGCTGGCGTTCGCCGTCAAGAACAACGCTTCCGATCTGCATTTGTCATCCGGTGTACCGCCCATGATCCGCGTGGACGGCGACATGAAGCGCATCAACATGCCGCCTCTGTCGCACAAGGAAGTCCACAGCATGGTGTACGACATCATGAACGACAAGCAGCGCAAGGCGTACGAAGAGTTCTTCGAGACGGACTTTTCCTTCGAGATTCCCAAGCTCGCGCGCTTTCGTGTCAACGCGTTCAACCAGAACCGTGGCGCGGGGGCCGTGTTCCGTAACATCCCTTCCGTCATCCTGTCGCTCGACGATCTGAACTCGCCGAAGATCTTCCGCGATCTGTGCATGTTGCCGCGCGGGCTGGTGCTGGTCACCGGTCCCACCGGTTCCGGCAAGTCGACCACGCTGGCCGGGATGGTCAACCACTGTAACGACAACCGTCCGGATCACATCATCACGATCGAGGATCCGATCGAGTTCGTGCACGAGTCGAAGCGCTGCCTGGTGAACCAGCGCGAAGTGCACCGTGACACGCTTGGATTTACGGAGGCGCTGCGATCGGCGCTGCGCGAGGATCCTGACGTCGTGCTGGTCGGCGAAATGCGCGACCTCGAGACGATCCGCCTGGCGCTGACGGCGGCAGAAACCGGACATCTGGTGTTCGGCACGCTGCACACCAGCTCCGCTGCGAAGACCATCGACCGTATCGTCGACGTGTTCCCGGCGGCCGAGAAGGACATGGTGCGATCGATGTTGTCGGAATCGCTGCGCGCGGTGGTTTCGCAGACGCTGATGAAGAAGATCGGCGGTGGGCGCGTCGCTGCGCACGAGATCATGATCGGAACACCTGCCATCCGGAATCTGATCCGCGAGGGCAAGATCGCCCAGATGTACTCGGCCATTCAGACCGGCCAGGCGCAGGGCATGCAGACGCTCGACCAATGCCTGTCGGAACTGATGCAGAAGGGGTTGGTGAGCAAGGAAGAGGCTCGCTACAAAGCTCAGAACAAGGACGCGTTGTAATGCGGCTGAACTAGGCGAGGCGACTTATGGATCGCGATCAAGCTATCAAGCTCATGCAGGATCTCCTGCGGCGCGTGACCGAAAAGAAGGCCTCCGACCTTTTCATCACGGCAGGCTTTCCTCCGGCCATCAAGATCGACGGCGAGATCCGGCCGCAGAGCGAGCGGGCCCTCACGCCCGAGCAGTCTGCGACGCTGGTGCGCGCGATCATGAACGACCGGCAGACCAAAGAGTTCGACGCCTCGAAGGAATGTAATTTCGCGATCGCGCCGCCGGGCATCGGCCGCTTCCGCGTCAGCGCTTTCGTGCAGCAGGGCGCGGTCGGGTGCGTGATCCGTATGATCAACGCCAAGATCCCCAGCTTCGAAGAACTGGATCTGCCCCCGATCCTGAAGGAGGTCGTGCTCTCCAAGCGCGGCCTGTGCATCCTGGTCGGCGGCACCGGCTCCGGTAAGTCCACTTCGCTGGCGGCGATGGTCGGCTATCGCAACGAGAAGACCCGCGGTCACATCGTGACGATCGAGGACCCGGTCGAGTACGTCCACCAGCACAAGGGCTGCGTGATCACGCACCGTGAGGTCGGCGTCGATACGGACTCCTGGCACGCGGCGCTGAAAAACACGCTGCGTCAGGCGCCGGATGTCATTCTGATCGGCGAAATCCGCGATCGCGAGACGATGGAGTACGGCATTCAGTTCGCCGAAACCGGCCACCTGGTGCTGGCGACACTCCACGCCAACAGCGCCAATCAGGCGTTGGACCGCGTCATCAACTTCTTCCCGGACGAGCGGCGCGAGCAGCTCCTGATGGATCTGTCGCTGAACATCCGGGCGCTGGTCTCGCAACGCCTGATCCCGCGCGAGTCGGGCTCGGGCCGTATCGCCTCGATGGAGATCATGCTGAATTCGCCGCTGATCCAGGACCTGATCTTCAAGGGTGAGGTTGCCAAGATCAAAGAGGTCATGTCCCGCTCGACGCGCCTGGGGATGAAGACCTTCGATCAGTCGCTGTTCGAGCTCTACGAGACCGGCTTCATTTCGTACGAGGACGCACTGCGCAACGCCGACTCGAAGAACGAGCTGCGGCTGCGGATCAAGCTCGAGAGCAAGCGCGAAGTCAAGCAAATCGATGACGGGGGCTCGCTGCGCATCGTCGAAGAAGAAACCGGCCGCTCCCTGTAGCGGTGCGGAAGAAAGAGCGCCCCGTGAGTGAAGCCCAAAATAGCGCGGTCGCCGCCAAGGCGGCTGCGACGGCAGCGGCCGGCGAGGCTGCGGACGCGAAGAGCGCCACTGGGCCCCAGGCGTCCCTGGCCAGTACGGAGCCTCAGGCCGCCTTGGCCAACACTGGCACCTACGCGGCGGTTGCCGCGGCTGGTACTACGCCTCACGCGACGCTCAACACGAAGCCGCTGTTCAAGCTGATGGTGGAGAAGAACGCGTCGGACCTGTTCTTCACCCCCAACGCGCCGATCAAGATCAAAATCCAAGGCCAGATCCTGCCGGTCAACAAGCAGGTGCTGACTCCGGAGACGGTGCGGCAGACGGCCTATGCGTTGATGTCCACCGAACAGCGCGAGTACTTCATTCGCGAGTACGAGCTGGACTTCGCCATTTCCGAGCCGGGGCTGGGACGCTTCCGCGTGAACGTCTTCATGCAGCGTGGTTACCCGGCGATGGTGATGCGCTACATCACCGCCGACATGCCGCGGCTGGAGAGCCTCGGATTGCCCTCCATCGTGACGGATCTGGTCATGCACAAGCGCGGCCTGGTCCTGATGGTCGGTTCCACCGGATCGGGCAAGTCCACGACGCTCGCGGCGATGATCAACTACCGGAATGAGAATTCCTCGGACCACATCGTCACGATCGAGGATCCGATCGAGTTCCTGCACACCAACAAGCGCTCGATCGTCAATCAGCGCGAGGTGGGACTGGATACCAAGACGTACGCCCGCGCATTACGCGGGGTGGTACGTGCGGCCCCGGACGTGATTCTGATCGGCGAGATCCGCGATCGCGAGAGCATGGAGGCGGCCATCAATCTGGCCGGTACGGGACACCTGGTGCTCGCTACGCTGCATGCGAACAACTGCGCCGAGTCTCTCGATCGCATCATCAACATGTTCCCGCGGGAGCAGCACAACCAGATCTTCCTGGACATGTCGCAGTATCTGCGGGCCATCCTCGCCCAGCGCCTGGTGATGGGCCGCGACAACCGCCGGGTCGCGGCGGTCGAGGTCATGATCAACACACCGCACATCCAGGAACTGGTGAAGAAGGGCGATGTCGTGTCGATCAAGGAAGCGATCTCTTCCAGCGGCGAGCGTGGGATTCAGAGCTTCGATGTCTCGCTCCACGAGCTGTACAAGCAGCACCGGGTGGAGCTGGAAGAGGCGCTGGCGAACGCGGATTCGCGCGCGAACCTGGAAGCGAAGATCAATTTCGGCTGACGATCCACGCCCGATGCCCGCACGGCGATGGATCGGTGAGGTGATTTCGCCTCCCAATCACCTCATTTCGTGAGGTGATTCGATTGCCTCGTGAGGTGTTTCCGGCCATAATCACCTCATAAATTGAGGTGATTATGGCTTCCCGTTCGGCCCCCACGAAGTGGATCTGGCAGCGCCCGGGCTGGCCGCAGTTCTGCTGGGACGCCGTCAAACTCGAACGCAACCTGTCCCGTGTCAGGCGATCCCAGGGCGAGCTCTTGGGGATGGCGCGGCTGCTCGATGAGAAAGCGGACCTCGCGACGCAGATGGAGGTCCTCATGCGTGAGGGTCTGATGACGAGCGCGATCGAAGGCGAGAAGCTCGATCCCAACTCGTTGCGCAGTTCCATCGCCCGACGTCTCGGCCTGCCAGCGGGCGGGTTACCACGGCCCTCGCAGTCCGTCGAAGGGCTCGTCGAAGTCCTTCTGGACGCGACGCGCCGGTACGAGGACAAGCTGACCCTGGAGCGCCTGGAAGGATGGCAGGCCGCGCTGTTTCCCACCGGGCGCTCCGGCCTCCACGAAATTCACGTCGGCAGGCTTCGAGGCGCGGCCCCGATGCGCATCGTGTCGGGGCCGGTGGGTCGCGAACGAGTCCACTACGAGGCCCCTCCTCACGATGTCCTCAAGAAGGAGATCAACGAGTTCCTGAAGTGGTTCAACCGACCACCGCCCGAGCTCGATGGAATGATTCGCGCCGGCCTGGCACACGCGTGGTTCGAGATTCTGCATCCTTTCGAAGACGGGAATGGCCGGGTCGGACGTGCCGTCCTCGATATGGCATTGGCTCAGGACGAGGGTCGTGCGACACGCCTCTACAGCATGTCCGGGCGTTTCATGACCGTCCGCGATGAGTACTACAGCGCGTTGGAACGCACCTCTGCGGGCGGCCTGGATGTTACCGACTGGCTGAACTGGTTTCTCGAGCAGGTCGAAGCCTCGACGCGTGCGAGCGGGTCGACGGTCGAGTCGGTTCTGAAGAAGGCGCAGTTCCGGGCGAAGCATGCTCGGGGTGGCCTGAACGAACGACAGCTCAAAGCGCTCAACCGGATGTTGGATGCGGGCGTCGGGGGATTCGAGGGCGGTATGACCAACAAGAAGTACGCGAGCCTGACGCACACCAGCCCCGCTACGGCACAAAGAGATCTTGCGGAGCTCGTCGCGAAGAACTGTCTGGTGCTGATCGGGAGCGGGCGCGGGGCGCGCTACGAATTGGCCAAAGAGAGCTGATCGAACGGCAGGCCGCGGCTCGCGCACAGCTCGGCAAGCGCAGTCAGGCTCGAGGCGGAAGCCGAGGCGAGCACCTGGATATCGCGCAGCTCAACGGGCCCCAGCGTGGCCAGCCAGACGCCCGCGAGCTCTGCAACGGTCCCTTCGAAGCAGCCAGGCAAACCCGCCGCGCAGGCCAGGCGGCTGGCGATCCCCCAGTCTTCCAACAGGGGCATGCAGGCGATGCAGTCCGCAGGCATGCCGGCAACCAGGATCGCGGAGGGGCGCGGGCGAAACGGAAAGGGATCGTCGGAGCCGAGAAGAACGAGAGGTGGGCGTCCGGAGGCGCGGAGCCGATCGGCAGCGGCGACGGCTGGGCCGAGCCCGGCGCCCTCGCCGATGATGAGGATCACTTCGAGCGGGTTCCGATGACTTCCGCCAGCACAGCCATGCGCACGGCGACGCCGTTACGAACCTGATCGCGAATGACGGACTGCGGGCCGTCGGCAACGTCGGAGGCGATTTCGATGCCGCGGTTCATCGGCTGCGGGTGCATGACGATCGCATCGGGCTTGGCGAGGCTCATGCGTTCGGGATTCAGGCCGTACTTCGCGAAATACCGATCGGCATCCGGGAGAGCGGCCAGGCTCATCCGCTCCTTCTGAATGCGCAGCATCATGATGACGTCAACGTCCTTCAGTCCGGTCCTCAGAGTGGTGTGGCGTGCGCAGCCGGCGAACTCTGCCTGGTCGGGCATGAGAGCCGGAGGGGCGACGATGCGCAGATCAGGCACGCCGAGACTGCGGAAGACGTGGTACGCGGAGCGGGCAACGCGAGAGTGGCGGATGTCGCCCACGACAGCGATGCTCAGCGTGTCGAAGGGCCCCTTCCGCTGCCGAACCGTCAAAGCATCCAACAACCCCTGGGTAGGATGCGAAATGTGAGACTCGCCGGCCGACAGGACGCTGACATGCGGGTCGACATTGGCGGCGACCATCTGCGCCACGCCCGCTTCGGCATCGCGAATCACCATGACGTCGACGTGGAGCGATTGGAGCGTGAACACGGTGTCCAACATGCTCTCGCCCTTGACGCGGGATGAGAGCTGAACCTCGAGGTTGACGACGTCCGCGCCGAGCCGCTTGGCGGCGAGCTCGAACGAGACCCGCGTTCGTGTGGAGGGTTCGGTGAAGAGATTCGCAACCGTCACGCCGCGCAGCGCGTCGCTGATCGGAGGCGGAAACCCCAACGGGCGCACATAGGTCTGGGCTCGTTCCAACAGATGTTCGATCGAGGCGCGCGGTAGCGATTCGAGAGTCAGCAGGTGTCTGAGCGAGCCGTCCGGCCGGTGTTGTCGTACTTCGCTCACGTCATTCATCACCGGTCTCCATAAACCATCGATTCAGTATCACTGCGGCCGCTGCGCTATCGATGTCCTCGCGCGTCACACGCCGTTTGCGCTCACCGCTTGCGCGCTGTGCCTTGAGCGCCTCGGTGGCTTCCAGTGAAGACCAGCGCTCATCGACCCATTTCACGGGGAGGCCAAAGCGGCGTTCCAGCTCTGCGCCGAAGGCGCGCACTGCCGGAGCGATAGAGCTCGGCGTGCCGTCGGCATTATACGGCTCGCCCACGACGAGGAGCTTCGGTTGCAGTGCTTTGATGTGCTTCGCGAGGTCGGTCCAGTCCGGTTCGCCGTTGCGAGCTTGCGAAGCTGCGCGGGGCGCGGCACTGCGTGTCAGCGTGTCTCCGCAGGCGATGCCAATGCGCTTGAAACCGAAGTCGAAGGCAAGGATGGCCTGAACGGGGTCAGGCATGACCCGCGAAAAGAGTCAGACGGTCGACTTCGACCCCCAGCAGACGCCACGCGCCGGTCCAGCGATCCTCGAACGGCAGGTCGAAGACGACGCTGGGGTCGACGGGAATCGACATCCAGGCGTTCTCCTTCATCTCGCGCTCGAGCTGACCGGACTCCCACTGAGCGTAACCGAGCGCGATGAAAGCGTCGGAGGGGCCTTCACCTCGAGCCATCGCGGCGAGAACGTCGCGGGAGGTCGTGACCTGGACGGTATCCGAGACCTTGTGCGTGTGATCCCACTTGCCGCCCGGACGGTGCAGCACGAAGCCTCGATCCGTGTTCATCGGGCCGCCGCGCAAAACAGGTTTGGCGGCGATGTCCTCGTTCGAGGGCTCGAGCCTCATCTGCGAGAGGACGTCAGACAGGGTCATCGGCAGCGGCTTGTTCAGCACGATCCCGAGTGCCCCTTTGTCGGTGTGCTCGCAGATCAGCGAGACGGTCTGCGTAAAATTCGGGTCTGTCAGAGACGGCATCGCGATCAGCAGGTGGTTGGTCAGGCTCGACCCGAGCGCTTGCCCGGTTCCGGCTTCGGAGAACGGCGAGGCGCCCCCGTCGGAGGTGCTTTCGAGGCTGTCGTCGCCGGTGCTGCCTTTCGAGGATGCCATGTCGTCAGTATGGGCAAGGGGCGAGACAGGCTCAAGGAACCGATGACACCGATCCGCCCTGCACGCGGCCACCGACGAACTGCCACTCGTAAGCAAAGCGCAGAACACGATATTCGTGTGCCAGCTCCGGAGGGAACGGATCGAATGGACTCGCGAGCTTGAGGATGTCGAGCGCTGCCTGATCGAGTTCGGGGTATCCGCTCGCCGTTCGGATCACGGCGCGATCAAGCTTACCGTCGGAGCTGATCCCGACCTCAATCACGGGGCTCGCTTTCACTCCGAGACTTCGCGCCGCGGTCGGGTAGTTGATGGTGCCGACGCGCTCAACCTTACGTCGCCACGCGTCCAGATAGGGCGCCAGGTTGGATGCCTTGGTGTCAGGTGTGATCCAGAGCTCGTCCCGCTTCGGCCCCCGAAGCTGGGCAGGGCCGGCCTCATCATTGGGGCCCGGCTGATCGGCCTTTTGCTGTTCCAGCAGCAGGGGATCGTTTCGAGAGCTTCCGGCATTGCCCGGTTCGGCCAGGTAATGCACCTGCACATTCCAGGCGCTCGTGGTGAGGACCTTCTCGTCCGGATTGCCGGATTCGTCTCCCTTGGGACCCAGAGCGGTGCCATTGGGGCTGCCGTCCTGACCCGGAACGGGGATCGATGACGCCTTGTTGCGCGGGGCCACCGCCTCGCGGGTGTTACCCGAGCCGAGCTGAGAGCGCTGCGCCAGGTAGGTCGCCGAGTCGTTCTGGTCCGCTTCGGGGACCTCGTCGGAGACCAGCAGGACTTCCAGGCCAGGGGCGATGCCGTGGGGACCGGAAACGTTAAACGTGAGGCCCAGGATGATCAGGCCGTGCAGGAGCGCCGCCAGGAAGATCATGGTCAGAAGTCGATCGCGGATCGGCGCCTTGCCCTCCCGCAGTGCGAGCGCGCGCCGAGCCATCAGCCTTACCCTCGGCTCGCGCCGGAGCGCGCGACCAGTCGCTTTTCAATGGCTTGGATCAACTGGTCTGCGATATTCGTGCCGGCCTGCTTGTCGAGCTCCCGGATGCCGGTCGGGCTGGTTACGTTGATTTCCGTGACAAATCCGCCGATGACATCCAGGCCGACGAACAGCATGCCCTTGGCCGCTAGTGTCGGGCCAATCTGGCTGGCCAGCCACCTGTCGCGATCATTCAACGGTCGGGCGACCCCTTTGGCCCCGGCGGCGAGGTTGCCGCGGTTGTCTTCGGCGGAAGGAATGCGGGCAAGGGCATGAGAAACGGGCTCGCCGTCCACTAACAAAACGCGAGAGTCGCCGGACTCGACGATGTCGGGGATGTACCGCTGGACGATGGCAAACCGCCGTCCGTAGTCCGTCAGGGTCTCAAAGACGACATTCATGTTCTTGTCGCCGCGTTCGAGCACGAAGATCGACTTTCCCCCCATGCCGTCGAGGGGTTTGCACACGATTTTCGCGTGCATTTTCAGAAAAGCGTCCATGTCGCCCATGTCTCGAGTAATGAGCGTAGGAGCGCAGCACTGCGGGAACCAGGCCGTGTAAACCTTCTCGTTCATGTCCCGCAGGCCCTGTGGCTTGTTGACCACCAGGGCGCCTTGGTCCTCGGCCCGTTCGAGCACATACGTCGTATAGATGTACTCGGTGTCGAAAGGAGGGTCCTTCCGCATCAGCAGGCAATCGAGCTCGCCCAGGCGTTGGATTCGACCCTCGCCTAGCGTGAACCAGTTCTCAGCATCGGCTCGCACAGTCAGCGGTTGCACCCGACCAAAGGCGATTCCGTCGCGCAGGGACAGGTCGGACTGTTCCAGGTAGCTCAGATCGAAACCGCGCGCCTGGGCGGCGAGCAGCATCGCTAGCGTCGAATCCTTCGGGTATTTGATCTCTTCGATGGGGTCCATGACGACACCCATTCGTATACGGTCGGTCATTTCGTCGATTCCCGTGGCCTAGATCCGCGTGTACCTCACTGTCGATTATGCTCGCTAGGTCACTAATATGTTGCGCGTGCGTCTGCACTGTGCCGCACCTTCGAAAAACGTGACACGCGTTGCATAGCGGGGGGTCTATCTATATGTTAAAACCGCGCTGCGCTAGCTTCTGATACGGCCACTATACGTGGCTGGCTTGTGTGACAAATTTTCCCCCGGACGAGTGCACGGCCGACATCGCCGCAAGAAGGAGTTTCCTGACCGTGACTGGCAGCAACACGAAGCTCCAGGGTCTCAAGGTTCTGGTCATCGACGACAGTAAAACCATCCGGCGCACGGCTGAAACGCTTCTCGCGAAAGAGGGGTGTGAGGTCTTCACCGCGGTGGACGGGTTCGATGCACTTGCGAAGATCGCTGATCACCAGCCTGACATCGTTTTCGTCGACATCATGATGCCGCGGCTGGACGGCTATCAGACCTGTTCGCTCATCAAGCACAACAAGGTTTTCCGCTCCATTCCCGTGATCATGCTGTCCTCGAAGGACGGCCTGTTCGACCGCGCGCGGGGCCGCATAGTCGGCTCGGAGCACTATCTGACGAAGCCGTTCACCAAGGACGAGCTCCTGAGCGCTATCGAGACGCATATCGGGAGATGATGGCAATGCCCCTGATACTCATCGTCGACGACTCGCCCACCGAAGTCCACGTCATGCAGAAGGCGTTGGAGAAGCATGGCTATCGGACTGCCGCGGCGGCCGACGGTGCCGAGGGTGTCCGCCTGGCCCGGGAAATGAGTCCCGACCTGATCTTCATGGATATCGTGATGCCGGGGATGAATGGGTACCAGGCGACGCGTGCGCTGGCCAACGATCCGAAGACCCGGACGATTCCGATCATCATGGTGACCTCCAAGGGTCAGGAGACGGACCGGATCTGGGGCCTGCGCCAGGGTGCGGTGGATTACATGGTCAAGCCGGTCTCTCCCGACCAGCTTGTCGCCAAAGCCCAAGCGACGCTCTCCGCATGAGCGACGAAGTTACGCTCAAGTCGCTGCGGGACCGCCCGTTTGATCTGCTGGCGGAGCTGGAGCGGAGAGGCCGTGCCGTTTCCGCTCAGGTAACGCCGGAAGGTGCGGCTGGACGTGAATGGGTTGGAGTCGCGCTCCGTATGGCCGGTGACCTGTATCTGGTCGCTCGCGAGGAAACGCGCGAAGTGCTGGGTGTTCCCAGCGGGATGACCCGCGTGCCGGGCGCCAAGGCCTGGATTAAGGGAATCGCCAACGTCCGCGGACAATTGCTGCCGATCGTCGACTTGCGACAGTTTTTGGGCAGTGGCACCACACCGCTGAGCCGTAACACGCGAATTCTGGTGGTTAACCACCGCGAAATTCCGGCTGGACTGATCGTCGACGAAGTCTTGGGCTTCCGGCGATTTGCGGAGGGAGAGTTCTCGGGAGACGCGCCGCCGACCGTCGCCCGCTGTGAACGCTTCCTCGCGGGCTCGTTCCGCCGAGCGAGTGAACAATGGCCCGTCCTCGGCCTGAGATCTATTCTGGAGAGCACGGCGTTCTCCGAGGCTGCCGCTTGAGTGCTCCCTCCAAAACCAGTGGCGTACTGACGCCCTTGCTGATCGTCGCCGTGCTGCTGCTTGCCGGCGGCGCCGTGACCTACTACCTCGCCCAAAGCCACTCGGGGGCCGCCGTCGAACCGGCCCCTGTAGCAGCCCTGTACGGGATCGCTGTCGATGCCGAAGGTGCTGTGGGTGGAGACGACGCATCGCTGGGCGATTTTCAGAAGCAGTTGCAGCAGCTCAAGGACACCGCACTGCGGGCTCCAAATTCGACTTTCTCGAAGGATGCGCGCTTCGGCCGCATGCTCAACAACGCTGCTGTGGTGATGCAGGCGCGTAGTGCTCTGACCGACGCAAGTGGCGCGGCGCGTGACACGCGTGACATCGTCCCTCGCCTGCTTTCCGAAATGGGGACGCTTGCGAGCGGGCTGTCCGGCGCCACGCTGGACAATGCGACTCGAGTCCTCGAGCGATTTGAGGTTCGTGCACAACGTCTGCAACTGGATGTCACCGGACTCGCCTCCGGGGC
This sequence comes from Steroidobacteraceae bacterium, assembly GCA_036499585.1. Taxonomy (GTDB): domain Bacteria; phylum Pseudomonadota; class Gammaproteobacteria; order Steroidobacterales; family Steroidobacteraceae; genus 13-2-20CM-66-19. Next base: position 319,526 of record DASYDM010000043.1, read on the forward strand.
CGCGAATCCCAGCCAGGCTGCGCAGCGACTCGCCGAGAGCGCTGACTACCTCGGCCAGGTCATCCAGGGCCTGCAGGGGAACAACACCGGTCTGGGTTTGCCGCGCATGACCGGCCCGGACGCCGAGAAGCGTCTCAAGACGTTGGATTCTCTCTACACAACTCTGAATGCCGCCGTTCGCAAAGCCGTCGCCGCAGCTCCGGCGTTGCCGGATGCGCAGGCCGCCGCACGTGCCGTCAAGACGGACGCACGCGTTCTGGCCGCCGGGTTGGCCAATCCGGTCGACTCCGCGGAGTCGACTTCTGGTCTGCCTTCGTGGCTGCCACTCGCGTTGGTGGGAGCGGGCCTGCTTCTCGTCGTGGTCGCGCTTGTCTCGTCATTGCGGTTGCGCAAGACCGTCGAGCAGCAGCGAGTGGCGGTCGACACCCAGCGCAAAGAAAACGACCGCAACCAGCAAGCCATCCTGCGACTCCTCGACGAGCTGTCGAGCCTCGCGGACGGCGATCTGACGGTCCAGGCGACAGTGACCGAAGACATCACGGGTGCGATCGCCGACTCCATCAACTACGCCGTCGATGCCCTGCGCGGCCTGGTCACTACGATCAACCAGTCGGCCATCTCACTCGACAGCGCGACCCGCCAAACACAGGCGCTATCCCAACATCTGGCCAAGGCCAGCGGCGCTCAGTCCAAGCAGATTGCGTCGGCGACCGAGTCCGCCGGCAGCATGGCTTCCTCGGTCGAGGAGGTGTCGGGCAACGCCGAGCGAGCGGCAGACGTAGCGCGGCACTCGGTCGAGGTCGCGCACAAGGGCGGCGATGCAGTCCGACGCACGATCGACGGCATGAACACCATCCGCGAGACCATTCAAGAGACGTCCAAGCGCATCAAACGCCTGGGCGAGAGCTCGCAGGAGATCGGCAACATCGTCGAGCTGATCAACGACATCGCCGAGCAGACGAACATTCTCGCGTTGAACGCTTCGATCCAGGCCTCGATGGCTGGCGAGGCGGGCCGCGGCTTCGCAGTCGTCGCCGACGAGGTACAGCGGCTGGCCGAGCGCGCCGCCAATGCGACCAAGCAGATCGAAGTGCTGGTCCGTACGATTCAGACGGATACCAACGAAGCGGTCGTCTCGATGGAGCGCAGCACGACCGATGTGGTCGGCGGAGCGCTACTGGCCGAGAATGCGGGCGCCGCCCTCGAGGAGATCGAGCAGGTGTCGAACCAGATCGCCAGCCTGGTGCAGAATATCTCGGGCAGCTCGCGTCAGCAGACCGGAGCCGCCCAGAACATCGCGCGCAACATGCAAGTCCTGAAGGAGATCAGCGCCCAGACCGCCGAGTCGACCAACGCGACTTCCGCGGCCATCGCGAAACTGGCCGAGCTGTCGGCCGGGTTGCGCAAAGCGGCGGCCGGATTCAGGCTGCCTGGCACGGCGAACGAGCCCATCGGGGCGAGCGGCGCCTTCAAGCGGCTGGAAGAAGGCAAGACCTCGGCCACTGCGCAGGTCCGGCAGATTTCCTCCGCGCTCGGCGGCACTTGACGCCAGCCAGTACGCATTGCATCCGATGCTTTCGCACCTGAAGCCGTAGTTCTGTAAGAGCCTTTCATGCCGGAAGTCGCTTCCCAGACGCTGGATTTTGTCGGTCGCGAGCTGAACGTCACGCTCGCAGACGCGCGCACTGCGCTCGAAAATTATGTCGAGCAGCAGGGCAACGCTTCGCTCCTGGAGCGCTGCACGCAGGAGCTGCATCGGGTCCAGGGCGTGCTTCGCGTCCTTGAGATCTACGGCGCGGCACTGTTGGCGGAGGAGATGGAGCAGGTGGCCGCTTACCTGCTGGCGACCGCCGCCGAAAACAAGAATCAGGCCGAGAGCCTCGATGCACTGATGCGCGCGATGGTCCAGCTTCCCAGCTACCTCGAGCGCGTGCTCGCCGGTGGCAGGGATCTCGCGCTGGTCCTGCTGCCTCTGTTGAATGATCTTCGTGCGGTGCGCGGCAGCGCGCTGCTCTCCGAAGGCACGCTGCTCCTTCTCAATCTCAAGTCGGACAAACAGGCGGCGCCGGTCGCCGCGGCTCCTGGTGAGCCTCCGCTGACTGTCGAGCAGTGGTCGCGCCGGCTGCGCGCGCGCTATCAGGTCGGCTTGATTGGCTGGATCCGCGGCGAGCGCATCGAGCAGAACCTCGACATCCTGTCGGCCGTTGCCCAGAAGCTCGAGCAGATCGCGACCCGACAGCCGGTCTTCCAGCTGTGGTGGGTGATCGGTGCCGTCATCGAAGCCTTGCGGGAAAACGGCCTCGAAGGCGGCGTTTCGATCAAGCGCCTGTTGGGCCTCGGCGACCGTGAGGTTCGTCGGCTTTATGAGCAGGGCGAAGCGCGCTACGCACAGACGCCGCCGGTCGAACTGCTGAACAACCTCCTTTACTACGTAGGCCGCGCCGACTCGTCCGGACCGCGCGTCACCGCTGTTCGTGCCTCGTTCCGACTGTCCGAGTTGCTGCCCGTCGATGACAGCATCGAACAAGAACGGGAGAACCTGTCCGCCCCGAGCGTCAAGCTCATGCAGACAGTCGCGGCGGCCATCCGCGAGGACTTGTCAAAGGTCAAAGACGTTCTCGACATCTTCGTGCGTCGAGGCGCGGGACAACCGAAAGAGCTCGCGCCGCAGGTCGACCTGCTACGCAAGATCGGCGACACCTTGGGCGTGCTGGGCCTGGGTGAGCTGCGCGGAAAGATTCAGACCGAGACCGAGCGGCTCGATAAGATTGTTGCCGGGACGTTGAAGGCGGATGACGCCACTCTCGTTGAGATTGCAGCCACGCTGATCGGCGTGGAAGACCGGTTGGACGACAGCCTTGTCGGCATGATTCGTCCGAGAACCGAGGAACTCTCCGAGCCCAAGGAGGACAACGAGTTCCAACAGGTGCAGTCCGCGGTGTTGCGCGAGTGCATTCTCAATCTCGCACGGATCAAGGAATCGATCTCCCAGAACATCGGTGGGACACTCGACGCATCGGGCCTGGATAGCTGGCAGGAGTTGATGCGCGGCATGAAGGCCGGTCTGCTGATGCTCGGCAAGTCGCGCGCCGTCGATGTCATCGAGGGCATCACCAACCAGTTGAAACGGGTCATGCAGCCCGGCGCCCGCGGTCTGTCGGCCGGATTCATGGATCGGCTGGCTGATTCGATTGTCAGCGTCGAGTACTACATGGAGACGCTGCAGGCTGGACGCAGTGATCCTTGGTACATGCTCGATAACGCCCAGGCTTGCGTGCAGGCACTCGAGCTGCAGCAGGCGCCCCAGGTGCCGTCCGTGTCGCTCGACCCGGGCGCGTTTGCCAAGACCGTTCAGATTTCGGGCACGGGCGTGGCGTTTGGACAGGAGACAGACCCGACGGCTACCGCCGTTGGCGGCCCGGCCCCGACAATGGCCTTGTCGCGCACTGCCGTCGTTGCTGCCCTTGCAGAGAGCGCCGATCCGGAGTTGGTGAAGCTCTTCATCGAAGAGGCGCACGAAGAGCTTGCGAAGATCAAGCGTTGCTTCCCCTTGTGGGATCAGAATCCGCTCGATCGCGAGTCCCTGATCACGGTTCGCCGGTCGTTCCACACTCTGAAGGGTAGCGGCCGCATGGTTGGCGCCCGCGACCTCGGAGAGTTCGCCTGGTCGATCGAGAACTTGCTCAACCGGGTTCTCGACAACACGCTCAGCCGGTCTGCGGCCATTCTCGAAGTGCTGCGCGAAGGCGTCGCCGCGTTGCCGCAGCTGATCACGAACCTGGAAACAGGTCAGAAGCCCACTGCGGACACGGCATCGATTGCGGCGCGTGCGCATGCACTTGCGGCCGGTCGTACCCCCGGCGCGTCGGCGGCGCGAGCGGCCCAGGCCGAAAGCTCGCCAGAGTCGACGGCTGTGCGGACTGGCGTTACTCCCAATGTGATAGCCGAGACAGCCTCCGCCCCGGCACCGTTCTCGCCGTCAGCGACTGTCACGAACGTCGGTGACGCGTTGATGGCGGTGGAGATGGATCTTCCCGTCGAGGTTTCGCCTCCTCCCGTGACAGCGCCCTCCGCGCCAGCGTCGCCTGCGGCGTACGCGGCGACAGTGGTCTTGCAGCATCGCGCTCCGATCCCGGTTGAAGTCGTGATGCCCCCGATGGAAGACGCGGCGTCCCCGCAAGAACCTGAACCTGTCGCCAACGACGACGTTCTGCGTGACATCTACGCTCGCGAGACAAGCGCGCACATTGCAACCGTCCGCGCGTATCTCGAGCGCGAACTGTCGCAGCCCGAACCTCATGCGATTCCCGAAGAGGTTTATCGCGCCTGTCACACTCTGTCGGGCAGTTCGAAGATGGCGCAGGCTCGCCATGGCATTCGGCTCGCGGAGCCGTTGGATCATTGGCTGCGCCGGATGTACAGCAGCGGCCTCGGCCTGCTGAAGCAGGACCTGGCGCTTCTGTCTGATTGCATGCTTGCGATGGAGGCCGTGGCGACTCATCTGGATGAGTCGACCGGCTACTTCGTATCGCACTTCGAGCTTCAGCAGCGCATCGCTCAGGCGGAGAGTCGGCTCGAGCAGCGTCTCGCTGTTCGAGCGGCACCGACAGCGCCCGTTGCGCAACCGCCTGAAGCGGTAGCGGCCTCGGTGGTTCCGCAGCCCGCAGTCGCCGCCGCGTCAGCGGCGCCGCAATTCGTTGTGCCGGTCGCGCCCGACGCGGCTCAGGCCGAACCGCCGCCGGAAGCTGTCGAGGAGGTCGACCAGGGTGGCGACTACGATCCGGAAGTTGCCGCGATCTTTACGGAGGAAGCGCTCGAGCTGATCGATGTTTCCGAGCAGGCCCTGACGGATTGGCGTACCGAACCTTCGAGCGCGGAGTACCGCTCGGCGCTCAAGCGGCCGCTGCACACCCTCAAGGGTGGCGCCCGCATGGCTGGCATTACAGCCATGGGCGACCTCAGCCACGAGCTCGAGTCGCTCGTGCTCGCTATCGACATGGGTTCGATAGCGGCTGATGACGCCGTGTTTGATTTGATGCAGTCGAGCCTCGATGAGCTGGCTCGGATGCGCGAGGCCGTAACCAACGGCCGCCGTGTTCCGCCCGCTCGCGCGGCGATCAATCGCATTAACGCGTTGCTGAGACCCGGATCGGTGCCAGCCGAGCCGGTCGCGCCCGCGGCGCCGCCTGCAGCAGCGCCGCCCCCGCCACCGGCGCCTGAGTTCATCGTGCCCGTCGCACTCGATGCGGCGCAGGCCGAGCCCGTAGCGGAGGCGCCTGAATTTGTCGTTCCGGTCGCGCCGGACGCGGGACAAGTCGAGGCGCCGACCGACGAGCCTCTCGTTGGCCCCGAGCTTTCGCGCGAGTCCACCTGGCTGGCTGTAGGCGCGCCGGAGTGGCCCGCCGAGGGAGCCGAGTCCGAAGAGATCGTTCTGAGTGGCGAGCCTGCGTCGGACGACGAAGCTCAGACGGTCGAGAATGTTCTTCCTGCCGACGTAGCCGCGTTCCTTCATTCGGACGAGGACGCTGCGCACCACGTTGAGACGGGATCGCTGCCCACCGACGCGCTCGGCAGTGTTGAGGAGGCACCGACTGAGGAGCCGGTCGAACCACTGGAACAGACGATGTCTGCCGCAGTTCCGGACGGGGGGGCCGAGTGGCTGGAAAGCGCGGCTACGCCTGAGACGCCTGCTGCAGCCGAACCGCTGGCGGGTCCCGCGGAACCGGTCTTCGCGCCGCGTGAGCCGGCGCCGGTGACCAAGTCGGTCCACGTCGCATTCAACAAACTCATTGAATCCCGCGGGGATGACTCCCTTGCGCCGCCGCTGCCCGTGCCTCCCGGCCGTGAGCCTGTTGCTCCGGCGGAGCGGCAGGAAATGGCGCGTGTCGACGCGGACTTGCTCGATCAGCTCCTCAACATCTCGGGTGAGGCGAGTATCGCGCGCTCGCGACTCGAGCAGCAGTTGGGATCGATCGATTTCAACTTAGGCGAGTTGTCGCGTACCGTCATTCGCCTGAAGGAGCAGCTGCGCAGCCTCGAAATCGAGACGGAAGCGCAGATTCTGCATCGGCACGAGGACGAGAGCGCTCACCGCGGCGATTTCGACCCTCTGGAACTCGATCGCTACTCCTCGATTCAGCAGTTCTCGCGCGCGCTGGCGGAAACCGCGAACGACGTCGCGAGCATTCAGCAGCTTCTCGAGAATCTCGCCAAGGACACGCAGAACCTCCTGCAACAGCAGGCACGTACTATCACCGAGTTGCAGAACGGACTCATGCGCACGCGCATGGTGCCGTTCCAGCGACACGTTCAACGCCTGGCCCGCATCGTTCGCCAGGCTGCGTCGGATACCGGCAAGCGCGCGGAGCTGGTGGTCGAGGGCGCAGCAGGCGAACTCGATCGGCAGGTCCTCGAGCGCATGCTGCCACCGTTCGAGCACATGCTGCGCAACGCAGTCGTGCACGGTATCGAGAAGCCGGAGGAGCGTGTACGTAAAGGTAAACCGGAAACCGGCAAGATCGTGTTGGAGCTGCATCGTGAAGGCGCCGAGGTCATGGTGCGCCTGATCGACGACGGCGGCGGCATGAATCTCAATGCCATCCGGGAGAAGGGCGCGGCCCTCGGACTGATCCCTGCCGGCCAGGTGTTGAGCGACGAAGACGCCATGCAGCTCATCCTGGAGCCCGGGTTCTCGACGGCCGGCACGGTTACGCAGCAGGCTGGCCGTGGCGTCGGAATGGACGTCGTGGCTACGGAGATCAAACGTCTGGGCGGCGCGCTCCATATGGAGACGAAGGCGGGTGAAGGCACGGTCTTCACGATTCGGTTGCCGTTCACGCTGGCAATCAGTCATGCCCTTGTCGTTCGCACGGGCGAAGAGTTTTACGCCTTGCCACTTCCGACGGTTGAAGGCGTGTTGCGCCTGTCTAAGGCGGAGGTCACTGCCCACTTGGGTCGGGATGCGAATCTGTTCGACTACGGCGGGCAGAAGTACCGCTTCCAGCATCTCGCGACGTTCGTAAGCCTCGAGCCCTCGCCGCTGCCGGAGCAGGATGTGACGATCCCGGTCGTCCTCGTGCGCGCCGGCGAGCATTCGACCGGTCTGGTCGCCGACGAACTCGTTGGCAGCCGCGAAATCGTCGTGAAGTCAGTCGGCCCGCAGATCTCGAGCATCCGAGGCATTTCCGGCGCCACGATTCTTGGCGACGGCCGGATCGTCATCATTCTCGACATCGGCGCACTCGTTCGCGCCGAGTGGCGCGGTCGTCCTCAGTCGCAGATCGTGCCGAAGGAAAAGACAGACAAACGTACGTTCGCGATGGTCGTGGACGACTCGATCACCGTGCGGCGCGTTACCCAGCGACTACTGGAACGCAACGGTATGCGCGTGTTGACGGCTCGCGACGGTATGGATGCCGTGACACTGCTTCAGGACAACGTGCCGGATATCATTCTCCTCGACATCGAAATGCCGCGAATGGACGGCTATGAGGTCGCGGCGCACGTTCGCAACGATCCGCGTCTGAAGGACGTGCCGATCATCATGATCACCTCGCGCGTGGGCGAGAAGCATCGCGCCCGGGCAATCGAGTTGGGTGTCGACGACTATCTCGGCAAGCCCTATCAGGAAGCGCAGCTTCTGGATGCGATCTCGCCGCTCGTTGAGAAGAGTCGCGCTGCGCGGGGCGACACGGGATACATCGATCTGGAGGCCAGGGCGTGACACGGGCGGTGGTGGATAACATGACCGGATCTGTGGGTTGGCGCCATGGCTGAGCGCGTTACAGAGATCTACAGCCTCCTGGTGCCGCTGACCGATGGACGGCTGATCGTTCCACGCGCGTGTGTCGCGGAGGTCATCGGTTTTTCGGCTCCGTCAGAAATGACAGGAGCGCCGCCCTGGTACATCGGAACGGTGCCGTGGAATGGTAAGGCGGTCCCGCTGGTGTCCTTCGAAGGTGCCTGCGGTCAGATGATTCCCCCGGCATCGGGCCGCACCCGCATCGTGATCCTTCATTGCCTCGGCACTCGAGTGGATGGCGGCAACTTCGCGATCGTGTCGCAGGGCTTCCCGCAGTTGGTGCGTGTGAGCTCGGACGTCGTTCGCCCTGACAACTCGCGAGTGTTTCCGGACCGCGCGCCGATCATCTGTCAGGTCAGGATGGTCAACGAGACCCCGATGGTCCCCGACATGGAACGTCTGGAAGAGATGATCGCCGACGAGACCCGGATCGGGGCGGCGTAGGACCGAGCGCCGGACGGCCGCCTGCCGCAACGGGCGTAGCGCGTAAGCGTGGTGTCAGCGGACAGGCGTGAAAATAGGGACTTCGCCCCCCACCGACCAGTGTTGATTGATGCTGGTGGCCACGAGCGCGAAGTCCGGCGACTCGAAGCTCACCGTCAGATCTCCGATCTCTTGCGGCTTGGGCAGCGGCGTCAACTCCGCCGTACCGTTGCGTCCGATCCGATATAAGCCTTCCGTTCCGACGGCCCACAAGTCGTTGCCGACGACGCTGACCCCGAAGAACGCTTCGCTACCGTCGACATTGTACTGCGGGATATGGATGGTCTTCTGATAGAGCGTCTTGGCCTTCGTGCCGCATACCTCGCCGACGCGTCCTACCCGGCTGAAGTGAACCATGCCCATGGCGACCGCGACACATCCATTCGGTTGTGTGACCAGCGCAGTGATGGGCTCGACCCATTGCTTTGCCACTATGGAGATTCTGCCGCTGCGCCGGTCGACTGCGCGCAGCCAGCCACCCCACTCGCCCGCATTGTTGCCGACGTAAAAGGTCTTGTCGGTGATCGCGACCGATTTGGCGCCGCCCGACAGCCGCTCACTGTCCCATCGGACTGATACCGAGCGCGGATTGGCAACACGCCGATCGGCGGAAATCACGACTGCGTCGTGAGTGACCCCACTGTTTGATCCGGTGGTCTGATCGTCAATCACGCTGATCAGACGCCGGTTGGTGAGAATCACGATTGCATCGGGAGCTACACCACCGCCGATGTAGCGCTCGTCTTCGGTGACCGCGATCCTGGTGGACTCTACCCACGAGTCGTTGGTGACTCTTCCGATGGACCAGGACGACACGCTTGGCTGGGGGGCAGCAGAGATCAGCGCGAGGGGTTCGCCGTTGCGGACCCAGATGTCCTTGACGACCGGAGCAATGTCCAAGTCCACGCGCCGGTGATCGGTGCGGGACAGGGTCTCGAGGTGCCCCGATTCCATCAACAGCCACAGACGGCCGTCAGCGAAGATCGCTTTGGAGATCAGATGAGCCCGGAATCGGGCCGAGTCGATATCGACCGGGACGCCGTGCGCGCTGGCAGCGGGGGCAACGGACGCGCTCGCGGCGGCGGGCTGGGCGGCCGGCGTTGCTGTCGAGAGCAGACACGAAAGCAGGGCTAACGATGCGCCAGGCAAACGGGTCTTCATGCGGGCCTCCGCGACTACTTCCTCTCGGTGGAATAGACGGAGGCTATGCCTTTGACGGCTTCGGCGCCAGACGGCGAAAGGGCTCGTGCGGCAGGTGAGGGCTTGAATCCGATCGGAACTGTGTAGCCGCTCTCAATCTTCGCGAACGGCAGCCCGTTGACGGAGGCCATGCTCCCGGGACACAGCTCGATCATCGGCAACTTCGGGAAGGTGACCTTGGGCGTCGGAATCTCTACATCGATTTGCGACACCGGAACTCCTAACGCTCCCGCGAGGTGTTGGACCAGTTCCTGCACTTCGGTGCGGAAGTCGCCAACCAGCGACGGGTCGCGGGCGAGAAAATAAGTCGTGAGGTAGCGTGCGATCGGGGAGGCCTTGCCGATTTCGTGATTGACCAACTCTTCTTCGTTGGCGAACGTGAAGATCGACTTGGTCGACAGGTAGTCTATGAAGTCCGTCGGTACGGAGGGCTCATCCGCGTGGATGGCCGGGGTCCGAACCTTGATGACGGTGCCATCTCGCATGACCTGCACATCTTTCAATTCGAGCTCATACGAGAGCTTCGCGGGCCACGCGATGAAGATCTGCGGCTTCTTCCCGAACACGTTCGGGCAGGCGCGATACCAGATCGCGAGCTGGCGTTCGTGCTCGACGATCGCGTGAGTTTTCAGTTGGGTGACGATCACCTGGACGGGATCGACCGGCTGGGGCGGCTTCTCCATCCAGATCGCCCGTCCGATGAGGCCGCCCAATACGAGCGCCAGAACCGCTATGACGAGGTATCGCATCGCGACATGCTAAGCCGCGCGGGTCGTGTTTGTCCCGCGGAGTGTGTGCATGTGCGCGTCCCGTCAGAGGTCGCCAAATCGCTGCTGAATTATGGTCAAGGCGGCAATCGCCGCTGTCTCGGTACGCAGGATTCGCGGGCCCATTCGGACGGGGCGAAAGCCTGCGCGCAGAGCGAGCTCCTCCTCGAGGTCGGTGAGACCCCCTTCCGGGCCGATGAGGACGACGATGGCGCCGAGAGCGGATGCGGCGTGGGGCGCGGGCGTTGCGGCGGTCGCTGTCGTCGCAGCTGTCGCAGCCAGATCATCGATCGTCAGATCCGCTGTGGGGGACAGGAGCAGGCGCGTCTGCCCGGTGGCGAGCCTGGACAGGAATTCATGCACCGCGAGCGGCGAATCCAGCTCGGGCAAGCGGTTGCGGCCGCACTGCTCGCAGGCCGAGATCGTGATGCCGCGCCAATGCTGCAACTTCCTTTCCGCCTGCTTCGCGTCCAGGCGGACGACACTGCGTTCGGTGAACACCGGGACGATGCGCGAAGCCCCTAACTCGGTGGCCTTCTGCAAAATCCAATCCATCCGCTCGCCGCGCGAGATTCCCTGGGCGAGAATGAGCTGCAGCGGCGATTCCCGGTCCCCGGAGCGCTCCTCGCGAATGGCCACGACTACTGCGTCCTTGTGAAACGCCTCGATGGAAGCGTCGTACTCCTGGTTCGTTCCGTTGAACAGCGTGACGGTGTCAGCGACTCGAAGCCGAAGCACCCGCGTGATGTGGTTGGCGGCGCTGCCCTCGATGGCCACCTTCTCCCCGGGCACCAGGGGAGCATCGGTGTAGACGCGCGTCAGACGCATGTCGCTATCTCGATTCCTTCGCGGGCGACATCAACCATCAGGTCGATTTCCTCCGGCGTGATGATGTAAGGCGGCATGAAGTAGACGACGTTGCCCACAGGCCTGAGCAGGACGCCGCGTTGCAAGGCGTGGCGATAAACACTCAAACCGCGCCGCTCTTGCCAGGGATAGGGTTCGCGATCGGCCTTGTTCCGCACCATCTCCATGGCGACGATCATGCCGGTCTGACGCACTTCCGCAATATGAGGGTGGCCGGCCAACTCGCGGGCGCGCTTGCCGAGGTGAGCCGCCAGCTCGCGGTTGCGCTCCAGGACACCCTCCGAGGAAAACAGACTCAGGCTCGCGAGCGCGGCCGTGCAGGCGAGCGGATTGCCTGTGAAGCTGTGCGAGTGGAGGAACGCGTTCAGGCTGGTGTACTCATCGTAGAAGGCGTCGTAGATCGAGTCGGTCGTCACGACGGCCGACAACGGCAGGTACCCACCGGTCAGCCCTTTGGACAGGCAGATGAAGTCGGGGCTTACCGAAGCCTGTTCGCAGGCGAACATTGTACCGGTCCGGCCGAAGCCCACGGCGATCTCGTCTGCAATGAAATGTACGCCGTGCCGGTCGCAGGCTTCCCGAAGGAGACGCAGATACACCGGGTCGTACATCCGCATGTTGCCTGCACATTGGACTAGAGGCTCGAGGATGACGGCAGCCGCTTCGTGCGCGTGCCTGGCGAGCGCAGCCTCCATGTCAGCGAACTTCCTGCGCGAATGCTGTTCCCAACTCTCACCGGGTTCCCGCAGGTAACAATCGGGCGACGGCACGGCGATGACGTCCATCAGCAAAGGCCGATAGATCTCCTTGTAGAGATCGACATTTCCCACTGCCAGCGCCCCCAGCGTTTCGCCGTGGTAGCTGTTCGTCAACGTGATGAACCGCTGCTTCTGCGGCCTGCCGACGTTGCGCCAATAGTGGAAGCTCATCTTCACCGCGACTTCGACCGCTGAGGAGCCGTTGTCGGCGTAGAAGCACTTGTTCAGGCCTGCTGGCGTCACACGGGCCAGCGCTTCCGAGAGAGCGATGACGGGTTCGTGTGTGAAGCCTGCCAGGATCACCTGTTCCAATCGGTCGAGTTGTTCCCGGATCGCAGTGTTGATGTGCGGGTTCGCATGGCCGAACAGGTTGACCCACCAGGAACTGATCGCATCGAGGTAGCGCTTGCCATTGAAGTCCTCGAGCCATACACCCTGACCGCGGCGGATCGGGATCAGGGGCAGCTCCCGCTCGTGATCCTTCATCTGGGTGCACGGATGCCAGACGTGTGCCAGATCGCGGGAAATGAAGGGTTCGTTCGCGGTGCTCATGAAGTGGATTGTGGCATGATCAGGGGCAGATGAAGATCGAGGCCTCTACCGGATTGCTCGTGGACGTTCGACAGGTCCTCACGAACCATTTCGAGCCGCGGCCCGCGGGAGTGGTTCCGGAACTGATCGTCGTCCATGGCATCAGCTTGCCGCCAGGCGAGTACGGAGGTCCCTGGATTGACCTTCTTTTCACCGGCGGGTTGCCCCCGGACGGCCATCCCTATTTCCGCACGGCCGTGGCCGGCGGTCGCGTGTCGTCCCACGTCGTGATCTACCGCAGCGGGATGGTTGTGCAATACGTGCCGTTCAGCGAACGAGCTTGGCACTCAGGGATGTCGGTGTATCAGGGCCGAGAGAACTGCAACAACTATTCGGTAGGGATAGAGCTCGAGGGGCTGGACGACGTCCCGTATGAGGATGTGCAGTACGAGCGGTTGGCAGACCTGATCAACGTACTGTTGCGCGTATATCCTTCGCTAAAGAAAGAACACATCGTCGGACACAGTGATGTGGCGCCAGGTCGAAAGATGGACCCTGGGCCGGCGTTCGACTGGGGCAGATTAAGACGATCGATCGTGGCGCCATAAAACCTCGGCTCCGCGTTCATGGCGCGCCAGGACGCGAGCTAACACGAACAGCAGATCCGAGAGTCTATTCAGGTACTTCAGCACCTCCGGACTCACGGTCTCTTCCCGCGACAACGTCAGCACGCGACGCTCGGCCCGACGGGCTACTGTTCGGGCAATGTGACATGCCGCGGCAGCCGGGCCGCCACCCGGCAGAATGAACTCCTTCAACGGCGGCAGTGCGTCGTTGAATTCGTCCAGCTCCGTTTCCAGGCGCGTGATCTGTTCGGCCTTGATCGCAGTGTGTCCGGGAATGCACAGCTCGCCGCCCATGTCGAACAACTCGTGCTGAACTTCCGTGAGGCACGAGACGACCTTCTCGGGAAGGCCGGCATTGGCGAGCAGTACACCGACGGTGCTGTTGAGCTCATCGACGGTGCCGTAGGCCTCGACGCGGGCGCCGTCCTTCGGGACTCGGGTGCCATCGCCGAGTCCGGTGGTGCCGTCGTCGCCGGTCCGGGTGTAAATCTTCGAAAGGCGGTTGCCCATATTCATTGGCGGAAAGGCGCCTGCGGCGCTTTCCGCAGACATTACTCCGTTAGCCCGCCGGCAAAAAGCGTGGTTTTTGCCGGCTGCGGTGGGATACGATCCGCGCCCCATGCCATCAAGAGAACTCGACGCGGCGCGCGAGGCGGCGCTGGCCGCCGCTGACGTCATCCGCTCCCTGTACCAGCGAAACCTGCAGGTCAAGACGAAGGCGGATGCCTCGCCGGTGACCGAGGCGGACGTGCGGGCGGAAGAGGTCATCCGCGACATCCTGGGAAAGCGCTTTCCCAGCTACGGCTTCTATGGCGAGGAGACCGGCCAGCACGCGATGGGGGCGGACAACATCTGGCTGGTCGACCCGATCGACGGCACCAAGTCCTTCGTCCGCGAGTGCCCGTTCTTCTCGACCCAGATCGCTCTGATGCGCGGCGGCAAGCTTACGCTCGGCGTGTCCTGCGCACCGGCGTATGACGAAATCGCATGGGCGGAGCAAGGCGAGGGAGCATTCCTCAACGAGCGTCGCATCCGCGTCAGTCAGACCCGTGAGCTGGCGGCGGCGATCGTGTCGACCGGCAATCTGAAGACGATGACGAAGTCGGCGCAGTGGGGCCGGCTAGGTGCGCTGATCCAACGAGTCAGTCGCATCCGAGGCTACGGCGATTTCGTGCACTACCACCTGTTGGCGCGGGGATCGCTCGATGTCGTCATCGAGTCGGACGTGAACATTCTCGACATCGCTGCGCTGACCGTGATCGTCAGTGAAGCGGGGGGCAGGTTCACGGACCTGAGCGGTGGCGAGGTGGGTTTGGACACGACGACCGTGTTGGCCACGAATGGGCCGATGCATGAAAAGGTCAGAGAGATCCTCGGCTGAGGCGCGGGGCGGTGTCCCGCCGGGATCCTAAGCTGGCGTGAATACCCTGCGCCCGTCCTGGCGCAGTTCGACGATGGGCGTGAAGTAAAGCTCGCTGAGCGAGGCGGCGGTGATCACTTCCTCGACCGGTCCGGCCCTCCAGCTTCCGTCGCCTGAAAGCAGAATGGCTCTGTCCGCAAATCGGGCGGCGAGCGTAGGGTCGTGCAAGGTCGCGATCACAGTGCGCCCATTGTGTGTGAGCTCGTGGAACAGGGACAGCACCGCCAGTTGATGGTGGGGATCGAGATGGTTGGTCGGCTCGTCCAGGAGAAATAGCGCCGGGTCCTGCGCGAGCAGTGAGGCGACTGCGACTCTGCGCCTTTCCCCACCGGATAGCGTGTCGGTGAGCCGCGGGGCAAAGTCTGCAAGATCGACTGCGGCCAACGCTTTGCGAGCGACCTGCTCGTCCTCGTCGGTTTCCCACTGCCACAGCGACAGATGCGGATGCCGGCCTATCAACACGGATTCCAGCGCTGTGGTCGCGAATCCTTCTTCGAGGTCCTGCGTCAGCACGCCGAGCCGCCGAGCGATGTCGCGTTGATTGATCTGCGTCAGCGGTCGACCATCCATGTGCACACTGCCGTTGCTCGCCGGGCGCAAGCCAGCAAGCGTGTGCAGCGTCAGTGTCTTTCCGCAACCGTTGCGACCCAGGATGGCAACGAATTCGCCGGGCGAGAACTCGGCGGTCAACGATTCGACCAGCGTGCGTGCGCCCACACGCACCGTCAGGTTGGCCGTGGACAGAGGAGCCAGGTTCGGTTTTGCGGTGGACGGCGGAGGCACGGTCTGTTCGGCCGGAGGTAGCGAGGTCATTGTGTCGCCCAGCGGATCTCTTTCGCCGTGGCGGGGCCGACAACCACCTCTCTCAGACTGGGCGGCGTCTCGGCTTGCGTTTCTGACACCGCACGGCGGCCGGCCATCAGCTCCGCCCGATTCTGGGGATACCGCGGCTGTTGGGCAGGGTCGCCAAACCCTTGCGGAAACACGGGAGCACCGGTGCCGGGTGCGTACTTGTCAGTGGCGCCGAGCGTGTGCAGCAGCTCGTGAGCGATCACGACACTGTTGCTTCCGGCCATGGAGCGATCCGCGAACACGTGAATGACCCCGATCAGACCCTTTTCCATGCCATGCGAGTCAGGAAGGCTGGGAAGCAACGCCGGATCGTGGAAAAGCACGAACAGGCGCACACGAGGTGGTGCACGGTTGGGAACGTCCGCGGCGCGTCGCGCGTAGAGCCTCATTTTCAAACTCCACGCGACGACACTGAGGATCGACGGGTTCGGCGGCAAGGCCGGTGGCAACTCGTGAGCCTCGGGGTAGAGCTCGATGCGTACGGGTTGTGAGAGGGCGATGCCGTAGCGGGGGGCCTCGCGTTGAAAGAAGGCATCGATGTCGGAGAAGGTCTGCGGCGTCAGCGTCGAAACGTACTTCTGCGCTGTGGGGCTGCCGTCGCCGTTGATCGGGTAGATACCGACCCATAGAGGCTCTCGCCAGCTGGTCGAGCCTTTGCGATCGAGCCAGGCGGTCCCGGCCACGACGATCAGAGCCAGAAGAAGAATGGAGATGCGCAGAGCCTTCACGGTTGGAGGCGGACAGCGGGCAGCGGAGTCGCGTCCCTCATGGCTGTAGCCTCGTCGCGTTCCAGTGACCCACCTCGAACGAATCGTCAGAGCGTCTTTCCAGAGTGCGGCTCCACCGGGCCCGGTCGTGGATGCGCCCAGCGCCCTCGACCCATAGCTCGATCGTGTCGACCCACAGGCGGTAGCCGCCCCAGTGCGGCGGTCGGGGGACCTGCGGATCGCCGACGACCCTTTGGACTGGGGGGCCGCTGCTGCCCTGCCGGGGCCCTGCTCCCAGCCACGGGTCGGTGATACCGAACCGCCGGGTGACTTCTTCGACCGCCGCGGACAGCTTCTGTCGGGAGTCGACCGGCTCGCTCTGCTGGCTGGCCCAGGCGCCGACCCGGCTTTGCCAGGGGCGGGAGGCGAAGTACGCATCGCTCTCCTCGGCGGGCGACTGAACGACCGCGCCCTCGACCCGGACCTGACGGTGTAAATGGTCCCAATGAATCACCGCGGCCGCCCGGGGGTGGTCCGCCAGCTCTCGGCCCTTGCGCGAGTGATAGTTCGTGTAGAAGACGATGTATCCGGGGTGCGGGACCAGGTCCTTCAACAGGACGACTCGTGCGGATGGCTTGCCGTCCGGGCTCACTGTGGCCAGCACCAACGCGTTCGGATTGGGTTGGTGGCGGGCTTTCAGGGCTTCCTCGAGCCACCGCGCCAGCAGGACCAGCGGGTCGGGGGGCAGAGGGTCGGGGAGCAGCTCGGTGTGAAGGTCCATGGCCGGTATGTTAATAAAGGCAGACCTTTCCCACGAGCCCACGAGGCTTTGCCAGCCATGACCCGCGACGACCCGACGCTTGACGACCTGCGTCAGCGCCTGAATCAGATCGACCGCCAACTGATCGGTCTCGTGGCTGAGCGAAAATCGATCAGTGAGCAGGTAGCGCGGGCGAAGCGCACGACCGGGCACCCTACCAGGGACTACGGCCGCGAGCGGGAGGTAATTCTCGGGGTACGGGCGGTGGCTCAGGAGATGGGCGTCTCGCCCGCCTTGGCCGAAGACCTTCTACGGTTGCTGATTCGGTCGTCGCTGACGACGCAGGAGCATGCGAGCGTCGTGGCCCGCGGGACAGGCACTGGCCGCCGCGCACTCGTCATCGGTGGCAGCGGCAAGATGGGCGGCTGGTTCGTGCAGTTCCTGGCCTCTCAGGGCTTCTCGGTCGAGGTCGCCGATCCGTCCGGAGCCCTCAACGGCTCCAGTCACCACATCGAGGACTGGCGGACGTCGGATCTCAAGCACGATGTCATCGTGGTCGCGACTCCGCTCGGGGCGACTGACGCGATTCTTCGCGATCTGGCACTCCGGCGGCCCCCTGGCGTGATCTTTGATGTCGGGTCACTCAAGTCACCCCTTCGAGCGGGATTGCGCGCGCTCAAGTCACATGGCTGCCGGGTGACTTCGCTTCACCCGATGTTCGGGCCGGATACGGAGTTGCTCTCGGGTCGGCACGTAGTGTTTGTGGATCTGGGTCACCCCGAGGCTCTAGCCGCCGCCCGCGAGCTCTTTGCTGCGACCATGGCTGAACAGGTCGTCATGAGTCTCGACGACCATGATCGACTCATTGCCTATGTCCTTGGCCTGTCGCACGCACTCAATATCGCGTTTTTCACAGCGCTTGCGGAGAGTGGCGAGGACGCGGCCAAGCTTGCGCGAATGTCGAGCACGACGTTCGATACGCAACTCGACGTCGCCACAAAAGTGGCGCAGGAAAGTCCAGATCTGTATTTCGAAATCCAGAGCCTGAACGACTATGGAGCGGAGTCGCTCGAGGCGCTGTCGAAAGCGGTGGAGCGGCTGCGGACGGCGGTGCTTTCGCAAAACCACGACGCGTTCGTAGCTTTGATGCAGCGCGGGCGGGAATATCTGGAGGATCGTAAGACGGCGACCGAGCGCAGGGCCTGAGGGTGCGGGAGGTCGGAGGCTTGGAAGCAAAATGCGGCGACCGTTCTCGGGTCAGCGACCCATAGGACAACCACCAGCGGGCACGACGAATCGTGTCGCGACGCTGGAGTCGGATAACGCCGCGTTACAGGCTCGGCTGCGCGAGCTGACCGACCAGGTTGCCCGCAACGAGTCGCTGCTGCGCAAGACCCAGGACCGCGAGCTCGAGCTGTTGCGCGCGGGCTCGCTGGCCCAACTCCTGGAACGCATGATCTACGGGCTGAAGGAGTCTTATCAGCTCGATGCCGTTCATCTGATGCTGCAGGATCCCCAGCACGAGATCCGCCACCTTCTCTCGGGCGACGCCCAGGTGCTCGAGGCCCTCAAGGAGGTCCGGTTCGTCGATGGGTTGACGAGTCTGGCGCCGCAGCTGAAATCCCTGGACCGGCCCTGGCTGGGTCCTTTCCACAGGGCCGATCACGAATTGCTGTTGCCTGGCGTGCGCAGCATGGGGAGCCTTGCGCTGATCCCGCTTCTGCGTAACGACCAACTCGATGGCGTACTGGTGTTCGCGAGCGCGGATCCGTTCCGCTTCACCCGTGAGCTCGCGACCGACTTTCTGGCCCACCTGGGAGTCGTCGCCGCGATCTGTATCGAAAACTCGATCAACCGCGCCCGGCTGCTGCGCAGCGGGCTGACGGATTTCCTCACCGGGTTCCACAACCGGCGCTATCTGAACGCGCGTCTGCGCGAAGAGCTGTCCCGTGCACAGCGCGGGAATCAGAGCATCGCGTGCCTGATGATCGACGTGGATCATTTCAAACGGATCAACGACCAGTACGGTCATCTGGCCGGCGATGACGTGCTGCGGGAAGTGGCTCAACGTATCGATGCCGAGATGCGCACCAGCGATACGGGAGCGCGTTTCGGTGGGGACGAATTTGCGATCGTGCTGCCGCAAGGGAACATCGTCGACGGGGAGCGCGTGGCCAGGAGAGTGTTGGAAGCAGTTCGCAGCCAACCGATCCCGATCGGTGCGCAGGCCCACGAGACGGTGACGTTGTCGATAGGTGTTGCGGCGGCTTCACCGGCTGCCACGACGCGCGACTACAAAGTATTGGCGGAACGGCTGATTGCGGAAGCGGATGCGGCTCTCTACCGGGCCAAGAGTGCCGGCCGCAATCGAGTCGAAACCTCTCCGAACGTCATCGGTTGATTCATTGGAAAAAGCCGCCTGCGGCGCTTTTTCGGACCGCGGCTGCGTTGCCGGCCGCAAAAGGCGCGGCTTTTGCGGCCTATTCGTCAGTGCGCCGCGCTCCGCGTGCGCAGGAGGGCAATGAACAAAGGCGCGCCGACCAGCGCCATGACGGCTCCGACGGGAAGTTGGCGCGGGCTCGCTATGGTGCGGGCGAGGAGGTCCGCTGCGGCCAACAGGGTTCCTCCCAAAAGTGCTGACGCGGGTGCCACGATCCGGTGATCGCTGGTCCGGAAGGTCATTCTCACGACGTGTGGAGTGATCAGCCCCACGAACCCGACGGTGCCGGCATTGACCACTGCTACGGCGGTGAGTGCCGATGAGGCGATGAATATGACGGTTCGCCACAGCTCGACGTGCAGCCCGACACTCCGTGCCCGCATTTCCCCGGCCGCGAGGACGTTCAGTGGCCGACCCACACTAAAGGCCAGAGCGAGCGCGGCTAACGCAGTCAGCGCGCTTACCCCTGGGTCGAGGGACCATCCGAGATCGCCGAGAAGCCAGAACACCATGCCCCGTACCTGCGAGGCGTCGGCGATCGCGAGCAGGATGCTGACCAGTGCGCCGCAAGCGCTTGCCAGAACGACTCCGGTCAACAGCAGCCGCGACGTGCCGCCGCCCCGGGCGAGCAGGTAAACGATTGCAACGGTGGCCAGTGCGCCTGCGAGGGCCGCCGACTGCACTGTGAGCATCGCCGCGCCTGCCACCATCGCCAGCAGGGCACCGACGGCAGCACCGCCCGAAACTCCCAACACGAACGGGTCGGCGAGCGGATTGCGGAACAGGGCCTGCAGCAACACGCCGGCCAACGCGAGCAGGCTCCCGACACCGAACCCCGCCAGGAGCCGGGGCAGCCGGACTTCCATCATCACAGCCCGGGCGGTGTCGGATCCGCCACCCAACAGTCCCGCCAAGGCCTGACGCAAGCCGATTCCCGAGCCGCCGACGACGAGCGAAGCTGCGGCGACCACAGCCGCGATAGCCGCCAGCACGGTCATGCGTCGCCAAGCCACGGTTGAAACCTGCTGCTTGCTCATCAGCGGCACTATGGCAGACTTTGGGAAACCCATGAGCGACGTCATTGATTCAGAGGGATTTCGCGCAAACGTCGGCATCGTCCTGATGCACGGCGCGGGCGAGGTTTTTCTGGGGCGCCGCACGGGTGGTCGCGGTTGGCAGTTTCCCCAAGGCGGGGTCCGTCACGGCGAGGCGCTGGAGGAGGCGGCTTTCCGGGAGCTGCACGAGGAAATCGGTCTCTCGCGGCAGGACGTGGAGGTGCTGGGCCAGACTCAGGGCTGGATCCGCTACCGCCTGCCGTCCCGGTTCGTGCGCCGGAACCAGCAACCGGTCTGCATCGGCCAAAAGCAGCGCTGGTTTCTGATGCGCCTCAAGCACGAGGTCCTCGAGTTCGACTTCGGCAGTACCTCGGAGCCGGAATTCGACCAGTGGCGTTGGGCACCCTATTGGGAGCCTATTCGCGAAGTCATCTACTTCAAGCGGCCCGTTTACACCCGAGCGCTGACAGACCTGGCGCTCTTCGCCTTCCCCCAAGGAGCGCCGCCGCGGCCGCACTGGTGGGATGAGGTGACCGCACCGACGAACGGTTCACAGTCGGCAGCAACTCCGGTCGACTGACGGCGCGGGCGGGACGAAACTCTCACGGGTATGCGCGCTCCAGAAGGCAAACCCAGTGTCGTCATTCGCACACACGCCCCGTTTCGGCGTGTCATTCTGCTGGGCGTCGTGCCTCTCATCGCGGTGTTCGCGCTGTACGTCATTTACGAGCTTGGCCGCTACGACGCCGGCTACGATCGCCTGGCTGTGGCGCAGGCTAAAACCGAGCTCCAGGTGCAGATCGAGCGCCTGGAAAAGACCAATCGGGAGCTGCGGACGCGGCTGGCAGAGCTCGACACGATTCGAATCGGCCGTGCTCGCGAACAGGCTGAGGTGTCGCGCTCGATCGGTGACCTGCAGGCCCAGGTGGCGCGGCAGACGCAGGAGCTGGCGTTCTACCGCGGCATCGTGGCTCAGGGGGCGCCGGCGGTCGGAGTGAAGATCCAGCAGGTGCGGATCTCAAAGGGACAGAAGCCGGGTCAGTTCGTATTGCACATGGCGCTGGTGCGCTCGGTGCGGCCGGATAACGTTGCCGCGGGCTCCATCGGGCTGAGCGTGGATGGAGAGTCTGCGGGCGCCAGTGCGTCCATGGACCTGAACACGCTGACGGGGGGCAAGGTTCACGAGCTGCCGTACAGCTTTCGCTATTTCCAGAATTTCGACCAGGAGGTCGTCGTGCCGGCCGGGCTGAAGCCCGAGCACCTCTCGATCGAGGTGCGCTCGAGTCACAAAGACGTGGCGCCGGTCACCCAGACGTTCCTGTGGAATCTCGGGGATGCCGACGCCCCCGGGGAGCAACCCGGCCACGGGTAGCGGCCAGGCTATAGCCGCCCCGCGGCGGCGAGAGCCCCCGCACCCGAAAGGCATTCATCCGGAGACGCTATGTTTGGCAAAGACAGTAAGCCCGCGCGCATCGATACCCTCATCGGCAAGGCCACCCGCCTGCAGGGTGACCTGGGGTTCGCCGGGGGCCTGCACCTCGACGGTACCGTCGCCGGCAACGTCCGGGCAGAGCCACTGGCGGGGTCGAGCTTGTCTGTGAGCGAGTCCGGCTCCATAGAAGGGAATGTGGAGTGCCTGAGCGTTATGTTGAACGGAAAGGTTCGGGGTGATATCCATGCCCGGGACCGGCTCGTGCTGGGGGCTACCGCCCAGGTCGAGGGAAATGTCTTTTATGGCGTCATTGAGATGACACTAGGCGCCCAGATCATGGGAAAGCTGACCCAAGTGACTGCCGGAACGGGGTCGAGCGGCGACGGCGAAACCCCGGCGCGGCGCCAGAACGGGTGACCGAGGGATCTTTGCCGGCCTGAAGGCTGATAGACTGAGTTTCAAGATGAGTACCCAGGAAGTCATGGTCCAGGACGCCCCCCCCGAAGACGGGCCGGCGCTGTTGTTCACGGACGCCGCCGCGCGCAAGGTCAGCGATCTGATCAAGGGCGAAGGCAACCCGAATCTGATGCTGCGGGTGTTCGTCCAGGGTGGCGGATGCTCGGGCCTGCAATACGGGTTCGAGTTCGACGAGCAGGTCCAGGACGGCGATACGTGCGTTGAGAATCTTGGCGTGAAGCTGCTCGTGGACCCCATGAGCGTTCAGTACCTTACCGGCGCGGAGATCGACTACCGCGAAGGGCTCGACGGCGCTCAGTTTGTGATTCGCAATCCAAACGCAGCCACCACTTGCGGTTGCGGGTCCTCCTTCTCCGCGGCCTGATGAGCACCGGCGCCACCGCCCGAGTGCCGATTCCTCAATCACGCGCTGCGGCGCAACCCGTCCCCGACGTTCTGGCGGCTGTAGACCTCGGGTCCAACAGCTTTCACATGGTTGTCGCCCGCTATTCGCACGGGCAGATCATCATCATCGACCGGCTGCGGGAGATGGTCCGCCTTGCCGCGGGTGTCGAGGAGAACGGTCGGATCGATAAGGAAGTCGCGGCACGGGCGCTGGCTTGTCTCGAGCGCTTCGGCCAACGTCTTCGCGACATGCACGCAGACAGCGTGCGCGTGGTCGGTACCAACGCTCTGCGCGTAGCCCACCGTAAACAGGCATTCCTCGAGCGAGCGCGCGAGGCGCTCGGGCATCCCATCGAAATCATCGCCGGCATGGAGGAGGCGCGCCTGATCTATTCGGGTGTCGCCCACACGATGCCCTCCGAGCCGGGGCGGCGATTCGTCGTGGACATCGGTGGCGGCAGCACGGAACTCATCATCGGCGAAGGCCTCTCGTCGCTGGAGTTGGAAAGCCTGCAGATGGGATGCGTGTCCCTCAGCGAGCGCTTCTTCAAGGACGGCAAGATATCCGCCAAGCGCATCGACCGTGCCCGGGTCGCGGCGCGCCTGGAGTTGGAGCCCGTTCAGGCCGCGTTCCGCCGGCGGGGCTGGGATCATTGCGCGGGCAGCTCCGGAACGGTGCGTGCCATCGGCGAAGTCATTCGGGAGCTCGATCCGCAGGCGGTGGCCATCACGACCTCCGGGCTCGAACAGACCCTGAAGTATCTGATCGAAGCCGGTCACACGCGCGACCTGAGTCTTGCCGCCATCACCGAAGATCGCCGGCCGGTGTTCCCGGGTGGCACGGTGATTCTGGCGGCGATCTTCGACGTGATGGGCGTCGAAAAAATGCAGATCGCCGAAGGCGCGATGCGTGAAGGCCTGCTGTATGACATGGTGGGGCGCTTCAATGACGAGGACGCCCGCGATCGAACCGTGCGGGCGATGCAACAGCGCTATCACGTCGACCTGGCCCAAGCCGAGCGCGTCGAAGCGAGTGTGTTGGATTTCCTCGAGCAGACTCGCGACGCCTGGCGTCTGTCGGATCCTTTGGCCGAACAGGCCCTGAGGTGGGCTGCGCGGCTGCACGAGATCGGTCTGGATGTCTCGCACAGCGGCTATCACCGGCACGGCGCGTACCTGTTGGAAAACGCGGATATGCCTGGATTCCCGCGGGGCGAGCAGCTGCTGCTGGCACGGTTGGTTGGCGGGCACAGGCGCAAGCTGGCGGTGGAGGGTCTCGAGGACCTGATTCCGCCGTGGGATCGAACCGCGCTGTATCTGATCGTGCTGCTGCGGCTGGCCGTGTTGCTTCACCGGGGGCGCAGTGCGGTTGCGTTGCCGCCGATCCGGCTCAGCGCCTCGTTTCGCTCGCTCGAGATCGAGTTTCCGGGCAAATGGCTGCGGGATCACCCGCTGACATCGGCAGACCTGCAACAGGAAACCGAGCACCTCGCCAGCGCGGGCTACCGGCTGCGGGTGTACAGCCGGGACAAGAAATAGATCAGCTTGGCGGAAAGGCCATGCCGGTTGCGTAGGCAGCCAGCAGCTCAGTCTGGGCGCTGACGCTGCGCTCGCCGGGAGGCGCAGGGGGCACCCGTTCGTAGCGAGCGTCCGAAGTCAGATTCCATGATTGGGTGTTGTCTTTGAGGCAGTACTCGAGGTCCTTCAGAATCCGCTCGCGATGCCAGTCGCGCTGGATCGGGAAGGCCACTTCCACGCGGCGGAAGAAATTGCGCTCCATCCAGTCGGCACTGGCGGCGAACATTTCCGGCTGACCGCCGTTTTCGAAGTAGACCACGCGCGAATGCTCGAGGAACCGGCCGACGATGGAGCGGACGCGGATGTTCTCGGACACACCCGGAAGCCCCGGCCGCAATGCGCAGACGCCCCGGATGATCAAGTCGATCTGCACACCGGCGGCGGATGCCCGGTAGAGAGCCTCGATGGCCTGCGGATCCACCAACGCGTTCATCTTCGCGATGATGCGGGCTGGTCTTCCGGCGCGGGCATGGTCGGCCTCGCGGGCGAGCTTTGCGATCACTGCTTCGTGCATGCCGAACGGCGACTGCACGAGTTTGTTGAGCTTGGGAGTCTGGGTGAGGCTCGTGAGCTGCAGGAATAGCTCGTGAACGTCCTGACCGATCTCATCGTTGCACGTGAACAGACCGTAGTCGGTGTACGCGCGAGCCGTCCTGGGATGATAGTTGCCGGTGCCCAGATGGCAGTAGCGGCGAATTCCGCCCGGCTCGCGCCGGACCACCAAAGCCATTTTCGCGTGCGTTTTGTAGCCGACGACGCCGTACATCACGTGCGCCCCGGCTTCCTGCAGGCGGTTCGACAGCTCGATGTTGGCTTCCTCGTCGAACCGAGCTCGCAGCTCGACGATCACGGTAACGTCCTTGCCCGCGTTGGCGGCAGCGACCAGTGCATCGACGATCGGTGATTCGTTGCCGGCCCGGTAGAGCGTCTGTTTGATCGCCAGCACCTGGGGGTCTGCCGCCGCCTGGCGCAGGAAATCCATGACCGGAGCGAAGCTCTGGTAGGGATGGTGCAGCAACATGTCGTTCTGGCGAATCGCCGCGAACACGTCGGTGTTGGCGATGAGGCGCTTCGGCAGCCCCGGCGTGAAGATCGGATACTTCAGATCGGGTCGTTGCACCAGGTCGTAGATGGCCGAAAGGCGATTCAGGTTGACGGGGCCCGGCATGCGGTACGCGTCGACATCGTGCAGGGCGAACTGGCGTTGCAGGAACTGCACCATGTCGTCGGGACAATCGCGTGAGGTCTCGAGCCGTACAGCCGCACCGTAGCGGCGGTGAGCGAGCTCGCCTTCCAGCGCGCGTCGCAGGTCGTCGATTTCTTCCTCGTCGACGAACAGATCGCTGTTCCGGGTCACTCGAAACTGGTAACAGCCGATCACCTCGATGCCGGTGAACAGCTTCTGGACGAACGCCTGCACGATGCCCGTCAACAGCACCAGCGTTCTCTGCGTCCCTTCGAGCGGGATGGGCACCACGCGTGGCAGCGATCGAGGTGCCTGGACGATCGCGAGCTCGCTGTCGCGGCCGAATGCGTCCTTGCCGCGCAGGCGCACGATGAAATTCAGGCTCTTGTTCTGAATGCGGGGGAACGGTCGCGCCGGGTCCAGACCGAGCGGTGAGAGCACCGGCTCGACTTCCCGCTCGAAATATTGCTCGAGCCAGGCACTGGCCTCCGGACTCCAGGATCTGCGGCCCAACGACTCGGGACTCCAGGCCTTGCGGCCGAGGAGGGAAATGCCTTCCTTCTCGAGCGCGGGCAGCAGCACCTCGTTGAGGCAGCGATACTGCTCTTCGACCAGCTCGAGGGCGCGCGCGTGAATGGCGGTGAGTTGATCCGGGATCGACATCGCATCGGCGGCGAACTGCGCCGAGCCCAACTCGTGCAGCTGTTTCAGGCCCGCGACCCGGATCTCGAAGAATTCATCCAGGTTGCTCGAGGAGATGCACAGGAACTTCAGGCGCTCGAGCAGCGGAATGGAATCGTCGAAGGCCTGTGCGAGCACGCGCTGGTTGAATTCCAGGAACGACAGTTCCCGATTGATGTAGTGCTGGGGAGCTTTGAAATCCGGCGCGTCCATCGACTTTGGTTTCCGTGGCAGAGGCGGAAGTTCCGCGTACGTGTCGTAACAATCGAGAGTCAGGCAGCGCATGGATCCGCCCGGAGACCGGACGGATCGACGCCGCCTGCCGCGCGGCGTCCCGTCAGCCGCGCTCAACGCGACACGAGCGCCGGTCCCATTGGCGCCACCAACGAGCCCAGCAACGGTGCGGTCCTGGCGGCGAAGTCCTCGCGCAGCCGCGGATCGATCGGTTCGGCATCCGCAAGGGCGACGGTCTGCGGGTTCTTGAAGACCCCGTTGACCCGGTATTCATAGTGCAGGTGCGGGCCCGTGGCCAGTCCGGTCATTCCAACATAGGCGATGATATCGCCCTGCGAGACATGCGCTCCGACATGGGTCCCCTTCGCAAACCGCGACAGGTGCCCGTAGACCGTAACGATGCCGCGCGAATGATCGATCTCGACGACGTTGCCGTAGCCGCCCTTGCCTCCGGCGAAACGTATCTTGCCGTCGCCGGCAGCCTTCACGGGAGTTCCGATCGGGGCGGCGTAGTCCGTTCCCTTGTGGGCGCGGATCAGGTTGAGGATCGGGTGATGGCGGGCCGTGTTGAATTTGGAACTGACCCGCGTGAATTCGACCGGTGCCCGCAAGAAGGCCTTGTGCATGCTCCTGCCGTCGGGCGTGTAGTAGTGAGCATTGCCCTGCGGGTCGACGTAGCGCACCGCGTCGAACTCACGGCCGTTGTTGGTGAACGACGCCGCAAGCACGGTGCCGTCGTGCAGATACGCGCCGTCGCGATATAACTCTTCATAGGTGACGACGAATGAGTCGCCCCGCTGAATGTCGAGGACGAAGTCGATGTCCCAGCCGAAGATATCTGCGAGTGCGACGGCGGTCTGGTCGTGGCCCCCGGCACTCTCCACGGCCTCGAATAAGGAGCTGTCGATGGAGGCCCGCAGCGTGCGCACTTTCGTCTGCAATGGATTCTTGAGGACGTCCGCCTTGAGGTTGTCGTCCTCGCGCACGACCTTGAGTGTCTCGGTCTCGCTCAGGCGGCGCTCGAGTGCGAACAGCGATCCGTCCCGGTGGACGAAGTGCAGCCGCTCACCGGGCCGCAGGCTGTCCAGCCGGGCCTTGAGTCCCGGGAGGCTGCGCAGCGAGGCGAGGTCGGCGAGATTGAGCTTCAGGCGACGGAAGATTCCATCGAGCGTGTCGTTGGTCTTGACCATCACGTCTACCGTCGACGCGCCGAGTGCGGCCGCGGAGGATCCCAGGAAGGCCGATTGCGGACCGGACGACCTCGGCGCGTTGCCGGCGCTCGCAAGGTTACGGGCTGGGGCCGCAGCGGCAGGGTTCGCAGGGCTCGCAGCGCCGGGAGCCGCAGAAGCGGCTGTCGCCGGTGCAGCCACGTTGGGCACTGGGGGGGACCCGCCGGACTTGCGGTGCTCGCGGTGCAGCCAGGGGTACGCTACGGCGCCGCCCAGAACCACCACTGCGCCCACGAGCCACCAGGCCCTGGCAGGGCCGCGCGCTGGTGCTGGCTCGCCCCACGGGGTTGCTCCTCTTCGCTTGCGGGTCATCGACTGACTACACTTGGCGGACGGTAAAGGGGAGACCGTACCCGAGCCCTGAAGGCCGGGTCAATGCAGAAGACTCGGCAACGTCGAGTGCTGCGGACCACTACCCGCTTCCCTACGGGAAATCCATAGAGAACTGAGTCACACATGTCTGACATCGATGACGCGCTTGCAGAGTTGACTCGTGGCACGCACGAGGTCCTCGTCACCGAGGAACTGGTCAAGAAACTGCGGCGTGGCAAGCCTCTCAAGGTCAAGGCGGGCTTCGATCCCACCGCGCCGGATCTGCATCTCGGGCACACGGTGCTGCTGAACAAGATGCGGCAGTTTCAGCAGCTCGGGCACGAAGTCATCTTCCTGATCGGCGATTTCACCGGGCTGATCGGGGATCCTTCGGGACGCAATGCGACCCGGCCCGCGCTCACCCCCGAGGAAGTGCAGGCGAACGCCCGCACCTATCAGACCCAGGTGTTCAAGATCCTCGATCCGCAGCGCACTCGCGTGGACTTCAATTCGCGCTGGTTCGGGCAGATGCCGGCCGCGCGGCTGATCGAGATCGCCGCCCGCCACACCGTGGCGCGCATGCTCGAGCGGGACGACTTCGCCAAGCGCTACAAGGACGGGCGGCCGATCGCGGTCCACGAGTTCCTCTATCCCCTGGTGCAGGGGTACGACTCGGTGGCATTGGAGGCGGACGTCGAGTTGGGAGGAACGGATCAGACATTCAACCTGTTGGTGGGCCGGCAGCTGCAGGAGAGCTTCGGCCAGGAGCCGCAGATCGTCATGACAGTGCCGTTGTTGGAAGGCACCGACGGCGTCAATAAAATGTCGAAATCCCTGGGGAATTACATAGGAATCGCGGAACCGCCGGAGGAGATGTTCGGCAAGGTCATGTCGATTTCGGACGGTCTGATGTGGCGTTACTTCGAACTGTTGAGCTTCAGGCCGCTGGCGGAAATTGCGGGGCTGAAGCGGGCCGTCGCCGAAGGACGCAACCCCCGTGACGTCAAGTTCGAGCTGGCGCGCGAGATCGTCGCGCGTTTCCATGACGCAGGTGCAGCAGAGCGGGCACAGCAGGCGTTCGTGCGTTTGAGCGACAAGGAGACCCCGACGGACCTGGTCGCCAAGGTGGTCGAAGTCGAAGCCCACGGGATACGGCTCGCGAACGCCCTGAAGGAGGTCGGACTGGCCGCCAGCACATCCGAAGCGAATCGGAAAATCGACGAGGGGGCCGTCCGGATCGATGGCGGCAAGGTCACGGACCGGGCGCTGACGCTGCTGCCGGGAGCGGACCACGTCCTGCAGGTCGGCTCGCGCCGTTTCGCGCGGATCAAGCTCGAAAAGAAGGCTTGAGAATCACGGGGTTACCGTAGCCTTTGCCCCGGCCGAGGGGGCTGCCAAAAATAATCATGACAATGGTTTGACAAGGCTTCGGCGGTCGCTATACTTCGCGCCCCTCGCAAGCCCCGGCGCAAAACGCCGACGGCGGGTGAGGACGGTTCCGAAGGTGGCAACGCCAGCGGAACCGGGGCGGCAAGAAAGTCGCAGTTGACGGAATGTGAACTGCGGCTATACTGCGCCCCCCTCGTGACGGCAGCGCTGCAAAGCGCGGCAAAAACGAGAGTGCCGAAAGGCACAACTCACCGGCTCCCAGCGACGCCGGATGCTGTTTAAAAGTTTGGCAGGTAATTTGTGTGGGGACTCGCGTCAATGCTCTTTGGCATTTGACCGAGTGACCAAAAAAGTCCAGCAATGAGTCTTTTTTGAGCCATTCATTCGATGTTTCAAAATCTTCAAGTGAAGAGTTTGATCCTGGCTCAGATTGAACGCTGGCGGCGTGCCTAACACATGCAAGTCGAGCGGTAACAGGTGTAGCAATACATGCTGACGAGCGGCGAACGGGTGAGTAATGCTTCGGAATCTACCCA